>JBGARE010000100.1:0-1128 GCA_044230415.1 Kofleriaceae bacterium
TCGCGATCAGCCAGCCGCCGTGCACGACGTCGGCGCCCTGCTCGTTGTTCGAGAACGTGAGCAAGGCGAAGCTGAAGTAGCTCAGCAGGACCCAGACGAGGAGCGCGAAGAGCCACAGCGCGGTCGCGGCCGCCTGCTCGCCGCGCAGCGAGAGGCCGATGCCCAGGACGTCGGCCGCCGCGACGATCGTGAAGAACGAGAACACGAGCCGCGGGTCCGTGAGGTCCGCCCACAGAGCGCCGCGGTGCCGCAGCGCCCGCGCGACGGTGAGCGCCACCAGCACCGGAAACGCGACGAGGCCGATCGCCAGCAGCACCGCCGACAGGGCCGGCTGGCCCATGAAGCGGAATGCGTTGGACACGATCCCGGTCGCCATCACGAGCGCGAAGTAGCCCGGATAGAGGGTGCGCACGCCCTCGTCGATCGAGGCCAGCATGGCGGCGCCATCCTACGGCCGGACGGCGTCGTGACACGTCGGGAGAGCGATCCGCAAAGCTGCGGCGATGGCCGGGGCGCGCGCGGAGCGGGCGGGGAGGTTCACGGCGCGCACCGCGTGGGCGCGCAGCGTGGCCGCGCCGCTGCGCTCCTACCTGGACACCGAGGCGGGCAGCGCGGTCGTCCTGCTCGCCGCCACGGTCGCGGCCCTGGTCTGGGCGAACCTGCCGGGCGGCTCCTACGAGTCGCTCTGGTCCACCCACCTCTCGGTCGAGCTGGGGAGCGCCGGCGTCGATCTGACCCTGCGCGAGTGGGTCGGGGACGGCCTGATGTCGTTCTTCTTCTTCGTCGTCGGGCTCGAGATCCGGCGTGAGCTGGACCTCGGCGCGCTGCGCGAGCGACGCCGGCTGGCCGTTCCCGTGACGGCGGCGCTCGGCGGGATGGCATGCGCGGTCGGGATCTACCTCGCGTTCAACGCGGGCGGGCCCGGACGCGACGGCTGGGGGGCGGCGATGTCGACCGACACGGCGTTCGCTCTCGGGATCCTGGCGCTCGTCGGTCGCGCGTGCCCGCACCGCCTGCGCATCTTCATGCTCACGGTGGTCACGGTCGACGACATCGTCGCGCTGGCGGTGATCGCGCTCGCCTACACCGGCCACGTGGCGCCCGTGGCGCTGGGCGTCGCCGTGGCGC
>JBGARE010000101.1:0-1113 GCA_044230415.1 Kofleriaceae bacterium
TGTGTCTCGTGATCGGGGCCGACGACGCTTCGGTGCGGGTTGAGGCCCATCTTGCAGGTGCCGAGGAGGTGGTACGCGCTCACTTCCATGTCGCCGGGAGCGAACCGCGCCTTGCGGATGCGCTCGACGTCCGCCGGGGTCACCTCTTCGAAGCCGTGCGCCATCGGGAGCACGCGCTTCGCGCCGGCGGCGAAGAAGATCTCGCAGAGGGTCGCCAACCAGCGGCCCATGCGATCGAGGTCTTCGCGGTTCATGTTGTACGTCACGAGGGGCGAGCCCCTGGGGCCGGGGCGCACGCGCCCGCGCGACGTGTCTTCGATCATGAACCCGAACGTCGCGACGTGCGGGTAGAGCTCCATGAGCTCCATGAACTTCGTGCCGACCCACGGGACCGCGAGCGCGGTGACGTCGAGCGGGGTCGACGCGCCCTCGAAGACGATCGCGTCGTCGGTCGGGTGTTCGACCGCGTAGCCCTGGGGGATCCCGCGCGCCATGTCGATGACCTCGTCGAAGACGGCCATCGCCTTCGTCGCGGGGTGGATCGTGAGGTTCTTGCCGACCTCGGGGCTCTGGAGGAGCCCCGTCTTCTGGATGAGGATCGGCGTCATCAGCGCGCCGCCGGCGAGGACGACTGCCTCGGCTTTGACCTTGAACGTTCGGCCGGACGCGAGCTTGCCGTGGACGCCGCGTGCGCGGCCAAGGGCGACGTCGACCCCGGACACGTGGGCGCTCGTCACGAGCTGCGCACCGCGCTGCAGGGCGGCGGGGACGTAGCTCACGTCGGTCGATCGCTTGGCGCCGGTGGGGCAACCAAAGCAGCACACGCCCTGGCCGTCGCACCCGGGCGCGTTGCGGGGGAGGGTGGAGTGTCTCATCCCAAGTTGGGACGCGCCGCGCGCGACGACGCGCCCGACTCCGCCGGTGAGCGCCATCGTCGCCGGTTCGACCTGGAGCATGGCCTCGACCTTCTCGTAGTAGGGCGCCATCGACTCGCTCGAGAACCACGAGAGCCCGAGCTTCTCGCGCCAGCGGCGGAACGTGCGCTCCGGCGTGCGGTAACAGGTGCCGGAGTTGATGAGCGTCGTCCCGCCGACCGCGCGTCCGGCCCAGATG
>JBGARE010000102.1:0-1106 GCA_044230415.1 Kofleriaceae bacterium
ATCCCGACTTCGCACGCGCCGCTATCCGCGCGGCACTCGTAGGTGCCCTTGCCCACCAGGTGCAGCGTGCAGCGCCGCGACTCGAGACACTGCGCGCGCGTGAGCTTCGCGCAGCCATCGGCGATCGTCGCCTTCTCGATGCACATCGCGGGCGCGCCGCCGCCGCACGCACACGCGCAGCCACTCTGCGGCTCGTCGACGGTGAGCGTACGCGCGGCGCCTTCGCACGGGCAGTAGCACGTGCCCGAGTCGAACGCACACTCGGCCTTCGCTTCGCACGCACGCTTGTCGCCCTGCTTCATGCCGACCTCGCACGGCCCCTGATCCGGACGGCAGCGATACACGTTGTTGCCCGCGAGCTCGAGCGTGCAGCCATCCGAGGCCAGGCACTTGCTGCGCGAGAGCGCGTCGCAATTCGTCGGCGCCGCCGCATCGGCGGGCGTGGGTTGCACGCTCGGTTCGGTCGGCGTCGGCGTCGGCGTCGGCGTCGGCGTTGGCTCGTCGGGCGTGGCCTTCTTGCAGCTCGTGACCGCGAGGAGCGCGATCAGCCCGAGGCGCACCAGCGCGTGGTTCATCATGGGGCGACGATAGTCGAAGTCGAATCGCCGCGTTGCCGCCGCGGCCGAGCCTACTCGACGATGATCGTCGCGCCGACGAACGGAAACTTCGTCACGCGCGTGGTTGTCTCGGTGCGCAGGGCCTCCACGCGGCTAGGGTCCGTGACGACATCTAGCTGCGCGCCGACATCGATGTCGGTCGCCGTGATCGTGACGTCATCGGTAACCACCGGACAGTTCCGCATGCGACCGCCGCCCTTGCCGTCGAAGCCGCCGTGGCCTTCGCGCGTTCGCTTCGCGGCGAACTCGACGATGTGGTGCGCTCGTCGCCGCGCTTCCGCGATGCTCGCGCGAGGCGGAGCGATCGTGAAGCGGACGCCACCGTCGATGTTCGCGAGCGTCGACGTCGCGCCGAGCGCGGCCCTCCACGGGCGCACCTGCCCCCTCGACGACGTGTGCGTCAGGCCCGTCGTGCACGCGGGCTTCGGCGCGCTCCCCTACGCGCGCGACACGATGCTCCTCGGCCCCGGCACGGCCTCGACCTCCGAC
>JBGARE010000103.1:0-1077 GCA_044230415.1 Kofleriaceae bacterium
ATGGGCGCGTCGTGACCGCACTTGAAGCTGGACAGATCCAGGATGGCGATGTTCGGGTGGCGGGCGGCAAATCGCGCGGCCCACACCTTCTGGCTGCTGTTGGCCGAGAAGTTCTCGGGCCACACGTCGTTGATGCTCATCGGGTCGGCGTCGGGGAAGAAGCGCTTGAGCCAGACGGGGTCCTTGGGGATGCTGCGGATGGACAGGATCGGGTAGCCGAGCACCTGGAACTCGTCGGGGATGCCGTGGTTCAGGCCCGGATCCGAGTGGTAGGGGCGGCTCAGCACCAGGATGGCGACGCGGTTCTCGCGCTCGACCTGCTCCAGGATGGCCTTGCCCTTGTCCTCGAGGATGCGGTTGAACTCCCGCAGCGCCTCCATGCCCTGATCCACGGCCCAGTCGCTCTCGTCCTCGGTGACGCCGAGCAGCGGCCCGAAGGTCTCGAAGAGGCGGCGGCGCAGGCGGACCGGCTCCTTGAACGAGAGCGCCGGGTCGAGGTACTTGATGCCGCGGGTCGCGAAGAAGTCGACCTCCTTGGTGAAGGCCGCCTTCATCACGTCGGGCGCGCCGGCGACGATCGGGCAGCTCGTCTTGTCCATCATCCCCTCGCCGAAGCTCGGCACGTGCGTGAGGATCGGGAAGAAGATGTAGTTGAGCTTCTTGTCGTCCGTGTGGTGGTGGAAGAGCAGGTTGTGGATGTGCGCCTGCGAGACCTTCGACGGGAAGCACGGATCGATCGAGCCGTACTTGCCGCCCTCGACCCACATCTCCTCGCTCGTCGGATCGCTGAAGACGACGTTCTGCTTGGGGATGCCGAGCGCCTCGAAGTACGTGCGGATGTACGGCGCGGTCGAGTAGATGTTGAGCACGCGGGGGATGCCGATGCGCGTGCGGCGCAGCTTCTCCTGCGAGGCGAGCCCGCCGCGGCGGAAGGGCCGCGTGGTCTCCACCTTCTTGATGCTGAAGAAGCCCTTCTTGAGCTGGATGTCCTTCACGGGCGCGCCCGCCGCGGGCATCGGCGCGGGATCGTAGAAGTGGCGGAAGGCCTGCTTCGACTCGTAGTCCACGAGGTTCGGG
>JBGARE010000104.1:0-1073 GCA_044230415.1 Kofleriaceae bacterium
GTGACGCCGCCCCCGCGGTCGACTGATGCTCGCAGGCGCCCCTTCGGCGCCGTAGCGAGGGGGACGAGCAGCAACTGCTCGATGTTGCGTTGGAGGTGACGGGCACCGAAGTCGGCGTCGTGGCCGGAGTCTGCGATCAGCGTGATCACGTCGTCGTCGACCTCGATGTCGTAGCCCCGTGGCGCCAAGCGGGTGCGGAGCCGGTCGATCTCGACTTCCGCGATCGAGCGGATCGTGTCCGCGGACAGCGGCTGGAAGACGATGACGGCGTCGAGGCGGTTGACCAGCTCGGGGCGCATGGTGCCGCGAATCGCCTTGATGACGTCGGCCTCGCTCTCGGCGGCGGTCGGAGGGGTGTCGGTGAAGCCGAAGACGTGGTCGTCGAACGCATCGCTGCCCATGTTGGACGTCAGCACGATCACGGTGTCGGCGAAGTGGGCCACGTTGCCTCGAGCGTCGGTGAGTCGGCCGGCGTCGAACACCTGCAGGAAGGTGCTCCACACGGTGGGGTGCGCCTTCTCGATCTCGTCGAGCAGCACCACCGCGTCGGGGCGCTCGCGGACACGGGTCGTCAGCCAGCCGTCGGGCTCGGCGTAGCCCACGTAGCCTGGCTGGGGGCCGATCAGGCGGCTGACCGCCCAATCGCCCTCGTACTCGCTCATGTCGAGGCGGATCAGGCGATCGTCCGAACCCGACAGCTCGCGGCTGAGGGCGCGGGCCAGCGCGGTCTTGCCGACACCGGTCGGCCCCGCGAACAGGAACACGCCGTCGGGGCGCTCGGGGTTCAGGTCGAGCTGCAGCCGGGTGACCGCCAGCCGCTCGACCAGGCGGTCGACGGCGTGGTCCTGGGCGCGGACGGCCGCCTTCAGGCGACGGGACAGCCCCCCGAGATCGATCGGGGCCCGCTGACCCGGCCTGAGCAGGGCGAGGTCGGTGGCGTCGACCACCTCGGCGCCTCGGTGGGCGGCGCGTGTGCTCGCACCGTCGAGGCGCTCGAAGAGCAGCCCCGGGTGGGCGCGGTGGTCGAGCAGCGACGGAGGACCAGCAGCAACGGACGCAACGGATTCGGGAAC
>JBGARE010000105.1:0-1073 GCA_044230415.1 Kofleriaceae bacterium
GACCGTCACCTCGCGCTCTTCGCCCGTCTCGCAGTCGTAAAGGCGCAGATCACCCTTCAGCGAAGGCGCCTTGTCGCGCCGGTCGATGAGATGCAGGACGAACGGCTCGAACTTGTTGTAGCGGAGGACGTTGATGCCGTTCTCGAAGCCCGCGGGGTCGTAAAGATCGGACAGCACGATCGCCAAGCCGCGGCGTTTGTGTTGCGCGACGAAGGTGCGGAGCGCCGTCCCGAGATCGGTCGCGCCGTCGGCCTCGAGGCGCTCGAGGAAGCGGAACACGCGGAAGATGCGCGCCTTGCCGCGCGTCGGTTGCATGCGCTCCGAGATCTCGGCGTTGGCCGCCACGATCGCCACCCGATCGAGGTTCGCGAGGCCGACGTAGGCGAGCGCCGCGCACAGGCGTTTGGCGTGGCGCAGCTTCTCGCCGCCGCCAAAGCCCATCGAGTAACTGTTGTCGAGGATGAAGTAGATGCTGAGATCCTCTTCCTCCTCGAACAGGCGCAGGAGCAGCTTGTCGAAGCGCTGGTACGCGTGGAGGTCGAGATAGCGAAAGTCGTCCCCCGCCGCATATTCGCGGTGATCGGCGAACTCGACGCCCGAGCCGGTCTTCTTGGTGCGGCGCTCGGCGCGGATGGCGCCGGCGAACACGCGCTTGCTCACCATCGCGAGGTAGTCGAGCTTGCGCTGAAACTCGTCGTCGAAGAGGCTGTCCTTGGCGGCGGGCGACATCCGCCGCGAGAGCGGCCCGCTTGCGCGCCGGAAGAAATCGAGCACGCCCATCGGCGGCTAGCCGCCCTTCTGGCTGTCGGGCAACTGCTGGATGATCTTGGCGAGCAGATCGTCGGTCTTCACGCCCTCGGCCTCGCCCTCGAAGTTGAGCAACATGCGGTGGCGCAGCGCCGGCAGCACGAAGCGCTTCACGTCGTCGGGCGTGGCGAAGTCGCGCCCGTCCATGCAGGCGGCGGCGCGATCGCGAGCACGCGTTCGTCCACGCGCACCTGCGTCACCGTGTCCTGCAGTGCCAGCAGGGCCGGCCCGTCCAGCAGCGGCTGCAGGCCTTCCAGAGGCAGCCG
>JBGARE010000106.1:0-647 GCA_044230415.1 Kofleriaceae bacterium
CGTGTTCACCCAGAGCGCATTCCAGCGGGTTCGACGCGGTGGTCGTGCTTGTACCGTTGACGTATGAGCGATATCCCGTTCGGTTTCTCGAACGCAGACGACGACCCCGAGCGCAAGAAGGGCGGTTCTGGATGAGTCTCCACCCGATCCTCGCCCTCGACAGCGTCCTCAACGAGTACGCCGACTACCTCCGCACGGAGTTCCGCGCGAAGGACCCGAGCCTCAAGCAGGCGCTCGAGCGCGAGCTCGAGGCGAGCCTCGGCTACCTCGACACCTGCGACGTGTGCGAGCCCGACCGCCTCCTCAGCACCTGCAAGGCGTGCAACCACCACGACTGCTCCCACGAAGACGTTCCTCATCTCGTCGCTGGCTTCCGCGCGAATCGCATTCAAGGGTGACACCGATCATGGCCGTAAAGCTCCCGATCTTCATGGACAACCACTCGACGACGCCGATGGATCCGCGCGTCCTCGAGGAGATGCTCCCCTACTTCACCGAGAAGTTCGGCAACGCCGCGAGCCGCAACCACGTCTTCGGTTGGACCGCGGAGGAAGCGGTCGAGTACGCGCGCGAGCGCATCGCCAAGCTCATCGGCGCCCAGAGCGAAAAGGAGATCGTCTTCACCTCCGGCGCGACCGAGTCGGACA
>JBGARE010000106.1:667-1060 GCA_044230415.1 Kofleriaceae bacterium
TCGCCGAGTTCTACAAGGACAAGGGCAAGCACATCATCACGACGGTGACGGAGCACAAGGCCATCCTCGACACGTGCAAGCGGCTCGAGAAAGAGGGCTACTCGGTGACGTACCTCCCGGTCGACAAGACCGGCCTCGTCACCGCCGAGCAGGTCGAGAACGCCATCACCGACCAGACGATCCTCGTGTCGATCATGCTCGCCAACAACGAGATCGGGACGGTGCAGCCTCTCGCCGAGATCGGCAAGGTCACGCGCAAGAAGGGCGTGCTCCTCCACAGCGACGCGGTGCAAGGAATCGGCAAGGTCGACTTCGACGTCCAGAAGATGAACGTCGATCTCGCGAGCCTCACCGCGCACAAGATGTACGGCCCCAAGGGCGTCGGCGCGCTGT
>JBGARE010000107.1:0-245 GCA_044230415.1 Kofleriaceae bacterium
CGGTCTCCTCGTCGTCGAACACCTGGTGCTCTCCGTCTCGCACCACGTGCGCTCCGTCCACGAACACGTGCTTCACGTCTCTCGCTTGCGTCGCGTAGACGAGGCGCGAGAACGGATCGCCTCCCGGCTCTTGGTGCGCTCCGTCGAGGCGGACGACGACGAGATCGGCGCGCTTCCCGACCTCGATCGAGCCGATTTCTCGGTCGAGGTGAAGAGCGCGCGCCCCGTCGATCGTGGCGAGCCGC
>JBGARE010000107.1:255-1058 GCA_044230415.1 Kofleriaceae bacterium
CGCAGCGCTCGCTTCGCCGGGATCGCCGTCGTCGAGGTGCGGACCTTCGCGAGCAGCGCCGCGTGACGAAGCTCCTGCCACGGGTCGAGGTTGTTGTTGCACGGCGCACCGTCGCAGCCGATCGCGAGCTGCACTCCGAGCTCGTCGAGCTCGGCGATGCGCGCGATGCCCGAGCCGAGCTTCAGGTTCGCGCTCGGACAATGGACGACCCGCGTGCCTTCGTCCGCCAACATGCGCGCCTCGTCGTCGGTGAGCTGCACGCCGTGCGCGAGGATCGCGCGCTCGCCAGCGAGGCCCCAGCTGCGGAGGATCTCGAGGTCGTCCTTGCCGCGCGCGGCGCGGACCGCCTCGCGCTCGCCCGCGTGCTCGGCGGCGTGCGTGTGCATGAGCGCCCCGTTGTCGTGCGAGCGCTCGGAGACGCCGCGTACGAGCGCTTCGCTGCACGACAGGACGAACCGCGGCGCGTACGCGTAGCCGATGCGCCCGTGGCCCTTGCCGTCCCAGCGTGACCGCAGCGCGTCGCTCTCGTCGAGGCTCCACTTCGTCGACTCGCGGAGGCCCTTCGGCACCGCGTCGCCGACGTCCATCATGGTCTTGCCGCTGATGGCGCGGATGCCGCTGCGGAGGCACGCGTCCATGACCTCGTCGTGGTGGTGCACGGTGCCCATGTCGAGGATGGTGGTCGTTCCGGCGCGCATCATCTCGAGGAGGCCGAGCTCGGCGCTGGCGCGGAGGGAGCGCGCGTCGTGAGCGGCTTCGAAGGGCCAGATGCGCTGTGCGAGCCACTCGAGGAGCGGCAAATC
>JBGARE010000108.1:0-1043 GCA_044230415.1 Kofleriaceae bacterium
GTCGGGTTGGGGATCTGCGGCGACTAGTCCGCCGCTTCGCTCGCGACTCGTTCCACCAGCGCCACGAGCGTCTCGAGCTCGAACGGCTTCTCCACCTTGGGGAGCCCCGCTCCTTCCACGTAGGCCGCCGCTCGCTCGGTGAACGCTCCACCGGTCACGAAGATGAAGCGGTCCGCCATCGTCGGGTGGGTGCGCGCGAGCTCCGCGTGGACGTCCATCCCGGACACGTCGGGCATCATCAGATCGCAGAGCACGACGTCGAAGCGCGACGTCTTCGCGAGCTCCAGGCCCTCGCGCCCGGATGCGGCGGTCGACACCTCGAACCCGTGGCTCTCGAGGATCTTCTTCATCGTGCGGCGAAGGAGGTGCTCGTCGTCGACGACCAGCACCCGCGTGCCGCGGGCCACGACACCGGGCGCCGGAGCCGGCGTCTCGTCCTCGCGCGGCGCATCCACCATGCGGGGCAGGACGATCCGAAACGTCGAGCCCGCACCCGGCGTGCTCTCCACCTCGATGCGACCGCCGAGCGCGGTGACGACCCCGTGGCTGACCGCCAAGCCGAGCCCGGTGCCGCGCCCCACCGGCTTCGTCGTGAAGAACGGATCGAAGATGCGCGCGAGCATCGCCGGAGCGATGCCGACCCCGTTGTCCGACACCGTCGCGATGGCCTCGCCGGAGTCTCCGACGCGAGTGCTCACGCGGATCACGCCCTCGAACCCGGGCTCGTCCGGGATGGCGTGCGCCGCGTTGAGGAGCAGGTTGATGAACACCTGCCCGAGCCGTGATTCGTTCGCGAGGACGAGCGGCGCGTCGCCGAAGTCCGTCTCGATCCGGGCGCGGTGCCGGAGCTCGTTCGAGACCATGCGCATCGCCGACTCGATGACGGGACGAAGGTCGACCGCGCGCCGGCGATCCTCCTCGGGGCGGGAGAACGTCTGCAGGTCGCGGATGATGTCTCGCATGCGGCGCGTGCCGTCGGCCATCGTCTCGAGGTGTGCCTTCAGCGAGGCGACGTCGCCGGTGTTGCGGCCGAGCATCTCGAT
>JBGARE010000109.1:0-1021 GCA_044230415.1 Kofleriaceae bacterium
ACCAGGTCCGTGGTGACGCCGAGGGCCAGCGTGACGCGTCCCTCGTTCTCGGCGGCCAGCAGGACGATGCCGCTGCCGAGCTTCTGGCGCAGGTCGTCCACCATCGCGCGGAGATCCCCGCCGTCGGCGCCGTCGGCCTTCACCGCCAGCACCCGGACTCCGGCGACCTCGCGGGCCTGCCCGAGCAGATCGCCCGACGCCGCGCCGCGCCGGCCGCGCTTCGAAGGCGTGGGGCGCGAGCCGCTGCGCGAGATCCGCATCGGGATGATCGGGTGCGGCGTCGTGGGCCAGGGGTTGCTCGAGCTGCTCGCGCGCCAGAAAGACGCGCTCGCCGACCGCTATCAAGTGCGCATGCCGGTCACGCGCCTCGCGGTGCGCGATCCGCACAAGGATCGCGGCGCGCATGCGCACGGAATCGCGCGTGCCCGCGACGCGCTCGCGCTCGTCTCCGATCCCGAGGTCGACGTCATCGTCGAGGTGGCGGGCGGCGTGGGGCTCGACCACGTGCTGCGCGCGGCGCTCGCCGCCGGCAAGCCCGTCGTCACGGCGAACAAGGCCCTCCTCGCGCAAGAGCTCGCCGCGCTCGGCGCACCGAAACGCCGCTCGCTTGCGAGGCCGCTGCGGCGGCGGCGCTCCCCATCATTCGCCATTTGAGCCACCGCGCGGACGAAGTCGAGAGCCTGCTCGCCATCTTGAACGGCACCTGCAACTACATCATCACGCGCCTCGAAGAGGACGAGCTCCCCCTCGCCGAGGCCATCGTCGAGGCGCAGAGCCTCGGGCTCGCCGAGGCCGACCCGTCGCTCGACGTCGACGGGCACGACGCCGCGGCCAAACTCTCGATCCTCGCGTATCGCAGCTTCGGCGCGTGGTTTCGGCCCGACGCGTTCGCGGTGCGCGGCATCCGCGAGCTCGAGCCCGCGGACTGCGATCTCGCGGAGGCGATGGGGTTTCGCATCCGACATCTGGCGCGCGCGGCGCGCGTCGGGCACGCGCTCGACTTGGCGGTCGAGCCGTTGCT
>JBGARE010000010.1:0-234632 GCA_044230415.1 Kofleriaceae bacterium
CTGGGACGTTGCGGAAACGTATCGCCCTTCGTCCGCTTATCGGGTTCGCCGACGCATTCGCATCCGCATCCGTACTCGTCAACGCTTGTCGTCGCGCAAGCGTCCGCTTATCGCGCGGACGCTATCGCGCGTAGCGCGTTGACTATCGCGACGTGCGCTTTCGCGGCGCTCCGCGTGCGTGCGTGCGCGCGCGTTCCTTGTCGCGGCGCCACGCTTCGCGGCGGCCGAGCGCGGGCACGCTTCAGGGTGGCTTTTTCCGGCATGCGAGATAGCGGTGCAAGTCGCATGCGATCGCGATGCGAGATCATCCGAGGGCCGCGATCCGAGGGCCGCGATCCGAGATCATCCGAGGGGGCCGCGATCCGAGGGCCGCGATCCGAGAGGGGCCCGCGATCGTCGGGAGCAGATCCAGGCCGCGGCCGGCGTGGTACGGCGTCGTGGGCGGCGAGGCCATGACGTTACGGTGGGTCGGCGAGCTGCCAGTGGATCACGGGCGCGTCCACGGTCAGCGTGACCGGTTCGACGCCGCGGATCGGGAAACCGGCTTCCCAGCCGTAGAAGCGTCCGAAGTAGATGCCCCATTGGTCGAGATCGATCGTCAGGCTCCCGAGTACGCAGGGCACCGAGGACGATGCGTCCGTACCGTCGTCGTGCTGGAGCTCGAGGACGACGCGATGCGGAGGACCGCACGCGAGCGGATCCCATTGCACGATCACGCGCGACGCTGGTGGCGCGTCGTCGTCGGGGAGCGTCGACAGGCACCCTGCGAGTGCACCGACGAGGACGGTGATGAGCACGCTCGCTGCCACGGCCATTGCCAGGAGCGAGAGAACGGAACGCACGATCTTCATGAGGCGTGCGCATGGCATTCGACGTGCCATGGGTTCGTTCGTGTACTCGCTCGAAATGACACGCGCGTTCGGGCGCGTGTGTCCGGTGTCCGGCCGAGAACCGGACGGCGTGTCCGTCGACCGGACAACGCCGAGCGACGTCAGCTCGCGGATGGGTCGTGCGGCGCTTCGTGCGGCGCTTCGCGCGGATCGGTGCGCGGATCGAGACCGCGCGAGGTCAGGTCGCGAACGATCGCGGGCTCGATCCCGAAGCGATCGAGCAACGCGCGGAGCGTCGCGCGCGCTTTCGGATCGAACCGCTGCACGCGCCGGCCGAGGATCAGCTCGTTCTTCGCCGAGTGCTCCCAGCCGACGAGCTCGGTGACCGTCACCTTGTAGCCGTGGGCTTCGAGCGCGAGGCCGCGCACGACGTTGGTCAGGTGCGAGCCGAGCTCGCGACGATGTAGCGGGTGCGCGAACAGCGCGGCGACAGCGGGATCCGAGGGCTTGGATTTCTCGAGCTGGCGCGCGACCTCTGCTTGGCAGCACGGCACGACGGCGACGTGGTCTGCTTGGTTCGCGATCGCGAGCGCGAGCGCGTCGTCGGTCGCCGTGTCGCACGCGTGGAGCGCGGTGACGACGTTGGGCTTCGCACGCAAGCTCGCGCCATGTACGGCGGCGGCAGTGGCGGACGTCGTGGACGCGTCGCGGGCGACGGCGATCGAGTTGATCGCGCCGGTCAGTACCTCGAAGCGCTGTTGGCCGAAGCGCTGCGCGCGGGCGCGGGCTTGCTCGGACAGCTCGGGCCGCGCTTCGATGGCGACGAGCGAGCCTTTGCCTGCGGGACCGAGCACGAGCTCGTAGAGCAGGGCGCCGAGGTAGCTCTTACCGGCGCCGCAATCGACGACGATGGGCGAGGGCGAGCGAGCGAGCGCGTCGTCGAGCGCGGGCGAGAGCAGGCCGACGAGGTGCCGGATCTGCTTCAGCTTGCGACGAGCGTCCGCGTTGAGCTGGCCGTCGCGCGTGAGCAGGTGCAGATCTTTGAGCAGCTCGATCGACATGCCTTTGGGCACGTCGGGATCGGTCCGCGCGTCGTACGACTGTTTGCTCACGCGCGGCACCTTAGCGCGCGCGGGTCGTGCGTGGTGCTGCCGAACGGTCAGGCTTCGGGCGAATCCCACGCGGCCGCCCACCGCGCGGAGGTCGCGGCGTTACCGATCGATGCACCGCCCGAGCCGCGGCCCGGGATGATCATGAACGCCTCGCCCGCGTCGGTGGTCAGCGTGACGGCATCGTCTTCGTCGACCGAGATGCGGGTGATCGCCGTCGCGTTCGCGATCTCCGGCGAGAGCCACGACAGCGAGCCGAGCTCGCCGTCGGACGCGCCGCGCTCGTCGATCGACAGCGAGGTGACCTCCCCGCGCGCGTTGACCGTGGCGATCACGCGGTACGCAGCGCCGTCGCGATCGAGCGAGACCTCGATCGCCTTCACCTTCGCGCTCGCCTTTACACGGCGAACGGAGATGGAGTGGACCGCGTCCGCGTCACCGATCGCTTCGGCGAGACGAGCCTGCGCCGCGCGAGGCGACGCCATCTCGATCGTTGGCTGGATCGGCTGAACCGCCATGGAGACGAGAGGAAGCAGGATCATCATGCACTTCCATAGTTCAACCGGCGGACCACATCGAACCTCAGTATGTGCGCGCAGTTGCGATGTCGCGTGGCTCGCGGGCCACGACTGATTCGCGTTCCAGACACGGGCGAAAACGGCCCAAAACTTGGCCTACGAGGTCCGTGGTCGGTAGCGTCGTGACGATGCGATGGATCGACGTGGTCGCCGCGTATCCGAACCAGTGGTTGGTGCTCGAGGCGCTGGAGGCGCACGTCGAGGTGGTGGACCCACCGGAGCTCGCGCGCGGATCGTCGGCGGATCTCGACGCCGTCCCCGTGCCGCTCGCGCACCCCGCGTTCGGCTATGACCCCGCGCGCGAGGACGAGCCGTCCGATGGAACCATCGCCGCGCCGATCGCGGATCCGAGCAAGACGACCGCGGTCCCCGAGAACGGCTGGACGTTTCGTCGCGTGCTCGATCGCGTGGCCGTGCTCGAGCTCTGCGCGGATGGGCGCGCGGCGATGCACGCAACGCGCGAGCACGCACGCAGGGCGCCGTCGCGCGAGGTTCTCTGCGTGCACACGAGTTATCCCTCGCTGCACTTCGAAGAGCGCGTGATGCCGCGCCGGCGCAAAGGGCCGAGCGAGCGTCTGCGCGCGAGTCGCTGATCGTTCGGCCGCACGACGAGCGCGCGCACACAGGGCACGCACGATGCAGCTCTTGGGTGCATGCGGTCATGGATCGTTCTCGGACTCGATCGCGACGCGAGAGCCCTTCGACGCATCACCGGCTCGCGCGCTCGCTGCATCGAGCGCTGGCCGCTACGGACTCGTCGCTCGCGCTAGCCCGCGAGGGCCGCGAGCGCGGCTTGCCGAGCGCGGAACGCTCGCGTCTTGACCGCGGCCACCGACAGCCCGAGCTCTTTCGCGATCTCGGTCTCGGTGCGGCCCTCGCCGTAGCGCTTCCAGAACACCGCGGGATACTTCGCGCCGAGCTTGGCGACCGCTTCGCTCACGAGCGTGAGATCGCCTTTCGCGATCACCTCGTTCTGCAAGTCGGTCGGCGCGGGCTGACGATCGAGCCACGCGGTGCCCTCGTCATCGATCGATCCGCTCGCCGCGATCTCGCGCGCGAGGCGCCGCTGCTTGCGCAGGAACATCAGCGCTGCGGTCGCGGTGACTCGATAGAGCCAGGTCGAGAACCGCGACTCGCCGCGGAACGAGCTGCGGTAGCGATGCGCGAGGAGCATCGCGTCTTGGGTCACGTCCTCGGCATCTTGTTCGTCGCGGACATATTTCATCGCGACCGAGCGAACGTACGAGCGGGTCTGGTCGAGATCGAAGTCGAAGTTGGCGGGTGCCTGCATCGATTCCTCCCTGGGTGCTGTGGCAACTACGCACGGGCCGAGCCAGAGCAGTCCAACGAGTTCGACAAGTAATTTCAATCAGTTAACTTCGAGATCGGGGTGCGAGACGTCCAGGCTCGTGGACAGTGTCTAGACAGTTGGACAGAGCGGAGTAGGCTCTCGTCATGCCCGTCCGCCACGTCTTGATCGTGGATGCCGAGCCGCCCAGCGTGGCGCATGGAATCGCCTCGCTCGCGGCGATGGATGTGGAGACCGTCGCCACGCCGGCCGCCGCGCTCGAGCGCGTCACCGGCTCGGCGTTCGATGCCGTGCTGTTCGATCCCGCGCTCGGCGAAGAAGACGACGGCGCGCTCGCGTTGCTCCATCGGCTGCGAACGGTGGCACCGGACACGGTGGTGGTGATCTGGAGCGAGCAGCCGACGGTCGCGTTCACGGTGCGTGCGATGCGCGCGGGTGCGCTCGACGTCCTGAAGAAGTCCGCGGACAGCGCCGAGATCCGCTCGGTGGTCGAGCGCGCGATCTCGCATGGTGCGCTCGCGCGCGAGGTGCGGCGCCTGCGCGGCGAGGTCGAGAAAGCGCGGGGCCTCGGCGAGGTGATCGGCGAGTCCGCGCTGATGCGGCAGCTGTTGCAGACGGTGGATCGCGTCGCCGCGTCGGATGCGACGGTGCTCATCGTCGGCGAGAGCGGCACCGGTAAGGAGCTACTCGCGCGCACGATCCATCGCGTGGGTCCGCGCGCCGACGGTCCATTCGTCGCGTTCGATTGCTCGGCGCTCGCGCCGTCGCTCCTCGAAGCCGAGCTGTTCGGTCACGAGAAGGGCGCGTTCACGGGGGCGGGCCGCGCGCGGCGCGGACTGTTCCGGGAAGCGAACGGCGGCACGATCTTCCTCGACGAGATCGGCGACATCGATGCGAGCGTGCAGAACAAGCTGCTGCGCGTGCTCCAGGAGCGCGAGATCAAACCCGTCGGCGGCGATCGGCCCGTCGCGATCGACGTCCGCGTGGTCGCCGCGACGAACAAGGATCTCAAGGCGCTCGTCGCGCGCGGCCAGTTCCGCGAGGATCTCTACTGGCGACTCGCGGTGTTCCCGTTCCAGGTGCCACCGCTGCGCGAACGCAAAGAGGACATCCCGCAGCTCGCCGCGCACATCCTCGCGAAGCGCCGCGGCGCCGCGAAGAGCTTCGCGGGCAGCGAGGTGCCGTACCCGACGCAGATCACCGCGAAGGCGCTCCAGCGGCTGATGGCGTACCGCTGGCCGGGAAACATCCGCGAGCTCGAGAACGTGCTCTCGCGCGCAGCCATCCTGTGCGACGGCGAGATGATCCGCACGCACGACCTCGACATGCTCGGTCCCGATCGCACCGCCCCGGCGACGCCGACCGAGGACGATCGGGTGGATCTCCCGGACGTCGAGCTCGCACGCCTGGGCGACGGCGAGGACCTCAAGGACCTCACGGATCGCGCGGTGCGCGCGGTGGAGCGTGCCGCGCTGGCATATGCGCTTCGCCGCGATCGCAACCCCGCGCTCGCCGCGAAGCGCCTCGGCATCAGCCGCGCGAGCATCTACACGAAGATGAAGACCTACGGCCTCGGGCCCGACGGCAGCACCGTCGAGAGCTGACGGGCGGTGCGCTCGAAGCCGGCCGAGGTGGTCCCGGGGACTCCCGTCGCCGCCGCTAGCGCCGCGACATCGCAGCGTCGAAGTCGCGCAGCTCCTCGGCCGCGGTCGTGTCTCCGTTGGCCGCGAGGTCGGCGAGTCGTGCACGTGCGGTCTTCGTCAGCTCCGCGACGCGCGCGCGATCGCGCGATGTCGCTGCGAGCGCTCGCGCCAGCCACGCTTGGATCCGCGCTCGCTGCGCCGGGCGCTTGTCGGCGAGAGGGAGCGCTTGCTCGAGCGGCGCGATCGCGTCCGCCGGTCGGCCGTCCATGACCAACGATTTGCCGAGGCCGAGCAGCGGATGGACGATGCGGCGCGGTCCCTCGACCTTCTGGAACTCCTGCACCGTCTGCTCGTAGTCCGCGATCGCGTCGCGCCACTTCTTCTCCTGAAACGACAGGTTCCCGCGGTTATAGCGGGCGAGTGGAAGGTTCGTACCGATGGCGCTGGCGTTCGTGAACGCCGCGATCGCCTCGTCATATCCGGCGCGCGACTCGACGAGACGGCCCGCGTGCTGGAGCGCCATCGCGCGACCGAGCAGGAGACCGGCGAGCTGATCGGGGTCGTTCTTCGCGGCGTCACGCAACAGCTCCACGGCGCGATCGTAGGTCTTCAACGACTCGTCCCACTGGGCGCCGTCGCCGAGCACGGCCGCGATCGACAACAGATTCGAGCCGAGACGCGCCGTCCCGGCGGCCTTCAGCTCGTTGATTCGAGCGGCCTCGCGCAGCGTCGCCAGCGCCTCGGCCCTCTTGTCCATGCGCTGGTACGCGATGCCGAGGTTGTGCAGCGCGATCGCCTCGTCCGTCGAATCGGGTCCGCGCATCGCTCGATAGCGATCGATCGCTTCGCGCAAGGCGGCGGTGGCCTGCTCGTGATCGCCGTTGATGGTGAACGCTTGCCCGCGCTCGCTCGCGACATCGGCGAGGATCTCCGCGAGTGGCGATCCGGGTTGGTCCGCGCTGTTCTTCACGAGCAGCGCGCGAGCCTCGTCGAGTCGCCGTAACCCCTCCTCGAGCCTGGGGCCCTGGTCGAGCACGATCGCTTGGGCGAGCAGCAGGGATGCGCGCAGACGTACGGGATCGCCCGCGCGCAGCACCGCCGCGCTCGCCGGCGCGACCATCGCGAGTCCTTCGTCCGGGCGGCCGGCGACGTCACCGAGCGCGACGATCAGCTCGGTCCACGCGAACGCTTCATCCTCGTCGCGATGCGCCTGTGCCGCGACCTGCGTCAGCTCGCGCAGGTTCGCTTCGGCGAGCGTCGGATCGTGTGCGTGCAGGTCGACGCGGATCTGGGTCGCGAGCGCCGCGGCGAGTGTGCCGGGGTGGCCGAGCCGCCGCGCATCCGTCACGACGTTGTGCGAGCGCTCCAAGAGTCCCTTCAGCCGATCGGCGCGAGCATCGAGCTCGATGTCCTGGATCCGCGTTGCCAGCGCCTCGGCGCTCGCGCGCGCGGCAGGCTCGACTGGGAGGTCGAGCTCGCGGGTGACGCGCTCGGTGTTCG
Source organism: Kofleriaceae bacterium (assembly GCA_044230415.1). GTDB lineage: Bacteria > Myxococcota_A > Polyangia > Haliangiales > Haliangiaceae > JABFXX01. Next base: position 6,970 of record JBGARE010000010.1, read on the forward strand.
CGCACGAGTCCACGGACGTCAGCGAGGGGAGGGCTCCGACGGCCTTCTCGAGCTGCTCGGCGTCGGTCGCACTCGCGACGCGCGCGACGCTGCCGGCGAGCTCGCCGAGGCGGCGATCGAGGCAGCGCATGCGAAGATCGAACTGCGTGTCGGACTGCGTGTGCTCCACGCGCGTCGCTTTGCACGTCTCGACGGCGAAGCTCACCCATCGCGCCGCGTACGGATCGAGTAGCCGCTGCGCCGCCGCGACGCGGGCCGTGCCCTGCTGCGGATCGATCATCGCGGCCGCGCTCGCGAGCTGCACGGCACGCGCGGGGGCCCACGCCGTCGCGATCCGCTCGCGCGGCGCCGGACATGGATCCTCTGCTGTCTGCGCGTGACCGATGCCCCACGCGATCGCGGCGGATCCGGCGATCGCGACGGCGACTCCGGCGGCGATCCACCGTCGGCGATTGCCGCGCCGCACGCGCGCGAGCTCGTCGAGAAACACCGTCATCGTCGGGAACCGGGCCTCGGGCTCGAGGCTCATCGCGCGCGCGATCAGCGGTTCGAGCGACGCGGGCACCGGCTCGCCGAGCGCTTCGCGCAGCGTCTTCGCGAAGCTGAACTGATCCGCGCGCGCGTCGACTCGTTCGCCGATCGCTTGCTCCGGCGCCATGTACGCCGGTGTTCCCATCACGGCGCCGGGCGTGGTGAGCGTGTCGCTATTCGGCGTGCTCGCGGTGCTATCGAGCTCGTCCTTCGTCGCGCCGACGAGCCCGAAGTCGCCGAGCTTCGGCACGCCGCGCTTGTCGATCAGGACGTTCGATGGCTTGAAGTCGCGATGGATGATGTCGAGAGCGTGCGCGGCGGCGAGGCCATGGCCGACCGCGATGAACACGTCGAGCACCGCACGCCAGTCGTGGGGCGCGCGCATCCACTCGAGGAGCGTCTCGCCTTCGACGAGCTCCATCACGATGAACGGGTGGTCGCCGGCGAGCCCGACTTCGAACACCGTGAGGACATTCGGGTGAGACAGCTTCGCGAGCGCCTTTGCCTCGCGGAGCAAGCGCGCCGGCGCCGTCAGCGAGCTCGACGGATGGAGCAGCTTGAGCGCGACCGGGCGGCCGAGCACCGCATCGCGACCCTCGAACACGACACCCATTCCGCCCTCGCCGAGGCGGCGCACGATGTCGAAGTGCCCGATCCGCGACGGCACCTCGCCGGCGTCGTCACCGGCGTCCGGCACGGTCGCGATCTCTCGCGGGTCCATCGAGCCGTCGAGTATAGGGGACGCAAGAAGTGGGCACGGCACCGGCTCGGACCCAAATGCAGGTGCCATGATGCGCGGATGACCTGGCGAAGCGTCGCGCGCGTTGGATCCCTCGCGCCCGGAGACGTGGTGGGCGTCGAGGTCGATGGGGTGCAGATGGCGCTCGGCCGCGATGGCGATCGCTACTTCGCGACGCAGCGTCAGTGCGTGCATCGCGGTGGCGATTTGGCCGAGGGCATCGTCTCGCGCGGCCACATCATCTGCCCGAATCATGGCTGGCGGTTCTCGACTGCGACCGGCCAGAACGCCGATGCATCCGAGTACTGTCTGAAGACGTTTCCGGTGCGCATCACCGGCGACGAGATCGAAGTCGAAAGCGTTCCGACCGAAAGGAAGTCCCCGTGAGTCGTCGCACAGTGAGCTTGATCGAAGGTGATGGCATCGGCCCCGAGATCGCGAGCGCGACCGTTCGCGCGATCGAAGCGGCAGGTGGCGAGGTGGAGTGGGAGCGCGTGGCCGCGGGTGCCGCCGCGGTGGCATCGCATGGTGATCCGTTGCCGAACGAGACCATCGAATCGATGAAGAAGACCCTCGTCGCGCTCAAGGGCCCACTGGCCACGCCGAGCGGCGGTGGGTATCGCTCGGTGAACGTCACGCTGCGGCAGCAGTTCGACATGTACGCGAACGTTCGCCCGGCGCGCACGATCCCCGGTGTTCCGTCGCGGTACACCGGCGTCGATCTCGTGATCGTTCGCGAGAACACCGAGGATCTCTACGCGGGTGTCGAGCACTACATCGATCCGCGGCGCACGGCGGCGGAGTCGATCGCGATCATCACGAAGTTCGGCTCGGAGCGCTGCATCGTCTACGCGTTCGAGTACGCGCGCCGCCACGGCCGAAAGAAGGTCACGCTCGTCCACAAGGCGAACATCCTGAAGATGTCGAACGGGCTGTTCCTCGACTGCGGCAAGGAGATCGCGAAGCGCTATCCGGACATCCAGTTCGACGACATGATCGTCGACGCGACCGCGATGAAGCTCGTGATCGCACCCGAGCGGTTCGACGTGATCGTCACGATGAACCTGTTCGGCGACATCCTGAGCGACCTCGCCGCGGGACTCGTCGGCGGTCTCGGTGTCGCCCCGGCGGCGAACATCAGCGAGGGCGGCTGCGCGATGTTCGAAGCGGTGCACGGAACCGCGCCCGACATCGCCGGCAAGGGCATCGCGAACCCGACCGGGTTGATGCTCAGCGCCGCGATGATGCTCGATCATCTGGACCAGCGCGACGCGGGCGATCGCCTGCGCAAGGGAGTCTACGCGGCGCTCGCGAATGCCGAGACTCGCACGGGCGATCTCGGTGGCACGACGAACACGGCCGGCTACACCGACGCCGTCATTCGCCTGATGCAGTGACTACGCGGCCTCGACTTCGACGGTCGAGAGCTGCGTGAAGCGCTGGAACAACCGCTCGACCGCACCGATCGGCGCGAAGCCGAGCGCGGCGACGGCCTCGCCGAGGCGTACGCCCGGAAGGCGATCCTGCATCTGCAGCGCGCGAAACAGCTGGAACCGATCGACGACGCCTTGATCGACGAGGTACTCGCCGAACGACACTTCTTTGAGGCCGTCCTCGACCACCTCGACGCCGGCGGCGGAGTACTCGAAGTAGCGGCGGAGATCGCCGACGTTCTTCGCGGTGCCGTATCCAGGGGTCTTGAGGAAGGAAGTGACTTGCTGCTGCTGCATGGCGTACCTGGGCACGGACGTGAGCACGTCGTATGCCATCGCACCTAAACAACGTTCACGTGCGTTTGCCACGATCGGGCACCGATCATCGCTCGGTTAGCGCGGTCAGCAGCGGCCAGACAGCGAGGCGCTACATTCACGGCAACTCCAGTAGCCGGCTCTTGTCTCGATAAGCGACAAGTCCATTGGCCACGAGCAGTTGGCTGGCTAGAAGATCGGAACGACCATGCAGAGGCACACCGTCGGCTGGCTTACGTGCGCGTTACTGGTCGCTTGTCGTGGCGACGGTCGTAGCCCCGAGCAACAGGAGCCACGACCGATGGTGCCTGCACCTCGCGAAGCAGCACCCGCACCTGCCGTCGAGCCTGCACCCGCGACCACCGTGACCGCGCCGCCGGGAGACGACACGGTGGTGATGGTCCCCACGGACATCGGCGCGACGGTGAAGCTCGAGAAGGTCGCGAGCGGGCTCGACCGCCCGGTGCTGCTCGTCGTCGCGCCACAGGATCCGCGGCGGCGCATGTTCGTCCTCGAACAACACACCGGGCGGATCAAGATCCTCGACGGCGGCAAGGTGCGGCCGGTTCCGTTCGCGACGATCGGCCCGCTGTCGAAGGCGAACGAGCAAGGTCTGCTCGGACTCGCGTTCTCGCCGACGTTCGCGACCGACGGCAAGCTGTACGTCAACTACACCGACGACGACGACGCGACGAACATCGTCGAATTCACGGTGTCGAAGACGAACCCCGACGTCGTCGACATGGCGAGCCGGCGCGAGATCGCGAAGATCGCGCAGCCGTACTCGAACCATAACGGCGGCAACCTCGTGTTCGGCCCGGACGGCAAGCTGTACACGGGCATGGGCGATGGCGGCTCCGCCGGCGATCCCGAGAAGAACGGACAGAACCCGAACGCGCTACTCGCGAAGATCCTCCGCTTCGACGTCGGCAAGCCGAAGCCCGAGGCCGAACGCGTGCACCTGGGCGTGCGCAATCCGTGGCGGTTCTCGTTCGATGCGAAGACGGGCGACCTCTACATCGGCGACGTCGGCCAGAACCTGTGGGAGTACGTGTTCGTCGTCGCGAACGGCAGCCCTCCGAAGAATTTCGGCTGGAACGTCGTCGAGGGCAAGCACTGCTTCCGCGCGAAGGAGTGCGATCGCACCGGGTTCACGCCGCCGGTGATCGAGTATCCGCATCGCGACGGCTGTTCGATCACGGGCGGCTTCGTGTATCGCGGCAAGGCGCTTCCGGCGCTCGCGGGTCGCTACTTCTACGCGGACTTCTGTACGAACTTCGTGCGCAGCTTCGTGTGGACGCACGATCCATCGTCGCCGACGGCGCCGGGGTGGGCGCGCGATCACTGGGAGTGGAACGACGCGATCGATCCGAAGAGCCAGCTCTCGCAGATCAGCTCGTTCGGCGTCGACGCGGATGGCGAGCTGTACATCGTGTCGCTGACCGGCACGATCTTCCGGCTCGCACCCGCGTAGCTGCGACCTGCGACGCGGCGTTCGCGCCGCACGGGCCACGGTGTGTTGTCAGCGTTCGATGTTGTCGCGCACGGCGCTCGTGTACCGAAGAAGCATGAGGAACCTCGTGATCGCGGGCGTCGTCGGTATCGGCCTGTATGCCTGTAGCTCGCGAGCCGCGATGGTCGGCAGGACCGACGAACCGGCGCGGGCACGCGGCGTGCCGCACTTGCCGATCACCGAGGACATGCGGCTCGCGCTCGGCGCGATGAGCCAGACGGCATCGTTCGACCTGCGCCGGACATACGCGAAGCAGACCGAGATCGTGCCGTCGCCCGTGTCGCTCGTGCCGACCGATGGCAGCGAGCTCGCGCTCGAATCGATCGTCGCGAAGGTCGAGATCACCGGCCCGCTCGCGCGGACCGAGCTCCACTTCACGTTCCACAACACGGAGAGTCGGCAGCGCGAGGGACGGTTCGCGTTGACGTTGCCGGCGTCCGCGTCGGTGGCGCGGTTCGCGATGAAGATCGGAACGGAGTGGCGCGAAGCACGGGTGGTGTCGCGCGCGAAGGGACGCGAGGTGTACGAGGCGATCTTGAAGCAGCGGCGCGATCCAGCGCTGCTCGAGCGAGACCTCGGCAACCAATTCAGCGCGCGCGTGTTCCCGATCGCCGCGAACGAGCACAAGGAGATCGTGCTCGCGTACGAGCACGCCGTCGGCGAGGCCCAGCCGTACGTGCTCGCGCTTCGCGGGCTGCCCGCGATCCCGACGCTGACGGTCGACATCGATCGCGATGGTGCGACGGCGACGAACGTGCAGAGCGGCCGCGCGCCCGAGGACGTCGTCGTTCCGATTCCGAGTGGCAACGCGGCGGTGACGAGCGGTGATGCGTTCGTGGCACGCGTGGAGCTGCCGCGCGGATCGGCGACGGCAGCGCTCGATCGCGTGCTGATCCTCGTCGATACGAGCGCGTCGCGAGCGACGGTGATGGGCAAGCAAGCGACGGCGGTGCGCGCGATCCTCGCGACCCTGCCACCGCACGCCGATGTCGCGGTCGCCGCGTACGACCACGCGGTGACCGAGCTGTATCGCGGAGACGCGGCGCACGGGATCGATGTCGTCGATCGGTTGTTCGACGTGGGCGCGCTCGGCGCGAGCGACCTCGGCCGCGCGCTCGCCTTCGCCACGTCGCAGGGCATGGATCGCGTGATCCTCGTCGGTGACGGGATGGCGACCCTCGGCGAGCACGAGCCCGGAGCGCTCGCGGCGCTGGTGAAGGGCTCTGCGATCCAGCGCATCGATGCGGTGCAGGTGGGCGCGACGATCGATCGCGACGCGCTGGCGCCGATCGTCGCGGCGGGCGCGATGCCGGGCGCGATTCTCGACGGTCGCGATCTGTCGCGCGTGACGCGGCAGCTCGCGCAGTCGATCGGGCCCGAGCGCCGCATCTCGGTCGCGGGCGCGCGGACATGGCCGGCGACGACGCGCGGTGTGGCGCCCGGGGATCCGGTCTACGTGTTCGGGCTGCGGACGGGGCAGGGGCCGCTTCGGGTGGAGATCGGAGGCCACGCGTCGACGGTGGTGCCGAGCCAGGCACGCTCGGAGACGCTCGTGCAGCGCGCGGTGGCAGGCGCTCGCATCGCGGAGATGACCGATCAGCTCGCGCGTGTCGGCGAGGGGACGCAGCGCACCGCGCTCGCCACGGAGATCGAGAAGCTCGCGCTCGCGCACTCGCTCGTGTCGATGCAGACCTCCCTGATCGTGCTCGAGAGCGATGCCGACGAGGAGCGCTTTCTCGGCAAGCGTGCCGTCGAGACTGCGGCGGAGCCGTTGGCCGCGGCCCCACGAACGTTCGACGCCACGCTCGGCGCGGCGACCGGTTCGCAGGCGGACACGGCCGGTACGGACTTCGGCACGCGCGGCGAGACGATCATGATCCAGGGTCGCGCTCCCTCGATCGACCCGACGTCGACCAGCCAGGGGATCACGATCGACAAGAACTACCTCCGAAACATCCCGGTCGCGGGGCGCTCGTTCGAGGGCATCGCCGGCGCCGACGTGATCAACCTGTCGGGCTCGACCTCGATCGAGAACCGCTATGTCGTCGACGGTGTCAGCGTGCGGTCGAACAGTCGTGGCTCGTTCCAGGTCAAGGCGGACGTGATGTCGCCACTCGCGAACGACTACATCGCGCAGAGCATTCGCTCCGGCGGGATGTTCGCGGATCGCGACGACCCCGACGAGCCCGACGACGGCCCGCCGAGCCCGCCCCCCGCGCCGTACACGCCGCCGGTGGCGCAGGAGTACGACACGTGGAAGGCGTTCGCGCCGCCGCACACGGGCACGTATCTCGCGGTGCGCGAAGCGATCGCCCTCGACGATCGCGACCGCGCGCTCTCGACCGCCGCGACGGCCGAGGTCGCGAATCCGGGCGATGTCACGAACGTCCTCGCGCTCGGCGAAGCGCTCGAAGCACGCGGCGCGTACAGCCTGGCGGCGCGTGCGTACGGATCGTTGATCGATCTGTACCCGAACCGCGCCGAGCTACTGCGCGCCGCGGGACAGCGCCTCGACGCGCTCGCCGAGAAGCTACCCGCGGTGCGCGATCTCGCGATCGATGCGTATCGTCGCTCGATCGCCGAGCGCCCCGATCACGCGCACACGTATCGCTTGCTCGCGCTCTCGCTCCTACTGGCCAACCGCGCCGACACGGACGCCGAGGTGCTGTTCTCGCTGAGCACGGGCGCGTCGAAGACCATCGACGCCGCGGTGCTGGCGGTGCTCGCCGAGGATCGCGCGATCGCGGAGGCGGTCCTCGCCGCGCGCCATCCCGAGCGTGCAACGGAGTACCTCGGCACCGCGCCCGTCGCGCTCGCGCACCAGCCGAGCCTGCGAATCGTCCTCGCGTGGGAGACCGACGCGAACGATGTCGATCTACACGTTCGCGATCGCTCGGGCGCCGAGGCGTTCTTCTCGAACCCGTCGCTGCCATCGGGCGGCAGACTGCTGCAAGACATCACGCGCGGGTACGGACCCGAGATGTTCACGATCATGGATCCGGCCGCGTTCCCCTATCGCGTCGCCGTGCACTACTACTCGCGCGGTCCGATGGGCGTGGGGCTCGGCACGGTTCAAGCGATCCGTCACGATGGCCGCGGCCACATCACCGTCCGGCAGGCGCCGTTCGTGATCCAAGCCGACCAGGCGCTCGTCGAGCTGCCGGCGATCCGCTAGCGTGCTTCGACCACGGGATCGCAGTCGTCATCGAACGTGAAGCTCGCGTCGCCGATGCGAAACGCCCAGCGCGGTGTCCGGGTGCCCGAGGAGATCGACACCGTCGCGACCGCGTCGCGCGGCGCACCCTTCGCGATCGCGCGATCCCAGATCATCGCCGCCGTGCAGCGAACGACGATCGGCTGATTCGCGGACGACGTCGACGGGCTACACGGCAGCGCGCTCCACACCTCGTTGCGCCACTTCAGGATCTGACACCCGTCCGGCGCGACAAACCACACCTCGAGCTCGCCACGCGATGGCTCGAGCGATCCGTCCGCGCGCACGTTCTCGATCACGATCCGCGACGGTACGGAGGGGTGCGCCACCTTCTTGCGGACATCCGCGAGGAGCGCGTCGACACTGGCGGGCTTCGCCACGGTCGGCCGTGGAAACGGTCGCTCGGGCTCGGCCCTCGTCCGCGTTCGCTCCTCGGTCGAGCACGCGACCAGCGCGACCAGCACGACCAGCTTCATCTCTCGACCGCGATCGGGCAATCGTCGACGAACGCGTGCGCGATGTGCACGCCGCGCGGTTCGTCCTCGATCGTGAAGTGCCACGCGCGACCTTCCTCGGTCGACGCGAGCGCGATCGTCGCGAGCGCGTCCGCAGGGTCGCCGAGCGAGATCGCGCGCTTCCAGATCGCGAGGACCGTGCAGCGAACGCCAATGTCGTACGCGGGGACGCACGCGTCGGGAGCGTGCTGCCAGCCGGTCTTCGGACTCCACGTCCGCGTGAAGCAGTCATTCGGGATCGCGGGCGTGGGGACCGGTGCGCCGGTCTTGCGCTTCGGATCGTCGAGTGGCACCGCCGAGCGACCGAACACGAGCCGGGCCTGGCCGAACTCGGGATCGAGGACGCCGTTCGCGTCGACGTACGCGAAGCGCGCGGACGACAGGAGTCGCCCCGGTTCGTTCGCCGTCACCCACGCGCGAGCCGCGTGGATCAGCGAGTCGGCGTCGCGCGCCTCGATCGCCTCGATCGCCGGAGGATCGGCGTGAACCGACTCGGCTCCCATCAGCAGCTTCGTCATGCACTCGCCGTACGTCGTCGCGAGCTCGGTCATCTGCTTCATCACGGATTCGTCGGGCTTCGAGTCGCGGACCACCGGATCCTTCGCCATCTCCTCGCCCCACCTCGTCATCGCGTTCTGGACCTGATCGGCGCACGCCTTGTCCTTGCACTCGCACATGCGAACGGAGAGCTCGGACATCTTGGCCACCGCCGCGGCCTCGGCGCGCTTCCCGTCCTTCTTCGACGGACACGCTGCGAGCAAGAGCACGGCACCGACGGCGGCGAGCTTCACTTCTCGACCGCCAGCGGACAGTCATCGGCGAACGACTGGCGGATATCGACCCCGCGCGGTTCGTCCTGGATCACGAACGTCCACCCCGCGCCGGCTGCGAGCGGCCGCATCTCGATCTTCGCGAGCGCGTCCTCGGGAGCCTTGGCCTCGATCGCCTTCCTCCAGATCTGCGTGACGGTGCAGCGGTTCGCGACGTCGACGGCATCGCCGCAGCCGTACGTGGTCCGCGACCAGCTCGTCGCGGGTGACCACGAGATCATGAAGCAGTCCTCGGGCGAGGTGGTCGGCGTGGCGGGCGCGCCGGTCTTGCGCTTCGGATCGTCGGCCTTCTTCGCGGGGCGGCCGAACGTGATCTCGACCGCACCGAACTCGGCGTCGAGCGCGCCCTTCGCATCGACGTAGTCGAACCGCGCATCGGTCACGAGGTGCTCGGGTTGCTTCGCGCGTGCCCACGCTCGCGCTTCGCGCACCAACGCGTCGGCATCGCGCGTCGTGCTCGCGGGCGGGACGTCATCGCGTGGCGCGACGAGCTCGGGCTTCGTGTATGTCATCGCCTTCGCCATGCACTCGGCGTAGCGCTGACCGATGTCGGTCATGCGCTTCATCAGCTCCTCGTCGGGCTTCGGCGGCTTGCTCGACGACTCCTTGGCCATCCTCGTCGCCCACGTCGTCAGGTCGTCTTGCACCTTGTCGGCGCACGCCTTGTCGGAGCACCGGCACATGGTGTCCGCGAACTCGGCCATCTGGGCAGCGGCCGCGCGCATCTGGCGCTCGGGGCTGTTCTTGTCGGGACATCCTGCGAGCGCCAGGAGCCCCGAAACGACAAACGCCCGATGCCACATGACATCGAGCGTAACGCACCTCGAGGGTGGTGCCAGGCCGGCGGTCAGATCACGAGGGCAGGCGCTCGCCGACGCCCGAGCCACGGCTCGGTGCAGCAGGCGGCGGCATCGCCGGTTCCGGATCCGGCTTCGCGGGCGCATCGCCGAGCGCCACGGCCAGCGCGTCGTCGATCTTCGTCATGAAGCGGATATCGAGCTCTTTGCGGATCTCCTCGGGGATATCGAGGATGTCTTTGCGGTTCCGCTCCGGCAGGAACACGATCTTGATGCCCGCGCGGTGAGCGGCGAGCACCTTCTCCTTCACGCCACCGATCGGCAGCGCGTTGCCGCGGAGATCGATCTCGCCGGTGATGGCGACATCGTGGCGAACCGGGCGGCCCGTGAACACCGAGACGACCGCGCAGGTCAGCGCGACGCCGGCGGACGGACCGTCCTTCTTGATCGCACCTTGCGGCAAGTGGACGTGGATGTCGCTCGACGCGATCTTCTCGTTGTCGATGCCGAGGCGCGTGGCGTTGGAGCGCATCCACGACACGGCGGCCGTGGCGCTCTCCTTCATCACGTCGCCCATCTGGCCGGTCAGGCGAAGCTCGCCCTTGCCGTGGAAGATGCGGCACTCGATGAACATGATGTCGCCACCGACGGGCGTCCACGCGAGGCCGGTGATGACGCCGACCTCGGGCTTGCGCTCCGCGCTGTCGTTCACGTAGCGCTGCGGACCGAGGAGCTCCTCGACCGCTTGCTTGGACATGTGGATGCTCTCGACGCCTTCGGCGACCTTGACCGCGGCGCCACGGCAGACCGCCGCGATCTCGCGCTCGAGGTTACGCACGCCGGCTTCGCGGGTGTACCCGTTGATGATCTCCTCGAGAGCGGTGTCGTCGATCTGCACCTGCTCCTTGGTGATGCCGTGCTCGCCGAGCTGCTTGGGCAGCAGGTGGTTCTTCGCGATCGCGAGCTTCTCCACGCGCGTGTAGCCCGACAGCTCCACCGTCTCCATACGATCGAGCAGCGGTTGGCTGATCGTGTCGAGCTGGTTCGCGGTGCAGATGAACATGACCTTCGACAGGTCGACCGGCACCTCGACGTAGTGATCGACGAAGTCCTTGTTCTGCTCGGGATCGAGGACCTCGAGCATGGCCGCGGCCGGGTCGCCCCGCATGTCCGCGGCGAGCTTGTCGATCTCGTCGAGGACGAACACCGGGTTCATCGAGCCGGCCTTCTTGAGGCCCGCCACGATGCGGCCGGGGAGGGCGCCGATATACGTGCGGCGGTGACCGCGGACTTCCGCTTCGTCACGCACGCCGCCGAGCGAGATGCGGACGTACTTGCGTCCGAGCGAGCTCGCGATCGACTTGCCGAGCGACGTCTTGCCGACACCGGGCGGGCCGACGAGGAGCAGGATCGGGCCGTGCTTGTTCGGTGCGAGCTTGCGCACCGCGAGGAACTCGAGGATGCGCTTCTTCACCTTCTCGAGACCCGAGTGCTCGGCCTCGAGGATCGCGCGCGCGGCGGACACGTCGAGGCGATCCTCGGTGGTGACGTTCCACGGGATCTCGAGGAGGTTCTCGACGTACGTGCGCGCGATGTTGTACTCGGGCGACGACGACGCCATCTGGCTCATGCGCGACAGCTGCTTCTTGGCAACGGCGCGCACTTCGTCGGACATCTTGCTGTCCTCGATCTTCTTGCGCAGCTCGTCGATCTCGGCGTTGTCATCCTGCTCGCCGAGCTCTTCTTGGATCTGGCGCATGCGATCGCGGAGGACGCGCTCGCGGTGCGTGCGGCTCGACTCGCCTTCGAGCTCGGCGCCGATGTCCGCCTTGAGGCGGAGCACGGTGGCCTGGCGCTCGAGCGACGGGATGATGCGCTCGAGGCGCTTCATCGTGTCGGTCTCGATGAGCAGCGCGGTGAGATCGTCGCGCTCGAGCTCGAGGTACGGCGCGGCGGCATCGACCAGCTTGTCCGGATCGACGATCGCTTGCACCTGCGCGCGCGTGAGCTCGCCGCGTGGACCGTCCTTGGAGCTGTCCTTGTCGCGGTTCGCGCCGGCGGCTTCCTTCGCTTGCGCGTCGGTGACGACGGCGATGAGGTAGTCGCGGACCTTCGTGGTCGTCGCGGTCAGCTGCTCCGGCGTCGCGGTCGATGTCGAGCCGAGCTTGGACACGCTGGCGATCAAGAACGGCTCGGTCGCGACGAGTGCATCGATGTGCACGCGCTCGAGGAACCGCATCACGGTGGTGAAGCGACCGGGCGAGTGCTTCACGACCTGGACGATCTCCGCGCGAACGCCGACCTCGTGCAGATCCTTCTGTCCCGGATCGCGAACGGCGGGGTTCTTCTGCGGGATGATGACGATCAGATTGTCATCGCGGGTCGCGGCTTCGATCGCACGGACCGAGGCTTCACGTCCGATTTCGAGGGGCCCGACGTGGCCCGGGAGCTGGACCTCGGTGCGGAGCGGAATGACTGGGTATTGCCCCGCTGTCTCCGTGTGCTTCGACATCGTCACCTACTGTACGACGTTTCAGTCGTTCGTCTTGTGTTTGCGCAGACGAGTTACGAGCTGAACGAGGAGTTTCTTGTCCTCTTCGTCGAGGGTTTTCGGGACGTCGATCTGCACCGTGATGTAGTGGTCACCGGCCTGACCCGATCGGTCAGGTACGCCTTTGCCACGGAGCCGCAACTTCTTCCCGCTCGCGGTTCCGGGAGGGACTTTCACTTCGGCCTTGCCGTCGACCGTCGCGACCGTCGCGACCGTGCCGAGGATCGCGCGATCGAACGAGATTCGAACGTCCGAGTAGACATCGACACCCTTCACGTCGAGCCACGTTCCGTCGGATGCCTTCACCTTGCTCTCGAGCTCGACGTCCTCCGCGGCACGAGCGCGCGATGCGCGCGGGCGCCCGCCGTCGTCGTCGACATCGACGCGCATTCGCCGGCCACCGGCCTGCGGTCCACCCTGGCTGAAGAACTGGGAGAACAGATCGCCGAGATCGAACACACCGGGACCGCCGCCTTGCTGCGTGTAGACCGTGCGTCCACCCCCGAACGGATTGCCTCCGCCCGCGAATGGATTGCCACCCGGTCCGCCGCCCGCGCGGATCTGGTCGTAGAGCTCGCGCTTCTTCTGGTCACCGAGCACGTCGTACGCGTTCGAGATGTCCTTGAAGCGCGACTCCTTCTTCTTGTCCCCGCCGGTGGAATCCGGATGGTTCGCCTTCGCGAGCTTGCGATAGGCCTTCTTGATCTCGTCGGCCGATGCCTTCTCGCTGACGCCGAGCGCCTTGTAGTAGTCGACGCTCGGATCGAAATCGATCTGCTGGGCCATTACGCGGCGGCTCCTTTGACCGCCTTCGTGAATGCGAGGTCCTCACCCGCAACTTCGATCGCGACATGATCACCGGGGCGGAACTCGCCCGCGAGGAGCTTGAGCGCGAGGGGATCGATCACGAGCTTCTGCAGTGCGCGCTTCAACGGACGCGCACCATAGACCGGATCGTATCCAACCTCCGCGATCCGAGCGACTGCTTGATCGGTGAGGTGCACGGTGATCTGCCGCTCGGCGAGGAGCTTCTCGAAACGAGCGAGCTGGATCTTCACGATCTGACCGAGCTCCGCCTCGTCGAGGGGCTCGAAGAAGATGATCTCGTCGATCCGGTTCAAGAACTCGGGGCGGAACGTGCCCTGGAGCTCTCGCATCGTGGCCTTCTCGATCTCCGGGCGGTTCTTCTCGTCGAGCCGCAGCAGGTGCTGGCTGCCGACGTTGGTGGTCATGATGATGACCGTGTTCTTGAAGTCGACGGTGCGGCCCTGACCATCGGTCAGGCGACCATCGTCGAGGACTTGCAGGAGCACGGACCACACGTCGTGGTGCGCCTTCTCCATCTCGTCGAGGAGCACGACGGAGTACGGGTGACGGCGCACCGCTTCGGTGAGCTGACCGCCCTGGTCGTAGCCGACGTAGCCCGGAGGCGCGCCGACGAGACGAGACACGGTGTGCTTCTCCTGGTACTCGGACATGTCGATGCGGACCATCGCCTGCTCGTCGTCGAACAGGAACTCGGCGAGCGCGCGCGCGAGCTCCGTCTTGCCCACGCCCGTCGGGCCGAGGAACAAGAAGCTGCCGATCGGACGATTGGGATCCTTGAGACCGGCGCGGGCGCGGCGAACCGCTGCCGCGACGGCGCTGACCGCGGCGCTCTGGCCGATCACGCGCTGGCCGAGGCGGTCCTCCATCTTCGTGAGGCGCTCGACCTCGGTCTCGAGCATCTTCTCGACGGGAATGCCGGTCCACTTCGCGACCGCAGTCGCGATGTCTTCTTCCGTGACCTCTTCACGGAGGAAGCTGCCCGACGTGCGGAGCGCTTCGACCTTCACGGTGAGATCGGCGAGCTCGCGCTCGAGCTCGGGCAGCTGGCCGAAGCGCAGCTCGGACGCACGTGCGTAATCGCCGGTGCGCTGCGCCTTCTCGGCGTCGGTCTTGAGCTGCTCGAGCTTCTCCTTCTTGTCGGCAGAGGCCTTGATCAGATCGCGCTCGCGCTGCCACTGCGCCTTCATCGCGCTCGCCTGCTCGCGCAGGTCCGCGATCTCGCGCTCGAGATCCTTCACGCGCTGCTTCGCCTTCTTGTCACCCTCGCGCTCCATCGCGGCCTTCTCGACCTCGAGCGTCGTCACGCGGCGCTCGAGGTTATCGATCGGCGTGGGTGTGCTCTCGATCTCCATCTTGAGGCGCGACGCGGCCTCGTCGACGAGATCGATCGCCTTGTCCGGCAGCTGGCGCTGCGGGATGTAGCGGTGCGAGAGCTTCGCGGCGGCCACGAGCGCGGCGTCGCGAATGCGGATGTGGTGGTGGACCTCGTACTTGTCCTTGAGACCGCGAAGGATCGCGATCGTGTCTTCGACGGACGGCTCCTCGATCATCACCGGCTGGAACCGGCGCTCGAGCGCTTTGTCCTTCTCGATGTGCTTGCGGTACTCGTCGAGCGTGGTCGCGCCGATGCAGCGCAGCTCGCCGCGTGCGAGCGCGGGCTTCAATAGATTCGCAGCATCGTTGCCACCTTCGGCGGCGCCCGCACCGATCAGCGTGTGCATCTCGTCGATGAACATGATGACGCGGCCCTCGGCGCTCGCGACTTCTTGCAGCACGGCCTTGAGGCGCTCTTCGAACTCGCCGCGATACTTTGCGCCGGCGATCATGGCGCCGAGATCGAGCGAGCGGATCGACTTGTCGCGCAGCGACTCCGGCACGTCGCCGGTAGCGATGCGTTGCGCGATGCCCTCGACGACCGCCGTCTTGCCGACGCCGGCTTCGCCGACGAGCACGGGGTTGTTCTTCGTGCGGCGTGAGAGGATCTGGATCGTGCGGCGAATCTCTTCATCGCGACCGATCACCGGATCGAGCTTGCCTTGCTGCGCGAGCTGCGTGAGATCGCGCGTGTACCGCTCGAGCGCCTCGTACTTGCTCTCGGCATTCTCGTCGGTGACGCGCTGATTTCCGCGCACGCTCTGCAGCGCTTCGAGGACCTTGGCCTTCGTCGCTCCCGCGTTTCGCAGCGCATCGCCGGCATCGCCGCGCGAGTCCGCGAGCACGAGCAGGAAGTGCTCGGTCGACGTGAAGTCGTCCTTCATGTTGTGGGCTTCGCGAACCGCGTCGGCCCACAGGTCCTTGAACGGACGCGAGGCGTCGACATCGAGCGATGCACCGGTCGCGCGGGGAAGCCGCTCGAGGTGCTTCTCGACGTCGGCCCTCACGACGCGGGGATCCGCGCCGAGCTTGCCGAGGATGCGCGAGACGACGCCGCCCTCTTGGTCGATCAGAGCGATCAGGAGGTGCTCGGGGCGCACTTCGGCGTGGTGCCGATTGACGGCGAGGTCACGGGACGCAGCGATCGCTTCCTGCGCCTTCACGGTCAGCTTGTCGAGCTTCATAGTGCCGTGAACGTAACCAGGGTTACAAAGCCGTCAACCACCTCCGCACCTCAAGCCTCCGAAAACACCGACGGCCCACCGAGGGTGAGCCGCCGATCTCCAAACCTGACCGATCAGGCTACTTCTTGCAGGACGCTTCCCAGCTCTTCATCCAGGTCTTGCCGTCCATCGACATCTCCCCGGTCATCTTGACCTCCTTGGGGTTCGACATGTCCTCGGTCGTCCGCGCCTTCCACGGCTTCATGCCCATGCCGCGCGCTTCGCCGTCCCACACGACCTTGCCGGCCTGAACGCCCGCCGACCACGCGGTCTCGCTGCCGCCCGTGGAGTCGGTGAGGATGCGGTACCACTTCTTCGACTGCGCATCGAACGTGGTCATCGCGTTCATCTTCATGCCGCTGCCGGTCATCGCGGCGGTGATCCACGCCTTATCGGCGTCGAGCTTCATGACCATCTTCAGCTTCATCGGCGTCATCTTCGTCGGATCCGCCATGTCCATGGCGGCGCTGCCGGTGCAGTTCCAGGTGCCGACGAGGGTCTTCGCGAGCTCGGCGACTTCGGCCGGCGCCTTCGGCATCTCCATCTTCTTCGGCGGCTCCGCCTTCTTCGCGTCCGCCGGCGCTGCCTTCGCATCGGTCTTCGGCGCGTCGGCCTTCTTCATCTCGGGAGCCTTCGCCGCGCCCGAACCCGCACCCTGAGCAAACGCGACCGAGGTCGCGCACGTGACGATCGCAAACATGATCTTCTTCATGCGCAGGACGATGTGCTCGTCGAGAGATCGCGTCAACGCGCGTGGGGCGAACGGCCACGCGCTCGCGAAAGTTCCGTCTTAACGGATCGCAGATCGACGACGAGGGCCCTGTCGACTACGGGAACGTGACCGTGAGACCCGCGGTGCCGTGGACCTCTTGGTTCGCGCCACCGATGTTGTTCGCACCGACGCCCGCGTTGAGCGACAGGTTGCGATTGATGCGCGCTTGCAGCTCCGCGTTCGCGTTGCCCGTCGGGCTCGCGCTGCCGAGGCCCGATGCACCACCACCGACGCTGAGGTTGAGTCCCGGCGCGAGCGGCATGGCGAGGTTGGCGCCGACGTTGCCGGTCACGCGCGGACCACCGAGACCCTCGGCGCCGCCGGTGACGTTGAGACGCGGACCGTCTTCGCGACCGACGCGGACATTGCCACCGACGGTGCCCGTGGTTCCGTCGGCGCCGCTCGACACGCCGCCGTTGACGCCGATCTGGAGATTGGGGTTGGGATTGACGCGAACACTGCCGGTCGCGTCGGTCGTGGTCGCGCCGTCGTTCGCGCGCGTGACGCCGACCGACCCGTTCGCGGTGACGGGACCCGCTGTGAGGTTGCCTTGGCCGGCGGCGGTCACGGCGCCGGCTTGGTTGACGCTGCCCGAGGCGGCGATGTTGTTGGTGGAGCTACCCGCGACGACGCGACCGGTGACCGACGCCGACGGGTTCGCGGGATTCGACGCTTCGCCTTCGCCTTCGATCCGGATGGGGGCATCGCCCGTCGAGGGTGCGGTCGCCGGAGCGGGCGGTGGATCGGTAAAGTGGCCGTGCGCGTTGGAGAGCGCGACCGCGGACGGCATCTGGATGTTCCGCGGCGCCAACGACGGAGCGCCGGTGTTGCCAGTGGGGAAGAACGGGGTGCCGACCGGTGGGTTCGCCGCACGCACCGGCGCATCGGCGGGCAGCGGGCGGCGGTCGTAGTCTCCCATGACCCGACTGTACGTGAGCCGAGGACGATTGCTTCCCGAAAAGCAAAATGACTACGAGGTCGCGAGGAGCGATGCGATGGGGGCCGCCGCGGCGGCGCGCACCTTCGCGAGATCTAACAGACCTCGTCGGGCGAGCTCCGCGATCGCGGTGGATGCCGTCGACAGCTGGAGGCGGCCGTCGCGCCCGGTCAGCTCCCCGAGCGCGCTCGCGATCCAGCGTGGGGCGTCGTCGCCGAGGGCGGTGCCGAGCCGACCCGCGAGCGCGGTGTCGCCGAGCAGCGCCGCGGCGACGAACGCGTGGGCGAGCGAGCCTTCGGCGGTCGGGCCGGTGGCGAGCGCACCGCGCTCCGCGAGCTCGGAGGCGACCTCGACGAGCGCGCCCGGATCGTCGGCGCGCCAGTACACGTCGAGCAATCGCCGGAGCGTGGGCACGTGCGACGGATCGAGATCCGATGCGCGCAAGAACACGTCATCCGCGCGATCGATATCTCCGAGATGTACGAGGACGGCCTCGCCGAGGCGATACAGACGCTCCGCGCGCTGTTGGCTGTTGGGCGCGAGCGGGACCAGCTGGTACAGGATGCGGGTCGCGGTCTGCCAGTCACCGCGCGCCATGTGGAGCTCCGCGAGCAGCTCGAGCGCGCGGGAGTGGATCGGATAGTCGCGCAGCACCCGCTCGAGCTGGACGACCGCGCCGTCGAGGTCGCCCGCCTCGCGCAGCAGCTCGACGAGCGCGAAGTGAGCGCGCACTTTGCCTTCCTCGTCCTCGAGCGGGACGAGATCGAGGACGGAGCGTGCGGCGGCGAGGGCGGTGTCGAGCTCGCCGATGCGCGTGGCGAGCTCCTGCACGCGCAGTACGAGATCGCGGCGGCCGGGCGCGACCTCGGCGGCGGTCTGCGCGAGCGTGAGCGCTTCGGAGTCGCGGCCGAGCTTCTCCGAGATGATCGAACGACGCAGCGCGAGCTCGTCGATGCCGAGCAAGGTCTCGCTCGGGGTGAGGTCGCGATAGATGCTGTCTGCCGTCGAGAAGTCGTCGAGGCGGAACGCCAACGACCCCCGCGCATCGAGCGCTTCGATGTGGCCGGGATCCTCGACGAGCGCGAGGTCGTACGCGCGCGCCGCTTGATCGAGCGTGCCGAGATCCTCGGCGAGGCGCGCGACGCTGATCCATGCGGCGGCGCGCTCCTCGGGACTCTCGGCGCGGCTCGCGCGAACGCCGGTGATGTCCGTGAGCGCCGCGAGATCGCCGGAGGTGCGGTAGTTCGCAGCGAGCACGCGGTACGCGCTCGCGTGTCCGGGCTCCGCGCGCCACAGCTGGTGCGCGAGATCGATCGCGACATCGTTCGCGCCGGCCGCCTCGGCCTGCTCGACGCGCGTCGCGAGCGGGACTTCGCCGGGCGGCGTCGGACGCGACGGTGCCGACGTCGCGATCGCGGCGGACCTGCAGCGAGCGGCGGCCTCGTACAGCGCCGCGCGATCGGCGGCGCGCGCGGATACCGCGGCCTCCTCGTACATCGCAGCCGCATCGGCGTGGCGACCGAGCATCTCGTAGCGGCGGGCGAGCGGCAGCTTCGCGGCGGGGATCGTGGGATCGAACGCGAGCGCTTGCTCGAAGTTCGTCTGCGCTTGCGCGTCGTCGTCGAGTCGCTCGTCGAAGATCAGCGCGAGCTCGAGGTGCAGTGCGCCGCGATCGCGCGGTGACTCGGCCGCGGCGATCTCGCGATGCAACAGCGACGCGACGAGGTTCCACTCGCCGCGCACCATCGCCGCGGTGCGCAGCTGGTACGCGATCTCGGGATCGTTCGGCGAACACGCGTGGGCTTCTTTGAGGCAGCGATACGCTTCGGCGTCGCGGCCCAGCGAGTCGCGATACAGCTTCGCGCGACGGCGCCACAGCGCGGCCTTCTCGATCTCGTCGTCCTTGATCTTCAGTTGTCGGCCGATCGCCTCGGACGCGCCCGTGACATCGTTGACGCGCAGATACAGCTGCTCGAGGAGCTCGAGCGCGGCGACATCGTCGGCGTTCGCGGTGGCGATCTGTTCGGCGACGGCGATCGCGCCTTTGATGTCGTCGGCATCGGCGAGCACGCGCGCGCGATCGAGCTCGGGATTTCGCGCGACACTGCGCTGCGACTTCCGCGGCCGCGCGACGATCTCGCCCGACACCACGGTGCCGTCCTTGCCGAGTGCGTCGGCGCGATCCTGCGCGAACGCGCGGCGGCGAACATCGTACGCGTCGGACACGGCGACCTTCTCGTACAGCTCGCGCGCTGCATCGAGCTCGTCGGACGCGGCGAGCGTATCGGCGAGCGGCATCCACACGGGCGCGTAGCTCGGATCCGTCTCGTGCGCGCGAGAGAGCAGGGCGGCGGCGCGGATCAAGTCCTGCGCGGCGCGCGCGTGCAGCGCGAGCTCGTACAGCACGATCGCGAGCGCGGGGCCGTGCGTCGTGCGCTGCGCGGCATCGAGCACCTGCCGGCGCAGCGCCGGCGCTTCGAGGAGGTTCGCGAGCAGCGCGGTCAGTGTCGGAACGTCGTCGGGCGTCTCGCGATGCGCGGCGAGCAGACGCTCGCGCTCGTCGGTCAACAGCGACGCGGTCGTCACGTTCGGCGCGTCGATCTGCTCGGTCGCCGCGCGCGATGGTTCCTGCGACGCGGTCGGCTCCGGCGGGTGATCGAGCTTGTCCGCCGACGCGCGAGAGATCGCGAGCGCATCGACGGTGACGAGCGCGGTGTTCGTGGTCCGCGATAGCTTGAGCGAGGGCACGTCCGCCACCGATGGCGGCAGCAGCGCGCTCGTCGTCGCGTCCTCGCGCGTCGGCACCGCCGGATCGCGCGGCACCGCGGGCGTGTACTCGCGCAGCGTCGTCGCGGGGAGCGGTGCGATCGGAGGCGGCGCGCTCGGGGGCTTGCGCAGCCCCGCCGGCACCGGATTGGACGACGGCGTCCGCGTGCGCGCGTCGGCGAGCGGCGGCGGCGATGCTTCGGTCGACGCCTGGTTCATCGGTGGCAACGACGACGGACGGCGCTCGCGTCCGGCCGGCGCGGGCACCGGAGGCAGTCCACCGACGGGGGGCGGCGTCGTCGGTGCACGGCGCGACGCCGGCTGGATCGTCACCGTCGGCGGAAGCGGCGGGCTCATCGGCGGCGGGACGCTCGGCGCGCGCGGGCGATCGCCGGTCGGCGTCGGCGGCGCGATCGTCGACGAGGAGCGACGGCCCGTCGGCCGGTCCTCGAGGATCACCGGAATCGGACCGCTGCCCGTGATCGTCGGGATCGGGCCGGTGCCCGTGATCGTCGGAATCGGACCGCTCGGCGTGCGGGAGGCGTAGGACGGCGTCGTCGTGCGTGGCGGTGTCGGTGCCTCCGACGGAGCATCGTCGAGCGTCGGAATGGAGCTGTCTGTCTCGGCGGTGAACTCACGCAGCGTCGTGCGCGGTGGGTTCGTGGCGGCGGGGCGGCGGAGCGCTTGCAGCGGAGGCAACGTGGGCGGCTTGCGCGGCGGATCGCCCTCGCTCGCATCGTCGACGCGCGACATCCCGCGCAGCGTCACCGCGGGCGATTCGTCGGGCGAGGCCGCGTCGTACTCGCGCAACGCGATGTCCGATTCGTCGTCGACGATCTGCGCAGGCGAACGCACGATGTCGGCCGCGGGCGGCTCGTCGGTGGGCTCGACGGCGGCGAACAGACGCAGCGTCGGTGTCTGGGCCGGCAGATCGCGCAGCGTGGTCTCGGGCGGCGGCTCGATCAGGCCCGAGCCGCGCGCGTCCTCGATGCGAGCGGGCGCGCTCGCGAGGTCGACCGGGAGCGCGATCGGGCCCGACTTGACGCGCGGATCGGTCAGCGACTGGAAGCCGTCTTCCTCGGGAACGACGATCGCGATCGGTCCCGACTTGATGCGCGCGTCGGTGACCGATTGGAAGCCGTCGTCGGCCTCGGTCTCTTCGATGATCTCGATCTCGGGATCCGACTGGCGGATCTCGATGATCGGTTGCGGCGGTGGCGGGCGCGGGACCGAGACGAGCTTGATGCGACCGAGCGTGTTCGTCGACGGTGGCGATGGCGCCTCGGCGGGCCCGGGCTTGGTCTTGGTGCGCGGCTCGGAGGTCGAATCGTCCGCCGGATCGGCGACGACACCGGGCAGCGTCTTGGTGCGCGGATCGGCGGACGTGCGGATCGCGTCGGCCGCCTCGCGCAGCTCGTTCGCTTCGCTCTCGCTCGGACCGCGCGCCGTATCGGCTTCGTGCTCGAGGGCCCGTGCGAACGCGAGCTTGCGATCGCGGCTCGCGCGGATCGTGTTCGCGAGCTCGCCGCCGTCGCCGAGCTTGGCCGCGACGTCGGGATCTTCGACGAGCGCGAGCGCCGCTCCGTCGCGACCCGAGCGCACGAGCGCGTTCGCGAGATCGCTGATGTCGCTCGCGGCGCGGCGCGCGGGATCGATGCCTTCGAGCGCTTCGACCGCGATCGCCCACGCGAGGTTCGCGCGTGCTTCGCTCGCGACCATGCGCAGCGTCGCATCGCGGCGCGCTCCCTTGCCGAACGCCTCGGCGGCGGCGCGCATCGCTTGGCGACCGCGCGCGGCGTCGTCGAGGTGATCGTAGTAGAGCTCCGCGAGCTCGAGGAGCGCGTTGCCGCGACGCGCTCCGGACATCAGATCGGCGAGCGCGGTGAGGTGTCGCGCGGCGGCGGCGTGATCGCCGAGCTCCGACGCGAGCTCGACGAGCTCTTGCAGCACCGCGACGTCGCCCGGATTGACGTGGTTCGCCGCCTCGAGCGTGGCGAGCGCGTCGTCGAGCTTGCCGGCGAGTCGCGCGCGCTGTGCTGCATCCTTGAGCGAGAGCGCGCCGATGCTCGGCGACGATGCGCGCCCGCTCGCGGTGTCTTCCTCGGCGGCGAACGTGGTGATCGTCGTGACGTGAACGACCTCGCCGCGAATGCGTGCGAGCCCTCCGGCGACATCGGCACCGTCGGCGCTCGCGCGCTCGAGCGCGGGACGCGCCACTTCGGCGACCGCGTCGAGCTGCTTGGCATCGAGCGTCAGCACGAGCTCGGACAGCGCGACCGCGGCGACCTGACGCTCGCGGGCGACGATCGCGAGGTCGACGCCGGTGTCGCCGGGCAGCTCGCCCGCGAGTTGTGCGAGCCCGCCCGCGGCGGCGATCAGCTGCCCCGCATCGCGCAACCGCAGCGTCACGTACCGCAGCGACGGTCGCCACGTCGGATCGATCTCGAGCGCGCGCTGATGCGTCGCGAGCGCGACATCGGGTCGCCCGAGCTGATCCTGCAGATCGCCGAGGCGCGACAACAGCGGCTTCTGCCGCGCGGGGTGCCGCGTCGTCGCCGCGACCTTGCGGCCGAGGATGACGCTGACG
The DNA here is from genome assembly GCA_044230415.1 of Kofleriaceae bacterium. Classification (GTDB taxonomy): domain Bacteria; phylum Myxococcota_A; class Polyangia; order Haliangiales; family Haliangiaceae; genus JABFXX01. Next base: position 29,895 of record JBGARE010000010.1, read on the forward strand.
CGCTCGTTGTCGCCGCGCTCGCGCCACGCCATCTCGAGCGCGTCGAGCGCCGGCAAGTGCGTCTCGCTGATCCGCAGCGCACTCTCGAGGCAGCGGATCGCATCGTCGCCGCGATCCGCGCGACGGAACAGCTCGCCCGCGCGGTACATCGCGTCGGCGCGCGCGGTGGGCGAGGAGTCCACCGCGAGCGACGCGAAGCCCTCGAGCGCCGTGGCCGCGGCGGCGAGATCGCCGGTGCGCTCCGCGAGATCCGCGAACAGTCGCAGCGCTTGTCCGCGCAGCTCCGGCGTCATGCCGTTCGCGATCGAGCCCGCACCCTTCGTCGTCGTGTCGCCATCGTCGACGAGCGGCCGCAGCGCTTCGATCGCGATCGCGGCATCGCCGGTGCGATCGGCCGCGACCGCGAGGCGATAGCGATACACGCCGAGGCGCGGCGCGGTGACGGTGTCGATGTTCGGCTCGTCGATCAGCCCGCGATACGCGCGCATGACATCGGGCCACGCGCGCTGGCGCCATGCGGCTTCGCCGAGCGTGAGCAGGACGTCGCGGCGGATACGCGAGGGAACCTCGGGCTCGAGCGCCGCGTGGGCGCGTGCGCCGTGGGGGAGGGCAGCCGCGGGCTCGTCGGCGGCGAGCCACGCGGCGGCCGCGGCGGTCTCGCTCTCGACGCGATCCTCGCGCGCGGCCATCTTCGCGAGCGCCGCGAGCGCCTGCGCACGCGCCCGCTGATCGCCGGACTTCGCGAGCAGCTCCGCCTCGAGCTGATACGCGCGGCGCCGGATCTCGGTCGCTTCGGGATCCGTGCCGTCCTGGTTGGACGCCATCCCTTCGCAGATCCGCAGGGCCTCGTGAAGATCCGCGAGCGCCGCGGCCATGTCGGGTGCGCGCTCGTCGCGTCGCGCGGCCGCCCGTCGCACGAGGAGCTGCGCGCGCTCCGCGGGCGGTGGACGGGTGGCGAGCACCGCGTCGATCCACTGGCGTTCGGTGCCGGTGTCGCCAGATCGCGCGAGCATCGTGCGCGCGGCGCTGCGCGCGATCTGCGGCGCGTGCCGGACGGCGAGCTCGTGCGCGCGCATCCACTCGCCGCTCGCCGCGCTCGCCTGTCCCGAGCGATCGAACAGCGACGCGCGCGCCATCGCGAGCTCCGCGGCTCGCGTGTACATCCGCTCGCTCGTCGGATCGGTCAGCGACGCATGCGATGCGAGATCGAGCAGCTGTCCGATCGCGGTGTCGAGCTCGGTGGCCGCATGATCGCGATCGTCGGACGCTTCCGCGACCTCGGCGAGCACGGCGTGTGCTTCCGCGGCGGTCTCGCCACCCGCGAGCGTGGCACGGCGCAGCGACGCACGCGCGTCGTCGGTGCGGCCGATCGCGACGAGCGATCGCGCGAGGGCGAGCTCGTGACGAGCCGAAACTTGTGGCGGCAAGCCGATGCCGCGGAGTCGCTCGAGGTAATCCGCCGCGGTCGCGTGATCCTCGCGCGCGGCGGCCGCGTACGCGAGCCCGGCGATCGCATCGGCCTGCAGCGGATCGAGCTCGAGCGCGCGCGTCCACGCGGCCTCGGCCTCGTGCGCGCCGGCGCCGATGTGAACGAGCTTGTCGCCGACGATCGCGAGCGCGCGCGCCGTGGTGCGGTGATCACCGCGCGCCTCCGCGAGCCTCGCGACGTCTTGCCACGCGGCGATCGCCGCGACGGGATCGATCGTCGAGAGGATCGTCGCGGTCATCTCGTGCACCGCCGGATCGTCGGGCGCGAGGTGGCGCGCGACGGCGAGCTCCTGCTGCGCGCTGTGCGGATCGTCGAGGTGGTGCACGAACACGTCGGCGAGGCGCAAACGCAGTTGCACCGCACGCCCGAGATCCGGCGTGATCACCGCGCGCGCACGCACGAGCCGCACGAGCTCGGGCCAACGCTGCTCGTCGGCGAAGCGGTCCGCGAGCGCGTCCGCGGCTTCACTCGAGCTCGCATCGTGCTCGAGGGCGAGCTGATACAGCTGCGTCGCCGCGCGCGGATCGAGGACGCGTAGCAGCCGCGCCCCGGCGAGCGCGGACAGCGCCGCTTGATCGTCATCGCCCTCGGCGCTCGCGAGCTGTGCGAGCGCGGTCAGGTGCTCCGCCGCGATCCGCGCATCGCCCTGCGCGAGCGTGATCGATGCGAGCGCGGCGTGCGACGGCGGGAAGTTCGGCCAGCGCCCGAGCGCCTGGCGCGACAGCTCGAGCCCGTCGAAGAACCACGCCGGGCGCGCGGCCGCGAGCGCGAGCAAGCGCTCGAGGAGCAGCGGCTGTTCGGGACCACCCGACGCGAGCAGCGCGCGATAGCCGCGCATCGCATCCTCGAAGTGCCCCTCGCGCAGCTGCGTATCTGCGGAGAGCATCAGATCGTGCGCGGCGGCGAGCTGGTGCGTCTGCGGGCGCACGCCGAGCTCGCCGGTGCGCGTGCCCGCGGGTCCATAGACGACCTCGAGCGCACCGCGCGCGATCGTGATCCGCACGAGCTCGAGATCGCCCACCGAGGGCAACCGCCAACCCGCGGGAGGCAGCACGTGCCACAACAGCGCGCCCACGAGATCGATCTCCACGTCGCACAGGCCGCGAACATGCGGGCGCTCGACGACGCCCGCGGCATCGGTCGCGCCGAGCATCGCGACGAGGATTCGATCGACGATCACCGGCCCCGGCGTGGGGAGGTGACCGTGCACCCGGATCGTCGACGCGAGGGCGCGCAGCTGCGTCCCCGCGCTCACGATCTGGATCCGGAACGAGACATCCGCGGCCGCGAGTCCATCCGCCGCGCGGGCGCGCACCGACACGAAGCCATCGTTCAGCCGCGCGGACAGCTGCGTGATCCCGAGTCCCGCGAGCGGGCGGCGCAGCTGCTCGACGCGCTCGTCGAGGGCGCTCGACGAGACGTGGATCGCCAGCGCGCGAAGCCGCGTGCGCCGGCGCTGGAACCTCTCCGCGACCGCGCTCGCCGGATCGGTGCCGAGGTCCGTGACCTCGAGCTCGAGACGGTCCACGACCAACGGCCCGACCGTGAATTCGATCTCCCGCCCTTCGAGCGCTAGGCGGCCAACACCGCCTTTCGCTTCGAAGGAGAACGGCAGGCGCCTCGGCCCAGCGTGGTCACCCTCGAGCACGACCCCGAAAATACTCCAGATCTGCCGAGTCGGCAGGCCTGGGCGCCTGCGATCTGGAAAGCCAGCGCTAGATCAGCGGAAGCTCATGCACGGACGGTAGCTCTGGGGCAGCGGGTTGCCCTTGTCATCCGTCTCGCGGACGAGATCGGCCAGCGGCTCGATCTTGCCGTCCTTCTCGAACGCTTCGCACTGGGTCTTGAGCCAGTTCTCGAGGAGCATCGCACCGCGAATCGCACGCAGCGTCTCGACCTTCTGGTCGGCCGTCTTGTCGAACTCGTCCATCTTCGGCTGCTGCTTGTCCTTGAGCTGCAGCACCACGTAGGTGCCGTCGGACTCGAACACCTGCTTCGCGAGCATGCCGGGCGTGAGCTCGTCGAACATCGACGCGATCGCGGCCTTGTTCTCGCCGACGCCGGGGAGCTCGTTCGCGTGCGGGACGGGGCCGATCGTCTCGAGGAACGGCTTCTTCACCTCGCCGAACGCGGGCAGCACGTCCTTCGATGCTTCGATCGTCGTCGACGCCGGGGCGGGCGTGGGCGTCGGTGCCGGCGTCGCGGCGCTGCCCGAGCCGGCCGCGCTTCCGCTCGCCGATCCTGCAGAGCCCGCTGCCGATCCCGAACCTGCCGCGGGCGCTGCGGAGCCCGACGGTCCGCCGGCCTGCGCCTGCCACGACGCGAGCACGTCCTTCTCCGCCGACGGTGGCGCGTAGAAGCCCGACTTCTGCTGGAGCTGCATCTGCTGGATCTGGCGCTGGATGTCCTCCTGCATCTTGCGATTCGCCTCGGCGGGATCGACCGAGTAGAGCTGATCGAGCGGCTTGCCCGTGCCCGCGCGTGCGGAGGCGAGGGCGTCGAGCGCTGCGCGCTTCGCGGCTTCCTTGCTCCACACATCCTTCGCGAGCTCCATCGCGATCTCGTTCTTCACTTGATCGTAGGTCAGGTCGCCTTCGCGCTTGGCCTCGGCCATCACGAGGTACACGCCGTTATCCGTGACGATCACGGGCGTCATCTCGCCCGGCTTGAGCGCCTTCACCGCGTCGTTGACCGCTTTGTCACCGAGCTGCGCGTTGTCGACGGGCTTCCAGCCGACATAACCACCCGCTGCCTTCGCGGCCTCGTCGGTGGACAGGGTCTTCGCCGCGTCCGCGAACTTCTGCTTACCGCCCGCGATCGCGGTGCGCGCCGCTTCGAGCGACGACTTCGCGGCATCGATCGGCATGCCGACCGGCTTCACCTCGGGCTTCTTCGCCTCGGCGGTTTCGGTCTTCTTCTCCTCGGTCTTCTTCTGGTCGGCCGGCTTCTCGGCCGTCTTGTCGGCGGGCGGTGCGGCGCTGCCCGCGCTCCCGCTGCCCGCACCATCGGCGGGCTTCGGGCCATCGGCGGGCTTCGGAGCGTCAGCAGGCTTCGGCGCCTCGACGAGCTTCTGGATGAAGATCGAGCGCAGCTCGAGCGCGGGCTTCGTCGCCTTGTACGTGCGCTCGTCGTCGGCGAACTTCTTCTTCACCTCGGCCTCGTGGCCGGCGAGGAAGCGCGCGACGTCGGCGTCGGTGAGCCGCATCGCGGTCTTGTACGGAGTGGCCGAGAACTCGACGAGATCGTAGGTGACGGTGTTGTGCTCGAACAGATAGTCCGCGAGCGCCTCTTCGCGCGAGACGCGAACGGTGTCTGCGAGCATCTCCGCCATCAGCGCCGCTTGCAGGCCGCGCGCTTGCTCGTCCTTGTACGCGTTCATCGACACGTTCAGCTGACCGACCCAGCCCTTGAGCTTGCCGAAGTTGAAGAACTTCTCGCCGCCGACGTCGTCGATCCAGAAGTCGAGCTTGTTGCGGTTCCCGCCGAGGAAGAAGTAGCCCTTCTTGATCTCCTCGTCGAGCATGTCGCCGGTGACGCGCAGCCCGCGCTTCTCGGCTTCCTGCGCGAGGAGCTCGCGGCGGATCAACATCTCGAGCGCGACGTAGACCTTCTGGCGACCGTTGTACTGGTTTCCCGAGTACGCGATCTTGTAGGACGTCTGGTTCGCCTTGTGCCCGTCGACCTTGATCGCCGTGGTTGACTGACCCATGCAGCCGCCGGTCCCTTGCCCCGCATTGGGGGCAAAGTTGATCACGAAGATCACGATCAGCAGACCGAAGATCAGATAGATGGCGACAGACGCGCCTTGCTTGCGTAGCGATTCGAGCATGGGACTTTGGCCTGCTTGTAGAACGAGCGGCGCATCCTAGCCACCGGGGGATCCCACTACAAGCTCCGCCGTCGGAATGAGGCTCGTTCGGGCTATCCCAAGATTGTGTTGCGCCCTGGCTTTGGCGCGTGATAACTCCGCTGCGCTTCCGGTCGGTAGGTGGTTATCCGGCCTTCACTTTTGTTCGGTCCCTCCCCGCGCCTTGCAGCGCGTCACAAGTACGGTGTTTCGCACCGTAATCAATCCAGGAACTCCCCATGCTCTTCGACTGGGTCTACGGAATGTTTTCCAACGACCTCGCGATCGATCTCGGTACGGCAACGACTCTCACCTTCGTGAAGGGTCGAGGCATCGTGGCGAACGAGCCGAGTGTGGTGGCCGTGCAGGCGTCGTCCTCGGGGCCCAAGAAGGTCCTCGCGGTCGGCAAAGAAGCGAAGGAGATGCTCGGCCGCACACCGGGCAACATCGTCGCGATTCGCCCGATGAAGGACGGCGTCATCGCGGACTTCGAGGTCACCGAAGCGATGCTTCGCTACTTCATCCAGAAAGCACATCAGCGACGAACGCTCGTGCGTCCGCGCGTGATCGTCTCGGTTCCGTCGGGGATCACCGAGGTCGAGAAGCGTGCCGTGCGTGACTCGGCGCTCGCCGCGGCGGCGCGCGAGGTCTATCTGATCGAAGAGCCGATGGCGGCCGCGATCGGCGGTGGTCTGCCGATCACCGAGCCCACCGGCAACATGATCGTCGACATCGGCGGCGGCACGACGGAGGTCGCGGTCATCGCGCTCGCGGGCGTGGTGCTCTCGAAGTCGATCCGCGTCGCCGGCGACAAGATGGACGAAGCGATCGTCCAGTACATCAAGCGCAAGTACAACCTGCTGATCGGCGAGCGCACCGCCGAGATCATCAAGAAAGAGATCGGCAGCGCGTATCCGCTCGAGGAGCCGCTGACCGTCGAGGTCAAGGGACGCGATCTCGTCGCCGGCGTGCCGAAGACGCTGCTCGTCAACTCCGACGAGATCCGCGAAGCACTCAGCGAGCCCGTGAACGCGATCGTCGACGCGGTTCGCTCCGTCCTCGAGCGCACGCCACCCGAGCTGTCGGCCGATATCGTCGACCGCGGCGTCGTCCTGTCCGGCGGTGGCGCGCAGCTCAAGAACCTCGACGTGCTCCTGCGCGAAGAGACCGGTCTGCCAGTGATGGTGTGCGAGAACCCGCAGCTCGCCGTCGTGCTCGGCACCGGCAAGGTCCTCGACGAGCTGTCGCTGCTCCGGGAGATCGCGCTCCGCTAGCGCGAGACATCGTCGTGACCGCGCGCCGGAGGCTTCTGGACTGGGTGCTCGCGGGCGCCCTGATCTTGATCCCCGCGCTCGTCCTCAAGGCGAACATGACGCGCGGGACCCCGTCCGCCGTCGATGAAGCGCTGCTCCGCATCACCGCGCCGCTACAAGCCGGCGTCTCGTGGCTCGTCGAGGGTGTCGGCAGTCTGTGGTCGCGCTATGTCGCCGTCGTCGATGTCGAGAGCGAGAACCGCGAGCTGCGCGAGGAGAACGAACGACTGCGCAAGGAGCTCGCCGCGATGACGCGCAAAGCATTCGATGTCGCCGCGCTCGAGGATCTCGCGGTCGTCAAGAAGCGCACGCCGGCGGACACGATCGGCGCGCGCGTGATCGGCGCGCCGCTGTCGCCGCAGTTCCGCGTGCTGCGCCTGCGGATCGATCGCGGCGATCGCGACGTGCAGACCGGCATGCCCGTCATCGTCGGTGCTGGCCCCGTCGGCCGCATCGACAAGGTGTACGGCGACTACGCGGACGTCGTGTTGATCAGCGATCCCTCGTCGAAGATCGAGGTCGTCATCCCGCGCACCGGCGGGCGCGGCCTGCTGATCGGGAACGGCAAGCCCGACTCGTACGCGTGCAAGATCGAGTGGCTCGAGCGCCAGCTCAAGCCCGAGGGCAAGATCGCCGTCGGCGACGAGGTCGTCACGTCGGGCCTCGGCGCGTCGTTCCCGCCCGGCCTCGTCGTCGGTAAGGTGACGAAGATCAACGGCGACGACGGCATGTTCCAGTCCGTCGAGGTCGAGCCCGTCGTCGATGTCTCGCGCGTTCGCGCCGTGATGGTGCTGCTCGCGCCGCCGCCGCCCGCGGATCCCGACGCGAAGACCAAGAAGAAGAGCGAGCCGGCGTTCGGCGGGAGGCCGCTGTGAGCTGTTGCCGTCCGTCCGCGTGCAGCGGCGCGATGCTCGTGGCCGGTGGCTACCTGGCCGGCGGCCGGCTGAGCGCGATCGGCTGGGCGATGTGGGTGTGGATCGCGATCCTGCTCGTCATCCTCGCGCTGTCGATGTTCACCGTGACACCGCCGTCGCCCGAGCAGACCGGGGAGCCACCGCCATGAGCGGCCTCTCGATCTGGACGTGGGTCGTGATCTTGGTCGTGATCGGTCTCATCGCGTTCTTCGTCGTGTCGCCGGCGAAGAAGGACGAAGACACCGGGGAGCCGACGCCGTGAGGACCGCGACGATCGTCCTCGTCGCGTATGTCGCGTGCGTGATCCTCGCCGCGGTGTGGCGGCTCATGCCCGCGCAGCTGATCCGCGACGCGATCCCGGATCTCGGCGCCCTGACCGGCGCGTACCTCGGCCTCACCGCGCGTCGCGATGTCGCGCCGTCGGTCGGCGGCGCGGTCGTGCTCGGCTACCTCGTCGACCTGATCTCGGGCACGCCGCCGGGGCTGTGCGCGGTGGTCGCGGGGCTCACCACGATGATCGCACGCACCGTGCAGCAGCGCATCTTGGTCCGCGGCGCGGCGATGACGATCGGCTTCTCCGCGTTCGTCGCGCTGATCGCCGGCCTGCTCGCATGGATCGTGCGCGTGCTGTACGGCATCGCGCGCGCGGGCTTCGCGACGGAGCTGCAGCACCTCGCGCTCGTCACCATCGCGACCGCGCTGATCGGCCCGCTCGTGTGGCGCATCTTCCGCCGCGTGGACGCCGCGTTCGCGCGCACGCACCGCGAGCGCGATGCCGCGTTGGAAGGGCTCGCACCATGACCCGGGAGGCCGCGTGCTGATCCGCGCGTCGAGCGGAGGCGGAGCCGGTGGCGGGTCCGCGTTGCCCGAGCTGCACAAGCGGCTCAAGTGGGTCGCGCTCGTGATCATCTTGTTCTTCACGCTGCTGATCGGGCGGCTGTGGCAGCTGCAGGTGATGCGCGGCGACAGCTACTACGAGCGCACGGTCTCGAACGTGGTCAAGGAGCGCTACCTGTCGAGCGTGCGCGGCAAGATCCTCGATCGCAACGGCGTGCCGCTCGCCGACAATCGGCTGGCGTTCAACATCTACGCGACGCCGAAGCAGTTCACGCCCGAAGCGAAGGCCGAGCTCGTGCGCATGCTCGGGTTGTCCGACGACGAGATCGCGAAGATCGACGAGCGCATCGCCGTCGGCAAGAAGCGCGATCCGAAGTCGCCGATCGTCATCCTCGAAGATCAGGGGCGCGATCGCGCCGCGCTCGTCGAGCAATCGGTGAAGCGCATCCCCGGCGTCGAGGTGCAGAACGAGCCGTATCGCTATTACCCGCAGGGCGACCTGGCGGCGCACCTCGTCGGCTACATGACGCAGATGACCTCGGCCGAGGTCGACAAGCTCGCGAACCAGGGCTACGAGCCGAGCGAGCTCGTCGGCCGCTACGGCCTCGAAGCCGCGTGGGAGAACTATCTGCGCGGCAAGAAGGGCGTCGAGCGCTACGCGGTGGACGCGAAGGGCCAGCGCCTCGACGACAAGACGACGCTGTCGCTGATCCACGGCGATCGCATCGTCGGTGCGGTCCCGGGCGCGAACCTCGTGTTGACGATCGATGCCGACCTGCAGCGAATCGCGGAGAAGGCGGTCTCGCAGGTCAGCGCGGCCGCGGTGATCATCGTCGAGCCGAAGACCGGAAAGATCCGTGCAGTAGTCTCCAAGCCGAGCTTCGATCCGAACGTCATGACCGGTCACCTCACGCGCGCCGAGGAGACGCTGCTGCTCTCGGACCCGCGCAAGCCATTCATCGACAAGGCGATGCGCGCGTCGTATCCGCCCGGCTCGGTGTTCAAGTTCGTCACCGCGCTCGCGGCGCTCGAAGATGGTCAGGCGGCCGAGGACGAATCGATCTTCTGCAACGGCACGTATCAACTCTCGAAGACCACGTTCCGCTGCAACGGCTCGCACGGAAAGCTCGACCTCGTCGGCGCGATCCAGCACTCGTGCAACGTGTACTTCTGGGAGCTCGCGCAGCGCATCGGCCTCGATCGCATCGCGGAGACCGCGCGCGCGTTCGGGTTCGGCGCGCCCACGAACATGGGCGCGGGTGACACGGGCGGCCGGATCCCGACGAAGGCTTGGTACGAGAAGCAGGGCCGCTACAAGGTCGGCTACGCCACGAACGCGGCGACGGGGCAGGGCGACGTCGAGGTCACCGTGCTGCAGACGGTGATGGCGTACGCGACGCTCGCCAACGGCGGCACGCTCTACGTCCCGCAGGTCGTCGAGCGCGTCGAGGCGAGCGACGGCCACACCATCGTCGCGTATCAGCCCACCGTCGCGCGCGAGGTGAAGATTCCGAGCGACGCGCTCGAGATCTGGAAGCGCGGCATGTGGCGCGTGACCAACGAAGCCGGTGGCACCGCGTTCGATCATGGCTTCTCCGACGTCGTCCCCGTGATGGGCAAGACCGGCACCGCCGAGATCCGCACGAAGCGGCGCAAGGAAGACGACGAGCGCGACGTCGACGGCTACCACCCGACGCGCTCGCACGCGTGGTTCGCGGGCTGGGCTCCCGCCGAGGATCCCGAGATCGCGATCGTCGTGTTCGTCGAGCACGGCGGATCCGGTGGTCGCGTCGCGTGGCCGATCGCGAAGCAGATCGTCGAGACCTACTTCACGTCCGCGAAGCTGCGCGGCAAGACGCCGATGCCGAAGGGCGCACCGGTGGATCCGCTCGCTCCCCAAGTGAAGAAGCCGAAGACGACGTTTGCACGACCGTGGGAGGGCCCCTGATGGGCACCTTCGCGTACACGCTCGTCATTTCGATCATCGCGACCATCGCGGCGTGGATCGTCGCGACGTTCATCCGCCGGACGACGATCGAGCTGCCGCGGGCAACCGTGGGTGTGTCGCGCTGGCGCCGCTTCCGCGCGGCGATCGATTGGCCGTTGATCCTCACGGTCCTCGCGCTGTGCGCGATCGGCCTTCTGAACCTCTACTCCGCCACGCGAGGCCTCAAGCAGCAGGTCAAGTTCGACACCCAGGTGAAGTGGATGGTCGTCGGTGCCATCGCGTTCATGGCCGCCACCATCGTGGACTACCGCACGCTCGTTCGCCTCGCGTGGATCGGCCTCGGGTTGGCGCTCCTCCTGATCCTCGCGGCACGCCTTCAAGGCGCGACGGGCGGCGATCAACGCCACGGCTCGACGTATCGCTGGTTGTTCATCGGCGGGCAGGGACTGCAGCCGTCCGAGCTCGTGAAGGTGATGATGATCCTCGTCCTGGCGAAGATGTTCCAGGACTCGGAGGCATCGGCCTACACGCCGCGCGATCTGATCATCCGTCTCGGCATCGTCCTCGTTCCGATCGGGCTCATCGCCACGCAGCCCGATCTCGGCACCGCGGTGCTGCTCACGCTGATCGTGCTGTCCGTGGGCTTCCTCGCGATGCCCAACGTCTGGCCCGTCGTCCACGTGACGCTCGCGGGCCTGCTCATGATTCCCATCCTGTGGGAGTCGATGCACGAGTATCAGAAGAACCGCATCCTCGGGTTCATCGACTGCAACGCCGCCGATCGGACGTCGGCCGCCTCCAACTGCTGGCACACGACGCAGTCCGTGTTCGCGGTCGGCTCCGGCAAGATCAGCGGCAAGGGCTTCCTCGAGGGCACGCAGAACCAGTTCAACTTCGTCCCCGAGCACTGGACCGACTTCCCGTACTCGGTGTGGGCCGAGGAGTGGGGCTTCATCGGCAGCGCGTTCCTCCTCGTGCTGTTCGCGTTCTTGCTCGTGTGGATCATCAACGTCGCGCTGTCGGCGCGCGATCGCATGGGCGCGGTGATCTGCGTCGGCGTCGCGGCGATGACGTTCTGGCACGTGATCGTGAATGTCGCGATGGTGCTCGGCATCGCGCCCGTCGTCGGTGTGACGCTGCCATTCATCTCGTACGGCGGCTCGTCACTGCTGACGTTCTTCATCGCGATGGGCCTCGTCGCGAACGTCTCGCTGCGCAAGCACGGCTACTAGCGACGACATCCGCGCGAGCCACGCACGTGTACGCGATCGCGCCACGTCTTCATGGATCGACAGTGCGGTCGAACCGACGACCATGGATGTCACTGCCGCGAGTCGGGTCGGTCAGGTCTATGCCGTGCGCGTGGAGAAGCTCGCGCAGAATGCGACGAAGGCGCAGGGCGAAGGCGCCGTCGCGCTGATCGAAGGTGCGAAGCCGCCACCGCCGGGCCCCAACGGCGAAGGCAGCCGCATCAACACGTTCGCCTGATCGGCGCACGCTCGCGGATGGCGTCGCCGATGAACAGGTTGGCGCGAACGAGACACGGGGTCGGTCGGTGGCCGTCCGTAACCTGACGCGTGTTCGACTTCCTCGATGACGTCCGCGACTACTTCGCGCCCGCCAAGCCCGCTGCCCTGGAGCCCGCCTTCGGCGCGCTCCCACCACCTCACGATGCCGAGTCGCTGACCGTTCCGGGCGTCGCGCCGGACTTCAGCGGGCTCTCGGCGTGGGGGGAATCGGACGACGTCGAGTCGATGAACATCACGGCGATCGAGACCGAGGGTCGACGGGGTGAGGATCTCGACGAGCTCGCGGCCGAGCACTACGTCACCGAGTTCCGCTCGATCCAGGAGATGGCCGATGCGGTCTCGACCGAGGCCGATGGCGCACCTCTCGGCCGGCTGGAGATCGTCGATCACGCACGGCCCGGCGTACAGGAGGTCGGTGATCAGGATCTGACGCTCGAGTCGCTCGACGACGAGGATGTCGCGGCGGCGCTGTCCCAGCTGCGCGGGCAGTTCGGCCCCGACGGTGCGCTCGATCTGAAGGGCTGCAGGGTCGGTGGTGACGAGGAAGGTGATGCGCTCCTGCGCGCGCTCGCGCGCCAGCTCGACGTGCCGGTGTCCGGCAGCTCCGAGTATCAGACGCCGTTCCTTCCCGGGTTGGATGGCCCGGTGAAGACCTGCTACCCACCCGAGTTCGACGAAGAAACGCAGCAGACGTGGCAGACGTGCACGACCACCACGAATCCGATCGCCGACACGTACGACCAGCTCCAGGAATGGATCGGCGGCGACTTGTTCGGCATGGAGCAGTCGGACATGGAGTGAGTCAGTGAATCTCGACGGTCGGGAACCGCTTCGCGAACGCGTCGTAGTTCGCGGCGCCGGCGCCCCCGAGCACCGCGAACACGACCTCGATGAACGCGCCCGCGAGATCGCCGAGCAGCGGCTGCGCGAAGCAATCGGCGATCAGTTCCGGATCGTTGCCGAACACGCCCGCTCCCCACGCGCCGAGGATCAAGCGCTCGACGCTATGGTGCACGCAGACATCGAGGGCTAGCCGCGCGCGGCGGCGGAGCGTGGCCTCGAGCTCGGCTTCGTCGATCGTGCCGTGCTGGCGGAGCGCGGAGGCGTTCGGGGCCGCGGCGGTGACGATCGAGGAGAGGATCGGGCGCTCGAGCCAGTTGCCGTCGTCGTCGCGGAAGAACGGGATGTACGGCGAGAACAGGACGAGATCGAGGTACATCGCCGAGCCTGCGGCGCGATTGCGATCGTAGTAGGCGGGTTGCGACTCGAGGCAGTGCACGAGCGCGGAGGTGCGCGCGATCGATTCCTCTTGGGCGCGTGCGCCGCCGCGCCACCCGCCACCCGGGTGTTTCGCCGAGGCGAAGTTGAGGGCGCAGACGTGGCCGGGGCTGGGCCGCGAGAGCAGGCGCGCGATCGATTGGTTCGTGCTCTCGTTCACGACGGCGAAGGTGGTGGCGTGGGTGCGTGACGGCGCCTTGAGCGGCGCGCCGAGCTCGTACATCACGGTGCGATGGCGCGCGAGCTCGGTGGTCGCGACGATCGAGACGCGCGCGCCGCTCGGTGCGGTGTACGAGCCGGCGTTGACCGCAGCGTCCGTCTCGGAGGCGATCGCGGCACGCGGACGGGCGTTCGAGCCGGCGAAGTGTCGCCACTCCGGGCGCGCGGATTCCGACGGGAAATCGATGAAGCGCGCAGGCACGCTCTCGGTGAGCCAGACGCCGTTTTCGGACTGCTGAAACGTGTGGCCTTCAGCGACCATTTCGTCGGCGCGGATCGTGAGGATGATCGGCGCGCCGCGGCGCATGCCGACCTTGGTCGCGGTGTCCGTCTCGGCGGCCAAGTGCACCGCGTGGCGCTTGCCCTTCGAGAGTCCGGTGGCGTGAATGCTCGCGATCGCTTGCGCGTACGTGCCGTGATACAGGCGCGCGGGCGGCGTGGAGTCGGGAAGGTCGAGCTCGACCTGCACCGAGTGGCCCTGATTCGCTCGGATGCGCGTCTTGTCATCGGAGAGAGCGAAGCGCTGCTTGTCGGAATCGCGGACGATGTCGAACAGCTGCTCGCGCGTCAGGTGGACATCGTGCTTCGCGAGACCCGCGAGCAGTGCATCGACGTCGGTCCACCCCGCGTCATCGAGCGTCACGCCGACGAGGTGCGGTTGGTGACGAAGGATGAGGGAGAGGAACTTGCTGGTATTGCGCGAAGGGGTGGTCATGACATGCTCGTCGAGAAGATAGTGTACCGCAAACACTAACGAAGCGTAGGACTAGGTGACGAGGGCCGCGTCGAGTGCCACCGTCATCACGTACGGCCGCGACGTGCCGCCGGTCAACGCGGTCCACGCGAGATGCAGGGTGCCCTCGATCCGAGCGCGGCCCGCGCCGAGTGCCGTGCAGGTCATCTGCGCCCGCGGTTCCGGCGAGCCGAGCGTGCCGAGCTCGCCGTTCAGCGTGACGAGGCGAGGCGCGTCGACGTACCAGACGACGAGCTCGCTCGGGCCGGGCAGGGCGGGCGTGCGAACGCGGCCCTCGAGGGCGACACGATCCGCACCGTCGATCGCTGCTTCCATCGTCCAGCCTGCTTCTTCGGCGTAGAGATGAAACAGCTCGAGTGTCGCGCTCGCGACCTTCGCGCTGCGATCGCCGAGCGTGAGCACGCGGGGAGCGTATCAGCAGGACGAGCGCAGATACGCGACCGGGTCGGTCGGGAACACGGATGCGAGGCCGTCTTCGAGGCAGTCGGCGTGCGTGCACACGAAGCAGATCGCGCCGCCTTTGACCCAGATGCTCTCGCCCGCGCCGGACAGCTTGTTCTCGAGGGCAGGCAACGTGGACAGAGCCGGCGAGCGATCGATGTCGGTGATCACGAGCTCGATCGGCAGATCTTCGATGCGCTCCTCGAGAGCGCCGCGGGCGCGCAGCGACGGCATGCTCCAGCTCGCGTCGACGAACAGGACGCCGCGCTCGATGTCGGCAATGGTCGTCGCGTCCGCACTCGTCACGACGTCGAAGGTCGGCCCGGTGCAGCCGAGCGAACCACCCATGACCACGACAATAACGATCCCCGACGTCCGCATGTGGGCCCAACCGAGCCTGCCGGCCGAACATTCCGCGCAGATGCAGTCCGTGCGGTCGTTGGGCGAGTTGCGCAATCGTTGAGCAACGGCGTTGGGCAACGCGCAAGAGACCGCGCGAAGCCCGTGTAATCCGTGAGATCGGCTCTACCGAGCACGAGGGCACATCCCATGAATGAGCTAGGTCGCATGAAGCTCATCGCCATCGCTGTAGCGTCTGTTTTTGCGATCGGGTGCGAGACCGCGGTACCCGCGCCGACCTCCACGACGACCGACGAGGCGGACGGGTTGAGCCTGCGCGTAGCGACGCCCGAGCGAATCGCCGGCACGTTCGTCGATCCCGCCACCAACGTCGGCATCAAGTTCGACTCCGCGCGCGCCGGCGACCAGCTCTACCTCGACCTCGTCAGCATGAACGGCACCGAGCTCGTTCACGCCGAGACGATCGGCGAGAACTACGTGTTCCGCTACATGGGCGGACAGCTGAAGCTGACCGTCGCGAAGGCATGGGTCGCCACCGTGCAGGCCGAGGGCGAGGACGGTCCCGCCGCCGCCGACGAGAGCGCCGCGCAGTGGGAGGGCGATCGGACCGTGCTCGATTCGATGCTCGCACTCCCCGAGATGTCGACCCTGCCCTGGCTGTCCCGCGCGCTCGGCGTGGCCGGCATCAGCGGCAGCTCGCACCCCGCGAGCCTCGCGCTGCACAAGACGGCGCGCCAGAGCGCGAAGGCGCTCGCGATCGAAGTGCCGCCGCTCGAGATGGCCACGGAGAACAGCCAGTGCTCGCGCCCGACGGCGAACGAGTGCTACGGCATGTGCGGCAACGGATGCTCGTGCTGGTCGTGGGTGTGCGGCGATTGCTGCTACCACGGTGGCTGCGCGAAGCACGACAGCTGGTGCCGCAACGGCCAGTGGTACTACTGCTACAACATCACCGCCGTGGTCGCGCTGTTCGGCTGTTAGCATGACGCGATGCGCGCGCTGCTCGTCGTAGCTCTGCTCGCGACGAACGCGCACGCGATCGTCGACGGCGCACCGGGCGTCAAGGACACCGTCGTCCCGCTGGTTCGCGGCGACGGTATCGATGAACAGCTCGTGTGCAGCGGCGTCATCATCGCGCGGTTCGCGGTGCTCACGGCGGCTCACTGCCTGTCGTCGAGCGAGCTGCCCGATATCTACATCGGGAGCGATCGCTACACGCCGCTCGCGAAGTTTGTCTCGCCGGACTTCGATCCGATCGCGCTGACGAGCGATGTCGGCATCCTCGTCTTCGATCCGCCGCTGCCGATCGTCGGCGGGTTGACGACGCGAGCCGTGTTCGTCGGCGCGCACGTCGAGCTGTTCGGGTTCGGCCGCACCGCGCCGGACGGAAGCGCGACGCCGCTGCTGCTTCGAACCGGCGAAGCCGTCATCGATCGGCTCGATCCGGACGCGACGTTTCGGTCGAGTGGCCCGACGCGGACGTGCGAGGGCGACTCCGGCGGCCCGGCGTACCTCGACGGCGATCTCGTCGGTCTCACGTCGTCGGGAGACGTCGACTGCGCGGTGTACTCGCGCCACACGCGGATCGACGAGGTCAAACCCGTGATCGATCAGATGACGACGCGCGGCTGGCCGCACACGCGACGCGCCGGGCAACGGTGCTGGTTTGCGGGCAACTGCGCCGACGAGCAAGGTGCGTGCGTTCCCGCGCTCGACGACCCGCGGCTGTCGTTCTGTTCGCCGGCGTGCATCGACGGGGCGTGCGCCGACGGCCTCGCGTGCGTCGACGATCTGTGCCGCGTTCCCACGCCGAGTCCCGGTGCGACGGGCACGACGTGCGATGCCGCTGCGGATTGCGTCGACGCGCTGTGCCTCGCCGCCGGCGATGGAACCGACAGGGTCTGCACGCAGCGCTGCTTCCGTGATCTGCCCGGGTTCGAGTGCCCGACCGGCGAGACGTGCCAGCGCGCGAGTGATGGCCAGGACGCCTGCTTTCGTGCGCCCGACGACGGCGGGTGCTCGTCCTCGCGGCCCTCGTCGCTGGTCCTCGTGCTGCTCGCGCTCGCTCAGCTCTTGCGCGGTCGCGGCAGACCGTAGGCATCGAGGCGCGACAGCAGCGTGTTGCGCGAGATTCCGAGCTGGCGCGCGGCGCGCGTCTGATTGCCGCCGCACTGCTCGAGCGTGTCGAGGATTCGCTTCTTCTCGACCTCGGCCACGGTCGCGGCGAGAGACGCACCGTCGTGATCGATCGCGGGGATGCCCGGCAACGTCGCGTGGATCGATCGCGACGACGGCCGCTCGAGATGGAGATGCGATGCGCGCACGGCGCCGCCCGACGCGACCATCACCGCGCGCTCGATCGTGTTGCGTAGCTCGCGGATATTGCCCGGCCACGCGTGCCGCTCGAGCGCGCCGATCGCATCGGCGCCGAGGACCAGCGGGACCGCACGCGCGCGCGCCGCGAATGCCTTCGCGAGCGGACCGATCTCGTTCGTGCGCTCGCGCAGCGGCGGGATCGCGATGCACACGCCGTTGATGCGGTAGTAGAGGTCGCGGCGGAACCGGCCGTGGTCGATCTCGTCGACGAGCGAGCGGTTCGTGGCGCAGATGAAGCGGATGTCGAGCGTCTTGCCCGTCGACGAGCCCACGCGCCGCACGACGCGCTCCTCGAGGACGCGCAACAGCTTCGCCTGGACAGGCAGCGGCAGCTCGCCGATCTCGTCGAGGAACACCGTGCCGCCATCGCCGGTCTCGAGCAGACCCGCGCGCGACGCGACCGCGCCCGTGAACGCACCGCGCTCGTGACCGAACAGCTCGCTCTCGATCAGCGACTCCACGAACACCGAGCAGTTGAGCTTCACGAACGGCTTGTTCGCGCGCGGCGACAGCCGGTGGATCATCTCGGCGCACAGCTCCTTGCCGACACCGGTCTCGCCGGTGATCAGCACGGACATGTCCGCGGTGGCGACTCGTGCGACGAGTCCGCGAATTTCGTCCATCGCCGTCGGTGGCGCGTTCGGTGCGCGCGCGAGTTGCTCCCACGCGTGGGCGGTCAGCTGCTCCGGCGTGACGCCATCGTGCGGATAGCGCGCGATGCCCATGCGCGCGGTGATACCGTGCTGTCCGAGCAGCTGCGTGATTCGCTCGGCGGCGATGCGAGCCTGCGCCGCGCCGGTGTCGAGCAGGAGCACCTGATAGACGCCCGGCTCGTCGATGCCGATCGCATCGGACGTGCGCAGCGCCGCGAGCAGGTAGTCGTGTGCGTCGCGCGCGTCGGCCTTGCCGTCGAGCTGCACGCGGACATAGGCGAACGGCGATCGGCTGCGCGCGGAGCGAGCGCACTCGATCTCGAGCATCCGCGCGATCGCATCGGGCGTGGCCGTCTCGGTGTCGAGCGTGATCGATGATGCATCGAGCGCGAGCGCGCGAGGATGGATCAGCACCGTCACCTCGCCGATCTGCAACGCCTCACCGATCGCGAGAGACGTCGCAACGCCGGCCGCGAGCGTCGCGCCGCGCAACCGCGTTCCGTTGCGGCTCCCGGCGTCCGTGATCTCGAGGGGAGGATCGCCGCGCGTGATCCGCAGCGTCGCGTGATGGCGCGAGACGCTCTTGTGCTGCACGACCACGTCGCAACTCGCCGTCCGTCCGATCCGTACGTCGCCGACGTCGGGCAGCGGGACCGAGGTAACGACACCGTCGACGCTGATCATCGCGCACAGTGGGGGGGAATCGCCGCCCTGCGGCTCCTGGGCGACCGCGGTGTCGATGTCCTCGTAGTCGTCTCGTGACATGCCGCCCACTCGGAGCGACTAGCTTACCGAAAAGCAGCGCGAGCGCGGCACTAGAACGGAGCTGTGGGTGAACCCTGGGGTTGCGGTTGCGCCTGCTGCATGACCTTGGCCATGCGTTCCGTCAGCTTCTGCTGGATCTCGGGAGGCATCTGACCGTTGCACTTCGTCATCGCGTCGGTGTTGTCACCGGCGGTCAAGATGCACTGCTTGAGCGCGGCGGGCCACCCGTCCTGCTCGCACGAATCTTTGAGCGCGACGAACACCGACTCGAGCATCTTCGTCGTCTGCGGATCCTGCGTGCCACCCATCGACTTCGACATGAACGTTTTCATCGTCACCATGATCTTGTCGCAGTCACCGCCGCCACCGGCCTCGGCCGGCTTGGCCATCTCGGGGAACATCAGCGGCGCGCATTGCATCGCGGCAAACTTGTCGGTCGTCTTCGCCATGCACTCGCCTTGCTCCTTCGAGACGTAGGCCTTCGTGCACGCGCGCTTGTACTTGTCGACGACGGGCTCGCGCTCTTCGGGCTCCGCGTAGTTGCCGAGATCGAACGACGCGAGCTGATCCGCGATCGTCTGGCAGTCCGCGGGCGGCGGCCGGACGCACAGGTTCGACAGGCACAGAAGGCCCGGATCGCACGTGCCGACGGCGAGGTCGTCCTTGGTCTGCCCGAGCTCGAACTTGGGCGCCTTGCAGTCCCCACGCTCCTTGCCGTTCGCCGGGCGTGCCGGGCCATTCGAGGTCCCCGAATCGGCCTTGCTGCAACCCACGGCGAATACAGCGACAGCGGCCACCCACACGGACGCGAGCTTCATGCCGTCTAGTTACGCACGAGGTGGATGGATCGAGCTACGAGGCCGGCTGGCAATCCCGCTTGTCGGGCGCATCCTTGGCATCCGGCGGACTTCCGGCGACCCGGCCGGGCTTGCCCTCGTCGACGACCCCGAGCCGCTTGTTCACCCACAGCACCTGATACGCGTCGGCGGGGAAGGGGAAGAACTTCTGCTTCTTCCCACCACACGCGTAGTTGTTGAAGTGAATCGAGACGAGGTGGAACGTCTTCTTCAGCTTCTTCACGAGATCGATGTGGCGCTGCTCGCCCACCCCGTGGAGCTCCATCGGCAGCTGATCGATCTTCGCGAGCACGTCGTCGGGCGTGGCCAGAAACGTGTCCCACTCGGCTCCCTCGACATCCATCTTCACCAGCAAGCGCTTGCCGCTATCGCCGTTCTTCGCGACCTGGTTCGCGAAGCTATCGAACGGTTGGTTCTCGATCGTCTCGGTCTTCGCTCCGACACACTCGTCGTGGAACACGAAGTTCCCGCCGGTGCAGGTCGGGCGATCCTCGGTGAAGCAATCGTACTGGTGGATCGGCACGTGCCATCGTGTCGACAGCTCGCAGCCCCAGTTGTCCTCGTGCTCGATGCCGTACGAGTACGCGGCCTGCACGCCATCGACGAGGTTTTCGCACATCAGGTAGCCGCCATCGTTGGCGCTACCGAATCGCTTGATCGTGCAGTTCGAGAGCGCGACGGGGGACAGCTCCGCCCACAGCGCATCGCGAAGAGGATCGCGCGGTGGCGCGTCCTTCTTCTTGCATCCAACGGCAGCGACGACGGCCGTCACTGCGAGCACCCGCGCGATCTGCACTAGCCCGCGATGTGCTTCTGGATCTCTGCTTCGATCTTCGTGCGCGGCATCGCGCCGACGAGCTGGCTGACCACGCGGCCGCCCTTGAAGATGAGCAGGGTCGGGATCGACCGCACCTGGTACTGCTGCGGGACGATCTGATGGTGATCGACGTCCATCTTCGCGACCTTCAGGCGGCCCTTGTACTCGTTCGCGAGCGCGTCGACCGTGGGGGCGATCTGCTTGCAGGGTCCACACCACACGGCCCAGAAGTCGACGAGGGTCGGAACCTCGGACTTGAGGACTTCCGCTTCGAAGGTGGCGTCGGTGACTTCCTTGACGTTCTCGCTGGCCATGGGAACAACCTCCAGAGAGCCCGTTGTAACCCCCTATATACGCCGTGACAACCCGGCCAAGTAGCTTGCTGCCAAGAGCCCCGGTAGACTGAGGATCTCGAATGTCGCGCCTGTTTATCTCGGTGGAACGGCTGGAAGCGTGGTCCGCGGAAGGGCGCGCCGCGCTCGAAGGAGATCGCATGACGCTCACCGAGCTCGGTCGCAAGTTCGCGATGGCGCCTGCTGTGCACTTCGTGAGCGCGACGGGGACAGAGACCGATCCTCACGATCTCATCGGACGCGTGAAATCCAAAGAGGCCCTCGAAGCGATGGGTGCCGAGCAGTTCGCCAACTCGGTGATCTATAACGACACGGCCTACGAAGTCGTCGACGGCTTTATCGGCGATCCTCTTCCCCCGTGAGCACTCCCGCGATCGGAGCGGTCGTCGAGGCCGGCCAGCGGTTGCTCTCCGTCGAGCCATCACCCGCGTTCTGGATCGCGGTGGTCGCCTACGCCGCCGCCTCCGCCGCGCTGCTCGTGGTGCTCGGCGGGCACGCGCGGTTTCGGCCGTGGGCGATCGGGCTCGTCGCGCTCGCGTGGGTCGCGCACGGTGTCGACATCGGTTGGCGCGGCACGATGCACGTGCACCCCGCGCAGTCGGTGCGCGAGGCGATCGGCTTCCTCGCGTTCATCGTGACCAGCGGCTACTTGCTCGCGAGCGCACGCTATCGGCTCACGCTCGGCGGCGTCGTGGTGATGCCGGTCTCGCTCGTGCTGCTCGTCGTCGCGCGGCTCTCTCCCGTCGGAGAAGCGAGTGATCTGTCCACGCTCGGCCGCATCCACATCTCGCTCGCGACGGTGGGCGTCGGCGTGTTCGCGCTCGCGAGTGCGCTGTCCGCGATCTACATGGTCGAGGAGCGAGCGCTCAAGAAGAAGAAGTTCGACGGCGTGGCGTTCAAGGATCACGGCGCTCCGCTCGAAGCGCTCGATCGGCTCTCGCACCGCCTGATCTGGGTCGGCTTTCCGATCTTCACCGTCGCGCTCGTGCTCGGTGCGATCTGGGTGTCCAAGCTCGGCGAGAGCCTCGATCGCCTCGAGTATCCGCTCGCGGGTGTCACGTGGATCGCGTACGCGATCCTGCTCGTCTCGCGGCAGGTCTACGGCTGGCGAGGCAAGCGCGCGGCCAAGCTGACGCTCCTCGGCTTCGCGACCGCGCTGTCCGTGCTCGCGATCTACCTGTTGCGCCGGATGGTGGCGTAGCGGCGATGTCCGAGCTGTTCGTCGTCGGGATCAGCTGGCGAACCGCACCCGTGGCGGTGCGCGAGAAGCTCGCGTTTCGCGAGGACGAGATCGCGACCACGCTCACGGCGATGACGAAGACGTTGCCCGTCGCGGAGGCGCTGCTCGTGTCGACGTGCAACCGCGTCGAGGTGTACGGCGTCGCGAAGCCGGGCTCGGACGCGACCGGCGCCGTGCGCGCGTTCCTCGCCGAGCAGCGCGGCCTCCAGCCCGCCGATGTCGCCGACGTGATCTACGATCATCGTGGCCCGGCGGCCGTGCGCCACGTGTTCCGCGTGGCGAGCGCGCTCGATTCCCTCGTGCTCGGCGAGGCGCAGATCCTCGGCCAGCTCAAGGATGCGTATGGAGTCGCGGGGACCGCGTCGACGTCCGGGCCCGTCCTCGGGCGCTGCCTCGAGCGCGCATTCGGCGTGGCCAAGCGCGTCCGCACGGAGACCACGATCGCGCGCGGGGCGGCCAACGTCTCGACGGTGGCGGTGGACCTCGCCGGTCGTATCTTCGAATTGCGCGGCAAGAGCGTGCTCGTCGTCGGCGCGGGCAAGATGTCGACGTTGGCGGCGCGGCACCTGCGCGCGAAGGGCGCGGATCACATCGTGGTCACGAATCGCTCGCCCGAAAAAGCGGAGCGGCTCGCCGAGGAGATCGATGGCATCGCGAAGCCGTGGGCCGATCTCGAGAAGCTCCTCGCGGAGAGTGACGTCGTGATCAGCTCGACGGGCGCGCGCGAGCCGATCCTGACCAAGCCGCTGTTCAAGAAGGTGATGAAGGCGCGCAAGTGGCGATCGATCGTGGTGATCGACATCGCCGTGCCGCGCGACGCCGATCCGTCGCTCGACGACTTCGACGGCGTCTATCTCTACAACATCGATCACCTCGAGAAGATCGTCGCGTCCAACCTCGCCGATCGCGCGAAGGCGGCCGAGCAAGCGGGCAAGATCGTCGAGCACGAGGCCGGGCAGTTCGAGCACTGGATGCGCTCGCAGGGCGTGGTGCCGGTGATCCGCGCGCTGCGCGAGAAGTTCGCGCAGGTCGCCGACACCGAGCTGCAGAAGACGCTCGACGCGCTCTCTCGCCGCGAGCACACGCCGGCGCAGCAACGCGAAGCGGTCCAGCAGCTCGTGCGCCTCGTGGTGAACAAGCTCCTGCACCAACCGACCACCGCGCTACGCGAGTCGCAGCCCGACGAAGCGTCCCTGCGCGCCGAGGTGCTGTCCGAGCTGTTCGGGCTCGATCCCTCCGAATACGATCGCGACTCGAATCCCACGCTCCCCGAGTCCGTGCCAGAGTCCGAATCTCCCAAGGCGAAAGCAGTCACGTGAGCCAACGAATCGTCATCGCCACGCGCGGTAGCCAGCTCGCGCTGTGGCAAGCGGAGCATACGAAAGCGCGCCTCGAAGCGACGCAGCCCGGCATCGAGGTCGCCTTCGAGGTGATCAAGACGCAAGGCGACAAGATCCTCGACGTCCCGCTCGCCAAAGTCGGCGGCAAGGGATTGTTCGTCAAAGAGATCGAGCAGGCGCTCCTCGACGAGACCGCGGACATCGCCGTCCACTCGATGAAGGATGTCCCCTCGGAGCTCGCGCCGGGCCTCGTGCTCGCCGCGGTCTCGACGCGCGAGGTTCCGTGGGATGCACTCTGCGCGCGCGCACCCGTGACGCTCCAGACCTTGCCGCAGGGCGCGAAGGTCGGCACCTCGAGCATGCGCCGCCAGTGCCAGCTGCTCGCCGTGCGCCCCGATCTCCAGATCGCGATGCTGCGCGGCAACGTGCCCACGCGCGTGAAGAAGCTCGACGACGGCGAGTTCGACGCGATCATCCTCGCGGCCGCGGGGCTCACGCGCCTCGGCATGGCCGATCGGATCACGCAGCTCTTGCCGCTCGAGCTCTCGATCCCCGCCTGCGCGCAAGGTGTCCTCGGGCTCGAGACTCGCGCGCGGGACTTCCTGACCGCCGAGCTGATCCGCCGCGCGCTGCACGATCCGGCGGAGGAGCGCCGCATCGCCGCCGAGCGCAGCTTCCTCGCGCGCATGGGTGGCTCGTGCCAGACACCGCTCGCGGCGCACGCGATCGATCGCACGCCCGGCAGCATCGACGGCGGGCTACGCGTCGTCGGGATGTGCGGCATGCCGGACGGCTCGAAGATCTTGCGCGCCGAGGTCGGCGGACCCGCCGAGGATGCCGAGCTCCTCGGCGTGCGCCTCGCGGAGGATCTGCTCGCGCAGGGCGCGGACGCGATCCTCGCGTCGACAAAGGACTGAGGCGGTCGGTCACCTGCGCGCTGGATGCGCGCCGCGACACGTGCGCCGCACGACCCGACGAACAGGTCGCGTGCCTCCCGGCCGCGTGCGAGGGCATCGACTGAGACGTACTACGGAGCGATCGGCTCGCCGTCTTCGTAGGTGTTGCCTTCGATCGTCGGATCCGGATCGTCGAGAGTCCACGGCCCGTAGCCGTGATCGCGCGAGAACACGTTGTTCACGATGCGCGTGTTCTTCGGCACCGTGGCGCCGGTGCCGCGGATGTTGAGCGTCCACCCACCGCCGCCGAACCAGTTGCACTCGAGCGTCAGGTCCTCGGTCGCTCCTCCGAGATCGCCGGTCTGCACGGCCGCGTTGCTCGCGCCGCTGATCCAGTTGTTGCGCAGCGTGACGCCCTTGCCGCCGGTCGACTGCACGCCATCGTTGTGCTGATCGGGACCATTGCGCAGATCGTGGACCCACGAGTCTTCGATCACCACGTTCGCGTCGGCCTTGAAGCCGTCGGCGGCGCCGTGGATGTTCAAGCGGCGCGCGGTGTAGTTCACGAAGGAGATGCTCGCCGTCGCGTCGTCGGTCGTGCCTTCGATCTCGGAGTCCTCGACGACGAGCCCCGTGTTGTCGTTGTCGAAGTAGCGGATCGGGTAGTAGTCACCGGAGCGAATGCGGACGCGACGAAGCGTCACGTTGTTCGCGAGGATCGTCACCGCGCCGTCGATATCGAGGTCCTCGACGATCGCGCCGTCTTGCTCGACGCGGATCGAACCGCTCGGCGTCAACGTGGTGCCGGCGGGGACTCCCGTGTTGTGCGGACCGGGTTTCGGCTTGCCGCACGCGGACAGTGGGCCGTCGGGCGCGTCACCACCCGGCGCGTCGCCCGTGGGTGCGTCGTCACCCGACGAGCCGTTCCCGCCACATCCGATCAGCGCGACCACGAACAGATAGATCCGCATCGATGCCATCGTATCGCGCCCCGCGGGCGTCTGCGCATTCCGTCGAGCGGACGTCGACCAGAACGTCGATCAGATGTCGATGCGCAGCACGAGGAGCCCGCGCAGATCGTCGGCGACGTAGATCAGATCGCCCACGACCACGAGCCCCAGCGCGCCCTCGAACGGCATGCCGGGCGCGGTCGCGACATCGAACGTGTTGTAGTGCGCGATCTCGCGCGGCTGGGTCGGGGTCGACAGGTCGAGCACCCGAAGCCCGTCCTGGTAGTACGCGACGTACGCGCGATCTCCGACGATCGTCATGTTGTGAATGCCGACGGACTTCCGGGACTGGTAGCGCCCGATCTCCTTCATGAACGTCGGTGACGCCTCGTCGGCGTCGATCACGCGCAAGAACGCGCCACCGTCGCTGACCGTCATGCCTTCGTCGCCGTGGATCGCGATCTTCCGACCACCGGCCGTGCCGGCCCACGTCGCGTGCGAGTACGACGTCTTGATCCGGCCGAGCTCGACGGGCGTGGAGAACCCGCTCGCGACATCGACACCGACGACGCCGTCGATCGTCTTGTCCGCGTAGATGCGCGTGCCGTCGACGTGGATGTCGTGGATGCCGGCGGCATTGCCGCTGCCGCGGATCGGCACGGACGCGACGAGCACGGGGATCGCTGGATTCGTGATGTCGTAGACCGGCACGTTCTCGGTGTAGTTGCCGAGGTAGAGCCGCGGCGGCGTCGTGTCCCGCGTGACGAAGACCGTGTGCGAGTACGCCGGAATCGCGCCGGCGCGCACCGGCCCGTTCGGTACCGTCACGTCGATGATCGCGGTGCCGTTGTTGTTGATCGGCGCGAGGTACGCGATCACCTTGCCGCCGCCGCGCACGACCTCGACGTCGTTGTACTCGCCATCGACGTGGCCCACGCGCATCGGATGCGCCGGGTCCGCCACGTCGACGACATCGAAGCCATCCGGCCCGACCATGTACGCGTGGGTGCCGTCGATCGCGACGTCGTAGCCGCGATTCTCGAACGGCAACTCACCGACGAGCGAGAGCCCGGTCGCGAGGCCGTCCTTCGCCTCGAAGCGCTCGCCCGTGCCGTACAGATACTCGCCGCCGAGATCGGAATCGAACGTCGCGGTCACCGTCGCGAGCGTTCCGTTCGGCCGCATGCACGCCGCGAACATGTCCGCGAACTCGAACGTCTGGCTCGGTCCTTCGAAGCGCGCGTACTGGCGGTTGTAGAACCGCGTGCCGTCGCTCCACGTCTGGAACGTGAAGCCATCGGCGTCGTTGCCGTCCTCGGCGAACCAGCGCGCGCGGCGGAACCCGTCCTCGCACGTGCCCTCGAAGATCGGATAGCCGAACGCGAACGTCTCGCCGGGTGAGCTCACCCACCAGCGTCCGGGCAGGTCGCGCAGCCCGCCCTCCACACAGCTCGACGGCAACGGGATCGCGAGCGGATCCGCGAACGGTCCCTCGACGGGCATCGCCGACGGCGTGGTCGGGATGCACGGCATGTCCGGCCCCTCGGGCTCCAGGTTGTCACCACAGGCACCTATCGCGAGCACCCCGACGAACCCGACAAAGCCGACCGATCGCATGGCGCGAGTCTACGCCGGGCGCCGTCCCACGATCGCGATCGCGACGTCCCCGGGCGCGGGTGGCGGCTCGGTACTTAGCGAAGTCCTTCGATGCTCGGCGGGGCTCGACGGTGCCGGTCGGCGAGTTTTTTGCGACCGGGACGTCGAGGGCCTACGATTTCGGCGAGATGAGCAGGCCAGCGCTATGTCTGATGCTGTTGGTGGGATGCGCGTCCCCGATGAAGGCGATGCGCGAGGACAACCGCCGGCTCGACAAAGAAGTCACCGAGCTGCGCGACGAGAGGCGCGCGCAAGATCGCAAGCTGCGCGATCTGCAACACCAGCTCGACAAGCTGCGCGCGGATAAAGTCAGCGAGCTCGTGGCACAGATGCCGGCGTTGCCCGTCGAGGTGGTCGGCCCCGCTGCGCGTGCGAGTGAATCCACCGACGGTTCGCGGATCATCGGCGTCGCCGACGACGGAACCGAGATCGTGTACGAGGGTGATGCGGCCGCGGGCAAAGCGGCGACGTGGGATGACGAGCCGGCGCCGCGCCGAGTTGCTCGTCGTGCGGAGCCGATGCCGGACGTGGCCGTGGGGACGACGGATCGCATCGAGGTCACGCGGCGCATTCCGCCGGTGAGCGCGCGCGTCGGTCGCACGGCAATGCGTGATCGCGACTCCGCGCCGAGCGAGCGCAGCGATGCAGCGAGCGCGGACTATCGCGCCGCGGTCGAGCAGGTGAAGGCGGGCGATCACGCGACCGCGATCGCGAGCCTGCGTGCGTTCCTCCAGAAGTTCCCGCGCCACGACTACGCGGACAACGCGCAGTACTGGCTCGGCGAGGCGTTCTACGCGCAGAAGGACTACACCCACGCGCTCGGCGAGTTTCGCAACGTCATCGAGACGTACCCCCGCGGCAACAAGGTGCCCGACGCACTCCTGAAGGTGGGCTTTTGCTACCAAGCGATGGGCCAGAGCGATAAGGCGAGGGCCGTGCTAGAGCAAGTGGTGAACCTCTACCCGAAGACGGAGCCAGCAGCGCTCGCGTCGAAGCGACTCGAAGGAGGCACCTGATGAAGCGCAGCGCGAAAGGCATCCGGCGGATCGTGTTCGGTGCCGCGTCGCTGTTGCCGGCGACCGCGCTCGCGCAGAACGTGCCCACCGGCGACGTCACCACGAACCTCGATCCGAGCGCCGCGCCATCGGGTGCGGCGAAGCCCGCCGCGACATCACAAGGTGCGAACGGCGGACGCACCGCGGTGCAATCCGGTAGCGGCACGCAGCCGAACGTGATCGTCGTCGGTCCCGACGGCAAGGTCACGTCGTCCAACGGTCAGGAGCCGGCCGAGAACGGCTACTACGTCTCGGGCGGACAGCCGCTGGCCACGACGGACTCCATCGAGATGCACGCGGGTCCGCTGCCCGAGCTGCACGTCGTTCGATCGGGCGACACGCTGTGGGACATCAGCTCGTACTACTTCGCGAACCCGTGGGAGTGGCCGAAGGTCTGGTCGTACAACCCGCAGATCACGAACCCGCACTGGATCTATCCCGGTGACCTCGTGCGGCTCCTGCCGCGCGGCATGTTCGTGTCGAGCAATCCCGAGCCCGAGCAGGAGCAGCAGCAACAGGTGCAGAAGCAGCCCGACGTGCTGCCCGCACCCGCGAAGCGCACCGATGTCAGCATCAAGCAGACCGCGTTCGTCGAGAGGAAGGATCTCGACGACAGCGTGCTGATCGATGGCAGCGTCGACGAGAAGGTGCTGCTCGGGGACGGTGACTCCGTGTACCTGAGCTATCCCTCGGGCAAGCCACCGACGGTGGGCAAGCGCTACTCGATCTACGTGCCGGGCAGGTCCGTCATTCACGGCAACAAGGATTTCGGCGCGTACGTGAAGGTGATCGGGACGGTCGAAGTCGTCAGCGTGAAAGAGAACAAGCGCGCGCGCGGCGTGATCGTGCAAGCGAATCAGGAGATCGAGCGCGGCGCGAAGGTCGGCCCGCTCGTGAAGCAGTTCAAGAACGTGCCGCCGGTGCAACCGAAGGTGGATGCGCAGGGACCGATCGTCGGCCTGCTCACGCGCGAGCAGCTGATCGGCGATGGCGAGATCGTGTTCGTCGCGCTCGGCAAGCAGAGCGGGCTCGAGGTCGGCAATCGCATGTTCGTCGTGCGTCGCGGCGATGGAAAGCCGGGCACGATGGCGATCGATGTCGGCAAAGACGATCGACGATTCCCGGCGCGCGCCCTCGGCGAAGTCGTGATCGTGGAGGTCGGCGAGAAGGTCTCGATCGGTCTCGTCACGCTGTCCGTGCAGGAGATGAGCGTGGGCGATCTGGTAATGATGCAGGCCCCGAAGTAGGGTTCGCCTATCGCAGTCGCGCTGACCGAACAGTCAGGACGCGCGCGCACCGTATATAAGGAAGGGCGATCGGCGATGTAGCTGAAATCGCTTGTCCGCGGCCCTCGCGACTTGACGGCGCGTGGCGAGGTGGCTATTTGCTTCCCCCCTGTGACCTCGGTCGTCCTACTTCCGGAAGCGTTCCCCGCCCGCCTCGTGCGGCGTGGCTGGAGGTCCGAAGTGCGCGTGCGCGGAACCCTCGCGGACCCGGCGCGCTCGGTCGCGATCGTCGGAGCTCGCGCAGCCACCACGATCGCGATGGGGCGAGCGCACGCGATCGCCAAGCACCTCGCTGGACACGGCGTGCATGTCGTGTCGGGCGGTGCGCTCGGCATCGACGGAGCCGCGCATCGCGGCGCGCTCGTCGGCGGCGGCACCACCACCGTCGTGCTCGGCACCGGCGTGGACGTCATGTACCCCGCGCGTCACGCGGCGCTGTTCGGCGAGGTGCTCGCGAACGGCGGCGCTCTCATCAGCATGTTCCCCGATGGCAGCCAGCCGCGGCGCCACACGTTTACCAAGCGCAACGAGCTGATCGCGGTGCTCGCGGATGTCGTCATCGTCGTCGAAGCCGACGTGCGCAGCGGATCGCTGTCCACCGCGAACGCGGCGAAGAAGCACGGACGCGTCGTCGCCGCGTGGCCCGGTAGCGCGGGTTGCGATCGTTTGCTCGCCGATGGCGCCGCGCTCGTCGAGAGCGAGCACGATGCGCTGCTCGCCGCGCTCGGCACGCCGCGCGAACGCCCGCCCGTTACCTTGGATCCGATCGCGCTGCAGGTGCTCGCCGCGATCGATGCTGGATGCGTCAGCCTCGACGACATCATTCGCACCACCGGCCTCGCGGTGCGCGCAGTCTTGCGCGCGCTGCCTCTGATCGAACAGACGTCCCACGCGAGGAAGCTGTGAGTAAAGCAAAGGCGAAAAAGCCGGCGGCGAAGGCGAAGGCGAAAGCTGCCGCCAAGCCGACCAAAGCGGGTTCCAAGACGGACACCACGGCGAAGGCCGACGTGGTGGACGTGAAGGACAAGAAGCCCGCGAAGCCCGCGAAGGCTGCGAAGGCCGACAAGGCGGCGAAGGTCGACAAGGCCAACCCGCCCGTCGTGGCCGAGGCACCTGGCAAGCCTGCCAAGGGCGGCAAAGGGAAGGGCGGCCCGCCCGGCAAGAAGGGCAAGTGGGGCAAGAAGACCAAAGAGGAGCTCGCCGCGATCGATGCCGAGGTGGCGGAGATCGAAGCGGAGATCAAGCGCAAGCCCAAGAAGGTGAAGCCGGGCAGTGCGCTCGTCGTCGTCGAGTCTCCCGCGAAGGCCAAGACGATCGGCAAGTACCTCGGTGCGGGCTACGTCGTGAAGGCGTCGGTCGGTCACGTCCGCGATCTGCCCAAGAGCAAGATCGGCGTCGACTTCGAGAACAACTTCGAGCCGTCGTACGAAGTGCTCGAGGGCAAGAAGAAGGTCGTCGCGGAGATCCGCAAGGCCGCGCGCGAGAACGAGACCGTGTACCTCGCATCCGACCCCGATCGCGAAGGTGAAGCGATCGCGTGGCACATCTCCGAGGAGATCAAGGACGTCAACACGAACTACAAGCGCGTGTTGATCAACGAGATCACGAAGAAGGGCGTCACCGCCGCGATCGCCGCGCCGCGCGAGATCGACATGAACAAGACGGACGCGCAGCAAGCGCGCCGCATCTTGGATCGCCTCGTCGGCTACGAGATCAGCCCGATCCTGTGGAACAAGGTCCAGCGCGGATTGTCCGCCGGTCGCGTGCAGTCCGTCGCGGTGCGCCTCGTGTGCGAACGCGAGGACGAGATCAAAGCGTTCGTTCCCGTCGAGTACTGGTCGGTCGACGTGTCGTGCACCGGCCCGACGCCACCGCCGTTCGAGGCGCGCATCTTCAAGTGGAAGGGCGAGAAGGCGGAGCCGAAGACCGCCGACGAAGCGAACGAGATCCGCGACGAGCTCGCCGCCGGCAACGCGACGGTCTCGAACGTCGAGAAGAAAGAGCGCCGCAAGAAGGCGCAGGCTCCGTTCATCACGTCGCGCCTCCAGCAGGACGCAGCGCGCAAGCACCGCTACTCGGCGAAGCGCACGATGGCGCTCGCGCAGCGGCTGTACGAAGGCGTCGAGCTCGGCGAGGAGGGACCGACCGGTCTCATCACGTACATGCGTACGGACTCCACGCGCATCTCCGACGACGCGATGACCGCAGTGCGCGATCACATTCGCGACACGTACGGTGCGGAGTTCCTCCCCGAGGCGCCGAACACGTACGGCAACAAGGAGCGCGCGCAGGACGCCCACGAGGCGATCCGTCCGACGCTCATGGAGTGGACGCCGGACCGCGTCGCCACCGCGCTCGCGGAGCACCCCGAGGGTCCCGAGCTCGTGAAGCTGTACACGCTGATCTGGCAGCGCTTCGTCGCGAGCCAGATGGTGCCCGCGGTGTACGACGCGACCACGGTCGACATGGATCGCGGAAACGCGCAGCTGCGCGCGACCGGCCAGATCCTGAAGTTCGCGGGCTACACGAAGGTGTACGAGGTCGCCGAGACCGACGACGCGAAGGCCGAAGCGGCGGAGTCGGCGGATCGCCTGCTGCCCCCGCTCGAGATCGGTGACTCGATCACGCTCACCGAGATCCGCCCCGAGCAGCACTTCACGCAGCCGCCCCCGCGGTTCTCGGAAGCGTCGCTCGTCAAGGAGCTCGAGGAGCGCGGCATCGGGCGTCCGTCGACGTACGCGTCGATCATGTCGACGATCGCCGATCGCGGCTACGTCGAGAAGAAGGAGTCGCGGTTCTGGCCGACCGAGCTCGGCATCCTGGTCAACGGTCTGCTCGTCGTGAGCTTCCCGGAGATCGTGTCGAGCGACTTCACCGCGAAGATGGAGTCGGATCTCGATCGCGTCGAGGAAGGCTCGCAGGACTGGCGCAAGCTGCTCGGTGGCTTCTACGAGCCGTTCAAGATCGAGCTCGAGACGGCGAAGACCGAGATGCGCGACGTGAAGCGCGAAGAGATCGCGACCGAGTGGGTCTGCGAGAAGTGCGGCAAGCCCATGGTCATCAAGTGGGGCCGCAACGGCAGCTTCCTCGCGTGCCAGGGCTACCCGGAGTGCCGCAACACCATGGAGGTCGTGAAGAACCTCGATGGCACGTGGGAGAAGGTCCCGCCGCAGACCACCGACGAGATCTGCGAGACGTGCGGTGCACCGATGACGGTGAAGCGCGGCCGGTTCGGCAGCTTCCTCGCGTGCACGAAGTACCCCGAGTGCAAGACCACGAAGCCGATCTCGCTCGGCGTGAAGTGCCCGCGGCCCGGCTGCGGTGGCTTTATCGCGGAGAAGCGATCGCGTCGCGGCAAGCCGTTCTACGGCTGCTCGAACTGGGCGAAGAAGCAGTGCGACTTCGTCGCGTGGGACAAGCCGATTCCGCAGCCGTGCCCGACCTGTAACGCGAAGTTCGTCCTCAAGAAGGAGACCAAGCGCGGCATCACGCTCCGCTGTATGGAGTGCGATTGGCAGCAGGGCGTGGCGGACGAAGCCGAGAGCGCGGCCTAGTGGCCCTCACGTCCGCGCGCTGCCCTGACTGCGATCGAGACCTCGAGCGCGGTGAGCGCGAGCGGTACTTCTGTCTCCAGTGCGGACGGCAGTGGCTCCGCATCGGACTGATCTTCGAGCCGGACGACCCGGTTCCGGTCGCGCGTGTCGTCGGCGGAGGCGCGTCGATAGCGACGCATTCGCTCGGGAATCGTGGCGCGTGCTGCGGAGCGATTCTCGACGACGCGGGCTGGGAGAAGTTCGCGTGCGCGGCGTGCGGCAAGCGCTACGTGCGCGTTGGCATCCAGCTCGTGCCCGAGTAGCGCGAACGATTGGCTCCGCGCGGATCGTTTGGTACACGATCCGGGTGACCCCCGTCGTCGTCGTGTTCTTTGTCTCGATCGTCCTCGCGGGCTCCGCGCTGACGTTCGCGAAGCGAACCCGCGAGCCGTGTACAGCGTGTCGCAAGGGCGAGCTCGTCCACGGGCGCGACTTCGCGTGGCACTGCAAGAACTGCAAGGCTCGGTTCGTGCGCGAGCGCGGCTCGCTCGTGCAGCGCGACGCGTGAAACGCGATATGGTGACGGCGTGTGGACGCCTGATGTCACCGTCGTCGGCGGCGGGATGGCCGGTAGCGAAGCCGCGTGGCAGCTCGCGGAAGCCGGGCTGCGCGTCGCGCTCGTCGAGATGAAGCCGTGCGCGATGTCGCCGGCGCATCAGTCGCCGCTGCTCGGCGAGCTCGTGTGCTCGAACTCGCTCAGGAGCGATGACACTGTCGCGCCCGCGGGCCTGCTCAAGCACGAGCTGCGGCGGTGCGGATCGTTGGTCATCGCGTGCGCGGACAAGCATCGCGTGCCGGCAGGGCAGGCGCTCGCCGTCGAGCGATTCGGCTTCGCGCGCGCGATCACCGAGCGGCTCGCGCTGCACCCGAACGTGCGCATCGAGCGCCGGCCGATCGAGGACCTGCCCGACGGCCCGGTGATCGTGTGCACGGGGCCGCTGACCGAGGGCGCGCTCGGCGAGGTGATCCGCGCGGAGCTCGGCGGCGATCGCATGTACTTCTACGACGCGATCGCGCCGATCATCGCGGCCGAGTCGATCGATTGGGACTTCGCGTTCAAGGCGTCGCGGTGGGGCCGCGACAGCGAACCCACGCCGGAGGCGAAAGCAGAGGCGAAGGCAGACGCGGACGCGAAGACAAACACGGACGCGAAGGCAGACGCGGACGCGAAGGCTGACGCCGAAACCGCAGACGCGAGCGCGGGCGGCGATGTCGGCGTCGGCGACTACGTGAACTGCCCGATGAACAAGCTCGAGTACGAAGCGTTCGTCGAGGCGGTGAACGGCGGCCGCAAGGTGCTGCCCCACGACTTCGAGGAGCCGAAGTACTTCGAGAGCTGCATGCCGATCGAGGTGATGGCGGAGCGCGGTCCGCAGACGCTGCGGTTCGGACCGATGCGGCCGATCGGCCTGCGCGATCCGCGAACGGGATATCGCCCGTGGGCCGTGGTGCAGCTGCGCCCCGAGAACAAGTACCTCACCGCGTACAACCTCGTCGGGTTCCAGACGCGCCTCGCGTATCCCGAGCAGCAGCGCATCTTCCAGATGATCCCGGCGCTGCGGCGCGCGGAGTTCCTGCGCTTCGGATCGATCCATCGCAACACGTACATCGATGCGCCCGCGCGGCTCGGCGCGAAGTTCGAGCTGCGCACCAAGCCGAGTGTCCGGTTCGCCGGACTCTTGACCGGCGTCGAGGGCTACATCGAGTCGTGTGCGATGGGCCTCGTCGTCGCGTGGTTGCTCGCGGCCGAGCTCGCCGGCAAGACGCGGCCGCCGCCGCCGACGACGACGATGCTGGGTGGCCTGTACCACCACGTGACCGCCCCGCGCGAAGCCAACTACAAGTACGGCCCGACCAACGTGAACTACGGCCTCCTGCCGCCGCTGCCGGGGACGCGCAAGGACAACCGCAAGCAGCGAATGGCCGAGCGCGCGAGAGCCGACCTCGAATCGTGGCTCGCGCTGATATGATGGTTCGATGCGGCGAGCCCTCGTCGGGCTGATCATCGCGTGCACCGGCTGCTTGCAGGATGATCTCGTGTACTGCGCGAGTGGCATCGCGTGCCCGGCGGAGCTCGTGTGCGACGACGCGCACGCCACGTGTGTCGAGCCGGAGCAGCTGTCCTCGTGCGCCGGCAAGGCAGACCTCGACGCGTGTCTCGACGGCGGTGCGTGTCACGACGGAGTGTGCTTGCCGGTCGGCTGCGGCAACGGTCGCCGCGATCCAGACGAGGTCTGCGACGACGGCAACACTGCGAGCGCGGATGGCTGCGCCGCGGACTGCAGCTCGCGCGAGGAGTGCGGCAACGGAACGATCGATCCCGTCAACAGCGAGCAGTGCGACGAAGGCGACCTCGTCGATCACGATGGCTGCGATTCGCGGTGCCGGCTCGAGGAGCCCGACTGGACGCCGTTCGTGCAACTCGCGTCGCATCCGCCGCGCGAACAGATGGCGATGGCGTACGACTCCGCGCGCGAGCGCCTCGTGATGTTCGGTGGCTTCGAGGATGTCGGCGTCACGCGCAACGGCACGACGCTCGAGTGGGACGGCGTGCGCCGGACGTGGCTCGATCGCACGCCGGCGATCACGCCGACCGCGCGCGCCGGGGCGGGCTTCGCCTTCGATGCCGCGCGCGACGTGTGCGTGCTGTTCGGCGGATCGGACTTCGGTGGCGCCGTCGCGGACATGTGGTTGTGGGACGGCGATCGCTGGGAGCTCGTCGCCGCGAGCGGGCCGTCGGGACGTCTGTACGCGTCGATGGCGTACGATCCGAAGGGCAAGCGCACCCTCGTGTTCGGCGGTCGCAGCAACACGGGCGCGGTCCTCGGGGACATGTGGTCGTGGGACGGCACCGCGTGGACCGAGCTGCAACCGCAGGTGCTGCCGCCCAAGCGCGAGCGCGCGCAGATGGCGTACGACGAGCTGCGCGGGGAGATGGTGCTCGTCGGTGGCGTCGACGGAAGTCCGAAGGCCGACACCTGGCTGTTCGATGGCACCGCGTGGCGCGCGGGACCTGTCCTGCCCGAGGGACGCTTCGCCGGTCAGCTCGCATGGGACGCGAGTCGCGGAGTGCTCGCGCTACTCGGCGGAAGCGGCACCATGGATCGCGTGTGGGACGGGACGCAGTGGCTCCCCGACGGAGCAGCCAACTTCATCCAGCGCATGTATCCGTTCGTCTATTACGACCCGCGGCGCGCCGCGCTGATCGGCGGGCTCGGCTATCGCTTCAGCGACAACACGATGCTGTTCGATGCGACGTCGTGCGCGGCACCGGCGTGTGGCGATGGAGCGTGCGACGCGGACCGCGAGAGCTGCGGCTCGTGCGCGAGCGATTGCGGCGCCTGCCCGTGATGCGCTGGTATGCTGGCGTCATGGTCCGCGCGTGCATTGTCGTGTGCTGCGCGCTCGCGGGCTGCATCGAGGCCGACCTCGTGCCGTGCGAGAACGGCGTCGCGTGCGCGTCGGGCCTCGTCTGCGACGAGCAGCACAAGACGTGCGTGACGAAGGAACAGGCCACGGTCTGCCAGCTCCGGCCCGACAACGAGCCGTGCCTCGAGAACAGCGCGTGTCATCACGGCATCTGCGTTCCGATCGCGTGCGGCAACTGGCTGCGCGATCCACTCGAGATGTGCGACGACGGCAACCGCGTCTCGGGCGACGGCTGCTCCGCGGACTGCACGACGAACGAGCGCTGCGGCAACGGCGTGATCGATCTGGCGCGCGGCGAGACGTGCGACGAAGGTGACTTCGCGAACCACGATGGCTGCGACTCGCAGTGCCGCACCGAGGAGCCGCGCTTCACGCAGCTCGTACAGACGAGCGACATCGGCCGGCAGCTCGCGGCCTACGCGTTCGACGACGCGCGCGGGAAGCTCGTCATGTTCGGCGGGCTCGACGCGAGCGACACGCGAACCGGCGACACGCTCGAGCTCGACGGGACGACGAAGACCTTCCTCGTGCGCACGCCGCAGATCGCGCCGACCCCGCGCTACGCGGCGAGCGCCGCCTACGATGCCAAGCGCAACGTGGTCGTGCTGTTCGGCGGCAGCGATCCCTCGGGTCCGGTGGCAGACACGTGGACGTGGGATGGCGATCGCTGGCGCTCGATCACGCCGGCGACCTCGCCGCCGGCACGGATCCACGCCGCGATGACGTACGACAGCCGTCGCAAGCGCGTCTTGCTGTTCGGCGGCCGCGGCGCGCAAGGACCGCTCGCCGATCTATGGGCGTGGGATGGAGCGACGTGGACCGAGCTGCACCCGGCGACGACGCCACCGATTCGCGAGCGCGCGATGTTCGCGTACGATCCGATCCACGATCGCGTCGTGTTGTTCGGAGGCGTCGCGAGCGGCATGGCGCAGCCGGACATGTGGCTGTTCGATGGCGACGACTGGATGCAGACGACGCCGCCGGGCATCCCGTCCGCGCGGTTCGGTGGAACGCTCACGCTCGATCCCGCGCGCGCGGGGCTCGTGATGACCGGCGGCTCGAGTGCATCACCGACCCTGCTCTGGGACGGCAACCAATGGACCGTGATCGGAACGACGACGTCGCCGATGGCCTCCCGCATCCACCACATCGCGTTCTTCGATCCCGCCATCAACGCCACGGTCGCGGGGCTCGGCGCGATCACCACGAACCCTCGAACGGACCTCTATCGCCTCGACGGCGAATCGTGGAGCCTGCTCGCTCAAACCGCGGGACCACCGCCGGTGCAGGATCCCGCGATCGCGTTCGATGCGCGGCGCGGGCAGGTCGTCATGTTCGGCGGAACGCTGAGCGGCGCGTTGTCGCAGCAAACTTGGGAGCACGATGGCGCCGTGTGGATCGAGCGAACACCGACCGATCCACCCACGGCACGGCACAGTGCAGCGCTCGCCTACGACGAGGCGCGCGGAGCGACCGTGATGTTCGGGGGCAACACCGTGGATGCCGACGTTCACGAATGGGACGGCTCGGTGTGGTCGACGATCGTCGCCGCGGGACCCGCGCCCCGCGCACGCGCGGAGATGGTCTACGATCCTGCCAGCCGCACCGTGGTGATGTTCGGTGGCGACGCGGACGGGACGCGATTCGGCGACACGTGGCAATGGAACGGCACCGCGTGGAGCGAGGTCACGACATCCCCATCGCCACCGCCGCGCTGGCAGCACGTGCTCGCCTACGATCGCGCTCGCGGCGAGGTCGTGTTGTTCGGCGGCGTCGACACCGGCGGCGGTCGCCTCGGCGACACGTGGACCTGGACCGCCAGCGGCGGGTGGGTCGAGCACCATCCGCTCGCATCGCCGTCACCGCGCGCGCGCGCGACCCTCGTGAACGATCCGATCCGCGGCGAGCTCGTGCTGTACGGCGGTGCGGTGGGCGGCGGGCCGCTCGGTGACTCCTGGATCTGGGACGGCACGAGCTGGACCCGCATGTTCCCCGACGATCCCGCGCCGCCGTTCGCCGACGCCGCGGGGACGTACGACAACGCGCGCCGCCACATCGTGCTCCACGGTTCGCAAGGTACGTGGCGCCTGCAATGGCGCGGCGTCGCCGCCGACGAAGCGTGCCGCACCGTGATCGATCGCGATGGCGATTCGCTGCGCGGCTGCGCCGATCCGGACTGCGCTGCATTCTGTACACCGCTGTGCCCCGACGCCGCGCCGGGCGGGATTTGTGGCGGCCCCACCTGCGGCGATGGGATGTGCTCGCCGCTCGAGTCGTGTCGCCTCTGCGATCGCGACTGCGGCTTCTGCATGTCCCGCTGTGGTGACACGTACTGCGACGGCGGCGAGACGTGTTCGGGCGAGTGCGCCTCGTGATACAGCTGCCGGGTGAAGCGACTCCTCGGAAAGTTCGCGGTCGTCACGGGTGGTTCGAGTGGGATCGGTGCCGCGTGCGCCGAGGCGCTTGCGAGTGAAGGCGCAGCGGTGCTCGCCACGGGGCGCCGCTTCGATCCGGGCCCGCCGAGTCACCCCGCGCTCGGCCAAGTCTCGCACGCGCACCTCGATGTCACCGACGAGGACGCGGTCGGTCGCGTGCTCTCCGAGCTGCCCGAGCTCGACATCCTCGTCTGCGCGGCGGGCGTCGGCACGTTCGCGCCCGTCATCAACGCCACCGCCGCGAGCGTGCGCGAGATGCTCGATGTCCACATCATCGGCGTCCTCAACTGCGCTCGCGTCGCGCTTCGCCGCATGCAGCCGCGCCGCCGTGGTCACATCGTCGTGATCGGCTCGCACGTCGCGCATCGCTCGTTCACCGATTGCGGCGGCTACACGGCGGCGAAGGCAGGGCAGCTCGGGCTCACGCGCGTGCTCGCCGAGGAAGCCCGTCCGTACGACATTCGCGTCACCGCGGTTCTGCCCGGTGCCACCGACACGCCGATCTGGGACGACCGTCCCGGCTTCGATCGCAGCAAGATGATGAAGCCCGAGGACGTCGCGGGTTTCCTCGTGTCGATCGTCGCGCGCCCGAACATCGCCGTCGAGGAGGTCACGATCATGCCTCCCGCCGGCGCGCTCTGATCACACCGCGACGGGCGCGGCGAACGGCAGCGAGAGCTCGCGATCCTGGCGCTGATGCCACGCGAGGCGATGGACGTCCGGATCGCCCGCGAGCACGTCGTGGATCCGGATCAGCATCGATCGCGTCGGCGCACCGAGCTCCGCGCCGGTCCACGCACGCGTGAGCTCGAGCGTGTAGCGTCCATCACCGCACGCGACGAGGCGCACGACATCGATATCGCGATCCGTCCCCGAACGACGCGCGCGGATCGCGTTGTCCTCCACGACCCAGCCATCGAGCGACAACGAGCCCGCGATCGTGACGAGCAACGCTCGCGCGTGATCCCGATCGGCGAGCTCGAACTGCGCGAGCGTTCGCACGTGATCGGGGTCCGCCAAGATCACGTCGACTTCGTTCCCGCGCCGATAGCGCTGGATCAGCTTCTTCGCGATGGCGGCGTAGGCCATGAGCGCGAGCCAGTGCATGCCATGGGTATAGCCTCAGTGCTGCGTGTCGGCGAGCGTCAGCCCGAAGAACGGGGCACCGTCGCGCAGGGACTCGGCGACGCCGAAGTCCAAGGACAGCGCGTTGCCGGTGTCGCCCAGCGGGACCGCCGTTCCGATCGATCCGTACACGTAGAGCTCGGACTGCGGGCTGCGCTCCTCGCGCGGCTCCGGGGAGAAATCGAACGGGACCGCGCCCGCGAGGCGGCGCTCGCGCGGCACGCGCCACGCACCGCGCGGCCGATAGCCACGCAGGTGGCCGAACGCGCGCCCGTCGATGATCGGGAACGACGCGGCGACGCCCGCCGACAGGTAGGGCACCACGGTGCCGTTCGGGTACGCGATCGCGCCACCACCGTGCAGTTGCAGGCTGACCATGCCGGTCGTCAGGATCGCGAACCCGGCACCGTAGGTGACCGCGGCCCAGTCGTGCGTGCGCGGCGTGCCTTGGCCGTAGCCGCGGACCGCGATCATCCAGAACTTCGTCTCGTCGGCGTCGACCCAGCCGATCGCGAGCTCGCCGCCGAGCGCGGTGCGGTCGGTCTGTTGGCGCTCGACGCGGATCGCCGAGCCGAGGCCCGCGCCGCCGAGCGGCTGCATCACGATGCCGACGACGAGCGACACCGTGACCTCGTCGACCGGCTCGGCGGCCGTGGATGCGTGAAAGGGCAGGGTCGGTGCCGGCGGCAACGCGCGACAGCCCACGAGCACGATCCCGACGAGTGCCGCCCTCATGGACCCACGATAACCACGCGTGCGCAGTGGCGCGAACGATCGTCGCGACGAAAACTCGCCTGCGCACCGGGGGCGATCGATCCTGGCGCCACGTGGAGTGGGACGCCGCCCAGGCTGCTTTTCGCCAGTACCTCGAGGTCGAGCGCGCGTACTCGCCCAAGACCGTCGAGGTCTACCTGCGCGACGTGGCGGCGCTGCGAGCGCACCTCGTCGAGAAGCGCGGCAAGGACGTGCCCCTCGCGCGGCTGTCCGCGCTCGAGATCCGCAGCCAGCTCGCCGCGCTGTTCGGTGACAACGGGCCGGCGACGATCGGCCGCAAGCTGTCCAGCGTGCGCGCGTTCTGCCGCTTCCTCGTCAAGCGCGGCGTGATCGCCGGCAATCCTGCCGCCGCCATCCGCGGGCCGAAGAAGCATCGCGGGCTGCCGCGCGCGCTCGATGTCGACGACGCGACGCAGCTCGTCGAAGCGCCCACGCGTACCGGCCGCACGAGTCATCGCACGCTGAGCGCGAGCGAGCAGACGCGGCACGACCTGCTGCGCAAGCGCGATGCGGCGCTGATGGAGCTGCTCTGGGGCACCGGACTACGCGTGTCCGAGGCCTGTGGCTTGGATATCGGAGATATCGATCGCGACCGCTACGGCGTTCCGATGCTGATCGTCCGCCGCGGCAAGGGCGGCAAGCAGCGCCAGGTCCCGATCGTGAACACCACGGACGACGTGCTGCGCGCGTACATCGCGATCCGCCGCGATCTGCGGGCGACCGGGTCCGCGCTGTTCGTCAACGCCGCCGGCGAGCGCCTGACGCCGCGCTCCGTGCAACGCATGGTGAAGCGCTGGTCGATCGCGGGCGGCATCCGCGCGAACGCCACGCCGCACGGCCTGCGCCACTCGTACGCGACGCATCTCCTCGACGGCGGCGCGGACCTGCGCGCGATCCAGGAGCTGCTCGGCCACGCGAGCCTGTCGTCGACGCAGATCTATACGAAGGTCTCGCTCGATCACCTCACGCGGGTCTACGACGACGCACATCCCAGGGCGAAGACGAAGACGTAGTGTGCTAAGCGATCGACTGTGAAAGTCGAGATCCACGGCACGACGATCCTGTCCGTTCGGCGAGGCAACATGGTCGTCGTCGCCGGCGATGGCCAGGTCACGCTCGGGAACACCATCGTCAAAGGCGGTGCCCGCAAGGTGCGTCGCCTGGGCGAGGGCAGGGCGATCGGCGGGTTTGCCGGCGGTGCCGCGGATGGGATGGCGCTGTTCGAGCGCCTCGACGACAAGCTGCGCGAGCAGCGGAGCCCGTTGCGTCGTGCGGTGATCGACCTCGCGAAGGAATGGCGGATGGATCGCGCGCTGCGCCGGCTCGAGGCGATGCTCGTCGTCGCCGACGCGGAGGCCACGTTCATCCTCTCGGGCTCGGGCGACATCATCGAGCCCGACGACGGCGTGTGCGCGATCGGCTCGGGGGGCAGCTACGCGCTCGCCGCAGCCCGCGCGTTGTTTCGCAGCACCGAGCTGCCGGCGCGACAGATCGCCGAGTCGGCGATGCAGATCGCCGGTGAAATCTGCATCTACACGAACTCGTCTTTGACCATCGAGGAGCTCCAGTCGTGAGCACGCTGTTGACCGAAGGCCAGCTGACGCCGGCGAAGATCGTCGAAGAGCTCGATCGCTACGTGGTGGGCCAGCGCGATGCGAAGCGCGCGGTCGCGGTCGCGTTGCGCAATCGCTGGCGCCGCCAGCAAGTCCCGGGCGATCTACGCGACGAGATCGCGCCGAAGAACATCATCATGATCGGCCCGACGGGCGTCGGGAAGACCGAGATCGCGCGACGCCTGGCGCGATTGGCGCGCGCGCCGTTCCTCAAGGTCGAGGCGAGCAAGTTCACCGAGGTCGGCTACGTCGGCCGCGATGTCGATTCGATCGTCCGCGATCTCGTCGAGGTCGCAGTGAAGCTCGTGCGCGAGGAGGAAGCGAACCGCGTCCGCCCGCGCGCGAAAGAAGCGGCCGAGGATCGGCTGCTCGATCTGCTACTGCCGCGCAACGCGGGCCGCTCGTTCACGGATCGCCCGGGCGAGACCCCCGGCCCCGACGCGACGCGCGAGAAGCTGCGCGTGATGCTGCGCGACGGAAAGCTCGACGAGCGAGAGGTCGAGGTCGAGCTCGCCGACGATGCGAACCCGCTCGTCTCCGTGCTCGGCGGTCAGCCCGGCATCGACGAAGGCGCGCTGTCCGGCCTGAAGGACATGTTCGGCGCGTTCGGACGCAAGACGAAGCGCCAGAAGCTCAAGGTGCAGCAAGCGTGGCGCGCGCTCACGGAGCAAGAGGTCGACAAGCTGATCGATCACGACGCGGCCACGCGCGAGGCGGTGTCGCGCGCCGAGAACGCGGGCATCGTGTTCATCGACGAGATCGACAAGATCGCGACGAGCCGCGAGCGCCACGGTGTGGACGTATCGCGCGAAGGCGTGCAGCGCGATCTGCTGCCGATCGTCGAGGGCTCGACGGTGACCACGAAGTACGGCCCGGTGAAGACCGACCACGTGTTGTTCATCGCCGCGGGCGCGTTCCACACGTCGAAGCCGAGCGATCTGATTCCCGAGATGCAGGGCCGGTTTCCGATCCGCGTGGAGCTCGCGCCGCTCGTCGCCGCGGACTTCGTTCGCATCCTGACCGAACCGCAGAACGCGATGACCCGCCAGTACGCCGCGCTGCTCGCGACCGAGGGCGTGACGATCGAGTGGACCGCCGAAGCGGTGCAGGAGCTCGCGCAGATCGCCGCGGAGGTGAATCGCCGCACGAACGACATCGGCGCGCGCCGCTTGCACACCGTCCTCGAGCGCTTGCTCGACGACCTGCTCTACAACGCCCCGGACATCGGCATCCAGACGATCCCGATCACGCAGGCGTACGTCCGCGAGCGGCTGAGTGCGCTCGTCGCCGACGAGGATCTCGCGCGCTACATCCTGTAGCCGATGGGTGGTAAACCACCTGCGTGAGCGCCACCCAAGCGGATTTGCTGTCTCTCGCCGACAAGGTCTTCATCAAGAACTACCGCCAGCAGCCGATCGTCCTCGAGCGCGGCGCGGGCTGCGAGGTCTGGGACCGGTCCGGCGCGCGCTTTCTCGACATGACCGCCGGCATCGCCGTGTGCGGCCTCGGCCACTCGCACCCCGAGTGGGTCGCGCGCGTCACCGCGCAGCTCGGCAAGCTCGTCCACGTGTCGAACCTCTACTGGAACGACCAGGAGATCCTCGCGGCGAAGAACATCGTCGATCGCTCGTTCGCGGAT
The DNA here is from genome assembly GCA_044230415.1 of Kofleriaceae bacterium. Lineage (GTDB taxonomy): Bacteria > Myxococcota_A > Polyangia > Haliangiales > Haliangiaceae > JABFXX01. The sequence goes on from JBGARE010000010.1 coordinate 73,676, forward strand.
CGCGTGTTCTTCTGCAACTCGGGCGCGGAAGCGAACGAAGGCGCGCTCAAGCTCGCGCGTCGCTATCAGTTCATCAACGGTGCACCGGAGCGCACGACGATCGTGTCCACGCACGGCAGCTTCCACGGCCGATCCATGGCTACCGTGTCGATCACGGGTCAGCCGAAGTATCGCGAGGGCTTCGGTCCGATGGTCGGCCCCGTCGAGTTCTTGCCGTACGGTGACCTCGCCGCGGCGACGGCGCTGCTCGAGAAGAAGACCGCGTGCTGCATCATCCTCGAGCCGATCCAGGCCGAGGGCGGCATCACCGTGCCACCGCCGGGCTACCTCGCGGGGCTGCGCGCGCTGTGCGACGCGACGAACACGCTCCTGATCTTCGACGAAGTGCAGACCGGCATGGGCCGCACGGGCATGTGGTTCGGACACCAGCACGATGGGGTCACGCCCGACGTGATGACGCTCGCGAAGGGCCTCGGCGGCGGCGTGCCGATCGGCGCCGTCGCGGTGACGGAGAAAGCGGCCGCGGGCCTGTCCGCCGTCGCGCCGGCCGCGGTGCCGCACGCGTCGACGTTCGGCGGCAACCCGCTCGCGTCGGCGGCGGCGAACGCGGTGTTCGACATCATCGAGAAGGACAAGCTGCTCGACAACGTGACCGCGATGGGCGGCTACCTCGCGACGAAGCTCGCGACGCTCGTCGAGAAGTATCCGGGGCACGCGACCGAGGTCCGCGGCCGCGGCCTATTGCGCGGCCTCGCCGTGTCGGGTGCGCCCGCGCAGGTCACGACGAAGGCGCGCGAGAAGGGATGCCTGCTGTCCGTCGCGGGCGACAAGGTCGTGCGGTTCGCGCCGCCGTACATCGTGACGAAGGCGCAGCTCGACGAAGCGGTCGGCATCCTCGACAGCGTCCTCGCCGACGGAGCGGGCAAGTAATGCCGCGTGGGTTTCTCACGCTCGCCGATGTCCCCGTCGGCGACTGGCCGGCGCTGTGGGATCGCACGCGCGAGCTCGAGACGAATCGCATCGCGAAGACGTTCGAGAACAAGACGATCGCGCTCGTGTTCGAGAAGAACTCGACGCGCACGCGCGTGTCGTTCGAAGTCGCCGCGTACGAGCTCGGCGGTCACGCCGTCGTGATCATGACCGAGGGCAGCCAGATCGCCCGCGGCGAGCCGGTGGCCGACACCGCGCGCGTGCTCGCGAGCTATTGCTCCGCGATCATGGTGCGAACGTTCGGCCAAGATCGCGTCGCCGAATATGCGACGGCGTCGAAGGTGCCGGTGATCAACGGCCTCTCCGATCAGCACCACCCGTGTCAGGTCGCCACGGACCTCTACACGGTGCGCGAGCACTTCGGCCGCGTCGAAGGTCTGCGCTACGCGTGGATCGGCGACGGCAACAACATGGCGCAGTCGTGGATCGAAGCAGCGGGCATGTTCGGCTTCGATCTCGCGCTCGCGTGTCCGGAAGGCTATGCGCCGGATCCGCTGCTCGTGAACGCGGCCCGCGATGCGCAGCGATCGCTCGGGCGCGGCACGATCACGCTGACCACGGATCCGCAGGAAGCGGCGAGGGGAGCCCACGTGCTGAACACGGACGTCTGGGTCTCCATGGGCCAGACCGACGAGGCCGCTCGGCGTGTAGCGTTTCGGCGCTACTGCATCGACGCCCCGCTGCTGCGGCTCGCGGCTCCCGATGCGATCGTGCTGCATTGCCTGCCGGCGCATCGCGGTGAGGAGATCACGGGCGACGTCCTCGACGGGCCGCAGTCGCTCGCGTGGAAGCAGGCGGAGAATCGTCTCCACGTCGCAAAAGCCATCCTCGAGTACGTCATGCGCCAATGAGGTGGAGCCCCCGTGCGTGATAGGCTGACCACGTGAGCGGCATACCGGCCGAAATTGCCGGGATCGGATCGACCAACCAGAAGCTGCGTGTCAGCCCTGGTTTCGATCCGCTCAAGGCGGGGGTGGGACCGGAGGAGTACTTCCTCCTCTCGCGCATCGATGGCAGCACGCAGCTGCGGTCGGTCTTGCTCGATAGCGGTCTGTCCGTCGACAAAGCCGTCGGCATCGTGATGCGCCTGCGCTCGATCGGCGCGCTGCTGCTGCCAGGAGAGGCCTCGCCGCCACCGGTGCGTCCCGCGACCGCGCCGCCGGTCACCGCGAAGCAGCCCGCGCTGCGCAGCGCGGCCGGCACGGGCACGTCGAGCACACCCGGGTCGATCCACTTCACGCACGATCTGACGCTTCCCGCGACCTCTCCCGACGAGCAGCGCGCGCTCGCCGAGGACGTCGAGCTCGACGAGACCGAGAAGCGACGGATCCTCGCGATGGCGCGGCTCGTCGAGAAGAACGATCCGTACCTCCTCCTCGGCGTGTCCGGCGCTGCGGATCCCAAGACGCTGAAGCGCGCGTACTTCCTCCTGTCCAAGGAGATCCATCCCGACCGGTACTACGGCAAACGCCTCGGGTCATTCGCCGATCGCATGACCACCGTGTTCGAAGCCACGAGCCGCGCGTACAACCGGATCACCACCGGCAACAAGCGCACGAGCTCGAGTCAGAACGCGGTCGGCGACAGCGACCAGCCACAGACGCCGCAGGAGTACGCGGCCGAGCTGTTCGATCGTGCGTGCCAGGTCGAGGTCGGTGGTGATGCGTTGGGCGCGATGAAGCTGTTCGCCGCCGCGGTGCGCGTCGATCCGCAGACGCGGTACCTGCGCCGGGCCACGAGCTGCGCGCTGCAGGCGGGCCAGCCTCGCACCGCGGTCGAATATGCGAAGAAGGCGCAGCTCCAGGCGCCGAACGACGTGTCCAGCGCGCGCCTGCTCGCCGCCGCGTTCCGCGCGGCCGGCAAGCTGTCGGACGCCGAGGACGTCCTGCTCATGGCGATGGCGCTCAAGAGCGAGAACGACGTTCTGACGTCGGAGCTACGTAACGATCTCGCCGAGGTTCGCCGTCAGCTGCAGGCGAATAGCTAGCGGGGCCAAAACCCAACAAAACGGGCTCTCCACTGGCGATCCTCCCGAAAACGGGGAGAAAATACGCAGCGATGGCTAGTGACAAGGTGATCGGCATCGACCTGGGAACCACGAACTCGTGCGTTGCCATTGTCGAGGATGGGACACCGTCCGTGATCCCGAACCGCGGTGGCTACAAGACCACCCCTTCGATGGTCGCGATCGCGGAGAACGGGAAGCGTCTCGTCGGTCACATCGCCAAGCGACAAGCGATCACGAACGCGGAGAACACGGTCTACGCCGCGAAGCGCCTGATCGGCCGCAAGTGGGGCTCGGCCGCGGTCCGGAGCTCGCTCGAGATCATGCCGTACCGGATCGTCGAAGGTCCGCACGACGACGTGCGCATCATGCTGCGCGATCAGGTGTTCAGCGTCCCCGAGGTCAGCGCGTACATCCTCCAGGAGATGAAGCTGATCTCCGAGGAGTACCTCGGCGAGGAAGTCCAGAAGGCCGTCATCACCGTCCCGGCGTACTTCAACGACGGCCAGCGCCAGGCGACCAAGGACGCCGGCCGTATCGCGGGCCTCGACGTCATCCGCATCATCAACGAGCCGACGGCGGCGGCCTTGGCGTACGGGTTCGGTCGCAACATCGAGCGCAAGGTCGCGGTCTACGACCTCGGCGGCGGCACGTTCGATATCTCGATCCTCGAGATCGGTAACGGCGTCTTCGAGGTCATCTCGACGGCCGGCGATACGTTCCTCGGCGGCGAGGACTTCGATCGCCGCATCATCGATTGGCTCGTGATGGGCTTCGAGAAGCAGAACGGCATCGATCTCCGCAAGGACAAGATGGCGTTGCAGCGGCTCAAGGACGTCGCCGAGAAGGCGAAGTGCGAGCTGTCGTCGGTCAAGGAGACCGAGATCAACCTGCCGTTCATCATCTCGACGGGCCGCAACGAAGCGCTGCACCTGCAGACGATGCTGACGCGAGACAAGCTCGAAGAGCTGACGAGCGATCTCATCGATCGCACGGTCGAGATCTGCGCGCGCACGCTCGAGGAAGCCGAGATCCAGAAGTCGCAGATCGAGGACGTGATCCTCGTCGGCGGCATGACGCGTATGCCGCGCGTGCAGCAGGCCGTGGCCGAGTTCTTTGGCCTCGAGCCGTGCAAGGGCGTTCACCCCGACGAGGTCGTCGCGCTCGGCGCCGCGATCCAGGGCGCCGCGCTCACCGACGAGAAGAGCGACATCCTACTGCTCGACGTCACGCCGCACTCGCTCGGCATCATGATCGTCGGTGGTTACTTCCACAAGCTCATCGAACAGAACACCACGGTGCCGACGAGCGAGCAGCACGTCTTCACCACGGTCAAAGACAACCAGACCTCCGTGAAGATCCTCGTGCTCCAAGGCGAGAGCGATCGCGCCGAGGAGAACGAGCTGCTCGGCGAGTTCGTGCTGACGGGCCTGCGTCGCGCACCGCGCGGCGAAGTCGAGATCGAGGTCATGTTCCACATCAGCGCCGACGGCATCGTCAGCGTGAAGGCGCGCGACCTCGAGACCGGGCTCGAGCAATCGATCACCGTGACCGCGACCTCGGGTCTGACCGAGGACGAGATCAAGAAGATGGTCGAGGCGAACAAGGACTACATGGTCGAGGTTCGCTCCGGCCACGAGTTCGACAAGGCTCGCCACGCGGCCGAGAAAGCACTCGAAGAGATCGAGTCGCTGTTCCCGCAGGTCACCGACATCATCGCAGGCTCTGACTTCGGTCAGGATGCGGTGAAGAAGGCGCGCGCTGTCGTCGATCGCACGCGCCAGGCGATCGCGGCGAAGGACCTCACCACGCTGACGGAGGCTACCGAGGCACTCAATCGGACGCTCAACATGTTCCGAGGCGTGGTCTCCAAGACGCGCGGCTAGCAATGTCTCCCGCCGAACCGCTCGATCTCGATCGGTTGATCGAGGAGGGGTTGACCCTCTACGGACAGGGCGATCTCGATGCCGCGCTGCTCGTGTGGGAGCGCGTCCTGGCGGTCGACCCGACCAACGAGCAGGCGAGTAGCTACGTCGACTACGTCCGCATGAACTACGACGTGCTGACGCAGGACACGGGCGACGAGACAGCAGATGCCCCGTTCGGAATCTCCGACGACGAACCCGAATACCTGATCGAAATCACCGAGGGCGAGCTCCCCCGGGGCACGGGCGCCCCGATGTACATGGACCCGATGGATGCCGGCTGGATGATCGAAGACGACGAAGCAGCACGCCGAGCACCGGCGGGAACCACGTTCGACGACGCGCGCACCGGCGACGAGCCGCTCGAGCTCGTGCTCGAAGCCGACGAGCCGCCGGAGCCCGACCTGCTATCGGGGCTTCCCGCGCCCACGCCGGTCGGCCGTGCGATCACGCAGAACCCCGATGGAGTGAGCTTCGACGATGCGACGCGCGAGTACGATGGACCGCGGGGCGGACGCCCGCTGGGCGACTTCGCGACGCCCGAGCCCGTCACGAACGAGTTCACGCCCGAGGGCACACCCGGCTTCGGCAGCTCGCAGCTCACCGACGTACGGCGACGGGACTTCGGCTTCGTGAAGCCCCGCACCGAACCGCCCGAGCTCAAGATGACGCTGCGCACGCCGGACTATCCCCGCCAGGCACACGAGGATCCGACGAAGGAGACCGCGTTGCAGGATCGCGCGAGCGCGTTCGAGCAGTCGTACAACGCAGCGGAGCTGGATCTGCCGGCCGGGGAGCATCCACCACTCGTACCGATCGAGCCCGACGATCTGATCGCGTCGTTGCCGAGCCCCAAGCCCGCACACATCACGCGGGATCTACCGCCGCCGAGCGTGAAGCCCGCCGCGGCGACCACGCCTCCGCCGATGAGCTCGTCCAAAGCGCCGACCACGCCGGCGCCGAGCAAGCGCCCGTCGGCGGTCCAATCGGCGATCGACTCGATCGATCTCGACGCGCCCGACGCGGGGTTCGACTCTGCCTTCGCCCCCGGGGCGTTCGACCCGCCCGCACCCGATTCGGTGTCACCGACGGCGCCGACGCGCGACCTCGTCCCCGAGAACCTCCACATCTCGTTCTCCCCTCCGTCGGCGTCGAACACGCGCGACTTCAACGAGAAGCCGACGAAAGAGACGAAGCGGCCGTCGCAGGTGCACGACAATCCGATCATCAGCGCACCGACCCGCGAGCTCGGCCTGCGTCCCGGCGGGCGCGCACCGACGGAGGACGAGCCGACGCAGATGAACAAGCGGATCCGCACCGAGCCGCCGGCGGTGCAGCCCGATCCGCACGGCACGAAGGCGGACATCGTGTTGCCGTTCGATCCGATCGACGCGCGCGCGACGCAGATCATCGAGGAGATCGACGAGAACGCACCGCGCGACGAGGCGAAAGAAGATCGCACGCGTCGCCGGATCACCACGCTCCTCGAGCGCGCCACGTTGTGGTCCTCGGTGGATCTCGAGCGTGCGGTCGCGGCCGTGGATCTCGCGCTGTCCGAGGATCCGAACAGCGCGCTCGCGCAGAAGCTGATCCATCGCAATCGCGACGCGATCATGAACGTGTTCCAAGCGTACATGGGCGATCTCGAGCGCCAGCCGGAGCTCGCGCGCCCGCTGCACGAGCTCGCGTCGGCACCGATCAGCCCGCGCGCCGCGTTCTTGCTGTCCCGCGTCGACGGCACGCTGTCGCTCGACGAGATCCTCGATGTCTCGGGAATGCCGCGCCTCGAGGCCTATCGCTACCTCGCGCAGCTATTCCTGCGCGGGATCCTGCGGTAAAGCAGGCCGTGCTCGTCACCCGCGTCACCAACGTCGTCGGAGCGCGACCCGCCGTGCGGTCGTCGCAGCTGCGCGTGGTCGACGGGCCCGATCGCGGGCTCGAGATCGAGGTGCCGTCGGTGGGCGTGGTGATCGGCACGGAGCGCTCGTGCGATGTCGTGCTGAGCGATGCGTTCGTGTCGCGCCGTCACTGCTCCATCGCTCCGAACGCGCAGGGCTTCGCCGTCACGGATCTCGGTAGCAAGAACGGCACGGTGATCGACGGCGTGGCGGTCGGGAAGGTCGTCGCACCACCCGGCGTGGCCATTCGCATCGGCAAGACGCTCGTGCAGCTGATGCCCGCCGACGAGGTGCTCGATATTCCACCGTCGGTCAACGACCACTTCGGTGCGCTGTACGGCGGCAGCCAAGCGATGCGCTCGGTGTTCGCGGTGCTCGAGCGCGCGAGCAAGTCGAACGCACCGGTGCTGTTCCTCGGCGAGAGCGGCACGGGCAAAGAGCTCATGGCGCGCGGCGTTCACGACAACTCTCCGCGCAAGGACGGACCGTTCGTCGTGTTCGATTGCGGCGCATCGACGGAGACGTTGATCGAGAGCGATCTGTTCGGTCACACGAAGGGCGCGTTCACGGGCGCAGCCGCCGAGCGACAGGGCGCGTTCGCAGCGGCGCACGGCGGCACCCTGTTCCTCGACGAGATCGGCGATCTGCCCGTCGGCTTGCAGCCGAAGCTCCTGCGCATGCTCGAGGCGGGCGAGGTGGTTCCGCTCGGTGGTCGCAAGAGCGAGAAGTACGACGTGCGGATCGTCGCCGCCACGCACCGCGACGTGTTCGGCGAGGTCGCGCGCGGCGGGTTTCGCGGCGATCTGTATTACCGCCTCGCCGTCGTCGAGGTGCACGTTCCGCCGCTGCGCGCGCGGTCCGGTGATCTCGCGCAGCTGATCCGCATGTTCCTCGAGCGCGCAGGCTCGAAAGAGCTGGCGAAGCAGGTCGGCGGCGCGGCCCTCGAGCGACTCGAGCGCTATCACTGGCCGGGCAACGTGCGCGAGCTCCGCAACGTGATCACGCGCGCCGTCGCGCTCGCCGGTCCCGACGACGATTTTCAATCGCTGCCGTTCGTGTTGCGTCCGACGGTCGCTGCGCCCGAGGCTGCCACCGCCCGCGCCGATCGCCCGTTCCACGAAGCGAAAGACGACGTCATCGCGCGCTTCGAACGCGAGTACCTGACGGATCTCGTGCAGCGCGCCGGCGGCAACCTCTCGCAGGCAGCGCGCATCGCGGGCCTCGAGCGAAAGTTTCTCTACAAGGTGATGGAGCGTGCGGGTCTCCGCACGAAGGCCACCACCGAATCCGACAGCGCTGACGAAGGTGCCGACGAATGAGCCGTATCTATAGAGAGCTTCCGCCCAAAGGAACCCGCCTCGCGATCGCGTACTCCGGTGGCCTCGACACGCGGTGTGCGGTCGCGTGGCTCGCCGAGCAAGGCATGGAGGTCTACGCGTACACCGCGGATCTCGCACAACCCGACGAGTCGAACCCGGCCGACATTCCGCCCGGCGCGCTCGAGCACGGCGCTCGCGTCGCGCGCTTGATCGACTGCAAGGACAGCCTCGTGCGCGAGGGCTTGATCGCGATCCAGTGCAACGCGTTCCACCTCTCCGTCGGCGGCAAGAAGTACTTCAACACCACGCCGCTCGGTCGCGCCGTCACCACCACGGCGATCGTGCGCGCGATGGTCGACGACGATGTCCACGTGTTCGGCGATGGCTCGACGCACAAGGGCAACGACATCCAGCGCTTCTATCGCTACGGGATCCTCGTCGATCCGACGCTGCGCATTTACAAGCCGTGGCTCGACAACGCGTTCGTGCGCGCGTTCGGCGGTCGCAAGGAGATGTCCGAGTACCTCGCGAAGATCGGCAAGCCGTATCGCATGGGCGTCGAGAAGGCGTATTCGACGGACGCGAACCTCCTCGGGGCCACGCACGAAGCGAAGGACCTCGAGCGGCTCGACAGCGGCATGCGCATCGTCCAGCCGATCATGGGCGTCGCGCATTGGAAGGACGTGCCCGTCGAGCGCGAGGAGATCGCGATCGGCTTCGAGCAGGGGCGCCCCACGACGCTGAACGGTGTGCGCTTCGAGTCGCCGTATCACCTGTTCGTCGAAGCGAACGCGATCGGCGGTCGCCACGGCCTCGGCATGAGCGATCAGATCGAGAACCGCGTGATCGACGCGAAGAGCCGCGGCATCTACGAAGCGCCGGGCATGGCGCTGCTCCACATCGCGTACGAGCGACTGATCAGCGCGATCCACAACGAGAACACGCTCGATCTGTACGCCACCCTCGGTCGCCGCCTCGGTCGTCTGTTGTACGAGGGCAAGTGGTTCGATCCCGAAGCGTGCCTGCTCAAGGACGGCCTCACGCGGTGGGTCGCGCCGAGCATCACGGGCGAGGTGACGCTCGAGCTGCGCCGCGGTGACGACTACACGATCGTGAGTACGCGCGCGGAGCACATGGCGTACGGCCCCGACAAGCTGTCGATGGAGCGTGTCGAGGCGCCGGCGTTCACACCCGAGGACCGTATCGGTGCGCTGGAGCTACAGAATCTCTCCGTCGGCGACAACCGCGACTTCTTGATCCATCACCTCGCGAGCCTCCGCCAGCTCGGAACGGGCGGCGATCCGCTGCCGCGCCTTCTGGGCACTGTCGATAGCCCCGACGAGTGACCGCCGGGTGATACGCTGGGAGCATGGCGCGCGCCGTGCTCGTCGTGGTGTTGATGGCCGGATGCGGGTTCCAGGTCGGCATCGGCGCCGACGGGGCACCCGCCGATGACGCGCGCGATGCGGACATCGCGGACGGTCCGATCGACGCGCCGGCCCCGACGACGTGCCTCGGGAAGTGGCAGGCGCATCAGGTCGCGTTCTCGACGCCATCGCTGCTCGCGAACATCCCGACGTCGGGAGAGCAGGGTGATCCCGCGATGACGAGCGACGAGCTCGTGCTGTTCTTCGTCTGGAATGGCGACCAGTTTGTCGATCACGACATCTGGGCGGCGATTCGTCCGTCGCTGACCGAGCCGTTCGGCGAGAGCACGATCAAGAGCTCGATCAGTGATCTCTCGCTCGACGACAGCAAGCTCAGCGTGAACGGCGACGGGCTCATCGGCGTGATCGCATCGCAGCGCTTCGGCACCGTCGGTGGGTGGGATCTGTTCGAGGCGCGCCGCACTGCGAGTGGCAACGCCGTGTTCGAGACGATCAGCCCGGCGAGTCTGGTGCGCGTGAACGATGTGGGCTCGCAGCTCGATCCGCACATCTCTGCAGACGGACTGCACGTCTACTACGCCGCCGGTGAGCCGCAGCAGATCTGGGTCGCCGCGCGCGCTGGCATCGACGACGACTTCGCGATCCCCGAGCAGGTCGCCGGCATCCCCGCCGGCGTGGGCGAGGGCAACGCGGATCCCACGCTGACACCCGACGAGACGGTGATCGTGTTCACGTCGAATCGGACCGCCCCGCAGGCATTGACCAACCTGTGGTACGCGACGCGCACGAGCACGGGTACATTCGGTGCTCCGCAGATGGTCCCCGACGTGAACAGCAGCGGCTACGACGGCGATCCGTTCCTCAGCCCCGACGGGTGCCGGCTGTACTTCGCGTCGACACGCGGTTCGACGAGCGACCTCTACGTCGCGGAGATGCAGTGACGCGCATCGCGCTCCTCGTCGCGCTCGCCGGCTGCGGCTTCCGCATCACGCCCGGTTCCAACACCGGCGATGGCGGTCCATCCGACGGTGACATGCAGGTCGATGGCGCGGACACTGACGCCACCACGCCCACCGATGCCCCCGTGGATGGCCCGCTCCAACCGACGTGCCTCCTCGCGTGGCTCAACCAGACGATCACGTTTCAATCGGCCGCGCAGCTCGCGTCATTGAGCTCGACCTCCTACGATCGCGATCCGTTCGTCTCCGTCGACGAGCTCACGATCTGGTTCTCCAACGGCGGCGCCACGAGCCAAGGGGGCGGCGACGTGTTCAAAGCGACGCGCGCGACTCGTGCGCAGCCGTTCGGTGCGCCCGCGCGCGATCCGGACTTCAGCACGTCGGGTGGCGCGGAGAGCAAGATGTCGATGACGCAGGATCGCCTCTTCGCGGTCGTGGCCTCTAGCCAGTCCGGTGGCGCCGGTGGCTCGGACATCTGGGAGACGAGCCGCCCGACGTCGAACGCGGCGTGGGGCCCTATCTCTCGCTCGCACACCTCGGGCCTCGCGACCGCGGGCAGCGAGCTCGATCCCTTTGTCAACTCCGACGGACTGCGCCTGTACTACTCGCCGACGTCGCCGTCTCCGCAGCGCATCATGGTCGCGAAGCGCGCGAGCCTCTCCGAGGTGTTCGCGTCGCCGACCGAGGTCGGTGGCGTGAACTCGGGATCGGGCGAGTGGGATCCGACGCTGATCGCGAACGATCGCGTCATCATCTTCGCGTCGGATCGCACTTCGTCGAACGGCTCTGGAAATCTCTGGTACGCCACGCGTGCCACCGGTGACGCCGCGTTCGGCACGCCGCTCGAGGTCCCCGGCGTGAACACGGACTTCGATGAAGGCGACGCGCACGTCAGCGCGGACGGCTGTCACATCTACTTCTCGCGCGACGTCGGCGGCGGCGTCGATTGGGAGCTGTTCTCGGCCGCGGCCACCCCGTAGGCTCCAGAGACCCACAAGAGCGCCTTCACAGTTCGTGCAGGGTTCACGATCTGATCACGCGTAGGTCCTCGTGATCTCGAAGGCTTGCGATGGCTCGACTCGTGCTCCTCGGTCAGGCCATGAAGAGGCGTGTCCCGATGCGTCCGCAACAACTCGATACCAAACGGCTCGAGCGAGTGAATGGTGGTCGCGGCACCATTCACGGGTACTGGCAGTGCGATATCTGTGGCTGCCAGATTTCGACGGGAACCGAGCCCGATGGCGAATGCCCGGGGTGTCTGTTCAACTCGATGGGGGCACAGGGTTGGTAGCGCGGTAGCTACCGACCGCAGCTCCGAAACGTATCCGGCGTGAAGTCGGATCCGTAGTGATTCGTGTCGAGGCTGATGATGGTGACGGCGCCGTCGCCCTTGATATCGCGCATCGCGGCATCGAGATCGGCTTTGTCTCGGGTGTCGTCCGCCTCGTAGATGTGGAACGGGGCGATGAACGCGGCGTCCTCGATCGTGGGGGCGACGGACTCTTTGATCGCCTCGATGTCTTCGACCGCGAGGTTCTTGAACACCAACCGGCAGTGATGTTCGCCGCTGTCGTAGAGGTCCTTGAGCTCCTGCATGAGCGGGATCAACGGAACGGTGACGTTGTTGCTGAGGTTGTCGATCTCGCAATAGTCGACGCCGGCTTCGTCGGCGCGCGCCATCTGCGCGAACGTGAATGGCTTCCACCGAGCGAGCGCCGTATCCGGCGTCTGTGGTGCGAACGCCTGATTGAAGTCGGCATGCAACGTCCGGCAGCGAGCGCGCTCGCCGTCATCGACGCCACCGGTGTCGCCGCACGGACCCTCGAGATACGCGAACACGCGCAGACCGCGCGCCTTTGCTCGCGTGGCCGCGGACAAGAACTCCTCGTCGTAGGGTGGATCGATGACGTGGTTCCCTTGCGTCGCGTTACCGCCCCACGTCTTGCGAGATGTCGACGACGGCACCGCGGGGAGCTCGTCGGCCGAGAACACGAGCCTTTCGTCGCGACACGTCGCGCTCGAGGGCCCATCTCCCTTGCCGCCGACGTCGCCGGGCATTCCCGGCTCCGAGCTCGGCTCCGTGCATGCTCCAAGAAACAGCGCCAACACGACCCCGGAAGCTGCGTGGGATTTCACGATGCCGGCCGGCTACAACTTCTGCGCCACACCGGCACCTCGAAGTCGTTCGCGAGGTTACTCGGCACAAAGCTCGTTCGCGTGGGGAGTCGCCGCACGACTGCAACTTCGTCGTCCCATCACAGTTCGTGCATCGACGTGCACACGTCGCTCGATGTGTAGAGTCCGATCGACAGGTTCAGGCGAGCGGATCGGCGATGTCGTCGCTCGGCGCCGGCACGGTGCGGGTCACGTCGAGCACGTACTGCACGAGCACCGGGAGATAGTCGGCGAGGGCAGGGCAGCGCAGCGTGGTGCCGGCGAGCGCTTGCTGCGTGTTGGTGGCGTCGTACGCGACCGGGTGATCGAGGACATCGACGAACGCGCGCGGTCCACCCGCGAGCTTCGAGAGGCCGGGCGTGCGCAGCACCGCGCGTGCGATCGGGCGCGGGATGTGTCCGAACGGCTTCTCGGTGTTCGCGTGCTCGGCGACCGCCTCGAACACCGCGCGCGCAGACATCGGCGCGGGATCGACGATGTGGAACGTCCTGCCGGCCGCGCTCTCGTCGCGGATGACGCGCGCGGCTGCTTCGATGACGTAGTCGATCGGCACGAGGTGTAGCGGCGCATCGCCGCGACCGAGCAGCGGCAAGCGCACGCCCGACGCGTTCGTCGCGATCAGCGTGATCAGGTAGTACGGCCCGTCGAGCTTGTCGATCGCGCCGGTCTTGCTGTCGCCGACGATGATGCCGGGCCGGATGATCGTGATCGGCAGCTGCCCCATCGCGCCGCGCACGAGCTTCTCGGCGAGGAACTTCGTGCGCTCGTACTCGTTGTGAAACTTCTGCCCGACCTCGAGATCCTCCTCGAAGAACGTGCCGCGCCGATCGCCGGACACCATCGCCGTCGACCAGTGCACGAACCGTTCGAGCCGCGCCGCATCGCGCGCGAGATCGAGCACGCCCTTGGTGCCGACGACATTCACGCGATGCATCGTCTTGGCATCCACGCCCGCGAAGTAGATGCCCGCGAGGTGATGGATCCACGTCACCTCGCGCGACAGCGCTCGGTACTCGACGCTCGACAGGCCGAGATCCATGTCGCAGACATCACCGACGAGGATCTCCGCGCGATCCGCATTCGGCCCGAGCGACGCGACGAACCGGCGCGCTTCGTCGGCGAACTGTTCGCGCGCGAGCACGAACACCTTGTCCGGCGGATCGCCATCGGGTGGCGCGAGCAGCCGCCCCAGCATTCGCTTCGCGGTGAACGCGGGATAGCCCGTGACGAGCGCGACCTCCTCGCGGATCAGCGACACCTTGCCGGTCTCGTGGTTCGTCTTCGCGCGGCCCGCCTTCGCCGGCGGCACCGCGATGGGACCGAACCGCTCGGTGATCGACGCGACCACGCGGTCGACCTCGCGCGCGAGCGCCTCCTGATCGCCGTGGTTCTCGATCACCCACGTCGCCACCGCGAGCTTGTCGGCGAGCGGCGCCTGCGACGCGATGCGCGCGTTCGCCTCGTCGAGCGTCAGGCCATCGCGCACCACCAGCCGCTCGAGCTGGATCTCGGGCGTGACGCTGACCACGACGAGCGCTTCGAGCGCCAGGTGCGCGCGATTCTCGACGAGTAGCGCGGCCTCGTAGAACACCACGTTCGCACCCGCGTCCGCCCACGTCGCGATCGCCGCCGCGCTCGCCGCCGCGATCCGCGGATGCGTGATCCGCCCGAGGTCCGCGCGCGCCGCCGGATCCGAGAACGCGATCGCGCCGAGGCGCTTGCGATCGAGCGTGCCCTCGGCCGTCAGGATCTGCGGACCGAACCGCGCGACGAGCTCTGCGAGCGCGGGCTGCCCGGGCTCGACTACTTGGCGCGCGAGCAGATCCGCGTCGACGATCGCGGCGCCGCGCTCGGTCAGCATGCGAGCGACCGTGCTCTTGCCCGACGCGATTCCGCCGGTCAGTCCGATCACGTGCACCGCCACGAGGCTTCGTTACCACTTTCGCCCGAGCCGCGGTAGCTTCGCCGCCATGCCGCGCGCCGCAGTCCTCGTCGCCATCGCGATCATCGCGATCGCCGTCGGTGTCGCGACCGCAGCGAAGCGCGATTGGTCCGGAACCGCCGCGTGCGGCACCTGTCACCCGACGCAGCTCGCAGCGTGGCAGACCACGCGCCACGCGCTCACGCGCGATCGCTTCGTCGCGAAGCCGCCCGCGAAGTGTCTCGCGTGTCACGGCACCGGCGAAGCACCCGCGGGCCCCGCGATCGCCGTCGAGGTCGGCTGCGAGGCCTGCCACGGCGCGGGCGCCGCGTACGCCGAGGACGACATCATGCGCAACCCGCCGGTCTCGCGCGCGCTCGGCCTCGCGGATCTCTCGACGCCGAAGGCGCGCACCGCGCTGTGCCTGCAGTGTCACGCGCGCGCGACGACGTCCAAGCCCTTCGACGTGACGGCCAAAGTCCACTGAATGAAGGCGCCCGCCGAGCTGCTTCGCGATCGGATCGTCGTCCTCGACGGAGTCATCAGCGACGACACGGCGAACATCGTCATCGCGCAGCTGTTGTTTCTCGAGGCCGAGCAGCCAGGCTCGCCGCTCCACATCTACCTGCGGTCGCCGGGCGGTCATGTCTCGCCGACGCTCGCCATTCGCGACACGATGGATGCGCTGTCGTGTCCGGTGCACGTTCTCACCACCGGCGATGTCGCCGGCGTCGCGCTCCTGATCCTCGCGCACGGCGCGCGCGGACACCGCACCGCGATCCCGTTCACCGCGCTCGCGCTCTCGGCCATCCGCTCCACGGACCCGTCGCTATCGACGGCAGAGCTCGAGCGAACCGAGTCGATCGTCGTCGACATGCTCGCGGCAGACACGGGCCAGCGTCGCGAGACGGTGCTGGCCGACATGCGTGCGGACCGTGCGTTCACTGTCGACGAGGCCGTCGCGTATGGCCTCGTCGATGGGCGCGCTGATCGACGCGACAACCGACGCGATGATCGAGGTTCGCCGAGGGGCCACTAGGTCGCGCGCGGATACCGCGCACGCAGCGTCGCGATCGCCGTCTCCAGCGCCGGGCCGTGCAGACCGAAACACTGCTCGATCAGGACCCCGAGCTCCTCGTCGGTCCCCGTCGTCACCGCCGTACGCAAGCCCATCGCCTTCGGCATGAACGCCGGATCGCTCATCTTGCTCGTGAACACGCCGGTCGCCGCGTCGGCGGTCTCGGCCGACGCACCGAGCAGCACCTCGAGGACACTCGCTGCTTTCACGCGATCGCCGCCCATCACCGCGCCTGCAAAGTCTCGAAACGTGACGTCCGCCATCCGGCGAGCCTACCGTGCGGTAAGGTGCGCGCCCATGGCTCGCTCGCACTCCAGGCCCAAGGTCGCCTTCGTCACGTCGGCGGCGGCGCCCTCCGACTTCCCACCGCCCTCGTTGCCCGAGGTCGCGGTCGTGGGACGATCGAACGTCGGCAAGTCGAGCCTCATCAACGCCATGGTCGGCCAGGACGGACTCGCGCGCACGTCGCGCACGCCGGGCCGCACGCGCTTGCTCAACTGGTTTCAGGTCGACGCGTCTCCGTCGTTCCACCTCGTCGACTTGCCGGGCTACGGCTACGCGGCGGTGAACGTCGGGCTCAAGGAGAGCTGGAAGCCGCTGATCGAGGAGTACCTCGCCAAGCGCGCGACGCTGGCTGGCGTGCTGCTCCTCATCGATATCCGGCGCGGCCCGCAGGAAGAAGAGCTCGACTTCGTGCCCTGGCTCGCCGAGCGCGGCGTGCCGGTGATCGTCGCGCTGACCAAGGGCGACAAGCTGGCCAAGAACAAGCGCATGCTCGAGGTGCAGAAGTCGCGCAAGACCCTCGCTCTGACGCGCGATCCGTACGCGGTGTCCACGCTCGACAACGACGGCATCGACACCGTGTGGCGCGCGGTGATCAGCCTCGTCACACCGAAGACCGATCGAGACAAGAAGCCCGACGCGCCGAAGCCGGCATGATCGAGCCCGCGACCCCGGGCGATCTCGACGCGGTCCTCGAGATCGAGCGCCACTCGTTTCATTCGGCGTGGACGCGCGAGTCGTTCGAGCGCGAGCTCGTCACGCATCACGCGCGCATCGACGTCCTGCGCGACGAGCGACGGTCCGTGCTCGCGTTTCACAACTACTGGCTCGTCGCGTCGAGCGCCGAGCTGCACGTGCTGTCGATCGCCACGCATCCCGATTTCCGCCGCCGCGGTCTCGCGGGGAGGTTGCTCGCGCACGCGATGGAGGCCGCGCGCACGATCGGGGCGACGCTCGCCACGCTCGAAGTGCGCAAAGGGAACGCACCCGCGATCGCGTTGTACGAACGCCTCGGGTTTCGCACCGTGCACGTGCGCGCGCGCTACTACCAGGACAACGACGAGGACGCGCTCGTCATGACCTGCGAGCTCTAGCTCGCGCTAGAGCGTTCCGCTGACGGGCACGCTGTCGGCGGGACCTTCGCGCGTCGCGAAGTAGATCACCGTGCCGGCGGTTCCGGCGACGAGGATGCCGGCCGCGGTCAGCACGTACCACCGCTGGTACCAGGCGGTCCCGGCGCCGCGCTTGGACAGGCGCGCTTCGACCTTGAGCTCGCCGTCGGGCGGCAGCTGGATCCTCGTCGAGAACGCCTCGAAGCCTTCCTTCGTCACCTTGATCTCGTAGTTCGCCGGCGCGGGCAGCTTGAGCGGCTGGATCGGCGTGAGGCCGCGGTTCGTTCCACCGACGGTGACCGCGGCGCCCGAGAGGTTCGCGACGATATCGATCACGCCGTAGCGCACGAAGTCGTTCGGCGCGAGCAGGCGCGCGAGGTAGCCGTTGACCTGATCCTCCGACGGCGAGCTGCCGGGCGCGAACGAGTCCGCGACGCGCGTCACCGCTTGTTGCTTCGCGACGTCGATGCGCTGGATCGTGAGGATGACGTCGCCGAGCTCGCTGACCGCGACGAGCACGACATCGGCCGCGCCGACCTTCTTGCCGATGTTCGCGATGCAGTTCGCTTCGCCGCCACACTTGACGATCGCTTGATCGAGCTCGGCGCCGTACACGGTGCGCGTCGCGTCGAGCCCGAGGAGCTGCAGCGAGGTCTGCTTGCTCATCGTGTCGAGGATGCGCGCGCCGATGCCCTGCATCGCGGAGCTGCCCGAGCGGTACTCGAGCACGCACACCTTGCGCTTCGGATCTGGATCCGCGTGGGCGACGCCGAGCAGCATCGCGAGGATCACGAGAGCGCGCATCATCGATTCACCGTCATCGCGCTCCGAACAGCGCCCCGACGGAGGTCGGCTTGTATTCCATCTCGGACGTCTCGGACTCGGGCGGTTGGTCGCACTGCCACATCGGGAACTGACCGGTCATCGGCTGCACGACGACGCTGCAGAACGTGCGCACGCGCTGCGAGACGGCGGAGCTCGCGAGGTCGAACAACATCCAATCGTGGGTCTCGGCGTCGAGGCAGGGCAGGATGACCTCGCCCGTGATGATGTTGCGCAGCGTGACGATGAAGTAGCGGCTCTTCGTGATCAGGCTGACGTACTGCCCGCCGGGCAGCGTCACGAGATCCACGGGCACCGCGCTGATCGCCTTGAGCAGCTGCGCGTGCTGCATCGCATCGTCACGCGAATCGATGATCGTCTCGCGGCGCGGCGGCGCGACGAACTTGATCGGGTCGCCACCGTCGAGCGGGATCGACGAGACGATGATGCTCGCGCCTTGATCGACGTAGACCACGTCGTTCGAGGTGCCACCGGTGCACGACACCATCGACGTCGCCGCGCAGTCGCCACTTCCCGACGAGCACTCCGGCATCGACACCTGCGTGCCCGCTGCCCAGATGCGATTGCCGGCGACGGCGAGCACCGACGCGCGCTCGACCGTGGCGATCTCGTCGAGCGTGAGGTCGCCGACCTCGAGCGTCGGGTCACCGGTCACGCGCGCGACGCGACCTGCGCAGGGCAGGGACGCGAACAGCGCGGTGGTGTCCGGCGCCGCCGCGATATCGGAGACGGCCATCGAGATCGCCTTCGGCATCGCCGTCGTCGGATTGTCGACCTCGATCGTGACGATCGACGACGAGCCCGAGCACATCCCCATCGGCGGCGGAAGCTCCGGCGGCGCGACGCGGCCGATCAGGCCGTACGCGTACATCGTGCCGTTCTCGGCGGGGCCGGCGGTCACCTTGTCGACGGGACCGACCCCCGCGGTCGCGACCGTGCTCGTGTCGAGATCGACGATGGTGATGCCGGTCGCGTGCGCGACGGCGATCTTGTGCGTGCCCGGCACTGCGGTCGCGTCGCGCGGCATGCTCGGAATCGGGATCATGCCGGTGACCATGTTCTCGGCGGTCGCGACGACGAGCACCTGGTTCGCGGTGACGACCGCCGCGCGATCACCACCGACGCTGATCGTGAACAACCCGGCGGACACGCCGGGCACCGTGCTCTGGAACGCGTCGTCGCGCGGATCGAGCGTCGGATCGTAGGAGATGAGGGGCGCCGCGCCGCTCGCGTAGACGAACGGCTTGCGCACCGGGATCGTGATCTGCGTGGCCTCGTCGCCGACGATGTCGATCGTCTGTCCTGCCTCGCCGACGCCGACGATGCGGTTCGAGACATCGCGCAGCACCACACCGATCTGCGCGTCTCGACCGACCGGGAAGTCGCCGGCGGCGAACTTGTTGTCCTCGATCACGCTCGTCGTGGAGATCGGAGACTCGCCCGGAAACGTCGCCGTGACGGTCACCGTGGTCATGCCGATCGGCCGGAGCTCGGGCTTCGTCGGCAGCGACAGATCGAGCTCCAACGACCCTTGCCCGGCGTTGCACGCTGTCACGAGGCAGGCCACGAGGGCACAGATCCGCATGCGCGAGCGCCAACCTACCGCAACTCATGCATGAAATGCTGCAGGAAGATGGGTGATCGTGTCAGCGACGACTCGTCGTTGTGACGAGCCCGTCCCGAGTTAGGATTGGCGCGTTGCAGGCCGGAACCGAAAAGGGGGGGACCACGGGTCCGACGGCGCGGCAAGACCCGAGCCTTCCGCAGGTGTTCGGTCGTTACTTGCTCGTGCAACGCCTGTCGCGTGGCGGCATGGGCGAGATCTTCTTGGCGAAGCACGGTCTGACCGGCTTCGAGAAGCTCGCGGTGATCAAGAAGGTGCTCCCGCACCTCGCGGCAGATGCGCAGTTCATCTCGCGCTTCGTCGATGAAGCGCAGGTCGCGATCAAGCTGCAACACGTGAACGTCGCGCAGGTGTTCGAGGTCGGCCGCGTCGGCGACGAGTACTTCCTCGCGCTCGAGTACGTCGAGGGCCGCGATCTTCGCCGCACGCTCGCGCGCCTGGGACACGAGAAGAAGCGATTGCCCGTCGATCTCGCGCTGTTCATCGGACGCGAGCTCGCGAACGGTCTCGCGTACGCGCACCGCCGCACGAGCAGCGACGGTGCGTCGCTCAACCTCGTGCACTGCGATATCTCCCCGCCGAACGTGCTCGTGTCGTTCGAGGGCGAGACGAAGGTCATCGATTTCGGCATCGCCAAGAGCGCGCTGCGCGGCACCGCGACCGATCCGAAGATGGGCTTCGGCAAGTTCGGCTACATGGCGCCCGAGCAGCTGATCCGCGGCGGCATCGTCGATCACCGCACGGACATCTACGCGGCGGGCGTCGTGCTCTACGAGCTGCTCACCGGCCAACGCCTGTACGAACCCGGACCCGAGCCCGATTACCGCGCGCTCGCGAAGAAGGTCGCGCGCGGCGAGTATCCGCTGCCGTCGTCGATCGATCCCGTGCTGCAGCCGTACGACCAGCTCGTATCCACGGCGCTGCGCCCGAAGTCCGAGGATCGCTATCAATCCGCCGCCGAGCTGCGCGATGCGATCCAGCAAGCGCTCGTCGCGGTGAACCCGACGATCTCGACCGACCAGCTCGGCTCGTACATGCGCGACCTGTTCGCCGACGAGATGACCGCGCAACGCGAGCTGCACGATCGCATCGCGAAGACACACCTCGAGGACTTCCAGGCGGACTTCCACACGCAGACGATCTCCACCGTTTCGTTCGCGCTCGCGCAGCTCCCGTTGCAAGCGCCGCCCGATGCCGCGCCGCCGCCCACACCACCGGTGCGCACGCGTGCATCCGGACAGCAGCGTGCGATTCCGTCGACGATCCTGCCGTCGCAATCGATGGCCGACGAGCTCGATCTCGCCGACGGCACCGGCACCGCCGTGCGCGAGCTGCCGAGCGAGCTCGAGTCACGCAAGAAGCCGACCGTGATCGTGCTCGTGTCGCTCGCGGTGATCGCGGTGGCCGCGGTCGCGATCGTGATCGCGCTCGGCCGCAAGAGCGAGCCCGAGGCGAAGCCGAAGATCGTCGAGAACAAGATGAACGCGATCACGTTCCAGCCGATCGACGACAAGAAGAGTGCCCCGGAGGCGACTCCCGATGCGGGCGTGGCGGCGGTCCCCGACAACGCAGAGACGAAGATCGACGACAAGACCGACGACAAGATCGAGAAGACCGAGAAGGTCGAGCCAATTCAGCGACCGAAGAAAGACCCGAGGAAGCCGAAGGAAAAGGAACCGAAGGACACCACTCCGCCGAAGTCGGAGATGACCCTCGCGATCCTCGGACAGAAGGTTCGCTCGACGTCCGCGCAGTACCAGACCTACAAGCAGAAGAACGGCATGCAGCTAGACGCCGAGTGGAACGAGCTCATGCAGTACTTGCAGAACAAGTCGAAGGACAACCTCGACGAAGCCGCGCGTCGCCTCGATAACTTCCGCGCGAAGATGCGCGATTGATACGCGCGACTGACGTGCGGTAGCACGCGAGCGCGATCGCTCACGCAAGAGATCGGAACGAATTCCCCGACGCGAAACGCGCCGGAAACATTCGATCGGCTATCCCTCCTTCATGAAGAAGGTCGAGGCCATCATCAAGCCGTTCAAGCTCGACGAGGTGAAGGAACGCCTCGCCGAGATTGGTGTGCACGGCATGACGGTCATCGAGGTCAAAGGCTTCGGTCGAACCGGTGGAAAGAAAGAGGTCTACCGGGGCTCGGCCTACGTCGTCGACTTCGTGCCCAAGGTGAAGGTCGAGATCATCGTTCCCAACGACAGCGTGCAACAGGTGGTCACCGTGATCACCGAGGCCGCGCGCACCGGAAAGATCGGCGACGGCAAGATCTTCATCTCGCCGATCGACGAAGTCATTCGTATCCGCACCGGCGAGACCGGTGAAGACGCCATCTAACTAGCCGAGGAGAGACCCCAGTGACCCCAAGCGAGCTGAACGAGTACGTCAAGAAGCACGGCGCCAAGATGATCGACGCGAAGTTCGTCGACTTCCTCGGCAATTGGAAGCACCTCACCTATCCGATCGAGCGCCTCAACGAAGGCATCGAAGAGGGCTTCGGCTTCGACGGGTCTTCGATCGCGGGATGGAAGGCGATCAACTCGTCCGACATGCTGATGAAGCCGGACGCGACGACGGCGGTGATGGATCCGTTCTTGAAGACGCCGACGTTGTCGATCCTGTGCGACGTGATCGATCCGATCACGCACGAGCCGTACTCGCGTGATCCGCGCTCGCTCGCGAAGCGCGCGCAGAACTACTTGAAGTCGACGGGCATCGCCGACACCGCGTACTACGGACCCGAGGCCGAGTTCTTCGTCTTCGACGCGATCCAGTACTCGGAGGATCCGAACAACTCGTTCTTCCGCGTCGACTCCGACGAGGGCGGCTGGAACAACCGCCGCGACGAGAACGGTCGCAACCTCGGCAGCAAGACCGCGACCAAGGGTGGCTACTGCACCGTCGGTCCGATGGATCAGCTCTCGGATCTGCGCACGAACATGGTCGCGCTGATGCAGGCCGTCGGCATCATCATCGAGACGCACCACCACGAGGTCGCCTCGGCGGGTCAGTGCGAGATCGATATGAAGTACGACACCATGGTCAAAATGGCGGACCAGGTGCTCTGGTACAAGCACATCGTCAAGAACGTCGCGCGCGCGGCGGGCAAGACGGCGACGTTCATGCCGAAGCCGCTCTACGGAGATAACGGCTCGGGCATGCACACGCACCAGTCGCTGTGGAAGTCGAACAAGCCGCTGTTCGCGGGCGATGCCTACGCGGGCATGTCCGAGATGGCGCTGTTCTACATCGGCGGTCTGCTCAAGCACGCGGGCGCGATCTGCGCGTTCGCGAACCCGACCACGAACAGCTATCGCCGCCTCGTCCCGGGCTACGAAGCGCCGGTCAACCTGGCGTACTCGGCGCGCAACCGGTCGGCGTCGATCCGCATCCCGATGTACTCGAGCTCGCCCAAGGCCAAGCGCCTCGAGCTTCGCTCGCCCGATCCGTCGTGCAACCCGTACCTCGCGTTCTCCGCGATGCTCATGGCCGGCCTCGACGGCATCGAGAACCGCATCCACCCGGGCGAGCCCCTCGACAAGGACATCTACTCGCTGTCCCCCGAGGAGCTGGCAGAGGTCCCGACCGTGCCGGGATCGCTCGACGCGGCCCTCGACGCACTCCACAAGGACCGCGCGTTCTTGATGAAGGGCGATGTGTTCTCGAACGACCTCATCGACGCGTGGATCGGCTACAAGCGCGAAGCCGAGGCGGATCACGTGCGACTCCGCCCGGTGCCGGCCGAGTTCCAGCTGTACTACGACTGCTAGCGGCTTTTTGGGGTAGCGGCGCTCGCGCGCTCCCGAGCTTGTAACCCGGCGGGGTCCCTGGCAGAATCTTGGTATTCCGGGTCGCGTGGGACACCACGTGAACCAGGGGGGATACCGTAACCCGCGTGGCATCTTCCGCTCAGCCAGGCACTGCAGCCGCTCCAGGACCAGGTCCGGGCGCTGCGTATTCGGCGCTGATCGGGACCGTGGCGAGCCGGACGTTGCCGTCCGTGCTTCGCCGCTTCGCGTATCGCGCGTTCGCGCGCGCCGTCGGAGCCAACCTCGCGGAAGCCGAGCTCGACCTCGGCGAGTACGCATCGCTCGGTGATTTCTTCGCGCGAAAGCTTCGTGAGGGCGCTCGCCGAGTCGATCCCGCGCCGACCGCGATCATCTCGCCGTGCGATGGGGCGATCGCCGCGGGCGGCATCGCCACCGACGGCACGCTCGTCCAGGCGAAGGGCCGCCACTACCGGCTCGACGAGCTGGTCCCCGACGCCGCGTTCGCGCGCTCGCTGCTCGGTGGTGCGTACCTGACGATCTATCTCTCGCCCCGCGACTATCACCGCGTGCACGCACCCGTCGGTGGACGGCTCGTCAGCTACGACTACGTGCCCGGTACGCTGTGGCCCGTGAATCGCTGGGCGACGAACCGTCGTGAAGGTTTGCTCGCACGCAACGAGCGTGTCGTGATCCGGTTGAATGCCGAGGGAATCGGCGACGTCGCAGTGGTCATGGTCGGCGCCGCCGGCGTCGGCAACATCGCGCTCGCGGATGCGCCCGAGAGCGCCACGTTCCGCCACTTGCGCGAGCGCACGACGATCGAGCTCGGTGGCAGGGCGATCGCGAAGGGCGACGAGCTCGGCGCGTTCCGCCTCGGCTCGACGGTGGTGCTCGTGTTTCCGCCGTCGAAGGCAACGCTCGGCGACGAGCTCGCCATCGGTGCGAGCCTGCAATTCGGCCAACGAATCGGGAGGATCGCGTGAGTAAACGCGACGACGATTCGGGCACTCACTCGACGAGTGACATGGAAGCCGGGATGACCACGGCCGAGCGCCGTCGTCGCCGCCGCCGTGGCGGTGGCCTGCGCGTTCCGTCCGACAACGTTCCTCGCCGCACGACCACACCGCCCGTCGTCGCACCGGTGCCCGAGGATCCGTCGCTCGCCATGTCGATCGCGTACAGCTTCACGAGCGATGGCAGCGAGCCGGTGCCGCGCATCGACGATCTGGATGCGGGGATCGAAGATCACTCGCGTCCCACGCCGGTCCCGTCGTTCGCGGATCCGATCGCGCCCGACAGCATGTCGACGGTGATCGATCCGCCGAGCGCACCGCCCGAGAGCGCGGACTTCGAGATGAAGACGCGCGAGATGAACGCGGTCGATCTCGAAGCGCTCGGTCTCACCGATCCGAGCGAGACCCCCCGCCGGTCGTCGCCGGGGCTGCCAATGGCGATCCAGACCGCGCTGCCAACCAACGAGCCGACGGTCACGTTCAAGGCCCGCAGCACGACGGAGCCGACCGCACCACCATCGGTGGTCACCGATGTCGACGTCGATGTCGACATGGCCGACGGCGTGCCGACGAACGGCAGCGCCGCGGTTCCACCGGTGCACACGGCGCAGACCGGACCCGTCGCGCGCCAACCGAGCACGTCGGAGCCACCGCCGTTCAAGCGTCCGCCCCGTGCGGCGACGGAGCCACCGGCGCCCGCCGAGCCTCCGCGTGTCGCGACGCGCGAGCGCCTCAAGACGGTCGCGTTGTCCGAAGAGGATCTCGAAGAGGTACGCGAGGCAGTTCGCGCTGCATCGCAGCCCGCCGAGGTGAAGTCGCCACCGAAGAAGCTCGAGCCGAACACGACGCAGCCGCTGTCGGCGCTCGACATCGAGCAGGTGGACAAGCCCGGCCCCGGAATCCAAGGTGGTTCGGTCCCCGAGATCGATCTCAAGGATCTCGTCGAGCGCGCCGCTGACTCGGGCGAGTTCGAGGTCGACGTCGAGACGCCTCCGCCGCCTTCACCGAATGCGGCCGCGACGGCGAATACGGGACCGGTTCCGCGCCAGCGTCCACCGTCGGTGCCGCCGCCCGCGGGTGGAATCACCGTCGAGAAGAAGCCCGAGGCCCACGCGCCGCCGCCGCCGCCGCAGGTCGCGAAGGATCCGGCCAAGGATCACAAAGAGCACCACGCGCCGCCGCCGCCCCCGCAGGCCGCGAAGGACCATCACGTCAAACCGCCGACGCCACCGAAGAAGGCGCCGCCCGCCGCGGCCGCCGCGTCGAAGATCGAGGGCAAAGGCGCGCGCGGCAAGCCGTGGTTCATCGATCTGTTCGACGAGGACTACCTGCGCACGCTCCCGTTCTTGACGCCGCAGGCGACGCAGTCCGAGGCCGAGTTCGTCATCGACGCGATGGGCCTGTCGCCCGGCGCACAGGTGCTCGACGTCGGCTGCGGCTACGGTCGTCACGCGATGGAGCTCGCCGCGCGCGGCTTCCACGTCGTCGGCCTCGATCTGTCGACGCCGCTGCTCGTGCGCGGTGGTGAAGAAGCGCAGCGCCGCGGACTCGAGATCAACTTCGTGCGCGGCGACATGCGCGAGCTCGACTTCGACGCGCAGTTCGATGGCGCGTACTGCATGTTCTCGACGTTCGGTTACTTCGACGACGAGACGAACAAGAAGACCGTCGCGAACATCGCGCGCGCACTGAAGCCCGGTGGCCGCGTGATGATCGAGATCCTCAACCGCGACTACGTGATCGCGGACCTACCCACGCGCGTGTGGTGGGAAGGCGAGGGCTGCGTGGTGCTCGAGGAAGTCGAGCTCAATTACTTCTCGTCGCGCATCCAGGTGAACCGCTCCGTCGTGTTCGACGACGGACGTCAGCTCGAGCAGGAGATCTCCGTACGGGCCTATTCCCTCCACGAGGTGGGAAAGCTCATGCACGCGGCTGGATTCCGCGTTCTCGAGGTCTCGGGCGGCTATCACACCCGCGGACGATTTTTCGGCAACCAATCCCGCCACATCATTGTCCTAGCCGAGCGCAAGGATCCTTCCGCGGCGTAGTTACGCGTCGTTACAACCGTGGCTCGTCGATCCGTCGACCTGGCACGGTTCGTAACGTTGGAATAACTCGACGGTCTCGGGAGTCTTTCCATGTGCCGAGCACGATGAAAGGCGCCAAAACATTTGGGCTGCTCGCGCGTCTGATTCCGTAGCGCCGCGCGCGCAGAAGGGCAGTTCGATGGCAGCCATTGTCACGAAAGTCGGAGCTACTGGTTTCGGTCGTCCGCAGAAAGAGCGCATCGCACGTGTCGGGGCAAAGAAAGCCGCGCGCATGCCGAAGAAAGCGACTGCTGCGAAGGCCGACGATGCAGAGCCGGAGCTCGACGCAGAAGCCCTCGCGGGCGATGTGGACGAGGGCGAGGTCGTCGAAGACGTCAGCGAAGCAAGCGTCGAGAAGAAGAGCAAGGCGCGGCCCGACGGCGGCACCTACCTGTCGATGTACTTCAAAGACATGGCGGCACTCGACGTGCTGCGCCCCGAGGAGGAGTTCACCGCCGCGCGCGAGATCGAGGCACTCGAGATCATGCTGTGGGAAGCCGTGCTCTCGCACGCACCCGCTGTCGAGCACGTGATCGCAGCGATCGAGCTGTTGCTGCCGTTGCCGACCGAAGCGAAGAACCTGCGCACGGCGTCCGAGAAGACGAACTGCAAGGACTGGAACAAGCTCGTCGCGCGCGCGGCTCGCAAGCTTCGCGCGGCGGACACGGATCATCTCTTCATCGATGCCGCGCTGCTCACGATCGATCGCGTCGCGCTCGGCATCGGCGTTCGCGGCGCCGACGTCGGCTCGCTCGGTCGCGAGCGCGCGCGCGCCGAGTGGCTGCGCAAGGTCGTCAACGCGAACCGCGCGGCGACGGATGCCCGCAATGACTTCGTGCGCGCGAACCTGCGCCTCGTGGTCAGCATCGCGCGGCGCTTCAACCACGGCCGCATGGCGCTCGCGGACTTGATCCAGGAAGGCAACCTCGGTCTGCTCAAGGCCGTCGAGCGCTACGACTACCGCCGCGGGTTCCGCTTCTCGACGTACGCGTCGTGGTGGATCCGTCATGCGATCAGCCGTGCGCTCGCCGACAAGGGGCGCGAGGTCCGCCTGCCCGTGCACATGATCGATGCGCAGCACCGCCTGACCAAGGCGCGCCGCTTGCTCACCGGTCAGCTCGGCCGCAACCCGACGAGCGAAGAGCTCGCGACCGCGACCCAGATGCCGCTCGACAAGATCGAGAAGATGCGCAGCTGGCTTCTCGAGCAGTCGATCTCGATCGACAAGCCGGTCGGCGACGACGAGGGCCGCACGCTCGGCGAGGTGCTCGAGGATCCCGATCGCGAGGACCTCTCGCCGACCCAGGACCTCGAATGGGAGGCCCTGACCACCGAGGTCCGCGATCTCCTCCGCGAGCTGCGCCCGATCGAGGCGGACATCCTCCGCCAGCGCTTCGGGCTCGGAACCGAGCAGGAGCTGACCCTCAAGGAGATCGGCGACAAGTACAACCTGTCGCGCGAGCGCATCCGCCAGCTCCAGGAACAGGCCCTCGCCAAGATGCGGCGCGCCCTGGCTCGCCGCGACCTCATGTAACCGGGTGACGTGATGCCGAACGTCGCGAACGGGAGTTGGAATTCGGTCGTGGAGTTCGGTACCTTTCCCTCCATGACGCGTCTGGTGCTTCCGCTCGCTTTCCTGCTCGCGGCCTCCGCTTGCGGTGAGAAGGACACCAAGCTCAAGGTGACCGGCATCGAACCCGAGAAGGGCGATGTCGAGGGCGGCACGTACGTCCGCATCAAGGGCAACCGGTTCGTCAACGACGGACCGCGCACGACCAAGGTGTACTTCGGCTCGCGCCAAGGCACCGTCGTTCGCTTCGCGAGCGACAGCGAGCTCATCGTCGAAGCGCCGGGCGGCAAGCCGGGCGAGAAGGTCGACGTGTTGATCATCTTCGACCCGGGCGGTCAGCTGAAGATCAAGGACGGCTTCACGTTCGTCGAGAAGAACACCGAGATGCCGTCGGTGCAGGATCTCGATACGAGCAAGCCGAAGAAGTAGTCCGCGCCGAAAGCAGAAACGCCGCCGATGTCCTCGGCGGCGTCTGTCGTTTCGGACCGCGATCGATCAGGAGAAGTTCAGGCGGAACAACTGCTGGCCGAGGAGCACGAACGACTCGTGGCCCACGGCGCGCTCGCCGTTGACCTTCACGAAGGTGCCGTTCGACGAGCCGAGGTCGGTGAGGAACACGTGGCCATCGCGCAGCGACACGCGCGCGTGGAGACCCGAGACGTAGCCATCGTCGGGGAAGTTGATCTCGCCGCGCTCGCGACCCAGCGTGCACTGCTCGCCGAGGAGCGGGAACGCCGCGCCCGTGATCTCGCGTCCGATGATCACCGTGAGCTTGCCCCAGTAGCCCGGGTTCGGGCTGCCCATGAGCTCGGTGCCATCCGCGGTCGGCTCGGGCGCACCGATCAGCTCGAAGCGCAGGAGCTCTTGGCCGATGCGAATGATCTGCCCCGAGGTCAGCTCTTCTTCGCCGGTCATCTTCACGAACACGCCGTTGAGCGAATCGAGATCGCGAACCATCGCTTGCTGACCGCGGATGTCGAGCTGCGCGTGGATCGGCGACAGGTAGCCATCGTTCTCGAACACGGGACCGAAGCTGCGGCCGAGCTTGTTCTCGCCCTGGCGAAGCTCGTGCGTTCCACCCTCGCTGCCGTCGGGACGGATCAGCGTCATCGACAGACGCGCGCGCTGCGGAGCGGCCACCGGCGCGCTCATCGGCGCCGGACCGGGCTGCGGCATCGGCATCGCGCCCGATTGCTCGTCCATGCGGAACCCGCACGTGCCGCAGAAGCGGAAGGTCGGCGGAACGTCGCTACCGCACGACGGACAGCGACGCATTCCGCCGGCGGGCGCTGGTGCAGCCGCGGCGGCCGGCGGGACGTAGCTCGGCGAGAAGCCGGGAACGCCCGGCGGTGGGCCCATCGGTGGGGGCATCTGCGGGCCACCCATCGGTGGTGGTGCGCCCATCGGGCCACCCATCGGCGGACCGCCCATCGGGCCGCCCATCGGCGGAGGACCACCGAGGCCACTCGACGGGCCTCCCATCGACGAACCGGGACCCGGACCTCCGAGCGGTCCCGCGGGTGGCATCCCGGGCATTCCACCTTGCGCACCACCGGTGACGCGCGGCAGTGGCGCGGGCTGGGGCAGGTTGCCCGAGGGACCCCGCGGAGCGCCCAACGGAGCTTGCGTCGGACTCTGGCCCGGCTCGGCCATCATGGTCTTCATCATCCCCATGTCGCCCTGCTTGGGAGCGGCCGTGAGCTCGGCCCCGCACCCGAGGCAGAACTTGTAGTGGTCCTGGTTTTCTTTCCCGCAACGATTGCAGACGGTCATGATGGCTCCCAGCGAAAAACGATGCCCAGGCGAGACGTGTCAGACGATCTCGACACGTAGTAACTGCTGCCCCAAAAACACATAGTCGCCGTGCCGGAGCACTTGCTCGCCTTTGACGCGAACAAACGTTCCATTCCGCGACCCCAGATCGGTAACGCTTAGCACGCCGTTCGACAGTCGAAGCTCGGCGTGTCTCCCCGAGATAAACGGATCCTCGGGGAAGTTGATGTCGTTGCCCTCGCGGCCGATGACCGCCGTGTCCGACGACATGCGAAACACCCAGCCGGGCGTCCCGCCGCGGAGTGTCTGCCGCACCTCGAAGGAGGCCGGACGCGGCATGCTCGACGAATAGTAGGTGCCTTCGTTGTCCGGAAGATCATCGGGCTGGTGCGCCGCCGAAACGGTGAGCACCTGCTCACCGATCAGCACCGTCGCGCCGGACTGCAGCGTGACGCTGCCGTTGATCCGAACGTAGACGCCGTTGAGCGAGCCTTCGTCGCGGACGACGAGATCCGCGATCGCGCCGCGGCCGTTGCGATACAGAAAATTCGCATGCGTCGGCGAGAGAAACGGATCGTCCGGGAACGAGATCGGAACTTCGCCGCGGCCGGCCAGATGCTCTTGTCCCGCGAGCGTGAACGAGACGCCGTCTTCACCGTCACCGCGGATCAGCGTCAGCTTCGCGCGCGCGGTCGAGTGCGCGCCGCCGAACATCATCGTCGCGCGGCCAGATTTTCCCGACGAGGATGGGGCAGGTCCACCACCCGGACGCGGCCCGACGCGAGTCTCTTGCTCGAAGTTTATTTCGGGCTGCGGCATGCGATGGCCGCAGTTCGGACAGAACTTCTGAACGCCTTGCACCATCGTGTGGCACTTCACGCATTCGGTTCCGGTGCCTGCACCGGCGAGCGTCGTGGGGCCTGGTGGCGGTCGCGATGCGGACTTCGGACGTGGATCGAGGGCGACGGGAGCGCCGCAGCGCGTACATTGCGGCACCCCGATCGGGGTCAACGCGCTGCACGCGTCGCAAACGAGACCCACATCCATCGCGCTGGAATTCTACCCCCTTAGAAAGATCCTCGTCAAAGAAGGGACCCCGTCAGATCGCTCAGGATCGCGCGATTATGACGGCGTTACCTGCCTTGGACGGCTGCCCGAACGGAGGCATCGGGGTCGGCGGTGAGCTCCTGGCGGCGCTTCGCGGCCCGCTCGTCCTTCACCTTTCCGAGGGCGATCGCGGCCGCCGCGCGGACCTGGGCGACGTCGTCACGTGACAGATCGAGCAGTGCACCGACGATGGCCGGCGAGCCGACCGAGCCCATCGCTTCGGCGACCGCTTCGCGAACGAAGCTCGACGGATCCTTGCTTGCCTTGACCAGGGCGGCCGAGTCTGTCGACGGGCCGAGCCGGCCGAGCGCGAGCGCGGCGACACGGCGATCCGCCCAGGCACCCGTGCCGAGCGTCTTGGTCAGCGTCGCGACCAGCTCGGGCGGGGCGCTGCCGCGGCGAACCGCGAGGGTGGCGATCGCGGTCATCGCGGCGGCGCGGACCTGGTCCACTGGATCGGCGAGCGCCTTCGTGATCGCGGCGTCCGCGCCGGTGACCTTGCCGCCATCGAGCTTCGCGAGCACGGAGACCGCGAGCGCGCGGACCTTGGGATCGTCGCTCGCGAGCTGCGTCTTCACGTCGGCTGCGATCGCTACGCCGACGTTCGCGAGCGCCGCGCCGAGCTTCGCGTCACCGGTCAACGAGCTCGGCGTCAGCGCGCCGAGACCGATCGCGTTCGGTGCGCCGTCGAGATCCGAGAGCACGGACACGACGACATCGCGATGCTCGGACAGCGCGTCGGCGAGACCCTTCGCGATGTCCGCATCGTGCTCGATGACGAGCTTGGCCGACGCGGGCGCGGCGGCGAGCGGACCGGGCAGCATCGCGATCGCTTCGGTCGCGTTGTACTTCTCGCCGCGCTGCGGATAGTCGTTCGAGCCCGGGTTGCCGAGCGGCGCGAGGCCGGCGTTGCTCGTGCGACCGATCGCCCACACGAGCTCGGACTCGCTGCGACCCGCCCGCGCGAAGTACGCGCGGATCAGCGGGCCGAGCGCCTTCGCATCGCCGATCTGACCGAGCGCCCACGCGGCGAGGCGCTGGGCTTCGCCGCGGTTGTCCTCGAGCGCCATGATCAGCGACGGCACACCGCTCTGCGCTTTGCGCATGCCGAGTGCGTACGCACACGCGGCGCGCGTCGAGTCATCGCGGCGCGCATCGGACAGCGTCGAGATCAGCGCGGGAACGACGCGCGCGTCGTCGATGCGGCCGAGTCCGAGGCACGCGAGCGTCTGCACGGAGCCGCGGTTGTCGCCGAGCCGTTCGAGCAGCGGCGGCACGGCGCGCTTGTCGCCCGAGCGCCCGACGGTGTACGTCGCCGCCTCGCGCATCGCGACCTCGCTGTGCTTGGTCAGCGGGATGACATCGACGAGCACGCTCGGATCCGAGAGCCGGCCCGCCGCGACAAGCGCCGCGATGCGGACCTCGCGCTCGGGGTTGTCGGTCAGCGTGCCGAGGTGCCGCGGCTGATCTTTGGGCGGCTCGAGCCGCGCCATGCGGACGAGCGGCTGCGCGGCGCCCTTGTTGCCGAGGTGACCGAGCACCGCAACTGCGACGCGCTGCTGGCCCGTGTCCTTCTCGTCGCGCAGCGCTTCGAGCAGCGGCTGCAGTCCGTGACCACCGATGCGCACGAGCTCGGCGCGCGCAGCCTTCTTGATCTCCTCGGTGCCGTGGCGCTCGCGATCCACGAGGCGCGGTACGTAGCGCAAGTACAGATCGACGAGCACGCGCCGGTAGACCTGCTTGTGCGCCATCATGAACGACAGCGGCGAGATCACCTTCTCGAGCTCGCCGAGGGAATCGGTCATCTCCTCGAGATCGATCGCTTCGCGACCCGCACGTCCGACGACATCCTCGTCGGTCGCGTTGCGAAGCACGCTGCGCAACAGCTCCGCCGCCTTCATCGGCTTGCCGCCCTGAATGTAGAGCTGCGCCAGCGCGAACTGCGCCTTCGCCGCGCGTGGATCGATCTTCGCCGCCTTCTCGTACGCCTCGATCGCTTCGTCGAAGCGCTGCATGTCGACGAACGCCTCTGCCATGCGCTGGTATGCGGTCGCATCGCCGGGGCTCTTCGCGAGCGCCTTCTGCTGCCACTCCATCGCCTCGGCATCCTTGCGCTGGTCGCGCTTGATCTCCGAGATCGTCCAGAACACTTCACGCTCGCGCGACGGTGCGAGCTTCGCGAGCTCGAGCAGCGATGCGACCGCTTGATCGAACTTCTGGATCTTCCGGTACTCCTTGACGAGATCGAGGATCAGCTCCTGGTCGTCGGGCACCATCGCGTGCAGCTTCTCGAGCGTCGCGAGCGGCTCGCCCTTCGTCGGCGTCTTGCCGGTCGCGTACAGCTCGGCGAGGTAGTAGCCGTCCTCGATGCTGCCGGTCTTGAACTTGCCGATCCACTGATCGCGCAGCGTGTTGGTCTTCGGCGACCACCGCAGCACGAGCGCCACCTTGTGCCGGCGCGCATCCTTGCGCGCGAGCCTGTCCGTGGGTTTGTTGCCGAGGAGCGAGAGGACCATGTCCCAGTCCTTGATCGCCTTCTCGAAGTCGCGCTGCATGTCGTAGACGCCGGCGCGGCCCTTGTAGAACTCGGGGTTCTTGTCGTCGAGCTTGATCGCCTTCTCGTACATGAGCAGCGAGTTCACGCGATCGCCGTGCTCGGCGAGGACCTCGGCATACTTCGCGAACCCGGCGGCCTTGCCGCTCGCGATCAATCGCTTCCACGTCGCCTGCGCCTTCGCTTTGCTCGGCGCATCTCCCTTGGCCCAGTACTGCTCGCCGAGCGTGACGAGGTGGCCGGCGTCGTCGGGCTCGAGGCGCGCCAGGATCTCGTACTGCTCGATCGCTTTCGCGTCCTTGCCCCAGCGCTGATACATATCCGCGATCGCGCTGATCACGCCGGCGTCGCTCGGAAAGCGCGCCTGCAATCGCTGCAGCGCGTCCATCGCCTTCTTCTCTTGCCCGCGTCCCCAATACCGCTCGGCGAGCTCGAGCTGGAACCGCGCTTCGCCCGGCGCCGTCTGCACGACGCGCTCGTACACCGCGAGCGCCTCGAGATCGCGGCCCGAGTTCTCGAGAAGCGCGATCAGCTTTCGCTGTGTCTCGAGCTCCCACGCCGCCTTCGCGACCGCCTTCTTCAGCGCGGCGATCGCTTTGTCCTGCGCGCCGGTCTCCTCGTACAGCCGGCCGAGCGTGTCCCACTCGAAGTGGCCGCGGCTCCCCTCCGGCCACGCCTTCTCGTACTCCGCGAGCAGCGCGGGCAGCGCCTGCTTCTTGCGATAGATGTCGATGATGCGACCGGTGAGCTCGACCTCGAGGTAGTAGCCCTTCGGCGCCGCCTTGATCGCGCGCCGATACTCCGCGACCGCCTCGTCGTCCTTGCCCAGCCCCTCGAGCGCCTGTCCCCGTCGCGAGATCACCTCGACGCGCTTCGCCGGATCGCTGCCGAGCAACTTCTCCGCGGCCGCATAGCTCTCGAGCGCGACGTCGCGCTTGTTGGCCGCGAGCATCGCGTCGCCGCGTTCGATCCACAGCTGTGCGTTCTTCGGATCGAGTGCGAGGAACTGCTTGAAGTACTCGTTCGCACCGTCGACGTCGTTGGTCGCGAGCGCCAGATCCGCGAGCGAGCGGAGCGCCTTCTTCTTCATGTCCTTCGCGGACGAATGGCCGAGCGCCTTCTCGTAGGCGGCGCGCGCGTCCTTGGTCTTGTTGCCGGCCTTCTGCAACTCGCCGATGTAGATCCACGTCTGCGCGTCGCTGTCGTTCTTGCCGACGGCCTGCGTGAACATCTCGAGCGCCCGCACGTCGTCGCCGGTCATGCGATGCAGGCGGCCGAGCGCGATCATCGTCGCCGTATCGCCGGGCGACTTCGCGAGCACCTTGCCGAACTCTTCCTTGAGCAGATCGACGGTGCGATAGCGCCGGTACGAATCGAGCAAGCGCGCGAGCGCGGTCCCATCGTGCGGGTTCTTCGCGAGGATCGCCTTGTAGCGAGCGATGACCTGCTTGTCGAACGGGTCTCGCGTGACGCCCCAATCGCCCGCCTGCGCGTGCGCGAGCACGGGCGTGGCCATCGACAGAGCCGCAACGACGAACAGACGAAGGCGTCGCATCGTCGTCGGATCATAGCCTCTCGACGGAGGCCGTGCCCGTCACTCTTGCCTACGAGTTTCGTGCGGTTGCCGGCGTCCGCGCGCGTGGCACCACGGGCGTCGCCGGTGTAGGCGGTCGCAGCGGTCTCAGGCGCGAATGCGCGCGAGTAGCGAGCCGAGGTTCTTCCGCCGGCTCTCGATGCAGTAGTCGCGGATCATCCGTGCTTGGCTCTTGGCCATCGCCAAGAACCGCACGCCGAGCCCCGACGCCATCCGATCATCCTTGCGATAGCAGATCTGTCCCGAGGCCCAGATCGAGTCCTCCACGTCGGGCAGGTTGAGCTCGAGCCCGACGACCAAGCCGGGCGGCGGTGCGAGCATCGAGATCGCGGACAGCGAAATCCCGGTATCGCTCAAGTCGCCCGTCAGCCCACGAATGGGACGGTCGTTGACGTACGAGGTCACCATCGTTTCGAACGGAATGCGGTACCCAAGTCGGCGCTCTTGCACGTCTTCTCCTCGACACGGACCCGATATGGATCCGATGTAGGATAAAAGCGTACCAGGCTCGATTCGAGGCCCAAACTTTTCAACCGGGGAACCGGACCAACAGGCACTGCGAACCAAGCAACAGACGCCGCGGTAATTCCTCGTCGGGCGTCTGCCCCGCGTCATCGGTTGCACATCGAAGACGCGAGCCGAGCGACGGTCTTGTCGAAGCATTGGCTTCATCGGCACCACCAAGACGCTACCCTCGTCGAAGACGTCCAGGTCGACAACATCAGCAGACTTCGCCGCCATCCCTAGGAAGCGGCATCTTGAAAACGCCGATATAAGTAGGATTCACGCCGAGACGCCGACGTTCACGTCGACGATACAGCGTGGAAGTTTGACCTCGACTCGACCTTCGAGTTTGACGTCAACTGCAACGTCAACTCCACCCTCGACCTTGACGTGATCGGTGGTCCGTCCAACGACGGCGACCAGGTCCCGCGATGTCTTCACGGCGCTGATGGGCGAGGCCGGTTGGCGAGCAACGTCGTCGCTGGGCTCGGTAGCTCGGCGGCGATGTGTCGACCAGGTCCTCCGATGGCTCGCAATCACCGGCCGGTGGTACGACTCGGTCGTTGGTGGCCCCGTTCCCCCTTGGTCAGCTTCGACGCCTGTCGCGCATGGGCGCGTCGCTCGAGACGCTCGTGGCGCGGTGGATCGCCGCGCGGCCGATCGGGGCGAAGGTCGCAAAGATCGTCGGTGCACCCGCGCGCGTGCGGTGGGTGCGAGTGATCGATTCGCCGGGCATGGTGCGTGGCACGTTGTCTGGCACGTCGGGCACGTCGCCGGGCACCTCATCGGGCACCTCGTCCGGCACGTCGTCGGACTCGTCGCGCGGCGCGTCGTCGGCCACGTCGTACGACCCGATGTCGTTCGATCCGTACGCGGCACTCGCGGAGGTTCGTGTCCACGGTCAGTCGTTCATCGTCGGCGCGAGCAGCGCGCTCGTTCGCGAGGTCGCGCAGCGCAAGCTCTATGGCCCCGAGGAGCTCGATGCTCCGCGGCCGCTCACGTCGGTCGAGCACGCGGTGTTCGCGGGCATCGTGGCGGCCGCGATCACGGATGCGAAGATCGCGGGCGAGGTGTGGCCGGTCGCGGACGCCGAGCGTGTTCGCGCGACGTTGAATTCGCCGATATTGCCGCCGTCGCCGCCGTCATCGTCATCGTCACCGTCGTCACCCTCGTCGCCGCCGTCGTCCTCGAGCTTTGTTGTGGAGCTCGCGCTCGACATCGAGGGACGCGCGCCCGTGTCCGTGCGCGTGTGGTGCCCGTCTTCGATGCGGGTGGCGAGCCCGCCCCCGCGCTCGGTGCCCGGGTGGGAGCTCGAGATCCCCGTCGTGGTCGGTTCGTGCGCCCTCCATCGCGACGATGTGGGGCGGCTTCAGGTGAGGGACGTCATCACCGTGGAGCGGCACCTGGGCTTGCGAGTGGGGGAGGGGCTGATCGCCTTGTCGGCGACGCCGGGGGCAGTGGAAGCAAAGGTCGCGAGCGACTATGTTCGGCGCGACATGGCGCTGCCCGATGAAGCCCACCTGGAGCTGACCGTTCAGCTCGGGACCACGCGGCTCTCGTTGCGTCAACTCTCCGAGCTGGTGCCCGGTGCGATCGTTCCTCTCGGACGCCCGCTCGCGGGGCCGTTCGAAGTGCGCGCAGCGGGCAGACTGGTCGGGGAGGGCGAGCTTGTCGATGTTGACGGCGAGCTGGGCGTGCGCATCGTGTCGCTCCAGGAGTAAGCCAGTGCCGACCTACGAATATCGATGTAACGCGTGTGGCAAGAACTTCGAGTATCAGCAGCGCATGTCCGATGACGACCTCGTCACCTGCGAGGCGTGCGGACAACCGAAGCTCGAGAAGCTGATCTCGCGTACCGCGTTCACGCTCAAGGGCAGCGGCTGGTATCGCGACCTCTACTCGTCGCCACCGGCGCAGTCGACCGACGCGAGCAAGCCCGCCGCGTCACCATCCGAGAGCAAGAGCGACAGCGGATCGTCGAGCGGATCCAGCGATGGCGGATCGAGCTCGAGCGGTGGTGGGGCGAGCGAAGGCGGATCGTCGAGCGGGTCGAGCGGATCGAGCGGGTCGAGCGGCGCGGGCACGGGCGGAACGACGTCGTCGGCCGCGAGGAGTGCGTAGTGATCGCGCAGCTGATCGACGGCAAAGCGGCGGCGGCGCGCGTGCGCGGCGAGGTCGCGAGTGCCGCGATGGAGCTGCGAGGTCGCGCGATCTCGCCGACGTTGGCGGTCGTCCTCGTCGGAGATGACCCCGCGTCGGCGGTGTACGTGCGCAGCAAGACGAAAGCGGCGCGCGAGGCGAACGTCGATGTGCGCGATCACAAGCTCGCCGCGAGCACGACGCAGGAGGAGCTGCTCGCGCTCGTACAGACGCTGAACGCGGATCCGGTGGTCGATGGCATCCTCGTGCAGCTGCCGTTGCCGGCGCACATCGATAGCGATGCGATCATCCGGTCGATCGATCCCGCGAAGGATGTCGACGGCCTGCATCCGATGAGCCTGGGCTTCTTGGCGCAGGGGAGGCCGACGCTCGTGTCGTGTACGCCGAAGGGCTGCATGCGCTTGCTCGCGGATCTCGATGTTCCGCTCGCGGGTGCGCGCGCGGTGGTGATCGGCCGCAGCGTGCTGGTCGGCAAGCCGATCGCCTATCTGCTCGCGAACGCGAACGCGACGGTGACCATGTGTCACTCGCGGACCAAGGATCTCGCGGCCGAGGTGCGGCGCGCGGAGATCATCATCGCCGCGGTGGGCAAGCCCGAGATGATCCGCGGGGAGTGGATCGCGGATGGCGCGATCGTGATCGATGTCGGTATCAATCGCGTCGATGGAAAGCTCGTCGGAGACGTCGAGTTTCTCGCGGCCGCGCAGCGCGCGCGTGCGATCACGCCGGTGCCCGGTGGCGTCGGCCCGATGACGATCGCCTGCTTGCTCGAGAACACGGTCGAAGCAGCGCGTCGCCGGCGCGGCCTCTAACGAGGCTCGGCGAGCGCGGCGATCACGAGCTGCCGGTCACGCCGACGGGCTTGGACATCGCGCGCACGAGGACGACTTGCAGCTCTGCGAACGGCGGTGGGTTACTCGCGAGCTCGTCGGCGCCCGCGGCACGCGCGAGCTCGCGTAGCTCGGGACGCGAGCTGATCGCGACCACCGGCACGGGCGGCTTGAGCGCCTTCGCCATGCGCAGCGTGGACAGTCCGCCCTCTTGATCGAAGTCGATATCGACGACCGCGAGGTCGACTTCGCTCGTCATCAGCGCTGCGGCGACGGACGCATCCGCGGCCTGCATGATCTCGGCGGTCGCGATGATCGACTTGATCGAGCGTGCGAGCGTCGTGCGGTCCTGGCGATCACCGGACAGCACGAGCACCTGCACGCCGTGGAACGTGCCGACGAGCTGATCGATCACCATGCCGAGCTGGAGGCCGATGTCCTCGAACTCGATGCCGAGGCCGGGCGGGCCTTCCATCGAGTCTTCGGTGCGGCGCCACTGCACGACGCCCACGAGGTTCACCGGTGTCGCCCCAGGCACCTTGAGCGTGACTTGGGTGGTCGAGCCGCTCGGGATTTCATGCGTGGTCTCGATGAACAGGCCGCCGCGCGACAGGTTCACCGAGTACGCGACGAGGAACGACGATGCCGTCCGGAACTCGACCTGGACCACATACGGAATCCGCTCGTGTTCCCGCTCGGACATTAACGGCCCTCAGTATCACGGAAAGTCGGGCCGAATCGTGGGCCTTCGGTGCCCTTCGATGCGGCACCTTCGATGTGGCACCTACAGCAGCCGGTCCAACAAGCGCTCCAGATGATCGAGGTTCATGTAACGAATCTCGATACGTCCGGCTTTGCCGGGCTCGTCCTCGGTGATCACGACGGGGCCGCCGAGCGCGCGCGTGAGGCGCTGCTCGAGGTCTCGTACCGAGGCGGACTTCTGCGTCACCTTGGGTGGTGCGCGATCGGCCTTGGCCGCCTCCGGATCGCGAGCGCGCTTGACTAGATCCTCGGTCGCGCGAACCGACATCTGCTTCGCGACGACCTTTCGCGCTGCGGCCTCGATCGCGTCGGCTGTCTCCAGCCCGAGCAGCGCGCGCGCGTGCCCCATCGACAGCTGCGTGTCCTCGACGAGCTGACGCACCGTCGGCGGCAGCTTCAACAGGCGCATCGTGTTCGCCACCGTCGAGCGATCCTTGCCGATGCGCTCGCCGATCTGATCTTGGGTCAACCCGAACTCGTCGACCAATCGCTGGAACGCGGCGGCCTCTTCGAGAGGACCGAGGTCCGCGCGCTGCAAGTTCTCGACGAGAGCGCGCTCGAGGGCTTCACCCTCGGCGACGTCCTGCACGACCACCGGAATCTCGGTGACGCCCGCGCGCTGCGCTGCACGCCAGCGTCGCTCGCCGGCGATCAGGAAGTATCCGCCACCCGGCCGTGGTCGAACGACGAGCGGGACAATGATGCCGTGCACCCGGATCGAGTCCGCGAGCTCGTCGAGCTTGGCGGTATCGAAGTTGCGACGCGGCTGCTCGGGGCTCGGATAGAGATCCTCGACGCCCGCGGCAAAGTACGTTCGCGAGCGCGGCGCTTCATCGGCCGCCGTGGTCGGCGCCGTGGGAGGCGGAGGCGACCAGGCCGTCGAGGCCGAGCCACTGGGCATGAGGGCACCGAGCCCACGTCCCAACCCGCGCTTCTTGGTGTCGCTCATCATGCGGAAGGCTGCACTTTCGTGATGGTCCTGTCGAGGAACTCGTCGGCAATCGCGAGGTAGCTCTTGGTGCCCGCGCAGCGCAGGTCGTAGAGCAACACCGGCTTGCCGTGGCTCGGTGCTTCCGACAGGCGCACGTTGCGCGGGATGTTCTCGTCGAACACCTTCTTGCCGAAGAACTTCAGCACCTCTTCGCGCACCTGCGTCGCGACGGAGAGCCGGCCATCGAACATCGTGAACAGCACGCCATCGATGGTGAGGCGCGGGTTGTACGCGGCCTTCACCTTCTCGATCGTCGAGCTGAGCGCCGACAGTCCTTCGAGCGCGAAGTACTCCGCCTGCATCGGGATCACCACGCCATCGGCGGCGACGAGCGCGTTCAGCGTGAGCAGACCCAGCGACGGCGGGCAATCGATCACGATGTAGTCGTACTGCTTCGCGACGGTGGCGAGCGCATCGGCCAAGAACCGCTCGCGCCGATCCGCGCTGATCAGCTCGATCTCCGCACCCACAAGATCCGTGGTGGCGGGCGCGAGGAACAGCGTCGCGATCTCGGTCTGGACGATGACCTCCGCGAGCGTCGCGTCACCCGCGAGCGCGTCGTAGATGTTCTTCTTCACTCTCTCGCGTGGGAAGCCGACGCCGCTCGACGCATTGCCCTGTGGATCGAAGTCCACGAGCAACACGCGATGCCCCCGTGACGCGACCGATGCGGCGAGATTGATCGCGGTCGTGGTCTTACCCACGCCACCCTTCTGATTCGCGACCGCAACGATGCGAGTCATGCGAGCGGGATAGCACCCCGCTATGACGATCCCTTCCATGCACCCTCGTCGCTCCCGGGGGCTCGCGGAGCAAATTCGCACCCATCTACGAAAAAAAATTGGGTCCGGATTCATTCATCGCGTACTTTGTACGCAGATGTAGGACATGTGGGTCATGTCCTGAAAGGGAGCAAATGTCTGGTGGAATTCCGCGCGTTTATACTTCGTTTGCCGAGTTCGAGCGTGAAGAGCTTCGTCGACTGGACTCCCTTCACACGTCCGTCGACGACCTCGTCGAGGAACGGTTTGCAGAGGAGCTCGATTTTGGAAATGGAGACGCCCCGCGCAAGCGTGGCCGCCCGCGCAAGAACCCGGGCTAGTGCGTCTCCGCACCCGATGCGCTGGGGGGCGCATCGGGTGCTTTCGTCTTCGTTGCGCGATCGCGCAGCCGTTGTCCCGCTTCGTTCGCTTATTCTCGTCACGTGGTTCGCGCGGTCTTGCTGCTCGTCGCGCTCGCCGGATGCGGTGCGTGCGACGACGAGAAACCGCCGGGTGACGCTGCCGTCGCGCAGTGTCTCGCCGCTCGCGCACCACTGACCGGCCAAGCCACGTATTACGCCGCCGACGGCACGGGCAACTGCAGCTTCACCGCAGACGCCACCCGGATGGTCGCGGCGATCAACGCGCCGGACTACCAGATGGCCGCGTGGTGCGGTGGGTGTCTCGAGGTCACCGGCCCGTCGGGAACCGCGATCGTGCGTGTCGTCGACAAGTGTCCCGGCTGCGCGCACGGCGATCTCGATCTGTCGCGCGAAGCCTTCGAGCGCATCGCGCCGCTCTCCGCGGGCCGCGTCGCGATCTCGTGGCGCGAAGTCGCGTGCGAGGTCTCGGGCCCGATCAGCTATCAGTTCAAGGACGGATCGTCGCAGTACTGGACCGCGATCCAGATCCGCAACCATCGCTATCCGATCGCGACGCTCGAGGCACGCGACGGAAGCGGCGCGTATCGAGCGATCGATCGCGTCGACTACAACTACTTCGTCGCTACCGACGGTCTCGGTACGGGGCCGTACACGCTGCGCGTCACGGATTCGCGTGGTCACGCGATCGAAGACGGGAACATCGCGGTCGGTGACAACGTCGCGCGCACGGGATCGACGCAGTTCCCCACCTGCGCGAATTGACGGGTACGACACCCGATCGACCATTCCAGCGATTCAGGGTGCTCCGCGGCACGTGTGATGCAGCCGCCCGATTCATGACCGGCGCCCTCGACTGGATCGCCCGCGCCCGGCGCCTCGTTCCGCGTGCGGATCGCAAGGTGCTGCTGTCGCCGCCGCGGCTGGTCGCGCGGTTCGCGAAGTTCGTCGTCCAGCGTGCGATCGGCGCGGAGGGCGTGCTCGCGGACGACATTCACGCGCGGGATCCCGAGCTCCTGCTCCTGATTCGCGACCTCTATCAGTGGCTCGGCACCCACTACTTCCGGTTGCGAACCGAAGGAATCGAGAACGTTCCGGCGCGCGGACCGGTCTTGCTCGTCGGGAATCACAGCGGGGGCCTGTTGCCGAGCGAGGGCTTCTTCACCGAGATCGCGATCTACGATCACTTCGGAGGCGAGCGCCCGGTCTACGCCCTCGCGCACGACTTTCTGTTCGCGGATCCGATCTTGCGACGGTACGCCGGGCGCCTGGGCCTCCTGCGTGCGGGTCACGAGAGCGCTCGCCACGCGTTTGCCGCGGGCGGGTGCGTGCTCGTCTATCCGGGCTCGGACCTCGAGACGTTCCGCTCGTTCCGCGACCGCGACAAGATCGTCTTGGGCGGTCGCAAAGGGTTCCTGAGGCTCGCCTTGCGCGAGCGCGTCCCGATCGTCCCTGTGGTCACGGCGGGAAATCACGAGCAGTTCATCGTGCTCTCGCGCGGTGATCGATTGGCTCGTCTGCTCCACGCGCATCGCTGGGCGCGTACCGAGGTGTTACCGATCGCGTTCGCGCTGCCATGGGGCATCACGTCGGGCTTCGTGCCGTACATCCCGCTCCCCGCGCAGACCACGCAGGCGTTCTTGCCGCCGATGACCTGGCCCGACCTCGGCCCCGAGAGCGCGGATCGGCCGGCTGATCTCGAGCGCTGCTACCGCGACGTCGAAGCCGCGATGCAGCAAGCGTTGACGCGACTGACGCGCGGTCGCCGCTTTCTTCGCGGTCCACGCGATGCTGCGTGAACAGGCGCAATTCGTGCGCGATTTACCCAGGCACGCTTCGAGCAAGGAGAGGTGACGTCATGCAGACGCCGTGGATGCTCGTCGAGTCCAACCGCACTGCCGATGCGCCGTTCGCAGCGCGGTTCGAGAGCGTCGGCATGAAGCTCCCGGACCGCGTGGTGTCCACGA
Source organism: Kofleriaceae bacterium (assembly GCA_044230415.1). GTDB lineage: Bacteria > Myxococcota_A > Polyangia > Haliangiales > Haliangiaceae > JABFXX01. The sequence goes on from JBGARE010000010.1 coordinate 117,030, forward strand.
AGGAGCTGATGGCGAGCACGCGGCACCATACGAACATCGACCTCGAGCGCTTGACCGGAATTCGAGAGCGTCGCGTGTGCAGTCCCGGCGACACCTCGCTGACGTTGGCGATCGATGCCGCGCGAGACTGCCTCGCACGCTCGCGCTACACGGGCGCGGACCTCGACGTCGTGATCGACGCGAGCATCACGCGCTACGTCGACGGAACGACGCACCGCTTCGAACCGCCGCTGAGCCTGTCGGTCAAACAGGCCATCGGTGCTCCCACCGCGATCAACTTCGACATCTCCAACGCATGTGCGGGGATGCTCACCGGTGTGTTCGTGCTGCACGACATGATCCGGCGCGGTGCGATCCGCCGGGGCATGGTGGTGAGCGGCGAGCACATCAGCGGCCTCGGCACGAACGCGGCGCGCACGATCCGCAGCATCCTCAGCGCGCAGCTCGCGTCGCTCACGCTCGGAGACGCCGGTGCCGCGGTGATCGTCGATCGCGCACCCGACCGCGAGAAGGGCATCCAGCTCGCCGGATTCACGACGCTCGCAGAGCACAGCCGTCTCTGTGTCGGGCTGCCGGCATTGCATCACCCCGGCGCCGTGATGTTCACGCGCGCGAGGAAGATCCACGACGTCGCGATGGAGGAGGGACCGCCGCTGATCGAACAGATCCTCGAGCAGTGCGGTCTCTCGCTCGGCGAGATCGATTGGTTGATCCCGCATCAGACGTCGGTGCGTGCCATCCGCGCGGGTGAGCGCGTTCTCGCCGAACGGCTCGGCGGACATCCGAAGAACGTCGTGGTCACGGTGGACGAGCTCGGCAACAGCGCATCGACGACGCTGTTCGTCGCGCTCCATCGCTATCTCGACGACCATCGCTTTCACGCCGGTGACAAGATCCTGTTGTTGTCGGTCGCGTCGGGGCTTCAGGTCGGTGTCGTCCTGTTCGAGCTCGACGAGTTGGAGGTCAGCCATGGGCACGCGCATTGAGGCGGTCGCCACCGCGCACGGCCACGGCTGGAAGCTCGGCCGCGGTGCGCTTCACCTGACGGACGTGGCGGCGAAGACGTGCCTGGAACGCGCCGGCGATCGCGCGAGTCAGCTCGACGTGTTGATCAATGCAGGCCTCTATCGCAACGGCAACGTCGCGGAGCCCGCACTCGCCGCGATCATCCAAGAAGACATCGGCGCGAACCCCGGCGCTCACATCACCTTCGGTCATCACGGCACGTTCTCGTTCGATATCCTCAACGGCGGGTGCGGCGTCCTGACGGCGGCGTGGATCGTCGACGGCTTTGTCGGCCACGGCGCCGCACGTCACGCGATGATCGTCGCGGGCGACGTCGATCCGTCGCCGAGTACCTCGCACGATTTCCCGTTCGCGCCGGCGGCGGGGGCGATGCTCGTGGGCCACACCGACGACGGCGGCGGGTTTCAGCAGATCGAGCTGCGTACGTTCGGCGAGTACGCGTCGCTGTTCGAGGTCGACCTCGCGTGGAAGCCGCACGAAGGACTCCTTCGTCGCGGTCGCAACGTGATCGAGGTCCGCGAGGATCCCAGCTTCGCATCGCGCTGCATCGATCTCGCCGTCAGCGTGACGACGGCATTCCTCGATCGCTCCCGCCTGCAGCCCGCGGACATCGATCTCCTGATCACGAGCCAGTACCCGAGATCGTTCGCACAGGGCGTCGCGAACGGGCTCGGGATTCCGTTCGCGTGCCTTCCGAGCGTCGCACCCGAGCTCGCGGCAACACACACCGCGGGGCCGATCGCAGCGCTCGAAGCAGCCTTCACGTCCGGGGAGTTTCGTAACGCACGACGCACGCTATTCGTGACGGCGGGCGCCGGCATCACGATCGGAGTTGCGCTCTACACGCACGAGGTCCTCTGAGCGCGCCGCGAGCGCCGCGTTCATCGCATCGAACCCACGCTTCGCCTCGCGTGCGAGGAGTCGCGCGGCGATCCGCGGCACCACGCCCGTGAATCGCTCGCGCTGGACAAAGCGCACGTGCGTGCCGTCGAGCGGTTCGATCGTGAACCAGTGCTCGCCACACGCGAACCACGGCGAACCGACGAAGCCACGCCAGTGCAGCTCGCGATTCTCTTCGGACTCGATCACCTTCGCGTGGAACACGAGCGGGAGGCCAAACGACGATCGGACGCGTACGTGAACGGTGTCTCCGACCTCGGTCGAGCCTCGCGCTGCGCGGATGAACGGGTTCCACGCCCGGAACCGCGGCAGGTCCGTGAGGACCGACCACACCTCGCGTGCGGAGGCTTCGATGTCGATGCTCGCGGTGACCTCCATCAGGACCCCGGGTGGCGGCCGAGCATGCCGCGCTTGAGATCGCCCGTCGGGGGCTTGGGCCCGAGCCAGATCGAGACGAGCGAGCGACCGAAGTCGTCGTCGCCGAGCACTCCCTTGCGCTTGCCGTTGATGTCGACGGCGACGCCCTTGCCGGGAATGATCGTGAACGTCAGCGTGTCACCGTCGTCGAAGCTCGGCATCCACCGGTTCAGCTGCGCGATCAACGCCTTCAGCTTCGCCACGGGAACCGTCGCGTTCTTCGCGAACCCTTCGGTCCATGCCTCGACGATGTCGTCGCGATCCACATCGCGCACGAAGCGGAGAACGATCTGCTTGATCTCGGTCGCGGCGACGATCTTCGCGGCATTCGACGAGACGTTCTCCACGTAGAGCCCGGCGACATAGACATCGACGTCGAAGATCGTCGCTTCGCGGAGGCCCATCCCGTTGAGCGCGAGCGTCTTGGTCTCCACCGTCACGCTGTCCGGCATGGTCACCCCTGCCTTCGTCGCGGCCATCGCGGTGCTCGCTCCGAGGACTGCTGTCAGTAGCCATGCGATGCGCGTCATGACGCCTCCTTCGCGGGTTTGTTTTCGAAGATCCCCACCGCGATGCCATCGGGATCGAGGAACATCGCGAACCAGCCACCGGGGACCTCGGCCTTCGGGACGATGAGCGTGCCTCCCGCCTCTACGACGTCGCGCGTTGTCTTGTCGATGCTGTCGACCTGGAAGTACGTGTTGAGCGCGGCCATCGGCGCACCGCGCGGCCTCTGCATCAGCCCGCCGCCGGGCGGTGCCCCGGTGTCGATCATGATGTAGTCGGGTGATTCGTCGCGGTACCGCCATCCGAAGATGGTCGAGTAGAACCGCTTGGCTCTCGGGACGTCGTTGACCATCAGCTCCCAGTGACACAGTGGATTCGCCATCGCTTCTCCCGTCGTCGAAGTGCGCTGTCTCTGACTGCATGCTGTGGGCCACGCGAAGAGCGGTCACACCCCGAGAGCACGAGGAGCTAGCCGGCAACCTCTGCACGCCACGAGACCTTCGCGTGCACCGGTTGCGTGGTCGGCCGCGGAACCAGAGGCCAAATCGAGGGCCACACCTTGTACCGAGGCAAACGATGAGTAGGCTCACCGAGCGTGGGTGAGGTTCGCTATCAGCGATTGTTCGAATCCGCGCCGGGGTTGGTTCTCGTCCTGGCGCCGGACTCGGAGCTGACGATCCTCGCGGCGACCGACGCCTATCTTCGCGCCACCATGACGACGCGCGAGTCGATCGTCGGACGCGGCTTGTTCGACGTGTTCCCGGACAACCCCGCCGACGTCAACGCGACGGGTACGCGCAACCTCGCCGCGTCGATCGCGCGCGTGCTCGCGACGAAGGCGCCGGACACGATGGCGATGCAGAAGTACGACGTCCGCCGCCCGGACGGAACGTTCGAGGAGCGGTGGTGGTCTCCCATGAACACGCCGCTCCTCGATGCCACGGGCGCGATCGAATGCGTCGTTCATCGCGTCGAAGATGTCACCGAGCTCGCCGTCGCCCGGCAGACATCGGAGCAGCTCGCCGATCGCGTGGCGATCGAGCAACAGCGCGCAGAACTTCGGTTTCGCGATCTCGTGGACCTCGCACCCGACGGCCTCGTCGTCTGCGATCGAGCCGGAACGGTCGCGCTGGTCAACACGACGGCCGAGAGGATGTTCGGCTATTCGCGCACCGAGCTGGTCGGTCAGCCGATCGAGACGCTCGTCCCGGATCGCGTCGCTGCGCGGCACCCGGCGCACATCGAGACGTTCATGACTGCGCCGCGCCCCCGCCCGATGGGCTCGGGGCTGGACCTCAAGGGCCGGCGCAAGGACGGCAGCGAGTTTCCCGTCGAGATCAGCTTGAGCCCCATCAAGACCGGCGAGAACCTCATGGTGTCCGCGGCGATCCGCGATGTCACCGATCGCCGGCGCATCGAGCGCGATCTTCATCGCGTCGCCGCCATCGTCGACTCCTCCGAGGACGCGATCATCGCCGAGACGTTGTCGGGCGAGATCACGGCGTGGAACGCGAGCGCGGAGGCGATGTTTGGCTACGCATTCGCCGACATCGTCGGACAGTCGATCGTGCGGATCCTGCCCGACGCGAACATGGCGGCCGAGCGCGCGATGCTCGATCGCATCGCCGCGGGCGACAAGGTGCCCACGTTCGAGACCACGCATTGTCGCAAGGACGGCACCGTGCTCGGTGTCTCCGTCCGGATGTCACCGATCCTCGATGGCGGTCGCGTCGTCGGCGCATCGAAGGTCATTCGCGACATCACCGCGCGCAAGCTGATCGAGGAGGGGGCTCGGCGCGCGAACGAATATCTGCGCAGCGCCGTCGAGTCGTTCCAAGACGCGTTCGCGATCTATGACGAGCGCGATCGCATCGTCCTGGTCAACGGTGCGTTTCGCGAGCTCGCCGGCGGTTCCGACCTCGCCGGCCAGCGCTTCGAGGTCGCGCTCGACATGGGGCTCGCGGCGGGCAAGTACGATCTCGCCCACGAGACGCGCGACCAGTTCCGCGCGAGGCGGATCGCGTATCACCGTGCTCCGTCCGGGGCGTTCGAGCTGCGCACGGCCGACGGCCGGATCATGCGCGTGCTGGAGCGACGGATGCCCGAGGGCGGCACCGTGTCGTTGATCATCGATGTCACCGCGGATGTCGCTCGCGAGGACGAGCTGCGGCAGGCACGTCGCGAAGCCGACGCGGCGAGCGCGGCCAAGAGCGAGTTCCTCTCGTCGATGAGTCACGAGCTGCGTACGCCGCTCAACGCGATCCTCGGGTTCGCCGAGCTCCTGCAGCGCGATCGCAAAGAGCCCCTCAGCGCGCGCCAACTCGATCGACTCGAGCACGTGATGCGCGGCGGTGCACACCTCCTTCGTCTGATCGACGACGTCCTCGATCTCGCTCGGATCGAGTCGGGGCGGATGACGATCTCCTCGGAGCCGGTCGCGATGGGAGAGGTCGTGGGCGAGGTCGTCGCGACGCTGCAGCCGCTGGCGGCGAAGACCAACATCGACGTGCGGCAGACGACACGGGAGGACGCGCCCTCCCTCGCGATGGCCGATCGCACGCGCATCGCGCAGATCCTGATGAACTTCGGCTCCAACGCGATCAAGTACGGGCGGCGCGATGGCCACGTGACGTTCGAGCTCTCGCGTTCGGCGCGCGGCCTGCGTATCGCGGTGATCGATGACGGCATCGGCATCCCCGCCGACAAGCACGCGATGATCTTCGAGCCGTTCCAGCGCGCGGGGCAGGAGTCCGGAACGATCGAAGGCACGGGCATCGGACTCGCGATCAGCAAGCGCCTCGCCGAGCTGATGGGCGCGACCGTCGGATTCACCAGCGAGGCAGGACGAGGCTCCACGTTCTGGATCGATCTGCGCGAGCAGTGCGAAGTAGCGCAGCCGATCCTCTCGACCGCCGTCGAGCACGCGGATGAATCTCTGCTCGCGGCGAGCAGCCCTCGCCGTCTCCTCGTGTACGTCGAGGACAATCCGTCGAACATCGCGTTCATGGAGGCCGTGATGGAGGACCTGCCCGGCATCGAGATGCTGACCGCAGGCACCGCGGAGCAGGGCATCGAGCTCGTTCGCGCACGCCGTCCCGCGGTCGTGATCATGGACATCAATCTTCCCGGGATGAGCGGGATCGAGGCGACGCGCAGGCTCGCGGAGTGGCCCGAGACCAAGGACATTCCGATCGTCGGACTCTCGGCCGCGGCGCTCCACGCGGACACGATCCGCGCGCAGGAGTCGGGCTTCTATCGCTATCTGACGAAGCCCGTGAAGCTCGACGAGCTCCTCTCGACCCTCGAAGAGATCCTCCTCGAGAAGCGCTAGCTCTCGATCTCGTAGTCCTTCAGCTTCTTGTACAGCGTCGAGCGATCGATCTCGAGGATCGCGGCCGCCTGCGCTTTGTTGCCGTTGGTCGCGGCGAGCGCGGCGAGGATGCCTTCCTTCTCGAGCTCGCGCAGCGACTTCGCCGTGGCGGGTGCCGCCGCCGGGGCAGGACGCGCGAGGATCGGCGGGCCCTGATCGATCGTGACCGTAGCGAGGGCGGGTGGCGGCGCGCTCGCGGCGAGCGACCCGAGCGGCGGCGTCGGTGGTGACGTGCGGGCACGCGGCGGCTGTGCGTGTGCGAGCACTTGTGGCGGCAGATCCTGCGCGACGATCTGATCTCGATCGCCGAGGACGATCGCGCGCTCGACGGCGTTGCGCAGCTCGCGGACGTTGCCCGGCCACGCGTAGCGCGTCATCGCAGCGAGCGCGTCGGGGGCGAACCCGGAGAGGCGCCGCGCGGCCTGATGCCGGAAGCGGTTCAAGAAGAACTCGGCAAGCAACGGCACGTCGTCGAGTCGATCGCGCAGCGGGGGAACCTCGATCGTGATCACCGAGAGGCGGTAGTAGAGGTCCTCGCGGAACGTGCCGCGCTTGACCATCTCGGCGAGATCGCGATTCGTCGCGGCGACCACGCGAACGTCGACTTCGATCGCGCGCTGACCGCCGACGCGCTCGAAGCGTCGCTCCTCGAGCACGCGCAAGAACTTCGTCTGCAGACCGAGCGGGAGCTCGCCGACCTCGTCGAGAAACAGCGTCCCGCGATCGGCCATCTCGAAGCGGCCTGCCTTCTTCTCGGTCGCGCCGGTGAACGCGCCCTTCTCGTGACCGAACAGCTCGCTCTCGATCAGCGTCTCGGTCAACGCGGCGCAGTTGACCGCGACGCACGGACCCTTACCGCGCCGCGAAGCACGATGGATCGCGCGCGCCACCATCTCCTTGCCGGCGCCCGATTCACCGCCGAGCAGCACCGTCGCATCCGACGGACCTACGCGCTTGATGAACGCGGTCACGCGCTGCGCGGCTTCGCTCTTCCCGATCAGATCGCCGTCCGCGGGCGCACGCCCTTCGAGCTGCTCTTCGAGTGCGTCCGCGCGGCGCACGGCTTGATCGCGTGCATCCGCCGCGACCCATGCCGCCGACAATAGATGCGCGAGGCAGCTCGCCGCGAGCGAGTCCGCTTGCTCCCACGGGCCGCCCTTGCGATCGACCCACAGGATGCCGACGACATCGTCGCCGGTGCCGCTGATCGGCGTGGCGATCAGCGCGCGGCCACCGGTCTCCGCGGTGACCACCTGCCGTTGGGCGACGACTTTGTCGACGAGATCCTGCGGTGCTTGCAGCTGCGTGGACTCGCCGGTGCCCACCGCCGCGCTCACGGGCGCGACGCGCCGGCCGGCGGACAACACGAACGCGCGGTGCGCGCCGAGCGCCGACAGCGCGGCATCGCACGCTGCGCGCGCGACGGCCTCGCGACCCGCGGCGCTCTCGACGCGCAGGCGATCACCGAGCTGTGCGAGCGCCGCGAGGTGGCGGCGAGCGCGATCGTCGATGCCGACGAGCGCGAACAGCGCGCGGCTGTTGACCTCCATCGTCACGTGGCTCGCGGCCTTCGTCACGGCGACGCCATCCGCGGGCAGGTACGCCATCTTCGTGCCGCCGAGCACGATCTCGTCGCCCGCCTCGAGGCGATGGACGGACACGGGGCCACCGTTGATCAGTGTGCGGGTCTTGTTGCTGTCGTCGATCCAGCACATCGCACCGTCGCGAAGCTCGAGCGAGCCGTGGTTGCGCGACACGGTGGGATCGGTGAGTTGCACGAGGCTGCCCTCGCCGCGCCCGACGACGCCGCCACGCAGGGGGAGCTCGAACTCGCGCCCCGCGTCGGGTCCCTCGATCACGACCAGGCGGGCCAGTGACATGCCCGTATCTTACAGTTGTTGTAGGGTTCGCTGCATGAAGCGCCCCCTTCCGATCGTCGCCGCGATCCTTCTCGCTGGATGTCCCGGCCCCGGCCCGAAGACGGACACCGGTACTGGTTCGGGCTCGGGTCCCGCTCCGATCGCCAAGCGCATCTCGCTCGCGTGGGGCATCCAAGCGACCACCGTCGGTGGCGAAGCGATGGCCGATCTCTACCTCGCGCTCACCGACGAGCGAGGCCAGGTCGCGAGCCACGAGCTCGGTCGATGGAAGGGCACGTGCGAGGTCATCGTCCCGGCGGCGGACATGCACGCGCTCACCGGCTTGCGCTGTAAGACCGGTGGTACCGGCACCGAGCTGCACGTGACCACGCAAGGCGGCGATACGATCATCGTGCTGAAGATGGCCTGGGATGAAGGGGCGCCCGCCGATTCGATGGCGCGCGAGGAAGTGAAGCGCGTGAGCGTGCCGCTCGGCGTCGCGATCTCCGTCGATCCCGTGCTGTCGACGACGGGCGCGCCGGGCGTTCGCTAGAGAGTCTTCAAGTATTCGATCACCGCCCGCGCGTCGGGGCCGAGATCCGCGAGGAACGGGTGCCCCGCGACCGAGAAGCCGGGCTTCGTCGCATCGTGCGCGTATCCGGTCGCGGGGACCGGCGCGCCCGCGGGAAGCGTCGCGACGCCGACCGTGGTCCGATCGTACGGCGCGCCGAGATCGACGACGAATTGCTTCGCGCGCTGATCGGGTGCAGTGGCGAGGAACGCGAGCGACGGCCATTGCCCGGCGTGGCCGTACGGCGCGCGCGCCCACACGTTCGTGAGCACCGGTGGGACGTAACCCGTCGAGCGGCGAAACCGCGTGTAGCCACGCGTGAGCGTCGGATCGTTCGCTGCCCGCTCGAAGCTCTCGGTGGGCGCGAACAGTCGCGCGGGGTCGGTGTGCAGGTCCGCGAGCGGGATGACTTGCTCCGCGTAGTCATCGACGTGACCGTCGTCGGCGTACGTGCCGTGACAGTGCTCGCACGTGTCCGCGAACAGCTGCTTGCCCTTCGCCGCGAGTGCGCGATCGATCGAGTCCGGGAACGCCGGGCGCGCGGCAGGGGCACGCAAGTACGCGCCGAGCGATGCGCCTTGGAACGGATGCTCCTCGAGCCACTTCACGCGCACGCCTGCGGCGACGTCTGCTTCGACGGCGAGCAGATCGATCGGGCCTTCTCCACTCGCATCCCACGAGAGCGTCACGCGATGCGCGTAACCGATCACGTCGGGCACCTTCGCCCAGCCGACATCGGGTGCGAACGTGACGGAGTGCTTCGCGAGCTGCGCGATCACGATCGCGAAGCTCTCGATCGTCGCGACGCGTCCGGGCGGGTTGTCGCGCGTGCGTGCGATCAGGTCCGCGCGATCCGCGGCTCGCTTCTTCAGCGCAGCGATCGTCGCGCCGACCATCACCTCGCGATACGTCTCCGGCCACACGAGGTCGTTCTTCTGCGCGGCTTCCGTTGCGAGCGCTCCGAGGTGCGTGGCGGTGAAGCGCGGCTTCGCGATCACGTCGGCGAACGCGGCGTCATACGCGTGAATGCGAATGCGCTTGTTGCCGAGTCCGTACACGAGCTCGCTGCCGGTCTGTGTGGGCACGCGCTCGGCGTGACACAGCGAGCAGTTGGTCACGAGGAACGCGATGCCGGTCAGCGGATCCGTCGTGAGGTGCATCCCGATGGGCAACCCGAAGCGCTTATCCAAGTCGTCGCTCGCCGGTTCCGGAGTGCGATCGATGAAGCCAAACCGCGCCGATCGCTGCGTCCAGTTCGCACCCCAAATTTCGGGGTACTCGCGCTCCATCGCCAAAAAAAATGCATACGGGATCCCGGTTCGATAGGGGTCCCCAATCCCTGTTACTTCGAAGATCGATTTGCCGCTGTTAGCGCTGATGCGGTCGATGTCGTACTCGTGTGGGTTCGACATCATCTCCGTCGAGGATTCGGGTGCGACGCTCGGTTTTGTCGCAGATGTCGGCGCGTTGCCGCACCCGATCGCGATCGCGACAATCCCGAACACGCTTACACGTTGCATGACCATGGTTATCCCACTCCTTGCCACACAAGCATTCTTGCAAACGCCCTGACCGTTCCTTAGGGTGAATGCTGGTCCTTCGTGTGAGGACAGGAAAGAACAGGAGGCTGACCTTGGCGAAGCTCGCTCTTCTCGGATTCTCGGTGGCTCTGGCGATCGGTGCTGGCGCGTGTGTGGCGGACGATCCGTCTACGAGCGCACGGGTGTTCTCGGATGACGTCACGGCGATGAATGTCGTGAACGAGATCGAAATCCCGACCGCAGGTGACGACAACATCGACCCGAAGGTCGTCGTGGTCACGGGCCTCGACTACCCCGGGCACACGCCGCTGCAGCCCAATATCGATCTGCGCAACGCCGATACGCTGACCCTCGATCCCAACGCGCGAAGCCTGTGCTCGTTGGTCGAAGGCCTGCCGAACTCGGACGTCTGTTCGTCGCTCTGCGATCCGGACGCGTTCACCGCGCGCGTGTTCGGCGGCAGCACGGGCTGCACCACGCAGACCTGCCAGCTGCCGAACGGCGGCCACGCGAACGTCGACGTCTGCAACTGAGGCGACTCTGAGACTCGCACTCGTCACGGCATTGCTGCTGACTGGCTGTTTAGATGACAGCGAGAGTGCGAAGGACCAATCGTCGACCGCGTATCTCGGCGAGGTCGCGACGCTCGCCTTCACGAGCATCGATCGGGTGCCCGGCGCGGACGACGTCGATCGCGATGTCTGCGAGCTGGCCACGGAGCTCGCGAGCGACAACGTCTGCTCGCTGGTCTGCGATCCGGACGCATTCGTTGCTCGCCTGATCGACGGCGGCAGCCTCGGTGGACGCTGCTATCAGTGGCGCTGCGAGCTCGCCTACGGCGTGACGGTCAACGTCGGCGTCTGCATCCCGTAGCTCAGCGTTGCGCGAAGTCGGTGAGGCCGCGGCGGTGGCGCTCGAGGACGAAGTAGTTGAACCGTCCGAGGTACAGGCGCGCGGGGCCGAGCGCGAAGTCGGCCTTGCCGAGGAACAAGTCGGGGTTCGACGGATCGACCTGGACGAGGTAGTCGCGCAGACCGGCCATGACGTCGAAGCGCGGGTTGTCGCCCTTGCCGTAGTCGAGCATCAGCGCGTGCAGGTACTTGTTGTCGCGCGCGGTCGGATCGACGGGGTACGCCTCGTAGAACCCGTAACGCTTCGGCGCGGAGTCGCTCGGCCGGAGATGCCATCGCCCGTCGAGGACGTTGCACACGACGGGAGAGTTGTAGCCCATGACCTTTCCGGTCTCGCCGTCGCGGTAGAAGCCCTTCACGAACTTCTTGATCCCGACCCAGTTACCGAATGGGACGCTGTTGAGGGTGAAGCGGTTGATGCCGCGGAACTCCCAGCCGACGAGATCCTCGACGTCCGGCATCGTTCCGCGATCGAACACGAGGTCGAGCTCGCGCAGCGGCGTGGCTTCGAGTGCGAGCGCGGCGCGCGACGGGAACGGGGAGGGCTCCGGTCGCGGAGTGGGCTTGGTGGGCGAAGCGAATGCAGCGACGACACTCATGACAGGAACCTCCGCGCGTTGTCGATCACGTGACCCGCCGCGCGCGTCGCGAGGGTCATGATGGTTTCCATCGGGTTGGTGCGAATCGGGGTCGGGAACAGCGAGGCATCGCTGATCAGCAAGCGATCCACGTCGTGCATGAAGCCGAACGCATCGGTCACGCTCGCCGTTCGATCGGCGCCCATGCGCGCGGTGCCCATCATGTGGACCGTCATCACTTCCCAATCGGTCGGCTTGATCTTCTGGGCCAGGACGCGGCGAGCCTCGTCGGCGTCGTGGACTTCCGCCGCGTGGTGGAACGGGAGGAGGATCTTCGTCGCGCCGGCGGTGAACAGCAGGTCGCACAAGCGATCGAGGCCGCGCTTCATCGTGTCGATGTCGCGCTGCTCGAGCTGGTAGAACGCCTGCGGGCGTCCGTTCGTCACGCGAACGCGGCCCGTGGTGGTGTCCTCGATCAACATGCCGGAGACGACCATGTTGTTGTACTGGTCCATCATCTTGCCGAGCTGCGCGCCGCGGTGAGGCAGCGACATCGCGACGACGCTCGGCGGCAGATTGACGGCGGCGAACGTGCCGATGCCATCGCGCACGAACTCGCGGACCTGGAACGCTTGGTGGACACCCTTCCAGCTCGTGACGTCCTCGTCGAAGAACGCGACGACCTTGACGTTCGGGTGCAGCGAGAGATTTCCACCGAGGAGCCCCGGTCGTCCGGTGAGACCCGAGCGCGAGAGCAGGGCAGGCGTGTAGATCGCGCCGCACGCGGCGACGACGAGCTTCGCGCGAACTGCCACGCGCGCGCCGGAGCCGCCGTTCGGGAGCGCGACACGCCCCACGACTCCGGTCGCGCGCTTGCCATGCATCGTGATCTTTTCGACGCGAACGTCGGAGTACACGCGCGCACCGAAGTGCAACGCGCGCGGGATGTAGCTGACGAGCGCGGACTGCTTCGCGCCGGTCGGGCAGCCGAACGCGCAGCGATTGGAGCCGACGCAGTGCGCTTGGTTGCGCAGGTTGTCGATGATCTCCCAGCCCTTCGCGTCGGCGCCTTTCTTGAGCAGCCAGTTCTCGCGACCGATCGCCTCCGGATCGTTCTTCGCGACGTGGATGCGCTTCTCGACGCGCTCGAAGTACGGCTCGAGCTGCTTCGGCGTCATGTCCGCGAGGCCCGCCTCCTTGCGCCACCGCGCGAGGATCTCGTCGGGCGTGCGCCACGACATGCCGCCGTTGATCACCGTCGAGCCACCGACGGCCTTGCCCTCTTGGAACATGATCGGCGGGCTGCCGATCGCCATCGATGCGCCGCCGTCGCGATACAGCTGGCGAACCATCGCCGACGTATCGGCGGTGAAGTCGCGCGTCTGGTAGTAGCTGCCCTCTTCGAGCACCACGACATCGAAGCCGGCTTCGGCGAGCTCGGCGGCCATCGGTGCGCCACCGGCGCCCGAGCCGACGATGACGACATCGCAGTCGAGCACGGTGTCACCGACGAGCTCGCGTCGCGTGAACACGTTCGGGGGACGCGTGCCTTCGTACAGAGCGGGACGAACGGCCACCATCAGCGGCCTGCCTTTCTGCGCAGCGAGCGCACGTCGACGCCGGGCCGCAGCGGATCCGGCGCGAGGATCTGTGCTTCTTGCTTGCGAACGTCGTCGCGGAACACGGTCAGTCGCTTCTGCGTGACCTTCTCGATCCACGGCGCGACCTGATAGCCGACCTTCGCGGTCATCGCCGGGTGCTCGTAGCAGGACAAGGACATCAGCTGATTGAGCGCGCGTGCGAACTGCACGTGCAGCGGCGTGGGGCCGTGCTCCCACGACGCGTAGTACGCCTCGGCTCGATCTCCGACGAGCGAGTGCGCTCGCTTGCGATGAAACGGCAGCGCGCCGAGGTCATACGTCGCGAGCCCCACGCCGATCGCCTTCTGCAAGAGCCGCGGAGACGCACCGACGGTGAGCGCCATGTGCTCCACGATGTCATCCGCGTGCGGCACGGCCTCGGGTGGACAGATCACCGGCACCAGCGAGCGCAGCACCTTTCGGCTCAGCGCGGAGTGCGCGTACGGAGCGAAGTCGCTCACGGCGCCCCCAACAGCTTCGCCACCGACGTGTCGTGGCGATCGAGGTAGTCGGTCATGAGCGCGAACGCTTCGTCGCCCTTGCTCGCTTCGAGCAGATCGAAGAACTGCGTGTGGACCTGCACGTAGTCCGGCGGCAACTTGATCGCGAAGCGCAGCGTCGACGCGAGGTCCATGTAGATGTTGCTCACGCGATTGAGCATCCACATGCCGGGCGTGAACTTCGCTGCTTCGACCACGCTGCGCAGCACCTCGAAGTCCTCGCGGACGTACATCGGTGATTCGCGCATCGCCCACGCGCGCGCCATCGCGAGCCGGGCCGCCGCGGTGCCGCCTTTGGGCACGCGGTTCGTGATCTGGCGGACCACCTCGAGCACGATCGCGCGCCGCATCGCGAGCATGTCGATCAGGATCTGGGTGATCGACGGCTGGTTCGCTTCGGGCTTTCCGTAGCGCAGGTATCCCGGAATCACTTCGATAGACCACTCGCGGTAGGCGCGGACGACGATGCCCGATCCGCGGCGCGGTTCGACCAAGCACCACTCGCCGAGCCGCCGCAGCGCTTCGCGAAGCGTCGGCCGGGACGCCCCGAGCTGGCGGCTCAATTCGCGCTCGGCCGGGAGGCGGGTGCCAGGGGGATAAACGCCCTTGAGGATGTCGGCGAGCAGCTTTTCGAACACCGCATCGATCGCGGTTGTCGTCGGTTCGTCGACGGAATCGGGGTCGTGAAGTGGGAGCGCCATAAGTGGTAAGACCAGTTGGTAAGACCAAATCAAAACCAAATCAACACGAAAAGTTCAGCGGGTTCAGTTCGATGGACATCGACCCGTGATCCCGCGAGGTTGAAGGTCGTCGTGACCCTCAACGCGGCGCCGGCCAACCAACCAATCGGGCTCGGCGATCACTTCCAGCAAGTCGCGACGGTGCTCTACAGCGATCGCTGGAACGCCGACCCCACGGCGAAGCAGAACAACGCCGTCGGTCTCCCGGCTGGACGTTGGTGCATTCCGAGCTCGATCCCGAACGAGTTCTCGCGCGGGTCTGCGGTGGTCGCCGATCAGTTCAAGAAGCAGGTCGAAGAATACGTCGCGGGCAACGACAAGACGTTCGTCGGCCTCAGCTTCAACGTGATCGCGTTCGTTCCGCCGAAGTGAGCGTTGCGCGAGCCACGACCGATCAGCGGCCGCAACAGATGGGGCCCGCCGCTTCTCGGATCAGCGCGTGCTCAGCGTCGGGCGGAGGCGGCGAGCCGCGGCCTTGAGGTTCTCGTCGGTGCCATTCGCGATCAGCGCGTCGAGGAGCTCGAGCGCGCGCTGGTGTTGGCCATACGAGCGCGCGATCAGTGCGAGATCGTAGCGCGCGGCATCGACACGCGAGTCGCCCGGATACTCGGCGAGAAGGCGCTCGAGGAATTCGCGCGCGGCCGAGGCATCGCGGACCGCGAGCGCGGCTTCGGCGCGCTTGTACAGCTCGGCTGCATCCATGCGCAGATCCGGCAGCGTCGGTGGATGACGCTCGCCCACGGGGCCGGTCGCGACCGCTCGCTTGCTGGTCGTGGGCTTCGCGCTCGAGGTCGATGCGTTCGTCGGTGAGCTCGTCGGTGTCGATGTGCTCGTCGGTGTTGATGTGCTGGTCGGTGTCGATGTGCTCGTCGGTGTCGGCGTGCCAGTCGGTGTCGACGCGGGCGGGCCGATCGACGTCGTCGACGTGGTCGTCGGGTCCGTCAGGTTCGTCGATGGGTTCGTGGACGCATGCTCTGCGAGCGGCGACGCGCCCATCTCGATCGCATGGCGCTCCACGATCTGGCGCGCCTGTTCGCCCGCGCCGAGGACCACCATCGTCGGCTCGACACGCACGGCGAACCGAGCATCGCGCGACACGACGTGGTTATCGCCGGCATCGACGGCGAGGGCTGGCGCACTCGGCGTGCGATCCGCGACGACGAGCCCCTTCGTGACGCTCACGCGTACGAGGTTGGCCTCGCGATGCACCGTTGCCACGCCTGGACCGACGAGCGTCAGCACGACGCCATCGCGCTCGAACACCGTGCGCTGACCCGCAGCCGCGGACAGCGTCGTCGGCGGGTCACTCGCGTCGGGGGAGTTCGATGCACCGGCATTCGACGCGTTCGCGCTGTTTGCATTCGATGCGTTCGCAGTCGATGCGCTGTTCGCAGGCGATGCGCTGTTCGCAGGCGATGCGCTGTTCGCAGGCGATGCGCTGTTCGCAGGCGATGCGCTGTTCGCAGGCGATGCGCTGTTCGCAGGCGATGCGCTGTTCGCAGTCGATGCACTGTTCGTAGTCGATGCCTCGCGCGCGGGCTTCGGGAGAACGACGAGCGCGATGATGACGGCGATCGTCGCGAGCGCGAAGACGGGCAGTCGCCACGTGCGCGGCGGGGCAGGCGATATCGCCGGACGCTCGTCGATCGCGCCTTCGATCGCGCGCCACGAGGTCTCGCGCCGTAGGTCGTCGAGCCGCGTATCGAGAGAACGAACGACACCGACGACGGACGATGGCGTGGACGAATCGCGTGATGACGAATCGCGTGATGACGAATCGCGTGGCGGATGGTTGTCGTGCGAGCCGCTCATCGATGCACCTCCGGTCGGGCGATGTCGTGCGAGCCGCTCATCGATGCACCTCCGGTCGGGCGATGTCGTGCGAGCCGCATCAACGATGCACCTCCGGTCGGGCGATGTCGTGCGAGCCGCTCAACGAGTCTCCCTGGCTCATCGGGTCTCCCTGGCGGTGAGCGCGGCGAGCTTGCGCTTCGCGGCGTTCACGCGCATGCGCGCGGTGGCGGCGAACGAACCGACGAGCACGGCGACCTCCTCGTGGGAGAAGCCCATCACCTCCCGCAATACGAACGCCACGCGATGCTTGGGCGGAAGCTTCTCGAGGAGCGCGAGCGCGCGCCCGAGCTCTTCGCGCCGCACCGCTTGCTCGGCGGGTGTCGCGGACGGATCGATCTCGCCGTCGAGATCGAGCTCGTCGAGCGGGCGACGGCGGCGCAAGTGATCGAGCGCGACGTGCGTCGCGATCTGATAGACGAACGTCAACAGCGACGCCTCGCCGCGATAGCGCGCGAGGGATGCGTGCAAGCGAACGAACGTCTCCTGGAGCAGGTCTTCGCGCTCGCGATCGGGGCCGACGAGGCGCGTGAGCAGCGCGAAGATGCGATCGGCATGCGCGCGATAGATCGTCTCGAACGCGTCGCGATCACCCGCGGCGGCGAGCATCGCGAGCGTGCGGTCATTCGAGGCGGGCGGAGCGTTCGCCCCGGCCGCGCGTTTGGTCACAAGCCCCACTCGACTCCAAGTCCGACGTGGCCGGCGTACTCGTCGAACACCTCGTGTGTGTCCATCGGCAGGTTCGAATCGCCGAACGCGAGACCGTTGCCGCAGGTGACGAAATCCGTGTTGACGTAGTAGCCGCCCGCTTCGATCGCGAGCTGCGCGCGCTGCGAGATCGGTAGGTAGATCCGCGCCGTGCCGTACACGCCCCCGGCGGTGCCAGTCTCGCCGGTGCAGGTCGCGAACGCGAAGCCCGCACCACCGAGCTCGAGGCCGAGCGCACCGAACCGTCCTTCGAGGCCGAGGCGGCCGAGCGCAGATGTCGTGGTCGCGAGATGCGTGCCGTGCTGATCGAGACCGCCGCTGACGACGAAGCGCACCGACGGTGTGATCGACGTGGCGAGCGACGCGAGGAACGGCGTCGTGAAGATGCCACCGTCGGTGCGCTGATAGCCGATCGATGCACGCAGCGCGTATCGCGAGGGCGGCGTCGAGTCGGTCGTGACGTGGATCGATGGCGCGTCGGGCGGGACCTCGGCTTCGAAGGCCGGCGGCGGGGCAGGAGCGAGCATCGGCTCGGGTGGCTCGGGCGGTTCGGGCGGAGCAGGGGGCGCGAGCATCGGTTTCGGTGGCTCGGGCGGTGCCGGCGGCGCAGGCGGTGCGAGCATCGGCGTCGGTGGCACGGGGGCCCGTGGTGCGACGAGCCGTCGCGTCGAGATCGGTGGCTCCGCGAGCGACACGATGACCAGCGCGACCACGCGCGCGAGATCGTGCGGTGCGGCGCCATCGACCTCTAGGGCACGCGCGCGATCACCGACGGTGATCACGATCATGTCGCCCGACCGCGCGACGTGGATCGTCGCGTTGGTGTCGCGGACGCGGATCTCGACGGCGTCCGCGAGATCCTTCGCGGTGAACGGCACCGAATCGTCGACGGTGATCCGCGGCCGCGCAGATACGGTCGCGGTCATCGCGAGCAGCGCGAGGAGCGTGCGCTTCATAGCGGCAACTCCAGTCCGATCGACGCTTGGATGGTCGTGTCGCGATTCTCGTACGCGTTGCCATCCCAATCCATGCACACGCTGCTCGTCACGTGGCGGATCCCGCCTTCTGCATACACCCGGTTCTGGATCGAGCCGATCGGAACCAGGTAGGCGCGGGCCGCGGCGTACCCGCCGGTCGCGTAGGTCGTGCCGGTGCACGCATCCGTCCATCGCGTCATCGCGAGGCCGGCTTCGATCGCCAGCCAGCGATGGCGAAGCTCGATGCCGGCGCGCGTCGGGATCGAGGTGACCTCCTCGCGGTCGGCGCTGGCGTCGATGCTCCACACGGACGTCTTGTCGAGACCGATCCCGAAGACGAGATGCGCCGACGGACCGAGTCGGCGCGAGACGGTCGCCATGATCGGACGCGAATCGGTCCACTCGGTGCGCCCGTATCCGAACTGGAACCGCAGCGTCCAATTCTTCGGCGCCGGGAGCGGGCCGCTCGACCCGAACAGGACGCTCGCACCGAGCACCGGGGCGACGGGTGATGTTTCGCTGGGCGGTGTAGGTGGTGTCGGTGGCGGCGGAGCAGGTGGCGCGTTCGGTGGCAGCGGAGCCGGCGTGGCGGGGGCGCTCGGTGCACGAGGCTGGGCATCGAGCGCGAGCACGACCAGCGCCACGACGCGCGCGAGATCGTGCGCGTCGATCGCGGGATCTACCTGGAGGCTGCGGGCCTGATCCCCGACGGTGATGACCAGCAGATCACCTCGGCGACTGACGACGATCTCCGCATCCGAGTCGGCGCGAATCGAGACGGCGGTGGCGAGATCGTCGGCGGAGAAGGGGATGGCCTCGTCGACCACGATCGTCGGTTTGGCGAGCGCCGTCGGCGCGGACACGGCCAGGAGGGCTCCGAGGACAGCTGCGCGGCTCGTCGTCATCGTCATCTGGGGGTTAGTCGCAGCGTGCGCCCGAAACCGAAAAACTTTCCACGCGCCAGTCCTGCCGCGTGCTGACTTCGGGAGTGCGTGCCTCACGTCTGCCTAGCTCGTACCCACCGTCGACGGAAACCGCCCGTCATTACGGGCAGGTTGGCTTGACGCGTTAGAGCGCGCCTCGCTAGGTTCCGATCTATGACCAAGCCCAAGGCAGGTGGGGAGCAGCCGGTGGAGATACCGGACACGCTTCCCATCCTTCCGCTCCGCAACTCCGTGCTGTTCCCGGGGGCGATCATCCCGATCGACGTCGGTCGCCGTAAGAGCGTCCGCCTCGTCGAAGATGCCATCGCGAAGGAGCGCCCGGTGATCGGCATCCTCACCCAGAAGGATGCGCGCACCGAAGATCCAGGATCCGGCGACCTGTACATGATCGGATGCGCCGCGCGCATCTTGAAGGTCATCAAGCTCGCGAAGGACAACTTCAGCGTCATCCTTCAAGGCGTCTCGCGCTTCGAGGTGTCGACGTTCGACGGAGCCGAGCCGTTCCTCGCGGCGAAGGTCCGCAGCGTTCCCGATCCGACGTCGAGCGACGTCGAGCTCGATGCGCTCGTCATGAACCTCAAGGACATCGCGAAGCGCGTCGTCAAGCTCATGCCCGAGCTGCCGAAGGAAGCGGGCGCGCTCGTCGATAGCGTGACCGAAGCCGGTCACCTCGCAGATCTGATCACGAGCCACCTCGAGCTCGAGGTCGGCGAGAAGCAGGACGTCCTCGAGACGTTCGATCTCAAGACCCGCACGCGCAAGGTCCTCCAGTTCCTGTCGCGCCAGCTCGAAGTGTTGAAGGTGCGCGAGCGCATCAACACGCAGGTGCAGGAGGAGATGGGCCGCAACCAGCGCGAGTACGTGCTGCGTCAGCAGCTCAAGGCGATCAAGGAAGAGCTCGGCGAGCTCGATGATGGCGGCGGTGACCTCGACGAGTTCGGCGAGAAGATCACGAAAGCCAAGATGCCCGAGGAGGCCGAGAAGGTTGCCAAGAAGCAGCTCGATCGCCTCAAGGGCATGCAGCCGTCGAGCGCGGAGTACACCGTCACGCGGACGTACCTCGAGTGGCTCGTCGAGCTTCCGTGGTCGATCTCGACGGAAGACCACATCGAGCTGCAGGAAGTTCGTCGCTGCCTCGACGAGGATCACTACGACCTCGACAAGGTGAAGAAGCGCATCGTCGAGTACATGGCCGTGCGCAAGCTGAAGAACGACAAGAAGGGACCGATCCTGTGTCTGGCGGGTCCCCCTGGTGTCGGTAAGACCTCGCTCGGCCGCTCCGTGGCGCGTGCGATCGGACGCAAGTTCGGTCGCATCTCCCTCGGTGGCGTGCGCGACGAGGCCGAGATCCGCGGTCACCGGCGTACGTACGTCGGTTCGTTGCCGGGTCGCATCATCCAGGGCATCAAGAAGGCGGGCACCAACAACCCGGTCTTCGTGCTCGACGAGATCGACAAGCTCGGCCACGACTTCCGCGGCGATCCTGCGAGCGCGCTCCTCGAGGTCCTCGACCCCGAGCAGAACAGCTCGTTCAGCGATCACTATCTCGAAGTCACCTTCGATCTGTCGAAGGTCCTGTTCATCGCGACCGCGAACCAGCTCGACCCGATTCCGTGGGCGCTTCGCGATCGTCTCGAGATCATCGAGCTGCCCGGTTACACGCGGCAGGAGAAGAAGCAGATCGCTCGCAAGTTCCTCGTGCCCAAGCAGCTCGAGGATCACGGCTTGACCGAAGAGCGCGCCGAGATGACCGACGAAGCTCTGTTCGAGATCGTCGATTCGTACACGCGCGAAGCGGGCGTTCGTAACCTCGAGCGCGAGATCGGGAGCGTGTTCCGCGCGGTCGCCGTGAAGGTGGCCGAGGGGAACGCGAAGGACCACGAGGTCCTCACGTCGAAAGAGGTCGAGGAGTTCCTCGGTCCGAAGAAGTTCGTCAGCGAAGTCGCGGAGCGCACGGCAGAGCCGGGCGTTGCCACCGGTCTCGCGTGGACGGCGGTCGGCGGCGACATCTTGTTCATCGAGGCATCGCAGATGCCCGGCAAGGGCAAGCTGACGCTGACCGGACAGCTCGGCGACGTGATGAAGGAGTCGGTCACGGCCGCGCTCTCGTACGTGCGTGGCCGCGCGGCGGCGCTCGGCCTCGATCCGGGCAACTTCCTCGAGAACAAGGACCTCCACGTCCACGTGCCCGCGGGCGCGGTTCCCAAGGATGGCCCGAGCGCGGGCGTGACGATGTACACGGCGCTCGTGTCGCTGTTCACGGGCGTGCCCGTGCGGCCCGACGTCGCGATGACCGGCGAGATCACGCTGCGCGGCAACGTGCTGCAGATCGGCGGCGTGAAGGAGAAGCTCCTCGCGGCTCACCGCGCCGGCATCAAGCGGGTGATCATCCCGGAGCGGAACGTGAAGGATCTGATCGACGTTCCCGACGAAGTGAAGAAGGAGATGGAGATCCTCTCGGTGAAGCGCATGGACGAAGTGCTCGCGCTCGCCCTCAAGGACCCGCCGGCCTCCATTCTCGACTTGGCCAAGGCCGCTCAGGCCGAAAACCACCCGACCGCCTGACGTATGATCGAGGGATGCGAGTAATCGCGTTCCTCGTAGCACTCGCGGCGCTCGCGGCCTGTCTCGAACCTTCGATGACGGTCTGCGGGACGCTCGCGTGCCCGAGCGACACCGCGTGCGTGGCGCTCGCGACGAACGGGCCGACGTGCTTGCCGATCGCGACGTGCGACCGCGCAGCGACGGGCGACGCGTGCGATCCGGGGAACGGCCAGGAGGGCACGTGCGAGGGCGGGGGCTGCCGTCCGATCGAGCGCTGCGGCAACGGCATCGTCGATAGCGGCGAGAGCTGCGATTGCGGCGATGCGCAGGTCGCGCCGCGCGCCGAATGCAACGCGCGCAACAACTCGGACACGGATCCGCTGTCCCCGTGCCGCGGCGACTGCCAGCTCCGCACCTGCGGCGACGAGCAGCTCGACGCGACGGAGCAATGCGAGGGCGACGCGATCGCCGATGGCCTCTCCTGCGAGACGTTCGGCTACTACGCCGGCGAGCTCGCGTGCTCGTCGCTGTGCATCGTCGACCGCAGCGCGTGCAGCGGTCGCTGCGGCGATGGAACGCTCGATCTCGATCACGAGTACTGCGATCCGATGACCGACACGATCGCGGGCTACTGCACCGACTTCGGTTACTCGTCCGGACAGCTGCGCTGCGGAGCCTCGTGCGGCCCCGCGTTTGTCGACTGCCGCGACGGGCTGGTGTTCACCGATGTGATGCCCGGCCAGAAGGTCGACGAGATCGTGCGCGGTCCGACGTCGACCTCGGCGTGGGTGATGGGCGTGAAGAACCTCTGGCTGTACGACGAATCCACCGGGCTTCACCCGCTCCTCGTGCCGAACGCCACCGACAGATTCCTCGACATCTCGAGCGTCGGATCGCACGTCGCGGTATCGACGGCCGGCGCGCAGGTCCACATCTACGACGCCACGGGCACACTCACGACGACGACGACGGTACCCGTCGGGGTGTGTCAACAGATCGTGATGATCGCCGACGACACGTTCGCGTGCATCGCACCGGGCCTCGTGACGTGGTGGAGCAACGGGACATGGGAAGCGGGGCTCGTGTCGCCGGGGCGCCCGGTGCTCGACGCGATCGCGAGCCTCGACGGAAGCGTCCTGTTCACCGCGTACGAGGGCGGCTCGCAGAACCTCTACAACGGCGATGCCTACCGCGCGACCCGAACGGAGGTCGCGGGGATGAACGGGTGGAGCTCGTCGCTGCAGTCGTTCCACCTGCTCGTCGATGGCAGCGGGCCGACGTCACCGGGGCTCTACGGCGGGCTCGCGTACGGCGGTGCTGGATACGGCATGGTGAAGCTCGACGCGACCAACACGTGGAACCTCGCGATGGGCACCGAGGACTACCTGAAGGTCGAGAACGTCGGCGGCCGGCAGTTCACGTTCCTCCGGTACACGCGGACGGAAGGCGCGATCGTTCCGAATCGTCTCGCGCTGTCCATCGACGGTGCGGACACGGCGTGTCGGCGAATCCTCGGCACGGGCATCACCGCCCTGTGCCTCGTTTCCGCCATCGACGGTAGCCGGAGCTCGCAGCTATTGCGGTTCGCCGGCGCGACAGTCAGTCAGACGGTGCCCCTCGGCCTCGGCGCGCTCGACCTGTTGTCAGACGCGCTGATCGACGACGACGACGTCATGTACTACGTCGGCCGGACCGGCTCGAGTGGCAACACGTCCCCGCCCACGGGATGGCATCCACCCGCGAACGCGTACACCTGGGATCGGCTTGCCGGTGCACGCGGCACCGACGTGCTCGCGCTCGGTCGATCGGGCGGCAGCTACACGGCGGTATCGCTCTGGACCGGATCGACCTGGGTCACGGACGCGATGACCAGCTTCGTGACCGCCGCGATCCCGATCGGCAATCACGAGATCCTCGTCTCGGTGTACACGCTCAACAGCGCCTGCGACGTGAAGCGCGGGCCCCCCGACGCGCTCGTGCTCGTCGAGCATCTACCGTTCTGCCCGACCTCGTTGTGGGCGAGCCCGACCGGACATCTCTGGGCCGCGAGCACCGGCATCGTTCGCGACCTGACGAACCAGACCTCGTGGACACTCGTCTCGCCCGCGCCGGCCACGGGCATGATCTCGGGACGCGACGACACGCACCTCTGGTTCGTCGCCGGTCGCGAGATCTGGTTCTTCGACGGCACGTCGTGGACCAAGCAGCTCGGGCTCTCCGTTCCGACGGACTTCGAGTGGGTCTCCGCCGACGAGAACGGCGTGGTCGCGACGTCGCGCAGGCCGACGCCGATGACGTGGCTGTTGGTCGAGGGCGAAACGACGTGGAACAAGCTGCGTCTTCCGAGCGATAGCAGCGCCATGATCGAGCCTCAGCTGCGTCCCTGGGGAATCGTGTTCCGAACGACGGACGGCACCCTGCGCTACTCGGTGTGGGAGAATGGATGGCCGCAATGAGCGACGCCTACCGCAAAGATCCAGACGGTGATCCACTCGGCGAGCCCGCTCGCGAGACCGAGGCGATCACGCAGTTCGGCCGTTGGCGCGATCACGTGCGCATGCTCGGCGTGCTCGTGTTCGCCATCGCGGGCATCGCACCGGCCGCGATCACTTGGTACCTCGTGCAGGACTATCAATTCGCGCACAACCACGGCCGCGCGTTGCTCGTCGTGAACGTCGGCAGCGCCGCGATCGTGTGGGGCGTGATGTTCTTCCTCGGCGCGTTCGTCGGACGGCGCATCGTTCGCGCGCGCGCACCGGAGAAGCTCGCGTCGCTCGCGAAGCAATACGAGGTCTCCCTCGCGAAGCTCCAAGACACCGCGACCATGGTGGACAAGCTATGACCGAACCGTACCGCAGCACCACGAACACCTGTCCGTCGTGCGCCGCTCCGCTGCGCGAGTTCGCGAAGCGCCTCGTCTGCGATCAGTGCGGCGGCATCATGATCGGCGCGAAGGACTTCACGACCGCCTGCGAGGACGTGGCCGGCATCGATCTCCCGCTCGTCATCGACGACGGCGACCCGACCGAGGTCCCGTGTCCGCGTTGCGGCGTCTCGATGTCGACGTGCAAGGCCATTGTCGGCGAGAAGAAGCTCAAGCTCAAGTTCCTCCACTGCAAGCACGATGGCCTGTGGTGCGCGTCCGGCGTGCTGACCGGCGTGTTCGCGGTCGTGGGCCGCACGTGGGGACACAGCGCGCCACCGAGTCGCGGCGCCGGCTCGACGACGGGCCTCGACGGACTCCCCGTCCCGCAGCATCGGCCGGCGAGCGGTGCGCTCGCGATCAGCCAGTGGCGCGATCGTCCCCGCAAGCGCCCACCGACGGTGACGCCGGTGAACATCTATCGTGATCAGGTGCTCGCGTGTCCGGCGTGCCCTCGACACGATCGCAAGGAGCTCGTGTTCGCGGGTGATCGCTGGGCGTGCGAAGGATGTCACGGTGCCTTCGTCGAGCGCGGCGCCCTCGAAGCGCTCGTCGAGGAGATGGCGAGTCAGCCGTACGAGCTCGCTCCGCCGTCGGGCGACGCGGGAATCCGCACGTGCCCGGTCTGCATCGAGCCGATGATCGTCGAGAAGCTCGGAGCATCGACCACGATCGATCGCTGCGCGAAGCACGGCGTGTGGTTCGACGAGCACGAGCTCCAGACCGCCCTCGTCGAGATCGGGATCCCGGAGAAGACCGGCCTCGTCGGCTGGCTCAAGCAGCTATTCTAAGGAATGGCCGACCCCTATCGACACCCCGCTCAGAGCTGTCCCGCCTGCGGCCGATCGCTGCGCGTGTTTCACAAGCGCCTGGTCTGCGATGACTGCGACGGCATGTTCCTCTCGCTCGACGATCTCGCCGAGCAGATTCGTCAGCTCACGGGCGTGGTCCCGGTGTTTCAGTTCCACGACGAGGCGGCCGGGAAGCGTGCGTGCCCCCACTGCGCCGGCACGATGTCGACCCTCACCCTGCAGATCGCGATCGATTCGGAGCAGGTGAAGCCGAAACCGACCCTCGACCGTTGTCCGATGCACGGGATCTGGTTCGACGGGGAGGAGCTGGCAGCGGTGTTCGAGAAGGTGATCGGCAAGGGCCCGGGCGGCGGGGTCGACCGCAAAGCGCCGACGAGACTTCAGGGAAGCACCGCCGCCGGCGAGTGGCGGACACGGAGCGGGATTCCCGAGTGGTGGGGCTCTCTCGGGAGCACCCGGTCAGGCTCGTAGGGAGGAACCTCGCCGATCGGTGAGAAACCAGGGGCGAGGCTTGACGGGCAGATGCGGTCTACTTAGGTTGCCCAGCACACAATCCTGCTGAGGTTATAGACGTCATGGGCAAGATCATCGGTATCGACCTGGGCACCACCAACTCCGTGGTTGCGATCATGGAAGGCAAGGAGCCCAAGGTCATCCCCAACGAGGAAGGCTCGCGCCTCACCCCCTCGGTGGTCGCCTTCGACGAAAAGGGCGAGGTCCTTGTCGGACAGATCGCTCGTCGTCAGGCAATCACCAACCCCGAGAACACCGTGTTCTCGAGCAAGCGCTTCATGGGTCGGAAGTTCTCCGATACCGTCGTCCAAGAAGAGGCGAAGCGCGTTCCCTTCAAGATGGTCGCGGCCAGTAATGGCGATGCGACGATCGAGATCCGCGGCAAGCGGTACTCGCCACCGGAGATCGGTGCGCGCGTGCTCATGAAGCTGAAGCGCGCCGCCGAGGAGTACCTCGGCGAGACGGTCAGCGAGGCGGTGATCACCGTCCCCGCCTACTTCAATGATAGCCAGCGCCAGGCGACCAAGGATGCGGGCAAGATTGCCGGCCTCGAGGTCAAGCGCATCATCAACGAGCCCACCGCGGCAGCGCTCGCGTACGGTCTGGACAAGACCAAAGAGCAGCTCATCGCCGTGTTCGACATGGGTGGCGGCACGTTCGATATCTCGGTCCTCGAGGTCGGTGACAAGGTCGTCGAGGTCGTGTCGACGAACGGCGACACCCACCTCGGTGGCGATGACATCGACAACCGCCTGATGGACTGGCTCGTCGCCGAGTTCAAGAAGAGCACCGGCATCGATGTCTCCAAGGACAAGATGGTTCTCCAACGCCTCAAGGAGGCGGCGGAGAAGGCGAAGATCGAGCTGTCGAGCGTGCAGGAGACGGAGATCAACCTCCCGTACCTGACCGCCGACGCCACGGGACCCAAGCACCTCCTTCAGAAGCTCTCGCGCTCTGCGTTCGAGCGGATGATCGAGGACATCGTTGCCCGCGCGATGGAGCCCTGCAAGAAGGCGCTGTCGGACGCTGGCAAGAAAGTCGAAGACATCCACGAGGTCGTTCTCGTCGGTGGATCGACGCGCATCCCGATGGTCCAGGCGAAGGTCAAGGAGTTCTTCAAGCGCGAGCCGAACCGCAGCGTGAACCCCGACGAGGTCGTGGCACTCGGTGCCGCGGTCCAGGGCGGCGTCCTCTCGGGCGACGTCAAGGACATCCTCCTCCTCGACGTCACGCCGCTGTCTCTCGCGATCGAGACGCTCGGTGGTGTGGCGACCGTTCAGGTCCCTCGCAACACGACCATCCCGACGCGTAAGAGCGAGACGTTCTCCACGGCGGCTGACAACCAGAGCTCCGTCGAGGTCCACGTCACGCAGGGCGAGCGCCCGATGGCGAAGGACAACAAGACCCTCGGCAAGTTCCAGCTGACTGGCATCCCGCCGGCCCCGCGTGGTGTTCCGCAGATCGAAGTGACGTTCGACATCGACGCGAACGGCATCCTCAACGTGTCGGCCAAGGACAAGGCGACCGGTGCGGAGCGCAACATTCGCATCGAAGCGTCGAGCGGTCTGTCGGACGCGGACATCAAGCGCGCCGTCGACGACGCCGCGAAGCACGAGGAAGAGGACAAGGCGCGCAAGGAATCGATCGAGGCCCGCAACCAGCTCGACACCTTGCTCTACGGCACGCAGAAGCTCGTCAAAGAGAACGAGGGCAAGCTGCCCGACACGGAGAAGCTCATGATCGAGGAGGCCCTCAAGGAGGCCGAGTCGGTGCTCGAGAAGAACCGCGACGGTGGCAACGCGCAAGAGCTGCGCGATGCCTTCGAGAAGCTCCAGGCCGCGGCGCACAAGCTCGCCGAGGCGATGTACAAGAACTCCGGTGGTGGTGATGCACCGCCTCCGTCGGACGCTGGCTCGCAGCCGCCGAAGGACGACGTCATCGACGCCGAGTTCGAAGACAAGACCTGATCGGTCCTGGTCGAAGCAGGGGGCTCGCGGAAACGCGGGCCCGTTGTCGTTTCGGCCTACAATCAGTGCGTGCGGTGGACGTTCGCGGTGCTGGTGCTCGCCTCGTGCGGAGACAACCTCCGCATGATCGAGAGCGGTAGCCGGCTCGAGGCGATCGTCGACGTGGGAGGCGAGGGCGCCGAAGCGATCGCCTACTACCGCGATACACGCGAGGAGATCGACTGCGAGTTCCAGCGCGATCGCCAGAGCGAATGGCGATGCCTACCGCGCGCGCTCGTCGAGCCCGCCGGGTTCACCGACGATCAGTGCGTCCAGCCCGCGTTCGAGTGCCGCGATTGCGGGGACGATCGGGCGGCGGTCCTCCTCGAGCCCGGATGCGGCGGCGCGGCGGCCGTTCCGCTCGCGCTCACCAGCGCGCCGGTGCCGAGCTTCGTGCGCGTGGCGGACGTCTGTGTCCGCGCCGAGTTTCCGCCGGGGGCGTACTTCACCGTGACGAGCGTGCCCGAGGAGACCTACGTCGTGGCCTCGTTCGAGGATCACCTCGTGACCGAGCAGTTCGGTACGCGGACGCTCGTCTCCGACGACGGCACGCGCACGATGTTCCATCACGCGTACGAGCGCGGCGGTGCACGCGACTGCTCGTTCGTCGGCGGCGTGGCCGGACCGTGCCTCCCGGGAACGATCGGCAGCACCGAGCTCGGGCCCGCGTTCTTCTTCGCGGATGACGCGTGCTCGTCGCGCGCGGCGTTCAACATCGAACCACTCGATACGCGGCGCTGTCCGCCACCCACGCACGTGCGGTTCGGCGGCGAGATCCATCGGCTCGCCGCGATCGGCCGGCGTGCTTTCGAACGCAGCCCGATCGACTCGAGCTGCGCTCCGACGGAGCAGACGGATCTCGCGTTCTTCTCGATCGGTGCGGTCGACGACACGCTGCCGCGGGCGGACGTCGTCGCGCTCGGAACCGGACCGGCGCGCCCCGTGTACTACGCGACCGAGGACAGGCCACTCGCGTTCGCCGACCGCTGGGTCGATGGCGACGACATGCCGTGCTTTCCGCTGGCAACCGTGGAGGGCCGCCGGTGCGTCGGGCGATCGCTCTCGCTGTTCCCCGCCAACCTCCGGTATGCCGATGTCGCCTGCTCGATCGCGCTCGTCCCGAACCCGGAGGGCGACCTCTACGCGCTGCGTTGGGAGGGAGCGACCACGGCGCGAGAGGTCACCGATGCCAGCGTCGTCGCGAGCGTTCACGCGCTCCGGGCGTTCCCGGCCACCGAGATGTACGAGCTACGCGACGGCTTTTGCACCTTGTCGCCGGACCCCGCCGTCCTGATGGCGTTCGTGGGGTTGCCCCTCGATCTGCAAAAGTTCCCGAGCGTGACGCGGCGCCCCGCCGAGTAACCAATCCTTCGCCAGTCGCGCCGGCGCGTGCATACTAATCGTCTGTGCGCTTCGCTGTGGTTGCCGCGGTGTGCTCCGTCCTCGGAGGATGCGTCGAGCTAGGTCTGATCGAAGACGGAACGAGCGTCTCGATGGGCAGGCCGAGCGGCGGGTACCTCGTCGCGGGCCGCCGGCTTCCAGACCACGGTGATGGCTTCACGACGCGGGAGATCTGGCGAGCGCGCGGTGTTCGCTATGGCACCGACGAGCTCGTCGATCTGATCACCGCCGTCGGTCGTCAGCTCGCGCAGACGCCGGGCGAGAAGCTCGTCGTCGCGGATCTTTCGCCGCGCAACGGTGGCGAAGCGCGGCGATGGCATCGCTCGCATCAGAGCGGACGCGACGTCGACCTCGTCTACTTCATGCGCGATGCGCAGGGCAAACCGATGGAAGCCGACGCGATGCGCATCTTCGACGCGAACGGCGTGGCGAAGGATGGCAGCGGCATCACGATCGATATCCCGCGCACGTGGGAGCTCGTTCGCTCGCTGATCACGTCGCGCGAGGCGATCGTGCAGTGGGTATTCATGTTCCAGCCGATCGCGAACAAGCTGCTCGAGCACGCGATCGCGAAGGGCGAACCCGAGGTCATCTTGAATCGCGCGCGGCTCGTGATGAAGCAGCCCGGTGACAGCGCGCGCCACGACGATCACATCCACGTCCGCGTGTACTGCAGCGAGCGCGATCGCGCGTACGGCTGCGTGGACATCGGTCCGATGGAGCCGATGGTCGAGCGCCTCGCGGCGTACGAGCCCGAGCTCCCCGGCCTGATCACCGAGATGGTGTCGGGCGCGGCGAACGTGGCAGCGACGGAAGTGTTGATCGGGCGCTAATATCGCGCGTGATGACCATCACGCGCTGCCTGATCCCGATCGCGCTCGTCGCGTGCAGCAAGCGCGGAGCGCCGCCGATCGCCGCGACGGACGGCCCCGACGGACTGCGCGCGCTGTTCGCGCGAGCGCAGGCCGCGTGCGCGGCGAAGGACTTCGCGACCGGCGCGAAGATCGTCGCGTCGATCATGCCGACGAAGGATCAGCTGCGCGCGGCGCTGATCGACGATGCACAGGGCGCGTTCGTCGACCAGATCGCCGACCAAGCGAAGGAGCTTCCCTCCAACGAAGAGAAGACGGCGTGCCTGTTATCACCGCCGGGCCGCACGCAGATCGTCGTGCATCGAGCGACCACCGAGGAGATCAGCGCGCACGTCGAAGGGACACCCGCGGCGGTCGAGTTCCCCGCCGGTGCGCAGCTGATCGCGCCGCTGCTCCGCCCGCGGATGGCGTTCTACGAGGTCGAGACCGTCGAGCCCGGCAAGGACCGCGGCACGAAGTTCCACATGTTCTTCTGGGACGGCGCGCAGTGGCGAATGCTCGGCCCGGCGTGGCGGTACTTGCCGGGCGCGCGCGAGCAATAGCTACGACGGGCAGGGGCCGACGGGATTGATCTTCGGCGCGGGTGCCGACTCGAAGCCGGCGTCGATCGTCGTCGCGTCCATCGGCGCGCCGCCGTCGCTCGGCTGCGCGATCGCAGCGTCGGGTTCGATCGTCGACGCCTCGTCGGTGGTCAACGGTCGCAGCGTGCGGAGCGCTTGCTCGAATGGACGCACGTGCGCCGCGCGCGCGTCGTTGGTCGGCGTCGCGAGCACGAGCGTGACCGTGCGATCGCCACCGACGGCGACGGCCTGGCGGAGAAAGCGCTTTCCGTCGTCGTACTCGAACCACACGGTCGGCAGTCCCGCGGCCTCGTTGTCCTTGGGACCGGCCTGTACCGGACCGACCTGCATTCGCTGCGCGACCAGCTTCGCGCGCAGCGCGCACGCGTACTTCGACGACAGCGTCTCGGGGCTCGTGCGACACGCGATCGGCCACGAGCAGTATTGCTGCCGCGTGAAGGTCTCCGCGGTCAGCACGATCTGCCCGGGCGGTTGACTGCGCAGCATCCATAGAAGAAGGCCGGGGTAGCTCGGCTGATCGGTCGCGCGCCATCCACGCGGGACGACCATGCGCAGTCGATGCGCGCGTGAGGTGAACACGCTGTTCTCGAGCTCGGCGTGCGATTCGTCGACGAGAACCGTCGCGCCGATCGCCATCGCGCACAACAGCACGAACGCGATCAGACCTCCGAGGAAGCGGCGCATCGACGAGCCGAACGTACACGAACGCGACCGCGGCGCTTCGATCCACGCGAGTCGACAGTCACTCCGGACCTGAACAGAGTCCCAGGCAAAAAGTTGACTGTTGTCGCTGCACTCTTGTTGACCGATTACATTCAGACGAATATCGTCACGATACCTAGTCGGACACTGGATGCTCCAGCGGCTCGAAAAGGTGGACGGCGCAGAGACGGGGACACGCACGACGAATCGCTGATGCGCTGCTCGAGGGGGCAGCGCACTGGCGGTGCGTGTGTCGTCAGGCCGTCACGACGCTTTGGATCGCGAGGGATTCCTGTGTTTCAAGGGCAACGAGGCTGGGCAACGCATGCGGGGGAGGTCGGCACCATCGTGCCGATCGGCGCGCATCGCCGTCCCGTGCTCGCGGACATCGCGCAACGCCGCGATGACGACGCGAGCGACTCGAGCTCTGCACCGCGCGCGGTCCTCCTCAAAGAAGAAGAGCTTCGCGCGATCGAGGCCCAGTACCCGGACGGCATCACCGCCGTGCAGATCGTGGATGTCTTCACGAGCCGCGGGATCAAGTTCTCCGAGGCGAGCTTCCGTAAGTACGTCCAGCAAGGACTCCTGCCGCGCAGCAAGCGCGTCGGCCGCAAGGGGAAGCACCGTGGCTCGCTCGGCGTCTATCCGTCCAAGACGGTCCGCCGCATCAACACCGTCAAGCAGCTGATGGTGTCGGGTCACACCATCGAAGAGATCCAAGGCCAGTTCCTACTGTTCACGGATCTGGTCGAGGGAGTGGCCGAGCACCTCGCCGAGCTGTGGACCCGCCTCGCGGCGGATCTGACGCAGCTCGATCCGAAAGCAAAGCGCGAGCTCGAGAAGCAGCTCGCCGATGCACGCGCCGACGGAGACGACCTCGTCGAGCGCCTCAATGACCTCGCGCGCCGTGTTGCGGCGCCTCGTACCGACAGCCTCCGTCTTGCCGGCGCCGCGGGGGACGCCGAAGACCTTCTCTGAACCGCCAGCACCAAGGAGATCCGATGAGCGATGACATGAACGACGACGACGAGCTCGACGAGACCCTCGACGAAGGTGAGGGCGACGAAGGTGATGAAGACGAGGAGGAGCTCGCCGACACCGACGGCATCTCGCCGTCCGACGACGCCCCCGAGGTCAGCCGCAAGATCCGCCGCCGCCGCCGGCGCACGCGTCCGCGGAGCAAGACGATCGCGATGAAGCGCCTCACGCGCGAAGAGCTTCGCGTCGGCGCGCTGATGTACCCGCCCGTCGACATCCCGCGTCCGACGTCGCGCGCGGAGTGCAAAGAGGAGATGCGGCCGTGCCCGTGGGTGGCCTGCAAGCACCACCTCTACCTCGACATCAACCCGGAGACCGGGTCGATCAAGATCAACTTCCCGGATCTCGAGCCGTGGGAGCTCAAGCACACGTGCGCACTCGATGTCGCCGAGCGCGGCGGCATCACGCTCGAAGAGGTCGGCGAGATCATGAACCTCACCCGCGAGCGCATCCGCCAGGTCGAAGTGCGAGGCCTCCTCAAGCTGAAGATGGGATCGCCTTCGCAGGACGAGCTCGGTGCAGACCTGCTCGCGGCGAAGAAGCTGAACGAGAACTGATCGACTGATCAGTGGTATGCAGCCGGCATGATCCGGCGTGCATTGATCTCTGTCTCCGACAAGCGAGGCGTCGTCGAGCTGGCCACGGTGCTGGCGCAGCACGGCGTAGAAATTCTTTCCACAGGCGGAACCGCCGCGGCCCTCTCCGCCGCCGGCATCGCCGTCAAGCAGGTGTCCGATCACACGGGCGCCCCGGAGATCCTCGACGGGCGCGTGAAGACGCTGCACCCGAAGATCCACGGGGGTCTGCTCGGTCGTGACACGCCCGAGCATCAAGCCGAGATGTCGGCCAACGCGATCACCCCGATCGATCTCGTGGTGGTGAACCTGTATCCGTTCGAGTCGACGATCGCGAAGCCGACCACGACGCTCGAGGAAGCGATCGAGAACATCGACATCGGCGGACCCTCGATGCTGCGCTCGGCGGCGAAGAACCACGAGCGCGTCGCGGTCGTCGTCGATCCCGAGGACTACCCGATCATCGTCGGCGCGTTCAAAGGCGGCGGTCTCACCGCGGGTCAGCGCTTTGCCCTCGCGCGCAAAGCGTTCTCGCACACGGCCGCGTACGACGCCGCGATCGCTGCGTACTTGTCGTCGATCGATGACTCGGCCGCGCACACGCGCAGCCAAGCGCCCTCGCGGCGCGAGCTGCCCGACACGCTGAGCGTCCAGTGGCGTCGATTGTACGAGCTGCGCTACGGCGAGAATCCGCACCAAGGCGCGGCGTTCTATGCGGACTCGCGCTCGCCGCTCGGCCGCACCCCGACCACGCGGCCGACGATCGCGTCCGCCGAAGTCCTCGGCGGCAAGCAGCTCTCGTACAACAACATCCTCGATCTCGACGCCGCGCTCGGCCTCTGCCTCGAGTTCAGCGAGCCGGCCGCGGTGGTCGTGAAGCACAACAATCCGTGCGGCGTCGCCACCGACGCCACCGTCGCCGCCGCGTACAAGCGCGCCCGCGAGGCCGACGCGACCAGCGCGTTCGGCGGCATCGTCGCGGTCAATCGCGAGGTCGACGCCGATCTCGCGAACGCGCTCGTCGAGACGTTCCTCGAGTGCGTGGTCGCCCCGGGGTACTCCGCCGCGGCGCGCGACATCCTCGCGAGCAAGAAGAACCTGCGCCTCGTCGCCGCCTCCGGCGATTGGCGCGCGCCCACCGGTGATCTCGCGTGGTCGATCCGGACCATCGCGGGCGGCGCCCTCGTGCAGAGCGTGGATCACGGCATGGTCGATCTCGCGTCCGCGAAGGTGGCCACCGCGCGCGCACCGTCGGACTCCGAGCGCGCGGACCTCGCGTTCGCGTGGCGCGTCGCGAAGCACGTGAAGTCGAACGCGATCGTGTTCGCGAAGAACGGTGTCACCGTCGCGATCGGCGCGGGACAGATGTCCCGCGTGGACTCCGTGCAGATCTGCAAGCGCAAAGCCGGCGCCGCTCTCGTGGGTGCGGTCGTGGCATCGGACGCGTTCTTCCCGTTTCGCGATGGCGTCGATGTCCTCGCGGAAGCCGGGGCGGTCGCCGTGGTGCAGCCCGGCGGATCGGTGCGAGACGACGAGGTCATCGGCGCCGCGAACGAACACAAGCTGGCGATGCTGTTCACCGGCATGCGCCACTTCCGCCACTAGCTGCACACGATGACGAGCCGGCACTTCGGAGCGATCGCGAACGAGATGGAGACAACGATCTCGCGCGGTGGCGAACCCGTTCGCGTCGACGTCACGCTCGCCGATCCATCGGCGTTCACGCAGGAGGCCGTGGACGCTCTCGATCGCGCGGTCGACGAGATCTGCGCGCGCGAGCGCGCCGCGCGCGCAGCGATCGCCGCGGCCATGAGCGATCCGACCGCGCAGTCGCTGCAGTTCTGGCAGTGGCACCACGACGAGGTGGAAGGTCACGAGCAGCTCGCACGCGACACGTTCCCCGCGATCGTGCGTCTCGGGCGAGTCGGGTTCTATCCCGACGGTGCGTTCGGCGGAGCGGCCTACGTCGTCCTCGACTTCGCGGTTCCCGGGCCGCCGACGGATCAGCTTCTCGTGGTGAAGTTTGGTGCCGACGGGGCGCTGCTCGCGATTGCCTGGGAGAGCTAACCGATCAGCACGCGTGGCGCGCGAGAATCACGGTCAGCGCGCGTAGCGCGCGAGGATCACGGTGAGGCCGAACGCGGTCGCGGCGACGGCGACCATCGTCATCGCGATGCCGATGCCCTGCACGGCGTGCAGCAGGCGCTTGCCACTCGCACGCCGCGCGCCGCGCGCGACGAGGTCGAGCTGCTCGGCCGCGTGCATCCACGCGATCGGCGCGAGCGGGGCGATCACGAGCGCGAGCAGGCCGAAGAAGATCGCGAGACCGATCGACGCGCGCGGGCGCGCGGGCATCGCCGCCTTCGGCGCGAGGCGGACGCCGCGGCCGGGCGGCACGTACGCGGCGCCTCCGAGGAACACGGTCTTCGGCTCCGGCGAGGACGCGTGCTGCGCGCTCGATGCACGCGACGCGCTCGATGCGTGGGACGCCTCGGATGCGTGCGATGCGTGCGATGCGTGCGATGCGTGCGATGCGTTGGATGCGTTGGATGCGTTGGATGCGTGCGCTGCGTGCGCTGCGTGCGCTGCGTTCGCGACATTCGTTCCGGGCGCAGGCGTGCCGATCGCGATCAAATGCGCGTCCAGTCCATTCGCTGGCTGGTTCGTGCCGATCGCGATCAGGTGGGCATCGAGTCCGTTCGATGCTGGCGGGTTCGTACCGGTCGCGAAGCGAGCCGCCTCGGGCGTCGTGGTGAGGACGTGCGATGCCGGAGCGTGCGCCGACGGGACCGTCCGCGCGAGGTTCGATGCGCCCGATGCCGGCAGGGTGCGAGAGACCTCGAGCGACCGGCGGTTACCGAGCTCGAAGACGGTGGGGGCGGAGGCAGGAAGCTTGGAAGGCGTAGAGCTCGACATGGGCGCCCCTATCCGCGGCACCTCGGGGCGGTTGCGCGAAATTTCGTCGAGGGGAGGCCCGCGTCGAGAGCGGCTGGGTCAGTCGGTCGTGAGGATGTAGACCGGGAACTCGAAGTCTTTCGAGACGCGTAGATAGAGCGTCAACGACCACCCCTGGGTCGTGATCAACTCTCGAATGCGGAACACCTGGCCGACGGAGATCGTCAGCGGGAACGTGACCGCGGCAGTGGCCGAACCACCGGCCGGGACATGCACCTGGGGCAACGAGGTCTTGGCCACGAGTTGCTCCTTGTTGCGGAGCTCGAGGCGGTTGTCCTCGATGTCGACGTCGGTCGAGGTCGGGTTGGTGATGGTGACGGTGAAGCCACCCGAGATCGTGATCTCGCCTTTGCGGGCGGCGGCGAGGAGCTCGGCCTTGCCGGGCAGGTCACCGTGGAAGCTCTTCCAGTCGACCTTGTAGCTGCACTTGAGGACCTGGGTCTTGTGGTGAAGCGAGCGGCCGACGACGACGAAGCGCTGCGTGTTCCACGCGATGAGGCCGAGCAGGGCGGTCCACGCGAGGACACGTACGATCACGTGCGAGCGCGGTCGCTTCTTCGCATCGGCGACGAGCGGTGCTCCGGCGATGGTGCCGCCGATCGCGGCGAGCGCGATGCCGATGATCTGCGCGCCGAACACCACGGCGAGCTGCGTGGAGAAGCTCCACGTCGGATGATTCGCGGCGACAGTGCCGGCGATGATCGCGGGCAGCGAGAACAGCGCGCCGAACCCGAACAAGAGGAACGGGTGCGCGAATAGCGTCTTCAGGATCGCCGAGTAGCGCAGCTTGTGGCGCTGCAGGATCGGCGAGAGGAAGTCGATGCCGACGGACGCGAACAGCACGGCGAACGACAGGACGGTCGCGAGCAGGCGGCGCGACGGATTCTGGGAGTAGCCGATCCAGAAGATCGTGCCTTGCGCTGCGAGCATCGCGACGAACAGCTTGATCTCCTCCCACGCCTGAAACCACAGCGGGTGCTCCTCGATCGGGTCGGTCGTCAGCGCGTTGTCTTCCTCGAGCGTGAGCGAGACGTGCTCCTTGAGCGGGAACAGCGTGATCTGCACGACGAGCAGGCTCGCGACGATCGCGGCGTTCGTGATCACTGCTTGCTCTTGCGAGGCGAAGAAGTTGTCGACGAGGAGCTTGGAGGCGAAGTGCCACTCGTCGGGGAGCAGGTACGCCATCGCCGCGTCGAGGAGGTCGTTCTTGTGGTTCGCGATCAGCGTCGCGACAATGCCGAGGACGACGATGCACGCGACGAGGTACGCGACGAACCATGTCGCGCTTCGCTTCTTCATGCGACGTGCCGCCATCGGCGCGTCCACGGCCGCGAGCGCCAGCTGCTGCTTGACCTCCAGCATCCCCAGGTGTGGACGAACTATAAGCCCGACCTCGCCGATGAAAAGCGGTGTCCGGCGGTATACCTCGCGGCATGAAGATCTTGGTCGTCGGAAGCGGTGGCCGCGAACACGCACTCGTGTGGCGCCTCGTCGAGAACGGACACCGCGTCATCGCCGCGCCCGGCAATCCGGGTATGGCGTCGCTCGTGCCGTGCTTTGCCGTCCACCAAGACGATTCGTCGGGGCTCGCCAAGCTCGCGCAGGATGAAGGTGTCGACCTCGTCGTCGTCGGGCCCGAAGCACCGCTCGTCGCGGGACTCGCGGATGTCCTGCGCGCGGCCGGGATGGCCACGTTCGGTCCGGGCGCGACGGGTGCGCAGCTCGAAGGCAGCAAGGCATTCAGCAAAGAGTTCTTCGCGCGGCATCGCATTCCAACGGCGCCGTTCGCGATCGCGCACACCATTGCCGAGGCAGATGCGGCGATCGATTCGGTCAGCCGCGATGGTCGCGTCGTCGTCAAAGCCGACGGGCTCGCCGCCGGGAAAGGCGTCGTCGTCGCG
This sequence comes from Kofleriaceae bacterium, assembly GCA_044230415.1. GTDB lineage: Bacteria > Myxococcota_A > Polyangia > Haliangiales > Haliangiaceae > JABFXX01. The sequence goes on from JBGARE010000010.1 coordinate 154,893, forward strand.
TCGAGCACCGACGAGGCGCGAGCGGCCGCGCGCGAGATGCTCGCGGGGCGCTTCGGTGCGGCGGGCGCGCGGCTCGTGATCGAGGCGTGTATCGCGGGACGCGAGGTGAGCGTGCTCGCGTTGACCGATGGCAAGCGCCTCGAGGTGCTGCCGCCCGTCGAGGATCACAAGACGATCTTCGACGGCGATACCGGACCCAACACCGGCGGCATGGGCACGGTGTCGCCGGCCTGGATCACCGACGACATCGCGCATCGCATCACGACGGAGATCCTCGAGCCGACCGTGCGCGGCCTCGCCGCCGACGGCATCGACTATCGCGGCGTCCTCTACGCCGGCGTGATGGTCGATGCGGCGGGCACGCCGTGGCTCCTCGAATACAACTGCCGCTTCGGCGATCCGGAGACGCAGCCGATCATGGCGCGCATGAAGGGCGACCTCGGAGCGACGCTGCTCGGCGCAGCGCGCGGCGAGTTGCCGGTGGGCTTGCTCGCGTGGGATCCGCGCTTCGCGGTGTGCGTCGTCGTGGCGGCGGCGGGCTATCCGGCGTCGCCGCGGACGGGCGACGTGATCGGTGGCCTCGATGCGCTCGGTGACGACGTCGTCGTGTTCCACGCCGGCACCGCCGCGAAGGACGGCGCGATCGTCTCGGCAGGCGGGCGGGTCCTCGGTGTCACCGCGCTCGGCATCGGCGTCGAGCAAGCGCGTGCGAAGGCGTACGCCGCGGTCGACCGCATCGACTTGCCCGGCAAGCAAGTGCGCCGCGATATCGGGGCGCGAGGTCGATAACACGCGCGGCGACGTCGATGGCCCTGTCGCGCGGATGATACGTTCGCGACCATGCCGCACGTCGCTGGTCTACGTGGAGTCGTCGCCGAGCAAGCCAAGGTCGCCGGGGTGGTCGCGAAGCCGCTCGAGCTCGCGAAGGGGCTCGCGGACGGAACGTTGACGCGCGATGCGAGCCGCGCCGTGTATCGCTATCACCAGGTGTTCAGCGGCGGTGGCCGCACGTTCACGCGCAAGTCGTTCGCGTGCGCCGTCCGCCTGTCCAACTGGACCGATGGCGAGATCCGCGGTCACGAAGAAGTCTCCACCGCGGGACGCGAGCACTACCTGGCGCGCATCCGCGCGAACAAGGGGCATGTCGATGCGATCGTGTGCGGCGTCCGCGATCCGGCGACGGAGGTCGAGCGCATCTTCCGCGGCATCGAGTCCGGTCGCCCGACACTCGACGTCACCACGCCCGACGGCACGGTGCACAAGCTGTGGCGATCCAACAGCGCCGAGCTGATCGGCAAGCTGCGCGCGTACTTCACGCCCAAGAAGCTGCACCTGCTCGAGGGCCACGATCTGTACGACGCGATGCTCGCGTATCGCGACGAGCTCGCCGCGAAGGCACCGCTGTCGATGTACTCGTCGGCCAACTACGGCCTGGCGTACATCGTGACCCTCGACGACCCGGGCATCATCTCGGCGCCGGCGCATCGCGTGATCAGCGGGACCGCCGCGAAGTCCGCCGACGTGCTCGCCGCTGCGAAGCAGCACTTCTTCATCGAGAAGATCGCCGGCGGCGCGACGGACATCGCCAAGCTGCACGCCGCGCTCGCGGACACCGTCGCGCATCAGCCCACGTTCATCGTCGTGTTCTCCAACGAGCCCGATGCTTGGAAGCTCACGCTGTCGCCGGACGTCAGCCCGATCAACGAGGGCATCAAAGCGGATCGCGCGGTGGCCAAGCTCGATCCGTTCGTCATCGAGCACCTGTTCGTCGCGAAGCACCTCGGCGGCGGTACGTCGGTCGTCGAGCGCGACGCGGCCGTGGCGGTCGCGGCGCTGGCGAAAGGCGCGAGCGTCGCGCTGATCACGCGCCCGCTGACGATCCAGCAGATCACGCACGTCGACGAGCTCGGCGAGCGGATGCCCGCCCACTCGACCGCGTTTCATCCGCCGATCGCACAGGGCCTCGTGTCGTTCGTCGTCGACGCGGACGAAGACGTCGCCTGAGTCGTTCGTGACCGCGTGGCCGGTCAGCGCGTCGCGACGGACTTCGTCGCCGGCAGCTTCGCTTTGAACCGGCGCACCTCGAGCGGACGATCCGCATAGCCGGAGTCCGCGATGGGCTCGGTCTTCGGCGAATCGAACAGCGTGTGCATCATGAGGTCCTGATCGTCGAGGATGCCGATCATGCCGCGATCCTCGACGAGTACGCCGACGTGGCGCGGGAACAGCACCATGTCGCCGGTGACGGTGTAGGGGACGGGGTTGCCCTTCGCGTCGCGATAGACGCCGTCGGTGCTGCGCGTGCCGCCGCCGAGCAGCTTGGTCACCGCCGGAAGTCCGCCGGTCCACATGTACGGGATGTCGGCGCCCATCCGGCGCGCGCCGTAGACGACGAAGTCGGCGCAGTCGGAGCCCTCGAGGTGCTCGCTCTGGTGGGACTTCGCGGTCGGTCCCGCCGAGGCCCAGATGTAGGGCTGGTTGAACATCTCGGTGAGGTAGCCGAGGTACGTGTCGTCCTTGCGGATCGTCACGCGCGTGACGGCATCCGTGAGTCCGCCGGATGCGCGACCGCGCCGCGCTTCGATCCCGGGCGACGCGATCGTGCGCGCACTACCGGCCGCACCCTGCGTGGCGACGAGCTGGTAGCGCATCGTGCCGACACCGTGACCGTGGTCCGGCGTCAGCGTGGGATGGACGTCGGCGACGATCGCGCCGGCGGGGACATCGGTCGTCGCGATCGGCGTCGTCGCGTACTCGATCGTCTCGTAGTGGAACGTCGGGCCATCGCCGTTCGAGATGTTGTTGCTCGTCGGCTCGATCTTCAGCCACGCGATCGTCGCGCGCGGCGCGTGCGCGAGTGGCTTCGCGGTGACGCGTTTGCCGCCGAGCTGCAACGCGGGTGCATCGGAGTACACGACCCCGCCGGCCTCGACGACCGCGTACAGCGTCACGCGTTGATCCGCGCGGGCGAACACGGGCGCATCCACGGCAGCGGTCGCCGCACGATCCGCGACGCTTCGCGATGATGCGGTGGGTGCGGCATCCGTCACGAGCGACACGATGCGAACGCGCGTGATCGCGGCTGTTGCAGTGGCGTCACCAATTTCGATCGCTGCTGTTGTCGGCGCCGCCTGCGGCACTCTGTCCGTGCGCGTGCTCGCACGCTCGACCTCGGGCGCGGGCGCACGGTCCGTCGGAGCGGCGTTCGAGGGGCTCGAGCACGCGGTGACTGCGAGGAGGATCCACTTCGACATCTGGATCGGTGACACAGCGCGGTGCATTCGAGTTTCAACGCGCGAGCTGGCTCACATGATTCGAGGCACCGGACGATTACCCCATCCGAGGGGGAAATATCGTTGCGTCTTCGAGTGTTGTGATGGCAAGTTGACCGAGTCGTCACCTCGATGTGGACCGCCCGACGCGGGCAGCCGTCAGCCTGGGGATCGGGACAACGAGTGGAGTTGGACATGTGGAGCTTGGCAGATCGAGTGGTGAAGGCAGTCAGCGACGTGACCGTGGGAACGGTGATCGTGCTCGTGCACGTCGTTCTCGCTGATCGCAACAAGCGACGGACCGCGCTCGTACCGACGACGCACGCACGCTTCAACTGATCACGGCGGCGTGTACTCGCCGGTGATCTTCCACAGATCCGCGGTCGTCGTGATCAGCGGCATGCGCAGCGCCGGCAACGGATGCGTGCGCTCGAAGGCGAACACGATCGTCTTCACCGTGATCTCCATGCGCGCGTGAAACGCGGCGAGCACGAGCAGCGCCCCGTCTTCGGTCCACGCGTAGCCCGCGCGGTGCTCGCCGGCGGTGAGGATGTTCTTCACGGCGGCGACATCGGCGGCGAGCTCGCTCGCTTGATCGAACAGCGACACGCCGTCGGTGGCGCCGGCGAGTGGATCCCGATCCGCGTTGCAGCCGAGGTGACCGAGGTAGTGGTGGGCGAGCTCGTGGCCGAGAATGAAGGCGAGCTGTTCGTCGAAGATCTCGCGCTGGCGAGCGACCTTCTGGCGATCAGTGTGAAACGCGGGCACGTAGAAGCCGGGGGGCGGCGCAGCGATGCCGTGCTCGGAGATCCAATCGAGATACTCGCTGCGCTTCTCGGTCTCGAACACCTCGTCGGTGGCGGTGCTCATCGCGAGATGCGCCGCGATCAGGAGCAGCCCGTCGCTCACCGCGACGACGGGCGTGCCACCGGCGCCGCAGGTGGCGTACGCGTTGACGTCGCCCAGCGCGTTGTCGAACTGCAGCTCGAAGCCGAGAACATGCGTGCGCTTGTCAGCGGGCAGCGCCGCGACCAGCTCGCCGAGCACCGTCTGCGCGTGCGCTTCGAGCTGCGCGACGTTCAGGCGATTGATCGGATCGAGCGCCGCGCGTGGATCCGCGACGGGGCGGGGAATTGTCGAACCCGCGGGCGGCGTGCACGCAGCGAGGACCACGAGCAGGAGTGCACGCATCACGTCAGGTGTAACGGTCGAACCGGAGGTTCGAGGTGGCAAAGGCGGGATCTCTTCAGCAACGAGTAACTAGCGATCCGCCGTGAACTGTCGGACCATTCTGCTACTCGATCAGCCGTGGATACGCTCGCCATCTCCGTTCGCCGCGCGACCTCCCAAGACGCCGTGGCGCTCTCGAAGCTCGTCAACGACTGCTATCGGGTCGAACGCTTCTTCGTCGATGGCGATCGCACGAACCCGGACGAGATTGCCGAGATGACCGAGAACGGGGTCTTCCTCGTGCTCGAGGAAGCAAACGGTCTCGCGGCGGCGGTGTACTTGGAGCGGCGAGGGACGGCGATCTATTTCGGGATGCTCTCGGTGCGGGCGGACCTCCAGGGGCTCGGCCTCGGCACCCGCCTGGTCCGGATCGCGGAGGCGATGGGGGAGGCGATGGGTGCGAGCGAAGTCACGCTGAAGATCGTGAACCTGCGAGAAGAGCTGGGCCGCTGGTATCGCAGCCTCGGGTATCGCGATGGCACCACCACCCCGTACACGCACCGAAACGTGAAGCAGCCCTGTCATTTCGTCGAGATGTGGAAGCCGCTGGGCGAGGCAACGACAGGACGTCCTGTCGTCGGCGACCTCGCGGTCGGCCTCGGCGCAGCATAAGATGGTGGCCGATGACTCGGTGTTTGTTCGTAGCCTCGGCGCTGGCTAGCGTCGCGTCGTGTGGAGATGGTGGCGGGTTCCCGGATGCGCCACTGCCCGATGGACCGCCGCCGACCGGCACGTTCTCGCTCGCGTGGAGCCTGACCGATGAAGGCGGTGCGGCGATCACGTGCGATCAAGTGGGCGCGCAGACGGTGACCGCCGTGCTCCGCAACCCGGCCGTTCAGGGCGGATCCACCGAGGTGTTCAGCTGCAACACGGGGAGCGGAATGTCGCCGGGCATCGCACCGGGCAACTACCAGATCGACTTCGAGCTCAACGGCTCGACGACGACGCCGGTGATCAAGACCGCGCCGCGCCAGGACATCGTGATCAAGAGCAACGAGAACACGCCGCTGATGCCGCTCACGTTCGCGGTCAACGCGACGGGCGGACTCGCGCTGTCGCTCAACGCGCTCGGAGTGACGGCGGGGAACTGCGAGACCACAGCCAACATGGGTGCGGGGATCGACCAGTTCACGATCACGCTCGAAAAGACGAGCGACCTCAGCTGTGCCGCGGTCACGTTCAACATCTCGGCGGGTGCCTCGGGGACGCCGGGCACGTACACCGTGAACTGTGGGACGCCAGCGACGGTCGGGTGCTTGAACGCGGACCAGGTCCTGAGCGTGGCCAACGTCGTGTCGGGCAGTTACCGGATTCACATTCGCGGCCGGAGCGGCGGCGATTGCTATCTGAACAACGACACCATCTCCGTGCCGGCGCTGGGAATGACGCTGACTCGGACGCTCAACATGGCGAAGCAGACCGGAACGTGTCCGTAGTCTGACGATCGATCGTCGTCGGTCCTCGTCGGGGCGCGTGTATGCTCCGCCCGTGACGACCGTCGACCATTACAAGCCGGACCTCCGCGACACGTTCTTCCAGCTGTTCGAGGTCCTCGAGATCCAGAAGACCTCGCTCGGCAAAGGCCCGTTCGAGTCGATGGACGAGGACAGCGCTCGTGCCTCGCTCGAGGGCTTCCTCGAGGTGATGCAAACCACGTGGGCTCCCGCGTTCGCCGATGGCGATCGCATCGGCGCGACGTTCGACGGCAAGGGCAACGTGACGTTGCCACCGAGCTATCGCAAAGCGTTCGAGGCATTTCACGGCGGCGGTTGGAACAAGCTCGAGTTGCCAGAGTCGCTCGGCGGCTACGGCGCGCCACCGACGGTGCAGTGGTCGGCGTTCGAGCTGATGGCGGGCGCGAACCCGAGCATCTGCTTCTACATGCTCGGCACGATGATGACGAAGATCATCGATCGGTTCGGCACGGAGTCGCAGAAGAAGCGGTACGTGCAGAACATGCTCGAGAAGCACTGGGGCGCGACGATGGTGCTGACCGAGCCGGGCGCGGGCTCCGATGTCGGCGCGGGCACCACGAAGGCCACGCACATCGCCGGAGACGAGTACCACCTCGAGGGCGTGAAGCGGTTCATCACGAACGGCGACTTCGATCTCACGAGCAACATCGTCCACATGGTGCTCGCGCGTCCCGAGGGTGCAGGCCCCGGCACGAAGGGCCTGTCGCTGTTCATCGTGCCCAAGTTCTGGGTCGAGACCGATGGCTCCCTGGGTGCACGCAACGGCTGCGTCGTCACGAAGGTCGAGCACAAGATGGGCATCAAGGGCTCCGCGACGTGCGAGCTCACGCTCGGCGATGGCGCGCCGTGCCGCGCGCTGCTCGTCGGTGAAGTGCACGAAGGCATCGCGCAGATGTTCCACGTCATCGAGTACGCGCGCATGGGCGTGGGCACGAAGTCGATGGCGACGCTCGCGACCGCGTATCACAACGCGCTCGAGTACACGCGCGTGCGCAAGCAAGGCGCGGATCTCGCGAAGCAGACCGACAAGACCGCGCCGCGCGTCGAGGTGATCCAGCACCCGGACGTGAAGCGCATGCTGATGCAGCAGAAGGCGTTCAGCGAAGGTCTGCGCGCGGTGATCCTGTGGACCGCGAGCGTCCAAGACCAGGTCTTCCTCGCCGGCGGTCACGGATCGCCCGAGTCTCGCCAGCTCGACGCGCTCAACGATCTGATGCTGCCGCTGATCAAAGGCTACGCGTCGGAGAAAGTGTACGAGCTGCTCGGCTCGGCGTCGCTGCAGTGCTTCGGTGGCTCCGGCTACTGCGAGGACTATCCGATCGAGCAGTACATCCGCGATCAGAAGATCGACTCGCTGTACGAGGGCACCACGCACATCCAGGCGCTCGATCTGTTCTTCCGCAAGATCGGCCGCGACAAGGGCCAGACGCTGACGGCGCTGATGCAGCAGGTCGGCAAGACCGTCGAGACGCTACCGGCGGAGCTCGGCACCGAGAAGGCCGCGCTCGCGGCGGCGCTCGGCGACGTGCAGGGCATCGTCGGCGCGATGCTCGGCAAGCTCGGGCAGTCGATCTATCACGTCGGCTTCCAGGGCAATCGCATCTTGTTCGCGCTCGCCGAGCTCGTGATCGGATGGCGTCTCGCCGCGAGCGCGCAGGTCGCGCAGGCCAAGCTCGCGAGCGCACAAGGCGAGGATGCGGCGTTCTATCGCGGCAAGCTCGCCGCGTCGAAGTGGTACGCGAAGAACGTGCTGCCGGGCCTCTCGCTCACGCGCAAGCTGATCGAAAACGGCGATCTGGATCTGATGGACGTCACCGACGACCAGTGGTGAGCCACGGCACGCTGTCCCACTTCGAAGGAAAGCGGCTGTCGCGACATCGAACATGACGTTCGTCGGTGCGCTCGTGTCTCCCGCGACCGGAGCGTTGCTCCAGTACCCGAACATGAGCGGGACCGAGCACGCGCCCGTGAGCCGTGGAATCGATGGAGCCACCGCGATGATCACCGCCGCCGCATACCCGACCTTCATCCGGTCGGACTGTAACCGCTAGCCGCTGATCGAGATCACGATCGGCTCGCTCTCGTTGCCGTTCTGATCGACGGCGGTGATCTCGAGATCGAAAGAGAACCCTCCCGAATCGTCGCTGAACCGCAGCCCGATCTCGGTGCCCGATGCGCTGTACTCGTCCACGAGCAACGTCTCACCGAGTTGCAGGTAACTCGGCGGCTCCCCCCCGACGATCGCGAACTTGTAGCCGATACGGTTCGTGGGCGTCATGTCGTCGACCGCCGACACGTCGAGCACGATGAATTGGAACGGACCGCACGAGGTCGCGCAACCGAGCGAGCTGCCGTCGCCGGAGGGCCGGTCGATCCGGTACGTCGCAGCAAGTCGGGTCGGTGCCCCGGCGTCGCCAGGGAGCGGCTCCTCGGACCAAGCGCCGCCGTCGCGCAGCGCGGGCTCGCAGGCACCGAGGGGACGCGGGATGGACGGAACGAGCGCGATCAGGAGCAGCGGCGCAAGGAGGCGGAAGTTCATGGCGCAGACCTTTTGCAACGGCCCGGCCATCGCCAACCTCGCGAACTAGCTGGGCTCGTTCGAACGTGGCAGGAGAACACCAAGACATGAGTGTCCGGATTCTCGTGCGGTACTCCGGCTCGACGGTCGAGACGGCATCAGAGCCCGCGGTTCGTGCGACGATGGGACGATGTCCTTCCGTCGTTCGCTGCTGGTGTCGGCAGTGCTCCTCGCCGCCTCGACCTCTATCGCCATCGCCGACCTCGCTCCGTCGAAGGTCGAGCCGAGCGCTTTGCCCAAGAAGATCACGGCCAAAGGAAAGCGCATCGTCCAAGCATGGACGTGGAACGCAAAGAGCGGGGCTGGATACCTGGTCCTCTCGACGACACAGAACGACACCAAGCGTGGCACGGGACGCCAGCTGTTCGCGCAGCTCTACGGTCCGACGCTTCAGGAGCTGCGGCTCGTGCGCGACGCCGTCGAGAACTGCCAGCTCGATCTCGTCGCAGCGTTCGTGACCGACTCGGTTAGCGTGACCGACGTCGATGCGGACCAAATCCCCGAGGTGGCGTTCGCGTACGACCTCGACTGCGATGCCAAGGCGGACGGCTCGCCACGCAAGCTGATCGTCCTCGAGGGGAAAGACAAGTACGCGGTACGCGGGACGTCACGTGGCGTCGATCCAAATGACAAGCCGGTCGGCGGCGAGTTCAAGCGCGATGCCTTCAAGGGCGCGGCCCCGCTGGCGTCGTGGGCCGAGGCTCGATGGAAGGAGCTCCTGGCGGTCGAGCCCGTCGCGGTCGATCCGTAGGCGAGACGTCGCTCGGGGCTAGCGATGCTTGGCGCGCAGCGCGATCACGCGCTCGCGCAGCGGGTTGCCCTTCGCGGGATCCACCATCGCCACGTAGCTCGCGAAGCCGAGCGCCGCTTCGAGCACGTCGCCGCCCGCGCCCCAGTGCTTGCCCGCCGGGCCATCTTTCTCGATCTGATAGAGCAGGGCGCGAAAGCGACGCAGCTCGGCGCGGACGACGCCGGGCTTCTCGTTGACGACGACGCCGGTGACCTCTTGGCGACCGCCGCTGCGGACGACGCGCACCTTCTCGGGGTGCACCGCGAAGCCCTCGGCCGCGGTGACGCGACGAATGAACGCGAGCGCGGAGCCGACCTTCGCGTTCTTGTCCTTCGTCGACAGGGTCAGGTCGTCGGCGTAGCGAGTGAACGTGTAGCCGCGCTTGGTCGCGTAGCCCGCGATGCGCGCGTCGAGGCGGCGGCAGAGGATGTTCGTGATCGCGGGGCTCGTCGGCGCCCCTTGCGGCAAGCGGCGGCCGGTGCGCGCCACGTAGTACGTGATGCCGTCGAGCGTGGTCTCGGTGATCTCGGGCTCGCTGCAGATCAGGCCGAGGACCGTGGCGACTTCTTCGGAGTAGCCGAGCTTGGCGAACAGGCCCTTCACGCGGCGGTACGTCACCGTCGGGAAGAAGTCCTTGAGGTCGACGTTGATGACGATCGCGGAGCGCAGGTGCGGTGTCGCGTTCGTGACCGTGGACTTGCCCGGGACAAAGCCGTGCGCGTTCGCGGACAGCGGCACGTGGTTCAGGATGTTCTCGAGGATCCAGTGCTGCAGTTTCTTGAGGCGCGCGCGCGGCGCGGAGATGACACGCTCGCCGCCGGTGCGCTTGGGAATCGTGAAGCGGCGGTAGTGCGTGATCGTCGAGACCTCGCGCGAGTACGCGAGGAAGCGCAGCTCGCCGAGCGGCACGCCCATCGAGCGCGCGAGCTCCGCGGCCGAGTGCGCGACGGGGAGCTTGGTCTGCGAGAGGCGCGCGGCGTCGGAGGTGCGACGCGTGGTGGGGGCGGGGGCGGGTGGCGCGTCGGGGCCGGTCGGCACGCGCGCGCTGTACTGCGCGAGTGCGTTCTTGGGACCGGGGCCGAGACCGATGGAGACGTGCGCGCCGACGTAGCGCAGCTCGTACTTCTTCTTCTCCTGCGTCTCGGCCTTCTTGGCCGCGCGCTCGCCGAGCTTCTTCTGCTTGGTCTGTTCGCGCTTCTTGCGCGACTCGAGCATCCGCTTCTTCTTGAGCTCGATCTCGAGCTGCGCGAGGTTGCGCAGACGTCCCGCGCTCTGGCGGAGCTCGTCGAGTCGCTTGCGCAGATCGAGTGCGCGACGGATCTCGTCGGGCGGATCCGTGGGCCGCGGCTTTTCGCCGCCCCAAAAGCCGAGACGGACCATCTCTTCGTAGATGACCTCGTCCTTGCCACCCTGCGCGATCTGCTCGTAGAGCTCTTTGCGCGTCTTCGGTGGGGGACCCGACGGTGGGCCGGGGTTGTTGCGAGGCGGGAGGTTGCCGTTACTCATGCGAGTGGGCCTCCGAGAAAAAAGACCGTGGCGGGTGACTACCTTCGTCTACTCCCAGGACTGGATTGCTTTGCTCGAGCGACGATCGCGCTCCCCGGCGACATTCGACTTCTCGCAGTGAATCCCTATCGGAATTCGCTGGGGAGCGCGATCGTCGCACAGTATTGAGCGAGCCAGTGATGCATGCGGGACGTGAGCGCAAGGACGGCGATCCGCCGCCCAGGTTGCAAGGTCTGTGGCCACCCGCCACGGAAAACGTTTCGATCCACGCGGCGTGAGCGCTGCGCTGGTTGGATAGTGCGATCACGAGACGTTACTCCGCAAGAGCGCGAGTAGGTCCTGATCGCTCGGAAGATCTCGAATCGCGTACGTGCCTTTCAATGCGGTGACCATCGCGATCACCCGTGCCTCCTTGTTGTCTGCGGACGCGTGAGCCACACGTAGAACCTGAGCGAGCACGTCGCGATCGATGATGCGAGCGCGCAACGCGAGCTCGTTCACCACTGCGAGGAGCTCGGTATCGAGCGAGACGACGACCGGCGTCTGCTTGCCGGTGACCTTGTTGATCGCGCGCCGCCACCACGACTGCTTTCCGGTGTCGTCGGCGGGCGCCGTCGTCGACGGCGCGGTGCTCGAGGCAGGACCGCCGGTGGGCATGTGCTGGCGGGCGATGTCGCGCGCGGCCACGAGGCTCGCTGACTTCGGATGGTGATGCAGGCCCTCGTCGGAGAGCTCGAGCATCGCTTTCCAGTCCTCGACGCGGTGACACAGCGTGACGAGCTCGTTCCAGCGATCCGCGGTGTTCTCGATCGTACACAGGTTGCGGGCGACGGGGATCGCGGTGCTGATGAGGCCCGAGCGCACGAGCGCGTCGCGCTTGATCCGCAGGGCGAGGCTGCTCGTCGGGAACTTGTCGAGCGCGATCGCGGCGGAGGCGAGCGCGCCGTCGTCGTCTTCGGCCTCGTACTTCGCCTCGGCGATCACCTCGTGCAGTCGGCCGAGCTCGTTGCTGTTCGGCGGCGCGAGGCGCGAGACGCGCTCGAGCTCGAGGATCGAATCGTCGCGCCGGCCCTGCGCGCGCAGCTCGGCAGCGCGCGTGACCGCTTTGCGGAACGCGGCCTGGAAGTTTTCGCGCGATGCATCGGCTTGGGTCGTCGTCGCACTCTGGCCCCACGATTTCGTCGCGGTGACCGGCTTGAAGTCGATGGTGTCGTTGATGCCGCGGCGATGCGCGGCGCGCAGCGCGAGCATGTGCTCGCACGGACCGCGGTGCAGCTTGTTGCGGATGTAGTAGTCGCAGGTGCACTCGCCTTGGGCGAGGCGCTGCTCGGTGTCGAACGTCATCTTCGGCGCGAAGGTCTTGTCTTTGTCCTTCACGCGTCCGGCGAGGACGAGGCCGCCATCCGACGAGTCCGCTTGGTCGACGGCGATCTTGCCGCGCGCGACCATCTTGGCCGCCGCTTCTTCGCGCGGATTCGAGAACCGCAGCTTGTCCATCGGCAGCGGATCGCGTGTCAGCTCGCGCTTGCGATAGACGCCCTTGTCGAGATCGAAGATCGCGCGGCCCGCTTGGACCCAGCCGGCGAGCGCCGACGCGACGATCGGTGTCGCGAGCCCGGTGCGCTGCGCGAGCTCCTCGGGCGTGGCGAGCCAGGTCTTGCCGAGCTCGTCGAACACGCGCTTCTGCGTGATCGTGTCGACTTCCTCGCGCGCGGCCATCAGATCGAAGTTGCCGCTGTCGGACCAGTTGTTGAGCGTCCAGCCGGAGAGGCCGAGCGTGAACGACAGGTCACCGAGGTCGACGACCCAGTACGTCGGCAGCCCCGATCCGAGGAGGAAGCAGCGCACTCGCTTCGCGCGCGGCAACAGCCGCTCGAGGATGAACAAGCGACGGCGACCCCAGATGCGAATCTCGGTGTCGCCCTTCGTGCCGGGACGCGAGTCGAGGTAGCGCGAGCGCGGGCAGTGCAGCTTGGTGCCCCACGGATCGATCACGAGATCGACCGGGGCACCGGGCGTGAGCTTGAAGCGGATCGAGCGCGGTCCGATCAGCTCCTTGTTGCGCCGGAGGATGAGACACAGGTTGTGCACGTCCATCGGGTGGAACTCGACGACATGCGCGGGCAGCGTCGCCGCGGACGACACTTGGAGGAAGCCGCGGACCCACGTATCGGGTAGGTCGATCTTGACCTCGCGATACGTGTCCTCCATCGAGGTCTTCACGTCGAAGCCCGTCGGATCGATGTCGAGCGACGTGGTCTTGTAGCTGCGGATCTTCTGGAACTCGCCGTACAGCTTCTCGCTGTAGTCGATGTTCGTCGTGCCGTGCGCGCGATCGCCCAGCTCCTGGAACACGGTGTAGTTCGCCGATAGCCGGCCGTAGCTCGACTCGTCCTTGCTGAAGCACTCGAAGAACACCTGGTCCGGGTGGACGGTGATCACCGGATCGAGCTTGAACCACAGCTCCTTGTCGCGGTTGTAGAGGTAGTTGAAGTACTTCTGCCGCTGGTCGTAGAACTCTTTGCGTCGCGTCGCGCCCGCCGCTTCGAGCTGCGCGAGCTCCGCTCGCAGCGTCGTGATCTCGGCGGAGATGCGCGCCTGGTCACCCGTGATCGCCGCGAGGTCGAGATAGCTCTGCTGCTCGCGCCAGGTCAGATAGTCGCGGCGATCCTTGGGCACGAAGCGCAGATCGCTCGTCACCACATCGTGCAGCGCGCTGATCGCTTCGCGGAACTCGACCTGCTTGGTGATGGTGCCGCGGAAGTACGTCGGCGGGCGCAGCGCGTCCGGCACGAACGACATCGACGTCGACGCGTCGCCTTGCGCGACCCCGGAGCTTCCCGCGTAGCGATGCTCGAACAGCATCTAGCTGCGCTCCTTGGTGGCGACGCTCGACGGTTCGATCACCGCGATCGGCAATTCGACATCGGGGAACACGTGGTGCACCTCGACCATCGTCGCGATCAGCGGATGCTTCTGCGTGACGGCGATCGTCGCGGATTGGCGATCGAGTAGCGGCGCGAGGATCCGCGCACCCTCGGCGGTGCGCGATGCTTCGCGGCGGACGAGCGACATCACGCGCTCCTTCGCGATGCGACCGCGGTTGACCTGCGAGAGCACCGTGACGAGGAACGGCACGAGCGCCTGCAGGCGCACGAGGTCGCCTTGCAGGTGATGCTCGAGCAGGCCCGACACGAGGAGCTGCAAGTTCGTCGACGGATGCTCGGACAGCCGCACGAGGTACTTGCCCGCATCCGCCTCCGAGAACTGCGCGAACAACAGTTGCTTGCCGAGCGCTTGCACCTCGGGCTTGATCGAGTCGCAGATCGCGATGATCGCGTCGGCGGACAGCGTCCCGATCTCCGTGATCAGCTCCATCGCGACGGTGCGCGTGTCTTCCCACTGCGAATCGACGAGCCGCGAGAGCGCGACCTGCGCCATGCGATAGCGATCGATCGCGAGGCGCGCGATGCGCCATGCACCTTGCCGCACGGCGAGGATCTCGTGGTTCGCGAGGCGCGCGATGTCGTCGAGGCCGAGGTCGTCGGGGCCGAGCTGACCGAGCAACAGACCGCCGGCTTCGCGCGCGTGCGGCGAGAACGCGTTGATCAAGCGCATGATCGTCGCGGGGTCTTTGACCGGGAGCACCTTCGACAGCTCGGCGCGCAAGAGCGACACGATGTGCGCAGGTGCGCCCTCGGGCTGCTTGGTCATCAGCGCATCGATCAAGCGGTCCGCGATCAGGCGGCCGACATCGGGATAGTCGCGCGCGATCGCACCGACGAGCGACCGCGTGTGCTCGCGTAGCTCGGCGTTCGCCGAGGTCGCGAACAGGATGATCGCCTGCGGATCGTCTTTCGCGATCTCGGGCGGCATCGTGGCGAGGAGGCGCGCACCCGCGGCGCGCACGGCGGGGTGCTGCGATGCGAGCAAGCTCTCGAGGAGATCGGCGGGCAGCGAGTCGCGCTGCGCGTGCCGCATCATGATCTCGCCCGCGAGCTCGCCGACGGCGGACAGCGGATGCGCGATCATGTCGCGCAGCACGTTCGGCGGCAGGTCGCGGAGCGGAGCGTCGAGGAACTCGAGGATGATGCGCGCAGCTCCGGCCGCGCGATCGTTCTCGGTCGCGTCCTCGCCGTCGAGCGCGAGCAGGATCGCGAGCGATCGATGCGCGGCCGAGCGCGCGACGGTCGGATCGAGACGGCGCCCCGCGAGCAGCGACGTCGCGGCATCTCGAACCTGCGCGGTGCGACCGGTGACGAGGAGGGCGACGAGATCGGGATCCGCCGCCGTGGCGTCGAGGTTCGCGGCGACCCAGCGCAACACCCACGCGTGTGCGTCGGGGAGCGACGACGACAGCGCGCCGCGCGCGAGCATCGCGTTCATCGGGCGATGCTGGATCATGTCGAACACGAACCGCTGCGCGAGCGGATGGCCGAGGCCGAGCACGCGCGCGACGGTGGCGTCGTCGAGGGTGTTGATGTAGCCGCGGTTGTCGCGCAGCGCTTTGGTCGCGAACTCGATCACGATCGCGGCGCGCGCACCGGCGACCAAGCGCCACAGCGCATCCGGCGCGGCGTCCCATAGCTTGGGATAGCGCTCCTCGCGCTGCGAGGGAGCCGCGCTGCCCGGACGATAGCGACCGATGCACTTCCACGCCGAGCGGCCGTACGCGGCGCGCGCGTACCGCGAGCTCTTGCCGTAGATGATGTCGTTGAGCGTGTGGTGCCGCGCGTACGCGTCGTACCAGTCGTTGCTCAGGTTGCCCTGGAACGTCCGGCCCGCGTCCTCGTCGGTGTACGCGAGCAACCAGGCGCTCGCCATCTGCGCGTAGTCGGGCGAGCCGACGCGCGCGAGGCGGCGCAGCACGCGTGCGGTGCGGCGACGGAAGTATTGGCGCGTGAGCTCGCCGAACGGACCGGAGCGATAACCGCGGCCATCCCAACGCGGGCGACCGCCGGTGTAGTCGTCGATGCGGCGCGCGACGCGAACGTAGAGCTCGCCATCGCGCGTCACTTCGGCCATGCGGAACACGAGGCGCACGATCTGCGCTTCCGCATTCTCGAGACGCGACACGCGCGCCGCCGCGAGGATCGCCGGACGCGCGATCGGGCTGTTCAACAGGAACAGCGCGTTGACGGCGCTGCGCGCGCCCGTCGCGTTCTCGCCGATCAGTCGCTCGGTGGCGATCGCGAGCTCGTGTGCGCTGCCCTTGTCGAAGGGCCCGAGCAGCGTCGCGGGGAGACGAGAGCGAGCGAGCTCGAGACCGCGCGCGGGATCGATCTTCGCGATCGCGACACGCGCGATGTCTTTGACGTGCGCCTCGTAGAACGTCTCGGTCAACACGCGCTCGAGGCGCGGCAGCGACGCGCGCGTTCCGCACCGGACGAGCGCACTGACGACGGTGTGCCACCACCGCGGCGCCGCGTTGTTCGAGAGGTACTTCGGCGGCGACTTGTCGAACAGCGCGAGCAAGAACGGCTCGGCCTCGGTGAGATCCATGTCGCCCGCGTGCCACACCGCGCGCCCGATCTCGGTGCCGACGCCAGGACCCGCGCGCAGGATCGCGAGGATCTCGTCCTTCTTGCGCCGGCGCGGATCGTTGCCGCCACCGCCACCACCGCCACGATACGGACCGCCGCCACTCGGTGGACCGCCGCTGCTCGCGCTCGTCGGCGGCGCCGCATACGTCGGCGTCGGCAACGCGGCAGGTGGAGCCACCGCCGGTGGCGTGCCGGTCTGGAACCCGCCGGCGAGCTTCTCGGCGACGAGCTTCTGGAACACCACGCGCGCCTTATCGAGCGACAGCGGCAGCGCCGTCTTCGTGCCGTCCTTGAGTGCGGTGCCTCGACGACCGAACCGGAAGTTCACGACGTATTGATTCGTCGCGACCTCGACGAGATCGATCTCGTACACCTTGTCCGATGCGCCTTCGCGGAACCACAACCGCGACTGCTCGATCACCCGCACGCGCGCAGCCTACAACGGCTCGTGATACGCCCGTACGGGATGAGCAGCTTTTATGGTGTGGAGGTCCCGGCCGAGATCGAGTCCGCCACATCCGAAAACCTCACGCACTCGGAATATTCCGACCTGGTCGATCGCCACCTCGCGATCAACTACGGCTACTTCGGCGCGATCGACAAGACGCTCGCCGGGTTCGTCGTCCTCGATGACGAGGGCGATGACTATGTCCTCTTCGACGCACGCGACAGCCAGCAGCTGTTCTTCCAAGAGCACGAGGAACGCCTCGTGTATCGAACGTTCGACTCGCTCGCCGACAAAGTCGCGGCCGAGGACGCGTTCGAGAAGGCGCAGGCCGAGGCCGATGATGAAGGCGACGTCGATCGCCGCGAGATCGAGCGGTCGTTCTACGCGACGACCTCGCGCGGCACGCGGCGCCTCCCGACGAGTGCGCTGCTCGATCGCTATCAGTGGCTCGTGTGGATCCTCGCGCAGCCGCTGCGCAGTGGTGGCGTCGCGACACAATCCGCCGACGAGCTCGTGCGCCACGGCATCGGACGGTTTCGCCGGATCTGGCCGCGGCGCGAGGAGCACGACGCGACCCTCGAGGCCGAGCTGCCCGAGCTCGCCGGTGATCCGCACCTCGCGATCTATTGGATCCTCCACACGACGATGATCGGCGACGACGCGGCGCGCGCTCGCGTGCTCGCGGCCGTCGACACCTCGAACGAGCTCGTCGCCGCGTTCGCGACGCGCGTCGGTGGCCTCGGCGTCGCCGACGATCTGCCGATCGTGCCGGACTTCCGCGCGCGCCGCGCACTCGCGCTGTCGTACGGCGCGTTCAAGATCGACGCTCCGGATGTCGGACGCGTGATGTTGCGCGCGCTCGAGACGGACGCCAACACGCAGCCGCTCGCGCACGCTAGCGCGGTCATCGATGCGTTGACGAAGGGCGCGTTGACCGACGCGGACGTCTCCGACGTGCTCGAGCGCATCGATGCGCGGGTAACGGTCGCGTCGTCGTCGGGCGCATCGTCGTCGATAGGCGTGTCGCTGTTGCGTGCTGTGCTCGACAAGCGTGGGGGCGCGACGACGAGCGCGAACGCCGATGCGGTCGCGCGATCGATCGCCGCCTTCGCGACCGGCGGTCCAACCGATCACGCGACGGCGGGTGCCACCGGCGCCGACCCGTGGTGGCTACAGCTCGAAGCGCTATGGCAAACGCACGAGCTGGCGACCGACGTACCCGCGCTCGTCGCCGCGACGAAGCACATCCTCGCGCACGATCGCTTCCACAAGCGCGCGGTCGCGATGGCCATTCGCGCGCGCACGCTCGCCGGCGAGCCGACGTCGATCCTCGAGGGCGAGCTCGCGGTCGCGGAGCGGGTGCTCATGCCGTACACCGAGCTCGTGAAGGATCCGTCGAAGCTCGACTCGATCACGAGCGATCTCGACGAGGAGGCCGCGCATGGTCTCGCGTGGCGCGTCCTCCAGCGCGCGGCGATCAACAAGCCCGACAGCGCCGCGGCTGCATGGGCCGTCGGCGTCGTCATCGCTGGCGGCGATCCGCAGCGCGGCGCGATCATCGGTCCCGCGATCGCGGGGCTCGACGCGGACACGCAGGAGACCGTGCTCGCCGACGCGAAGGCGGCGATCGAAGCGTCGGAGCGTCCCGCCGAGCATCCGATGTTCGACGTGTTGTTCACGGTGCTCGATGGACCGGAAGCCCCCGAGGAAGACTACGGCGCGTATCTGGACGTCGAGCGTGCGAAAGAAGCCGCGCTGAAGACGCTCGCGCCGTGGTTTCACGAGCCGGCGGTGTTCGAGCGCGTGATGGAGCGGGCGGAGCGTCCGCTCGGTCGCACGTTCATGGATCCGTTGTGGAACAAGCTGTTCAGCCCGTTCCAGAAGGACACGTTCGTCGCGAACAAGCTCGATGCCGCGCAGGCGGTGCGCGTCGCGAAGGCGATGATCCAGTGCATCCTGACGCATCCGCAGATCCACGCGCGCAGCGCGGCCGGGCATCAGTTGTTCCGGTTCAGCCAGCCGGGCGCCGAGGACTTCCTGATCGACGCACTCGCGGAGTACGGCGAGCGCTACGCGAGCTTCGAGGGAGAGGGCGAGGTCCTCGATCACGGCGCGACCGAGCGCAAGCAGCTCGAGGACGTCGTGGCGAACCTCTACGCGGCGATCCGCGGCCTCCAGACTCCGCGCTCGCGCACCGCGATCCTCGAGCGGCTGTTCGTCGAGCGCCGATCGATCTGGCGGCTGTGCAACGCGATCAGCGACATCTTCACGCCCGAGGTCCACGCCGAGGCCCTCGCGCTCCTGCGTGCTCGCCAGCACGCTCGTGCGGCGGCGTTCTACGCGCACGCGCTGTCCTATCACGTGAAGCAAGGGCCGCCGCTCGTCGAGCTCGGACGGCTGATCGTCGACTGGCAACCCTCTGGTGCTGCCGCCGAGCGCAGCGGGTTCCACTACGCGCTGATCGTGTGCGAGAAAGCCGCGCTCGACGCGAAGGACTACGATCTCGTACGCGCGCTTCACGCGGCGTCGGCCGCGATCGCCGATCCGCCCATCGAGCCCGACAACCGCGGCAATGCGTTCGCGAACCCGCTCGAGGAGGCCGCGACCGCCGCGGCGCTGGCGAAGGTGCTGTCCGGGGACGCGGACAAAGCGAAGGCGAAGCTCGTCGAATCCGCCAGCTCGGCACGCTCGAGCGGCAAACCGACTCTGAAGATCACCGACGCGCAGCTCGGCGTGCTCGCGAGCTCCACGGTCGCGGGGCGTTGGCTGCACGATCCGTCGACGGGCGAGGTGCTGTTCGTCGATGCCGACAAGCGCCTGCGCTACTTCGATGGCTTCTCGATCGACGACTCGTTCGTCGCGCATCGCATCGAGCTGGGCGGCATGGCGCAGCACCTCGGCGACCTGACGGCATTCCGTGCGCGTACCGCGTTCGACGAGCGCGCGATGTGGTGGACCGCGAACGGCAGCGCGTTCCAAGAGGCCGCGCGCATCGGGACGCGCGTCCTCCTCTACGCGGGGCCGAACAACGGCATGAGCGCGCGCTATCTCGTGGAGCTCCCCGACGACGCCCGCGCGGTCGCGCTGATGCAGCAGCTCCGCGCGCATCCGCCGAAAGGCTACGCGGCGACCGATCCGTTCTACCTGCCGAGCAAAGGCGCCATCCAGCGCATCTACTATGTCCCGCTCCCCGACGGTACGTACAACGACGAGCGCGAGCACCTGTGGGTCCTCGACGGGGCGCTCGGCTCCAAGAACGACCTCGGCAACGACGTGGCCGCGATCGCCGAGCACGAAGCACGCGAGCTGCGCTTCCTCGCGGCCAACGGCACGCTGCTCACGATCGAGTACCTAAATCGCCTTCGTCGCGCGACCGACATGACGGTGGCGGAGTGGCTCGAGGATCGGGCGCGCGACGACGGCAAGGATCCGATCTGGCACCTGCGCGCGCTGTCGGAGTTCGCGTCCTACCTCGCAGACTACGAGCTCGCGACGGGAGACCTCGCATCGCTCGACGTGCAGCTCGGTCCGCCCGCGACCGACGAGGATGTCGACGCCCTCGCCGCCGAGCGAACGTTCCCGATCCCCGACTCGCTCCGCACGCTGTGGCGGGCACATGGTCGCGCCTCGTGGCGCATCGAGGGCGAGTCTGGCGCGGCGTCGAGCGCGGGATCGGGGACGTCATCGAGCGCTGCATCGGGCGCGGTGTCGAGCGCTGCATCGGGCGCGGTGTCGAGCGCGGTGTCGGGCGCGGGATCCGGGACGTCATCGAGCGCTGCATCGGGCGCGGTGTCGAGCGCGGGCGCGAGCTCGACCGCTGCGAACGCACCTCGCGGCATGCGCCTGCTCGGACCGCGCGAGGTCCTCGCGCGTCGCGACGCCGCTCGTGCGCTCGGGGCGGCGTACCTCGCGCGGCTCACGCCCGATCGCGCCGAGGCGATGCGCCCGCTGTTCGAGCACCTCGACATCATCGTCGAGACCCTCGACGGAGCGCCGGTCACGCTGCTCGCCGACGTCGCGCGTGACGATGGTCGCGTGTTCTCGCACGCGTACGACGGCCCCGACAACCTGTGGTGGGAGGTCTCGCTGTCATGGATGCTCGCGACACGCCTCGTCGGCGAGCTCGCGGAGACGATCACGGCGCGTGCGCCGATCGTGTCGCGCCTCATGTACGGCCAGCGGCGCAATCGCGCGGAGAAGCTCGCGTACCTCGAGAAGGGCACGACGTTCTTCGAGCTCGCGCTCGATCCCGCGACGGGCATTCTCTCGACGCGCTTCGGCAAGATCGGCGCGACCGGGACGGCGAACGTCACGCGGCTCGATCCCGCGGACGCGGCGAAGCAGTTCGACAAGAAGCTCGCGGAAAAGCGAAAGGGCGGATATCGCGAGCCGCGCGGTGGGGCCCGGTGGGCGAGCGCGACCTCCGCGTCGACGACGAAGGCGGCATCGAAGACGAAGGCGGCATCGAAGGCGAAGGCGGCATCGAAGACGAAGGCGGCATCGAAGGCGAAGGCGGCATCGAAGACGAAGGCGGCATCGAAGGCGAAGGCGGCATCGAAGGCGAAGGCGGCATCGAAGGCGAAGGCGGCATCGAAGGCGAAGGCGGCATCGAAGGCGAAGGCGGCATCGAAGACGAAGGCGGCATCGAAGACGAAGGCGGCATCGAAGGCGAAGGCGGCATCGAAGGCGAAATCGAAGCCCGCGTCGAAGTCCTCGACGAACGCAGCGAAGTCCTCGACGAACGCAGCGAAGAAGCCGCGTTGACGCGGTCCGACCGCCGCAACTACGCGACATTCCCCCGCGCCCAAGAATCTGTGCGACAGATCGAGGATGGTGACTCCACGGGGTATGGGACCGAGAGTGTGGATGTTCTTCGTGATCGCCGGCTGTGTAGCACCGACATCGACGCAGCCGTCGTACTTCGGCTCGCAGCCACCGCCGGCGTATGGCCAAGCGCCGCCCGCACCGGGCTATGCCACGACGCCCGCTGCAACGCCGGCAGCGACGGGCGGCGCGAGCTGCATCGAGGTGTTCCAGTGCCTCGCCGCATGCACCGATCAGAGCTGCTATCAGCCCTGCTACGAGCGCGGTAGCCCCGAAGCGCAGCAGGCCGCGGCGGCGGTGATCCAATGCGGACAGACCGGCGCGGCGTGCGAAGCCGAGTTCGCGACGTGCCGCGGGTACGCCGCGAGCGCCCCGAGCGCGCCGGCGGCGACGTCGACCGTGGTGGTCGCGCCGTCGGGGAAGCGCGCGCCCGTGTCGAACGATCAGATCCTGCCGTGGCTCACCGGATCGTGGATCGGGAACAACCATCAGTTCGAGTTCTACGGCGATGGTCGCGTGCGGCGCTCGGGTGGCGGGATGATGTCGGAGAAGCGACCGGGCGAGAAGGCGCGCGATTGCGTCGCGGTGATCAACGACGTCGGGACCGTCACGCAGCAGGGCGACTACTTGATCATGTCGTTCGCGGCGACCGACGGATACACGTGCGGCACGCGCGAGAGCACGCCGGGCGTCACGGTCCGCTATCACATCGAGTGGGTCGACAACCCGTACTACGATCCTCCCGAGCTGCAGCTCGTCCTGCGCGACATCGATTGCACGAACGGCGACATGTGGTGCACCGACAAGGTGCGTCGACGCTGATCACGTCAGCTTCGCGTAGGCGACCTTGTCGAAGCCGACGATCACCTTCGCGCCGTCGATGAGGATCGGCCGGCGCAGGAGGTTTGGCTCGTTGGCGACGGCTTTCGCGAAGTCGGCGGCCGAGGGCGGTGCGGTGGCCCAGCCTTTCTCCTTCGCGATCGCGTGGCGCGTGTTGAGTACGGCGGCGACGGAGCCGGCTTTGGCGACGATGTCCTCGACGGTGGCAGCCGTCAGGCCGGTCTTCGCGTAGTCGATCTCTTGGATGTCGAGCTTTCGTTCGCGCAAGGAACTCCTCGCGTCACGGCAGCTCGTTCACGTCTTCTTGAGATAGAGGAGCACGGCGCGGTTGTATCAGAGGCTCTCGAGGAACGGCAGCACCGCGGCTGCGATCCGCTGACAGCCACCGGGCGTGAACGTCACCGCGTGCGAGGTCTCGAGCTCGATGCCCGCGTAGCGCTGGGCCGCGAGCTCTTCGCGCAGCGTGGTGCAGATCGCCGGGCCCGTGCCCGAGTAGGGCTGGTTCGCGCGAACGTCGAGACCCGCGGTGCGCAGCTGGAACATCATGCGCTCGGCGATCTCGGCCTCGAAGGCGTGGCTCGGATCGTAGAGGACGCCGACGTCGTAGGTGCGATTGCGCGCGTCGAGCGACGGATCGAACGAGTGCGACGAGAAGTGCAGCACGCCCTCGCGATCGCGGAGGCGCGCGAGCACGTCGCGGCGAACGGCCTCCCAGTATGGCGCGTGAAACGTCGCGATGCGTGCGGCACGCTCGCTCGGAGACAGCCGCGCGTTACCCGGCACGATGGCGCCGTAACTGATCGCGGGGATGACGTCGGGGTGATCCGGAGGCCGATTGAGATCGACGAACATGCGCGTGAACGCACCCGCATGCACGGCAAGTCCGAGGACCTCGGAGATGTGCTCCACGATCTCGAACGCGCCGTGATCCCATCCAGCTTGGGATTGCCGCGTGTCTTGATCGACACCGAGGTCGACATCGGGCGGCGTCTGCCACGATGCGTGCTCGCAGGTAAGGACAACGCCGAGGCTCACGAGACGCCAGCTTACAACATCACCTGCCGAGCGACGTCAGGAAGTCGCGCACGCGGCACGACTCGGCGACGCCGCGTCACGCCGATCGCACCGCTTTGGTCGCGAGCCAGATGTAGCAGGGCTGCGCGCCGACCGAGGTCGGCGTAGTGCGGACGAGCTCGACCGATCCGACCACGTCCAGAGCCGTCGTGAACGCCGGCGACGGAAACGAGGACCACACCGCGAGCACGCCGCCCGGACGCAGCGCGTCGCGTGCCCGTGCGAGTCCCGCGTGCAGGTACAGGGTCTCGTTACGTGGATGCGTGATCGCACTCGGTCCATTGTCGACGTCGAGCGCGATCGCGTCGTACGTGTCTTCGTTGCGAGCGATGACCATCGCGACATCTTCGATGTAGAGATTCACGCGCGGATCGTTCAACGGGCGGCCGGCGTAGTCGCCACAGTCTTCCCGGTTCCAGCGCACGACATCCGCGACGAGCTCGGCGACATCGACGCGAGCGTCGGGCGGCAGTCCATCGAGAGCGGCGCGCAGCGTGAAGCCTAGCCCCAGCCCACCGATCAAGATGCGCGGCGAGCCAACTCCGCTCACCGCCGTCGCGACCAGACGCCCGAGATCGTCCTCGGAGTCGTGCACCTCGCTCGACATCAACGTGCGGGGGCCGATTCGAATCGTGACTTCCGTGCCCTCGCGCTCGAGGACCATCTCCGAACCGTCGAGGTCAGCGGCTTCGTAACTCGTGGTGGACATCGTGTGCTCGGCTCACTGTTGTGCGGCGAGCGACCCGAGGAACTCGAGCACGTGGTTCCACGCGTCGCTCGCGGAGGTCTCGTCGTAGATCGGGTTCGAGGGGTTCGCGAACGCGTGCTCCGCGTCGTAGCGATAGATCTTCGCGGTGACACCGGCCTTCGCGAGCCCCGCTTCGAAGGCGTCCACCGTGGCGACGGGAATGCCCTTGTCCTTGGTCGCGAACACGCCCATCACCTTCGCTTTGATCGGCGCGAGCTTCGCCGGATCGGTCTCGACCTGGCCGTAGTAGATGATGGCGCCGGAGAGCTCGGGGTGACCGAGGGCGGTCTTGAACGACCACCCGCCACCGAAGCACCAGCCGATCACCGCCTTGCGTGTCGCTTTGATCTTCGGATCGGTCGAGACGTACTCGAGAGCCGCGCTGATCGTTGCCGCGGCCTTCGCGTCGTCGACGGACTTCATCGCCGACATCGCGGTGTCCTTGTCGGTCGCGACGACGCCGCCGTAGAGATCGACGGCGATCGCCGCCCAGCCCGCGCTCGCGAGGCGATCGGCCCAGTGTTCGATGTGCTGGTTCTTGCCCCACCACTCGTGGATCACGACGATCGCGGGAAACGGCCCGGTGCCCTTCGGCACGCTGAGGTACGCCTTCGTCCCCGCGAGATCGATCGTGGTACCGAGCGCTTCGTAGGTGCCCGGCGCGGGCGCGGTCGAGTGCATCGCCTTGAACTCTTCCTCGGTGAGCGGACCCGTCGACGACGGACGCACGTCGCTTCCGCTCGGTGGCGGAGGTGGGGTCTCCGTCTTCGGCGACGACGACGAGCACGCAGCAACGACCACAGCCAACAACGCGATGCGCATGCACGCTTCTAGCGCATGTCCGTGGCGCGCGGGACGATCGCGGCAGCGAGCAGCGCCGAAACACCGACGACACCACCGTGAATGATGCCTACGTGGAGCGCGTCGGTGACGTGGCAATGCAAGTGAAGTAAGAGACCTCCGAGGCTGCCCCCACCGGCGCCGAGGCCGGCCGCGACCCAGCGTGAGGCGACGGGGAGGGCACCGCGCAGGAAGATCGCGCCGAGCACTACGGGCACGATCGCCGTGGCGATGCCGAGCTCGAGGCACCAGTGTCCACGCAGGAACCGCTCGGCGCCGTACTGCACGCTCGATGGTCCCTGCGGATGGATCACGAGGCCGAGCACGATGAACGCGATCGCCATCGTGATCGCCGCCGCGCCCGCGAGCTTCCACCGGGGCATCATCGAGCCCGGCGGCGGGACAAGCGCTGCATAGATCGGCAGCGCGAATCCGACGAGCCACGCGAGCCCCGCGGCGAACATCCAGCCCATCGGCAGCTCGCCCACATCGTCGCGCACGCTCAGGATCGCGAGCAGCCCCGCTCCGTAGACGAGCGACACGCCGACGAGCTTCGCGAGCTGGCGCATCGGGCGCCGCGCCGGCATCGCGGTCAGCGAGCCGAGCTCGGCCTCGAGCGCCGCGGACATCGGCGGCGGCACGAACGCGGGCAGATCGAGATCGCGATCGCTCACGAGGTCACCTCGCATGTCGACCCGTCGTGCGCGGTCATGACGCCTTCTTCGCTTTCGCGCCGAGTAGCGAGCGCAGCGCTTCGTACCCGCGATGCGCGCGCACCTTCATCGCGCCGACGGTGGTTCCCGCGATCTCCGCGGCCTGCGCGACGCTCTTGCCCTCCAGCTTGGTCAGCACCACCGCTTCGCGTTGTTGCTCGGGCAGCGCGGCGAGCGCATCGAGCGCGGTCCTGACCTGCTCGGGATCCGCGGCATCGTCGCGGGTGCCATCCGCGGCGCCGCCCAGGTCGGCGCGAATCTCGGGGAGCTCGTCGTCGCTGCCGACCCCGACGATCGCGCGCTTGTCCTTGCGGACGGCGTCGATGAACGTGCGATGCGCGATCGAGTAGATCCAGGGCAGCGGATCCGCCCCGCGCACGTACGCGCCCCGGGCGCGATGGACCTTCAGGAAGGTCTGCTGGAGCAGGTCGTCGGCGAGCGCGCGCGTTCTGGCCATCTTTACGAGGTACCCGTACAGGCGCGGGGCCACGGCGGCGTAGAGCTCGCGGAACGCGCTCGCATCGCCGTCGGCGTACCTCGCCATGAGGTCTGTCAACTCGGCCATCCCGACCGCTGCGGGTATACGCCCGAGACGGGTGCCGGTTACAGCGTCCGGGGCACGCTTGGCGATCCCCATCGCTTGCGTAACCGAGCACAGTTGCCTGATAACTCGCGCATGTCTGCAGGTCGCACCAAGCGCAAGCTGAAGAATCGCCCGAAGTTCAAGATCGCTCGTCGCCTCAAGGGACGGAAGATGAAGGCGAAGAAGAAGGCAGCGCACAAGCGCGGCCTCGGTCGCTCGAAGAAGCGCCGCCAGAACCGCGGCAAGAAGTGAGTCCGGTCTAGAGACCGATCAGCGTCCACGCGATGAGGAGCTGGCCGGCGAAGTACGTCGGCAAGCCCCACATGCGATTGACGACCGTCTTCGCGACGAACTTGTCGCGCGCGACCGCGAGGTCCGAGACGAAGAACAGCGCAGCCCCCGCGACGAACAAACAGCGTTGCGGCTCGGGCAGCGCGTGTGCTCGTGCGACCGCGATCGCGGCGACTACCATCGTCACGATCGCGATGACGTAGACCACGACCGGACCGCGCATCGCACGGTGCTCGGTGGACAGCCGCGGCCACAGCCACGCGAACAGGGCGACACCACCAGCGACGATCGGCAGCGCCGCCCAGACACCGGCCGCGCCGAACCACGCATCGATCGCCAGGAGGCGCGAGGCCGCGACGATGTACGCGACGTGCCCGCCGAGGAACGCGACGAGCCCACCGAGGAACGCCGCGCTGCTCCGCCCGAGCATCACGATGTCTCCGACGGCGCCGAGCACGAGGCCGATCAGGATCCACGTCGCGAACGATTCATACGCCGCGCTCGCGTGCAGCGCCTCGAGGCCGAGCATCACGAAGGCGCCCGAGGCCATGAACTTCGCGATCGCACGGACCTTGTCGTTGCGCTTGATCTCCGCACCGACGAGCGTGAGGCACGAGACGGCGCAGATCGCGGTGAGCGCGGCGTGCATCAGTGCACCGGCGTCCATCCCGCGAGCGCGCGCCCGACGAGATCGAGGCGATCCTGGCCCCAGAACAGATGCGACCCGTTCACGACGAACGTGGGGACGCCGAACACGCCCGCGGCCTGCGCGCGCGCGGTGTTCTCGACGAGACGCGCTTTGACCGCGGGCTCGCTCGTGCGCTCGATCCACGTGCGCGGGAGGCCGTTCTCGTCGAGGATCTGCGCGAGCGTCGCGGTGTCCTCGAGGTCGCGCCCTTCGGCCCACATCGCGCGGCCCAGAGCGATCGCGAGGCGCACGCCATCGTCGAACGACTGATCCGCAGCGAGGATCGCGAGGCGCTGCGCGTTGACCGTGCGCTGCGGGAACTTCGCGGGGAACACGAACGGCTGGCCCCACCAGCGAGCCCAGCGCGTCATCTCGACGCCGACGTAGCGTTGCTTTGCTGGCGGCATCGCGAACCACGGGACCATAGCTTGATGGATGTCCTTGAACAGCGCGCCGAGGAGGATCGGCACGAGGCGTGGCGTGACGCCGCTCGCGTGCGCGAGGGCAGGGAGCTGCGTGAGCCCCAGATACGCGAACGGACTCGAGACATCGAAGTACACGTCGAGGGTCGCGCCGGCGGTGGCGGGAGACGCAGCGATGCTACGCGCGCCGCCCGGCGGTGGATCGACGTCGGGATCCCAGCCATCGAGCGCCGCTTCGACCCACGCGATCCGATCCTGTCCCCAGAGCAGCAGCGGCCCGCCGGTGCGCCGGAGGATCCACGCGGGCGCACCGAAGATGCCGAGCGCGATCGCTTCGTCGGTGCGGGCGCGGAGCTCGTCCTTGATCGCGTCGCTGTCCGCGGATGCGAACGCGGCATCGATCGCCGTCGCGTCGATCGACGTCGTCGACAACGCCGCGCGAATGACGGTGTCTTGCGTGATGTCGTCGGCGCGCTGCCAGTACGCCGCGTACAATGCGTGGATCGCCGCCGGCCACTCCCGGCGAGGGAGCCCGAGCAGCACGCGAAGCGCGCGCACCGTCCGCATCGGGTGTGCGTCGGGTAGCCGGAACGGCGCGCCGATCACCTCCGCCCAGCGGTGCATGTCGGCGGCGTTGTGGCGCGCTTTGGGCGGTGACAGGGTCGCCATCGGACCGTCACCGGCGCCGATCCCGCGAAACACCCCTCCGAGCAGCATCGGACGCCAATCGATCTCCACACCTCGGGCTGCCAACCGTGACGCTTGTTGCGACGCGAGATAGGCGTACGGGCACGAGAAATCGAACCACAGCTCCAGCACGGGGGCGCAGCTTTGCACGGTCAGGTGCGGCCGTGTAGGCGGTTCGTGCGCCGTCCGCGATCGGTTCGTGATGGTGAGTCTCGGGATCGAGAGCAAAACAGACTTTCCCCCGCTCTACGACGACGCTAGAATTGTCTGCAGTCGGACATGGCCAAGTTGGTCGACGGATTCAAAGACGGGAAGCCGGACATGGGGAGAAGGACGTTCCTTGTCCCCGAAAATCACGCCGAGGTATTGGCGCTGCTCTATCACGAGCAGACCGGCATCGTCGGAGGACTCCCCGTCGGTCCCGTGACGACCGACCCGTTCGGTGCCCACGGCATCCGCATGTACCCCGATCAAGATCCCGTCGTGCTCGAGGAAACGCGCCGCTACTTCGAGAAGTTGGCCGAGCGCTTCTCGAATGACCTGCCCAAGGCGTGAATCGTCTGGTAGGGTCGCGGCGTTAGGTAGGGATCGAGATCGAGATTTTGTTTCGTTGGATCGGATTGGTCGCGGTGGTGGCGGGTTGCAGTGGTCGTTCAGGCCCAGGGCAAACGCCTGCATCCGCCTGTAGCAAGGACGTGGATTGTCGTGATCCGCGGATCTGCGAGCGCGGCGTCTGTGTCGACCCGCGCGCAGCGATCGCGCTGGATGCCGATCCGAACGCGTCCGTCGTCATGCCCGATGCAGCCACGAATCCCGGCCCTGTCGCCGGCGCGCCACCGTTCGCGATGTTCGGCGGCGATGCGCGCCACACCGGACGCCGCGGTGGTCCCGCGCCGCAACGAGCACCGAAGGAGCTGTGGAAGCAGTCGGTCGGTGGCGTCGCGGCCGGATCGCCGACGATCGGTCCCGATGGAACGATCTATGTCGCGTCGCACGAAGGTGCGCTCTACGCGTTCGATCCGAGCGGCACGCAGAAGTGGAAGGTCGCGACGGGCGATCGATCGTGGAGCACCCCCGCGGTCGCCGAGGACGGCACGATCTACGTCGGTTCCGACGACGATCATCTGTACGCCGTCACGAAGGACGGCAAGGTGAAGTGGAAGCTGCGCCTCGGCGCGTGCGATCCGAAGGGCTTCGGCCCGGAGTCATCGCGCTGCGATGTCGACGGCGGACCGACGATCGGGCCCGACGGAACGATCTATGTCGGAGGCGACGGCATCCACGCGGTGTGGCCCGATGGAACGTTGCGCTGGAAGCTCGCGACCGCGGAGCACGTGGCATCGACGCCCGCGATCGGCGCGGACGGCACGGTGTACGCGGGCTGCCAGGACGACGCGCTGTACGCGGTCGCGCCCGACGGCACGAAGCGCTGGGAGGTTCGCACCGGCGGTGACGTCGATGCTTCGCCCGCGATCGGCGCCGACGGCACGATCTACGTCGGCAGCGACGATCACGCGCTCTACGCGATCAAGCCCGACGGCACGATCGCGTGGAAGACGCTCACCGGCAACGACATCCGCGCGGGTGCCGCGATCGGCGCGGACGGGACCATCTACGTCGGTAGCCACGACACGCGGCTCTACGCGATCGCGCCCGACGGTAAGGTTCGCTGGAAGGTCGCGGCCGCGGACAAGATCAGCGCGACACCTGGCATCGCCACCAACGGCATTATCCTCGTCGGAACCGAGGACGAACATCTCTACGCGGTAGCGCCCGACGGAACCTTGCTGTGGCACGTGCCACTGGCAGGAGACGTCGACACGACGCCCGCGATCAGTCGAGACGGCACCATCTTCGTGGCCGGCGACGACGCACATCTTCACGCATTTCGTTAAGTAGGTAAGGAATCACATGTCTAGCATCGATCGACGGGCCGTTTTGGAGTGCCTGTCTCGCCTGGTCACTCCAGGCATCAAGTTCATCGCGCTCGCCGACGAGCTCGGCGCGCGCAAGCACGAGTACGGCACGCTCAAGAAGATCATCGGCGATCTCGTCGACGAAGGAACCGCGGAGCAGCTCCCCGGTGGCGCGTACAAGCTCGCCCCGTCGGGCCGCGCGGCGGATCGCAAGACCGCACCGAAGCCCAAGGAGGTCCGCGAGGAATACGATCCGCCGGACGAGCCGTTCGCTGCGAGCGCCGCGGCGAAGAAGCCGGCGAAGCCAGCGCTGCCGGCGAAGCCCGCGCTGCCCGCGAAGAAGGGCGCGCTGCCGTGGGGCGCGACCCCGAGGGCGTCGTCGGAGAAGCCGAGCGCGCCGCCGAAAAAGCCGCGCCCACCGTCGGGAAAGACGATCTACCGCGGCGAGTACGACCCGGAGACCGGTGAGATCGTGCCGCCCGGCGATAGCCCTGCGCCCGCGATGCCCGAGCCGCCCGACGACATCGCGAAGGACGATCGCACGATCGGCCGCATCACCGTTCACCCGGCGGGCTACGGCTTCGTCGCGACGGAAGCGGGCGAGACGGTGTTCGTGCCGGCGAAGTATCGCGGGCTCTCGCTCGACGGCGATCGCGTCGCGGTCGACACGTGGCCCGGCGTTCGCGGCACCGAAGGTCGCGTCACCGAAGTGCTCGCTCGCGGGCGCGCGCGACTGACCGGCATCCTGCGCAAGATCGGCCGCGCCGTGTACCTCGAGCCGGATGATCCGCGCATCTCGAGCGACTACGGTCGCGTGCATCTCGACGACGCACCGATGGGCAAGGATGGCGACGCGATCGTCATCGAGATCACGCGCTATCCCGATGCCGCGCGCAAAGAGATCGCGGGCAAGCTGCTCAAGGTCCTCGGCGATCCGGACGATCCGCGCACGGAGATCGAGAAGATCCTCGTCACCGCCCAGATCCCGATGGAGTTCCCCGAGGAGGCGCTCGCGCAGGCCGCGAAGACGCCGTCCGAGCTCGGCCCGAACGACCTCGCGAACCGCATCGATCTGCGCGATCGCCGCTTCTGCACGATCGATCCCGAAACCGCGCGAGACTTCGACGACGCGCTGTGCATCGAGGACGGACCGCACGGCGGACCGCGCGTGTGGGTCGCCGTCGCGGACGTCTCGCACTACGTGCGCTGGGCCGACGCGCTCGACAAGGAGTCCACGATCCGTGGCGTGTCGGTGTACTTGCCGGACCGCGTGATCCCGATGCTTCCGCATCAGTTGTCGGCGGGCATCTGCTCGCTGAACCCGATGGTCGATCGCTGCGCGATGGTCGTGCGGCTCGACTACACCGACGACGGCGAGCTCCACGATGTGGGCTACGCGGCGGCGGTGATCAAGTCGAAGGGCCGCCTCGACTACCCGGGTGTTGCCGCCGCCCTCGAAGGCGACTTCCGCGGACGCCGCGAGCAGTATCGCGCGTGGCTCCCCGAGCTCGAGCGGCTCGACGCACTCGCGCGGAAGCTGCGCACGAAGCGTCGTGCACGCGGCGCGCTCGAGATCGAGATCGGTGAACCGAAGGTCATCCTCGACGCCGACGACCCGCGCCTCGTGCGCGATGTCGTGAAGTCCAAGGGCGACCCCGCCGTGAAGGGCGCCTACGAGCTCGTCGAGGAATACATGATCGCCGCGAACGAGGCCGTCGGTAGCTTCTTCCGCAAGCGCGGCGCACCGACGGTGTGGCGCGTGCACGCTCCGCCCAAGCAGGATCGCGTCGCGCAGCTCGCGGAGATCCTCGGTGCGTACAACATCGCCGTCGATGTCGACGAAGCGATCACGCCGCTCGGCATGAAGCACGTGCTCGATCAGATCAACGAGAAGCCCGGCGCCGGTGCTCTCGGCTTCCTCGTACTGCGGACATTGACGCAAGCGGTGTGGGACACGGTGCCGATCGGCCACTTCGGCCTCGCCTCCGGGGACTACCTCCACTTCACGTCGCCGATCCGGCGCTATCCGGATCTCCTCGTGCACCGGCTGCTCAAGTACCACCTACACAAGGACGGTCAGCCGTCCGGCGAGGGCTACTCGAAGCCGCCGCCGCCCGTCGAGCAGCTCGCCGAGCTCGCGCACAACGCGAGCCAGCAAGAGCGCCGCGCGATGGAAGCGGAGCGCGAGGCCGTCGCGATGTACCGCGCGTACTTGATGCGCGAGCAGGTCGGCGAGGAGTTCGAGGGCACCGTCTCGGCGGTCACCTCGTTCGGAGCGTTCGTCGAGATCGATACACCGTACGTCGAGGGCTTGATCAAGCTCGAGTCGCTCGGCGACGAGCCGTTCGCGTACGACGAGATCCACATGCGCCTCTCGGGTCGCAAGACCGGTCGCTCGATCGAGCTCGGCGACAAGGTGAAGGTGCAGATCAACAACGTGAGCGTCGTACGCCGTCGCATCGACTTCTTGCTGCTCGCCACCGCGAAGTCGAACAAGGATCGGCCGGTGCTCACGCCGAATCCGCGCGTCGGACTCGCGAAGCAGAAGAAGGCGGGGCGCGAAGCCGATCGAGCGCAGCGCGGGCGCGCGGGACGCGACGACGATCGCAAGTCGGCGCGGGGCGCGACCAGCGGCGGCAAGCTGCGACTCGGCGTATCGCATCGCGGCATCGCGGTGCGCGGCGGCGGCGATGACGATGGAGCCGCTCCGCGCGGTCGCGGAAAGCCGAGCGGCAAGCCCGGCAAGAAGCGCCGCTAGTCCCGGCCGCGCGCGCAGGAGTTGCGCGGTCAGCGACCGCGACGCTTGAAGAACTGCACGGCGCGCTCGTGCTTCTCGGCCGCCTTGCGCGTGCCGAACGTTCCGAGGTTCTTTCGCGTACCGGTCTTCGGGTCGATCTTGCGCGAATACAGTCGATATTTTCCCGACGCGAGCTTTCTGATCACGAGGTCTCCCGTGCGCACGCCATGCGTACGCTGTAGCGATCATGACTGCGAGGGTTGTCTACGCGTGATGGCGGTGGTGGGGATGGCGGACGCGACGGATCGCGACAAACGCCATGGTCACCAGCGCGGCGATGGCAAACGTCACGAACAACAGCACGAGCAAGCTCGCACTCGTGGCGAAGCCATCACGCACCAGGTCAGCGGCATTCGCAGTCCACGTGAGTGAATCAGCAGCCGTCATACCTCGCGGTGTTGCATCGGCCGTACCTCAGTAACGGAACATCATCTTCGCGGCCGTCAGCATCAGGACGAACAGGACGAACGAGATGATCTTGAGCGCGACGCGCTTGTTCTCGCCGGTCCCGGGCGTCGCGGGGATGAAGCCGGGGCTCGGGTTCTCGAACCTCTGTTCGTCGACCGCAACACCACGCTCGGCGAGGATGGCTCGAGCGGCACTGCGCGTCGACTTGCCGTAGTCCCTCGAGGTCGCCACCTGCATCAGATCGGCATTCGTTCGCGAATGCAGCTCGTTCATGCCTCGAACGCTAGCGACAGGTCCGACCAATATCAACGGCGAAACTCCGCCCGCTGATGGAAGAATCTCGATCGAACGTGGCACCACCGAAGCGCACCACCGGTGCGAAACCAAAGAAGGCCGCGGGCACTGATCTCCTCGCACGAAGCGTGACGATGGCGTTGCCCGACGATGCGTTCGGACTCGCGCGCGTGCCGGCCGGCATGGCCTCGTCCGATCGCGCCGCGGCGCTGTCCACTTCGGGAACTTGATCTTTGCCGACGACGATCCAGCCTGGCTCGCGGAGCGAGTCGCGGAACGATTCGCCGTCCTCGAACCCGCACACCGCGAGAGCTTCGATATCCAACTGGCCGTCGTTGGTGGACCGAAGGTGCTGTCGCTGCTCCGCAAGAATATCGGCGCATTCAACAAGGACCAGGCAAAGCGAATCGCAGACCAGCTCTCGC
The DNA here is from genome assembly GCA_044230415.1 of Kofleriaceae bacterium. GTDB lineage: Bacteria > Myxococcota_A > Polyangia > Haliangiales > Haliangiaceae > JABFXX01. The sequence goes on from JBGARE010000010.1 coordinate 189,285, forward strand.
TCGTCACTTCGCCGTGAGTGCTTCGAGCAGCTTGCGGCGCGTGATCGGCTTCGCGACGAGGGCGCGCACGCCGAGGTCGCGAGCGCGCCGGCGGTGCTCGGGGTTCGCGCGCGACGTGATGATCACGATCGGCGTCGATTGGAACCGCTCCTCTTTGCGGAGCCGCGCGATGAGATCGAAGCCATCGAGGTTCGGCATCTCGAGGTCGGTGACGATGAGGTCGTAGCGTAGGCCCTTCGTCATCTGCAGTGCGCGCGCACCATCCTCGGCGACGTCGACGATCCAGCCCTCGCGACCGAGCATCGAGGTCATCGCTTCGCGGATCGCGCGCGAATCGTCGACGACGAGCGCGCGACCGGCGAGCACGACCGGTGCGGACACCGGATCCACGGCCTCCTCGGGGGCATCGGGATGCGCACGGCGCACGAGCTGCGCGGGATCGAGGATGAGCTGCACCTTGCCCGAGCCGCTGATCGTCGCGCCCGCGTAGAGCGTGAGCGGCGCGAGCAGGGGGCCGAGCGGTTTGATGATGATCTCGCGCGGCCCGATGATCTTGTCGACGGTGCACACGAGGCGCTTCCCCGCGAACGAGACGACGACGCCGGGGCGGCGCTCGGTCGCCGACGCGTGGCCGATGATCTGATCGAGGCGCAGCACCGGCAGCACCTCGTGGCGAACGCTCGCCGTGGTCGCGAGTGCGTCGACCATCGTGGTGTCGACGACGTGCACGTTCGGGATCGCGTAGACCTGACCGCCGATCTTGAACAGCATCGCCTGCGCGAGCGCCGTCGACAGCGGCAAGCGCAGCGAGAACGTCGTGCCGCGGCCGGGCATCGACGAGACCTTCACTTCGCCGCCGAGCTTGGACACGGTCTCACGCACCAGGCCGACGCCGATGCCGCGGCCTGCGAGCTCGTCGGCGTCGCCGCGGATCGACACGCCCGTGCCGAGGAGCGCGTCGAGGATCTCGTACTCGTTCGCGAGCTGCGCGCGCGTGGGCGACCAGCGGCCGGTGGCGACGAGGCGATCGCGAAGCGCGTTGGTGTCGATGCCGCGCCCGTCGTCGGAGATCTCGAGCACCAGGAGGTTGCCATCCTGGCGCGCGCGGATCGTGATCGTCGCGGTGCGCGGCTTGCCGCGCGCGGCGCGCTCCTCCGGCGGCTCGACGCCGTGGGCGACCGCGTTGCGCAGCAGCTGCGTGATCGGATCGAGCAGCTGCTCGGCGACCGCCTTGTCGAACTCGGTCTCTTCGCCGAGGGTCTTGAGCTCGACGACCGCGCCCGTCGAGCGGCGCAGCGCGCGCAGCGTTCGCGCCGCGTGCGTCATCAGATCGCGCGCGCTGCTCATGCGGATGCGCGTGAGGCCGCGTTGCAGCTCGCCGATCGTGCGGCGCAGCGCCTCGATCTCGTCGAGCAAGGCGGCCGTGGTCTGCGAGAGCAGGGCGGCTTGACCCGCGAGCTCGCCCTCGGCTTGCGAGAGCGCGGACTTGTTCGGCGGCCCCGCGGTGTCGAGCGCGTCGTGCAGGCTCTGTCGGGTTCGCGCGAGATCGCGGGCGAGCGTGCGCAGGAGCTGGACACGGCGCTCGATGCGCGTGCGATCGAACAGCAGCTCGCCCGCGCTCGACATCAGATCGTCGATGCGCTCGGGCTCGATGCGCAACATCGCCTTGGGCTCCGGCGCGGGGACGCCCTCGGGCGAAATCTCGAGCACGGGCTCCGGCGGCGGCTCGACGAACGGCGGAGGCATCGACGTCGGCCGGCGATTCGGGCGCGCGATGAGATCGATCTGATCGCGCAGCGTTGCCTCGACGGCTTCGCTTCCGGGCTCGCCCGCGTGCTCCATGTATGCGCGCAGTCCGTCGGTGACCTCGACGAGCTGATCCGCGGTCGTGTCGGTCCACGGATTCGGATCGCGCGTGAACATCGCGAGCGCGCTCTCGAGGCGGTGCGAGAGATCGACCATCGCCATCAGGCCGACGGTGCCGGCCGCGCCCTTCAGCGTATGCGTCACCCGCATCATCTCGGTGAGCGCGTCGGTGTTCGGTTTCGCCGAGCCACCGGCGAGCACGCGCGTGGTCACCTGCTCGAGCGCGTCCTGCGCCTCGGCGCGAAACAGCTGGCGCAGCATCGCCAGCTCGTCGGCATCGAAGTCGAGCTCGCCGTCGCTCACGGACTGGCCGCCACGGAAGGCTCGTTCGCCGCCGCCACCGTGATCAGCTCCTGCGCACGCCGCACGAGCGCCGCCGGATCGAGCAGCGTCAATGGCCGCCCGCCCGCATCGACGAGGCCGCCGTCGTCGGTCTCGTGGAGTGACGCGACGTGATCGACCTGATCGACGCGCAGCGCGCACACGACGCCGTCCGTCTCGATGACGAGCGCACCATCGCCTTGACGCGCGGCCGGTCCCGCCGCGAGATCGAGCAACGCGCCGACATCGAGCACCGGCAGGATCTGGCCGTGCAGGTTGCACACGCCGCCGAGCGCCGTGGGCGCGGTCGGCACGCCGGTCACGAAGCCGAGGCTGACGACCTCGCGCACCCATCGCAGCTCGAGCGCATAGCGTGCTCCGCTGACCGCGAAGATGATGACGTTGCGTAGCTCCGCCACGTGCGGAGCATATCCCGAACCTACCGCTAGCTAGCTGCTTTGGACTCGAGGACGAGCTCGGGGCGGGCGCGGTGCTCGACCACCTCGCGGGTGACCACGCACTCCTTGACGCCCGTCAGCGACGGGATCTCGTACATCACGTCGAGCATCACTTCCTCGAGGATCGCGCGGAGTCCGCGCGCACCCGAGTTGCGACGGGAGGCCTCTTCCGCGATCGCGGTGAGCGCGTCGGGCCGGAAGTTCAGCTTCACGCCTTCGAGCTCGAACAGGCGGTGGTACTGCTTCGCCAGCGCGTTGCGCGGCTTCCACAGCACCTCGGTCAGCGCTGCTACGTCGAGCGCGTCGCACGAGACGATGACCGGCAAGCGCCCCATGAACTCGGGGATCATGCCGAACTTGATCAGGTCTTCCGTGCGCGCCTGACGGCGCAGCTCGTCCTTGTCGTCCTCGGCGGTCGACATCTGCGCGCCGAAGCCGAGGCCACGCTGGCCCGTACGACGACGAACGATGTCTTCGAGTCCGTTGAAGGCGCCGCAGCAGATGAACAGGATGTCCGTCGTATCGATCTGGATCAGCTCCTGCTGCGGGCGATTGCGTGCGCCATCGGGCGTGATCGTCGCGGTCTTGCCCTCGAGGATCTTGAGCAGCGCTTGCTGCACGCCCTCGCCGGAGACATCGCGCGTCGGTGACGGCGAACCGCCTTTGCGTGCGATCTTGTCGATCTCGTCGATGCAGATGATGCCGCGGGCCGTCTTCTCGACGTCACCACCCGCCGCGCGGAACAGCGCCTTCACGACGCTCTCCACATCCTCGCCGACGTAGCCGGCCTCGGTCAGCGTGGTGGCATCGGCGATCGCGAACGGAACATCGAGCTTCTTCGCGAGGGTCTGGGCGAGCAGCGTCTTGCCGGAGCCCGTGGGCCCGATGAGCAGGATGTTGCCCTTCTGGAGCTCGACCTCGGAGGCTTTCCCGCGCAGTCCGATTCGCTTGTAGTGGTTGTAGACCGCGACGGACATCGCCCGCTTCGCGTCCTTTTGACCCACGACATAGCGATCGAGCTCTTCGACAATCGCGCGCGGTGGCGGGTACTTCGGCCGCTCCGACGCCTCCTCTTTTGCGAGGATGTCGTTACAGAGAGTCACGCACTGGTCGCAGATGAAGACCCTCGGCCCCGAGATCAGCTTTCGCACCTCGCGCCGCTGCTTTCCGCAGAAGGAGCAGTGGAACTCTTCCATCCAGCTCCAATTCTTACATCTTCTGGATTTCAGGCAATAGCGTCGCGATCACTTCTCCCCGGCACGAACGGGTAGGACCGTGAAGTACACGTTAGGAGCGGCTTGACGCGGGAGCGATGCGAAGGGGATCACTCGGTCCGTGCGCGTCATCGTGATCTGTGCGGACCCCGATCAGGCCTCCGAGAGCGGCTCGGTGGCGACGGTCCTCACGGATCTCGGGTGCCGCGTGACCCTCGGGCGGTTCGATCTGGGAGGGCTCGATCTGGACGCGATCGCGGAGCGGCCCTCGAACGTGATCGTCGTCGAGGCCGGCGATGACATCGCGCGCGCGCAGAAGACGATCAAGCGCCTCCGCGATGACGGACCGCTCGTCGAGACGCCGATCCTCGTCGCGGTCACCGTGGCCCGCTTGCCCGCGCTCGACTTCTCGATCGGCTTCGATGACTTCGTCCTCATGCCCCTGGTTCCCGCCGAGCTCTACGGCCGGATGCGTCAGCTCGATTGGCGCACCGCGACCTTTGGCTCCGACGAGGTCCTCAAGATCGACGATCTGGTCATCGACATCGCCGGCTACGAGGCACGCATCGCCGGCCGCCGCCTGGAGCTGACTCACCAGGAGTTCGAGCTCCTCCGCTATCTCGCCCAGCATCGCGGGCGCGTGTTCACGCGTGAGGCGCTCCTGGAGCGGGCCTGGGGATATCGCTACGCGGGTGGCACGCGGACCGTCGATATCCATGTCCGGCGGGTCCGCGCCAAACTCGGAGAACACGGTTCTCTGATCGAGACCGTCCGCAACGTCGGGTACAAGATGCGCGGTTGAGATACGATGGGGAACGTGGCGGGGCGAGCCTCGATCGTCGGTGCTGCCGTGACGCACGTGGGAAACGTGCGCGAGCACAACGAGGACGCGCACTACTTCGACGCGGACCTCGGGGTGTTCCTGGTCTGCGATGGCATGGGTGGCCACGCGGCCGGTGAGGTCGCGAGCGCGATCGCGATCAAGACGATCCGCGAGAAGTGGGCCGACCACGAGATGCAAGAGGTCGCCGACGTCTGGCTGGCGCGCGGGACCGCGATCGCGAAGAAGCAGCTGATCGATTGGCTGCGCGACGGCGTGCTCGCCGCCCATCAAGCGATCGTCGCGGAGGCCGAGCGCGACACGGCCAAGAGCGGCATGGGCACCACGCTCGTCGGCGCGATGGTCGTGGGCCCGGAGCTCGTATTCGCGCACGCGGGCGACTCGCGCGCGTACATCGTGCGCGATGGGATCGCGATGCAGCTCACCGAGGATCACACGCTCCTGCAGCGCTTGTTGACCGCGGGGATCGACGTCGACGTGTCCGGCGATGGCGCGCGCTTTCGCAGCATGCTGACCAACGCGCTCGGCATCGGTCAGGAGTGCAAGGTCGCGACGTTCGTGGTCCCGCTCGCCGATGGCGATCGCTTCCTCCTGTGCAGCGACGGCATCAGCGAGTACGTGCAGGAGAACGAGGTCGGCGAGGTGCTGTCGAAGCAACCGAGCCCCGCGCGCGCGGCGCAGAAGCTCGTCGACATGGCGCTCGAGCGCGGCGGCGGTGATAACGCGACCGCGGTCGTCGTGCGCGTGCTCGAAGCCGGCGAGGATCCGGTCCCCGCCGAGCAGCGCCGCCGCGACGATCTCTCGATCAGCTTGTGCGATCTGTGGTCCGCGAAGATCTCGCCGCAGCAACGGCTGCGCGCGCTGCGCATCGCGATCTGGCGCGATCACCCCGCGGGCGAGCAACTGCCGGCGCACACGCTGGGCGATCGCGTCGCGTGGATCATCGTCGAGGGCGAAGTCTCGTGGGAAGGCGAGCCGTGGGGCCCGGGCACGTTGATCTATCCCGAGTCGCTGATCGCGGGCTCGCCCCCGCCGGACCGCGGCGACATCGCGGTCGCCCGTGGTGATGTCCGCGCGATCGCGATCCGCAGCGACGATTGGCGCGAGCTCACCGACGACGACACCGAGCTCGGCGAAGGCCTGCTCGAGAGCCTCGCGGCGATCATCGCGGAGCGCCAGAAGTCGCGCTCGGTCCAAGCGACGACGCGCGCCGTCGACACGGCGATCGCGCGCGTGACCACCGCGGATCCCGACGCGTTCGCCGTGACGCTGCCGCCAGGCACGCAAGCACCCGTGATGCCTCCCATCGTCGGGCAGCCCAAGCGCGTCGTGCGTCCTCTCGGATCGTCCGGCGTGTCCGAGGTCGGTGACACCGCCGAGCGTCCGGCGGTCGACCTCGCAGCGGTCCGCGCGAGCATGCCGCGCCCAGCTCCGCGACCACCGACGGAGCCCGAGATCGAGATGCAGTTGGAGATGGAGGCCGATCTGCCGCCGCCCGATGCACCCGCGCACGAATTCTCCGACGAGGACGAGGGCCCGACGCACGTCATCGAGCCCGTGCTCGAGGCGCAGTCGGGCGGCATTCGCAAGAGCGACTGACTACGGGCGGCTGTAGTCGGTCAGATCCATGACGATGTCGCCGAGCTCGGTCGCCGCGACGACCTTGAGCGGGACACGATCCGCGTCGTCGGACAGCCACACGGTGAACGTGCGCGCGGGCGTCGTCGTCTCGAGCTGCATGTTCGGCTTCGCGCGATACGACTTGCCGTTGTAGACGACGGCGCGGCGATTTCCGAGCGCGCTGCCGATCGTCTCCTCGCCGCCGTGCGTGACATCGACGCGCCACAGCCGGCGGCCGCCGATCACGTAGACGGTGCGCTCCGCACCCTTCTGGGCCTTCCAGCCGCGCAGCTGCGCCATCGCCGTGTGCGCGTCGAACACCGTGACGTTGCCGAAGTTCAGCACGAGCTTCTTCGGCTCCGGGTCGTTCGCGCGTTGATAGGTGACGTTCGCTTTCGAGCCTTCGAACTTCGCCGTCGCGGTCATGCGCTTGTCGCCGTTGACGATCACCGCATCGAGTGAGATCGGCTTGCCGGTGGCCACGTCGATCACGGTCGTCGCCTCGTCGCTGATCGTCTTCACGAGCGCGGCCGCACCCGCCGTCGCGGCGCGTGACTTCACGAGCACGACCTCGTTGCCGTCGACGACGCCGATCTCGCCGACCGCGAGCTGCGCTTCACCGGCGAGCATGCCCGCGAGGTGAACCTCGAATGCCATCGTCTCGCCCGGGTTCACGCCGAGCGTCGGCTGCGGCTCGACCGGGACCGCGGCCTGCGCTGGATCTTGCGCGGTCATCGCGTCCGCACCCGCGCACCCGGGAACTCCAGCGACTCCAGCGACCAGCACGAGCAGCCAAGACCGCATGCCTCATGGTTGGGCAATCCGCGTCGACTGGCAAGCAGTGATAGCGTCACCGCGTGGAACGGGTCACGAAGCTCGGCATCACGCTCGGCGATCCGGCGGGCATCGGCCCGGAAATCGTCGCCGCGACGCTCGCCGCAGCACCGATTGAATGGCGCGAGCGCATCATCGTCTACGGCGATCGAGAACCGCTCGAGCGCGGTGCTCGGGCGATCGGCGTGACGCTGCCCGACGTTGCCATCGTCGGCGAGGGCCGCGGCTCGTCGGTGGAGCCGGGCGTTCCGTCGGAGCAGGGCGGGGCCGCGCAGGTCGGCTACCTCGAAGCAGCGGTCGCGGCCGCCAAGCGCGGCGAGCTCTGCGCGATCGCGACGGCGCCGATCTCGAAGACGTGGGCCAAGCGCGCGGGGTTTCTGTTCCCGGGCCACACCGAGATGCTCGCGGATCGGCTCGGCGCGCGCGATGTCGTGATGCTGTTCGCGGGCCCGCGGATGAAGGTCGCGCTCGCGACGATCCACGTGCCGCTCGCGGATGTCTCGCGCACGCTGACCACGAAGGGCCTGCGCCGCACGATCGAGCTGCTCGCGGAGTCGTGCGTGCGCGACTTCGGCATCGCGACGCCGCGCATCGGGGTCGTCGGCCTGAACCCGCACGCAGGCGAGGGCGGCCTGCTCGGTCGCGAGGACGGAGCGATCATCGCGCCCGCGCTCGTCGAAGAAGTGCCACCGGCGCGTCTGTTCGGCCCGCTGATCCCCGACGTCGCGTTTCGCGATGCACTGGACGGCAGGTACGACGCGCTCGTCGCGATGTATCACGACCAAGGATTGATCCCGGTCAAGCTCGTCGACTTCGAGGAAGCCGTGAACGTCACGCTCGGCCTACCGATCGTGCGCACCTCGCCGGATCACGGGACCGCGTACGACATCGCGGGGCGCGGAGTCGCGCGCACGATCTCGATGCAGCGCGCGCTCTCGCTCGCCGTCGAGATGTCCGCGCGGCGAGCTCGCTAACCGCGAGGCGCTACTCGCGCTCCGCCCATGCGGGAGGCGTGCAGATATCCGCGGCGGTGGAGTCGTCGCAGGTCCACGTCTTCGCCACCCGCGGCTTCTTCGCGTTGGCGTTCCACTCGACGAAGATCGCTTGGTACGCCAACAGCGCCCCGACCTCGGGAGCGCGTCCGACCACCTGCGACGTGCGCAGCAAGAGGCCGCCATCGATCAGCCGCAGCGTGGCGTCCTCGACGGGTTCGATAGCGATCGCGTGGCGCGTCGCACCGTCGACGAACGCGAGCCGGGACGTGCCGTCGTCGTCGGTAGCGACGCGCACGGTGAACGCGTGACCGGAGACGTTCCACGTCAGCGGCTCGGTCCCGTGCACGACCGTGCGTCGCTCGGCGTGTTCGCTCGCAGGCTTCGAGGCTGCCGCATCGCAGCCCGCGATCAGCGCGAGCGCGCACAGGGCGGTGCGGAGGTCACTCATACTGGCCCTCCGCCGGCTCGATCGCGGGACCGGCCCACGCGGGCGGTGGACACGCCTTGTTCTCCTCGCGGCACTTCCAGCGCGCCGCGACCACGGGCTTCGCTGCCGTCGGATCCCACACGATCTTCGCGGCCGTGAACACGAACGCGAGCTCGCCGCGCTTGTTCGGCACGTTGTCGAGCGTGAGGAACACGACGTTCCCGTCGACGATGCGCAGCTCGTGCTGGAGGCCGCTCGACAGCTCGACGTCGAACGACGTCGCCGCGCCGGCGAAGTGGACGACCATGCCGGTCTCCGACTCGGCGTAGGTGACCACGAGGTCGCCGATGCCCGCCTTCCAGTGGACCAACTCCGAATCGTCGGGTGGCGCGGGTGGCGGTGGCGCGGGCGGCGTGACCGGTGCGGCGACCGTTGGTGCCGGAGGGGCTATCGCGGGCGCCACGCTGGGTGTGACGGCCGCGTGGTTCGACGGTGCGGGCGAGGATTCCGACTTCGTACAGGCGACGAACGCGAGAGGAACGAGAGCAGAGGCGAGTCCAACGAGGTTCATGACGAGCTCCTTTTTTCCACCGCAGCAATAACGTCGCCGAGGCCGATCGGTCGACTCGCTTTGGGAACGCGCCCCAAGCGTTGGAGATCGCGATCGATGTTCCGGACCGCGACCGCGCTGCCCGACATTTGCTCGTACGGATGGCATTCTGGCGCGCGATGCCCCCGGCTCCGAAGCGCCGCAAACGCGCCGCACCGATCCCGCGCAAAGCGCCGAGCCAGCCGCGGGCCGCGCACACGGTGGACGCGATCGTCACCGCCGTCGAGCGCGTCCTCGAGCGGCACGGCATCGACGGGCTCAACACGAACCGCATCGCCGAGATCGCGGGCGTCAGCGTCGGAACGCTGTACCAGTATTTTCCGAACAAGGAGTCACTCGTCGCGGCGCTGCACGATCGTTATCTGCAGCTCACGCTCACGATGTGTCGCGCGGTGCTGTCCGCCGCCGAGGGCATTCCGTTTCCCGACATCATCGATCGCATGGCCACCGCGATGCTCGTCGCGTATGCAGGGCAGCGCCCGATCCATCGCGCCCTCGTCGAGCTCCGCACGGTGGCCGCCGTGCAGCAGCGCCGGCGCGAAGCACACGACGAGCTCGTCGACGAGCTGGCCGCGTTCCTCGCGAAGCGGAGCGATCTGCAACTCGCAGATCCTCGCGCGGCGGCGTTCGTCCTCGTCCATTGCGTCGAGGGAGTGACGAGCGCGGCGACGACACGCGCGGGTGCGGTCGACGTGCCGAGCATCGTCGAGGCCACGCGTCAGTTGCTGCGACCGTACGGACGTGTCGCGAGCGACTAGTACGGCGCGGCTTCGATCTGAAGGGACGACGGTTCGCTCGCCGGCCACACGCGGACGAGCGCGAGCGGCGTGATGTGCTCGCGACCCGGTAACAGCGACTGCACCATCGTGGTCAGGTATCCGTAGGACGGCGTCGTGAATCGATCGGCCGAGCCCGCGACGTGATGCACCTCGCTCCACAGCGAAGCGCCGAGCGTCACCAGGTGCGTCGCCGCGCGTGGATCGCTGTCCCAATCGACATCGACCACGCGGTTCGTCGTGTCGTGCATGACCTCGCTGCGCACGACGGGAGGCGGCGGGAGCGACACGATCGGCAGCACCACCGTCGTGCTCTCGCCGCAGCCTTCGAGCACCAAGCTCGGCCCGGTGGGTGGCGCGGAGATACGTAGTGGCTCCTCCGTGTCCGGCGTCGTGTAGCTCGTGCCGGCGTAGGTGATGCGCTCGACACACTCGAACAGCGACGGTTCGCACCGCGGATAGGCATCGCCGACGTGCACGGACGCACCGATGGGCGGGAAGGGCGACGTACACCAGGGAGCCGCCGACGCGGACGCCGCGTAGACGGTCACGCCCGAAGCCGCGACGACGACATCGAGGGTCAGCGTACGCTCGCTCACCGGCTCCGCGTCGGTGCATCCACCGAGGAGCACGAGGAACACGAGGCAACGCATGCCCCACGATCGCGTGGATCGACGATCGGACGCCACCGGCAGACGCTGACGCCGTCGCGACGTGCGCACCGCAGACGGGCGCGTTACCTTCACGGCGATGTCGTCGCAGCGAAACATGCTCGGTCGGCCTCTCGAGACGTGCTCGGATGAACCTGTCACCGGATGGTTTCGCTCGGGGTGCTGCGAGACCGACGAGAACGACACCGGGCGCCATGTCGTCTGCGTGCAGATGACCGCCGAGTTCCTCGCGTTCTCGAAGTCACGCGGAAACGACCTGTCGACACCGCGTCCCGGGTTCGCGGGGCTCGAGCCCGGCGATCGCTGGTGCGTGTGTGCGGCGCGTTGGCAGGAGGCGTACCTCGCCGGTGTCGCACCGCCGGTGTTCCTCGCAGGGACGCACGAGCAGGCGACGGAGATCTGCGATCGCGAGGAGCTGATGCGCCACGCCCTCGACGCCCATAACCTGAATTGAGCCCGCGGGAACATCGGCAGATCGGGCACATCGCCGTCGGTCCCAAATGATCGCGGGGCGGGCTTTCGGTAGATGCATCGCCGGGGTTGGCGCGTAATACTCCCATCATGCTGTCGCGCCTGGCATCTCGTGGTTCGTATGGGTGGTTGTTCGCGGGTGGTCTCGCGGCGGGAGTCGCTGCCGCGACACTGCTGGTCGGAACCACGAAGCCACAGCCCGCTCCGCGCCACGCGTGCGGGATGCAGGTGCAGGTCGCGTCGCCGGTGTGCTCGCCCCAGGACGAGCTGATCCGCGCGACCGCGGTGATCCACTTCTTCGACAACGAGGTCACGTACGCGACCGCCTCCGATCCGATGAGCGCGAAGGCAGCGGCGCTGATCGATCTGCCGATGATGTGCACGACCAGCGACTACTCGTATCCCGCGCTGTCGCGGCACATCGAGAGCGCGGCGACGATCGCGCTCCAGCGTGGAGACAAGCAGACGGCGATGCGGCTCGTCGACGTAGGCCGTGCCTACGATGTCGACCCGCGCATGCTCGACACGCTCGCGGCGTCGATCGCGAGGTAACTCAGTACAGCGCCTTGAGCGCTTCGGCGTCGGAGATGATGACCTTGCGGCCCTCCGTCGCGATCAGGCGCTTGCGCTTGAACGTCGACAGCGTGAGCGACACGGTCTCGCGCGTGGAGCCGATCAGGTTCGCCAGCTCTTGATGCGTGATCTTCAGCGCGACGAGCGTGCCGCGTGCGTCGTCGACGCCGTACTCCGCCGCGAGCTTGACGAGCAGCTCGGCGAGCTTGGACGAGACATCGCGGAACACGAGCGCTTCGACTTTGTTCTCGAGCTCGCGGCGGCGCACGATCATCAGGCGCGTCATCGCGAGGCCGAGCGCGGGGTGCGAGTGGATCAGCTCTTCGAAGTGCACGCGATCGATCTCGGATAGCAGCGCGTTCTCGACGGCCTCGGCCATCTCGGTGCGGGGTCCACCGTCGAGGAGACACGAGTCACCGAACAGCTCGGCGGGACCGTGATACGCGAGCGTCAGCGACTTGCCGTCGCGTGTGACCTTGCTGACCTTGATGCGTCCGCCGTGCACGAAGAACAACGAGCGGCCGGGATCCCCGGGGAGATAGACGACATCGCGACGCCGGGCTTCGCGCAGCTCGACACGCTCGGCCATCCGCGCGATCGCATCCGGTCCGAGGTCCGCGAGCAACGGCACCTTGCGGAGGTACCAAAGGACACGCTTCGGGTCGGGCACGGTCAAACTGTATCACCGCTTGCAATCGCCTTGCCCCGTGTCGTCGGCATTACCAATAAGGAGATCGGTCTCCCTACGAGCTAAACCTCGATATCTGCTTCGTTTGTCTCGCCCTTTGTAGCGATGCGAACGGTCGCATCCCGCCAGTCGGGAGACCGCGCCATCCGCTCCGCGATCGGGGCCACGACGAGATCTTCGATCGTGCGACGGAGCGGTCGCGCGCCGAGCTTCGGATCGTGACCGAGCTGCGCGAGCCGCGTGCGCGCCGCGGGCGTCGTCTCCAGACGAAGGTTGCGCGCGACGAGGCCGGGACGCTTGCGCAGCTTGTCGAGCTCGAGCTCGACGATCCGCTCGAGCGCCGCGGGCGGCAGCGGACGGAACGAGAGGATCGAGTCGATGCGGCCGAGCAGCTCGGGACGGAAGAAGCTGCGTAGCGCGCCGGTCGGATCCGGCGACGCATCGGGACGCGACGAGAACCCCGCGGGTGTCGGATCGTTCGCGCCGAGGTTCGTGGTCATCACGATCACCGCCATGCGGAAATCGATCAGGCGACCGAGCGCGTCGGTGAGGCGGCCTTCGCCGACCACGCCGAGCAGCAGATCGAACGCGGCCGAGTCGGCCTTCTCGATCTCGTCGAACAGCACGACGGACAACGGCTGGCGGCGAATGCGATCCGCGAGCGACGTGCCGGCGGGAGAGGGCGTGATCAAGCGCGCGATCGCGCCGCCGGTGACGAGCTCGCTCATGTCGACGCGCACGAGGCGATCCGCATCGCCGAACAAGTAGCGCGCGAGCTGCTTCGCGAGCTCGGTCTTGCCCACACCGGTCGGCCCCGCGAACAGCAGCGTGCCGACGGGGCGCTGCGGATCGTCGAGGCCGGCTTTGAGGCGAGCGATCACGCGCGCCGCGACGAAGCACGCGTGATCCTGACCGATGACCCCCTTCTGCAGCTGCGTCGCGATCGCGGCCGTGTCGAGCGCACGCTCGGGTGCGAGCAGATCGACGGGCAACCCCGACCACGCACCGAACGCTTCGGTCAGGTCGCCGACGCCGAGAGCGACCGGCGTCTCGCGACCCTTCAGCTTCTCCGCTCGCGTCGCGAGGTACTCGAGGAACGACAGCGCCTTGCCGGGGAACGCGGTGTCGCGGCGAAAGGCAGCGAGGAGCTCGACGAGCCGGCGCGCCGCATCGTGCGTCACCGCGACCGGCGGCTTGGTGCGTTGCGCGTACGGCTCGAGCAGCGCGATCGTCTGCGCGCCCGTGGCCTCGGGCACGTGGATCACGGTCAGCGCGTCGACGAACGCGGGCGCTGACTGCCGCGCGCGCACGAGCTCCGCTTCGTCGCACTCGGCGATGATCGAGAGCTCCTTCGCGATCACCGCGGGCGCCAGTAGATCCGCGATCGAAGCGCCGTCGCTCATCGGCGCCATGATGTCGGCGAGGCGATCCACGTAGAGCACGTCGCCGCCGTCGGTCATCTCGTCGACGATCTGCAGCACGCGCTGCTGCCACATCCCGAGGTAGACCATGCCCGCGACGATGCGATCGGCGCTCGTCGCCCACAGCGCGCGACGCGCCGCATTCTTGCCGCGCCCGCGATCGAGGAGGCCGCGTGCGAAGCGGCGCACCAGGGTGCTCTTGCCCGATCCACGTGGCCCGACGAGCAACAGGCTCGGCAGCTTCTCGCCGTCGAGCAGATGTTGGCGTGTATCGAAGATCGGATCGACCCCGACGGTGGGGCGCAGACGATTCTTGTCCGCGAGCGCGACCCAGTCCTCCGCGACCGCTTCGAGCGCCGGCGATGGAGCGCGCGATGCCTCCGCGCGAGACTTCTGCTTCGCCGCGGCGTCGATCGGCGACCACGCGCGGATCTCTTCGTCGACCTCGCGGCGCACGTCGTACAGCGATGCGGCCGCGTCGCCGATCAGACCCGCGAACACGAGCGAGCGAATCGTCTCGGGGACGGCCGCGAGATCCTCGGCGACGAACGTCCAGTCAAACCGCGGCACGATCACGCGATAGAGGTTCGTGGCATCGAGCTTGGCCGCGGCATAGCCGAGCCGGATCGGCACCGTCGACGATGCGATCACGTAGCCGCGTGGATCGGGACGGCCGGGGTGAATGTCGACGTCGATGCGCCGCAGCTCGAGCTCCTCGGTCCACTCGTAGCGCTCCGATGCGCGATCGTCGACGAGTAGCGCGGCGTGCGGTGCGAGTCGTTCGAGTGCTTCCTCGACGGTGCGCGCCATCGCGGCGGGCGGCGGCTTGTCGAACAGCACGCGGAATCGCCGCAGCAGCACGGCGCTGACGAGCCCACCATGGTGCTGCGTGATGAACACGCGGAACGATGGTCGCTTCATGACCGGCGACTCCACGCGAGGTGCCACGCGCGGCGAATCGCCGTCGCGAGGTCGCGATAGTTACCGCGATCGACCCAGCCGGTCGCGAAGTCCTCCATCTCGACGTGAAATGACTCGCCGGCGCGCAGCGGCGAGCGATACGTGACCGTCCGCGTGACCGGAAGCAGCGAATCGGGGTTCGGCGGGAGCGCTCCGCCATCGTCGAGGACGCGCTCGAGCTCGGCGCGCGCGGCGACGTGCTTCGCGAGGACGTCCTTGGCCGTGCCGCTGATCCCGTCGCGGACCTCGACGCGAATGACGTCGGGCTCGGCGGCGGCGGAGCGCACCATCCACGTGCCGTGCTCGCTCTCGAGCGCCGTGCGCACGAACAGTCCGCGCAGCTGGAGAGCCACGTCGCGCGCGACCTGCAGCCTCGGCTTGTACCCGTGATCGCGGCCCGGGTTCTTGCCCCACTCGAGCTGCCACTTGTCGACATCGCCGATGCCATCGCGATCGTGCGACGCCGCTCCGTCGACCCAGGTCGGTAGCGCGAGGCTTTGGGACGCGACCACCATGCCGCCTGCATCCGCGGTCGAGCCGACGCGCGACAGCACGACGGTCACCGCGTGCTCGTCCGCGTCGAGGATGCGGGGTAACGCACGCTCGATCAGCAGCGCCTCCGCGATGCCCGCGATCAAGGTGTCGCGCGACGCGGGCGGGCGCGTCACCTTCGGATTCGAACGCATCCGCACGCGAATGATGCGGCCCGAGCCGTACGAGTTGCCCTGGATCCGCTCGTGATACATCGGCTCGTCCTCGTCGCGATCGACGGGGTCCGGCAGGTGCGCGGGCTCGCGCATACCGAACATCTCGGCGAGCGCGGTCAGCCGGAGCTCGAGCTCGTCGACGTAGAAGCGAAGCTCGTCGGGCGCGGATGCCTTCGCCTGCTGGATCGCGCGTGACGATCGCACGCGTTCGATCGCCGCGACGGCCACCGCGATCGCGGGTTCGAGCGCCGTGGTCGCGAGATCGAGCGCTCCCTCGAGCGCGTACGGGCCCGGCGCGGGCTCTCGCTCGCGCATCGGCTCGAGCGTCGCGGCGATCTGCCCGGCGTTCTCGCTGAGCCGCACGATCCGGAGCCGCGCGGGCGGTGCGCTCGCGAGCAGATCGGTGAGCGCGCCGCCGACCTTGTCTTCGAGCCAGCGCTTCACGGTGCGCGCACCGTAGCGCGTGTCGAACGCATCCTCGACGGCGCGCTTGCGCACCGCGCTGCCCGCGTAGACGAACGTGTTGCGCTCGCGCAAGCCGCGGCGCGCGAGCAGCTTCGCGAGCTCCTTGTCGACGACCTTCGCCGCGACCTCGGGCGTCAGCGGCTCGAACGGGACGACCTGATCGATGCGATTGAACAGCTCGACGGGGAAGAACTCGCGTACCGCCTTCGCGACGTCCGCGAGCACGCGATCGCGCGTCTCGCCAAAGCCGATCGGCGCCGCGTTTCGGCTGCCGAGGTTCGACGTCATGATCACCACCGCGCTCGCGAAGCTCGCGACCTCGCCGTTCGCGTCGGTGAGGCGACCCTCGTCGAACAGCTGCAACAAGAGGTGTAGCGCCTGCGAGTGCGCCTTCTCGATCTCGTCGAGCAGCACCACGCAGAACGGCTGCGCGCGCACGCGAGACGTGAGCAGTCCCTCGGGGCTCCAGCGATCGCCGATCAACCGCGCGACCGCATCGGGGCCCGACAGCTCGCCCATGTCGATGCGTAGCAGGCGATCCGTCGAGCCATAGAGGTACTCGGCGATCGCGGTCGCGAGCTCGGTCTTGCCCGTGCCCGTCGGTCCGGTGAACAGCATCACGTTGATCGGCCGATGCGGGTCCGCGAGACCGGAGCGCATGCGCAGGACCACGTCGGTCGCGGCCTTCGTCGCGACGGGCTGACCGATCACGCGCGCCGCGAACGATGCTTCGATCTCCGTCGCGTCGAGCGGCTCGTCGAGCGAGAGCAGCTTCGCCGACAGGCCGGTGGTGCGCGCGAGATACGCGAGCACGTCGTACGGCGTGATCATGTCGCCGCTCTCGTACGTCTCGACGACACGGCGCACGAGCTCGACGGCGACACCGGGCCGCGCGCGCCACGGGAATAGCGAGCTGCCGAGCTCGAGCGCGGTCCGCGGCACGAACGGATGCGTCTCGATGGCCTGGTACTCGGTCTCGAGCTCGCGGAGCTCGGACAACAGGAGCTGCGCGGTCTCGACGGGTGATGCCGCGGGGACCACGACGAGCGCGAGTGCTTCGGCGAGACCCGGCGCGTCGCGCTCGAGCCGCGCGAACTGCTCGTGCGTCATCTCGGCGAGCATCGCGAGATCACCGCGCCGTACCGGGCCGCGAAAGAAGTCCGCGAAGCTGCGCTCGCTCTGCCGCGATTGGCCGAGACGGCCGAACAGATGCAGGTCCTCGATCCACAGGATGCCCTTGTGCTTGCGCGCTTCGTCGAGGATCGACAAGCAGCGCTCTTCCCACTGGCCGAGATACGACATGCCCGCGATCACGCGCTTGCCCGAGAGGCGCCACACGTGATGAACGCGATCGAGGTTCTTGTGGATCGGGAAGCCATCCTCGTCGAGGCGGTCCGCGATCCACTGGCGGATCAGCATGGTCTTGCCGCTGCCGGGCGGGCCGACGACCGCCGTCGATCGAGGCCGCGCTCCGCCGAGCAAGTACTGCAAGCGTTCGCGATACGGGGAGCGGGGGACACCGAGACGAAGGCCGTCACCGCTCGCGTGGCGGGTCTCGTCGGTGCCGAGGTCCTGCAGCACGCGCTCGGTGCGCGCAGCACTCGCCGCGGCGCGCGGGTCCTTCTTGCGCGACGGGAGCATGTCGAGCAGCGAGTGCGGCTCGGCCGAGAATGCGACCGGCACGAGGCGATCCTTGCCGTCGGTGCCCATCTCCTCGAGGTCGTCCTCGTGCGCGTCCCAGAAGTGGTGGCGCAAGAACGTCGGGACCATCGCTTCGATGTCGTCGCGCGTCGCGACGGAGAACCAGTGCTCGCGATACAGCGGGTGATAGACGACGAGCGTCTGCTTGTCCTCGCCCGTCCAGCGCGGCTCGACGACGAACGGCAGCGCGCCGTGCAGCTTTCCGTTGTCGAGCTTGACGTCGACAGAGACGCGCACGAGCTCGGTGCCGAGCGGCAACTGGAACAGGTCCTGCTGATCGGGGCGCGCCTTGCGCAGCGCATCGCGCAGGCGCTCGACGATGCGCTCGCGCAGCTTCACCTCGCCCTGACCGGACACGAACGCGGGCAGGCCGATCGGGGTGAGCGCGGTCCACTCCTCTTCGCCGTCGCGCTTCTTCTGGTACACGCCGACGCGGAAGTCGATCTTCACGGCTTCCCCTCGTCCTTCATCTTCTTCAGCGTCGCTTCGATCCTCTGGAGCGGACGCTGCCAGACCCAGAACTTCTCCTGGTCGTCGCGCGACGCGTACTGCATGCGAAGAGCGGCACGCTCGGCGAGGCGCGGGCCGAGCTCGTCCCACTCGATGCCGGTGTCGGCGAAACCGACGAGCGAGCGGCCATCGCCGCCGACGGTGACCTCGAAGGCGGGCGATCCACGCGCGGGCCGATCACTCGGCGCACAGGGGAGCTCGTTCCATTCCTCGTCGCGGATCTCCGCGCGCGGCTCGAGGAGGTCGACCCAGACGTGCGCGGCCTCGCCGGCGACACCGTGCATGCGGTGCAGACCCTCTTCGAGACCGAGCAGTAGATCCGCGCCTGCGCCCGCGACGCGCACGAGCACCGCGGTTTGCGCGCGGTTCGGCGTGAAGTCGTCCTCGATCCATTTGCGATCGCGCGCGGGACCCCAGTGCCACTTCCAACCGGCCGGCTTCTCGTTGTGGAAGTGGATCCAGATCGGCCAGCCATGGGCTCGTGCGGCCTGCGCGAGCATCTTCACGTACGCCGTCACCGCCATGCGCGCGTCGGGGGAGTGCACGAGCAATGTCGCGCCGGGGCGGATCGGCTTGAGCGCGGTGCGCAGCCAGAACAGATCGCGGCGGAACTGCTGGCGCTGTAGCACCGCTCCGTCGATGAGATCGACGGCGTCGATGTCGCGCGCGAGCGCCTCGAGGCACAGCTCCTCGGCGACGCGCAGATCGGCGCGACCTCTCGTGCACGCGTCGTACAGAGACGCCAGTCGCGCGTGCTGCATCGAGTAGTTCGCGATGTCGGCGCCGCTCAGCTTGTTGCGGCCCTCCTTGCGATCGGCCGCGGTCGCGAGCGTGGCCGCGATCTCGCCGATGCGGTCGCGGACGTTCTTCACGTCGTCGATCTTCATGTCGCGATCGGTCTCGCGGCGCATCTCGCCGAGGGCGAGCGCCGAGCGCACCATGCGGCGACCCGTGGCGGCGCTGCGGCGATACAGCCCGATCACGAGCTCGCCATCGACGACGCCGATGCGCGAACCCTCGGCGCGTGCGATCGTCGGCTCGTCGGAGGCCCGCACGGTCAGCGTGCCGCCGTGACCGTCGGCGCCCGCCTTCGCGAGCAAGCGCGCCGCGGGCGCGAGCAGCGCTGCATCCACGTAGCGACGAAGCGCGCGCGCACCGAGCTCGGGCGAGAAGCCACGCTCCGCGATCACCTCGAGTGCACGCGGCGAGATGTCGAGGAGCACGCCGGGTTGCGTGAGGCCGCGCCGCTCCGACAGGCGATCGATCGCGATGCGCGCGATCTTCGCGACCTCGTCCTGCGTGAGCGGATGAAACACGACGATCTGATCGAGGCGATTGACGAGCTCGGGGCGGAACGCACCGTGCACCGCATCGCGGAACCGGCGCTCGTCGCGCTCGATGCGCAGCTGGTCGCTGTTGTCGCGGCCGAGCCCGAGCGAGCCCTTCGCGCCGCGCGTGCCGAGGTTCGAGGTCAGGACGATGATCGCGTTGTGGAAGAACGTGGTGCGGCCGCGCCCGTCGGTGAGGCGCGCTTCGCCGAGCACTTGCAGCAGCAGATCGAACACCGACGGGTGTGCCTTCTCGATCTCGTCGAGCAACACGACGCCGAACGGCTGGCTGCGCACCGCCGCGGTGAGCCGGCCTTCGCCACCGTCACCGCCGAACAGTCGCTCCGCCGCCCACGGATCCGTGTACTCGCTCATGTCGAGGCGGACCATGCGATCCGCGGCGCCGAACAAGTACGCTGCCACCGAGCGCGCGAGCTCGGTCTTGCCGGTGCCCGTCGGCCCGACGAAGAGCAGCGTCGCTAGCGGCTTGTCGGCGGGCTGCAGGCGCGCCTTCGCCACGCTGATCGCTTCGGCGACGCGGCGCACGGCGGCGTCCTGACCGATCATGCGGCGGCGTAGCGTCGCGATGACCTCGCTCTGTGCGAGCGGTTTGTCGTCGGCGAGGAGCGCGACCGGAACGCCGGTCGACCACGAGAACGCGGCGTACAGCTCGCTCGGTCCGAGCAGCGGACCGTGACCCTGATCGTCGCGCTCCTGATCGTGAGCGACGCGCAGCTCTTCGAGCAACCGCACCGCTTTGCCGGGGAACGCGCGATAGGGCAGGTAGCGGCGCGCGAGCTCGACGGCGATCGGGATCGCGTCCGCGGCGATCTGCGGGCGATGTCGCTGCGTCTTCGCCCAGTAGTGTGCCCACGCGCGACACGCGGCGATCGTGGTCTCGGGATCCGTCGCGGGAACTGTCAGGCGCAGCATCGCGCCGATCAGCGAGACGTCGCGGCGCTCGGCGCGATCGAGAGCGACGGCGGTGAGCTCGCCGATCACGCGCACTCGTCCGTCGACGACGTGACGGCGAATCGCGGCGCCGAGCTCGACGCCGCCCTCGGCCGGGCGATCGGCGAACAGCGCACCGAAGTCGTCGAAGTAGAGGATCGCGTCGAGCGTCTCCGCAGCGGCGAGCACCGCGGCGATCCGCTCCTGCCACTCGCCGAGCCCGCTCGCGCCGGCGACGAGCTCCGACGCGGACGTGGCCCACATCATCCGCTGCGAGTTCCGCGTAGCCCACTCGAGTGCGAGCGCCGACTTGCCAGCGGCCTCCTCCCCGACGAGCAACACGCTGCGGCGCTGCGGTCCCTCGAGGAGTCGCGCGAGATCCGCGAGGAGCTCGTCGCGGCCGACCACGGGCGGCGCCGGATCGAGCGCAGTCACGCGCCTGCCCGCGCCGTCGAGCGTGGCGATCGCGATGCGGCGTCGCTCTTGCTCCGCGAGCGCCTTGCGCCCTTGCGCTTCGGACAGCGGCGTCGTCGAGAGCTCGACCTCGAGCGGCTCGAGTTGCGAGGGAGCCCACGACATCAACCGGCGCCACCCGTCGAGGTCGAGCGCGAGCGCGGTGGGAAGCACGCTGACCTCGTCGGACACGCGCTGCGCGAGATCCTGCTTGGGCGTGACGAAGCACGCGTGCGCGAGGAGTGGGATGAACACCCAGTGGCCGGCGATTCCACCGCCGGCATTCGCGGGGCGAGGCTCTGGCACGACCACGACGCTGATCGTCACGGTGATCGGTCGACCGAGCTTGCCGGGCATCGCGGTTCGCGGAATCTCGACCTCGACCTCCTCGAGGCGAACACCGTCGGGGAGAAGCAACCGCGCGACGGTGGTCGGCCGCGCTTCGTCCGGCAGCTCGGACAGCGCGAGCTGCAGCTCCTGCGTGGTGCGATCGTCGGGGCCGTACGACATCACGTGGGGTGCGGTGACGGGCGCGAGCTCGGACTGATCGGACGCGAGCGTTCGCCGCAGCGCGAGCGTGGTGAACACGAGCTTCGAGTCACTCACGGGCGCACCTCACCGCGTCGCGTGGCGAGCACGAGGCCCGTGGTGGTCAGCGAGGCCGCGATGCCGGCGCTGAGGACGGTGTTGTAGCCGAGCGCGTTCGCGAGCCACGGGACGGCGCCCTGCGCGACGAGGATCGCGAACGAGTTGTTCAAAAGGTGCGCGATCATCGTCGGGATCGCCGAGCGCGCGTTGAGCGCGAGGTACCCGTAGACGAGCCCGAGCAACAGCGTCGGCGCGGCTTGGATCAGCGACATGTGGAAGGCGCTGAACACCACGGCCGACGCGACGATCGAGACCGCGGGCACGAATCGCGAGGCGAGTCCGCGCGCGAGCACGCCGCGGAACAGGATCTCCTCGCCGATCGCGGGCATCACGGCGATCGCGATCAGCGACACCGCGAGGGAGGGCTGCGTGGCCACTTTCTGCAGTCGATCGATGCCTTCCTTCGAGATGCCGATCCACGAGTCGAGCGCTTCCACCGCGACGAGGTTCAAGAACCACTGCGACGATCCGATCAGCAGCGCCGCGATCACGAAGCGCGTCTCGGGCCGGCGAAGTCCGAGCATGGCGGGTCCCCCGCGCGCGGACAGGGTGAACGCGACGGGGATGAGGACGAGCATCGCTTCCCCGGCGATCACGGTCACCACGAGATCGACTTGGCCGAGTACGGCCGCGACCACCACGAACCCACCGAACGACGCGAGCAAGATCGCGACTGCGCGGGCCGACGAAAACACAGAACCGGCCGCGAGCTCCGACGCGTGATACAAGCTGTTCGTGCGAGGCCCTGTCGGAATCGTCATCGGACTGATCGTCGGTGCCGGTGGAATGTATCTCGCGCTGCGTCCGCCGTGGGGCGGCGGCGCCACTACTGCTCCTCCCACGATCGATGCAGGCGTCGTTTCGGTCGCGCCGAGCGATGCCGGCCCTGCGGGGAAGAAGAAGAAGCGCAAGCGACCGCGCAACCCTGGCACCACCGCGCCGGGCGAGCTGCCGACCATCGACAGCACGTCGAACACCGACGAGGGCGAGTACGAAGAGACCGAGCCGCTCGCACAGCTGTCCGCCACGGATCGCGCGCTCGAGTGGCGCGGCGACGACGTGACGCTGCCGGCGACGAAGATCGACATGGCGGGCGGAAAGGAGACGCGTCCGCTCGACGACAACGAGATCAACGCCACCATCGGCGGACAGTCGGGCGGCGTCCGCGACTGCGTCGTCAACAGTGCGACGAACACGGATCTTCGCGCGACGATCACGGTCAAGATGGTGGTCGGCGCCGACGGACGCGTGACCAAGTCGCGGATCAAAGCGCCGCGCTATCTGTTCGAGAAGGGCCTCCTGACCTGCGTGCAGCGGTCGCTCGGCCGGATGAAGTTCCCGGCGACCGGCGCACCGACCTCGGTCACGCTTCCCGTCACGCTCGGCTGATCCGCCCACATGTAACCAGCGCTGGCCTCACCGAGGCGCGCCCGGTCGCTACCCCAGCGGCGATCGAGATTTGGGCGGTGGCCCCCGTACTGTGGTCTGACATGAAACTCAGCGCGGTCTGTGTGGTGTTCGCGATCGGTGCGTGTGGTGGCGGCAACGGCAACGGTGGAGGTGGTGGCGACGACGAGCCAGGCCCCGACGCTGCGGCCGGTCCCGCATGCACCTCGGATAGCGATTGCGACTCGCCGTTTCCGATCTGCAGCGAGTCTGGAACGTGCGTGCAATGCGAGTCGAGCGCGGACTGTCCGGCCGAGTCGCCGGTCTGCGGCAATGGAACGTGCCAAGCGTCGTGCGCCGGTGATCAGATCGCGGCGGACTTCGTGACGGTGCCGTCGGACATCATCTGGGTCGTCGACCAATCGGGATCGATGAATCAAGAGACCGCCTACGTGCAGGCGCAGATCAACAACTTCGCGACGCTGATCGGCGCGTCCGGCATCGACTACCGCGTCACGATGATCGCGGTGACCTCGGGCTCGAACGCGATCTGCGTGCCCGCGCCGCTCTCGAACGGCTCGTGCGGCAACAACACGAACTTCCAGCTCGTCAATCAGCGCATCGGCAGCACCGACGGCCCGGCGAAGTTCCTCTCGACGTACAACCAATGGTCGAGCTTCCTGCGCCCAGAAGCGCAGAAGCACATCATCTTCGTCACCGACGACAACAGCTCCACCAGCGCGACGAGCTTCACCAACTCCCTCGCTGCGTTGATGCCGACCGGCATGTTCGCGAACTACAAGGTCCATGGGATTTACGCGTACGGCAACGGCCAGGCGAATGGCTGCACCGGCGCGTTCGGCTCGGGCGCGAAGGACGGTGCCGTGTACACGTCGCTCATCACCGCGAGCGGAGGAGCGCGCGGCGTGATCTGCAACGACGATTGGTCGCAGGTGTTCAACGACATCACCGCCGCGGTCGTCTCCGGATCGCAGGTCGCGTGCGAGCTCAACGTTCCGTCGCCGGCGACCGGCACGCTCGATCCGAATCAGGTCAACGTGAAGTATCAGATGGGCGGAACGCCGCCCGGCGTCACGCTGCCGCAAGTCTCCGACGCTGCGGCGTGTACCGCCGCCGGTGGCTGGTACTACGACAGCCCGACGGCGCCGACGAAGATCACGCTGTGCCCGTCGACGTGCACCGAGGTGCAGGCGGATGCGAGCGCGAACGTCTCGGTCGAGATCGGCTGCGCGACGCAGATCTTCTAGGGTTACGCGAGACCCAAGATCTTTGTCGTTGGCGAAGCGCCGACGGCTACCTACGGTGTGGGCCGATGAACAAGCCTGCCGAGCTGGAGGTCGTGGACGGTGCGGAGGGACGGCAGATTCGCTGGCACGTGTGGAGTGCGCTCACGTTGCCCATCTTCCTCGTGGGTTTCGGCGCGCTCGCTGGTGGAGGGATGTGGCTGTCTGTCGTGCCGCAGGCCGAGCCCGTCATCTACTACGGCGGCTTCTACTTCATCGCCCTCGGGCTCTTCTTCACGTACTCCGGTCTTGCCGGTCTCGTCGATCGCACGACCATCACGGTTGGTGGTGAGCTCGTTCGCGTTCACTGCGGTCCACTGCCGCTCGGGCGCACCACGACGCTGCCGTCCGCGGAGATTCGATCGATCACCTGCATCGATGCGAAGGTGATCGTCCAGAACGTGAAGCGAGCGCATCTGAAGGCCACGATGAGCGACGGCAGCGAGCGATGGATCGCGAAGTGGATCTACCCCGCGTGGGGCGAGTACATGGTCGCGACGCTGAGCGAGGCCGTGAGCCTGGCGAGGCCGCACGAAGTTGTTGTCGTTGGCTACGACGGTCGCTAGTTACTGAGCGACGCGTTGTAGTAGCTGTCCTCGGGACTCGCGAGATAGATCTCGTAGGTCGCGAGGTTCAGCGAGCCGGGCAGGGTGAAGTCCTGGCGGAACGCGCCGGTCTTGTCGCTGACCGTGCGGCCGAGCGGGATCGGGCTCGCGCCACCGCGACCCGCCGGCGCGAGGAAGACGTCGATCGGATGATCGGCGATCGGCTTGCCCTCGGCGGTCACGCGACCTTCGATATGGACCATGTCGCCGCGGAACGCCGACGAGTCCGCCGTGGTGACCTCGAGCTTCGGGGTCTGCTTTTTCGGATCCTGCGAGACGGTCGGCAGCGTCGGATCGGGCGTGATGCGATCGGGGCCGGTCTGGCGCGAGCTCGATCCGCTGCCCGCGCCGCTGCCACTGCTGGGGTTCGTGCCGTCGAACGAGCTCGACGGAGGCGCTTGGTCGAGCGGGCGCTTCTTGTCGGCGAGCTGCTGCTGCGTGAGGCCGCGGATGTCGCCCTCGAGCTGCGTGTAGCTCTGCGTGTACTCGGGCGGCTTGGTGAACGGATCGTCGGCGGAGGGACGGTGGAGCGTCTTGTCGTCGGCGCCGGTGACCTCCATCCGCAGCGCGGCGCCACCGAGATCGATGCGTTGCCAGCGCCGCTCGGGAAACCACACCTCGACGAATGCGTGCGCTTCGTTCTGCACGTAGCGTGTGGGGATCCCCAAGACGTTCGCCGAGATCATGAACGCGAACGCGCGATGACGGCACACGCCGGCCTGCGAGTCGCACAGATCCTCGTAGATGTTGCCGGTCGAATTCGGCAGCTTCTTCGCCTCGAACGCGCGGAAGTAACCGACGAGCTTGTTGAACGCGACGGAGAGATCCATGTCGGCGTCGATGCCGAACTTGTCGAGCATGCGCATGCCGGACTTGCGGATCGATTCGGGCAACACCGGCCGGAGCTCCGGCGGCGTCATCGTCGCGATCATGCGCGGCGTGTACTTCGCGCCGCGCGGCAGCTGCGGTGTGAAGTACCCCGTGTCGGCGTCGGCGAGGAACTGCAGATCGTAGACGCCCGACGCGTTCGATTCGTCGCTGCGGACGTAGAAGTTGTCCGCGCCGTCCTTCTCGAACTTGAGCGCGACGTTCGGCTTCACGCGATACCAGAGGATGCGCATGTCCGGCGCGACGCTCGGCAGCGCGACGTCCGTCCCCGGCGTGAGCTGCACTTTCACCGCGCCCCAGAAGCGATCGCGGCCCTTCGCGGTGGTGCCACCGACGGGGACCTCGGTCATCGCGGGACGCTGGATTCGCAGCGTGAAGTCCTCGCCCGCGCCGTCGAGCGACGACATGCGCTTGAACGGAATCACGTCGGGGTTGAACACGCTGACGTAGTGCAGCGTGCCGTCGGGGCCCGTGTTGCTATCGGGCTTCATCGTCGTCGAGCGATCGGCGGCGAATTGATTGGTGCCGAGGACCGGATCGCCCTTGGACTTCGCGGCCGACTTCTCGGTGGGCCGCGGAATCACCTTGTCTCCTGCCGTGAACGCAGCGGGAGGCGCACCGGCGGAGCCATTGGTGGCGCCGATCATCGGCGAGACCTTGTCGCCGTTCGGTGGCGGCAGGTCCTCGTGCACGACCGGCATCTTGCGCGACGAGGTCTGGCCGCTTTGCGCGACGGCGAGGCCGGCGATCGCCGTCGCACCGACGAGGGTGAGCAGCGCGACCTTGGGGCCCGAACGCATCGTGCGATCATGACACGGCCGAGCCCGGCCGGTAGCCGCTTTGCCCCTATGATGGAGCGGTGCGCGGGGCCGCCGTAGCGACGTCCGCGCCGAGCGGATTTCGGCTCGGCGGCGCGGTCTTGCGCCCCGACGAGCGTGCGCTCCTGGGAACCGCAGGGATCGTGTTCGGCCTCGCGAGCGCGGGTGCTGCGATGTCCGCCGCGGCGGCCGACGCGATGTTCCTGTCGGAGCTCGGGCCCGCGCACCTCGGCGAAGCGGTCGCTGCTTCGTCCGCGCTTCTCGCGGTCGTGCTGGCGGTCGTCGGCGGGCTCGCCGATCGGCTCGAGCGGCGCCGCGTGCTCGCGACGCTCGCCACCGTCTCGGCCGTCGCGATCGCGGCGCTGGCCGCGCTGTTCACCGTCGCGCCCGCAGCGACCGCGGTGATCACGCTCGTCGGTGGCAAGCAGCTCGCCGCTGCCACCGACCTCGCGTTCTGGGTCGTGATCGCCGAGCGCCTCGATGCCCGCCGCAGCCAGCGCCTGCTCCCCGTGATCGCCGCGATGGGTGGCGCGGGTGCGGCGGTCGGCGCGGTGCTCGTCGTGCCGATCGCGTCCGCCCTCGGCGCGCGGGGTGTCCTCGTCACCGCAGCGGTCCTCCTCGTCCTCGCCGCGCTCGGCGCATCCCGCATGCCGCAGACCCGCCGCGTCGGCGCCGCGCCTTCGAACGTGGGCGCCCTGATCACGCGCTCGTGGCGCGACGGTGCCCGCGCGGTTCGCCGTCACCCGCTCGCGCGCCACCTCGCGATCGTCGTCGGTGCGGCCGGCGTGTTCGCGTCGCTCGCGTACTTCGCGCTCGGCGTGGAAGTCGCCGCGCGCGGTGGCTCCACTGCCGAGCTCGCCGCGCTCCTCGGCGGCGTCCGCGGCGGCGCGCAGATCGTGACGCTGCTGTTCCAGCTCGCGCTCACGCCGTGGCTCCTCGCGCGGCTCGGCACCGGTCGCGCGCTGCTCCTCGCGCCGCTCGTCGCGCTCGCCGCGGGGCTCGGGCTCGTGATCGCCCCGATCCTCGCCGTCGCGATCGCGGCGCAGTCCTCCGCGCGGGTCCTCGACGCTTCGATCGAGACACCCGCCGAGAAGCTCGCGCAGACGCTGCTGCCGGTCGCGATGCGCGGTCGCGTGGCGGGCTTCCTCGACGGCACCGCGAAGCGCGCGGGCGCCGTCCTCGGTGGCCTGATCGCCGCCGTGCTCGCGGGCTCGCCGACGATCTTCTACGCGATCACCGCGATCGCCGCGGCGCTGTGGCTCCTGGCGTCGGTTCGCATCGCGCGCGCGCTGCCCAGGCTCGCCGTCGAGCAGGTCGCGCGCGTCTCCGACGCCGACGCCGCCGTCGACGATCGCGCGGTGCAGGTGCTGCTGCGCGAGGTCGATGGCCCGCGCCCCGAGCGCGCCGCCGAGGTGATCGCGCGCCTTCACGAGCGCGGCCGCGTCGACGCGATCGCGCCGCTCGTGAAGGTGGCCACGCAACGCGGTGGGGTCGCGGTGTGGCGCGCACTCGTGCAGGTGCTCGATGTTCCCGCGGAGACGCACGGCGAGGCGCTGTCGCGCGCGGTCGTCGAGGCGGCGACGGGAATATCCGAAGAGGAGGCGGCGCACACGCGCGAAGCGTCACGCGCGGGCGAGGATACATCCGACGAGGACGCGCACGCCACGAGCGCGAATACGTCGAGCACGAATCCGTCGAGCGCGAATCCGTCGAGCGCGAGTACGTCGAGCGCGAATCCGTCGAGCGCGAATCCGTCGAGCGCGAATACGTCGAGCGCGAATACGTCGAGCGCGAATACGTCGAGCGCGAATACGTCGAGCACGAATACGTCGAGCACGAATAGGTCGAGCGCGAATACGTCGAGCGCGGTACGGCGCGTGAACGATGTGCTCGTGAGCGATGCCCGCACCCTCGGTAGCGCCCGTGCGGCAGACGTGCCGGTGCCGCGCGCGTTCCCGTTTGGTTCGGCCCGCGGCTCGCTCGAATCGACGCGCGCGTTGGAACGCGAGCTCGCCATTCGCGCCTTGGGACTGACGCGCGGCGCATCGGCCGAGGCGCGCGCGGCGTTGACCACACTGCGCGACGCGCGGGATGCAGCGATCGCACTCACCGCCGAGGTCGCGATCCTTCGCCTGTCGCCGGCGAAGTCCGACGATGGTTCGATCGATCTCCTCGGGCTCCTCGGCGATTCCGTGCGCGACTCGGGAGTCACGTCGCGCGTCGCGATCGACGAGCTGTGCGTCGAGATCTCGCGCACGCTGGCCGAGATCACCGTCGATGAAGATCGCGTGCTCGAAGCGGCGCGCCACTTGTCGCGTGCGCTGCGCCGTCGCCGCGGTGACGCCACGAGCCGCCACCTCGGGTTCGCCGCGCTCGGCCGCGTCGTCGCGTGGGCGCGCGAGCGACGCGATGCCGAGCTCGCTCTCTTGCGCGCCGATCTGCTCGAGCTCGTGCGCGAGCGCGTCGAGACCGCAGCGACCCCCGCCGCGCCCGAGCACGCGCTCACCTCGCTCCTCCGCGTGCCGAGCATGGTGATCGACGAGGCGCCCGAGATCGCGGCCGCGCTGCGCTTGTACGGCGATCTGCTCGAGGGCGCCGACGCCGTCGAGCCGGAGGACCTGCGGCGCATCGCGCGCGCCCTCGGCGAACCCGACGACGAGGTTCGCGCCGCGGCGGAAGAAGCGCTCACCGCGCTCGGTCCCGCCGCCGCGGGCGAGCTGATCGCCACCGCCGCATGGGGCCGTCGCCGCGCCCGCGATCGCGCAGCGGCACTGCTCGCCGAGCTGCCCGTGACCGCGGGTGCGCTCGATCGCCTGATCGACGCCGAGCTCGACTCGCTCGACCAGACGCACGCGGCGATCGCGATGCTCGACCAGCCGGGGGACGAGCTCCTCGCGCGTCGCCTCGACGAACGCCTCCGGGAGATCGCGCACACGGTGCTCTTGCTCGTCGCCGCGCGCCGCCGCTCGCGCGCGATCGCGGACGCCGCCAAAGCCTGGCGCCACGCGCGCGGTGCACACGAACGCGCGCGCACGCTCGCGGTGATCGAGGCCGCGTTGCCGCGCGCGCTGGTCGGCCGCCTCGTCGAAGCCGTCGACGATCTCACGCCCGCCGATCGCGCGGCGCACCTCGCGAACGCCGAGATCCAGCTGCCCTCGCGCGACGAGGTCATCCGCGCCGAGCTCGCGGGGCGCGATCGCTTGTCTCGCGGCCTCGTGCTCCACATCCTCGGCGCCGCAGGCCGCAGCGCCCATCGCGATCAGATCACGAACGCCGCCCGCGCCGAAGCACTCGCCGCGAGCCCTGCCGACCTGCTGCGCCGCGTGACCGAAGCGCTGCACGAGACCGACTCCGAACCCGTCGCCGTTGCCCCCGAAGGAGAGACCGATATGCCGAGCCGCGTAGAGACCCTGATCGCATTGGGCAAGGTGCCGCTCCTCGCATCGCTGTCGACGAGACAGCTCGCCGACGTCGCCGAGCGCGCGCGCTGGTCGAACGTACGCGAGGGCAGCGTGGTCGTGACCGCGGGTGACGCGATCGATGCGCTGATCCTCGTCGACGATGGCGAGCTCGTCATGGGCGATCGCCCGATCGCGAAGGGCGAGGTCGTCGACGAGCTCGCGCCCTTCGCGCCCGCGCCGATCGCATCGGACCTACGCGCGCGCAAAGCCTCGCGGCTGATTCGCCTCGAGCGCGTCGACTTCGAGGAGCTCGTCGACGACGTGCCTGGCCTCGCGGCCGCCGTGTGTCGCGGCCTCGGCGAGCGCGCGCGACGAGCCGAGGATCACGCCTACCGCTCGCCGCTCACGACGCAGCGCTAGGTCATTCGTCGCGAGGAGCGGCGAGGTCCTTGCCGCAGATCTGCATCTCTTCAGCGGTCTTCGCCTTGAGGAAGCACTCGCGCGCCGGAGCGGACCAGTTGTCGCGCGTGCACGCCTCGGCCACGCGCCGCACGATCCGATCGCGCTCTTGCGTCAGCGTCGCCTTTTGCGCCGCGTCTTGCGCGTTGTCGATGATCGAGGTCGCGATCTTCACGCCCACGTCGTTGCACGCCGCGCTCGTCTCCATCGCGTCGATCGGCGGCGGCGGCGCGGCCGCATCGACGACCACCGCGGCGGCGCCGGCGTCGACAACGACGGGCGGCGCGACGTTCGGCTGCGTGGGCGGTGGGGGAGGGAGGTCCGTCGGCGTCGCCGTCGTGGGCGGCGCGGACTTCTTCGGCGGCGGTTGGAGGTCGCACGCGGCGACCGCGACGACGAGCAGGAGCAACGTACGCACGGCGTTAGTCTACTCTCTTGCTACGCGCCCACGTACGGGCGGGCTTGGACGATCCACACCTTCTCGCCTTCGAGCACCCACTCGATGTCGAGGGGAAGGCCGTGATCGAACACGGTGATCACTTGCTGGACCTGGGTCGCGAGCGCTTTGGCGCGTTGCTCGGTGAGGATCACGCCTTCGCCGGGCGGGACGGGCACCGCGACGATGCCGCCGTTCGCGTCGAACTTCAGCATCACGGGATCGTCGGAGCGCGAGATGATCTTCGTGCCGTCGTTGCCGGGGTCGAAGATGATCTGCTCGGGGACCTTCTGGCCCTCGACGACGCGCATGCCGAGGCCGAACTTCGCGTTGATCGTGTAGCTGCGATCGTCGGAGATGTCCCACAGGTTCTTCGTGACGAGCACGCCGGCCGCGGTCGCGTTGACGCCGACCTGCACGAGCACGGCGCCGAACACCTGCCGGTGATCGATGCCGAACGCCTCGCGCTCCTCGACGGCGCGCTGTGTCCACACCGAGGCCCACACGACGCGCAGCGCATCGCCGAGCGCCTTCTTGCCGACGACGTTCGGTACGGTGTCGTAGAGGCCCGCGCCGTTGAAGCCCGGGAGGTCTTCCGCGTTCGTCGAGGAGCGCACGAACACGCCCTTGCCGCCGAGGTCGAGGCGCACGCGCTTGTAGATCGCGTCGAGCGACGCCGGATCGATCGGCGCTTCCGCGATCTCTTTGCGCAACGTCTCGAGCGCGGACTTGCGCCAGGTGGCGTCCTTGAACTTCGGATCGCGAAGGAACGCGTCGACCTTCTTGTCGAGGCCGTTTCGCGTCATGTGCTGCACGTAGTAGTAGAAGCCGACGCCGAACCCGATCGGCACGTTCACGCCCGGTAGGTTCGCGGTCACGATCTCGCCGAGGTTCGAGGTCTTCGTTCCGTAGATCACGACGTCCTTCGCCCGGATGCGCGTCAGCATCGCGAGCCGCGACTCCGTCGTGTTCGCCTTCGGCAGCTTCACGGTCTTTGCCTCGACCTTGCGCTGCTCGTGCTCTTTGATCTCCGCGGCCGTCGCTTCGCGTAAGACGATCGTCGTGTCCGTCACCTCGTAGTAGACGGTCTTGCCGTCGAGCTTGCCGAACTTCTCGCGCGCCTTCTTGTCGCCCGCGTTCGGAATCTTCCACGCGGTCGCGCGCAGGTTCACGTGCGAGAGCGGTGTGGAGAACGCCGTCGCGAGGATGCCCGCGACCGGCGTGATGTCCGGATACGACTCCTGGAGCAGCACGATGTCGTGGCGATCGAACGTCAGCGACTCGAACGGCGTGCCGACCGCCACGACGCGCAGCTTGCCGACGGTGTGGCCCTTGTTGAACGCCTGGAAGTCGGCGGCCTTGTAGACCTCGTCGTTCGTGATGATCGGGATGCCCTTCTTCTTCACCTCCGCCGCGACCTTCTGCTGCATCGGCGAGTCCGGACGGAACGGCATGCTCTTCTGGAAGAACGACTGTTCGAGTCGCTTGCGCGCGCGTAGCACGTCGTCGGCGCCGATCTTGTCGCCCTCCCAGAACGAGAACGACCACTTGTCGATCTTGATGTGGTGCGTGAGGTACCCGAGGATGAACTTCGGCTTCACGCGCTCGTAGTTCTTGTTGTATTCGCGGATGTTCTCCGCGGTCCACGCCTTCTTCAGCAGCACGCCGAGGACGAAGTCCGCGTGGATGTTGAACAGGTTGACGTCGATGAAGTAGATGTCGTTCGTCTTCAGGTCGATGATGAACTTGCCGAGCTCGTCGGACGACACGACCTTCGAGTAGTTCTTCCAGTCCTCGCCGTTCTTGATCTCGCGGACCCACGCGCGCTGCTCGTCGGCGAACGCGTGGGCGGGGACGAACAGGAGCGCCAGCACCACCAGGACTGTCCTCATGACCATCCTTATAACGCGTATAGTTGGCGCGTGGTCTCACCGGCCAAGCCCACGGAACGCCGCGACCGTGCCGTCACGCTGGCCGTCCTCGTGGCGGCGCTCGGCTACTTCGTCGACATCTACGACCTGATCCTGTTCGGCACCGTGCGCAAGGCGAGCCTCGTCGAGCTCGGCTACACGGGCGACGCGCTGACGAACAAGGGCCTGCTCCTGTTCAACATGCAGATGGGCGGCCTGATCCTCGGCGGGATCCTGTGGGGCATGTTGGGCGACAAGCGCGGCCGGCTGTCCGTGCTGTTCGGATCGATCGTCACGTACTCGCTCGCGAACCTCGCGAACGGCACCGTGACGTCGATCGAAGGCTACGCCGTGTGTCGCGCGATTGCGGGCATCGGCTTGGCCGGCGAGCTCGGCGCGGGTATCACGCTTGTCAGCGAGCTGATGGACAAGCGCCGCCGCGGCATCGCGACCGCGATCGTCGCAGGTGTCGGCATCTGCGGCGGCGTCGCGGCCGGCATCATCGGCGGCGGCATCCCCGCGATCTGGGAGGGCGCGTACTGGCGGAACGCGTATTACATCGGCGGCGGCATGGGCCTCGCGCTCCTCGCGTTGCGCGTCGGCGTCACCGAGTCCGGCATGTTCGCGAAGGTCGCCGCCACCGGTGGTTCGCGCGGCAACTTTCTCCGCTTGTTCACGCGCGACCGCTTCGGTCGGTATCTCGGCCTCGTCGCCGTCGGCGTGCCTGTCTGGTACGTCATCGGCATTCTCGTCACGTTCTCCGATCGCGTCGGCGGCTCGCTCGGCCTGCATCCCGAGCCGCGGCCCGCGACCGCGCTGATGTTCGCGTACGCCGGCTGCGCCGCCGGCGACGTCACGTCGGGCCTGATCAGCCAGTGGCTCGGCTCGCGCCGGAGGGCGATCGCGTGGTTCATCGGTGGCACCGCGATCGCCGTCGTCGCGTACTTCACGCTCGGCCCGACCTCGAGCACCGCGTTCTATGCGTGCTGCACGCTGCTCGGCTTCGCGTCGGGCTACTGGGCCGTGTTCGTCACCACGGCCGCCGAGCAGTTCGGCACGAACCTGCGCGCGACCGTCGCGACCACCACGCCGAACTTCGTGCGCGGCTCGGCCGTGCTGCTCGCGATCGGCTTCCAGGCGTTGCAGGAGCCACTCGGCGCCGCCGGTGCAGCCGCGGGAGTCGGCGTGTTCTCGATCGGTGTCGCGATCATCGGGCTCGTCACGCTGCGCGAGACTTTCGGCGTCGACCTCGACTTCACCGAGGACGGATGAAGGCGCTGGTCGTGCTCGCGCTCGTCGCGTGCTCGTCGGACGTGCGATCCGTCGAGGCGCCGGCGAAGAAGCCAGCCGCTCTCACCGAGGCCGATCGTCGAGCAGCGATCGGCGACGTGTCCGAGCTATCGGCCGATCTGCGCCGCGCCTTCGATCCGATCGATCACGAGCCGATGCATCCGCCCGGCCTGAACGACTGGCTCGACGCGCATCCAGAGCCCGGGCAGACCTTGGCGCAGCATCAGGCGGCGAAGTTTCCCGTGCCCGACAAGACGCGCTTCGTGCTGTATCTCCTCCCGCTCGGCGCGTTCCCGGCCGACGCGCCATCGCTCCCCGCGCTCTCACGCATCGTGCACGCGTACTACGGCCTCGAGGTTCGCGTGTTACCGGCCGTGCCACTCGAGCGCGTCGAGGCCAAGCGGCGCGGCGTGGATCGCTATGGCGATCCCGCACAACTGCTCACCACCGATGTTCTGAAGTGGCTCGTGCCGCAGGTGCCCGCCGACGCGTACGCGCTGATGGCGATCACGATGATGGATCTCTATCCACGCGACGACTGGTTCTTCGTCTTCGGTCAAGCGTCGTTCCGCGATCGCGTGGGTGTTCAGAGCTTCGCGCGTCAGGATCCCGCGTTCTTCGACGAGGAACGCGGCCCTGGATGGAAGCAGCTCGCGCTTCGCCGCGCCGCGTGGACGATCATCCACGAGTTCGGGCACACGTTCGGTCTGCATCACTGCGTCTATTTCGAGTGCGTGTTCGCCGGCGCGAATCACCAAGCCGAAGCCGATCGCCGTCCGTTGCACGCGTGCCCGGTGTGCCTGCACAAGCTGCACGCGGCGCTGCAGTTCGATCCGGTCGCGCGCGAAGACCAGCTCGCCGACGTGTTCGACACGCTGGAGATCGGCGACGAAGCCGCGTGGTCCAAGCGCCGCGCGGCGTGGATCCGATCGGGAACCCGATGAAGCTCGCGCTCGTCATCGTCGCGCTCGTCGCGTGCAGCTCCGACCCGCCCGAGCCGCCGAGGAAGACGCCGTGGGTCCACACCGAGGCCGAGCAGCGCGCGGCGATCGGCGATGTCTCGACGTTGTCGCCGGAGCTCCAGCGCGCATTCGATCCGCGCGGCTTCGAGCCGATGCAGCCGCCGAGCGGCATTGATTGGCTCGATATTCACGACGAGCCCGGTCAGACATTCGCGCAGCATCAGGCGGGCAAGTTCCCTGCGCCCGACGACAAACGACGCGTTCTGTACATCCTGCCGCTCGGTGATCTCACGGCCGACGTGCCATCACCGGACACACTCGCGCGCATCGCGCACGCGTACTTCGGCCTCGAGGTGCGCGTGTTACCCGCGGTGCCGCTCGCGAGCGTCGAAGCGAAGCGCCGCGGCATCGACGCGTGGGACGGCCCTCGCAGCTGTTCACGCAGGACGTTCTCGCACGCACTACGAGTGCGTGTTCGCGGGCGTCAACGGTCGCCTCGAGATCGATCGCCGTCCGATGCACGCGTGTCCGATCTGCTTGCGCAAGCTGTACGCGGCGCTGAAGTTCGATCCCGCGCTCCGCGAAGACGCCCTCGCGGAGGTGTTCGGCGAGCTCGCGCTCGAGGACGAAGCCGCGTGGTCCAAGCAGCGCGCGGCGTGGATCCGCACGGGCTCACTTCGGTAGCGTGATGTTCGGAATGCGACCGTCGGCGGTGTGGCCATCGCCGTTCGGGATGTAGCCGTTCGTGCTCGTCGTGTTCGCGCCCGAGTAGCGGAAGATGAACTGGTCGCCCGCCGCAAACTCGATCGCGGGAGCGTCCATGTCGATGTCGCACGCTTGCGCGGTGAACGCGCCGCCGGGCAGCGGCTCGAAGTGCTGCGTCGCCGTCGCGAGCAACATGTCCGCGCCGTCGCGCCGGTGGATCAGATCGAACGTCACGTCGATCGCGCGGATGATGATCCCGTCGCAGACGAGCTTGTACGTCCCGGCAGCGACGTCGGCTTTCAGTCCGTATTCAGCTTCTTGGGAGCCACCGGCCCCCACACCAGGTGCTCAATAAGGCGACGGCTGCTGGTCGCTGAGCTTCACCTCGGTCTCGCGCCCGTCGAGCGCGAGCCAGAGAACATCGGGGTTGCCGTCGTCGGGGTTCGGGCAGCCGGCGAGGACAACGAGCGAGACGAGCAGGGCAGAGTGCTTCATTTCTTCTTCTCCTCGGGAGCTGCGGTGAACACGGCGATGAAGTGCGTCGGCACGGGCGTGAGCTCGTCGAGCAGCACGAGCCCGGCCTTCTGCGCCGCCGCCATCGACTTCGCACGATGGTGGATACGATTCGAGATCACGATGCGACCGCCCGGCTTGAGCGCCGCTTGCGCGCTCTGCAGCCACGCGACCGGATCCTGAAAGAAGTGATCGACCTCGGCGAGGAGGATCGCGTCGTACGCGCCCGCTTCGAGGCCCGGTGTCTCCGCACCGACGACGCGACGCTCGACGACATCCGCGAGCCCCGCGGCATCGAGCCGCGCGTGCAACAGCTCGAGCACCGCGCCATCGATATCCGTGGCGACCACGGTGCCGTTCGGGGCGACCGCTCGTGCGAGATGCACCGTCAGAAGTCCCGTGCCTGCACCGACGTCGGCGACGCGCGAGCCCGGCTTGAGCCCGAGCGCTTCGACGACCTTCTCGGGCTTCCGCTCCGCATCGAACCGCGCCTGCTCGCGCGCGGTGTTGTCCGACGGGGACGGCGTGACCTTCGGTGCGGAGCCGCTCGCGCCCGAGCCGCCATCCGACGCACCGCTCTTGCTGCAACTCGCGAGGATCGCGAGGCACAGCCCGAAAATGACAACGGCGCGAGACATCGCGGCTAATCTAGCACGCACGTCTCGCGCCACCTGTTGGGAAGCGTGAAGCTTAGATTTCCTTCGCGCGTCCGAACTTGCCAGAGATCGCGATGCCGTTTGCAAACGCACCGATTGCACGCTCGTCGCGCTTCGCGATCGCGTAGGCGATGGAGGCCATCGCGAAGCGAGCGGTGTTCGCGCCGTTGTATGCCGCCGGAGCGCCGTTCGCGTCGAAGCCTTCGGCGGTGTTGTTCGCCTTGACCTGACCGAAGTTGCCCGTGAGCAGGTGACCACCGCCCCAGACGTAGACGCGGTTCGTGTTGCCCGGCGAGCCATCCGGCCAGCCGCCCTTTTGGAGCGGGTTCTTCGTCGTGTCGCCGTGGATCGTGAGCACCGTGTCGGTGTCGAGCGTCTGCATCGTGTTGTCGTCGACGGTCGCCTTGAGGTCCGTCATCAGACCGTCGAACACACCCTTGAGCTGTGCCGGAACGGTGTTGACGTCACCCGAGTCGAACGCGCCGTGCGGATCGTCGCGCATGGCGGGGAGCACGACCGAGTTCGTGAGACCCATCTTGAACGCCTTCACCGCGACGATGAATGCGCGACCGATGGCAGCGACGTTCGCACGCGTTCCACCGGTGATGCCGTATCGCGTGAGGTCCTCGGGGGTGACCGAGAGCTTCGCGGACAGGTTCGTTCCGAGGAACTTCGCAGCGCCTTGCGCCGTGAGGTACGCCGTCTTCGTCGTCGAGCGGTTCGCCGCGCGGTTGAGCTGGATCAGCGCATCGTAGTGCGCCTTGTACAGCTGCGCGTCGGACGTCGCCGCGAGCAAGCCGCCCGCGCGAGACGCCGCCGAGTTGAACAGACCGACGATGCCGTCGGCGTTGTTCACGTTCGCGGGGCGTGCGCCACCCGGAGCCGTGCCGACCTCGACGTCACCAAGGGTGACGAACGGGATGACCGACGGGTTTCCGGCCTGGAGTGCGCTCGCGACCGAGAAGATGTTCGCACCGTTGAGGCCCGTGACCGAGCCCGGCTGGTTCGTGTGGGTCTCGTTCGATCCACACGTGAACACCGTCATCTGGCGATCCGGCGTCAGCGTCGCGAACGGCGTGTCCGGACCGATGACGAACGTCTTGTCGGTGCCGGCCATCGTCGTGGCCATACCGGGCTTGTGCCACGCGAAGTTCGCGTTGTTCGCGAGCGCGACTTCCGGCTGCGGCCAGAGGAGACCGAACCACGCGAGGCCACCGTTACCGGCGACGACGTGGATCGAGCGGGTGACCGGGTTGGCCGCCGCTGCGTGCGCGAGCTCCTTGTCGCCGCTGCCTTCGAGGATCTCGAAGATCTTGCTGCGAGACACGCCGAGCGCCGCACCGGCGGCGACCGACCACTTGATGAGCGCGCGGCGCGTCAGCTGCCGCTCGTCTTCACGCTTGGAGAGGGGATGCTTCGCCATAGTGGTGGTCTCCGTTACTCGCAGGTGTGGGCCGCGGCGAGGAGCACCGCGACGGCTAGGCGCTTACCAATGTCGACCGTCGATGCGCCGGTGACGCTGGCGTTGCAGATGTCGATGTGAGCTTGCGTGGCTGGGGAGCCGATCAAGCAGGTGATGCCGCTCGCTTGGCAGACGTTGCCTGCATCGAACAGTACCGCAGGCGTACCGCCGACGTTGCACCGCGCGAGCGTGGGAATCGCCGTGATGACTTCGGGCGCAGCTGCCGCGAAGATGTCGAACTCGCGCGAGGCACCGGACGTCGAGATGCCGATGTTCTCGCGGATGCGGTTGTCGAAGTTCGGGCCACCGAGTGCGCTAAAGCCGTCGGTGTAGAGCTTGCCCGCCGACAGCGCCGTGTTGTTCGCGGTGTTCACGCCAACAGAGCGCAGCACGTTGCCGAGCGTCTGGTAGCGAATCTTCGAGCACGAGTGCATGTGCGACGTGTAGCGAGGCGGACCTTCCTTCGAGAGGCGGTCGACGAGCTCCCACGGCGAGATGCCGTCGTTCATGTGATCGAAGGTGTTTTCTTCGTCACCGGAAGACGTGCCACCGGAGGGCGGCGGGTTGGTGGAACCATCCTCGAGCTCGTTCTGGACGCATGCGCCAGCGAGTGCGAGGGAGGCGAGAAGGATGTAGTTGAGGTTCTTCATGGGTGATCCTCCTCTAGAACTTCACGAAGTCGTCGGCGGTGTAGACCGAGTAGATGAGGTCTTTGAGCTTGTAGCCGCTGGCGGTGAAGGCATCGAGCTGAGTTTGGATGGTCTCGACCGGGACTTCGGTGAGCGTGTCGACGATGTCGGTCTTGCCGAGCGCCCAGTTCCACATACGAGCGACACCGCACTTGGCGACGCTCGGGTCAGCCGCCATCGCAGCGCCGTACTCGACGAGCGTCGCGGCGGGCTTGCCGAAGCGCCACGCCGTGGTCTCGCCGGCGGGGAGGTAGTCCGTCAACTGCGCCTTGGGGGCGCCGTCGAGCGGGGTGAGGACTTGAATCGTCGTCTGGTAGACGCCCATCGCGTCGAAGTTCGCGAACAGCGGCGCCGAGTGGTTCAGCGTCTGGTGGCAGTTCGCACAAACGACTGCCGAGACGTCTTGGAAGTTCACGCGACCGGTGTCGAGAGCAGAGATGCTCGTGAACGGCCACACGCCGTTGTACGGAGCCGCTCCGCCGACCGCTTGCGGCGCGCCGACTTCCGCCGGGAACTTCGTGCAGTCGAAGGTCTCTTGGACCCAACGAACGCGACGGAACGCGAAGTTGCCGTTGTAGAGCTTCATCGCTCCGGGGTTCGCGATGACGCCGGCCTGCGGGCCAGTGCCCGGGCAGGTCGCGGGCGTGAACACGCCCGTGGCTTCCGCGATCGTGGGGCAGTTGTTCGTCGACGCGGTGAACAGCTCCATATACGAGCGGTTCTCGGCGGCGAGCTGCGCGGCGAATGCCGGCGCGGTGTCGTACTCGGCCGTTCCACCCATCTTGAAGGTGTCACGCCAGAAGTAGAACATCTGACGAGCGAACGTCGGACGCTCGATGTACGCGCGGACGAGCGTCTCGTACGCGGTCTTCTTGGCCGCATCGTCGACGGCGCTCGCGACGGTGTTGGTCTCTTCCATCGTCGGCAGATCGCCGGTCAGGCGAAGCGCCGCGATGCGAAGTGCTGCGGGATAGTCGAGGACGCGCTCGCCGAGCAACGTGTCCCATTCATCGACGGGGTTGGAGCCGGAGCCGCTCCCCATCGTGTCATCGCCACCGCCGGTGCCGGGATCATCCGGCTGACCGACGCAAGCAACCACAGTGGTCGCTGCGAATAGGAGTGCTGAGATGTTCTTCATGGTTCTCCTCACGGTGCCGTTTTCTCCGCGTTGATCCAGACCAGTGCGTTGGTCTTGTAGGTGTTGAACGCTGCCGCGGTCGGGAACTTGAACGGATGGTTCGCGTTCGCCGGGTCCGGCGCGAGGAAGATGCCGCTCTGGTCGGGCGTCGTCAGGTTGACGCGCGTCTTGATCTGATTGCAGGCGAGCAAGATGACCGCGTCGTCGGTCGTGTTGTTCATGCCGGTCATGTCGACGGCAGACTTCGCGTTCGCGTTGTTTCCGTTGTGGCAGCTACCGCAGCTCGTCTGCAGTGCCGTCTGCGCGTTCGCCTTGAACGACGCGAGGTCCTTGCAGCCGCCGGTGGTGCCCGTGCCACCGTTGCCGGGGCCCATCTCCGCCTTGTACGGCGTGATGATCTTGAAGTGGACCTCGAGGGTGTTCTCGGCGGGGAAGCCGACGAACGAGGCAGTGCCGCCGTCGATCATCTCCTCCGTTGCCATCGCCAGGTTCATCTTGAGGTTGAAGTAGCGATCGATGCCATCCGCGATCGGCTCGGGCGTGGGCTCGTTCTCGGGCGGCGGGGGCGGGCGCGAGACGAACAGCGGGTGCTCGATGTAGACGCCGGAGTTGCCGCCGACGAGCTTGAGCTGGTTGATGTAGAGCTGCGAGGGGAACTGCAACGCGGTGAACGTGATCTGCGCGCCGTCGAGACCGAGCGGTGCGAGGTCGATGACGTTGACGGGGCAGCTCGGCAGCGGCGTACCCGAGGGGCAAATCATCGGCATGATCGGCGCGGACGCGAGGATCATGGCGCCGCCTTCTTCACCCGGCTGGGGGCGAGCATCCTGCTCCGCGCGAACCCACTCGAGCAGGTCGGAGAGCTCCGCCGAGCTGAGCTCGGGACCGTCGTGCAGACCCTTGGTCAGGATGCGCGACGAGGGCGGCGTCTCGAGGTTCACCACCGTCGGCGTGAACGTCACGAGCTTCTCGCGAATCCCGTAGGTGTTCATCGTCAGATCGACGCCGGCCGTGTTGAGGAAGTCGATGTTGGGCATCGACGTGTGGCAACCGGCGCACTGCGCTTCGAGGACCGGCCACGCCTTCTCGTCCCAGAGACGGCGGGCGTTCGCCTCGTCCTTCTCGAGATCGGTCGGCAGGACCGTGTCATCGATGAGTCCGGTGCAGCCCGCCGCCATCACGAGCGCCATCGCACCCACCGTGAGGCGGACGAGATCGAGGCGTCGGATGAGGGTCTCGAGCATCGTCTTGCGGGACGGGAGTCCTGCAGTCGGCTTGCTGGAGCGAACAACGAACATGGTTTCCGTCCTTAGAGCAGCTTGTATGCCTGGGTTGACAGTACGATCCCGGTTTCGAGAGTCCTGCGATTACAGATAGTTCCGGCCGCTTACACTCGATGTCCTACATCGTGCATGAGTTTGCACACCCCACCCCCCCGCTCGCTCGGGTTAACGGACTCCACCATCCAACCCCCTGTAACGTGACTGTTCTGCGGCTGTGTTGGAGGATGACAGGACACGTGTCGGCCCAAGTTACTGAAACTTGGTCGCGGAAGGCGAGGCCTCACCACTGGCAGTTTCTCTGGCCACTCGTACTTGTAAGCTGCAATACGCCGGGAACTGCAGGTCGCAATGGGGGACCAAACCCCCACGCTGCAACGCTCCTGAAACATCCCTCCGAGCTTCGACTCCCGCTGGAGCGGATCTCGATCGTGGGTGGCAGCGTGTCGGTCGGCGTTGGCGGCACGCCGTTCGGCGAGGCGTTCGCCGCGGCCGCTTTTGGCTCCATCGTCACGAGTCACGCCGATCTGTTTTTCTTTCGCGACGTGTTCGGAAGCAGCACAGCGCAGATCGACGCGGCGATCTCCGATGCGCCGACCACGCTTGTCGCGATCGACTTCTTGTTCTGGGACATCTACTCGCAGCGCGATCCCGCGTGGCGCGATCGTGCGCTCGCATCCGGACTCGCAAACCTCGAGCGAGCGCGTGCCGCGGGATCGTGGATCGTCGTCGGAGATGTGCCGCGCGCGATCTCGTCCACCGAGATCGTTCCCGCGGCATCGCTCGTCGCGGCAGATGGACTGCACGCGAACGCGCTCGGAGTGTGGTTCCTCCTCGATACGCTCGATCATCTCATCGAACAGCGGTTGCCGGGAACGCCGGAGGACGCTCTCGTGTTCGTGCGGCCACGCTGAACGCTCATCCACGTACATCGCGCACGCATCTTCGACGGTGGCCCTGTGCAATGTCGTGCGCGATCGCGAGGGGAAGCACGACCGCATGCAGAAGACTCTATCGATCTCGTCCCGCGCCGGCGACGACACCACGACTACACCGCGCGTCGGAAGTGGTCGGGCCTTAGCGAAGTCCGAGCTTCTTCTGGAGCTTTCCCGCGGTCATCGACGAGCCATCGTGGCTCCAGCCGGGCGGACAGAAGATGTAGCCGAGCTTCGCCCGCAGCGTCGGCGCGCGCGCGACGTCGCGAGCGATCGCGCCGACCTCGTGGAAGCCGATCTTCAGCGGATTGAACGTGTGGATGTTCTTCGTCAGCCCGTACTCCACGCGCTTGCGCTCGGGCTCGAACGTCCCGAACAGCTTGTCCCAGATGATGAGGATGCCGGCGTGGTTCTTGTCGAGGTACTCGACGTTCGCGCCGTGATGCACGCGATGGTGGGAGGGCGTGTTGAGGATCTTCTCGAGCGGACCGAGGCTCTTGATCGCTTCGGTGTGGAGCCAGAACTGATAGAGGAGGCTCCACGCCTGCGCGGTGAGGATCATCACCGGCGGAAACCCGACGAGCGCTAATGGCGCCCAGAAGATCGGACCGGTGATCGGCGTCAGCACGGCCTGGCGCAGCGCCGTCGACAGATTGTAGTGCTGGCTCGAGTGGTGATTGACGTGCACCGCCCACAGCGCGCGCACCTCGTGGTGGCTGCGATGGAACCAGTAGTAACAGAAGTCCTCGGCGACGAAGAGCACGAGCCAGGACCACGCGCCGGTCGCGGCGACGACATCGACGAAGCGATATTGATAGAGCAGGGCGTAGAACGGGATCGATAGGAGCTTCGCGCCCGCGGCGACGCCCACGTTGATCACGCCCATCGACAGCGACGCGAACGTGTCCT
Organism: Kofleriaceae bacterium; assembly: GCA_044230415.1. Lineage (GTDB taxonomy): Bacteria > Myxococcota_A > Polyangia > Haliangiales > Haliangiaceae > JABFXX01. Next base: position 232,540 of record JBGARE010000010.1, read on the forward strand.
TGGCCTCGTAGCCGCGAACATCCTCGCGTGTTCGTCGCGTCCACATCGCCTCGAGAACGATGAGGACGATGAACGCTGGGATCGAATAGAGAACGAGGTTCGACACCTGTGCCCCTTCCCGAGGCTAGCACGCCGCGCGAGACTGCCGCCCATGGCTCACGGTGGCGACCTCATCGCAGAAGTCCTCGCGCGGCACGGCGCCACGCATCTGTTCACGCTGTGCGGCGGACACATCTCTCCCATCCTTACGGGCGCGCAGAACAAAGGGATCAGAGTCATCGACGTTCGCGACGAAGCGAACGCGGTGTTCGCCGCCGATGCGGTCGCGCGCATGACCGGAACGATCGGCGTGGCTGCGGTCACGGCGGGCCCGGGCGTCACGAACATGGCGACGCCGATCAAGAACGCGCAGATGGCGCAGTCGCCGTTGATCGTGTTCGGCGGATCCACGGCGACGCTCCTCAAGGGACGCGGTGCGCTGCAGGACATCGATCAGCTGTCGATCATGAAGTCGATGACGAAGTGGGCGACGATGGTAAAGACCGTCCCCGCGCTCGCACCGACGGTGGAGCGCGCGTGTCAGATCGCGATGGAAGGTGTGCCGGGGCCGGTGTTCGTCGAGGTGCCCGTCGACTTGCTCTATCCCGAGGAAGTCGTGCGCATGTGGTACGAGAAAGAAACGGGGATGGGGAAGGCCAAGGGCATCGGCGCCAAGGCGCTCGAGCTCTACGTGAAGGGCCACCTCTATCGCCAGTTCCGCGCGCCCACGTTGCCCGAGGTGCACCTGCCGAAGATGCCGCACCTCGGCAACGGCGGCGAGAACGCGATCGAGAAGGCGGCCGCCGCGCTCAAGGGTGCGAAGCAGCCGGTGATCGTCGTCGGTAGCCAGACGATGGTGAACGTGAAGGATCCGGGCCGGCTCGCACGCGCGATCGGCATGCTCGGCGCCCCCGTGTTCCTCGCCGGAACCGCGCGTGGCCTCCTCGGACGCACGCACGAGCTGCAGCTGCGCCACAACCGCGGTGCGGCGCTCAAAGACGCCGATGTCGTCATCGTGTGCGGCTTCCCGTTCGACTTCCGCCTCGGTTACGGCCGCGGCATCAACAAGAAAGCGACGCTGATCGCGGCGAACCTGTCGAGCTACGAGCTGCGGAAGAACCGCCGGCCCGACATCGCAATCGAGATGCATGCCGGCGAGTTCCTCGTCGCGCTCGCCGATCGCGTGAGCTCCGCGGGAGAGAATTGGCGCGGATGGATCGAGCAGCTGCGCACGAAAGAAACCGCGCGCGATACCGAGATCCAGAAGAAGGCCGCACCCGCGGGCGACCTCGTCGATCCGCTGCACTTCTTCCTGCGCATGGAGGAAGCAATGGCCGACGACGCGGTGCTCGTCGTCGACGGCGGCGACTTCGTCGCGACCGCAAGCTACATCGTGCGACCCCGCGCGCCGCTATCGTGGCTCGATCCCGGCGTGTTCGGCACGCTCGGCGTCGGCGGCGGCTACGCGCTCGGTGCGTCGCTCGTGCGCCCGGGCCGCGAAGTCTGGCTGATCTGGGGCGACGGTTCGAGTGCGTACACGCTCGCCGAGTTCGATAGCTTCGTTCGCCACGGCGTCGCGCCGATCGCCGTCATCGGCAACGATGCCTCGTGGGCGCAGATCGCGCGCGAGCAGGTCGAGATCCTCGGCACCACGCTCGGCTGCGATCTTCGCCGCACGGATTATCACAAGGTCGCCGAAGGCTACGGTGGCGTCGGGCTCGTGCTCACCGATCCGAATCGCGTCGATGCCACGCTCGCCGAAGCGAAGGCGATCGCGAAGACAGGCCGCCCCGTCTGCATCAACGTGCACCTGCGCAAGACCGACTTTCGCAAAGGCTCGATCTCGATCTGATGCGCGCGACATTCGCTGTCCTGGTCGTCGCGTCGGTCGCGTGCACGCCCCCGCTGCCGCACGCGACCGCCGCCGATGCGCAGCGCGCGAACGTCGCGCTCGTCGAGCTCGAGCGGGGACGCACGATCGTCGTCGGAAAATGCGGCGGTTGTCACAAGCCCACGTTTCCGTCCGACCACTGTCAGAAGGTGATGTGAGAGAT
>JBGARE010000110.1:0-1011 GCA_044230415.1 Kofleriaceae bacterium
GTGCTCGTCGTCGCGGAGGCGCTGCGCGAGAAGCGCGTGCGCACCGAGGTCGAGCGCGTGCTGGCGAGCCTGCGCGCGCGTGTCGTCGATATCCTCGAGCGCGGCAATGCCGCGAAGGTGTTCGCATGTGCGGACGTCCCTGCCGCCGCCGCGGCGCTGATCGCGATCATCCAGGGCTACTTCGCCGTCGCCGCCACCGCGCGCGATGTCATTCCATCGGGATCCGCGGCGCGCAGCACGATCCGCATGATGGAGGCGCTCGTCGGCGCGAGGTTGATTCCCGGCCTGGCTCGAAGGCCGACGTCGAGGAAGAGGAGAGCTCGATGACGCGCACGTCGACGCCACGCACGACCACGATGCCGCGCGTGACGATGCCGCGCGTGACGATGCCGCGCGTGACGATGCCGCGCGTGACGATGCCGCGCGTGACGATGCCGCGCGTGACGATGCCGCGCGTGACGATGCCGCGCATGACGATGCCGCGCATGACGCGCCGAAATGGGGCCCGTCCCCGTCTTCCCGCGAAGCCCACCAACGCGCACACCACGACGATTGCCGCGCCGAGATGGGGCCCGTCCCTTTTTCGAGGGCTCCGTGGTGACGACGCACGAACCCGATGGAGCGCGCGATGAGTGAGCGCACGCGCGGCACCGTCGGGCGATTCACGCTGCTCGGCACGCTGTACTTCGCGCAGGGCCTGCCGTTTGGCTTCTTCGTGCAAGCGGTGCCCATCCTGCTGCGCAAGGCCGGCTATTCGCTGACCGCGATCGGAGCCGCGGCGCTGTTGACGCTGCCGTGGGCGCTGAAGTTCGTGTGGGCGCCCTTCGTCGACCGCTATTACTCGAAGCGGCTCGGTCGCCGGCGCACGTGGATCTTGGCCATGCAGCTCGCGGCGACGCTGGTTCTCGGCGCGATCGCGCTCCTGCCCGGATCCCAGGAGCTCGGCGTGTTGATGGCGGCGATGGCGGTGCTGAACCTCATCGCGGCCACGCAGGACATCGCCACCGATGG
>JBGARE010000111.1:0-1006 GCA_044230415.1 Kofleriaceae bacterium
GAGGACGCCACTCGGATCTTGCCGCCAAGGCGACCGCGATGACGCAGGTGCCACTCGGATCTTGCCGCCAAGGCGCCAAGGCGCCAAGGATCGATCGAGGCCCGTCTCGATCGCTCCGGTGATCGCGAGGCTCGCCACGAGCATGCTCGTCGCCAACGAGAGTGTCTTCGGGTCGAAGGTCATCGAGAGGCGATGACCTTCTCGCTCGAGACGTCGCATCGCTCGCTGCGCGAATGGTCCATTGCGCGAGCTAGACCGCGCCAGTTGCCCGCGTCGTACGCAGCGATCGTCGAGTGGCGCGCGGACTCGTCACGCTGATACGTCATGCGCGCCGTCTTCACGCTGCTCGCGATGCTGTTCACCGCGAAGCTGGCCTGGAACGTCAGCATCCCGCTCTGGCTCCAGCGCGGTCGAGGCGTGTCGCTTCACACGCAGATCGAGATCGCGTTGTTGATCGCGATGACGTTCATCGCCGTGCGGCCGACGCTGGTCGCCGTCGTGGGCGCGCTCGCGATCGCGGCGTCGTACGGAGGAGCATTCCTGCTCGCGATGGTCCTCGGTTGGCGCTATCGCTCACCCGACTGACCCCGACGCCGTCGTGGACCGCTCTCGTAGAGAGCGTCGTGGATCACTCTCGTAGAGAGCGTCGTGGATCGCTCTTGTAGAGAGCGTCGCGATCACTCTCGTAGAGAGCGGCGTGGATCACTCACGTAAGAGCGTCGCGATCACCAAAGCGATCGCGACGGGCCGTACGTGAGGCGGCCAGTCGGGCAACCGACCATTCGCGCGGCGAGCGCTGCGATGTCTCGAGCGAGAAGGTCATCGCCTCCCGATGACCTTCGACCCGCCGACACTCTCGTCGTCGACGACCACTCTCGTGGAGAGTCTCGCGATCACACTAGCGATCGAGACAGGCCTCGACCGATCCTTGGCGCCTTGTATGTAGATACGGCCGGTCCGAAGCCTCCTCGGACTAAGCTCCGTTCCGGTGCAGCAGATCGTTTAC
>JBGARE010000112.1:0-574 GCA_044230415.1 Kofleriaceae bacterium
GGAGCTCGGAGGGACAGGCTCCTTGCCGTCGTCGCTCGGCAGGACGTCCCCGCCCAGCGTCGCGATGTCGTTCGCCGTGAGCGTCGGCCCCGGGCACGGATCGCACGTGCCGGCGTCCCAGGCGTACTCCGTGACGGCGGCCCCCGGCTTCTGCCGCAGCGTCTCGTCGAGGAGCGCCGCGTAGAAGCTGCCGAACGACGCGCGCGTCTCGTTCGTGACATCGAGGTTGGTCGGGATCACCACGTTGGGATAATTGGCCGCCTCGTACCGCTGCTTCGTCGACAGGATGTTCACGATCAGGTCCTGTGCGTCCCCGGCGTTGATGAGCCCGAGCCGGATCGGCAGCGAGAACGTCTCCGCGTCGTAGTGGAACCGCAGCGGCGAGAGGACCGCTCGCCCGTTCTCCATCTTGACCTTCTCGATATCGACCTTGGCGACGAAGAACTTGCTCCCTGCCTGCACGTACGGCCGCAGATAAGGCTCGGCGCCGTCCGGGATCTTGTAGTGGTTGTCCTTGAGCCACCTGTCGAGGGCGGCCGCGTCGGTGGCGCTCAGAATGACCACCTCGTACTCG
>JBGARE010000112.1:596-1002 GCA_044230415.1 Kofleriaceae bacterium
TGCGAGCCGCCGAGCCGCCCGTACCCGCTCCCGAAGCCCTGCCCGACGCCGCCGACTCCGGAGGGCACCGACACGTCGCAAGGGTCCTGTTCCCAGTACTCCACGAGGCGCGGCGAGCCGAGCTGATCGACGCGAGCGAGCAGCTCGCGCGGGAGCGTCTTCACCTGCTCTTTCTGGAGCACGACAGGCACCGGGACGACCATCGCGAAGTCCTGCGGCGGCCCCTCGTAGGCGTTCTGCATCGAGAGCACCGTCTTCGTGCCGGACCGCATGAGCACGACCTGCGTGGCCCTGTTCACGAGCAACGTGTCTGCCCCCGACACGTAGAACCCGCAAAACGCCGCGGAAGAGCGCGAGAGCGTGAGGCCCACGAGGACGATCAGGGTCAAGGCGAGGGAGCGCATCG
>JBGARE010000113.1:0-1002 GCA_044230415.1 Kofleriaceae bacterium
GATGGCGCTTCGCGCGGACGGAGCTCGAAGCGTTCGGGCTCGCCCCCGTCTTCTTCGATGTCGACGAGCAAGCTGTCACCGTCCTCAGCCGTCTCGAACGCCACGCTCACTTGGATCTCCTCTTCGGCAGATCCGCGGGGCGGTGCTGCGACGGCGCCGGCCTGCGGCGGCGTGACCGCTCCGGGCCCCGCTCCCGGCTGGCCATCCATCGTGCGCGCGTAGACCTGCGCGAGCTCGACGCGCATCGCGCCCGCGTCCGGGAAGCGGCCGTCCTTCTGGAACGCGAGCGCCCGATCGACGAGCGCCGCGGCATCGTCGGGCAAGTCGGGCATGAAGGTCTTGATGGGCGGCGCGGTCTGGCTCATCGCCGCGAGGAGACGCTCCATCGGCGTCTTGCCCATGTGCACCGTGCGCCCGGTGAGCGCGCGGAAGATGACCGCGCCCACCCCGAAGATGTCGGTGCGCGCGTCGATGAGCTCGCTGCGCCCGCGCGCCTGCTCCGGCGCCATGTAGCTCGAGGTGCCGAGGATGGTGCCCGCGCCGGTGCTGCCCGATCCGGCGCCGTCGAGCACGCGCGCCAGGCCGAAGTCGAGGAGCTTCACCTTGCCTTCGGTGGTGATGAAGATGTTCGCGGGCTTGATGTCGCGGTGCACGATGCTGGCGCGGTGCGCGGCCGCCAGCACGTCGAGGGTGTGATCGGCGACGTGAAGGGCCTCGGACAGCGTGAGCATGCGCTGGTTGCGCAGGATCGATTCGAGCGCCACGCCCTCGAGCCACGGCGTTCGGGTGGCCCACCTTGTTGGCGACGTAACCCTCGCGCAGAAAGCGCGCTTTGGCGTCGCGCACCAGCGCGTACTGCGGGTGCAACACCTTGATGGCGACGCGGTTGCCGTTCCTGTGGGTGGCGGCATAGACCGCCGCCATCCCGCCTACGTCGATGAGTCGATCGAGCGTCCATTTGCGCGCGGTCATCCCGACGCGCGACGCTGCGAGCGTGTCAGT
>JBGARE010000011.1:0-8738 GCA_044230415.1 Kofleriaceae bacterium
ATCAACGGGCTCGAGGATCGCTTGAATCAGCGGTTCGGAACGTAAGGCTGCTACTCGCGCGGAAACATCCCGTACTCGGTGATGCTCGCCGCCGACGGTTCGGTGATGGTGAGCTCCGCCTCGGATGTCCCGATCAACTATCGGCCGAGCCTCCTCGCGCTCACCGATGACACAGCTACCGCTGGCGAGGAGCGCTTCTTCGAGGCGCTGCACGGTCGCCATCTCAACTACGCGCACTACAACGGCGTCGCTCCGAGCGGCGGCCGCTTTCGCACCACGTTCGATCCTCCGAACTATCGAACCAACATGAAGAGCTACACCTTTGGCGTCGGACCGCTCGTGCAGCTCGTGAATCCGCCGGCGCAGCTCGTCAGTGGCTTGCCTCCACTCAACGCGAGCGTCACCGGCAACCGCACCTTCGATCTGAACTACGACGGCCTCGCGCACTACGGGATGCTGCCCGACATGCTCCAGGACACGCGCGTCGTCGGCATGACCCAGGAGCAGCTCGGCCCGATGTTCCAGGGCGCCGAAGCGATCGTGCAGACCTGGGAGAAAGCGTGTCGCTTCCCCGGCGCTGCCTGCAACTAGTCCGGTGGAGCCCGCGCTCGGAGTCGGAACAACTCGTAATCGGGGTACCATCGGTGGGTGGTGGAGCCTCCGGGTCGGCAGCTAGGCCGTTATCGCTTGCTGCGTCTCCTCGGATTTGGAGGCATGGGCGAGGTGTATCTCGCGAGCTCGCGCGGCGCGGCGGGGTTCGAGAAGCTCGTCACCGTCAAGATCCTGCGCAAGCAGGTGAGCCAGGACCCTGCGCGCGTCAAAGACCTGCTGCGCGAGGCCTTCATCGGCGTGCGCCTCGACCACGAGAACATCGTGCAGGTGTTCGATCTCGGCGAGCACGAGGGCACGTTCTTCCTCGTCATGGAGTACGTGCGCGGGTTCTCGCTGCGCGAGGTGATCGCGTTCTGCGCCGAGAAGGCCGAGCCGCTACCGTTCCGGCCGATCGCGCATGCGGTGCGCTGTGTGGCGGACGCGCTCGAGTATCTCCATCGCGTGCGCGGGCCGCATCGCAAGCAGCTCGGGCTCATCCATCGCGACGTGTCGCCGTCGAACATCCTCCTCGGGGCGGAGGGACGCATCAAGCTCAGCGACTTCGGCGTCGCGGGCATGGTGATGGACGCCGCGCGGGCGGGGATGGTGATCGGCAAGCCGCGCTATCTGCCGCCGGATGCGCGGCACGGGATCACGGCGACGCAGGGCTGGGATCTCTACGCGCTCGGCGTGGTGCTGCACTCGGCGCTGTCGAACGATCCGGATGTCGAGAACAGCGGCGCGGCCGGGGCCACCGTGATCGGTGCGCGCTTGCCGTCGCTCGCGGAGACGCGGCCCGATTGTCCGCCTGCATTGCGCGAGCTCGTCGAGAAGGCGACGGCGCGGACGCCCGAGGATCGGTTGCACGATGCGTCGACGTTTCGCGCGATGTTGGATGCGGCGGTGCCGCGCCAGGCGGACGACGTCGACTACTGGCGGCGATTTCTCCAGGACTTCTACAAGCGCGACGAGTTCGTGGCGCGGTTCGGGACGCTGCCGCACGTCGAGGATCTGGTCCCCGAGCTCGCGGCGGACTCGATCGAGGCGCCCGCGGTGGCGTACATCGAGACGGTGGTGGTGGATGCTGCGCGGCCGATCCGGTTCGGCATCTCGCCGGCGCTCGGGGTGACCGCGGCGCGCGCGCAGGCGGATCGGATCGCGACGTGGTTGCGCAAGCGGATCGAGCGCGACGTGAAGCCGGTCGTGCTCGGCGACTACAAGGCGCTCGTCGACGCCACGGTGGATGGCGAGGTCGACTTCGCATGGATGCCGCCGATCAGCGTGGTGCAGGCCGCGGAGCGCGGATGCGGCGTGGTGGCGATCGCGCAGCGCTACGGGCGGCCCACGTTCGACGCCGCCATCGTCGTGCGACCGGATTCGACGATCACTGAGATGGCGGACCTCGTCGGGAAGTCGATGGCGTTCGTGGATCGCGATTCGTCGAGCGGCTTTCACTATCCGATCGATGCGATCACCCGCGAGGTCGGTCCGCCACACGAGGTGCTCAAGGAGCAGCACATCCTCGGGTCGCACAAAGCGGTGTGCGAGGCGGTCCAGCACGGCTGGGTCGATGCCGGCGCGACGTACATCCTGCGCGACGCGACGAACACGATCGTGCACTCGGGGTGGATCGATCTCACGGACTTCGGCGAGCTGCGCGTGCTGCACATCGCGGGCGCGGTGCCGTGCGATGCGATCGCGCACCGGCCGGGGCTCGCGCCTGCGCTCGTCGAGAAGATCGCGAGGACGCTCGTCGATGTGGACCCGGCGGACACCGAAGGCGGGGCGATCCTGCGCGAGGTGTTCCATACCAGCGGCATGTTGCGCGCGGATCTGCGCATCTATGAAGAGGTGCGCGAGATGCTGTCCCGCGCACGCTGAGGTATGGTGCGCCCGGAAAAAGAAGATGTCGCGCAACGAGCAGATCTACGACTCCATCCTCGACACCACCGGTCACACGCCGATGGTTCGCCTCTCGCGGATCGCCAAGGGCCTGCCGTGCGAAGTGCTCGCGAAGTGCGAGTTCATGAACCCCGGCGGCTCGGTGAAGGACCGCATCGGCATTCGCATGCTGCTCGACGCCGAGCGCGAAGGCCGCATCAAGCCGGGCGACACGCTGATCGAGCCGACGAGCGGTAACACCGGCATCGGCATCGCGATGGCAGCAGCGGTCCGCGGCTATCGCGTGATCATCACGCTGCCCGAGAAGATGTCGCAGGAGAAGCAGGTCGTCCTCGAGGCGCTCGGTGCGGAGATCATTCGCACGCCGACCGAGGCCGCGTGGGACTCGCCGGAGAGCCACATCGGCGTCGCGCGGCGGCTCAAGGAGATCATCCCGAACTCGCACATCCTCGATCAGTACTCGAATCCATCGAACCCGCTCGCCCACGAGGAGGGCACGGGGCGCGAGATCATCGATCAGTGCGGCGGCAAACTCGACGCGATCGTCATGACCGCGGGCACGGGCGGCACGATCACCGGCGTCGCGAAGGTCATCAAGCGAGAGGTGCCGGGCTGCAAGGTGATCGGCGTCGATCCCGAGGGGTCGATCCTCGCCGGACCCGGCGAGATCAAGAGCTACAAGGTCGAGGGCATCGGCTACGACTTCATCCCCGACGTGCTCGATCGCCGCCTCGTCGATCGTTGGATCAAGAGCAACGATCGCGAGTCATTCCTCGTCGCGCGCCAGCTGATCCGCCAGGAGGGCCTGTTGTGCGGTGGCTCGTCGGGATCGGCGGTGTGGGCCGCGATGCTGATCGCGAAGGAGCTCGGTGCGGGCAAGCGCGTCGTCGTGATCCTGCCGGACTCGATTCGCAACTACCTGTCGAAGTTCGTCGACGATCGGTGGATGCGCCAGCAGGGCTTCGTGAAGGGCGACTGGGAGGTCGGCACCGTCGGCGACGTGGTGCGCGCGCTCCCTCGTCGCGACGTCATCTCGCTCGATCTCAACGACAAGCTCGGCCGCGCGACCGACGTGTTCAAAGAGCACGGTATCTCGCAGATGCCCGTCCTCGACGCCGGCAAGCTCGCGGGCATCCTCACCGAGAGCGACCTGCTCCATCACCTCGTCGCGGGTCGCGTCACCAAGGACACCGTCGTCGCCGAGATCATGGAGCGCAAGGTGTCGACGGTCGGGCTCAACGCATCGTCGAGCGAGCTGCCTCGCATCTTCGAGCGCGGCGAGGTCGCGATCGTGATCGACGACGCGCGCAACGTGACCGGCATCGTCACGAAGATGGACCTGATCGAGATGCTCGCCGCGCGTAAGAACCAGATGCCGTCGTGACCGGGCTGGCCGTAGCAGCACACGAATTGGTTCGACCTCGTTGCATTCCTCGACGCCCTCGATCGCGTTCGTAAGACAGCATTCAGGTTCTGACGACGTTGCGCACGATCGTGCGCAGTCGTGTCCGATCTCGTCGCGAGTATTGGCTTCCATCGTCGAAGCCACTTCGCATATACGTCCCGCGTGACGGTGAGTGAGCGGATCGGCGAGTACCGGATCGTCAACGAAATTTCGCGAACCGCGGCGTCGAGTACCTACGAAGCCGTGCACGCCGTCCTCCCGCGGCGCGCCGTGCTCAAGGTGATGGCGAGCGCCACGCATCGGATCGCCGTGCGCGCGCTGCGCGAGGCGTACTACCTCGAGACGATGGATCACCCCGGCGTCCCGCGGCTGTTCGAGTCGGCGCTGCTCGCCGATCGCCGTCCGTGGTTCGCGCGCGAGCTCGTCGAAGGAACGACGATCGCTTCGTTGTTCGCGCAGCGCCGCATCGAAGCGCTGGACGTCCTCGAGCACGTTCGCGATGTCGCGGAGGTTCTCGCGCACGCACACGGCCATGGCGTGATTCACGCGGGTCTGCGCCCGGATCGCATCCTCCTCTCGCGCCGTCCGCGTGGCTTCGCACTCTGCATCCCCGATTGGAGCGAAGCGCGCGCTCACGACGCGCAGCCGACGCCGTTCAGCGGCGCGTCTGGCGCGTGGCACTACGCGGCGCCCGAGGTCGTGATCGGTGACGTCATCGACGATCGCGCGGACGTGTTCTCGCTCGGTGTCATCGCGTACAAGCTGCTCACGGGAAACCTCCCGTTCGAGCGCGGCGCGATCCAGACGCACAACGACGGCGCGCATCACGTGCCCACACTCGACGTCGCCCCGGAGACGCCGCGCGAGATGGCCGCGATGGTCGATCAGATGCTCGCGTACGATCGCTGGGATCGCCCGAGCAGCACCGAGGTGTTCAAGGACGCGGCGTGGCTCGTCGAGGCGCTCGGGAGCGCGCGCCTGCGCATCCGCAATCCGCGCTGGACGCCGCAGATCGAAGTCGGGCACCCCGAGGCGCTGGTCACGCCGCGCCCGCAAGCGCTGATCGTCTCCGAGAGTGGCGCGATCACGAGCGGCGAGCTGGTCGTTCGCGATCTCGCGGTCCACGACATGTCCGACGAGATCGCGATCGGCGCGCCGACGCAACGCATCCTCCAAGACGCGAGCCCGGTCGCACTCGAAGCCGCGCTCCTCTCGCTCACCGACGCTGAAGTCGACGACGAATACGCGGAAGTGGAGATCTCCGGGCCGTACTCGCGCCACGACACCGACACCGACGGCGACTAGACCGCGTGAGCCTCACGCGCGCTCTGCGATCAACGCCAACACCGCGTCGATCAGATCGGCCGCATCGTCGGCCTCGCCGGCCAACCCCGACCCGCACGCGGTGATCGCCACGCGCTCGCCGTCCTCGACGATCGTGATCACGCATCCGCCGACCGGATCGCTCTTCGACGCCAATCGCGCCGGCGAGCTCACCGCGCACGACAGCGGCACGGGGGTCGCCACGCGGATCTTCGAGAGACACGCGCGTCCACCGACCACCTCCGCGATCGTGTCGAACACGCCTGCGCGCCCCGCGGTGAACGATCGACGCTTGAACGCCAACGGCACCGGCACCGCGCGCGCGGCGGTCAACAGTCGCGAGCACAGCCCGCGGCCCTGCGCCTCTCGCGCGAGGATCTGCTTCGCGCGCGCCTCGAACACCTCGAACGGCTCGGGCTCGCCGCGATCGAACCGCACGCTGATCGCCGTCGGCACCACGCGGCGCTTGCTGCGATCGCGATCACCGGGCTCCCCCGGCGCGATCGGGATCTGGAAGGTCGGCGAGAACTTCGCGTCGGGTTTGCCCACCACGCGATGAAGCACGCGGCCGAGCGCGTACGCGAGCTCCAATGCTCGCGGCGCCGGTGCGGGCAGCTCGCGCCACGCGACGCCGAGGGGAATCGCGTCCGGCACGAGCGCGAGATGAGGAAGGTCATCGCCTCCGAGGCGCGATGACAGGGGTTCGTCGGGAGTCGACGCGAGCTCCGCGATGCGCGCGTGGTGCTCGGCGATCCGCGCAGCGAGCCACGCGTGCCCGTAGCCGTCGACGACCATGTGGCACGTGGAGGTCGTCGCGAGCTCGCCGACGCGCCCGAGGCCGAGCCATGGCCCAGCACCATCGCGCCAGGCGCGCCGATGACCGTGCCGCGCGACGGTGATGCGCTCTTCGCCGATCGACACGCAGACGAACGGGACCTCGTTCGTGCTGGTGGCCTGCAAGGACGGCCCGCCGCTCGACGCATCGAAGCGGATCCGCGCGACGGCGCCGAACGTCGTCGTCGACGTGCTCGCGATGTCCGCGAGCCGCGCGACGAGCGGGCCCTCGTCGGTGACGCGATCCTGAAGGCGCGCGAGCACCACGGTGTCTCCGATCGCGAAGGCGGCGATGTCGAGCGAGGACGGGATCACGCGCGCGCCGTGATCGCTGCGCCGGATCGTGACGGCGAGCGGTTGGTCGGGCAGCTGCCCGTCGAGCTCGCGCAGCGCGGCGCGGGCGGCGTGCGCGCGGAAGATGGCGTCGACGATCGGATCGACGGGCGGGGATGATCGGTGGCCGATGAACGTGTCGCCGTTCGGTTCGGCGTCGGAGACCACGTAGTGTGCGCGGGCCGGCAGCGGTTCGGCGGCGGCGGCCGTGCCGGCGACGAGCCACCAGGTCGGACCGAGCGCGGAGACATCGGTGATCGCGGCGAGCTCGTCGTGGAGCTCGCGTGCGCGGCGGGCCCAGGAGATCACGAGAGCTCCAGGATGTAGACCGGTTGGACCGGATCGTCGCGGAGCGAGTGGCGAGTGAAGCCGGCAGCGGTGGCGAGGGCGGAGATGGCGGACGACGACGGGGCGGTCCGGACGACGAGCGGACCGAACGCACGCCTCAATAATGTAGAGCCGAGGTGATCGGCATGAGCGGCGATGCGGGTGGGGGAGGCCGACGGGTCGAGCTCGACGATGAACGCGCGTCCGTTGGGAGCGAGCACGCGGCGCAGCTCGGCGAAGGTGCGGGCGCGGTTCTGGACGTGGCGGATCGAGGACAGCATGACGGCGACGTCGATCGACGACGATGCGAGCGGGAGCGCTTCGCCGGCGGCGCGGAGCACGGTCACATCGGGATGAGGCATCTCGCCGGCGAAGTCGCGTGAGGGGTCGACCGCGATCACCGAGAGCTGTGGATAGCGCACGCGGGTCCGCGCGGCGAAGGTGCCAGGACCACAACCGAGATCCAAGATGCGTCCGGTCGGCGGTCGCGAGTGCGACACGGGCGACTCGAAGATCAGGTCGAGCAGCCGGTCGTCGAGATCGCCGAACGCGGGTCGCTCGTCGCGGGCATAGCGCCGAGCGCTCCGACCCTCGAACGGGTAGCGGAACAACCAGCGGTCGAGGAGTGACGAGAGCACGCGGGCCGACAATACCTACTCCCGGGCCGAGTCGTCGGTGATAGGGTCGGCCCAACTCCTCGGGGGGAGCGCATGCGTAAGCTCGTCGCGTTCGTTGTTTTGTTCGCCGCTTGTGGGGATGACGGAAACACCACCGGCATTCCCGATGTGTGCAATCCGATCGATGGCCACGGGTGCATGTTGCCCTGGCCGTCGTCGACGTACCTGAAGAAGGACTCGACGACCGAGACCGGTTATCGCGTCGACATCCCGCTCGCGGCGATGCCGACGAACGAGGACGAGGTCACGATCGATCCGGCACCGCTCAATCGGTACGACGGATTCTCGATGACGGCGCCGCTGCTCGCGCGGTTCGAGACCGGCGTGTCGGCGACGGGCTTGCCGAGCTTCAAGAACCCCGACGAGTCGCTCGCCGCGGATTCGCCGATCGTCCTCGTCGATCTCGACACCGGGGAGCGCGCGCCGTTCTTCGCCGAGCTCGACGTGAACACGCTCGATCCGAACGTTCGCAACTTGATCATTCGACCGCTCGCGCGCCTGCACGAGAAGTCGCACTACGGCGTCATCATCACCACCAAGGTGAAGGCGGCCGACGGCGGTCCGCTCGTCTCGCCGAAGGGCTTCCTCGCGCTGCGTGATGGCGGCGACTTCGGTCACCCGCGGTTCTCGGCGATGAAAGAGGGCTGGGCCAAGATCGAGGCGGCGCTGCCGGATCTCGGCATCGCGAAGAGCGACGTCGCGCTCGCCTGGGAGTTCCGCACCGCGAGCGATGACTTCATGCGCTCGGATTTGACGACGATGCGCGAGAAAGCGTTACCGGTGATCGGCACGAACGGCTCGGGCGTCGGCTTCACCGTGACGTCGACGAAGCCGAACCTCGCGACGACGTTCAAGCGCTATCTCGGTACGTACAAGTCGCCGGACTTCCTCACCGACGGCGAGAAAGACGCATCGATCCTTCGCCGCGGCGCGGACACGCTGCCGACGAACTCGGGCCTGCGCGATGCGCGGTTCGCCGCGATCATCCCGAAGTGCGTCACCGACGGGACGTACCCGTTGCCGCGTCCGACGGTGGTGTTCGGCCATGGCCTGTTCGGCTCGGCCGAGGAATATCTCGACGATGACTTCGTCGGCGATCTCGCGCAGGACCACTGCCTCATCATCATCGCGGGTGACTTCATCGGCCTCACGTCGCGCCAGCTGCAGCTCGCGCCGCTCGCGGTCAACGACATGAACCGCGGCACGCAGATCAGCGAGAAGCTCGCGCAGTCGGTGATCGACTTCATGTCGCTCGGTGCGGTCACGCGCGGGCCGATGTCGACGTCGCCGGACTTCCAGTTCAACGGCACGAACGTGATCGATCCCGAGAAGGTGTTCTACATCGG
>JBGARE010000011.1:8891-208432 GCA_044230415.1 Kofleriaceae bacterium
CTCGGATCCCGAGGTCTATCAGCTCGTCGTGTCGTTCCTCGGGCTCGCGATGGAGCCGTACGATCCGATCACGACGGCAGCGCACGTGATCAAGGATCCGCTGTTCGGCCAACCCGCGAAGGACATCTTGATCTGGTACTCGCTCGGCGATTGCCTCGTCACGAACATCTCGACGGAGATGATCCTCCGCACGATGGGCATGAAGATCCTCGGTCCGAGCGTGAAGACGCCGTGGCACATCGAGGTCGCGGATGGTCCGCTGTCGAGCGGCGCGACCGTCTACGACGAGCATCCGACGCCGATGCCGCCCGACACGAACCAGCCGCCGGCCGAGGACAACGGGACGCACTCCGGTGTGAACCGCAACCCGTCGGCGCTGCGCCAGGTCGAGCAGTTCCTTCTCCAGAACCAAGTCGTCGCGGAGTGTAAGAGCGGTCAAACCGTCGTGCCGTGCAACTGCAACCCGGATGGTGGTGGCGTATGCGACTAGTGAATCTTTCGTTGTTGTCAACGATCGGCGTCGTTGCTGCGCTCGCCGCATGCGGACCCGACGCGCGCAGTGGATCCGACGGTGGTGGATCCGGTAGTGACGGCGGCGGACCGCAGTGCGTCGACGGCATGCACCAGTGCCTCGGCTCGACGTATCAAGTCTGCGCGGGGCAGCAGTGGACCACGCAGCAGGACTGCAGCGCCGCGTGCGATGCCGTGCTCGGCTGCGTCGCGTGCGCTCCGACGACGTCGGTCTGCCAGGACGGCAACGTGCACAGCTGCACCGCGACCGGCGAGATCGGTCCGGAGACGATGGCGTGCACCGGATCGAACATCTGCCAGAACGGTAACTGCGTCGACGCGTGCGTCGCCGCCGCGACGAGCCGCAGCTATACGGGCTGCGAGTACTGGGCGGTCGATCTCGATAACGCCGAGGAGATCCAGGACCCGCCGCCGTGCACCGGCAATAACCAAGGTGTCGCGAAGGCGATGCCGAAGGTGTGCATGGCGCCGAACGGCATGACCTCGGCCGGGGGTTGCGATCCGCCCAACGACACGTGCCCGGCGAACTACACGTGCCAGGCCGCGACCGTCTGCGTGCTCGACGCGCAACACGCGCCGTTCGCGATCGTCGTGTCCAATCCGCAGTCGCGCTCCGTCGACGTGACGGTGACCGCGGCGAACGGAACCACGACGTTCATGGCAACCGTGCCCGCCGGTCAGGTGCAAGCGCTCCTCCCGCAAGCCGCGCCGCAGAGCATCGCGGATCAATCGATCGAAGGAAGCGGTACGCAGAAGAAGGCCTACAAGGTGACGTCGACGCTGCCGATCATCGCGTACCAGTTCAACCCGCTCGATAACTCGAACGTGTTCTCGAACGACGCGTCGTTGCTGATCCCGCGCACCGCGTTCGACGTCGAGTACTACGTGATGAGCAAGCCGAGCATCGATCGCCGGACGGGGATCCCGGTGGCGCAGAGCTCGAACCCGTACCTCGGTTATCTCGCCGTCGTCGCGTGGTCCGACGGCACGGTGATCGAAGTGACGCCGAAAGTCGCGACGCTCGCCGGTCCGGGACAACCCGCGATCGCGGCTGGTGTCGCGACGACGTTCACGCTCAACGCGTTCGACGTGCTCTCGCTCCAAGCAGCGGGCACGGGCGATCTGACGGGCAGCAAGATCCGCGCGTCCGGCGTGAACCAGATCCCGTTCGGCGTGTTCGGTGGCCACGAAGCGATCAACTTCGGCGAGACGACGGCACCGCCCGGACTCTTGATCCCGCAAGGCCCGTGCTGCGCCGACCACCTCGAGGACATGATGTTCCCGACCTCGACGTGGGGAAAGACGTTCGCGATCACGCGGAGCCAGGTGCGTATCCCGAACTACGCCGATCCCGACGTCATCCGCATCATGGCGCAGAAGGCCGGTACCACCGTGACCATCACGCCCGCGCCGACCGGCTCGTGCAGCACGCTCGGACCCGGCGCGTTCTGCGAAGTGAAGATCTCCGCGGACACCGTGATCACGGCGAACGAGCCGATCCTCGTCGGCCACTACCTGCAGGCCGACATCTGGCAGGACTTCATCGGCGCCACCGTCGGTGAGGGGGACCCGTCGATGGCGATCGCGGTTCCGACCGAGCAGTTCCGCAACGACTACACGATCCTCGTGCCGAGCCAGTACGCGAAGAACTTCCTGTCGATCGCAGCGAACGCCACGGGCGCGGTCACCGTCGACGGCACCGCGGTCACGTTGGCGGCGAACGGTACGTATCGCGCGGCGCGCGTCCCCGTCACCGCGGGCCAGCACAAGATCGTGTGCCCCGGTGGCTGCGGTGTCGAGGTGTACGGTTATAGCGACGCGGTCTCGTACATGTTCGCCGGTGGACTCGATCTGAAACAGATCGTCATCCAGTAGTCACTCGGTGATCAGCTGCGCTGCTTGCTGCAGCGCATCGGCCATCTCGCTCGCACTCGCGAAGCGTTCGTCCTGATGCTTCGCGAGCGCTCGTTGCAGCATCGCATCGAGTGCGATCGGTAGCGTCGCGTCGAGCGGCGGCGGCGCGTCGTGCAGGTGCGATTCGATCAACGAGAAGTCGTCGCTCGTGCTCCACGGCGGCTCGCCCATCAGCATCTCGTACAGGATGATGCCCATCGAGTAGAGGTCCGAGCGGTGATCGACCTTCTCGCCGCGCAGTCGCTCGGGCGCGATGTAGCGCAAGCTGCCGACGACGGAGCCCTGCTGCGTGAGCTTCGCGCCGCCCTCGAACGTGGCGAAGCCGAAGTCGATCAGCACGACGCGCTCGACGGGACCGGGCGATGGCTCGAGCATGATGTTCGCGGGCTTGAGATCGCGATGCAGCACACCGAGCGCGTGGACCGCGGACAGCCCTTGCAGCGCTTGCCACGCGTAGCTCGCGGCACGTCGCGGTGGAACGCGGCCGAGCTCCTTGAGCACGCCGCGCAGCGTTCGACCGCGCAACAGCTCGACGACGAGGTACGGCTCGTCGTGATCGGTGACACCGGTGTCGAGGAGCGCCGCGATGTTGCGGTGCCGCATCTTCTCTTGGACCTCGCCCTCGCGCTGGAACCGCTGCTTGATCGATGGATCGCTCCCGAGGATCGACGTCCGCAGGATCTTCACCGCGACATACGCGGAGGTCTGCTGGTCGAGTGCGCGATAGACCGTCGCCATCGCGCCGCGGCCGATCGGCGCGTCGAGGCGAAAGCGACCACCGAGGACCTGCCCGGTCCGGTCGATCTTGTCGCGATCTGACGACGACACGGTCCCACCTTACCACCGAGGAAATGCGCTATACGAGGTGCGTGCGCCACCTGGTGAGCATCGCCGACCTGGACGCAGCCGAGATCACGGCCATCCTGGACCACGGTGATCGCTACTGGCCGATGGGCGACGAGCCGATCAAAAAGCTCACGTCGCTTCGCGGCCGGACGGTCATCAATCTGTTCTTCGAGAACTCGACGCGCACGCGCACGTCATTCGAGCTCGCTGCCAAGCGACTCAGCGCGGAAGCGATCAACATCTCGAGCTCCGCGTCGTCGATCTCCAAGGGCGAGACGCTGATCGACACCGCGCGGAATCTCATGGCGATGCACCCCGATGCGATCGTCGTGCGCCACTCGTACGGCGGCGCGGCCGCGGTGATCGCGAAGTCGGTCAAGGCGAGCGTGATCAACGCGGGCGATGGCCAGCACGAGCATCCGACGCAAGCCCTGCTCGACGCGGCGACGATTCGCCGCCACAAGGGCCGAAAAGATGGAACCGGATCGATCGAGGGCCTCGAGGTCGTCATCGTCGGCGACCTCGCGCACTCGCGCGTCGCGCGCTCGAACATCCTGTGCCTCGCGAAGCTCGGTGCGCGCATTCGCGTGTGCGCGCCGTACACGTTGATCCCGCGCGGCATCGAGCTCATCGGCGGCGAGCTGACGCGCGAGCGCGTGCGCGTGGTGACCCGACTCGAGGACGGGCTCGAGAACGCGGACGTGGTGATGATGTTGCGCGTGCAGAGCGAGCGCTTCGAAGGGGAGGCGCCGCGCTTCCCGAACACGCGCGAGCTGTCTCGCACGTTCGGCCTGTCGGAGCGCACGCTCGGCTACGCGAAGCCCGATGCGATCGTCATGCATCCCGGTCCGATGAACCGCGGCGTCGAGATCTCGCCCCAGGTTGCCGATGGGCCGCGCGCCGTGATCCTCCAGCAAGTGTCGTGGGGCGTCGCGATTCGCATGGCCGTCCTCGAGCGCTGCGTCCTCGGCGATGCCATCCCGGCTCCCGTCGCGGCCTGAGATCCATGACGAGCGCGCTGTCCATTCGTGGGATCGTCAAGAAGTTCGGCAATCACGTCGCCGTCGACGACATCTCGTTCGAGGTCCCGCGCGGCGTCATCTACGGCATCCTCGGGCCGAACGGCGCGGGCAAGTCGACGACGCTGCGGATGATCAACGACATCATCGCGCCCGATCGCGGCGAGATCCGGATCCTCGGTGACCTGACGCCCGGCATCGCCGCCGCGAAGAAGATCGGCTACCTCCCCGAGGAGCGCGGCCTGTATCCGAAGATGAAGGTCGGCGAGATCGTCGAGTTCATGGGCGAGCTACGCGGCCTGTCGCGCGCCGAGGCCAAGAAGCGCGGCACCGCGTGGCTCGAGCGGCTCGGGCTCACGAAGTGGATGGACAACAAGGTGCAGGACCTGTCCAAGGGAATGCAGCAGAAGGTGCAGTTCGCGACCGCGCTCTTGCACGAGCCCGATGTCGTCATCCTCGACGAGCCGTGGAGCGGCCTCGATCCGATCAACGCGGAGGTCCTGCGCGAGATCGTCGACGAGATCCGCGAGAGCGGCCGCACGGTGCTGTTCTCGACGCACCAGATGGAGCAGGCCGAGAAGATCGTCGACGCGCTGTGCATCATCGCGCGTGGCAAGCTCGTGCTCGAAGGCAAGCTGCGCGATCTCAAGGCGGCGTCCGGCGCCGACGGCTGGCTCGCGCTCGCATTCTCCGACGAGGCCGCGCGCGCGAAGGCGGATCCGGTGCTCGCGGACACCGCGCTCGTCGGCGAGCGTCGCGAGGCGCGGGACGACGACCACGACATCGAGGTGAAGGCGCCGGATCCGCAGCGCTTGCTCGCCGCGCTGGTCACCGCGGGCGTGTCCGTGCGCAAGTTCGAGATCGTCACCCCATCGCTGCACCAGATCTTCGTCGACAAAGTGGGGCCCGAGGCCGCGGTCGCCGAGCGTCGCGAGGAGCCTGCTGCATGAGCATGCGCAACACGTGGGTCATCGCGCGGCGCGAGCTGCTCGAGCGCATCAAGTCGAAGTGGTTCGTCGCGATCACGCTGCTCGGGCCCGTGTTCATGGTCGCGCTCGTGGTGGTTCCTGCGATCATCAGCGCGAGGAGCACGTCGGGCGCGCGCATCGACATCGTCGATCACACCGGCGTCATCGGCGCGCCGATGGCGAAGAAGCTCCACGACGATCACGACTGGATCGTCACCATCGTCGACAAGGACACGCCGGATCAGACCGAGCTCGACAAGATCCGCGACGACAAGATCAACGGCTTCCTCGTCATTCCGCCGGGTGCCGTGGTGCTGTCGAACGTGCTCTATCGCGGCGACAACGCGGCGAGCCAGTACGTCACCGCGTACTTGCAGAAGGCGCTGACCGAGGTGGTGTTCGACGCGCGCGCGGATCTCGTGAAGCTGTCGCCGGAGCAGCGCGCGACGATGACCGGCGACATCAATGTCGTCGCGATGCACTCGACCGGTGAGGCGCAGGGCAGCTCGGGGCTCGGCTCGTTCCTGATCGCGTACATCCTCGCGTTCATTCTCTACATGGTGATCACGCTGTACGGCGTGAACGTCATGCGCAGCGTGGTGCAGGAGAAGACCAGCCGCGTGATGGAGTTCTTGGTCGCGGTCGTGAAACCGCAGAGCCTGATGTCCGGAAAGATCATCGGCGTCGGAGGGGCGGCGCTGATCCAACTCACGGTGTGGCTCGGGATCGGCGCGATCACGCTCGCCTACCGGACGGAGATCCTCGGTGCGTTCGGGATCGCGAGTGGAGAGTCGCCGCTACCGCCGCTCGACTTCTTTGCCGTCTCGATCACGATTGTCTACTTCATCCTTGGCTACTTCTTCTACTCCGCGATGTATGCCGCGGTAGGTGCGATGGTGTCGTCCGAACAGGACACGCAACAGGTCCAGATGCCGGTGACGATGTTGCTCGTCATCGGTGTCATGTGCTTCCAGCTCATCGCATCGAGCCCGCGTGGTGGCGCAGCGTCGGTAATGACCATGGTTCCGTTCTGGTCGCCGATGCTGATGCCGATGCGCTTCGTCCTCGGAGGTGCGACGTTGGGCGAGGTAGCGCTCTCCCTCGGTATCCTGCTCGTGTCCACGCTGCTGGTCGTTCGCGCGGCAGCGAAGATCTACCGTGTCGGCGTGCTTCTATATGGCAAGCGCCCGAGTGTCCGAGAGCTCGTTCGGTGGCTTCGTTATTGAAGTCACACCAAGACTGTAAATCGGGCGCGAATCGCCTTACACTTTTTGCAATGCGCCGGGGAATCGCATCCGTTCTGGCTGTCGTGGCAACTGCACCACTCGCGTGGGCGCAATCTGCTCCAGCCGATGTCGTGGATTCCGCGGCCGAACCGCCGGATGTACAAGAAGGGCCAGGGCCGGTCATCGGCTATGGCGCGCTCCCGGGCGGGCTGTGGGCGCCGAGCGCCGAGACGTTGCCCAAGGGCGCTGTGCAAGTCGCGCTGCTCGGTGGCTACGGCATGCGCAACGACCTCATCAACACGAACACCAAGTTCACGCGCACCAGCGGTCGCCTCGCGATCGGCTTTGCGCCGCACGAGCTGATCAGCATCGCGCTCTCTCTCGACGGTCGCTTCGACAAGCACACGGGTGACGCGACGGGCAACGACGACGATGGCTACGTCGGCGATCCCCACCTGTTGATCCGCGCCGGCAAGGCGTCGGGCACGCTCCACTTCGGCGGTCAGCTCGATCTGTGGGTGCCGGGCAAGGACGCGCCGTCGGTCGCTGGATCGGCGATCTCGGTCGCGGCATCCGGCCTCGTCTCGCTCGCAGCGGGTCCAGGTCTGCTCTCGTTCAACGCGGGCTTCCGCGTCGACAACAGCGCGAAGTCGGTCGATCAGCCGACGCTGCTGTCCATCCAAGACCGTGTCTCGCTCGGCGTGTCCGAGTTCCACGCCGTCGTCGGCGGTGCTCACCTGGGGATCCCCGTCGGGACCAAGGCGTACATCGGCGCGGAAGGGCAGATCGACGTGTTCGTCGGCAGCGGCGATACACCGATGGGCGCTACCACCGCGCACGAGGCCCCGAGCCCGTTGATCCGCTTCGGCGCGAGCGGTGGCTACCACGTCAACAACTCGTGGACGATCCTCGCGTACCTCGGTGGCGCGCGCGTCCCGAAGATCACGAGCGCCGAGATCTCGGCCAATGACATTCGCCTCGTACCGTACGAGCCGACGTTCAGCTTCGGTGTCGGCTTGCAGGGGCGGTTCGGCGGACCGTCGACGAACGTCAAGAAGCGCGTCATTCCGGGCACGATCGATGTCCCGATCTTCGCGGCGGTCGAAGGCGAGATCCTCGACGAGGCCGGCAAGCCGGCCGTCGGCGCGAAGGTCACCGTGAAGACCTCGACGTACGAGGGCACGGGAGTCACCGACGACAAGGGCAGCTGGAGGGTCGAGAAGCTCCCGATCGGCAAGCAAGTGAAGGGCGTCGACACGATCACCGACGCAGTCGGCGAGATCACCGTGGACGTCAGCAACAAGAAGCCGGTGAAGGTCACCGTCAACCTCAAGCCCGGCGACAACAAGGCCGAGCGCATCTCTCTCGAGCAGGTGCTTCCGCCCGGTCAGCTTCGCGCGGTCGTTCGCAATGCGAACACGGGTAAGCCGATCGGTGGCGCGACGGTGAAGATCGAGCCGGGTGGGTTGACCGCCACGTCGGCGGCCGACGGTCAGTTCTCCGTCGACCTCGTCCCGGGCACCTACAAGATCACCGCTTCGTCGCCAGGTCTCAAAGACCAGGAGCTCGACGTCACGATCGATCCCAATGGTGTCGCGATCAAGATCATCGAGCTCCGGTAGCGTGCTCCGTTCGCTCGCCGTCGGCATCGTTCTGATCGCCGCATGCCTCGTCGCGTGCGGTGGCAAGAAGGGCAACGCGATCGCCGAGCTGAAGAAAGCCGATGGCGCGATCGAGCGCCAGCAAGGCGAGGGCGCATGGGCGGCGGTGAAGGTCGGGCAGCTCTATTACATCGGGGATGCGGCGCGCACCGCGGACGCTCCCGCCGAGCTGCAGATCACCGGAGGCGGCGCGACGATCACGATGCAGCCGCACACGGTGTTGCGGTTCGGTGGCAAAGACGGCAACAGCAAGATCGCCGTCGAGCTCGGTGCGATCGACCTCGCCGGTAACGGTCTCGTCGGCCTCGACATCGGTGATGTTCGCCTGAAGTCCGGTCGTGTCCGCGTCACCTCGAAGGGGCAAGGCGCACAGCTCTCGCTCGAGATGGGTGATGCATCCGTGTCCCCGCTCAAGGGCGAGGCGTTCGACATGGTGATCGGCTCGATCGTCGATCTGAACCCTGACGAGGTCACCGTGACGTCGGTTCCCGATGCGGCCGTCGCCGACGCGGCGGTCGACGCGCCGATCGATGCGGCAGCCACGTCGCCCGATGTCGCGACGCTCGTCGCCGAGGGCAAGAAGGTCGAGATGTTGCTCCCCGGCGAGAAGAAGTGGACGGCGGTGCAACCGGGCCAGCTCGTGCTGACGCCCGACTCGAAGGTGCGCGTGGGCAAAGGTTCGTCGGCAAAGATCACCGCGAAGGGTGTCGTCCTCGACATGGCCGGCGGCTCGAGCATGACGCTCGGCGAAGGTCTCGCGCTGATCATGGACAGCGGTTCGGGGCACGGGCTCGTCGACGCGGGCGGAGCCGGTAGCGTGAAGTTGCCGGGTGGTGCGATCGCGATTCGCGGTGGCCAGCAGTCGGGGGCGGACGCTCGGTTCGACGTCTCCGCGCGCGATACCAAGGTCGCGATCGCGCGCGGCAACGCGGAGCTATCCGGCTCGACGGGCGGCAAGCTCGAGATGAACCGCGGCGAGAGCGCGACGCTCGCGAAGAACGGCACCATTCGCGTGATCGAGGCGATCCCGCAGTACTACGACTTCCAGGTTGCCGCGGGCGAGAGTGCGACGATCCACGATCCGCGCGGCAACACCGCCGTGCAGTTCCAGTTCGGCGGCAAGTGCAAGGACGGCGGCTTCATCGAGATGGATCAGAACGCGCGGTTCCAGACGGCGAAGGTCTCCGGCGGAAAGGACAGCGCGAACCTCATGGCAGGTGCGGGGCAGTGGGCGTATCGCCTGCGTTGCTCGTCGGGCGGCGGCGACTCGGCTCCGGTCGCGTCGGGGCGCGTCCGGATCATGCGCGACGACGGTGGTCGTCCGCTGCCGAAGCAGGCGGCGACGGTTCCGATCGATGCCGACGGACGCACGTGGCGCATCTCGTACCAGAGCGTCATCCCGCTCGTGCAGGTGTCGACGAAGGGCACGGGCACTTCGTTCAAGCTCCACATCGCGACCGGTGGCAAGGAGCAGATCTTCGAGGGCAAGGGACCGAAGATCAACGTGCCGGGCACGAAGCTCGACGAGGGCACGTACACCTATTACCTCGAGCGCGACGGCGAGAAGGATCCCAAGGTCTCGACGCTGATCATCGACTTCGACAACACCGCGCCGCAGGTCTACATCCAGTCGCCGCCGGCCGTGAGCAGCAAGCCGTGGGAGCCCCAGATCCAGGTGCGCGGCGCGCTGATGCCGGGGTGGACCGCGGCGGCCTCGGGGGTCGAGATTCCCGTCGACAAACAGCGTCGCTTCGTCGGCAAGGTCGACAAGCCGACGGGGACGACCACGCTGGCGATTCGCCTCTCGCACCCGCAACGTGGCGTGCATTACTACTTGCGTCGCGGCAAGTAGGCCGCCTCCCGGGTAGACTGCGCGGGTGCGCTGGCTGACCCGACTCGTGACCGCCGCGATCGGCGTCGCCGTGGTCGCGCTGGTCGTCCTCGCGATTCGAGCGAAGCTCCCGTCGACCACCGTCGAGGGCACGTTCCCGACGTGGGCGAAGTTTCGCGATGGCTCGCGCATCACCGTCGGATCACCGGTCGTGATCGCGGGCGTCCAGATCGGGCAGATCACGCGGATCACGATCGAGGGAGCGTTCGCACGCGTGGACATGGAGCTGCGCGACGACGTCTCGGTTCCCGCCGATTCGTTCATCACGCGACGCGCGGACTCGTTGTTCGGCGATAGCTACCTCGAGATCATCCCGACGAGTGGTGAGGGCGGCGCTCCGAGCGAGCGGCTCCTCGCACGCAACGAGCAGATCACGCATGTCATCGAAGGCGCCGCGACGGACGCGGTCCTGCGCGGGATGGATCGCGGGCTCCCGCGCGTCGACAACGCACTCGACGTCGTGCACGAGGTCGTGGTGGAAGGTCGCAAGCTCGTCACGGGGCAGAGCGCCGAAAAGATCGAGGAGGCGGACCGCTGGCTCGCCTCGGGCAACATCGTCGGGCCGCTCGCGACGGCGCAGCACGCGATGGTCCGCGTCGACGAGCTGACGACGCGCGGCGCGAGTGCGATCTCCGGCCTCCCCGCGGAGGTCAACGCGACGCTCGATCGCATCGACGCGCGCACCGCGCAGGCTCGCAAGGGCATCTCCGACGGAAGGGTCGCGCTGATCCAAGGCCTGCGCGACACCCGCGCGAACCTCGATGGCGCCGACAAGGAGATCGAGCAAGCGACCGAGCTCGTCGCCGCGATCAACGAGGGCAAAGGCGAGGACTGGAAAGGCACGCTTGGTCGCCTCGTCAACGATCCCGAGCTCGCCGATGCGCTCTACGACGCGAGCGAGTCCGGCCGCGAGGCCGTGGGCAGCTTCTATCGCTTCAAGTCGTGGCTCGGCATGCGCATGGAGGTCGGCATCTACGCGCGCGCGCCGCGCTTCTATGCGACCGCTGAGCTGCGCGCGCGCACGGACAAGTTCTACCTCGTCGAGTTCGAGAAGGGCCCGCTCGGCGGCAGCCCCTACGACTCCGTCGCCGAAGTGACCGGCTCGAACACCTATACGCGCCGTCAAGAGATCCGCGACACGCTTCGGTTCACCGCGCAGTTCGGCAAGCAGATCGGTCCGGTGTCCATCCGTGGTGGTCTCAAGGACTCGACGTTCGGGTTCGGCGTCGACGTCTTGATGGCGTCCGGTCGCTTGAAGCTGTCGGGCGACGTGTTCGGCAGCTTCTCGCGCACGCCGCGCGTGAAGCTCGCGGCCGCGTTCGCGGTGTTCCGATCGATCTACATCCTCGGCGGCGTCGACGACGCCTTCAACACGCCGGGCTATCTGCAGATCAACAACGGCATCGATCAAGACGTGCCGACGCAGTTCACGGAGGTTCGCTACGGCCGCGATTGGTTCCTCGGCGCGTCGCTGCACTTCGACGACGCGGATCTGTCGACGCTGCTGCGGGTCTACGGCGCGCTCCTCGTCGGCGCCCTGACGTTGTAACCGCTAGCCACCGGCGAGCGGAGACAAGAGATAGATCTCGTCGCCCTCGACGAGCACGCGCCCCTGGTTCTCCTCGAACGCGCAGCGCTCGCCGTTGAGCATCAGCGTGTCGCGGAGGTGCGGGCTGTTCTCGATCGCCATGCGGAGCGGGACCTTGGCGGCGTCGGCCGCGTCGACGAGCGCAGCGAGCGTCGTGCCGGTCGGCACCCGGATGTGCTCGTCGACGTCGACCCAGCCATCGCCGATGCGACCTTTGATCAGGACATGCACGCGGATCGTTCCACCGCGATGGCGATCGAAGATCCCCATTACTCGAGATACCCGTCGAGGATCTCGGTCATGCCGAGCTCGTCGGCGCGCGCCTTCGAGAGATGTCCCGAGGTCGTGTTCCACTTCATCGACGTGTAGTAGTCGTCGCGCAAGACGGGCAACGACACGCGGATGCCCTTGAGCGGGCCTGCGTCGAGGTTGCCGTCACCTTCACCGAGCATGCGGCGATGCGGCACGAAGTCCTTCGGCGCGAGACCTTCGCGGCGATTGAACGCGGCGCGCAGGTTCTGGATGCGCTCTCCCGCGACGAGCAGGTCGGCTTCGCTCATGCCCCAACCCGTCGCGGCGTCGAGCAGGTCGGCCCACGGCAGGCGGCCGGTCAGCATGGTGAACATGCACAGACCGAGGCCGTTCATCGCTTGGTGCGCGTTGGAGAAGTGCGCCTGCGCGACACCTTTGCCCTCGGTGCCCTTCCACTTCACGTTGACCAGAGATTTGTCGACGGCCTTCGGCAGCGAGAACTTCGCGCCGAACGTCTCGTTCCACGAGGCGGAGCCCGCGGTGTGCCGACCCGGCGTGGGATCCGCGATGTACGTCACGCCCATCAGCGAGGTGAAGCGGCTGTCGTGATACGCGGGCTCGCCGCCATGCACGTGGACCGCGAAGTCGTCGCTGCCTTTGCCGACGTGAGCTGCCGCGCGTTGCACGCCGTGTCCGAGCCACGCACCGCAGCCTTCGCCCGAGCCCATCTTGATCGTGAGCGCGAGCGCGGCTTCGCCATCGCCCCATCGCATGTCGATGCCGTCGAGGTCAGCCGGAGTCAGCACGCCGCGCTCGACGGCCTCGCACACCCACGCGAGCGTCGCCGACGACGACACCGCGTCGATGCCGTAGCGATTGCACGCGTCGTGGCACGCGGTGACGAGCTCGATGTCATCGTTCAAGAGGTTCGCGCCGAAGCCGACGATCGTCTCGTAGTCCGGACGCCGCACATCGGAGAGTCCCCGCGACTTCACGTGAACGCGGCCCTTGCACGGCATCGGGCAATCGCCGCACGACAGCTTGTTGGTGATGTACTTGTCGACGACCTTGCCGTCGATCTTCATGCCCTTCTTCGCGAGCGGGAAGTCGCGCGCGCCGACGCCCATCCAGTTCTTGATCGGCGCATCGCCGTTCTCGATCGACAGCGCGACAGCGGCGGTGGTGCCGCGCTCCGACCACAACCGCCGCATCGACGCGGTCGGTGCTTCGGCCTTCATGCCCATCTTCGTCATGAGGCGGTACATCCAGCCGAGCCAGCTCTTCGGCTTTCCCATGTACGCCATGAAGCGCGCGAACAGACCGAGGTCTTTCTTGTAGTCGTCGGTGATCGACTTGCAGATCTTCTTGAAGACCTCGGGCTTCGCGATCGGAACCTCACCCGAGCCACCGACGACGATCGCCTTGAGGTTCTTGCTGCCGTAGATCGCGCCGAAGCCCTGACGACCGAACGCGTGGTAGCGATCGTTCATCACCGAAGCGATGCGCATCTGCTTCTCGCCCGCGGGTCCGATCGCGGACACACCGACGTCGCGCTTCGTGCCGTATTTCTTCGTCAGCGCATCGAACGCCTCGGGGATCTCCTTGCCCCACAGATCGCCCGCGGGCTCGAACGAGATCTCGGCGTCGCGAATGACCAGCACGGTCGGCTCGCTCGCTTTGCCGGTGACGACCAGCGCGTCGTAGCCCGCCGATCGGAGGTGACTGCACACGCTGCCGCCGGAGTTCGAGTCCGCCCACGTCCCGGTGAGCGGAGACTTACCGACGATCTGGATGCGTCCGGAGAACGGCGTGCGCAGACCCGTGAGGAGGCCGCTCGAGATCGCGAAGCACGATGTGGGCGCGAGCGCATCGGTGCCTGCGGGGAAGTGCTTCCACATCAGCCACGCGCCGAGGCCGTAGCCGCCGAGGTAACTGCGGTAGACGGATTCGTCGACGATCTCCGTGCGATGCGTCCGCGCGCCGAGATCGACGAACAGAACCTTGCCGAGATGGCCGTAACGAGGACGTGCGGGCAGCGCACGTTCCTCCCCCGAGTTGCCTGATGCGATCTCCCCCATGTCGCGCAGCATAGCTGGGATTCATCACCCCAAGCCCTCGTGGACTGCCGCCCCCTGACCCCACCGTTTGCATAGCTAACAATGGTAAATCATTGACCTCGGGGGGCGCGCAATCCTGGCCTTGGGCGTGCACCATTTGCGTTACATGCGCTTTCCCTCGTTCCTGGTCCTCGCGCTCCTCGCTGCTACCGGCTGTGTCGGTGACGTGGTCGACGGGAGCATGACGGGAGACGACGACGGCGGCAGCAACATGGGCGGCGGCGAGGCCGAGGCCATGTACAAGACGACGGTCCACACGATCGTCCAGGCGAAGTGCGGTCAAGCGACCTGTCACGGTCAGCCCGGCGTCACGGGCATGTACGGCTTCGGCACCGCGGACGCGACGAACTCGTACACGCAGATCACCAGCACGCCGACACTCGTCGGCACGTACACCACCGCGTCGGCCGGCATCGTCACGAAGATCAAGCAGGCCGGCGGTCACAACGCGGTCGTCTACACGCCGTCGGATGAAGCCTCGATCGGCGCGTGGCTCGCGAAGGAAGCGCAGGAGCGCACGGGTGGTGGGCAGCCGCCGCCGGTCGATCCCATCGCGAAGATGCGCGAGTGGTCGGGCTGCATGAGCATCGATAACTTCTCGACGGCCAAGATGCCGACCGCGTGGAACACGCTCGCGTCGGTGCAGAACCAGCGCTGCGCGAACTGCCACCAGACCGGCCTCGACACGTTCCTCACGGGCACCGGCAACGCGCAGATCTTCTTCGACGGTCTCACCACGCAGAAGGACTTCCTCCTGAAGTACTTCACCGTCGACGCGACGGGCGCCGTTGTCATCAACACCGCCTCGATGGCGAACGCCGGCACGACGCTCCCCGGCCACCCGCGGTTCAACCCGACGGACAACATCGGCATGACGGCGCTCAACGAGTTCTACACGCTGACGAAGACGCGCTTGACCGCCGGCACGCCGACGCCGTGCGATGCGCCGCGCTTGCCGCTGTAATCAGGCGCGACGCAGCAGCAGGGCAGGGCCATCCACCGCGACCGCGGGCTGGAGGCCTTGCTCGAACCGAACTGCTTCGAGCTTCTTGCCGTCCGATGCCTCGACGATATCGCCCGGCTCGATGCGCTCGCCATCGGCGAGAGCCGCGCTGAGATCACGCAGCAGCACCGCCGCTTCCGTCGCCGCGGGTGCCTCGATGTCGAGGAGCACGAGGTCCGGGCGGCCGAACTTGCGCAGGCCGAGCGACCACGCCGCGAGCTGCTGCGGTCCGGTCTCCTCGAAGAAGAACGTGACCTCGTGCATGACGTCGAACGCGCGCTCCGGTTCGAGCGCCGCGATCGTCGAGCCGAGGTGCGCGCGCGCGGCGTAGACATCGACGACGATCGCCGCGCCTTCTTCGCACACGCACTTCGCGAGCGCCCACGCGGCCTGCACGTGCCCGAGGTCATCGGGATCGTCGATCGCCGCTTCGATGACGTAGGCGTGCTCGGCGGCGAGCGCGGTGGCCGCGGCCTCGGCACCGAGATCACCGGCGATGAGGTCGGTGAACGGCGCGAGCACTTGCTCGGCGAACCACGCCGGATCCTCGGCGCGATCCTTCGCCACGATCGCGATCGAGCTCGCGCCTTCGCCGTGATCCGGCATGCCGTGTCCGCTGCGCGAGACCGGCAGTGGATCGGGCAGCTTTGCCGACGACAACGCGATCAGCGCCACTTGCGCGGCGCCTCCGCCGAGGACGTAGCCTTCTCGAATCCAGGGCCGCGCCACTAGTTGCTTTCGTCGCCGGCGTACATCGCTTCGATCTCGCGCGAGAAGTTCTGCGCGACCGCCTTGCGCTTGATCTTCAGCGTCGGCGTCAGCTCGCCGGTGTCGATGCCGAACGGGCGCGACAGGATCGCGAACTTCTTCACTTGCTCCACGCGCGCGAGCGTCTTGTTGACCTCGTCGAGCTGCGCCTGCACCGCGCCGCGGATCGCGTCGGCGCCGCCGAGCTTCGCGGCGACCGCATCGTCGACGGTGATGAGGCACGTGAGGAACTTGCGGCGATCACCGATGACCACCGCCTCGCCGATCAGCGGCGATTGCTTGAGCGCAGCCTCGATGTTCTTCGGCGCGATGTTCTTGCCGCCAGCAGTGATGATGATCTCCTTCTTGCGACCGGTGATCGTCAGGAAGCCGTCCTTGTCGAACGCACCGAGATCGCCGGAGTGGAGCCAGCCGTTGATCAGCGTCTCCGCCGTGGCCTCGGGCTCCTTGTAGTAGCCGAGGAACACGTTCGGACCCTTCACGAGGATCTCGCCGTCGTCGGCGATCTTGCACTCGAGGCCGGGCAGCGATGGACCGACCGAGCCGATCTTCGTCTTGCCCGGCATGTTGAACGACGTCGGGCCGGTGTCTTCGGACTGACCGTAGATCTCCCGGATCGGCAGATCGATGCTGGAGTAGAACTCGAGCACGTCGGGCGCGATCGGCGCGGCGCCGGAGATCAGCGTGCGTGCGCGGTCGAAGCCGAGCGCGGCCTTGAGCTTGCTCAACACGAGCTTGTTCACGACGCGGTACTGCAGCTCGAGGCCGAGCGGAACCTTCTCGCCGCGATCGCGGTGCGCGTTGACGCTGGTCGACACCTTGCGCGTCCACTCGACAAGACGCTTCTTCGTGCCGGTCGCCAACGCGAGCTTTCCCGACACGCCCGCGTGGATCTTCTCCCACACGCGAGGCACGCCGAAAAACACCGTCGGACGCGCGTCCTTCAGGTTGTCGAGGAGCTTGTCCATCGACTCGGCGTAGTACACGCACGAGCCGGTGGTCGCGGGCATGTGGATCGTCGCCATCTGCTCGGCGATGTGCGAGAGCGGCAAGTACGACAGCGAGACATCGTTCGCCGTACCGGAGCCGACATCGACGAGCACGCGCGCGGTCCACGCGAGGTTCTCGTGCGAGAGCATCACGCCCTTCGGCGGACCCGTCGTGCCGGACGTGTAGATCAGCGTGGCGAGGTCCGCCTGCTGGATCGCGTCGATGCGCTCGTCGAGCGTCTTGTCCGGCGTGGCGTCGGCCTTCGCCAGGAAGTCATCCCACGCGAGGACCCCGGCGCCGGTCGCCGTCGCGCCGCGCATCATCACGATGTGCTTGCACAGCGGCATCTTGTCGCGAAGCTTCTCGATCTTCGCGAGCTGCCCCGCGTCCTCGACCAGGACGACGTGCGCCTCGGAGTGATGCACGATGTATTGCACCTCGTCGGCGGAGCACGTCGTGTAGATGCCGGCTGCGGCACCGCCCGCCATCATCGCGGCGTGATCGAGGATCACCCACTCGGGGCGATTGAACCCGAGGATCGCGACCTTGCCTCCCTTGGGGAAGCCGAGCGTGATCAGCGCACGTGCAGCAGCGCGAACCTGATCGGCAAAGGCCCGCCAACTCGTCGGCTGCCAGCGTCCGTTCAGCTTTGCCTGATACGCGGTAGACGCGGGCCGTTCGGTGGCCTGTCGGAGCAAACGATGGGGAATCGTGTCGCGGGCCTTCGTCGTCATTCGTCTCCTAGTTTAGTTCTTTGCCTTACCCGGGAAGTACGCCGTCGAGCGCTTCTTGCCCTTCACCTTGAGCGTGCCGTCCGCGATCATCTTGCGGATCGGAAGCGCGAGGTCCTTCGTCGTCGTGCCGAGCTGCTTGTTGATCTGCTCGATGCGCAGGCCCGGGTTCTTGTTCACGAACGCGAGGAAGTCATCGGAGAGCTTCTCGAGCTCGTCGCCCGTGCGCTTCGCGCCGCGACCACGGCCGCGACCGATTCGGAGACCGCCGCTCACTCCACCCCGACCCCCACGACCCAAGGCGTTCTCCAGCGTGTCCATCGCTGCGCGACGCGCGAGCTCGGTGACCTGCGAGACGAAATCGTCGACCAGGCGCTGGATGTCAGATTGAAGATTAGCCATTCGTATTCCTCGTATCGGAGTGTGAACTAGTGTTCAGAACTCGCGCATTCGAGCACACAACAAACTCCGACGGCAACAGGGGGTGCAACAAATTGCGGCAGCGGTCACGAGCCGCTGGGAGGAAATGCCGCGACCACCTCTTCGAGGGTGATGTAGACGACCGGGCCGGTGTGTTGCGAAGCGAGAAACATATCGGCGTGCTTGAGGAAATCGTTCACCCGGATGAACTCGCCTTCGGAGAATCCGGGAGCCGGGTGGAAGCCCATCATCAGCGTCTTCGGCGACTCGAGGATCTGATCGCCACTCCAGTTCGCATCGAAGATCGCGTTGAGCTGGGCAAGCGAGGTGTAGTCGATCATCACGCCGTTATCCGGAACCTCGAGGATCGTCAGAGTCGGCGCTTCCGCGCTCAACACGTTCGATTGATTCGGATAGTACGGCTGGCTCGTATCGTTGATCGGGGCCCAGTTCTCCATGTTCCAACGGAACAGCTCTTTGTCGCCCCACGCGCCTTCGATGTACTTCCAGTTGAGTGCACTCGTATCCGCGGTAAAGCCGGTATCGGCAAGCGCGGCGACGGTCTCGAGCGTCGCTGTCCAGCCGCCCGCACGGAACGTCTTCGGCGTCGGCAGTCCGTGCTGCTGGAACAGTGTTTTCGAGTGTTCG
This sequence comes from Kofleriaceae bacterium, assembly GCA_044230415.1. Classification (GTDB taxonomy): domain Bacteria; phylum Myxococcota_A; class Polyangia; order Haliangiales; family Haliangiaceae; genus JABFXX01. The sequence goes on from JBGARE010000011.1 coordinate 27,465, forward strand.
AGCAACGTGCGCATGTTGTCGCGCCCGTACGCGCCGAGCTTGATCGTGTAGCCGGTGGCATCGGTCGCATACACGGTGGACTGATCCGTGATGCACGCGAGTCCGGCGGATTCGACGAAGTGGCAATACGGATGGATGTGCAGTCCGATCTCGTCGTCGAAGTCGGCCTTCTGTTTGTTCAACCACGCGACGATCTCGGCCTGTCGCGCCGGCGTCACCGTGGGATCGGTGAACGTGTACGGCGCCGCGAAGTGCGTGATTCGCATCCCGGGATGGTTTGTGTGCAAATGATCTTGGTAGATGAGAGCCTGCTGCCCGGCATCTGCGAAGTCCCAGTCTGTCGTGACGAGAACGTAGTACGGGGCGGAGCGATTGAACGGAATCGCCGCGAATCCGGTGGAGCTGTTGTTCGCCGAGAGAACGATCTGGTGCGCACCGATCGGTAGGTCTTCGAGATCGAACTGCGCTGCGAACTGCCCATTCGGTTGCTTCGAGAACCGCTGGCCGTCATCGCCGATGAAGCCGGCCACTTCGTCGGTGCCGCTCGGTGCCGTGACGAAGATCGTCATGGTCTGATCGACCGTCGAAGCGTCGTTGTTCACGACATAGAACTTTCCGACCCCATCGACCTGGTATGCGGGATCGTTTTGTCCCGGCGCATCCGGTTTCACGAGGTCGTCACTACACGCTGTGGCGACGAGTCCGAGGACGATCGCCCATAGCCGCATCCGCATGGCGCGGGACCCTAGCACAGCGAGTCCGGCGACAGGCATGGTAGTTTCTGCGCCGATGCGCAGGATTCTGCTCGGTATTGTCGTCGCGTCGCTCGCAGCTTGTGGTGGCGTCAGCGCGGATGCGCCGCTCCGGGTCAAGCTCGGTACACCGCGCGATCAAGCCCTCGCCGAGCTGCGGTCGCAGAAGTTCTGCTTCAAAGAGGACGGCCCTGCACAACGGGTCGAGACCTACCCGCGGTGCGAGCGCGCCGGGAGCGAGTGGGGCGAAGGCTGGGTCACGGCGACGTACGACCAAGGCAAGCTCGTCGAGCTCCGTCGCTACGAGCGCTTCACCGAGGACGCGCGCGCCGTCGAGCGGTGGAATCAGCTCGTCGCCGATCGCATGAAAGCGTCCCCCGGCGCGACCGACGCTGCCGATGCGCTGCGCCGGCGCGGCCCGCTCGAGCCGGGCACGCGCAGCGTGAAAGCGTTCCAGCTCGATCCGACGACCGTGGTCGCGGTCTATCTGCTCACGCCGTCGCCACCCGAGAACGCCAGCATCCTGGAAGCGGTGCTCGCGGTGAGCCCCAGCGACAAGACCGGCATCGAAGTCATCACCGACTAGCGAGGACCGGCGGTCGGGAGGCGCGCACCAGCGAGACCCGTGACCGTCAGCTGCGCGCCACCGTTGCCGAGCGCGGACGGCGGAGCGTCCTCGAACCAGCTGCCGGTGAAGTCACCCTGCACGCCGGGGTTCGTCGCGACGTCGATCTGATTGCCGAACCAGTTGTTGTTCGTGAAGTTCGCGTTCGTGCCGCCGTAGAACATCAAGCCGTACGGCGTCGTCGAGATGTTGGAGTTCGTCACCTTGATGATGTTGCCCACACCACCGAAGTGCAGGTTGCAGTGGGTCGTGTCCGTCTCGCCGACGTTCTTGCCGACCTGCGAGTAGCTCATGTCGAGCTCGCCGCCACTCATCACGAGGAAGTCGCTGCCCGATGCGCCGGACATGAAGGTGTCGACGATCGTCGCCTTGCCACCGCTCGTGTGAATGCCGCCGCCCGTCTGGATGACGTAGTTCAGGTTCACGAGGCCACCCGTCGGAATCTGCAATCCGGCGTGCGACCCGCCCGGTGCCGACGGGCCGATCGTGATCGGCGCTGCCTTCGTGCCCTGCGCGTCGAGCGTGCCGTTGACGGTGATGCTGTAGCCGCCGGGCGCGAAGCTGATCGTCGTGCCGGGCTCGACGGTCACGGTGACTCCGGCCGCGATCGTGAGGTTCGCGGACACGGCGAACGTGCCGCTCCACGTGGTGTCCACGCTGATCGTGTTCGGCGACGTGTTGCTGCCGCTGCCGCTGCCGCTGCCACTACCCTGATCGTCGCCGCCCGGGTCGACAGCCGTTCCGTCTTCGCCGACGACACAGGCTGCGAGTGGGAGGGAGATGGCGATGAGCCAGGCGAGCTTCTTCATGCACCCACTAGGAGCAACGCTCGTGCCGTCGCGCTTGTGCAGACCACGCAAATGATGCGCGAGATCATTGCGGAATCGGCCGTGTAGGCAAACGTCCCCGGACTCCGATCGGGGGAGCATTCCCCCAGGTCGGGTGGGCCTCATGTCATCAGTCGGTAACGTGCGATCTCCGCACGTCTCCACGAGATTCACGCGGGCGGAAACAAGAACCGCAAGAACCGCCACGCGCGCGCCTTCCACGCGAGCTCGTCGTGCGTGGCGCCGGGCTCCATGAAGTAGCAGAGCGTCGTCTCGCTCGGCATGCAGCTCGGTGAATCACTGCGTTGCCATCCGAGCCCGATCATCATGTCGCGAACCTCGACCGAATCCGCGGCGCCGTCCGAGTTCGCGGCCACGTTGCCACCGTGATCGATGTACACGGCCATCGGCTGCTTGCCGTACGTGGGAATCCGATCGCGCAGTGCTTGATTGGACTCCTGCAACGGCCAAAACGCGCCGGAGAGCGACGCGACCGCGCTGTACGTTTGCGGATGCGCCAGCGCCAGGTGCATCGAGACCAATCCGCCGAGCGAGCTGCCGGCGATCGCTACGCGCTGCTGATTCCAGCGAACCTGTCCGAGGGCGTGCGGCTGCAGCTCGTCGACCTGAAACTGCATGAACGTCTGCATCGCGGTCATCGACAGTCCGTACTCGTTATTGCGTGCCGTCGTGCTGGCCGCCGCGATCACGATCACCGGCGCCACGCGATGTGCAGCGATCTCGGCGTCGAGGGTCGTGTCGACTTCCCACCCCGTGTGGCCGAAGCAGCAATCGTGATCGCTCCACACGTTTTGTCCGTCGTGCATGAACAGTACGGGATACGTCGTGTTCACGTTCGCGGGGGCCGTGTATCCCGCCGGCAGGTACGCGGTGACATCACGACAGTTCCCGAGCGCCGTCGAGCACGCGCGATCCAATCGCACGACATGCCCGCGTCCCGAGTCGCCCGTGTTCAGCACGCTATTCTTGCCGTCGGCATTACCGGCGAAGTCGTCGTACGCGAACGCGGGATTGTGCGGATCGAGCATCCACGTACCGACCGACTCGAGCTTGTACTGCCAGTACCCGGAGCCCACGCTGCCCACCGCGACGAACAGATCGGTCCCGCACACCGCCTGCGTCTTCAGCTCGGTGGTGAGCCAGTTATTGAATCCACCCGCGATCGCCACCGCGCTGTCGGTGCGAAACAACGCGCGACCACCGGCCCACAACGGACCGAGCTCGCTGCGCGCATCGAGCTCGCTGCGCAGCTTCGCGACCACCACGGGATCGCAGCCATCGATCGCGGTCTCGTGCAGCGCGATCACGCACGCGGCCCCCGCGTAGCTCGCCGGGCACCCGCCGCTCCCGCCGCCATCGTCGCCTCCTCCTCCGCCGTCGTCACCGCCGCCCGAACCTGCGTCGGTTCCCTCGGCCGGCGCATTGGGCGGGCCACAGCCGACAGCGCTGGAAGCGAGGATCGTGGCGAGGGTGGCAAGTCGAAGTGCGCGCATGTTGTGATCGGCAACGCGCTCGCGCTCAAGTGCGCGACGACGCGTCGATGGTCGAACCACACGCAAAGAATCGGCCAACGGGTGAACCGGCTTGGAACGGGGTAAGTAGAGGGGTGGCGAAGGCGACGATTCAGAACCCTCGATGGTTGTGGATCACGGCACTCGTCGTCGGCGGGATTTGTACGATCGCGTTTGTTGCGATGTGGTTCGCGCCGTCCGAACCGAGCGCGCCCGGGCCGACGCCGTCGAGGACCTCGGGGCTCGGGTTTGGTGCGGGAATGATCATCGGGCTCGCCGCGGGGGTCGCGATCGGTGTCGCGATCGCGCGCCGATCTCGCGCGATCGCGAAGGATGGCTCGCGCGACGAGACATGATCCGTGTGCATTCAGCCGCGTGCTGCGGTCAGCCCACGATCAACCGTCACCCGTTCAGCCATTCGTCGCGAAGCATCCCGTACAGCACCACGTCGCACAGTGTGTCGCCCTTCTTCACGTGCTGGCGTTTGACGCCTTCGGTGACCATTCCGAGCTTGTCGAGCACGCGCTGCGACGCGCGATTGCCGGCGAGCACCTGCGCGTAGATCCGCGCCAGTGACAGCTCGCGAAATCCGAAGTCGACCGCCGCCGTGCACGCTTCGGTCGCGATGCCGGAGCCCCACGCGGATGCGGACAGCCAGTAGCCCAGCTCGGCGCGATGGTCGCGTGAATAGCGGCGCAGGCTGACGGTGCCGAGGCACACGTGCGGATGCGAGCGGCGCGCGATGGCGAAGGTGACGCCGCGGCCGAGCTCCCACCACTCGACGCGCGAGAGGAGCCAGCGACGCGCGAGCGCGACCGGATACGGAGACGGAACCTGGATCAGATACCGCGCGACTCTTCGATCGCCGGCACCCGCGGCGATGGCAGCAGCATCGTTGATCTGGAGCTCGCGCAGGACCAATCGCTCGGTGACGAGCGACGGCGTGCGCGAGGTCAGGTCGGCGGACGCGTGCCGTTGAATTCCTGGAACGAAAGACATCCCTGGATCGATGCGCAGTCGGGGTTCGTGGGAGTGGTGGTGGCGATCGAGTAGTTCACGCGGCCTTCGAGGGTATCGCCATCGATGCTGCCGACGATCTTGCCGTTGAGGGTGTACGTGCAGGTGTCCTTCATTTGAGGGCGTGTTCCGAACAGATCGAGATCGAGGTCGTTACCGTCGACCGTTCCCGAGAACACGTTCGAGCCGAGCCCGATGTTGAGGCTCGCGCCGGTGAAGCCCATCACCGTGGCCGTCACGGCGGTGCCTTCCTGAGTGATGACGACGGGGATGTTTGCCTGGGAATCACCGACGGTCCAGCTCGGGATGTTGCAGCCGTTGTCGCGATTCGTGACGGCAACCGTGAAGTTACCCTCGACGTTTGCGGGGTCATCGGAGCCGCATCCGGCGACGACGGCCAATCCGAGGAAGCTGCCCAACGCGAGTACCCTCATGGCCCCGAGGATACCTGATGAGGGTAAGTTCCCAAAAGATGCTCTGCCGGTCGGGCCGTGCCTACAATTTCGCCGCCGCGGTGCTGGTCGCGGGTTGCGGAATCGCGAGCGCTGCCGTGCAGGACGTCCATACCCATCGGTTCGACAACGGGCTCACGCTCCACGTGGCGCCGGGGCATCCGTCCCCCGTGGTGGCCGTGCAGGCGTGGGTCGGCGTCGGGTCGGCGGACGAGCCTGCACCGATCGCGGGCATCGCCCACGCGGTAGAGCACATGTTGTTCAAGGGCTCGAGCGACTACGGGCTCGGCGAGCTCACGCGCGCGATCGAGGCGGGCGGCGGCGAGATCAACGCGTGGACCGCGTACGACCATACCGTCTATCACGCGGTGCTCGGCGCCGATCACACCGACGGTGCGATCGATGCTCTCGGCGATACCTTGCTCGCGCCGCGGGTGGATCCGGCCGAGCTCGCGCGCGAACGCGAGGTGATCCTCAACGAGATCCGGCAGGGCGCGGACGATCCGGCGCGATCGGTCGCGCAGAGCTTGTTCGCGACCGCGTTCGTGGCGCATCCGTATCGGCGTCCGGTGATCGGCACGGCCGACAGCGTGCGGCAGCTGCGCGAGAGCCAGCTCGTCGAGTTCTTTCGCAGCTACTACGTCGCGGACAACCTGACCCTCGTCGTCGCGGGCGACGTCGATCCGGAGCACGTGCGGCGCAGCGTCGAGCGGCGGTTTCGTGCGATGCCGGCGGGCCGGCCCGCGCGATGTCACCCCGCCGAGCCGAGGCAGACGGCGCCGCGCGCGAGCTGCACGCATCGCGATGTCGCCGAGGCGTACGTCTCCGTCGGGTTCCACGTGCCCGCCGCGCGCCATCCGGATCTCGCGGCGCTCGACGTGGCGGCCATCCTCCTCGGGCAGAACGAGTCCGCGCGACTGCCGCGGACGCTGCTGCGCGATCAGCTCGCGACGAGCGTCTACGCGAACGTGCACGCGCTGCGCGATCCGGGGCTGTTCGTGCTGTCGGCGACGACACGCGAGGCAAACGCGCAGGCCGCGGTCGGTGCGCTCGTCGAGCACAGCCTCGCGCTCAGCGATGCGCTGTCCACCGAGGAGCTCGACAAGGCACGCATCGCCGCCGAGACCGGGTTCATCCGCCACCTCGAGACCGCGCAGGGGCGCGCACGATCGCTCGGCTGGTATGCGACGACCACGGGCGATCCGCAGTTCGGTCACGTGTATCTCGATCGCATTCGCGCGGTGCGGCCCGGCGACGTCGCGTCGGTGATGCATCGCTATCTGCGCGCGGACAACGCGAGCGTCGCGGCGATCCTGCCCGCGGGCTCGACGAAGCGCGCGAAGTCGTTCCCGCGCGATGCCGAGCGCCGCGTGAAGACCGCGCTCGCGCCCGCGCCCGCGAAGGCGGCTCCGAGCGAGAAGCGCGTCGTGCTGCCGAACGGCATGGTGGTGCTCGTGCGCCGCGATCCGTCGGTGCCGGTGGTCGCGATGCGCGCGGTGTGGCGCGGTGGTCAACGCAACGAGGACACGAGCACCGCGGGTGCGTCGTCGCTGCTCGCGCGGATGATCACGCGCGGCTGCGGGAAGCGCGATTCGGCGGGGGTCGCGGACGCGATCGATCGACTCGGTGGGGCTCTCGCCGGCGTGACGGGCCGCAACAGCTTCGGCCTCGCGAGCGAGTGGCTCGCGCGCACGTGGAAGCCGGGGCTCGAGCTGTTCGCCGACTGCGTGCTCGATCCGCAGTTCGCGGCGGAAGACCTGGTGCGCGAGCGGCGCTCGCTGCTCGACGACCAGCTCGCGCAGTCCGACAGCCCGACGCAGCTCGCGTTCCGCGCGTTCAGCGAAGCGCTGTACGGCGCGCACCCGTACGCGCGCGACGGCCTGGGGACGCCGCAGTCGCTCGATGCGCTGACCCGCACGAAGCTCGCGTCGATCTATCGCGCGCAATATCCAGTGTCCGCGATGACGCTCGCCGTCGTCGGTGACGTCGAGATCGACGAAGCGATCGCCGCGATCAAGGCGCGGTTCGGGGCGGTCGCGAAAGTGCAATCGACCGCACCGCGCGTCGCGCCGCTCGTGTTCGATGGACGCAGCTCCACCGATCGCGAGGTCTATCGCTTCCTCGATCGCGCGCAGTCACACCTCGTCGTCGGGTTTCCGGGAGCGACCGTGGACGCGTCCGATCGGTTCGCGCTCGAGGTGCTCGTCGCGATCCTCGGTGGTCAGAGCGGCCGTCTGTTCACCGAGCTACGCGAGAAGCAGGCGCTCGTGTATCGCGTGTCGGTGCACTCGGTCGAAGGCGTCGACCCGGGATTCGTCGTGGTCTACCTGTCGTGCGCGGGCGACAAGATCGAGACGGCGCTCGCATCGGTGCGCGCCGAGCTCGCGCGCATGCGTACGAGCGGCGTCACGGCGGCGGAGGTCGAGCGTGCGCAGAAGTATCTGGTCGGCAGCCACCAGATCGCGATGCAGCGACGCGCGGCGGTCGCGAACGCGCTCGCCTATCACGAGGCGTACGGTCTCGGCTGGAAGTCGTGGGCGGACTACGACGCGCAGATCCGCGCGGTCACACCGGCGCAGGTCGCCGCCGCGGCGGCCACGTATCTGCGCGAGGATCGCGAGATCACCGCGACCGTTCGCGCACCTGCGGCGAGCCCCGCCGCGGCGAAGAAATCGAAGCTCAAGACGCCTCCACCGTCGACGAAGTCGCCGCTGCGCCGCATCGTGCGCCGCCCGCGAGGCACGGTCTGAGCAGCATGGCGAAGCGCAGCTCAGCTCGATCCAGCGCGCCGGCCCCATTGCGCACGTACGGCCACGGCGATGTCGCCTCGAGCCTCGTGCTGATCTTCCCGGTGCTGCTCGCGTACGAGATCGGCGTTCTGTTCGCGGGGCGCGTCAACGGCGCCGATGTCGTCACGCGCGCGCTGTTTTCGATCGCGGGCAGCCGCGGCGCGTACTTGCTCGTGCACGCGATCATCGCGCTCGCGTTCCTCGTGTGGATTCGCCGCGAGAAACGCTGGGCGACGCTGTCGTTCGACGTGGCGGCGCCGGTGGTCCTGGAAGCCGCGATCTACGCGCTCACGCTCGGCGCGCTCGGCACGTTGATCGTCGAGAAGGTCCTCGGCCTCGGCGCGGGGGCCTCGATCGTCTCCGCGCTCGGTGCCGGCGTTCACGAAGAGCTCGTGTTCCGCCTCGGCCTGATGGCGGGCATGGTCGCGCTCCTCTCACGCCTGGTCGGGATGCGCGCCGGTGTCGCGCTCGCACTCGCGGGATCGAGCGTGTTGTTCGCGGCCGCGCATCACGTAGGTGCGCACGGCGAAGTGTTCACCGCGCATGCGTTTGCATTCCGCACCGTCGCGGGCTGCGTGTTCGGTGCGATCTTCTGGTTCCGCTCGCTCGCACACGCGGTCTACGCGCACGTGCTCTACGACGTGCTCGTGACCACGCTCTGACTTACTCGAGCCCGAGGCCCTTGGTCCCGTCGAGATCCATGCGGCCGACGAACAGCTCGAACTGGACGCGCTTGATCTTGTCCTCGTTCGCGGTGGTCGGCAGCATCTTGATAGAGGCGAGACCGACTTCGTACAGGTTCAATCGGAACAGCGTGGTCTTGCGATCCGCGGCGAGGAACTCGATCGAGCCATCGATCTGACTCTCCTTCTCCTTCTTCCCCTTCACGGCATCAGCGTGCCACTTGAACAAGTCGGCCGAGTACGCCTCGGCGATGGTGCACACGAGGTTCGGGTACTCGACCTTCGTAGGCTCGAGCGTCGGGAAGCGATCCATCCCCACGTAGAACTTCTTCACGCCCTGCTTGATCGTGAATGACTCGATCTTGTTGACCTTGCTCAGCTGCTCCAGACCCCCGAGGGTCAACCGGAAGGAGGACGCGAGCCACGTCTTCTGCTTCATCCCACTGATCGCCCGGACCTGCGCGCCCTCTTTCTGTTTCAGCACGATCTTCTCGGGCTGAAACGTCACCTTCATGTTCGGCGCTTCTCTCGACGAGCCGTCGAGAGTCGGGAACGTGGTCTCCAAGATCAACGCGTCCGAGAACTCCTGGACGAACGTCTGCTTGAGGTTGAAGTCAGCGTGAATGATCTCGCCGTTGCGAGTGCCCCACTCGTGGCGCCACGAACCTTGGATCCACTTGAGCACCTCGTACGAGCCGGCGAGACCGAAGTCGATCGTGATCGGATCGATGTCCCACGCACCGCCGTGCTTGATGTGGTTGAGCTCGCTTCCGGTTGGCTCGTCGATGACTTGTTGCTTTTGATAGCCACCGTCGACCGACTTCAAGAAGGCCGTGGTCTTGTGACCGTCGAGAAGCATCTCGAAGTGACCAGCGGCGTAGGGTCGTGGACCGGAAGGTTTCGTTGCCATAGAGCGACCTCAGCTTATCGCGTTCCTGTTACGCCCTGTGGCGCCTGGATCCCCCCGACGAGGAGCGTCCACCCAGGTATGGCGTTCCCGCTGGAACGGCAGCATCCCGGCGCCGGATCATTCGCCATGATTCAAGGCGCTTGCCCGCGAGGTGGTGGTGGCCTCCCGCGGATCCCTCGGTGGTGCGTGCTGGTGATCAGGCACGAGCCTTGTAGAATGATCAGTCATGAGGGTGACGGCACTGATCGTCGTGCTCCTTGTCTGCGTCCTCGGTGCCCCCGCGACGAGCTACGCAGAGAAGGTCCGCACGAACGCGAAAGCGAAGGTCTACAACCGCCCTGGCGAGCAGGGAAAGATCATCGTCCGGGTCAAAGAAGGCCAAGCGATGACGGTGCTCGCCAAAGAGGGGCGCTGGCTGAAGGTCCGAGTCTCCGGCCGCACGGGCTTCATTCCGCGTAGCAAGGTCGACATGCCCGAGGGCGACGAGGAGATCGCGCGCAACACGCGGCGCCGTCCGTTCGTCGATGGTCGCAGCACCAAGCGCAGCTTCGGTGGCTCGGCCCCCGACGATCGCATCGCGGAAGACGCGACCGAGGATCGCAGCGGCGACGAGGGCGACAGCGGCGAGGGCGACGCCGGCGACGACGAAGGCGACGAGCCGGCCGAGAAGCCCGAGAAGAAGGAAAAGAAGCCCGAGAAGAAAGAAAAGAAGGAGAAGAAGGCCTCCGCGAGCGAGGAAGAAGAGGAAGAGGGCTCCGACGAGGAAGAGCCCGCGACCGAAGAAGAAGAGGAAGTGAAGGACGAGCGCAAGCGAGCGCGCGTCGCCGAAAAGACCACGGCGTATTCGGATCCGGACAAGAAGAGCGAGAAGTCGTTCACCGCGACGCCGAAGGACACGCTGTTCGTGGAGAGCACGAAGGGGAAGTGGGTCGAGGTCTCCGTCGAAGAGGGAGATATCGGCTGGATCCAACTCTCGAAGCTCGAGATGGACGGCGACGACAGCGATAGCGGGAGTGAAGGTGGCGGCTCGAAGAAGCGCATCATCGACACGCGCGCGCGCCTCGGCTTCCGCTTGATCAGCCAGACGCTCACGTCGGCCGGCGGCGCCACCGTGTGGCCCGATCGCTACAAGATCGGCAGCTCGTCCGTCGCCGTCTCGCTCGGCGGCATGTTGCTGTTCCCGTACAAGAAGGACTTCCTCGTCGGGGGCGGCATCGACTACGACATGGCCTACGCCATCCCGGGCATCTCGTTCGATCCGGACGGCGCGAACGGGCCGATGCCGGGCTCGACCACGAGCTTCATCATGCACAACCTCCGCGTGCGCGGCGTCGGTGGCTACAACTTCCACAAGAAGAACGGCCTCGTCGTCTTCGCGAAGCTCGGCGTTCACTACGAATCGTTCCTCGTCGCGAACAAAGAGGACCTGACCAAGAACACCGCGCGCCTCCCGTCCGAGGTGATCAAAGGCCCCGGCCTCGGTCTGGGCGTCTCGATCCCGCGCCTCACCGACAAGATGGGCCTCGGCATCAACTTCGATGCGGTGCTGATCGGCGGCAGCCTGACTCAGACGAAGAACCTCGAGGACGGCGCGAACCCGAGCGTCAAGCGCTACACCGTGAGCGCGCTCGTCAACTACAAGTACTCGTCGGGCTTCGATCTCAACTTCGGGTACGACTTGAACTACGCAAGCCTGTCGTTCGGGGCGCCGATCGCGACCTCGATGCGCATGCACACCGGAACCGGTGTCGCTCGCACCGACCTGAACCACACGGTCTCCGCGGGCATCTCCAAGGCCTTCTAGCCTCGGAGTGTTAGCGGGGAGGTTCGCTGATCGGGCGGACCTGGTGCGTGAACGGCAACAGCACGGTGAACTCGGTGAACACTTCGGGCTGCGAATCGACGGTGATGAGGCCGCCGTGCAGCTCGATGAGGCCGCGCGCGATGTAGAGCCCGAGCCCCGCGGAGTCCGGGCTCGTCGAGGTGTGGTGCTTGGTCGGCTGCGCGTGGATGAACGGATCGAAGATCCGCTGCCGATCTTCTTCGGCGATTCCGACGCCGTTGTCGCGAACGCGGAGACGGGCCCAACCGCCCGGGTAGCGGTCGCGCGGCGCTTCGTCGACGGTGATCGTGATCTGGCCGTGCTCGGGCGTGTAGCGGATCGCGTTGGAGACGAGGTTGACGACGATCTGGTGCAGCTTGTCGCGATCGGCGTCGATCGGAGAGAGCTTGTCGGTCTGGACATCGATGCGCTGATGGCGCGCACTCGCGAGCGGCATCAGCTCGGTGACGACGTTGTCGACGACATCGCCGAGGGCGACCGGCTCGCGGCGGAGCGTGATGCGGCCGTCCTCGAGGCGCGTGACGTCGAGCATGTCTTTGACGAGGCGGTTCAGGCGGTGAGCGTTGCGCCGAACGGAGGCGAGGGGACGCGCGAGCAGCGGTGGTAGATCGCCGAACCGGCCTTCGGAGAACAGGTCGAGGTAGCCGACGATGCTCGTGAGCGGCGTGCGGAGCTCGTGGGCGGCGATGGTGATGAACTGGGTCTTCGTCTTGTGCTGGCGCTCGAGCTCGACGTTCTTGGTGCGGAGCTGCGCTTCGGACTCGGCGAGCGCGCGCGTGCGCTGACGGACGATGCTGTCGAGGTTGGCGCGCAGGGCGCGGAACTCGGCGCGCGCGTCTTCGACTTCGCGCGTGCGCTCTTCGAGGACGTTGCCGAGACGGACGGCGGCGTCGAACAGCTCGGCTTGCGTGGGCGGCGTCGCGACGCTGGAGCGCTCGATCCGAGCGACGAGGACTTCGATCGTGCGCTGCGCGGCGGTCAGCTCGGCTTCGAGCTCCGCGATGCGTGCGCGATCGTTGTCCTCGTCATCGCTCATTCGTACTCTCGCGAGCTCGAGTGACAGGCGGGGCACCGATCGCGACGCCGACGAGCATGTGGTTCACGAGGAGCATGCCGGACTGCTCGCCGCCCGTCTCGTAGCCGATCGTGGGGTACTGCGCGTAGCACTCGACCAGCTCGCGCTCGATGTGGCGCTGGCGCGCCTCCCAGTGGCGACCGTGGCACGAGAATGCGATGAACGCGCCCATCGTTCCACCGACGCGTTCGGCGGCGAGCGCGAGATCGCGGCGCGTGGTTCCGATGAGATCGCCCGGGCGCATCAAGCGGAGCACGCGACCGACTTCGATCGGCACGGCCACTTCGATCACGCGGTCTTCGATCCGCGTGATCGAGCGAACGTAGGGCACGTTGTCGATGTAGCGGGCGAACGTGTGCGTCGGCTGCGGCTCGTCGAGCTTGTCGCCGAGCGCGGCCACGAGCTGGCGCAGGCGCGCGGCGGCGGGATACCCATCGAGCTCTTCGATGAAGCGGCCGGTCGCTGCGGTGACGACGGTCTTCGTGTCGGTCGGGACCACGTGCGTCGACGTCACCGCGGTGAACGGCAGCGCGCTCTCGAGGAGGAGGACCGCGCCGGCATCGTGCATCGATTCGCCGTTGACCCAGATCGTGTCGCGACGCGACGGCCCGACGGTGCCCGTGCATCCGCCGACGAAGCGGATCTGCGGCGCTGCAGCGGCAGAGCCGATACAGAACGCCTCTTCGTGCCCGCACGTACCGTCGAGGACGGTGAGCGCGATGTGTCGCGCTGGATCGAGCGTGCTCGCGGTGGTGCCGATCGCTTGCGCCGCACGATTGACCGCATCGCGACTGCGCGTCAGCGCGGACTTCGACAGCTCCGGTGCGACACCGAGCCCCACTCGCAGCCAATCGCCGTAGAACCCGATGCCGACCGCGCACGCGATCGACGTGATGCCGTCCTGGCCGAGCGGCGCCTTTGCTCCGACCACGCCGATCGTGGTGCCGCCGACCACCGGCACGCGCAACGCGCGATAGGTGGCCGCGAGCTGGCGCGGATCGAGGCGCCAATCGCTGAACACGAGCGCGAGCCTGAGATCGGGCGCGGCGAGCTGTTCGACGATCTGCCCTGCGACCCAGGCCGCATCCATGCCCGTCGCCACCGCCTGCCGCGCGATCGTCGTCATGCGATGACCACTATAGCGCCGAAAACTTGCCCGGTTGCCGACGATGCCTCTTCCATAAGGCCATGGAGAAGACGTGCAGCGCGTGCGGGCAGATGTTCCGTCCCGCCTTCGTATTCCAGATCGCGGTGGCGCCGAGTGGGGAGCGAAGCCACTTCTGTTCGCTCGAGTGCCGGAAGGAATCCCTCGGAGCGGAGTCGTTCCGCCAGAAGCGGGCGCGACGCGTCGCGATCCTGAACCAGAAGGGCGGGACCGGGAAGACCACGACCGCGGTGAACCTGGCGGCCGGCCTCGCGGAGCGCGAGCAGGACGTCCTCCTCATCGATACCGACGCGCAGGGCAACGTCGGCGTCTCGCTCGGCGTCAACGGCGAGAAGTCGCTGTACCACGTGCTCGTCGAAGGCGCGGATCCCACCGATGCATGCGTTCCGGTGCGCCAGCACCTCGACGTGATCACCTCGGACTCGACGCTCGCGGCCGCGGAGATCTGGCTCGCGCGGCAATCCGTCGAGGCGCGCAGCAAGATGCTGACGAAGCGCCTGAACCTCATGTCGATCTCGCGGCGCTATGACTTCGTGCTGATCGACTGCGGTCCCTCGCTCAACCTGCTCAACCAGAACGCGCTGTCGTACGTCGACGAGGTCATCATCCCGGTGACCTGCGACTACCTCGCGCTCGTCGGCGTGAAGCAGGTGCTGCGCACGATCAAGGACGTCGAGCGCCACCTCGGTCACGCCGTTCGCGTGAGCGCGGTGCTGCCCACGTTCTACGACGGCCGCACGCGCCTCGCGCGCGAAGTGCTCGAGACGCTGCAGGGTCACTTCAAGCACAAGTGCCTCGAGCCGATCCGCCACAACACGCGGCTCGCCGAAGCGCCGAGCCACAAGAAGACCATCTTCGAGTACGCGCCCGTGTCGCACGGCGCCGCTGACTACAACCGCATCGTCGATTGGGTGCTCGCGACGACGACGCACACCGAAGCGACGATCACCAACACCGTCACAGCGCCCGCGCCATCGCCGGCAGCATGAGGAGCCATCCAATGAAGGAAGAGAAGCTAATGGGGCACGATCCTTTGAGCGACACCGACGAGATTCTGTCCAAGGAGTACTACGGACGCGCCCAAGGGACCCGGACGTCTCTCGACGAGCCGCGCAAGCGCGCGCGCGCCGGCACGGCCGATCCGACGAAGGAGCGGCCAACGCACTACAAGGTCATCTGCATCTCGATGTACACGCGCGATCTCGAAGAGCTCGACGCGAAGGTCGCCGAGCTCAAGCGCCGCGGTTGGACGAAGGCGAACAAGTCGCAGCTGATTCGTCTCGCGCTCTCGCAGATCGACCTCGACAAGCTGCCGACCCCGCGCCAGTAGCCGTACACTGGCGAGGTGATCGCAAACACGACGAACGTCGGGTGCGCAGCAGCGCCGAAGGCGGTGCGGAGTTGATCGACGACTTGCCCGCGCGCTACCACGAGTATCTGGAGCGCGTGACGAAGGAGCTCGGCGACATCGCCGTCGGCGCCTTCGCGAAGTTCAATGGAAAGCTGATCAAGAAGCTCTCGTTCGAAGAGTTCACGCCCGCGTACCTCGAGCATGCCGAGCTCGTGACCAGCTACTACGAGAGCATCGAGCGCGGCGACACGATCAACGATGTCGTGCTGCGCCTCCTCCGAGACAAAGCTGCGGGCTTGATCCTGCCACCACCGCGACTCGGTTAGTCGGCCATCCACTGATAGGTCGGCACGACGTCGTCCATCTGTTCGCGCGGACGTTCGAGCATGTGCGGCACGCCGTCGGCGTTGACGTCTCCCTGCTCGGGCGAACACTCGCCGGGCCCGAGATCCGAGTAATCCGTTCGCTCGCTGGGCAGGTACGGCAGACCGGGCTCGTGCTTCGCGCGCTCGCGCTGGTAGTTGTCGACCTCGACGCCGTGCCGTATCTCGCTGAACGGGCCCATCGGGACCGAGTCCATGAAGTGCCCACCGATCGCGAGCGGGGCCGCTGCCAGGGCACGGGGGATGTCCCAGATCGTGGTTTGCGCGCTCGGATCTGGTGCAACGAGGTCCGTGGCTCGTTCGGTCCAGCTCTTGTGCGGCTTCTTCAGTCCGTACTCGTCATAGTCCGACATGGAGAGCAGACCCGAACTCTCCGAATGTGACCGCCGAAACGGACGAAGGCGCCACGCGGGCGCCTTCATCACGGCTCTCGGAGCGAGCTACTTCTTCTTTTTCGCGGGCTTCTTCGCCGGCTTCGCGGTGGGCTTCTTCGCCGGCTTGGCCGCCGGCTTCTTCGCGGCGGGCTTCGCTGGCTTGGCCGCGGGCTTCTTGGCCGCTGCCTTGGCAACGGGCTTGGCCGCTGCCTTCGCTGGCTTTGCGGCTGCCTTCGCCGGCGCGGGAGCCTTCGCTGCCTTCGCGGGCGCTGCCGCCTTGGCCGGAGTTGCCGCCTTGGCCGGCGCCGCCGCCTTCGCGGGAGCCGCTGCCTTCGCCGGTGCCGCACCCTTGGCCGGAACCGCGGCCGCAGGCTTGCCCTTACCCTTCATCGCCTTCGCATCGGCCTTGAGCTTCTTGTTGCGCTCTTCGGCCATGTTCCCGGCCTCGTCCATCCGAGCCTGCGCCGCAGCGCGGGCCTTCTGGACGGCCGCTTCGACCTCTTGCTTCGTGCGGGCGGCGATGGCGACAGGAGTCGGATCCGGCTTCTTCGCTCGCTTCTTCTTCTTCGCTTCGCGTGGGACCGGGATCTCGGAGATGTCCGGCATGCGCGACGCGAGGTCGCCACGGTTGTGGACGAGGATGCGCGATCCGCCATCGCGGAAGATCACCTCGACCTTGTTGTCGGGGAGAAGCTCGACGACGAAGCCGATATCGAACACCGGGTGGTGCACGACGTCGCCTTCCTCGTAAGCATCTCGAATGGAGTAGGGCCGGCAGTTGGCGAGATCGCCCTCGGTGGCACGCGCCATCGCGTCGTCCCACGTCGCGCGCTTGGCGGTAGCCTTCTTGGCTCCACCCTCGCCGTCGCCTTCTACTCCATCGCCTCTGGGCTTGCGGTACGCGTGCACCTCGCCACAAACGACACACTGCACGCGACGGACTTCGTCCTCGTACATGCTGATGATCGTGTGGGTCGTGTCCGCCTTGCACCTCGGAGACGGGCAATACGCCTCGATCTCTCCACCCACCTCATCTGCGTCTTCTTCGAAGATCGAATCCATCGGCGCCTCTTCGCGGGACGAGTCCACTAGCTAACTAACGGGAAATAGCCGCAATCCGTCTATTCCGGATTGAACCTACCTCTCTTCTGCCGTCTAACACGTAAACCTGTGAGCTAGCAACCTAGCGGCCTTACTAGTGTTATGGACATGGCAGGATTTTCGAGCGTGCGTCGCGTCCTCCTGCTGAATGCCTTGATCTTCGCGGTGTTGGCCGCGGCGATCGCGCTCGCCTATTACAGCTTCAGCTACACGAGCGAGGACAACTCGCGGGAACGCGAGCTCGCTTTGATGCGGGAGCTGGCCGAGGAGAAGGTCCTCAACATCGAGTCGCTCATCGACGAGGCCGACCGCAAGCTACTGCGCGAGGTGCAGATCGAGCCGATGTCCGACCTGCAAGCGCGCCTGCAGGCGCTCGTGCGGTCGACCGGCGCCGCGGCCGCGAGCGTGTTCGTGCTCGACGCGGAGAAGAAGCTGATCCCCGGCGGCAACGTCGGCAATCGATCGGGCAAAGAGGCGAACGAGTTCACCGAGTACTTCAAGCAGACGATCCTCCCGCAGCTCGATCTCGACAAAGAGAAGCTCGGCGTTCGCGGCTGGCAGTACCTGCGCGAGGCGACGCGAAACGGTCAGCCCGCCGGACGCTGGTACCTGTTCTCGTTCATGAAGCGGTTGTCGGGCGACAAGGCGTTCTACGTCGTCATCGAGGACGATCCGAACCACCTCGTCGGTCGACTGTTCCCGCAGTTCTTTGCGATGTCGCCGCAGATCCCGCGCCTGTATCAGGTGGTCGACGAGAACGGCATCGCGCAGTGGGGCGCTCCGTTCACCGGCGCGCCGAACGAGCTCGTCGTCGAGCGCGAATTCACGCTGACCGTCGTCGGCTGGAAGCTGCGCGTCACGCAGCGCGATGTCCCCGACGAGAGCGCGCTCCAGCGAAAGCGCGTGCTGAACTCGGTGCTGATCGGCGGCGCGGTGACGATCATCCTCGTCGGCCTCGGCGTGCTCGTGTTCGCGATCCGTCGCGAGCGCCGGCTGAGCGAATTGAAGAGCGAGTTCATCTCGAACGTGAGCCACGAGCTGAAGACGCCGCTGTCGATCATCTCGATGTTCGGCGAGATGCTCGCCGAGGGCCGCACGAAGAGCCCCGAGCAAGCGCACGAATACGCGGAGATCATCTGGCGCGAGAGCGTGCGACTCGGACGGCTGATCGACAACGTGCTCGACTTCGCGAAGATCGAGCGCGGAATGGGCGTCTACGAATTCGCCGAGACGGATCTCGGCGAGGTGGTCGACCGCGCGATCGAGCTGTCGCAGCGCCGCGTGCAGGCCGCCGACATGACGCTCGAGACCGATCTCGCGTCGCCCGAGGATCTGCCGCCCGTCGAGCTCGACGCGAACGCGTTCACGCTCGCGGTGCTGAACCTGATCGACAACGCGATCAAGTATGCCGTCGAGGGCAAGAAGATCCGGCTCACGCTCAAGCGCGATGGCGAGCGCATCATCCTCGCCGTGAAGGACTGGGGCCCGGGCATCGCGCTCGAGGAGCAGGACCGCATCTTCGAGCGCTTCTATCGGGCCAAGGCGATCCGGCTCAAGCCGATCCGCGGATCGGGCATCGGCCTCGCGCTCGTCCAGCACATCGCGCAGGCGCACGGCGGCGACGCCTTCGTCGAGAGCAAGGTCGGCGAGGGCGCCACGTTCAGCATCGCGATCCCCGTTGGTGGTAAGAAGTAGGCGTGACCGCGCCCGAGGACGAAGAGAGCACACGCAAGCGGATCCTCGTGATCGAGGACGAGCCCGACATCGTTCGCGGCCTGCGCGACGCACTTCAGTTCGAGGGCTTCGACGTCGAGGCCAAGGGCACGGGCGCCGAAGGGCTCGCGGCGGCGATGGATTGGGCACCCGACTGCGTGCTGCTCGATCTCATGCTCCCCGACGACAACGGTTATCGCGTGTGCGAGACGCTGCGGCAGCGCGACGAGACGGTGCCGATCATCATCCTCACCGCGAAGGCGCAGGAGACGGACAAGATCCGCGGGCTCGACGCCGGCGCGGATGACTACGTCACGAAGCCGTTCTCCGTCGCCGAGCTCATCGCGCGCATCAACGCGATCTTTCGCCGGCAAGCGCGGCTCGTCTCGCACACCGACGAGACGTTCACGATCGGCAGCTGGACGATCAACGCGCGCAAGCACACGATGGCGAAGGGCCGCACGAGCAAGCGCCTGACGTTCTACGAGCTCGAAGTGCTGAAGCTACTGCGCGAGCGCTCCGAGGAGACGGTCTCGCGCGACGAGCTCCTCGAGAAGGTGTGGGGCATCCAGGCATCGCCCACGAGCCGCACCGTCGACAACTTCATCGTCAAGCTGCGCCGCAAGCTCGAGGAAGATCAGAAGTCGCCGCGGCACATCCTCACGGTCTACGGCCTCGGCTACAAGCTCGTTCCTTGAACGGCCGCTGATCTGTTCGTCGCGTTGAACAGGAACGTCAGGTTCATCTTCAACGTCAACCTTGGGCCGATCCTCAGAATGGTTGTGGCGAGCCTCTGGATGACGGCGGCTTATGTGCTCGACGTCCACCCCGAGGTTTCGTCAAGCTCCACGTCATCGTCGACGAGGTAACACCTACCGCACGAGCTCGACGTGGTCCGCGGTCGCGCCCGGGAACAGCACGCGATCCTGCGATGCCGCGACGCTGATCGGTCCGCTCGACGACGTCGCGAGCTTGGACCACACCGCGCCGTCGAACCGCTGGATCGTCGTGAACTCGCCCGACAACCACACGTCGGTAGCCGACGTGCCCGACAACCGCTGGCCGACCGCGTCGCGATCGACGTGCCACGCGCTGCCATCGAACCAGGTCGCGCCGCTCGTGCCGGCGGCGATGATCGCGGTGTCCGAAAAACGGACGACTGCGTCGAGGGGGCCGGACAGGGCGGGCCGCGCGAGCTCGGTCCACTGCGCGCCGTCGTAGCGCCAGATGACCGCGTCACCACCGCACGCGCCCGCCGCCACGACATGCACCGCATCGATGCCCGAGACCGCGTGTGCCGTGCAGCCCGCGATCGCGTGCATCTCCCACGTGGTCCCTCGGAGCACGCCGAACACCGCGGTGGTCGCACCGTCGTCACCGACGGCGAACAGCGCGCCGTCGCGATCGCGCCACAACCCGTGGAGCCGCGGCGCGCCGGGCACGCTGATCTCCGACCACGGCCCGGTGATGCCGTTCGTCGACGTGATCAGCTGCGGTGTCGACGTGTCGTCGAACGACGAGATGAAGTACGTGGGCGCTTCTCCGGCGATCGCGTGCGCGGTGATGCCCGGCACCGTGGTGTGCGTCCAGCTCGCGCCGTCGGGGTTGGGCGTGTGGATCTGCGAGCGCGAGATCGCGAGCATCGAGCCATCGGGCTCGACGAGCGAGCCGACGATCTCCACCGGTGTCGGCGGGACGATCGGCGCGCGCGTGCCGCGGGTGACGCCGGTGAAGCGATGGATCGATCCGCGATACGCGTAGAGCGAATCGCCACCGGTGATGATCAAGCCGCCCGTCGGCGAGCGAAAGCGCGCGAACCGTCCGTTGCGCAGGCGCGCGACGTTGCCGATCGTGTCGCCGAAGTAGACGTCGTTGCCGAGGAACACGATCGTGGTCGCGCTGAAGTTGATCGGGATCGATTGGAAGACGTTGTTCTCGACGCGGAACACGTTCACGGCGTTGCCGGTCGACAACCACAGCACGTCGCCGGTCGGTGTCGGCTGGATGCGCATGTTCGCGATCGCCGCCGACAACGTGCGCACGAGCTTGAATGCCATCGCCGTCCGGTCGAGCTCCCACAGCTCGTTGGTCGTTCCCTCGCCGGACGTACCGAGAACACGAGCGGTGCCGTTGACGACCGGGCCGACCTCGATCCGTCCACACGACGGGCCGATCAACGTGCCGAGCGTGATCCATGACGACGCGCCGGCCGCGATCGAGCGCACGGTGCAGCCGGCGAGCGAATAGATCGTTCCGTTGTCGTCCATACGCACGTGGCCGATGGGTGGCGGCAGCGACGGAAGCGCGCGCATGACCCCGTTCGCGACCTCGATGATCGAGCTCGAATTCCACGTGACCACGCGACCGTTCGCGCCGTGCACGCCGAAGAACGCACCGGGCACGACGACATCGCCCGACGGCGCGTGGACCTCGAGTGCGGCGGGCGCGACGGTGAGGTACGCGAGCGTGGTTCCATCGGTCCACATGAACGTCGATGCGGCGTCGACGATGCGCTGCCAGCCGAAGCGCAAACATCCGATCGATGGATCCGCCTGGCACTCCGTGCATGCCGGCCGGCCCAGGTCGTAACCGATATCGACGCAGTGCGCGGCCGGAACCGAGGCGTCGCACGCTTCGCGAAGCTCGGTGTCGACATGACCATCCCCACACGTAGCGACTTCACAAACGCCGGCCGTGCAGTGGCCGGGTTCACCGAACGCGTCGCAGTCCGTGCCTTCCTCGATCGGCGCCTCGCAGCTCTCGAGCTGCGACGGATCGAGGCAGCGGCCGTCGTGGCAGACCTGCGTTGGCGCACATGCGAGCTCGCCGCACTCGACCAACGTGGGCCGAATACACGCGGCGCACGCGGCGCCGATCACGCCGACGACAACCATGTGGCTCGCGGTGCGCACCCGACGGAAGGATTGCACATCTTCCGTCGGGGAAATGGTGATTGACGTCGCGGGGGGGCGTCGCGACAATCGGCACCGATGCGTGGAAGGGTCGCCATCGTTATCGCGTGCCTCGCGAGTGGCTGCGGCTTCGATCTCGCGATCAACGGCGGCACCGGGGACGGCGGCTCCGACATCGATAGTGGCTCGGCGATGGGTGACGCGGGCCTCGGCTGCTACGGCACCGGGCTCGTCGTGGTCTGCCCGCTCGCCCCACCACCGCCCTCGTACACGATCACCGTCCCCACACCCCTCGACACGAACGTCGGCGGCAACTGCACCACCGTCAACGGCACGAACGTGACCGGCACGTGCGTGATCATCGCGGAGTCGATCGAGATCTCGAGCAGCGTTCGCGGTATCGGTCCGCGGCCGATCGTGTTCGTCGCGACGAAGGAGCTCACGATCACGGGCGCGATCGACGTCGCGAGCCACCGCGATAGTCAGGGCGCGGGCGTGTCGACATCGGTGTGCGCGAACGGCGCGGGACCCAGTGGCCTCGGCGGTGGCGCCGGCGGAAGTCTGTCGGGACAGGGCGGCATCGGCGGCAACAACAACGGTGGCAGCGCGGGCCCCGCGTTGACCACGCCGACCTCGTTGCGTGGTGGATGTCGCGGGCAGGGCGGCGGTGGTCCGTTCGGCATCGGCGGCGACGGTGGGCACGGCGGCGGCGGTTTCTACGCGATCGCGGGCATGTCGATGTCGATCATGGGCAAGATCAACGCGTCGGGCGAAGGTGGGCGCGGCGCGACGCTGAGTGTCGTCGCCGGCGGTGGTGGCGGTGGTGGCGGCGGCTCGGGCGGCATGATCGTTCTCGACGCACCCACGGTCGTCGTCGGCGGCGAGATGTTCGCGAACGGCGGCGGCGGCGGTGGCGGAAGCAGCGGAGTCGAGAACGGTGGCAGCGGCGATGATCCCGCGAGCGCGCAGGAGATGCCGGATGGCGGTGTGAACGCAGCCGGCGCGGGGCGTGGCGGACGTGGATCGCTCGGCGCGATGCTCGATGGTGGCGCGGGATCGGATCGCGACGTCATCACCACCGGCGGCGGCGGCGGTGGCGGTGGCGCGGGCTACATCAAGATCTACGGCACACCGACCGTCACCGGTCAGGTCTCACCGGCGCTCGCACCCTAACTTTAGGAATCACTTGTGTTGACCTGCGTAGGCGTAGGGGTAGGCGTCGGCGTAGGCGATTCCGGAAGCAACCGCGTGACCGCCGGATACGACGTGTACGTTCCATTTCCAAACACTGGATGTGTACAAGTGCGCAGTCGCGTTTCTACCGCTCGGATATGCGCTCGCGACACTCGGTGACGGAGAGCTCTCGAGCCAGCTTCGCCGAGCAGCGCTGTCGATCAATCTGAACATCGCCGAGGGTACGGGCGGTTCGGCAAGGACGAACGTCGGTTCCTGGTCATCGCCCGCAACTCCGCGCTGGAATGCGCGGCCGTGCTCGATGCGATGCAGGTCATTTCTGGGGTTAGTCCTCGTCGAGGTGGCCGGTCAGCTTGAGCTTGTTCTTCGCCGACTTCGCGAGCTTGCTGCGCGGCCGCTCGTCGATGATGCCCTGGAGCAGATCCGCGCCGAGCTCTTCGTTCGAGCCATCGCTCGATTCGAGCAAGCGGAAGCCGAGCGCGTAGAGCGCCTCGTCGGAGAGATCCTTCTCGCGTGCGAGCTTCTTCGCGACCGGATAGCCCTTCGCGGCGAGGCGCGAGAACTGCTCGAACACCGGATCGTCGGTGCGCGTGGTGCGGATCAGACCCTCGCCTGCGGCCTCGAGCGAGAGCAGCGCCATCAGGAAGCGCTGTTCGTCGTCGATCGCGGTGTCGATGTCCGCGCGCGAGCGGAGCAGCGGCTTGAGGCTGCCGAACGCTTCGACCGACTTGCCCTGCTTGCGCAGGCGCTGCGCGCGATCGAACAGCAGCTCGACGTGCTTGGCCGGCGCGATGTCGGCGACGAGCTCCGCGAGCACGCGCTCGAGGACGATCTTGTCGGCGGTCGCTTTGTTCTTGAAGTGGAGATCCATGTACTCGCGGACCTGCTCGACGAGCTCGTCGATCGCTTGGTTCGAGATGTTGCCGCGATGCGAGCGCAAGACGCCCGCGTAGCGACGCGCGACTTGCTCGTCGGTGGTCGCGAGGAGAGCGCGCGTGACGGGCAGGACGGCTTCGGGCGCCTTCGACAGGCCGCGCGCGGCCGCATCGCGCGCCGACGGATCGTCGCCGGCGAGCGTCTCGACGAGCGCCTTGACCGCCGACGCTCCACCACCGGCGGGCATGCGCTCCATCGCTAGCTTCTGCGCGGAGGTGTTCTTCGACTTCGCGAGGTTGGCGAACGCCTTCGCGAGTGACTCGGGGATGCGCGCGCCGCGGAGCGTGTCGACGGCGGACTGCGCGACCGCGAGATCCTCGTTCTCCGCGAGATCGATCAGCGCCGCGATCACCTTCTCGGTGCCCTTCGCTTCGCTCGACGCGACGATGCGGCGCAGGCCCGCGATCGCGGCGAGGCGGATCGGCCGCGGCTGATCGGCATCGTCGGCGTACTTGAGCAGCATGCTCTGCGTCGAGGGGCGCGACAGATAGCCGATCAAGCGCAGCAGCGCGCCGAGCTCGACGATGCCGCGAGCGACCTCGGTGTCGCGCGTCGGATCGTGCGACGCCGGCGCGTGGCCGTTGATCGGCGTGTTGTTGGTGGCGCCGTTCGTCTTCTTCGCCTTCGCCGCCTTTGCCTTCGCCGCTTTCTCGGCTTCTTTCTGCGCGGCTTCGGCAGCCTTGACGGCGCGGGTCCACGCCTTGCCGAGCTCCTTGTTTGCTTCACTCGCGCGCTCGGTCGCGGACTTCTCGATCTGATTCGCGAGGCGCTCGTTGCCCTGATCGAGCTCGTGGCGGATCAACTGCAGCGCTTGCTCGCCGAATTCGTTGTCGGGGAGCTGGTCGAGCACGGCGTCGATCGCGGGCTGCGTCTGCCGGCGGAGCAACAGCTGCGCCATCACGCGACGCGCGCTGATCGGACCCGACGAGACTTCCTTGCGCAGCGTGGACTCCGCGGCCGCGCCTTGTTGCGCGAGCACCTGCGCGGCGCGCTCGGCGAGCCCCTCGTCGCCCGAGTGGAGCAGCGGCACGAGGTTCGCGGCGATGCCGCTCGCGCCCATGTCGGCGAGACCCTCGAGCGCGATGCGGCGGACCACGCCGTCCTTGTCGGCGAGCGACTCGGTCAACGCGCTCACCACCGCCTTGTCGCCCTTGCCGACCGCCGACAGCACGGTCGCGGCGGCCACGCGGAGCTCGACGCGCTCCGACTCCAGCAGGTCGATGATGTCTCCGCCCAAGTTCTTGCCCATACGGGCGCGAACCTACGCGAAGTCCCGTCGGTGGAACAAGAGGGCCGCTAGGGCCAGGAGGCCCACGATCCAGCCCAGTCCGTGCAGGCTCGAGATCGCCACGTAGCCCCACGAAACGAAGTCCGCGTGGACCGAGACATGGGCGCCATCGAGGGTGCGTCCAGAGACCGAGAACAGGTGGAGATCCGGGACGATCTCCAGCGCGATCCGCGCCAAGGTGCGGATCCATGTCGCCGCGTCGCGGGTCGCCGCTTCGACGTCCGGGGTGACCCGGCCGATGACCCACATCGCGAGCGCGAAGATCCCCGACATGAACGGCGTCGAGAACGACGAGAAGAAGATCGCGATCGCGGCCACGGTGAGCACCTCGAACCACGCGAGGACGACCGCCTTCGCTATGGCATCGGTGATGCCCACGCCTTGCACCGCGAGCATCGCGATCATCGCGAGCGCGAACAGCACGACGAGCACCGTGAGCACGAGCGCCATGCCGAGGTACTTGCCGACGACGAACTCCCAGCGCTCGATCGGCTTGGAGACGATCGCGTGGATCGTGCGGCGCTGGACCTCGGTGTAGAGCAGGAACACGCCGAGGAAGATCGCGGTCAGCGATCCGAACAGCGAGATGCCGGCGAGCCCGACATCGCGAGCGACGCGCGCTTCTTCGTGCGTGGCCATCTGGCCGAGCACCACGGCGAACAGGTTCGCGCCACCGACGAGCACGAGGATGCCGTAGAGCACGCGGATGCGCGCCGCCTCGCGGAACGTGTTGAGCGCGATCGCCCAGATCCGGCCGATCACGACGCGGCCTCCTTCGGCGCCTTCGCGTTCGCGCCGGCCACCTCGCGGAGGAACAGATCCTCGAGCGTCTCGTGCCGCGGAACGACCGAGGTGATCTTCGCGCCCGCCGCGTGTGCGCGATCGAGCCACGCGTCGACGTCGTCGGCGACACCGAGCGACAGCGAGAGCTCCTCCCCGATGCGCCGAACGCGCGAGGCACCGGCGGTCAGCGCGTCGACGTCGGTGCTGTCCGGAATGCGGACGATGATGTCGACGCCGAGCAGCGTGCGCGACACGAGATCCTGCGGCGTACCACTCGCGACCAATGTTCCGCGCGCGACGATCGCCACGCGATCCGTGATCGCCTCGACGTCGGACAGGATGTGCGTCGAGAAGAACACCGTCTTGCCCGCGTCGCGCAGCGAGAGCATCAGCTCGCGGACCTCTTTGCGCCCGATCGGATCGAGGCCGGACATCGGCTCGTCGAGGACCACGAGATCGGGATCGTTCATCAAGGCCTGCGCGAGCCCCGCGCGCTGCAGCATGCCCTTGCTGAACTTCTTGAGGCTCTGCGCTCGCGCGTGTGCGAGGCCGACGCGCTCGATCAGCTCGTCCGCGCGCTTCTTGCGCAGCTCCGACGGGACACCGAACAAGCGACCCGCGAGATCGAGGAGCTCGCCGACGGTGAGGTAGTCGTAGAAGTACGGCGACTCCGGGAGAAATCCGACGCGAAACCGCGCGGCGCGGCTCGGGATCGCGTGACCGAGGATCGTCGCCGAGCCGCTCGTCGGGCGGATCAGGCCCATCAGCGTGCGGATCGTGGTGGTCTTGCCGGCGCCGTTAGGGCCGACGAAGCCGAACAGGTGGCCTTTCTCGACGGAGAACGAGACCCCGCGCAGCGCTTCGACCTTGCGGCGCGCGAACGGCGTCCGGAACGTCTTCCGGAGGTCTTTCACTTCGATCGCGAGGTCGGCGGCCACTAGGGCCGGAGCTTACTTGATCGTGTAGACGAACGTGACGACCGAGCAGACCGGGACGGGCCGGCCGTTCACGCGGTAGGCGTCGTAGCGCCAGGCCCGCATGGTGGACACGATCTTGGAGTCGTACGCGGGGTACTTCGTGCCGCCGCCGATCGGCGCGATCGCGGAGATCGTGCCGGCGCGATCGATGCACAGCTTGAACGACCCGACCGTGCGATCCTTGCCGCCGCGCAGCATCTCGGTCTTGACCGGATCGGGGGGCACGATCTGCGTCTCGCCGGACGTGCGCAGCCCCGTCAAGATCTGCGGCGGAACGTTGAGCTGCTCGATGGTGCACGTCGCGGAGCACTTGTCGCCGTCGAGGAGGTTGCCGTCGTCGCACTCCTCCTTCGCTTCGAGCACGTGGTTGCCGCAAGCCGCCTGGGGCGCGGCGGGCGGGCCCTGGCACTGATCCGGATCGACGAGCGGATCGCACGTGCCGCCGCCGCCACCGCCGGTCGCCGGACCCACCCCGGGGCCTTCGCCTTCGCCCTCGCCACCACCGCCGCCGGTCGTCTCGAGGGCGACGTCGTCGGCCTCGTCGCGCTGGAGCTTCTCGACCTGGCGCGGCTCCTTCACCTTGGTCTTCGTCTTCTTCTGGTCCTTCTTCTTCTCCTGCTTCGCTTCCTGCTTCTCGCCCTCGCCACCGCCGGCTTCACCGGGGGGCATCAGCGCACCCAGGGTGAGACTCGCGCGGTGCTGGTAGTCGAGGCGCTCGATCTTCCAGATGCCGGAGACAAAGATGCCCACACCGAGGGCGGCGTGAGCGGCGACGGACACGATGATGAGGTAGCGACGGGACATAGGACCCCCAACGTCATCGTCCTCGATCAGATCTATCTCGTGAACTCGCAACCTCTGGTGCGCTGTGGACTCGGCGTATCGTAGGTGTCGCAGTGGTCGGTTCTCTCGTCGTCTTTTGCTTGACGTACCTCGTGATCGCGAGCCGCCAGCTGCACTGGATCGGCCTCGATCGCCCGGCCGGCGCGGTCGTCGGCGCCACGGCGATGGTGCTGGTCGGCGGGCTGCCGATGGATCGCGCGATCGCCGCGATCGACATGCACGTGGTGATCTTGCTGTTCGGCGTGCTGCTGATCGCCGCATACCTCGCCGAAGCGCGGTTCTTCAAGTTCACCGCCTATCACGTGCTCGTGCGCGCTCGCTCGGCGCGCTCGCTGCTGTTCGGGCTGACGTTTGTCGTGGGCGGATTGTCGGCGCTGCTGCTCAACGACACCGTGTGCGTGCTGCTCACGCCGCTCGTGATGTCCGTGATCGTCGAGGCGCGGTTGCCGGCGCTGCCGTACTTGCTCGCGCTCGCGAGCGCCGCGAACGTCGGCGGCCTCGTCAGCTTCTCGGGCAACCCGCAGAACATGATCGTCGGCGCGGCCGCGCACGACACGATCGGCTTTCTGCCGTACTTCGTGTTCACGCTGCCGGCCGGCATCGCGTGCCTCGCCGCGAACGCGGCCGTGATCGCGTGGCTGTTCCGCAAGGAGCTCCCGACCGAGCCGCTCGCGCAGCGCTCGCCACCCAAGCCCGCGCTCGACACGCCTCTCGCGCTCAAGGGCGTCGGCGCGCTCGTGCTGTTCGCGGTGCTCGCCGCGTGCGGTGTCACGCTCGCCGGTGCTGCGATGGTCGCCGCCGCGCTGTTGATGGTGGTCGCGCGGACGCCGCCGAAGAAGGCGTTCGTGCTCGTCGATTGGCAGCTCCTCGTGTTCTTCGCGGGCCTGTTCATCGTGGTCGCGGGCGTCGCGCATGCGGGCGTGCTCGACGAGATCTTCGGCTACGTCGCGCCGGTCGTCGCGCGCGGTGACATCTGGGGCGACCTCGCGTTCCTCGCGTTCGTGATCGTCGTGTCGAACATCGTCTCGAACGTGCCGCTCGTGCTCGTCGCCGTCGCGTGGGTGCCGCAGATGCCGCATCCCGCGTGGGGCTTCGTCATGCTCGCCGTCGGCTCCACGGTCGCCGGCAACCTCACGCTGTTCGGTAGCGTCGCGAACATCATCGTGATGGAAGGTGCGGGGCCGCGCGGCGAGATCGGGTTTCTGCGGTTCCTCCGCTACGGCAGCGTGATCACGCTCGTCGATCTCGTCGTGGTGTTCTCGATCCTCTACGCGGAGCGCGCGCTCGGCATTCTCGCGGCCCTGACGACGTAGTGCCTCTATTGGCTATTGGCACCGCATTCCGTTTCCGTTTCGGCGAATGATCTTTTTTCGATCTTTCTTCGCGGATCCGAAACGGACCGACGAGGAATCGCCAATCCCGAGGCATGAACGCACGCATCTCTGTCCTCGTCCTCGCGCTGTCCGCCACCGGTTGCTGGCGCACGATCCATCACCCCGCGCCGATGGCGCCGCCGCCTGTATTGCCGAACGTCTCGCTCGAAGGCGATCCGGGGCCGGGCCTCACGCGCGTCGTGCTCGATGCCGTCGACGGTCCCGCGGTCGTCGAAGAGGTGCGCGGCGGATCGATGGGCGGCAACGTCGGCGCGAAAGCATTCGGTGGCTCGCTCGAGATCTCGACGAAGGTCTGCGTCACGCCGTGCATCATGGATACGACGCCCGGCAACAAGCAGCTTCGCTTCACGCTCGTCGATGACGAAGAGCGCACGAGCACGGGCTTCGTGAACGTCGACACGAAGGTCTCCGCGTATCGGCACTCGGTGGGCATCCAGCGGAGCGCGCGCTGGAAGGGTCTCGTCGGTTGGCCGCTCTTGGTGTTCGGCGTGCTCGCGGACATCGCGATCGTGTCCGCGCTCGCGGATGGAGCCGATGTCGGCACCGACGAGATCATCGGCACGGGCGCCGCGATCGGCGTCACCGCGCTCGGCGGATGGCTCGTCTACGGTTCGGTCGTCGAGGAGCAACCCGGCTCGGGCGTGCAATGGCACCCCGAGGGCGTGGGGCCGTCGGCGCGCCGGTAATCGGTGGCGATTGTCCGCGGGGCTCGTGATATCCACGCGTCGTGAACGTCCGTCCGGCGTGTGGCTTCGTGATCGCGGTCGTCGCGATCGCGTTCGCGCCGGTCGCGATCGCGGATGTGCACCCCGACGCGGGCGGCACCGACGCGGGCGATCCCGACGCGAATACCGATACCGACGTTCGCACGGCCGCTCCCGTTCGCATCGCGCAAGCGCCGTCCCGATCGATCGCGATCGAGTATATCGCTCCGGCGAATTGCCCCGACGAGATCAGCCTGCGCGCCGGCGTCGTCGCGCGGTTGGGACGCGACCCGTTCTTCGGCGACTCCGACCGCAAGGCGTTCGTCGACGTGAAGCAAACCGCGGCGGGCTACGTCGCGGCGATCGAGCTCCGGGAAGCCGGACGCGGCGCTTCGCGACGAGCGATCGGGCCGACATCGAAGTGTGAAGACGCGGTCAATGCACTCGAGCTCGCGCTCGCCGTGATCATCGATCCCGCGTATGGCGCGCCGACGAATCCTCCACCCGCGTATCCGACGAATCCACAACCGTACGTTCGTCCCGCTCCGTATCCCGAGACCAAGCGCACCTACGAGCCACCTGGATGGCGAGGACTTCCTCCACCGATAGCCGCCGCTCCGCCGGCGCCGCCGAAACACGAGATCGCGATCGCGGTCGGCGGCCTGACGAGTCAGCACCCGGAGGTGGCGACGGCGTTCATGCTGCGCGCGGCGTACCTGTTGCCGGCGTGGAGGATCGGCGTGCTCGCGCGGATGTCGAGCGGAACCGGCGTCGAGGACGGCCTGTCGCTCCGCGCGAACCAAGTCGAGCTGCTCGCCGAAGGGTGTCGTCGTCAGGGGTTCTTCCTCCTCTGCGCGGCGATCGGCGTGGGCAGCAAGGACGTCGAGATCGGCGACTACAACTGGGATGGCGTCGGAATGCCGCGCGACGCGGAGTACTCCCAGCCATTCTTCGAGACCGCGTTCTCGGCGGGCCTCGAGATTCCGCTCGGGCGCACCTTCCTGCGCCCGACCGTCGAGCTCGCGCTGCCGCTCCCCGCGGTGAAGATCGAATCGCTGGGAGTGGAGCGCTATCGGGTCGGGTTCGGTCAGGTCGGCTTCGATCTCGCGCTGGGATATCGCTGGTGACCACCGAGGTCGCGATCGACTTCGCCTCGATCTATCGCGCGCACCTCGACTACGTGTGGGCATCGCTTCGGCGCCTCGGTGCGCCGGCGAGCGACCTCGAGGACATCGCGCACGAGGTGTTCCTCGTCGTGCATCGCAAGCTCGGCGAGTACGACCGCACGCGACCGCTGCGACCGTGGCTGTTCGGCATCGCGTACCGCGTCGCGAGCGAACATCGGCGAAAGACCGCGCGACGCGCACAAGAGGAGCTCGAGGACTCCCTTGCCGCGAGCGAAAGTGGCTCGCCCGAACGGCAGACCGTGAAGCGCGAAGCGATCGCGCTGGCGCGCAAGGCGCTCGATTCGATCGACGAAGAAGCGCGCGCCGTGTTCGTGCTCGCCGAGCTCGACGGCGTGGCGGTCACCGACGTCGCGGAGTCGCTGTCGATTCCGGTGAACACCGCGTACACGCGATTGCGCCGCGCGCGCCTCGCGATCGCGAACGCGATCAACCCCACGCCCGGAGGAACGCCATGAGCGAGCAGGACGACCAGCCGCTCGATCCGTGGGTTCGCGCCGCGCTCCTCGCGGAGGGCCTCGATGGTGGGCCCTCGCAGGCGCAGCGAGCGCGCATGGCCGGAAAGCTCGCGGCGGTGCTCGGTCTGTCGGCCGCCGCATTGCTCGGCGGTGGCGGCGGTGGCGATGGCGGCGGCAGCGGCGGCGGCGGCGGCGGTGGTGGCGGCGGTGGTGGCGGTGGTGGTGGCGGTGGTGGCGGCGCAGCGGGAGCCGGAGCCGCGGCCGCAGGCGCGGTGGGGACAACGATCGCGAGCAAGACCGCGGCGCTCGTCGTCGGTGCGCTGCTCGCCGGCGGCGGCATCGGCGCGGCGATCAGCGAGCTTCGCCCTCGGTCGCAGCCCGTGGTCGCACGCCAAGCGACACCGATCGTCATCGAAGCGCCGGATGCGTCGTCGATCGTCGAGACGACCGATACGACGACCGATGCAGCGACCGACGCGACGACCGACGCAGCGATCGATGCGACGACCGACGAAGCCTCGGTCGCGGCACGTGATGCGGCACCGAGCGCGTCACATGCCCTGCATCGCGATGCGGGCGCGGCGCGCGTCGATGCGGCGACGATGACCGCGGACGAGCTCGCGCGCGAGCGGCAGTTGATCGACGTCGCACGCTCGGCGCTGCGCGGCGGCGATCTGCAGCTCGCGGCCAAGTCGCTGGTCGAGCACGGCATGCGCTTCCCGCATGGAGTGCTCGTCGAAGAGCAACGCGTGCTCTCGATCGAGCTCGCGGTCGCGAACGGCGACATCGACGGTGCGAGGGCGAAAGCGAACGCGTTCCGCCGCGACTATCCGCGCAGCGTGTTCCGCGCGCGCGTCGATGACGTCTCGCCGCCGTGAGCGGTTGCCCGCTGCGATCGAGAATCACGCGCTGCAATGTTTCGACACGTACACCTGCACGGTTCGACATCGTCGTGGCCTCGGCCTTGCTCGATGTCCGAGCGATGCCTCCCACGACAGACATGATGACCCTCGCCCGCCTGCACGCCGCGCTCGACTCCATGGTCGAGACGGAAGAGCTGCTGACCCAAGTGCGAGAGACGACACCGAGTTCGCCGAACGCGTTGGCGCGTGCGACGGCCGCGGTGATCGAGGCGCGCGAGATCCTGCGCGCGCTCCTCCGCCCGGAAGCCCGACACCGTGTCGAGATTCCAAGCAGGACGTAGCCAGACTGGCACTACATGCGGTGCTTGACGTTCGACAAGCGCTTGTGGGTCAGTTCCTGCTCGGGCAAGAGCTTCGACGTCACGAGCGCGCGCGTCTCGGCGTCGAGATCCTTGTCCTCGAGTCCGCGTTTGTAGTCGGCGAGGCC
This sequence comes from Kofleriaceae bacterium, assembly GCA_044230415.1. Classification (GTDB taxonomy): domain Bacteria; phylum Myxococcota_A; class Polyangia; order Haliangiales; family Haliangiaceae; genus JABFXX01. Next base: position 60,080 of record JBGARE010000011.1, read on the forward strand.
GTGATCCTCGCCTTCCTCGAGCGCCGCGACCGCGGCCTTTTCGCCGAACGCTTTCGCGCCGCCCTCGATCACCTTCGCGAACGCGCCCCACGCTCCCGAACCCTCGGCAGGTTCGCCGCCGAGCTGGACGATCGCGTCGCTCAGCATCATCACGCGATCCTGATGCGACTTGAGATTCACGAGCAGCTGATCGCGCGAGGTGCTGAATGCCTCCAGCTTCTCGATCGCTTGTTGATAGGTCTCGACGGCGGACATCTCGCCGCGGAGAAAGCTGTTCAATTGGTCGACGGAAGACTTCGTACCCATGGTTGTTCCCTTTCGGTGGTTTGCCGACGAGAACAAGTGCAGGTGTGGGACCACGGACCTCAGCCGTGTCCGGAGATCGAATCGGCGTTCGCCGCGGATCCCGCGTCCATCGTGCCACCGCGAGCGCTCGCCGAGCGCTCGCGCCTGTGCGCACCTTCTGTCAGAAGCCGCCCACGTACGCAGCGGTGATCACGCGATCGCCCGTGACTGTCACCCAGCTCGGCGGGTCGGTAGCGAACACTCGCTGGCGCATCGTCGGATAGCCGCCGACGACATCGACGAGCATCAGCTGGACTTCGACGTCCGGCGAGAACGACACGAGCCCGTCGGGGAGTCGCGGTAATTGAAGGTGCCCGTCGCTCGGTGCGGCGCCGTATACGGTCCAGCTTCCCTTTGCTTCGGTCAGTGTGACCTGCGCGATGTTTGCCCCAGCGCCACCGATCCACCGCACGGAGCTCGTCGCGAGATCGATCGTCGGCTTCTCGGGAACCGTCTCGATCGGGAGACCGGCGAAGTCGATCGAGGGCGCCGCGCTCGTCGCCGGGAAATACGATTCGTGCCAGACCGTGTCATCGTACGCGGTCACCCGATCGACGATCGATGCACCGGGCACCGTCGGGCAGCGTAGGACGCTACCGAAACCATCGCACTCGTACACGGGCCCCTTCGCGGTCCACAACGAGCGGTAGAGATGGAGATCGTTCCAGCTGTCGGGAACGTTCGCGAGGTCGAATGGCTGCACGGTCGTTTGCGTGTAGACGAGCGCGCTCAGATCGAGTGCGCCGCTCACCGATTGATCGGGCGCGTAGGCGAACTCGAGCGAGTCGTAGGCAGTGTTCTGAACGTCGACCACGACGTCGGCGGTCTCGCAGTCCCGAACGTAAAACGATCCGCTGGTCATCCCCACGAGCTGAGCACCACCACACGTCGTCTGGACCACGTAGCGATAGAGAGTCGCCTGGGTGCTGGGGCGCACCTGCACCGAGACCAGCGTCCCCCCGATCGCTCGCCGGGCGAAGGCCACCTCGTCGTTCGGCTGCACGTCGAGAACCGTGAGCCGCGTTCCCTCGTCGGGCACCAGCGTCACGGAGCTGCCAGCCACGACCCCATCGGCGGTGGCCGTGCCGTTCGCGTCGGTCACCACCGTCGCGACGAGCACGGAGCTCGGTGATTGGACGTACACCGTCGCGCCTGCGATCGGGGCCGTCCCTTGACGGGCGGTGATCGTGATCTGCCCCGACGGCGCATCCGGTAGTGGGCGCACTCCGCCATCATCACCACACGCGACAAGCAACACGAACGGCAAGAGCTTCATGGCCGAAGGACCAGGCCAAACCTGGTTGTGACCAGAATCTCGCGCACTCAACCTTTCGCGGGCGCTTCGGCATTCCACGCGAAGCGCCAGCGCATGACGCCATCGTCGAGGCGCACGGCCTCCGCTTTCGCGAGCGCGGGAAAATCAGACTGGTTCGCGAGCAGCGCCGCGATCGCGGAGATCGCCGGCTCGTGACCGACGAGCATCACCTCCGCGTCCGCCGGCAGCGCGCGCACCTTCGCGACGACTTCGCGAGGCGCTCCGTCGGGCGCGAGCGCCGGCATGACCTCGACACCGGTGTCGCCACCGATCGCCGTGCACACGAGCTCGGCGGTCTGCAACGCGCGAACGAGTGGGCTCGCGTACAGGTGCGTCGGGCCGCAGTCGTGCCACCGCAACCGCTCGCCGAGCGCTCGCGCCTGTGCGCGACCGTGCTTGGTGAGGTGGCGGTACGGGTCGCGAAGCTCGATCGTCTCGTCGACGGCTTCCGCGTGGCGGATCAAGAACACCTGCACGGTCCTAGTATACCGTCGCGCGCATGAAGCTCTATGGCACGACGACGTCACCGTTCGTCCGCCGCGTTCGCGTGGTGGCCGCCGAAGTCGGGGAGGCGATCGATCGCATCGATACCGCCACCGATGCAGGTCAGGCGCAGCTCCGCGAGGTATCGCCGATCCGCAAGGTCCCCGTCGCCGTGATCGATGGCCGCACGCTGTACGATTCGCGCGTGATCATCGACTGGCTGGTCACGACGCGCGGCTGGGGCGAGATGACGCCGCCGCGCGATCCGTGGCACCAAGCGAACCTCGTCAACGCGATCGACGGTGCGCTCGACTCGGTGATCCAGACCTTCTATCTGAAGCGCGACGACAACGTCGCGGCCAGCGCGAGCACGTTCGCGACGCGGCAGATCGAACGCGCCGATTCGATCTTCGCGTGGCTCGCGACGCAGCTCGCCGCCGACGGACGCAGCTTTGGCGGCGGCTTCGGACTCGCCGAGCTGTCGCTCGTCTGCACGCTCGAGTGGATGGAGTTTCGCCAGGCGTACCCGACCGAGCGCGCGCGTGCACTCGCGGGCGTACGTGCTGCGTGGGCCGACCGAGCCACCGTCGTCGCGACCCGACCGCATGCGTGAGCTACGCTCCGGCGTGATGCGGTTCGCGCTGCTCGTGATCGTCGCTGCCTGTGGCGCGGGTACGAGAGCGCCCCGGGCGCAGCCCGCGATCGGGAGCGACGCCCCGCCGGGCACGCGATGGATCACGCCCGTGTCGCCGTGGCACCTGTCCGACGGTGCAGGCGGGCTCGTCGTCACGGGCAACATCGCGCTCGCCGCTGGCGTCACGCGTGGCGAGATCGAGGAGATCGATCTGACCACGGGCAACCGCGGGCGCGTTCACTCGCTCGGCAAGCCGCTCACCGTGCAGTCGTTCTCGCGCCTCTCCGACGGGCGCTATCTCGTCGCGGGCACTCTCGACGAGCAGGTGCACGCAGCCGTCCTCGATCCCACCACGTTCGCTCCCACCTGGTTCGATCTCCAGCGCCTTCCCCACGACGACAGCTACACCACCGCACGTGCGCTCGAGCTCGCGGATCACTCGATCCTGATCACGGGCATCGATCTCGCTCTCGCGGTCTACGATCCGATCACGCTGAACCAGTCGCGCGTCCTCGTGGCCGACGCGAGCTGGACCGATGTCGCCGCATCCAACACCGCGATCTACGCGCGTCGCAGCACCACCGCCGGCGCGATCAAGCTCGACCTCGCGACCGGCAAGACCACGACGCCGACGACATCGACGATGGACGCCGCGGGCACGATCGTCGTCGAGCGCGCCTACGAAAAAGGCCAGGTGAAGTTTCGCGTCGTGGATGGAACTGCCCGGCGCGATCTCCCGTCGACGCTCGGGTTCAGCGCCTCCCTCGACGACGCCGGAGCACGCGTCGCTTCACTGCGGAACGGTGTCGTCACCGTCTACTCCACGACCGACGGCTCCGTGCTCGGTCGCTTCGACCTCTCCCCGCAGACCCTGTACGGCGCGAAGCTCGTGTTCGCCGGTGACCGCCTCGTCATCGCGAGCGGCGGCACGCTCCGCATCGCGGATCTCGCCACGCGCTCGCTCACCTCGGTCCCCGAGCCCTATGGTCCGTACGCGCAGCTCGCCGTCGACGACACCGGCACGGTGACCGCGATCGGCGCCGAGGTCTGGCGCTTCCACGACGGCGCGATCATCAGCACCGCCTCGCTCGGCAAGGCCACCGTGCTCGTCGACGGCAACCCGCTCACGCGCTTTGCCACACGCACCTCGCGTCCGTACGAGCCCAACATCACGCGCGTGAAGTTCCCTTCGATCATCGTGGTCAAGACGCTGGAGGGCCGCACGATCCGAGACCTCACCCTCCCACGCGAGACCGACGCCGCCTGGATCGGCGACGACGGAAGGTTGATCGCCACCTACAAATGGGAAGTCGACGCGGGCCAAAAGCTCGTCCGGGTCCAAGGGACGAAGGTCTTCGACATCGTCGCGTACAACACGGACGTATCGATCGACGACGTCGATGTCGACGGTAACCTCGCCGCCGTCAGCCTCGGTGGAACGACCACGCTCCTCGACACCACCACGGGGGCCAAGACGCACGAGGTCTACAACCCGAGCTGCGCGGAGTACGGCATCACCGAGCTCGAGCGCGGTGGCGCTCGCGTCCTCACCGCCGACGACAAGGACCTGATCGTCTACGATCGCCACACGGGCCGCGCGCTCGGCGCCGCGCGCTTCGCCACGACGGTCAACACGACGACGTTCATCCCGCACGAGTCCTCGATCCTCGTCCGGCTCGACGACCGCATCCTTCTCTGGGAGCCGGCGACCAACACGACGCGCCAGCTCGCGTATCGCGATGCATTCGACGCGCGCATCTCGTCCAATCGTCGCCACGCGGTGGTCTCGCTGCGGAACGGGCGACTCGCGCTGGTGGACTTCGCCGCCTTCCGCGCCGCGATGACGCCCGGCCCGACGCTCGCGAAGATCGTGGTGCCGGCGTCCTGTTCGACGCGCGATCCGTTCGACCTGCGCGATCCCGAGGAGACGCACGACGATCAGACCGGTGATATCGACGAGGAGCACACCGACGGTGTCGAGGGTGACGACGAGGACACGGGCGACTAGGCACCGATGGTTGCTTTTGCGAGACTGCACGCGGCGAGCCCGATGCCCCAGAACCCCCGAACAACCCGATGACCACGCGAGGCACCGACATCGCCCACGCGGCGGAGGTTCTTCGCGGAGGAGGCCTCGTCGCGTTTCCGACGGAGACCGTGTACGGCCTCGGCGCGGACGCGTCCTCGAGCGAGGCCGTCGCGAAGATCTTCGCGGTGAAGGGCCGACCGCGGGCGCATCCGTTGATCGTTCACCTCGCGGAGCCCGCGCTCGAGGGCTGGGCGCGCGAGATCCCCGACGCCGCACGCGCCTTGGCGGCGGCGTTCTGGCCCGGACCGCTCACGATCATCCTGCGGCGCGGACCGAAGGTCGCCGACGCCACGACCGGTGGCGCGGACACGGTGGGCCTGCGCGTACCCGCGCACCCGATGGCGCTCGCTCTGTTGCGCGCGTTCGGCGGTGGCGTCGCAGCACCGAGCGCGAATCGATTCGGCGCGGTGAGCCCGACGACGGCGGACCACGTAGTGCACGATCTCGGCACCGACGTGGACTACATCCTCGACGGTGGAGCGAGTGATGTCGGCGTCGAGTCGACGATCGTGGATCTGTCGCGTGGCCATGCGGTGCTGCTGCGGCCCGGCGGATTGGCGCGCGAGGACATCGAGCGCGTGATCGGGCCGCTCGCGAACGCGGACGCGAAGGCGCCCGCGGCGCCGGGGACGCTCGCGAGTCACTATGCGCCGCGCGCGAAGGTGATCGCGGTGGGCGTGGTGGATGTGCCGCGGGTGATCGCGGAGACGCGGACGCGGGATCCGCGTGCGCGGGTGGCGGTGCTGGCGCCCGCGGCGGTGTTCGCGCTGTGGCCGGGCGAGGCGTTGGCGCACACCGAACAACGCGCACTTCCCGACGATGCCGCGGGGATGGCGCGGGAGCTGTACGCGGCGCTGCGAGATCTCGACGCGAGCGGCGTCGATGTCGTGATCGCCGCGTTGCCACCGGCGGCGGGGCTGGGCGAAGCTGTCGGCGATCGGTTGCTTCGCGCGGCCGGGCCCCGAGACAAGCCATGACCACACCTCGCGTCGGCATCATCATGGGCTCGCATTCGGACTGGGAGACGATGCGTCACGCGGCGGAGGTGCTGAGTCATCTCGGCGTCGCGCACGAGACCAAGATCGTCAGTGCGCATCGCACGCCGGATCTGTTGTTCGAGTATGCCGAGAATGCGGAGAGTCGCGGCATCTGGGTGATCATCGCCGGCGCGGGTGGCGCTGCGCACCTGCCGGGGATGACGGCGGCGAAGACACGGTTGCCGGTGCTCGGCGTACCCGTGCAAAGCAAGGCGCTCAGCGGGATGGACTCGCTGCTCTCGATCGTGCAGATGCCGAAGGGGATCCCCGTCGGGACATTGGCGATCGGCGAGGCGGGCGCGGTCAACGCGGGCTTGCTCGCGGCGGCGATCATCGGGCTGCACGATCCGGGCGTCGCGGGAAAGCTCGACGAATACCGCAAGGCGCAGACGGACAAGGTGCTCGCCGAGAAGCTCCCGTGACCCGAGACCGCACGCATCGCGACAGTGGGTACATTCGTGACCGGTCGTCGACGGTGTTTGGCGTCGGCTCGACGATCGGCATCCTCGGCGGCGGTCAGCTCGGTCGCATGATGGCGATCGAGGCGCGCAAGATGGGCTATCGCATCGTCGTGCTCGATCCGAGCTCGCGCTGTCCAACGGCGCAGGTCAGCGACGGGTTTGTCGTCGGCGCGCTCGACGACGTGGCGGCGGCGACGCACCTCGCACGGCAGGTCGACGTGATCACCCTCGATACCGAGCACGTGCCTGCAGAGGTGCTCGACGAGATCGCGAAGATCGCGCCGGTGCGCCCCGGCGCCGATGTGTTGCGGACGATCCAGGATCGCCTCGTCCAGAAGCAGTTTCTCGATCGCATCGGCATGCCGCAGGCGGCGTGGGCGCAGGTCGACGGTCCGGGCGATCTCGATGCGGCGCTCGCGAAGGTCGGGCGCCCCGCGATCCTCAAGGTCCGGCGCGCCGGCTACGACGGCAAGGGCCAGATGCGCATCGATCCCGACGGAGATGCGCCCGCGTTGCTCGCGCGTCTCCGGCCGAAAGCGCCTGCGAACGCGAGGCACGACGATGGGTTCACGCCGACGGTGGGCAACGAGCCGTGCGTGATCGAGGAAGTGATCACCTTCGTGCGCGAGATCAGCGTGGTGATGGCGCGCTCGCTCGATGGGCAGACCGCGATCTATCCGATCGCCGAGAACGTCCATCGCCGGCACATCCTGCACACGACACGGGCACCCGCGCCGATCTCGCCGGCGCTCGCGGCGAAGGCCACGAAGATCGCGTGTGACGTCGCGCAAGCGCTGGGGCATGTCGGGGTGATCGCGGTCGAGATGTTCGAGCTCGCGGATGGCCGGCTGCTCGTCAACGAGATCGCGCCGCGCACCCACAACAGCGGCCACTACACGTACGGGGCGTGTTCCACCTCGCAGTTCGAGCAGCACGTCCGGGCGATCTGTGGACTTCCCCTCGGTGACCCGCGCCCCCTGTCGGGGGCCGTGATGGTCAACCTGATCGGCGATCTATGGGCGGCCGGCCCGCCTCCGTGGGAGCACGTCCTGTCCCGGCCCGAGGCGCGGCTGCACCTGTACGGGAAAGATGCCCCGGCGCCCGGCCGTAAGATGGGCCACGTGGTCCTACTCGACGATGACACCGAACGCGCCCTCGCGACGGCAGAGGCTCTGATCGCTGCCCTGTCCCCGAGCGCAACCCCGCGATCGTGATAGGTTCGCGCGTCGGGATGGCGACCCTTGTCTACTCTGACGTGGATGGCGTCGATCGGTCGTTTGCGCTGGGACACGATCCAGTCACGGTCGGTCGCGATCCGAACTGCGCGATTCGCTCGAACGATCCACGCGTGTCGCGGCATCACGCGCGGTTCTTCGTCGACCAGGGCGCGCTGTGGGTCGAGGATCTCGGGAGCTCGAACGGCATCTTCGTCGGACCGAACAAGGTCCAGCGCGCGCCGGTGCCGACCGGCGAGATCATCCTCATCGGCAGCTTGATGATCCGGCTCCTGCCGGCGAGTGGCACCCTGCCGCCGCCGCTCGGGCTGCACGGCACGCTCGCGACGTGGCTCGACCTCGAGCGCAAGACGCGGGCGGGCGTCGAGGAAGAACGCGACGCTTTCGCCAAGCGCGTCGGCGAGCTGCACCAGCAGATCGCCACGATGAAGCAGGCGAGCGACACGCTCCGCCCCGAGAACAACGTGGTGGACGGCGAAGCGCTGCGCCTGAAGGCGGAAGCTGAAGCCAAGGTCGCGGTGCTCGAGCGCGCGCTCGAGGGAATGCATCAAGAGGTCGAGTCGCTGCGCCGGATGAACAGCGTCGACGACGTGATGACCCCGGTCCCCGGCGAGCTCGAAGACCTGCGCGATCGGATCGCGATGCTCGAGAAGGAGCGCGCGGAGTGGTCGTCGGGAGCGAGCACCGCAGACGTCGGGCTCGAGGACGAAGTCGCGCGGCTGCGGTCCAAGCTCGAGAGCGCGGAGTCAGCGAAGTCGATCGTCGAGCACGCGCACGCCGAGGTCACGCGCGAGGCACAGGAGCTGCGCGAGCAACTGCTGGTCGTCAAGCGAACCTCGACGGCGGAGATCGACGCGGCGAAGCTCGAAGCAGCGAAGTCGCGCGAGAAGAGCATGGTCGCCGAGACGGCGGCGGGGATGGCGGCGGCGGAGAAGCTCGCCGAAGCAGACCTGATCATCACGAGGCTCGAGCGCGAAGTCGAGCAGCTGCGCGCCGCCGCGGCCGGGCCGGCGATGGCCGCGTCGAGCGCGGCGCAGGCGGCGAACGATCAAGTCACCACGCTGACCGCGAAGGTCGAGAAGCTCGAGAAGGAGCTCGCGGCCGCGCAGATCCGCGCGCAGGGTGCCGAGCGAAATCTGTCGGGTGCGAACGCGCAAGCGGCGAAGGCCGAGACGCGCGCCGCGCAGATGGAAGCGAAGGTCGCGGACGCCGAAGAGCGCGTGAAGAGCGCGGAGCACGATGTCGCGAAGGCGCTCGAGCGCGTCGCGCAGCTCGAGACTCGCCTCGGTGCGGGCGATGCACCGCTGCAAGCGGCGGAGTCGCGCGCGGCGAGCCTCAAGACGGAGCTCGACGAGCTCAGCGTGCAGCTCGATCAGCGCCGCGAGAAGGTCGTGGGCCTGGAGAAGGAGCTCGCGGCGGCGAACGACGCGGCAAAGGCGGCAGAGGCGAAGGCCACCGCGGCGAAGGACGACGCAGCGAAGGCGCAGGCCAAGGTCAGCGAGGCGGACGCGAAGCTGAAGGAGATGGCGGCGAAGCTCGAAGCGCTCGCTGCCGCCGACAACGCGATCGCCGCCGCGACGAAGATGCGCGACGAAGCCACGGCGAAGGCCTCGACCGCGGAAGCGCGCGTCGCCGAGGCCGAGCGTCGCGCCGCCGATGCGGAGCAGCGCTCGAGCGCCGCGGACACGATGGCGAAGGCGATGGCGAAGGATGTCGCCGAGGCGTTGCGCCGTGCGGCGGACACGGACACGCGCGCGAAGGGCCAGCAGCGCGATCTCGCCGACGCGATCAAGCGAGCGGCCGATGCCGAAGCGCGGATGGGCGAGAGCGACAAGCTGATCGCCGATGCCGAGAAGAAGGCCGCCGCTGCCGCCGCGAAGACGGCCGAGGTCGAGAAGGAGCTGACGGCGAAGGCGAGCGAGATCCGCAAGGAGCTCGGCGCGAAGCTCGAAGCGACGCAGAAGGAGCTCGGGGCGAAGGTCGAGGCGACGCAGAAGGATCTGACGGCGCAGCTCGCGACCGTGCAGAAGGAGCTCGGCGCGAAGCTCGAATCGACGCAGCGCGAGCTCGCCGCGGAGCGCTCGGGGTTGCTCGCGCTCGTCGATCGCAAGACCAACCTCGAGCGCGAGCTCGCCGACGCGAAGGCCGCGTTGCCGCCGCTCCAGCACGAGGTGCAACAAGCGCAGGCGTTGCTCGCCGAAGCGCGCGTGCAGATCGATACGCTGCAGGATCGCGTCACGGATCTCGAGAGCGGCATGGCCGTCAGCGAGACCGCGATGTCCGCGTCTCTCGACGAGGCGCGCGCGCGCGTGCTCGAGCTCGAGAAGCAGCTCGCGAACGCGGGCGTGATGAAGCAGGGCGCGGATCAGCGGATCGCGGCGCTCGAAGCGCGCGTGCTCGAGCTCGAGCCGCAGCTCCGTGCAGCCCTCGATGCACAGGCCGTCGCCGAGCACGCGCTGCGCGAGGCGCAGGCGCAGCTCGAAGCCGGTGTTCGCTCCGCCGAGGATCGCACGAGCCTCATGCACGCCGAGTCTGCTCGCTTGCAGGACGCCGTTCACATGGAGACCGAGCGGGCGAATTCGATCCAGCTCCAGCTCGACGAAGCGCTCGAGCGACTCGCCACCCTCGACGGCAGCGAGCAGCGCACCCGCGTCGCCGAAGAGCGGCTGCGCGATGCGGAAGCGCGGCTTCGCGAGTCCGAGCTGCGCCTCCGGTCCGCCGAGGAACGCGCGCAGGACGCGATGGACGAGGTCGAGGCCTCGCGCCGTCAGCTCGCCGAGATGGCGCGCGCGGCGTCGCAGTCGGGTAACGCGGAAGCCGCCGATCAGCGCGCGGCCGCCGCCGAGTCGCGCGCGGCGATCGCCGAGCAGAAGCTGATCGCGATGACCACCAAGGTGGCCGCGTTGCAGAAAGAAGTCGACGCCGCCGAGAACGTTCGCTCGTTCGCCGCGGAGACCGAGCGCGAGATCGCGCAGTTCCAGCGCGAGCTGAAGGAGCTGCGCTCCAAGCTGACGCAAGTGACGCTCGAGCGCGATCGCCTCGAGATCGCGGTCAAGGACGCACGCGGCGACGACGACGACACCACGAATCGCGCGCTTCCCTCGGCGAAGGATCTCGCCGCCTACGAGAAGGCCCTCGCCGACGCGAAGGAGCTCGCGGAGCGCTGCAAGCGACTCGAGCGATCCGAAGGCGAGCTGCGCGCACAGCTCGAGGACGCCGAGGCGCGCGTGCGTGCGGCGATCGATCGCCCAGACGAGGACAGCGACGCCGAATCGACGCGCACCGGCAGCCAGCTGCCGATCGCCGTCGCCGAGCAAGTCAGCGTCATCGAGGAGTCCGTCGAGTCGCTCCGCGCCGAGATGCGCGCGGCGAGCGACACCGCGATGGATCTGCAACCGACGCCCGAGATCACGGCGATCTCCGACGCTGTCAGCGCCGCGCAAGAACACATCGAGCGCGCTCGCGGTGCCATCCGTGCACTACAGACCGCGATCGGAATGAACTGATTCGTTACGCGACTAGTGCCAGGTCGCGCCGGTGTGCTTGGCGAGGAACCTCAAGCTGAGCGGAACGCGCGCTCGCCAGAACGCGCCATCGTGACGGCCCGGACCGAGGTACCACGCGTGATCGATCTTCTTCGCGAGGAGCAGGTCGTGCAGGTACTGCGCACCGTTGTGCAGGCGGAAGTCGTCCTCGGTGCCGCAGTCGAGGTAGATCGCGAGCGCGCCGGGCTCGAGCTTCTCGACCAGCGCCGCCGGATCGTGCGCGCGCCAGTTCGCGATGTCCGATCCGAAGATGCTCGCGATCCACTGGGAGAACGGATCCCTCGGCACCTTCGTCGGATCGTCACCGAGGACGACCGCGCCCGCGACGTACGGATCCGGTCCGAGGTAGAGCAGGGCGTCGACGCCGGAGTGGCTCGCCGTCGCCGCGAACAGCTCCGGGTGCCGCATCGCGAGCTGTAGCGCGCCGAAGCCTCCCATCGAAAGACCCGCGATCGCGCGACCCTGCTTCGTCGCGATCGTGCGGTAGGTCGCGTCGACCCACGCGATCAGATCCTTCACGATGTACTGCTCGTAGTTCGGCGTGCGCACGCACGTGGCCTTCTTCGGTGCGTTCGGCACGAACAATCCGGTGCCATCGCGCATGCACGCGTCGTAGTCCGTGGGCGTCGCCGAGTCCGTATAGAAGCTGTTGTCGCCATCGGGCATGACGACGATCGCGCCGAGGCTCATCGCGTCGGCGTTCTCGTCGAGATCCAGGCGAGCGGTCCAGTTCGTCTCGTCGCCCGCGAGGCCATGCAGGTAATAGAAGACGGGCCAGCGCTTGTCGGGCTGCGCCGCATATCCCGCGGGCAAGTACACGACGACATCCTTCTCGACCCCGAGCGCCGCGCTCTTGAACGATGCATGCACGACCTCGCCCTTCGTCGACGCTGCGACGGGCGGTGTGGCTTCCTTGACCGCCGGCTCGCTCGATGGCGCGCTCGAGCACGCGGCGAGGACGAGCAGCAGCGCGGTCTTCATCGGATCACCGGCAACAGCGCGATCGCCTGGATGCGCGTGTGCTGGAACGACAGCGCGAGCTCGAGCAACCGACGCGTCTCGGCGGCGAGCGCGGGCTGCAGCCTCTCGAGCCCGGCGAATACCGCGTCCGCTTCCGCGCCAAAGCCCGTGCTCACGCCACCGACGCTGACGAGGAAGTCGCGCAGCGTCGGCATCGGCGGATACACCTCGAGGCCCGTCGCCGCGTCGACCTTGCCGAGCGTGCGCGCTTCCGCGAGCGCCGCGTCGAGGCCGCCGAGCTCGTCGACGAGCCCGAGCTCCTTCGCCTTCGCGCCGGTCCACACGCGGCCCTGGGCGATCGCTTTGACGTCCTTCACCTTCGCGCCGCGTCCTTGTGCGACGCGTCCCGTGAACACCTCGTAGACCTCTTCCATCGACTTCTGGATGACGTCTTTCTCTTCTTGGTTCCACGGGTTCATGCTCGCCATCATGGTCGCGCGCTTGCCGCGTCCGATCGGGAACGTGTTCACGCCGAGCTTCGCGAGCGCTCCACCCGGTGCGATCTTGCCGCCGACGACACCGATCGATCCGGTCAGCGTGTCGGCTTGCGCGAAGATCTTCGTCGCGCCGCTGGCGATGTAGTAGCCGCCGCTCGCCGCGACATCCGACATCGACACGACCACCGGCTTCTTCGCCTTGAGGTTGTTGACCGCTTCCCAGATCAGCTCGCTCGCTTGGGCGCTTCCACCGCCGCTATCGATGCGCAGCACGACGGCCTTGACGGTGTCGTCCGCGGCGATCGCGCGCAGCGCGGACACGAGCGTCGCACCCGCGATCTGCTGGCGCGCGCCGAGCACGCCATCGCCGCCGCCGTCGACGATATCGCCGATCGCGTAGATCACCGCGACGTGATCGCCGACCGGCTTCTCCGGCGGCACGGCCCCGATGAAGCGCATCAGCTTGAGCATCGACCCGAGCTGGTCCTTCGTCGCGTTGCCCTGCGGCTTGCCCTCGTCGTCGAGCTCGGCCCACGGGCCGGTGACCACCTTGTCGCGGAATGCTTCCCACGAGGAGACTTCGTCGACGAGCTTCGCGGCCTTCGCGGCGGGCGAGGGGAACAGCGCTTGATCGATCAGCGCCTTCACGTTCGCCGGATCGAGCTTTCGCTCCTCGGCGATGACGTCGACCATCGTGTCGTAGTGGCGATCGAGGATCGCACCGAGCGTCTCCTTCATCTCCTCCGACGGTGCGTCGCGCGTCAGCGGCTCCGCGGCGCCCTTGTACGCGCCGACGTGCAAGAAGTCCGCGGTGACACCGAGCTTGTCGAGCAGCGGCTTGACGTGGATCGGCATCGCCGCCGGTCCGGTCACCGCGATCTGTCCGAGCGGCGCGAGGCCGATCGTGTCGCACGCCGACAGCACGAGGTACGTGGCGTTCGACGCGCCCTCGGTGTGACAGGCGAGCTTCTTTCCGGCCGCGCGGAAGTCGTGCATCGCGGTCCGTAGCTCCATCACGTCGGGCAAGCTGATCGACACGTCGCCGACGTCGAGGAGCAGGCCGGTCAGCTTGTCGTCCTTCGCGAACGCGCGCAGCTGATCGATCGCCTTGCGGAGCTCGGTACCGCTGCCGCCGCGCCACGAATACGCCTTGCGCTCGACGAATCCACCGCTCATGCCCATCACGCCCCAGTGGGGCTTCTCGACGTCGAAGTCCTTCGACTTCTCGGGTGCTTCGTACGGGCCCGGCTTCTCGATCGCTTCTCCGAGCTTTTGCAGCGTGCCCTTGATGTCGAAGCCGCCGAGGCCGCTGTCATCGTCGTTGGCGTCGCCGAGACTTACCTTCGCGGTTCCGGCCGACCATGGATCGGCGCCGGCGCTCGGCGATGCCGACGGATCGGACACGACCGCGTCGAGCTTGGATGGATCGCTCTCGCACGCGACGAGAGCCAAGAGACACACCGACGACAAGTGGGCACGCATCGTGCCCCGGTCATAGCACGCGTCGTGCGATCAGTTGCCGGTGCCGGAACCCGCGGCGGGAGCCTCGGGGGGCGGCGTCGGTGTCGGCGTCGGTGTCGGCGTCGGTGTCGGCGTGGCGGATCCACCGCTCCCGTTCTCCGGCGGCGTCGGAGTCGCGCCACCGCCGAGACGATCGAGCGCCTTCGTCGCCTTCGCGACGCCGGGATACACGTCGAGGTACGCCTTCACCGCGTCGAGCGCTTGCTCCTTGCGGCCCTGCTGCATGTACGCCTCGGCGATTCCCCACAGCGCGGGCTCGTAGCGCGACGACACGGCGAGCGCCGCGCGGAACTTCGAGAACGCGCTCGCGTACTGCTTCGCGTCGATGTGGCAGTAGCCCATGCCGGTCAGCGCTTCGACGCCGTTCGGCTTCTGCTCGAGCGCCTTCGCGAACAGGTCGATCGCCTTCGTGCAGTTGGACTCCGCGAGCGCGTTCGCGCGCGCGAGCAGCTGGTCGTAGGTCCCTCCGGTGACCGGCACGTTGCCGCCGTCGGGCGGCTTCACGGTGCCACCGTCGGGCGGCTTCGCCGCGGAGCCATTCGATCCGTCCTCGGGCGGCAGCGGATCCGTCTTCGCCACGGTGTTGTCGATCTTCGCGAGCAGTGTCTTCGCGCCGACGTGATCCGGTGCGGCGGCGAGGATCGACTCGACCAGCGGCTTCGCATCCGCGGGCTTGTTCTGCGCGAACGCGATCATCGCGAGGCGGAATCGCACGCGCACGTCGCCCGTGGCTTCGAGCTTGTCGTCGGCGCTCGCATCGAGCGGGCCGAGGATCGCCTTCGCATCGTCGTACTTCTTCTCGCGCTCGAGAGCGAGCGCCTGACCGAGAGCGACATCGCGCTTCCACGCCGGCGTGGCCTTCGCGACCGCGGTCTCGAGGTAGCGCGCGACATCCTTCGCGCTCTTGCCTTGCAGCCGCAGCACCGCCGCCATCGCGAGGTTCGCCGATGGATCATCGGGCGTCGCTTTGACCGCCTTCTGCGCCGGCGTCGCGGCCTCGAGCACGAGCGCCTTGGCATCCTTCTTCAGCTTTTCGGCGTCGCTCTTCTCGACGAGGATCGCGCGATCGAGCATGCCCTGGGCGATGCCCTCGATCAGATTCGCGCGCATCGCATCCGCGCCCGGCTCCGTCGATCCGTCGAGCGACTTCAGCGCGTCGCGCAGCTCGAGCTCCTTGTCGGCCTCGAGCTTGTCGTGCGCGAGCTCGACCACCGTCTGCGCCGGTGCGGCGTCGACGACCGGCGGTGGCGCCGCTGCATCGGCGACCGCGACGACCGCCGCATCGGCGACGACGGCCGAGCCCGGATCCGAGCCCGAGCCCGAGCCCGTCGCGACGGCGGTGGTGTCCTTGCGGATCACGAACACGTAGATCGCACCCGCGGCCGCGCCCATCACGAGCAGCGCCATCAGCACGAGCAAGAAGCCGCCCTTGCCGCCCTTCTGCTGCGGCACGACATCGTCATCGTCGTCGACGCTGCGGACCTTGCCGGTCTCGAACCCGGTCTCGTCCGTCGGCGCCATGCGAACGCGTCCCGCGAACGCGGGCTCGTCGTCCATCGTGCGAACCTTGCCGGCCATCGGTCCCGCCGGCATCGAGCTCATCGAGTCCGTCGGCGAGATGTCCGTGCTCGCCCACGCAGCGGTCGCGCGATTTCCCGTGGGCACCGGCGGCGATCCCGCGGCGGACATGCTCGGCCCCGAGGATGTCGTAGGGCCCCGCTTCGCTGGGGGCGGCGGCGGCTGCGTCGGCGGACGGCGCGGCGCGGGCGGCGCGGCATCGGGCTTCGCCTTGAACGATCCGGTCGTGCGTCGATCGATCTCGTCTTCGTCGTCGGGGAGGATCGTCCCGCCGGCCGCCGACACGCCGATGCCGAGCATCGTCGCTGCTTGCGCGGGCGCCTTCTGCACGGGCTTCGTCGAGCGCTCTTGCCGCGCACGCGCCGCTTCGTCGGCGATGCTGAAGTACTGCGAGAGCTCCGCGATATCGCCGAGCCGCTTCCATGTCTTGCCCGAGCGCGAGATCAGCGACTCGCGCGTGACGATGCCACCGACGATCCACTGCTGGAGCGCGGACAGCTCGCGACAGCTCTTCTGCTCGCCGTTCTCGAGGCGGATCAGCCAGTGACGATCGTCGCCTTGCTCGCCGCGCGGCAGCGACTCGCCGATCACCGAGTCTGCGCGCTTCGTCGTCGGAGCTTCGTCGTGCGCCGACACCGCCGGCGCGGGACGAGCGGGCGTGGGGGCACGCGCGGGTGGCGCGGATGACGGGCGACCGCGGGGTGGATCCGGCGGCGGCGCGCCGACGTTCGTGATCGAACGCTTGCGGATCTTGAACATGTGGCCGCAGTTGGTGCACTTGACAGTGACCCCACCGGGCTTGAGGCGAGCTTCGTCGAGCTCGTACTCGGTCTGACACTTCTCGCAGCGGACGTCCATCGTTCCAGTGCCTTAGCGACGCAACCTACCACGGCGGTTTGTCCCGTGCATGCGTTCCCCGCCGCTACTACGGTCGTCGGACAGGTAGCGTCGTCGTGATGTCCGAGTAACTGCTCGCGAGCAGCTCGTACCGACGGTGCGAGTGCCAGGCCTCGTCGCGCCACACGTCGTCCTCGTGGCGTCCGGTGAAGCGAAACCCGAGTCGCTCGATGATCTTGCGCGACGGGTTGTTCTCCTCGAAGCACCCCACGGTGATCTTGTGGAGCCCGAGGGTCTCGAAGCCGAACCGCACGACCTCGGTCGCGGCTTCCATCATGAAGCCCTTGCGCTGGAACGGGATGCCCGTCCAGTAGCCGAGCTCCGCGCGATCGACCCGCCACGCCGCGACCTGGAACTCGATGCCCTCGAGCCCGATCGCTCCGACGAAGTCATCGCCGTGACGGATCGTCCACACGACGCCGGTGCCTTGCTCGACGCCACGGATACAGCTCTCGAGATACTCGCGCGTCACGTCCTTGGTCGCGTGCGCGTTCCAGCTCATGAACAGCGGCAGCTTCGGATCCGAGACGTGGGGCCAGATCGCGTCGACGTCGTCGAGCGTGTACGGGCGTAGCTTCAGGCGCTTGGTCTCGAGCTCCAGCGGGAGCTCCGACAGCTTCGGAACGTGCGATCGCGGCGGCGCGGACATCCGCGGACTCTAGCTCAGTGCGCTTCCGACGCGTCGACCTCTTCGACCGTCGCGAGGATGTCCTTCACGTCGATCAAGCGCAGTCGCTCGTCCCACGGCACGCGCACGCCGGCTTCCTTGCGGAACAGCACGTACGCACCGTGCGGTACGCCAGACACGTTCTCTGAAATGTCGTCGGTGTTCGGTCGATCGCGCGCGACCTCGACGACCTTGCCGTAGAGCGCGTCGTCGTGCGCTTCCTTCGCGCCGACCGGCAGGAACAAGCCCGCGTCCGTGCGCTCTTCGATCTTCACGACCTGCACGAGCACGCGCAGGCCCAGCGGAAGGATCAGCCGATGTGGCTTGTCAGAGGTCGCGCTCGAAGACAACGGCGCCACTCTGCGCCAAGCAACGCAACTTGGTCAAGCCGGCACCCTGCAGCCGTGGTCGCGCCGCATCGATCAGCGGCGCCATCCCCTTGTCGTCACACGCTCCCGAGCGCACGTCGACGCGCTGATCGATCACGCTCGCGGTCCCCCACAAGCGCTGGCGCTTCAGCTCGCGCTCGAGCTCGGTCGCGGCGGACTGCGCCTCCGTGTTGGTCACCGGCTGCGTCGGCGTGATCGTCGGTTCGTCGGGCGGGGCCACTTGCGCCTGCGTGGTCGGCTCGTCGGGCTCGTCCATCGTCGGCGTGGTGGTCGTGCTCGCGGTCTTCGATCCACCGCGACCGCCGAGCACCACCACGAGCACGATCGCGATCCCCACGCTCGCGGCGAGGACGATCATCAGATTGACGCGCGAACCACTGCCGCTCCCGTCGGTGACCGCCGTGCCTCCACCGCTACCGAACGTGTTCGACTTCGTGCGCGCGAACGCGGGCAGCGGATTGCCGCACTTCGGGCACTTCACGTACCCGGGCACGACGGCAACACCGCACGAAGGACACGAGGCCATGGCGCGATCGTACCGCCAGAGAGCGCGGCCGCCGAAGTTTTCCTCAGCGCGGGCGGCGGCGGCGACCGACGACAAACCCACCTATACACACGAGCAGGATCGCGGCTCCGTCCGGACCGCCGCCGGCGCTACAGCACCCCACGTCGGTGGAGACCCCCAGGCAGGTGCCCGGATCCTCGGCCTTTGGATAGATGCTGCAGATGCCGCCGATGTCGTCCGGCTCCAGCGACGACTTCTTGGTCTCGCCGCAGTCTTGGTAGTTGTACATGGTGGCCTCGACGATCTTCGGATCGTCGGTCTGGCCGCACAGCGGGACCGGATTGCCGGCGCCGTCGACCCGGGCCGGATCGCCGGGGGCGAGGCAGGGATGCTCGAGTCCGAGCAGGTGGCCGAGCTCGTGGGTCAACGTGTTGAGGAGATCGGCCTGACAACTCGCGTTGCCGAGCGTGGTTCCTTCGTTGGAGATCGCGAAGTACTTGCCGTTGAGCTCGATGTCCGCGTCGACGATCGCACCGTCGCGATCGCTGGACTCGTCGTCGACATAGACCGCGGTCGTGAGTCCCGCGGCCGCTTCGGCATAGCAGCGCGCGGGATCGTTCTTCACCGCGGGCCGGCACCACGCGGAGTCGCGGAACTTGATCACGTTGACCATGTCGCGACCGACCTCCTTGGCCGCGCGACCCTCGTTCCGGATGTCCATGTACGAGCACGACGCGACGCCCTGGTTCCACGTCTCGATCGCCTGATCGACGAGCGCGAACTCGGTGTCGCCGGGGATCTCTTTGGTGCCCTCGTCGTCGACGGTGACGAACACGCAGCCCGATTCCCAGTACAGCGATGCGCCGGCCTTCGTCGGACCGGTCCGCACGAATCCCTCGGGGAACGCGAGCACGCGAACGTCGTCGACGAGGACGTGCGTGCGCAGCTCGAGATCCTGCGCGCGATGAGCGGACACGGCGACGCGCATGCCCACGACGAGCGGCTCGGGGCTCGGGAACTGGCGCATGGTCAGCCCGTCGACGTGACCGCCGAGCTGGCTGACGACCACGTCGCCATCGCGCGTGTGCACGAGCGCTTCGGTGACGATCCGGTCGTTATCGCCGACCCACTTCGCGGACGTCTCCATCACGACGCCTTCGACCGTCATCGCGGTGTCGGATGGAGCAGCGAGGGCGGAGGTCGGAGCCGCGAGGCAGGCAAGTGCGAGCACGCAGCGCATTGGACCGACCTTATCATCGAGGGCTCTAGCCGTGTTACAAGGGCCGCCCATGGCCCAAGCCACACGGCCCGTGCGTGTGCGGATCGCACCATCGCCGACGGGTGATCCACACGTTGGCACCGCCTACATCGCGTTGTTCAACTACGTCTTCGCCAAGAAGATGGGCGGCAAGTTCATCCTGCGCATCGAGGACACGGACCAGACCCGTGCTCGCGGTGACTCGGAGCAGATGATCTTCGACGCCCTGCACTGGGTCGGCCTGTCGTGGGACGAAGGTCCCGACGTCGGCGGGCCGCACGCGCCGTACCGTCAGAGCGAGCGCGCGGAGCACTATCGATCCGCCGCGGGCGAGCTGCTCGACAGCGGCAAGGCCTATCGTTGCTTCTGCACGGCCGAGCGCCTCACGAAGATGCGCAAGCTCGCCGAAGCCGAGAAGCGCAACACCGGCTACGACCGCCACTGTCGCGACATCGATCCCGCCGAGGCGCGCAATCGCGCCGCGCAGGGAGAGCCGCACGTGGTCCGCCTCAAGGTGCCGATCAGCGGATCGATCGTCGTCCACGATCAGCTGCGCGGCGAGATCTCGATCGATGCGACGCAGATCGACGATCAAGTCCTGCTCAAGACGGATGGTCTGCCGACGTATCACCTCGCGAACGTCGTCGACGATCACCTGATGGAGATCACGCACGTCGTACGCGCCGAGGAGTGGATCTCGTCGACGCCGAAGCACGTGCTGCTCTACCAAGCGTTCGACTGGGAGCCGCCGCTGTTCTTCCACATGCCGCTGTTGCGCAACAACGACAAGTCGAAGATCAGCAAGCGCAAGAACCCCGTCTCGATCAACTACTACCGGGACATCGGCATCCTGCCGAACGCGCTGCTCAACTTCCTCGGCACGATGGGATGGTCGTTCGGCAACGACCGCGAGAAGTTCACGCTCGAGGAGATGACCGAGGTGTTCTCGTGGGACCGCATCGCGCTCGGCGGTCCGGTGTTCAACATCGAGAAGCTCACCGCGCTCAACGAGAAGTACATCCACGAGCTCGGCTACGAGCAGCTCGTCGACAAGCTGATCGAGTGGCGACTCGATCGCGAGTTCTTCTTGAAGCTCGCGCCGCTCGTTCGCGAGCGCATCAAGAAGCTCGACGACTTCATCCCGCTCGTCGAGTACTTCTTCTCGGGCGATCTCGATCTCGCGCCGCTCGTTCCAGAGCTCGTGGTGCCGGACGTCGCACCGCGCGTGCTCGCGGCCGCGCTGCTCGAGCTCGTCGACAAGCTCGAAGCGCGGGATGGCTTCGCCACGGCGATCATCGAGGAAGAAGCGAAGAAGTGGCTCGAGGAGAAGGGCTGGAAGCCGAAGCACGCGTTCGGCGTTCTCCGCCTCGCGGTCACCGGACGCAAAGCGTCGCCCGGCCTGTTCGAGGTGATGTCGGTCCTCGGCAAGGAGATCACGCGCCGTCGCATTCGTCGCGTCGCCGATGTCCTCGTCGCGGAAGCGGACAAAGCCGAGAAGGCCGCGAAGGCGGCGGAGCAAGCTGCGGCGAAGGCAGCCAAAGCGAGCAAGAGCTCACCGGCACCGAGCGAACCGAGCGAGCCGAAGGGCTAGCGTGAGCCTGGGCGCGCTGCTCGCGACTCCGTGGCGATGGTTCAAGGCCGTCAGCATCGATCAGTGGCGCGCGATCGATCGCGAGACGGTGCGCTCGCCCGACGACGCGGGCACGACCAATGTCCGGATCCTCGCGATCCTGCTCACCTGCTGCATCTCGCTGACGCTGCAGGAGTACCTCGGGAACCACCAGACCTACGCGAAGTGGTTCACGAACACGCGCGATCCGAACTGGGAGCTGTGGGGCTTCGCGTGGTGGTCGGGGTGGCGTCTGTTCGGCTACGTGATCCTGCCGATGATCGTGCTCGCGCTCCTGCCGGGCGAGAAGATCCGCGACTACCACATCTCGCCGAAGGGCTTCTTCAAGCACCTGTGGATCTACGTGGCGCTGTTCGCGTGCATCTTGCCCGCGGTCTACCTCGCGTCGAAGACGAACTCGTTTCGCAACACGTACCCGTTCTACCGGATGGCGAACCGCTCGTCGTTCGATCTGTGGACCTGGGAGGCGTTCTATTGCGTGCAGTTCCTCTCGCTCGAGTTCTTCTTCCGCGGGTTCTTGCTGCAAGGCCTGCGGCGATCACTCGGCGCGAACGCGATCTTCGTGATGATCGTGCCGTACTGCATGATCCACTACGGCAAGCCGATGCCCGAGACGCTCGGTGCGATCGGCGCGGGCTTGATCCTCGGGACGCTCGCGATGCGTACGAAGTCGATCTGGGGCGGCGTGCTGATCCACGTGGGCGTGGCGGTCACCATGGATGTTCTTGCGCTTCGCGGCTGCCCACCGATGGGTAGCGGCAGGTATTGTCACTGACTCTCGATCTTCGTCTGCGTCTGTCACCAACCCTCTAACGTCCGGATCTATCCATGACCCGCACCCGCCTCGCCCTCCTCCTCGCCCTCTCGCTTGCCGCGTGCAAGAAGGAAGCTCCGCCGCCCGAGCCCGCGCTCGGATCGGGAGCCAAGACCGCCGATCCGAAGGCGGATCCGAAGGCGACGCCCGACCCCAAGTCGACGTCGGGCGAGCCCGGCGTGAAGGCGCCCGACAAGGACGCGATCACGAAGGAAGAGGCCGAGAAGTTCGGCAAGGACTTCGCGGCGGCGCTCAGCCCGTGCGATCCGAACAAGGCCGACGGCTTGATCGACGCGGCGAAGTTCACCGCGCGCTTCGACGAGAAGACCCGCGCGCAGATCGGGACGTTCGACAAGCTCGGCGAGAGCCTGTGCCAGGGCCTCGGCCCCGAGTCGTCGGTGCGCTTCGTCGGTGTGGTCCAGAAAGACGGCATCAATCGTCCGCGCATCCGCACCATCGTGCGCGGCGGCGTGAACTTCCTCGACGTGCTCGTGGTTCGCGAGCCCGACAAGTCGCTCAAGCTGATGGACGTCTATTCGCTGCGCAACGGCGAAGAGATGAGCGGGTTGCTCTCGCTCGTCGGCAAGCTGATCTCGCACGGCGAGGCCGCGGCGCGCGCGTATATCGACGCGACGCAGCTCCACGGCGCGGGCAAGTACGACGAGGCGAAGAAGCGCTTCATGGAGATTCCGGCGGAGGTCCGCACGAAGGTGAAGGCGATCGCGCTGCAGGGCCTCACGATCGACGTGCAGCAGCCGGCCGAAGTGTACCTCGCGTCGATCGACGAGTTCCGCAAGAACTTCCCGGGCGATCCGTCGGTGACGCTCGTCGAGATCGATGCGCACTCGCTGAAGAACGACTATCCGAAGCTGGTCGCGAGCCTCGATTCGCTGCTCGCGAAGACGAACAACGATCCGTACGTGATGATCATGCGCGCTCGCGCATGGCAGCGCGCGAAGGACTACGACAAGGCAACATCCGACGCGATGGCCGCGGTCACCGCCGAGCCCGGGATGTGGACGGGCGATGGCGGCGATCTGCTCGTGGAGCTCGCGGTCGAGCAGAAGAAGTTCGCGGACGCGGTCGGCTATCTCGACAAGATGCTGAGCGACACGATCACGAAGGACGCGCTCCACAACGTGCTGACCGGTGATCCGGCGTACAAGGCACTCGTCGCGAGCAAAGAATACAAAGCGTGGCGCGGCGGCAAAGCGCCGGCCGAGAAGCCCGGCAAGACGCCGGTCGCACCGAAGTCCGGCGCGCAAGACCTGTGAGCGCGCGCCTACGCTCGCCGCGCGATCGCATCAAGTAGAAATGATCGGGAGCGCGATGTTCTGCGGTTTTCCGTCGAAGATTTCTCTCTCGATCAAAAATGGATCGAAGTGATCGACTCGTCATTTTTTCGATTGACGGTGTTGATCGAGATCCTTAGTCTCGTATTCGAGCACCGACGGTCTGATGCGAGACCCGAGGGAAATCTGTCTCCTACTTCTGCTATCCAGGGATCTGCCTCTGTTCTGGGTGTGCACGCCTGCTCGTCAGGAAGCCCGAAGGATTACGTGGAGCCCACCTACGCAAACGCGTAGGGGATAGAACCCCTCACGGTCGGACGGTCGTGCTCATTTGAGGCGCAGCGGACACAAGCCGCTGCGCCTCCTCTATTTTCGGGCTACTCTGAACGGTAGGGTGCGACGCGGTCCATGAGAGCAGCCGAGAGCGGCATTCCCATCGGCTCGGTGATCGACGGCAAATATCGCGTAGACGGCATCGTCGGCCGTGGCGGTATGGGCACGGTCTACCGCGCACAGCACCTCGCGTTACACGAGCCTGTCGCGATCAAGATCCTGCGCCGCGATGCGGCACAGGACGAGGAGATCGTGACGCGGTTTCTGCGCGAAGCCCAATGGGCCGTGAAGATCCGCAGCGAGCACGTCGCGCGCATCCACGATGTCGGTCAGACCGACGACGGGCTGCCGTACATGGTCATGGAGCTACTCGAGGGCGCGGACCTCGGGCAGCTGGTCGAAGAGCACGGCGCCATGTACGCACCGATCGCGGTCGACCTGCTCCTCCAGGGCTGCGATGCGATCTGCGAGGCGCACTCGCTGGGCATCGTGCATCGCGACCTCAAGCCGACCAACCTCTACGTCAGCTTCCGGCCCGACCAGACCGCGATCGTGAAGGTGCTCGACTTCGGCATCTCGAAAGCATCCGGCGGAACCGATCTCTCGCTGACCCAGACGCAGTCGATGCTCGGCACGCCGGCGTACATGTCTCCGGAGCAGATGCGGTCCGCGCGCGACGTGGATCAGCGCACGGACATCTGGTCGCTCGGCACCGTGCTGTACGAGCTCGTCGAAGCGCGCCGCCCGTTCCAAGCGGAGTCGTTCTCCGAGATGTGCGTGATGGTCGCGGTCGATCCACCGCGGCCGCTGACGAACGCTCCCGAGCTCTCCGCGGTGATCATGCGGTGCCTCGAGAAGGATCCCGATCAACGCTACGCGAACATCGCGGAGCTGATGGCCGATCTCGCACCGTTCGCGAACAACCCGGACGCAGCACGCTACTTCGTCACGCGCGCACATCGCGTGCTCGGGGTGCGCGATTCGCAACCATCGCTGCAGCGCGCGTCGACGCCGAACATCGCCGACTCCGGTCCCGTCGCGCTCGTCACTCCGCCATCGATTCCGATCGCGCATCTCACGATGCACGGCCCGCGCGCACTCCCCGCGCCGACGATGACGCAGCCGGTGTCGTTCGACTCGACCGAGCGAGATCCAGACGTGCGCCCGCGTCGACGAGCCATGTGGATCGGCCTCGTCGCCGCGCTGCTTCTCGGCGTCGGCGGCGCGGTCGCGTTCGTGAAGTCGAGCGAGGACACACCGCGCGCGATCGACGCGCCATCGACACCGGCGCCGACGGCGGTCGTCGACGAGCCCGCCGAGCCCGAGATGAAGTCAGCGGCCGTGGATCCCCCCGCCGTCGATGCGGCGATCGCCGACGAGGGAGCCGCGGGCAGCGCGACGCAGACAGCCACGCAGACGGCAACGCAGACGGCAACGCAGACGGCAACGATCGACAAGCCCGTCGTGAAGAAGCCTCCGGTGAGAAAGAAACCGCCGGTGAAGAAACCACCCGAGGTCGTGAAGCCTCCTCCGGTCGTGAAGCCTCCGGTCGTGAAGCCGAAATGCGATCCGTTCGATTCGCGCGTGAAGTGCGCGCTCTAGTGCGATTCGCGACGCGCTAGTGCCATCCCGGATCGATCACGTCGATCCGCGTGGCCTTCGGCGTGTCGACGCGCAGGAGCGGAGTCCATGCCGTGTCGGTCACGAGCTTGGTCGCGACGAGCACGACCTTCGCTCCCTTCGGTTGGTAGACCACGACCTGGCGTCGCTCGTTCTCGGGCGGCTTCACATCGGACCGTCCGTGGGTCGATGGCAGCACGCGGATCGCGGCGAGGATCGGACCCTTCTTGTCGAATGCGGGGAACGAGCTCGACCACGGCCCCGTGTCATCGCTCGAGACGAGCGGGAAGCTCTTCAGCGCGCCCGGATAGCCCGATGCGTTGATCTCCGTGCCGACGAACGTGAGGTTGACGTGGTCCCACGAGTGGTTGATCGCGACGGGGACGATGCCTTTGTAGGTCACGCGCGCTCGCTGCTTCCACGCGGCGCCGAGCGCCGGTAGCTCGGCGAACGTGACGGTCTTGTCGATGACGTCGAGTCCGAGCTCGCCATCCAGGCTCGCTACGGTCGCGTCGTCGGGAACAGCGACCGCACCCTTCGTCGTGCCGTCGTCGACGGGATCGGGCGCGAAGGGCAGGGGCTCGACCGGTTCGGGTTTCGGGAGGGCCGTGGCGAGATCGATCGCGATCGGCTCGTGCCGCGACGAGGTCGACGAGGTGGGCGACGCGATGGTCGTCGGCGACGAGGTGGTCGAAGACGACGGGGGCGTCGATGGTTTGGCGCCGGCGCCTCCGCACGCGACCACCGCGATCAACCAAGCGCGCCACATACAAGACAGAACAACGCGGGCGTCGAGCCTATTCATGCAGCGCCAAAAGTCGCGCGCCTCGCGCCACTTCGTTGCTCGACCAGGCATCCCGAATCGCGAGCCGTTTCGATTCGCATGGGACGTAGGCGTTGTAGCAAGCTCGGGGGGCGGCTCGTCGAAGGTCCTGTTCATGGCGCATCGTGCCTACCTGTACATCGGCAACATGGTGGAGTTTGTCGGGCAGAACCTCGAGAGCCTGACGGGCGTCTGTCAGCACGCGCACGAGGTTTCGCTCCTCCAGAAGGTGATCGCGGGCAATGCACCGCGAATCATCCCGTCGCCATTGTTCGAGAGCGGCGAGAGTATTCTCGCCGACCGCGCGGGATCGTTCGCGCGCGTGTTGGCGTTGCTCGATCGGCTCGCCGAGGGAGAGGTGCCCGACCGCGACGCGTTTCTCTCCACGAGCAGTGACATCCGAGAGTTCCTGCGCGGTCTGCCGCACACGAGCCACGTCCTCCTCGAGCCGGGAGAGCTGTTCGCCGATTTCGATCCCGAGGGCCAGACGCGAGGCCTGCTCGACGAGATCGAGACGACCTACGAGCGCGTGGCGCGGGCGATCCGGGGCGACGACGAGGCATACCTGGCAGAGCTCCGTCGTGACTGGCGCGCGCACATCGCCTCGTTCTGGAGCCAGCACCTGTACTACTCGTTCTCGCCCGGCCTCGCCCGGCTGGACATCCCCCGCGAGAAGCCACGGGGCGCGTGGATCGCACGCGGAGGCGGACAGCGGTGCGTCGAATGCCACGGAACGATCGACGAGGCGGCGGTTCACGACGCGACCCGAATCGATGTCATCCGACCAGACGTTCGAATCACGCACCTCGCGTGCGCCTTGTGGTCCGCGAGCGATGCCGTGCGGATCGCCCTCGGCGACGTGCGTGAGGGCGCTGTCGTCGAGCCGTGGATCGAGACCTCTCTCGCCACGGATCTCGCGTTGTACACGGCGGCCGAGCCGCTGTTCGCGCCACTCCTCGACGATCCCGAGGATCTGCGCTTGCTCGGCAGGTTCGCGGAGCGCCTCGCGCAGGTGAGCGACCCCTACGCCGAGGTCATCGCGACGGACATCGCGGTCGCCACGCAGCCAGCCGACGCGGCGCTGCGCGACCACCAGCGTCAGTTGCACGAGCGCTACGCCCCCGGTTATCGCGAGTGGGGCGTCGGATTCCTGCGCTCGACGTACGGCCGCCCCGCACTCGCTCCACACAACGCACTGTTGACCGAGCTGAGATATTGGGGATGGGAGGAGGCGGCGTTCGCAGCGGTGGCGGCGACGGCGCCCCGTTCGCTCCGTCGCCTCGAGATCCAGGGGCATTGGCAGACACCGCACACGGGCGCCGCGATGCTCGTCGCGGCTTTGCCCCGGCTCGCAGACCTCGCGCTCGACGCGATCGGGATCGAGCGGATCGCCCATCCCACGCTGCGCCGACTGTCGATCGGCCTCGGCAACGAGAACGGAACGCCGGATCGCCCGCGTGGACAAGAAGCTCTCGCCGAGCTGCTCCGCACGCTCGCACCCGGCGATCTGCCGTCGGTCGTCGAGCTCGCTCTACGTCCGCGGCGCCGGGAGGAGACCGCGGCGGTCTGCGAGGCGATCGTCAATGGTGGTTGGCTCGCACAGCTCGACCGACTCGTGGTGCGCGGCTCGGACGCGAGTGCGCTCGTCGCGCTCGTGCCCGCGCTCGGCCGGCGGCGCCTCACGATCGAGCTCGACGATGCTCCGATCCCGAGTGCTCTCGTTCACGAGCTCCGGAAACACGCCGAGGTGATCGCGCCGGGCATCGTGGCCCCGGCGTTCGCCGTCGGCGCGCGCGTCGAACACACCGGGAAGCCCGAGTGGGGGACGGGACGCGTGACGAGCGTCCGCGGCGGCAAGATCGAGATCCTGTTCGGCAAGACGGCGCGCACCTTCAAGACCGACGCCGCGTTCCTTCGCATCGTCGAGGCGCCGTGACGACGAACCGCGCGATCACCGACGAGGTCGCCCCGTGTACATGAACCGTTCGGCGCGCGAGATCGCGGTCAGCGTCGTGCTCCACGGTGCGTCGGGCTCCGGTCGCGCGACCACGCGCGAATGTCTCGCCCGACAGCTCCCGCCCATCCGCGGTCGCCTCGACTACTTCGAACCGAACCCTCCGCTCCGATTCCCCACCGGGCGGGAGATCCGCGGCTACTCGGTCGTCGCGTACATCGAGCGCGATGTCGTGTTGGGCGCGCAGATGGATGTCGTGGTGATCGTGTTCGACCTCTCGCCGACGCGTCGCGACGCGAACCTCGCCGTTCTCGCCGAGCTACGTGCGTGGCCCGAGGTTCCGTGGGTGCTCCAGCTCAACAAGTGCGATCTCGCCGACCGGATGTCGCGCGAGGAGGCCGTCGCGCTCGCCGATCCGGACTCCACCGCGCGGGCAACGATCGAGACCTCGGCCCGCGATGGCCTCGGCATCGACCGCCTCATCGCTTCTGCGATCGACGCCGCGCTTCGCTGAGAGGAGGCTACTTGCCTTCGCGCCAGTTCGGGCCTTCGCCGCCCTGCGTGGCCTTGGACTTGATGCCGCGCGCCATCATCGATTCCTTGGTCTCGATCGCATCGGCGCGATCCTCGACGGGCTTCGCGTGCTCGCCGGTGTCCATGCGAATCGCATCGCACGGGCACGCTTCGACGCACAGGCCGCACACCACGCAGCGGAGCTCGTCGATCTCGAACACCGCGGGGCGTTTCTCGACGCCCTTGTTGTCCGTCTCGGCCGGGATGATCGTGATGCAGTGCGCGGGGCACACCGTCGGGCAGCACATGCACGCGACGCAGCGGACCGACTCGTCCTCGCGAAGCATGAGGCGATGCAGACCGCGGAAGCGCTCCGGGTAGATCACCTTCTCCTCGGGGTACTGCACCGTCTCGATGTCGTTCTTCAGCTTCTCTTCGTCGGGCGCGCCCGCCTGGCGGCGGTTCGCGAGCTTCTTGAGCGGCAGGAAGAAGTTCTTGGCGAAGTGCTTCAGCGTGATGCCGAGGCCCTTACCGGTCGCGGACAGGAACGTGACGTCCTCGGGCTCGGGACGCACGATCTGGATCGTGCGAACGCGCGGATGCGTGGTCGAGACCGAGAGGACCTTCGGTCCCTCGTGCTCGTCGTCGTGGCTGTCGTCGTGGGCAGCGGACATCACAAACCTCCCGGCAGCCCCGGCGTCCCGGAACTTGTAAATGCCTGGACGAGCAACTTGATCAGCGCGGTGACCATGATGTTCGCGAGCGCGAGCGGCAGCAGCAGCTTCCAGCCGAGGTTCATGAGCTGATCGGCGCGGAATCGCGGCAGCGTCCAACGCACGAGGAGCTGGAACCAGCACAGCAGGATCACCTTGAGGCCGAACGCGCCGAACTGCAGCAACACCACGACCCAGTGATCGAGCGGGAGCCAGCGGCCACCCTCGTGGAACGTGCCGGCCGCCGTGGTGACCATCTGGCCGCCGATGCGGAAGCCATCGGGATCGAGGAACGGCACTTGGTAGCCGCCGAAGAACACGGTCGCGACGACCGCCGAGATGAAGACGATCTCGATGAACTCCGCCAGGAAGAAGATGCCCCAGCGCATGCCGGAGTACTCGACGAAGTAGCCGATGATCTCGGGCTCGCCCTCGGGGATATCGAACGGCGCGCGCTTGGTCTCCGCGATCGCCGCGGTGAAGAACAAGAGGAGTCCGACGGGTTGCCACAGCCACAGCCAGTTCGCCGGGTTGGCCGGCGACATCGTCGTGGTCACGCCATGCGCGGCGATGTAGCCGGGCTCGAGCGAGCCGGTGACGAGGAACGCACCCATGAGCGCGAGGCCCATCGCGACCTCGTACGACATCATCTGCGACGAGCTACGCAGACCGCCGAGGAGCGCCCACTTGTTGTACGAGGCCCAGCCCGCGATCGTTCCGCCGTAGTTCGCGAGCGTGAGCACCGCGAAGTAGAAGATCAGACCGAAGTCGATCTGGAACATCTGCATCCGGATCGCGTCCGCGAACTCCGGTGCGCCGGGGTTGACCGCGAGGTTGTAGTCCGACAGCGGCTGCGTCAGGTGGTGCGGATAGATCGTCGGGCCGAACGGGATGATGCAGAAGGCGATCAACACCGGCGCGAGCGCGAGGATCGGCGCGAGCGTGAACAGTCCCTTGTGGACGTTCGCCGGGATGAAGTCTTCCTTGAAGATCATCTTCAGCGCGTCGGCGACGAAGTGAAGGATGCCCTTCAGCTTGATCGGACCGATGTTGGCGCGGTTCGGACCGAGGCGGTCCTGCATCATCGCGCTCTGCCGGCGCTCGGCCCACGTGAGCAGCGACGCGAGCGGCATGACGAGCACGAGGATCAAGAAGATCCACTTCGTTCCCGGCCAATCGAGAATTGCGTAGAGAGTACTCATTAGCCTCGGCTCCCCGCGAAGCGCAGTGACAGCGGGCGCGCTTCACGCACCCACACGAGGTCTTTCCAGGCCGGCACCGCCGCGATCATGTCCTTGAACACCTCGCGCGGATGCGACCACGACAGCTTGACGGTGGTGGCTTGCGCCAACCGGACGACGACTTCCCACGCGGGGAGCGCCTGACCCGGCGACGCGAACGCCGCGTGCATGCGCTGCACGTGGCCCTTGTTGTTCACGATCGTGCCCGCGATCTCCGCCCACTCGGCGGCAGGCAGCGCGACCTTCGCGTGCGCGACCGGTCCGCGCTCGTGCGCGCTGATCGCGACGTACTCGAGCTCCTCGAGTCGACCGGGATCGATGCCCGGCAGCACGTCACCGAGCGCGAGCAGTCCGCGGATCGATGCATCGAGCTCGAACACCGGCTTGGTGGCGAGACCGAGCGCCTCGGCGATCGCTTTGACGCCGGCGGTGTTCGGGTTGATATCGGCCACGCGGAGGCGGCCATCGGCGCGCGCCGGAACGTTCGGCTTCGCCGCGACGTACACGTGGGTGACGCCCCACGCCTGCGCGAGCTTCGCGAGTGCGAAGTTGTCCTCGTTGGAGTGCAGCGCGCTGAGCACGATCGCGAACTGTCCCGAGGCACGACCGACCGCGAGGCGATCGGCAGCGGCGCGGATCGCGCGATCCCAACCCGCCGGCAGTGCGTCGACGGTGGCGACCGCGAGGCGCTGCTCGCGAAGGTCGTGATATGTGAACCGACCTTCGTCGCACATCCAGTAGTCGTTGACGTCCGGGTTGTGGCGCGGAACGAGGCGCCACGCGCGGCCGTTCTTGTGGTGGATCTCGATGTTGCAGCCCGTCGCGCAGCCGTTGCACACCGACGGCGTCGCCTCGAGCTCCCACGCGCGCATCGTGAATCGGAAGTCCTTCGACGTCAGCGCACCGACGGGGCAGACATCGACGGTGTTCAGCGAGTACGGGTTGTCGAGCTTCTCGCCCGGCGCCGTGGTCAGGATCTCGTGATCGCCGCGGTTCGCGAACTCGAGCTGGTGCTGTCCCGACGTGTGATCGCAGGTGCGGATGCAGCGCGAGCACAGGATGCAGCGCTCTTGATCGAGGACGATCGTCGGACCGAGGTCGACGGCCTTCGCCTTGTGCACCTTCGGCGTGTCGACGCGCGAGTCCGCGTTGTCGTGCTCGAAGTACAGCTTCTGCAGCGTGCACTCGCCGGCCTTGTCGCAGATCGGGCAATCGATCGGATGGTTGACGAGCGTGAACTCGAGCTGCTGCTTGCGAGCGAGCGTCGACTGCGGGTCGGTGGTCTTCACGACCATGCCCTCGCCGACGACCTGCTGGCAGCTCGGCTGCAGCTTCGGGTTCTTCTCGATCGAGACGAGGCACTGGCGGCACTGCGCCACGATCGGGAGGCCCGGGTGGTAGCAGAACGCGCTGATCTCGATGCCGAGCGTCTTCGCTGCTTCGAGGACGTTGGTCCCCTTCGGCACCTGCACCGTGTGCCCATCGATCGTGAGCGTGACCTTGTTCGGATCCGCGGGCGCTGGCGCTGTGGGCGGGCCCGGTGGTGGTGTGGCTACAGTGGCCATTACTTGTCGCACTCCCCGCCGATCATGTTGATCATGCCGAAGATCGGAACGATGTCCGCGATCAGGTGACCGTGGATGAGCTTGCTCGCCGTCGAGAGATGCACGAACGACGGCGACCGCACGTACGCTTTGTACGGACGGCCGGTGCCATCGGCGACGACGAAGAAGCCGAGCTCGCCGTTGCCGCCCTCGAGGAACGAGTACGTCTCGCCGGCGGGCACCTTGATGCCGTCGACGATGTGCTTGAAGTGGCGGATCATCGACTCGATCGTGTTGTACGTGTCCGTCTTCGGCGGCAGCGTGCAGCGCGGGTCATCGATCATCACCGGACCGTCGGGGATCTGCTTCAGGCACTGGCGAAGGATGCGGATCGACTGCTTCAGCTCCTCGATGCGAACGAGGTAGCGATCGAGGCAATCACCGTGCGTACCGACGGGAACGTCGAACTCGACCTCGGGATAGATCGAGTACGGGTAGTCCTTGCGCACGTCGTAGTCGACGCCGCACGCGCGTGCGATCGGGCCGACGCAGCCGCTCGCGATCGCTTCTTCCTTCGTCATCGCGCCGATGCCGGCCATGCGATCGCGGAAGATCTTGTTGTTGTTGAGAAGGCCCTCGACCTCGACCATGACCTTCTCGGTCTCGTTCAACGTGTGCGTCAGGCGGTCGGTGAAGCCATCCGGCAGATCCTTCGACACGCCGCCGACGCGAACGTAGGTGTGCGTGAGGCGCGCGCCGGACACGGTCTCGAGCAGCTCGTAGAGCCACTCGCGACACTTGAGGAAGAACAGGAACGGACCGAACGCGCCGAGCTCCATCGCGGAGGCACCGACACACGTCAGGTGATCCGTGATGCGCGAGATCTCCGAGACGATCACGCGGATGTACTCCGCGCGCTTGGGGATGTCGTGTTTGATCCCCATCAGCTTCTCGGCGACCATCGCCCAGCCGCAGTTGTTGATCATCGGCGAGACGTAGTTCAGGCGATCCGTGTACGGGAACACCTGCGTGTACGTCGCGTACTCGCTCTCCTTCTCGAAGCAGCGGTGCAGATAGCCGGGCTGCACGTCGGAGCGGACGACCTTCTCGCCGTCGACGGTGAGCACGATGCGAACGGTGCCGTGCATCGCCGGGTGCGACGGGCCCATGTTGACCGTCATCAGATCCGGCGGCAGCTCCTGCTCGGTGTCCGAGAGGTCCTGCGCATCCTTGCGACCGAGGACGAGCTGCTTGAGCGACTGCGCGTCGGTGACCGGCATCTACTTGTGCTCCCCTGCGTGGCCCGGGCGCTTGATCGGATTGATCGGGAGATCATCGCGACGCACGAGCGGCTGGCGCTTGTCCTTCGGATAGTCCTTGCGCAGCGGGTACCCGACGAACTCTTCGTAGAGGTAGATGCGGCGCAGATCCGGGTGACCGTCGAACTTGATGCCGTACATGTCGAACGTCTCGCGCTCTTGCCAGTTGAACGCGGGCCACAGTCCGGCGAGCGACACGACGCGAGGATCGTGCTCGGGGACCTCGATCTCGAGGCGCACGCGGTGGCGGTGCTTCGACGACCGCAGCTGGTAGCACACGGTAAAGCGAGGCTTGCTCTCGTCCCACTTCGCGCTCGGCGGTTGGTCGAGCGGATTCCAATCGAGCCAATCGATCGCGGTGCAGAACACCGGTGCGTCGAACAGCATCGCCGGATCGTTCTTGAGCCAGGTCGCCACGGCGAGCAGCGAGTCGCGCTTGATCCACGCGGTGTCATCACCGTGCGGTGACGCGGTGCGATCGACAGCGCCGGCGTGCGAAGCCTTCAGCGCGTCGAGAACTTTCTGCGACATCGTCGGTATCCTTAGCCTTGGCCGTCGTCACCGGCCGCGCGGGCCGCGATGATCTGTTCGTGCTTGTCGCGAAGCTGGCTGTGGCCGCGCCCCGCTTGGATGCGATCCATCAGCAGGATGATCGCGTCGAGCACCTGCTCCGGCCGCGGAGGGCAACCGGGGATGTAGACGTCGACGGGGATGACCTGATCGACGCCGGGCATCGTGGAGTAGTTCTGATAGAAGCCGCCCGTCGACGCGCACACGCCGAACGCGATGACGAACTTCGGCTCGGCCATCTGATCGAACACGCGCTTGACCGCGGGGCCCTGCTTCTCGGTGACCGTGCCGACGACCATGAGCAGATCGCTCTGGCGCGGAGAGAACCGCGGGAACTCGGCGCCGAAACGCGCGAGGTCGTACTTCGGTCCCGCGACGGACATGAACTCCATGCCGCAGCACGCGGTGACGAACGGATAGCTGAACAGCGAGAACTTGCGGCCCCAGTTCGTCGCCTTTTCGAGCACCGAGCTCTTGGCCCATTTCGCCGCGTCCTCGAGACGCGTCGTCGTGATTTCTACTCCCATCCGATCGCCTTCTTTCTCCAGACGTAGGCGAGGGCAACCACCAGGATCGCGACGAACAGGAGCATCTCGGCGAAGCCGAACACGCTGACCTGCGGCAACCCCGTCGGTCCGACGGTCTTCGACAGCTGGTTGTAGAGGACCGCCCACGGGTACATGAACGCTGCTTCGATGTCGAACACCAGGAAGAGGATGGCGACCTGGTAGAACTTCACGCTGTAGCGGCCGCGCGGAGTTCCGATCGGCTCGCTACCGCACTCGAACGGCTTGAGCTTCTCGGGGTTGGTGGCTTTGGGGCCGATAAGGACGGCGAGTGCGGTGAACAACCCGCAGAAGCCGAGCCCAAAAACGATCGCCAGCCCCGCTGGCATGTATGCCTGTAGCTGCAAAGCCTGCGCAGTATATGGCGCGGGGTGGGGCGGTCAACGCAGCGAGCCGCCAATTAGCAGAAGGCGATCGCGCGGTTACCTACGCGCAGACCTGCGACAAACCGCCACGATCAGGCGAGCTTTTTGATCAGCTTGTCGGCCGTGTCTTTGCCGGTGATCGCGCCGCCTTCCATGAACCCCTGGAACTCCTGCGTCGTGTGCTCGCCGCAGAAGTACACGCCGCCTTGCTTGTGCGCCTCGTAGCCGCCGAAGTCCGTGTACTGACCGGGCTTGTAGAAGCTGTACGCGAGGTTCGCGTAGGGGTTCTTGTGCATCAGCGACTGCGTCGCCTTGCCGTTCCACGCGAGGCCGGGGAACGTCTGCGTGATCTGACCGAAGCCCTTCTGCGCGTCCTGGAGGACCTTTGCATCGGCGGCGGTCGCGAATGGGACGGTCGACTTCATCGAGTCCGTGTTGTTGCCGCCCGAGTACAGAACGAGGATGCCCGCGGTGCCGGCCTGTTTGCGCGTCGCTTCCCAACTCACCTGATAGCCTGCGTCGGAGTAGCTCGAGCCGTTCGCCTTGCCGGGCCACGGACCCTGGCCGAGCCAGTTTCGCTGGTCGAACTGGAGCTGGAGCTTGCCGTTGTGTCCACCGCCGAGCTGGTTGATCGCGCGCTTCTTCCGCGCGTCGAAGTTCGCCTGGGTCGTGTCGATGTTCTTCAGGATCGCGAACGGGATCGCGAGCACGACATAGTCGGACACCACGTCGATCGACGTGCCTGCACGCGTGAACGTCGCACGGTACCGACCGTTCGGGGTCTCGGCGAGCCGGACGAGCGAGTGACCTGTCTTGACGACCGCGTCGCCGAGGTCATCCGCGATCGCTTCGGGCAACTGTTGGTTGCCACCTCGGATGTGGAACTTCTCGTCGGACTCGCCGTAGATGTCCATCTGCGACGACGTCGGTTGAAAGCCGAGCAAGTAGATCAAGTTGAGCGCGGATTGATTGCCCGCTTCGGCGCCGAACTCGATGTTGTACGCCGTCGAGAGAAGCTGACCGAGCTTGCTCGTGTTGCCGCCTGGAACGCGCGATGCGATCCACTGGTGGATGCTCATCTGATCGAGCGACTGCCCCTGCGCGGTATAGGCGTCGAACGTCGTCGGATATCCCGCGGCCTCGAGATCCGCATAGAGCGCATCGGCCATCGCGAGGAAGTCCGCGTCGGCTTGCGTCGCGGCGTAGTACTGGTTGTCGAACCGATACGTGTCGCGAGAGCCGTTCGGCTGCGCGTTGAGCAAGTTGTCGAGGGGCAGGCCGTAGCGTGTCGCGAGCTTGCGGACGGTCTTGTGGCCCGTGTCGATCAGCTCGCCGCCCCACTCGGTGATCTGGCCGCCGAAGTAGTTCGTGCGGTTCGTGAACATGCGGCCGCCGATGCGACCGCTCGCTTCGTACACCGTCGACGCGTAGCCCGCGTCCGCGAGCGTGAGGGCGCACGTCAGGCCGGCGATGCCGCCGCCGACGATCGTGATCGATGGTTGTCCGGCCGCACGCGCGCGTCGGGGGATCGCGAGGAGTCCCGCACCCGCGATCGCGCCGGTGAGGACGCCGCGTCGCGTGAGCCCTTCGCGGTGTCTCTCGGCGGAGCGCTCCGCGCGGACTCCCTGGATCTCGTCGACCGGGATGCCGGTCTTCTTCGAGTTGCGAACGTCGCGAACGAGTTGGCGAAGACTACGAAGGAGCGGTGAACGACTCATGGATCCCCATCATGCGGGAAATCCCGAAGTAACGGATGCGAGCTGCCTGACGTTTCAGAGGTTTGCTTGCGCGTTCCGGAGCGCCTCTTCGAGCGCCGCGACCATGTTCTCGTTCTGGTCGACCAGGTAGATCGTTTCGGGGTTGGGCCGGCGGTGCGCCCGGATCTCCTCGACGATCGCCCGTGCGGCCTCGTCGATCGGCACGTCGCCCAGGTCGGTGCCGATGCCCGGGATCGCGATCACCTTGAAGCCGTTGCGGTCCGACGCGATCAGGGCCGCGCGGGCGGCGCGACGAACGTTTTCGGCGCCGATCTTCATGCCCGGCTCCTCCATCGTCGGGACGTGGATGACGTTCTTCGCGGGGAGCTGACCTGCGGTGGTCACGAGGGCGGCGCCCACGGCGATCGGAGCGGCCTGCATCGCGGCTTGCTGGATCACGTCGCCGCCTTGCCGGCGCAGCGCCCCGCCGATACCGCCGCCCATGATGCCGAGCGAGTTGGCCGGATTGACGATGGCGTCGACCGGCAGATTCCAGATCTCCGCCTTGGCTACATGAACCTGCATGGTCTAGGGCACGTAACACACGTCCGAAAAAACGCAAAGCCCCGCTAACGGGGCCTTGATGCGAGAAAAGCCCGCATTTGCGGGCCTTCGACTCAGGATGCCGAGCTCACGCGCAGGCTTTTTCGAGCTCCGCTTCGACCTTGTCCTCGGCCCACTTCTTCGCGACCGCGAGCTCCTTCACGATGAGTTGCTTCGCGTTGTCGAGCATCTTGCGCTCGCCAAACGACAGGACCTTCGACGACTTCAGCCGGTACAGGTCGCGATAGACCTCGGCGACGTCGAACAGCGAGCCCGTCTTGATCTTCTCCATGAACCCGCGATAGCGGCGGTTCCACGTCTGCTTGTCGATGTGGACATCCTTCTCGCGGAGGATGTCGAACACTTCCTCGATCTCCGAGGAGGTCGCGACGGGGCGGAGCCCGACTTGATCAGCCTTCTCTTTCGGCACGAGGATCTGCATCCCGGTGGCGAGCACTTTGAGCACGTAGAAGGAGCACACCGTGGTGTTGATCTCCTTCTTCTCGATCCCGATCACCTCGGCTACGCCGTGGGCGGGATAGACGGCTTTCTCACCGATCTTGAAGTCGTTGCTGTTCACTAGGTTCTCCTACGAGCGACTAAGGTTCCACCGAACGAGCAATGGTGATGCCACTTCGGGGTTGGTGCGAAGTCGTGTGGTTGCTGTCGAGAGAGCCCATCGCGATGCGCCAGCCTGTCACAGGCTCGACGCTACCCAACGGCGGGTTTCCTCAAGGCGCGGCGGAGGATATCAACCACGGCACGGATCGCTAGAGAAAATGTGACGCGGCCGGTCGACTAGCCGGCACGGACCATCGAGAGGTCGAGATTACGAGGACTTGGGAATCCAAGAAAATGTGAGATCTGGCGGATCCTGATACGCTTCTTTGCAAGTGCGCGGATCGATCGGGCAATTGCTCATCCAACAAGGCGTCATCGACGCCAGCGCGCTGTCCGACGCACTCGCTCGCCAGAGCGGCCGGCATCCGGTCGCCTCC
Organism: Kofleriaceae bacterium; assembly: GCA_044230415.1. GTDB lineage: Bacteria > Myxococcota_A > Polyangia > Haliangiales > Haliangiaceae > JABFXX01. The sequence continues at coordinate 98,091 of JBGARE010000011.1, forward strand.
GAGCTCTACGCGCTCGGCTACGCGAGCGAGCGCCAACTCGCGATGGCGCTCTCGATCCAGACCGGCTGGCCGGGCATCGTGTTCGACGAATCCGTCCTCCGCCTCGACGTGCTCGAGCACGTCTCGCTCGAGTGGGCGCGCATCTTCCACGCACTCGTCGTCTACGAAGACGCATCCACGATCGTGATCGCCGCGGCGCGCCCCGAAGACGCGATCGTCCCAGCCCGCGAGCTCGCCGCCGCGCGCGGCAAGAACGTCGAGCTGCGCATCGCCCTCGACGTCACGCTCGCGCGATCGATCCGCGTCGGCTTCCAGCGCTACAAAGACGGCGAGACCTACCTGCACGGCATCGAAGCGAAGCGCCAGACCACGTACCTCGCCGTCGTCGCCCCCGACGAAGACAACCAAGACGAGCACCGCCGCGCTCAGCGCGCGCTCGCCGAAGAAGCCGCGCGCGCGATCGAAGACAACGAAGAGCTGCCCTCCGAAGAGATCCCCCCAGCCACGCTCTCGGGCGAGTGGCACGCCAACACGATCACCACGACGACCTCCGCCGACGATCGGCTCGTCGAAGAAGCCACGCTGGTGATCGCCGAAGAGCTCGACCGCGGCGCCGACATCGACTCCACCGCCGAGGGTGGCCGCATGCGCGCCCTCATCGTCGACCCCGATCCACCGGGTCGCATCCAGCTCGTCTCCGAGCTCGAGCGCCTCGGCTTCGAGTGCCAAGCCGTCGGCGTCGGCGCGCAGGCGATCGATCTACTCTCGCAGCTCAACTTCGATCTCGTCTTCGCGGACGTCGCGACTCCCGAGCTCGACGGTCTCCGCATGTGCCGCGCGATCAAGCGCTCGCGCCGCCTCGCCCGCACGCGCGTCATCGTCACCACCAGCGTCGTCGACTCGGGGCAGATCCCCGACGCGACCCTGCAACAACACGGCGCCGACGGCTACCTCGAAAAGCCGCTCGATCCGCGGCGCCTTCACCGCCTGCTACGCGACCTCAACAGCGACGAGCGCGCGGATCACGAAGCGATCCTCGCCGACGCGCTCGGTCGCTATCATCAGGGCGACATCGACGGCGCGATCGCGCGACTCCGCGGCGCCCTCGTCACCGATCCATCGAGCCCGAAGTTGCACTTCATGCTCGCGAACATGCTGCAGCGCGCGTCGCGCTGGGCCGAGGCGGTCGACGAGTACGAAGCGGTCGTCGACTTGCAGCCCGCGTACTTTCCGGCGCTCACGCGCCTCGCGTATCTCTACTTTCGCCAAGGCCTGCACGCGCGAGCCGTCGAGACATGGCGCCGCGCGCTACCGGTGTGCGAGGACCAAGCGCTGCGCAGGAACATCGAGCTGTTCATGCGCAAGCTCGTCGCGGATATGTCGAAGCAAGACTCGAACGTCGGCTAGCCGCTCTCGTCGTCTGCTGCGGAACGCGCGGCGTTTGAATCGGGCAGAGAAGTGTCGTTCGGATTGTCGGGTCACGTGGCCGCGATGGATGCGACCGCGAAGGCCCACGTTTCCGCGGAAACGCGAACGCGATGTGCGGACCTCGCTGATCGTAGAGTTACTCTCGCGCGAATGGCTCGAGCTCGAGAATTCACACTCCTCACAACAGCGACTTCGGATCGACGTCGGTGATCGGATTCGAGCTCCAAACGACGCCATTGACGACGGTGAACACCCAGACCTCGCGGTACGAGGGTGCCAGTTTGCTGGTCGTCTTCGTGACGACGACTATCTCAGGCGGGCCGCCGGCAATCACGTCGCGTGGAGTGATCGACTCGATCGTCAAGGTCTGATCGATGCGAGGCTCGCCGTGCGGCCAGACATCCTGACCGTGCTCGCCAATGATGCGAAAGTACCAGCCGCGCTTGACGTGGATCGCGATCAGGACGGGTTCGTAGCTGTGCGCCGAATGCTCGTCGGGCTCGGGCTTCGTGACCTGAACTCCGAAATACGGCTTCGGCGGCGTAGCCATTCGATGGCCGATCTTGCACCGCTTGCAGTAGGCCTTGAATGTCGGCTGCGGGCCGGTCAACTCCTTTGCAACCCCTGTGTAGCCGACGCCCCAGCGCACATCCTCGGCACGCGCATCAGCGGCGACCGCGACCGAAGTAACGGCGAGCACCAAGCGCAGCATGCCGTGAGGCTAACACCAGCGGCGCGCGGTGCCAGCACCGCTGAGATCCGTGTTGGTAGATGCGCGCGGCTACTTCAGCGGTACGCCGAAGATCATCGTGACCTTCTTGCCCTTCCAGGCAACGACCGGGAACTTGTTCACTTCCGCGAACGAGTCACCGACCTTCGCGCCCGTCAAATAGCGCGTCGGCACATCGCTCGCGCCGGTCTGGTTGTCGACCATGCCGCGCTTCAGACACTTCTTGTCGTAGTGCACGCCGCCGCTCGAGTCGACCGATGACACCTTGTTCGTGTCGGCCCACTGGAGGCACGACTCGACCTTGTCGCCTTTGAACGACACGGTCGTGAAGTCGTCATCCTTCTTCGTCAGCTTGCCGATCACGCCCTCGTTGCGCGTCATGATCGGAGCGACCACGCTCGTGCCCGCGGGCTGCACGCCGTACTTCCACTGGAACGTGTCGAGCGCCGGCCAGTTGCGATCGGAGAACTTCGGCTTGAACTTCTCGTCGAGCGCCTTGCCGAGTGCGAGCGTGCGCCAGCCGGCCTTGAGGTTACCGCTGAACTCTTGGGCCGCAGCGCCGGAGTACGGAGACTCGCCGGACTTGTCGTGGGCCCACGCGCACGCGGCCCACGCGACGGTGAGGATGTAGCCCTCGGTCGATGCGGTGAGGTAGCGCATGTAGCCCGGGATGTAGTCGTTGCCGACGTCCCACGGGATCTTCGACGCGAGCGACTTCACGTGCTTCTCGAACGCGGGCTTCGTGGCTTCGAAGCAGCCCTTGAACGCCGCGTGGTTCGACTTCCCGGTGCGCACCGCGTCCTTGAGGGCGAGGTACTGATCGAAGGTGGCCTTGTTCTTCCCGAGATAGGCGGACCACTCGGCCTTCGCGGTGTCGGTCAGCTTCAGGACCTGCGCGACGCCGGCGTCGTCTTTGGCGGCGGCTTCGATGAACTCGCCGACCTTCTTCGCTTTCTCGTAGGCCTCGGTCGCGGTCTTGATGACCTCGGCCTTGTTGTCGGCGGAGACCTTCTCCGCGTCGAGCTCGGCGGCGAGCTTCTTCATGTCGAGCGCTTTGACGTCGGAGCCGCACATCGCCCACGCGAGGAGCGACTTGCCTTCCGGGCCCTGGTTGCGGAAACATTTCTGGATCAGGCTCGCGCGACCGAGCTCGCTGAACTTGTCGCCGAGCTCGTCGGCGAGGAGCAGCATGCCGGCGTTGCTGGAGTAGCCGTGATCCGAGCGAGCGTCGTGGCTGTACTCCGGCATCCACTGTTGAGCCGCGGTCCACGACGCGAACGGCGTGGTCTTGTCCGGCATCTTGACGATGTCGTCATCCGCGACGGCGACCACAGGAACGAGCAAAGACGCTACGAGCACGAACTTCCGCATGAATCCTCCCAAGCGCGAGACGTTACTCGTCACAGAGGACTTCCGCGTCGGCGAGTCGCACCGAAACCGTCCGATCCGTCACCGATGCAATCTGCACTACATCCGGCAATAAGCCCCGGCCGTCACCAGCCGACGCCTCAGGCGAGGGTACCGGGGTTCATGATGCGATCGGGATCGAGCGCGTCGCGAAGTCCGCGGAGGTAGGCATCGAGCTTTGTCGCGCGTGCGCCGAGGAGCCAGCCGCCGGCCGCTCCCGCGGCTTGCTCGCACGCGCCGACGATGGAGGCGGAGGCGGTCTCGTCGCCTTCGAGCAACGTGAAGAAGAGGACCGCGCCATCCGCATCGAAGCGCGAGATGTGGGCGCGGGCGGTGATGTTCAGCGACTGCGCTCGCTCGATGACCGTCCGGTAGACCGCGCGTAGCTTCGAGGGCGTGGCCATGACTTGGAGCGACGGAGATGGACCCGGGCTCGGTTCGCCCGCGTGGGTGCGTCGCCACCAAAGATCCGCGAGCGCGGTATCCGTCGTGCGCCCGCCTTCGGCGAGCACGGCGCTCGTGATCAGATCGCGATCGCACGCGGCGAGGTCTGTCGGGCCCGCCGTCGCGGCGCACATGAGGACGTGGTTCTCGGGGAGCACGAGGCCGTCGTAGTGGAGCGCGGTTTCGGCGGCGTCGTAGATGCGGAGCCCCGACGGCGCGGCTTCCTCGCGCAGCGCGAGATACACGGCGGAGACCGCCGAATCGAACGACGGCAGGATGTATGCGGCGGTGAGTCGAGCCTCGGGCTTCTTGTGGATGCGCAGCACGGCGCTCGTGATGAACCCGATGGTCCCTTCGCTACCGCACAACGCGCGCGCGAGGTCGGGCCCCGTCGAGCGGCGCGGCGCGATGCGCGTGTGCACCGTGCGTGCGTCGGCGAGCACGGCGGAGACACCGACGACCGCGTCCTCGAGGAAGCCGTGGCGCGCCGACGATTTTCCCGGCGTGCGCACCGCGATGATGCCGCCGAGCGAGGACGTGAGCACGACCGGCGGGTAGTCGCCGAGCGAGAGTCCGCGCGGCGAGAGGATGCGCTCGAGCTCGAGCCCGGTGAGGCCGACCTGCGCGTGCACGAGCAGCGATGTCTCGTCGAGTTGCAGCACTTGATCGAGGCGCTTGGTCGAGATGAACACGCGCTGGCGCGAATCCGCGTTGCGCTGCGGTCGTCCGCCGGCACCGAGCGGATGCACCGCCGCTTTGTGCGTGCCCGCGCGGCGAATGACTTCCGCGACCTCCGCGGACGAGCCCGGCGTGACGCGATAGTTGTTCGCGTCGAGCTCCTCGACGTGCTCGTAGCCGACGGCGAGCATCAACGCACGACCGAGCGAGAAGTCGTCGCTCGCGGTGGTCACGGGCGCATCCGATGGTGGAGGCCCATCTTGCCGGGATTGAGGATGCCGTCGGGATCGAGGCTCTGCTTCGCCGCTTCGAAGATCGCCATCGCTTCGCGGTGCTCGCCGACCATGTACGGCGCTTTGAGCAGGCCCACGCCGTGGTGATGGCTGATCGTGCCGCCGACACGCGTCGTCGCTTCGAGACCGTCGCGCCAGATCGAGTCGTAGATGCGCTCGGCACCCTCCGCGTCGGGCGCGGTGCCCGCGAACGTGAAGTAGATCGAGCAGCCGTCCGCGTACGCGTGGGAGAAGTGCGCCATCACGAGGGCGTGCTGACCGATCGCTTCGCGCACCGAGTGATAGAGGTCCGCGAGGCGGTCCCAGCTCGATGCGACTTCCATCGTGTCCACGAACGCACCGTCGCGGAACACGGGGCTCATTCGATACGACACGTGATAGCGATGCGCGAGCCACGCCCAGCCCGGATCCTCGCCTTTGTCACGACATCCCGCGGTCTCGAGCTCGTGAAAGGTGAGCGCCGCTTCGATCTCGGTGCGAATGCGCGAACCCTCGAGGCCGATGATCATGCGGCAGCCGCGACGCGCCACGCGCTCCGCGACGCCGAACAGCTTGTTCATCGTCGACGACTTGCCGAGCGCCGCGTTCATCGCGACCTTGCGCGAGGTCTTGCCCTTCGCGAACGCGATGATCCGATCGATCACGCCGTCATCGTTCGCACGCGGCGGATCTGGCCACGCCGGCAGCGCTCCCGACGAGACGGCCGGGACCGGACCGCGCACGTCCGGTGCTTCCTCGTGACCGTCGTCGTGTTTGCCGAACGAGTTGATCAACGTGTCGAGCTCGTCGTAGAGGCGCACCACCGACGGGCGCAGCCCTTTCTGCAGCACGCGGCGGATCGCCTCGACACCTGTCGCGACGTCGTCGACCTCGAAGCCGCGGAACACGCGCAGCTGCGGCGCCGGTGACACGCGCACGCGCGCGGACGTGATGATGCCGAGCGTGCCCTCGCTGCCGAGGAGGAGCTGCGTCCAGTTCGGGCCGCGCAGCGCGCGATTGGGACCATCGGTCTCGATGACCTCGCCCTTGCCGGTGACGACGGTGAGCCCCGCGACGCGATCCTCGACCTTGCCGTACTTCGTCGACAGCTGACCCGCCGCGCGCGTCGCGAGCCAGCCACCGACGGTGGAGCAATAGATCGACGACGGGAAGTGACCGAACGTGTAGCCGCGCCGCGCGAGCTCGCGCTCGAACCGCTCGCCGTTGAGCCCCGCGTCGACATCGCAGATCAGCTCGTCGGAGTGGACGCTGCGCAGCTGCTGCATCCGCTTCGTGTCGATCGTGATGCCGCCGAAGATCGGCACCGCACCGCCGCACACGCCGGAGCCGCCGCCGTACGGGACGATCGGGATGCGATGCTCGCGCGCGAGCTTCACGATCGCGACGATCTCGCGCACGTGCTCCGGCCACACGACCGCGTGCGGGCGCGGCACGTCGAGCCTGCCTTCGCGATATGCCAGCAGCAGCCGCGGCCACATGTCGCGCGAATAGGTGTCGAGGTCGACGGCGCGCATCGACAGTCGCCGCGGACCGACGATCGCTTCGAGGTCGCGCTGCAGGCGCTCGACATCGATCGCCGCTTGCGGGCGTCCGCCCGCGCGCTCCGACTCGGGCCGCGCGATCATTCTCAGCGACGGTACTGCAACTGGACTCGACCTTCGATAGCTTCGACCACGTGAACGCCGCACAGATTCGCACTGTCACCGTCATCGGAGCTGGAACCATGGGCCACGGCATCGCGCACGTCGCCGCCGTGATGGGGGCCGACGTCCGCCTCTACGACGCGCTCTCGGGTGGTGCCCAGGCCGGTGTGGACAAGGTGGCCAAGAACCTCGCGAAGGGTGTCGAGCTCGGCAAGATCAGCGCGGCGGATCGCGATGCAGCGCTCGCGCGCATCCGGGCCGTCGAGGATCTCGCCGCCGCGTGCGCCGACACCGATTGCGTCATCGAGGCGATCCCCGAGCGCATCGAGCTCAAGCGCGAGGTGTTTGCCGCGATCGATCGCGCGTCGCCCGAAGGGGCACTGCTCGCGACCAACACGTCGTCGCTGCCGATCGCCGACATCGCACGGGCCGTGCGATCGCCGGGTCGCGTCGTCGGCATGCACTTCTTCAATCCGGTGCACGTGATGAAGCTCGTCGAGGTCGTGCGCCATCCCACCGCGGATCCGGGCGCGGTCGCGTGCGCCGCGGCGCTCGCCGAGCGCATGGGCAAGACGCCGATCACCGTGACCGACAGCCCGGGCTTCGCGTCGAGCCGGCTCGGGCTCGTCATCGGCCTCGAAGCGATGCGGATGGTGGAGCAGGGCGTCGCGTCCGCCGCGGACATCGACACCGCGATGAAGCTCGGCTACGGCCATCCGATGGGACCGCTCGAGCTGACCGACCTCGTCGGACTCGATGTCCGGCTCGGCATCGCGGAGTACCTGTCGACGGCGATCGGTCCGGCGTTCACTCCACCGCAGACGTTGCGCGACAAGGTGGCCGAGGGAAAGCTCGGCAAGAAGACCGGCGAGGGCTACTACCGCTGGTCGCCCGAGGGCAAGCGCATCGGCTGAGCGCTACGGATCGGTGTCGTCGATCGTGTGCGTTCGCGCCTGGTCCGCCGAGGCACCGGCGCGCACGTTCGAGAGCGGTGTGGTGATCGTCATCGTGATGGTCTCGTCGGCACCTTCCGCGACGGTGTCGCCGACGACGATCAGATCGAGGTTCGCGGTGGTCACGCCGGCCGCGATGCTGATCGTCACCGCGGCGCTCGCGGCGGCGGGGCTCGTCGAGTAGTCCATCGGGATCGTCGCGTTGCCGGTCAGCGCGACCTTGCACGAGATCGGCTTTTCCGACGCTTCGGAGAGCGCGAGGACGTAGGTCGTGGTCGTCGTCCCGGAGTCTCCCTCGGCCACCGACTGGTTCGCGGTCATGAACGCGATGGTGGGAGGCATGTCGTCGTCGGTGATCGTGTACGTGTGGCTCAAGTTCGTCGCGGCGAGCGTCGCGTTCGTCGGCGTCGTCGTGAGCGACGTGATCACGGTCTGGTTGTCCTCGTCGGTCGTATCGCCCGAGACGGTGAACGACACGGTCTTGGTGACGTCGGACAACATCGGATTCTGGTTGGGCACGAACACGAGATCGGCCTTGGACACGTACCCGTAGTCCGATCCTTCGGTCGCCGTTCCACCGCCGAACGTGACCGGCACGGTGATCGTCTTCCCGCTCGGAGCCAGCAGCGAGACCGTGATGTTCACGGTGGTGTCGGTGCCGGTGTTGCCTTCATTCGCGGAGCTGTTCGCGGTGGTGATCGACACCGTCGGCGCGCTGTCGTTGTCGTGGATCGTGTGTCTGCGTTCCTTTTTTGGTCCGATCACGATGTTGGTCGTGGTCGCGATCTCGATGATCACGTCCTCGTCATCCTCGTCGACCGCGTCGTTCATGATCGGGATCGTGAACGACTGACTCGTCGTGTTCACCGGGAACGTGACCGTGGCGGTGGTCGGCATCGCCCAATCGAATCCGATCGCGGCCGTCGACGTGTTCTTGTACGCGATGGTCACCGACGACGCCGTCGCCTCGTCGAGCGGCGGCGAATCGAGCATCAGATCGAGCGTGAGGTTGTTCGCTTCGTCCCCTTCGGAGACCTCGAGCGTGAGGTTCACGCGAGGGAGCAGCACGTGGTTGATCGTGACGACGTGGCGCGCGGTGCCGAGCTCCGCACCCGCCGACGGCGAGGACAGCATGAACTCGATGGTCTCGTCGTCCTCGTCGTCGATCGCGTCGATGGAGATGGTGACCGGAATCGCGGCCTCGGTGATATTCGCGGGGAACGACAGCGTCCCGCTCTCGTCGGCCGTGTAGTCCAGACCGTTCTCTGCCGTGCCACCGGAGATCGCGAAGTTCACCGCGACCGGATCGGTCGAGGGACGCGAGAGTCGAACGACGATCTGGACCGTGCCGGAGGCTTCGTCCTGCAACGACGTTGGTTGTGCGAACCCGACGCTGAGCTGCTCGACCGCGGCGTCTCCGCCGAGAAACTGATCGGTTTGGAAGCCACACGATCCGATCAGGATCGCGAGGACGACGAGTGCCGCCTTCCGCCTCATAGAAATATTGTATCGCAGCGGACCGGGTTGCCGTCGAGAAAGCCGGAGGTCGAACACTGACAGTTTCTTGTGCGGGGGCCGCACGCTTATAGAGGCAGACGTGACCGCACTCTCATCCGAACGGCGATGATGGCGGGGACGAGGACCAGGGCGGAGAGAACGCACGCGATCTCGCCGATGAGCGATGCCGTTCCGAACCCGCGGATCGCGAGGTTCTGGCTCACGAGCAGGGAGCCGTAGCCGATAATGGTAGTGAACGAACACACGAACACCGCACTTCCGCTCGTCTGGAGCGCGTGGATCGGGTCGGCGCCATGTCCCTGGCGGTGCGCGACGTTGATCGCGTAGTCGATGCCGAGCCCCAGCGTGATCGGTAGCGCGACGAAGTCGAGGAAGTTGACCTTGAGATCGAGGAGCGCACATGTCGCCACCATCAGCAGCGAGCCCGCGGCCGTGCCGACGAGGACCGCGAACGCGCGCCGGTTCGCGCCGACGAGCACGATGACCATGAGGACGAGCCCGATCGATGCGATCAACGTGACCGTCGGTCCATCGCGCTCGATCGATTCGACGATGTCCGCGAAGATCACGCTCGTGCCGGAGGTGGTGACCGTCTCGCCATCGCGCAACCTCAGCGAGCGGACCGCGGTGGCGAACGCGATCAGATCCTTGCCGTTCCATTCGTCGAGGTGGTTCGCCGGGCGCACCTCGATCAACAGACCCACGTTGCCGTTCTTCTCGGTGAACCGCTCGCGCAGCTGCGCCGGCAGCGATGCGATGGTGATCGGGGCGAGCTTGTCGGGCGGCCGTAGCTCGCGGATCGAGGCGCGCTCGTCCTCGGGAAGCGAGTCGAGCGCTTCGTCGATCATCTCGCGGATCTCGTCGAGGATCGGGATCTTCTTGTCCTGGTCGGCGGGGACGAACGAGTAGATCGACCACACGTCACCGATCGTCTTTTGCTGGGGCGTCTTGGTCGCATCGAGCGCGCGCAGCGCTTCGACGATCAGCGGCACCTGGTCGAGACGATCGGCGGCGATCACCGTGCGGCCGGAGAACCCGCGTCCGAACGCGGCGTCCGATGCCTTCATCCATGCGCGCGCTTCCACGGCATCGTCGCCTTCGGAGCGGAGCTTCTTGATGTCGTACTCGAACGGATCGGCGGCGATGTACTTCGCGACGATGGCCCCCGCGCCGATGGCGAGCACGATGCTGACGGCGACGACGATGTTCGAGCGGCGGAACCCGAGCAGCGCGACGAGCGTGCGACCGACGATCGGATCGCCGGTGTACACGCGGGTCGTGCGGCCGAGCCGCAGCACCAGCGCCGGCAGCAGCACGTAGGTCGCGATCCACACGATCACCATGCCGACGGCGCCGATCACCGCGAAGTCCGCGAAGCCTTTGAAGCTCGTCGCGGCCAACGATCCGTACGCGATCGCGGCGCCGAACGACGCGATGATCGTCGGGCGCACCGTGTGGACCATCGCGATGGCCATCGCCTCGTCGACGTCGTGCTTGCGGCGCTCCTCGAGGTAGCGCGCGATGAGCAAGATGCCGTAGTTGATGCCGTTGCCCGCGATGATCGCGCCGAGGAACGCGGTCGCGGCATTGAGGTGACCGACGGTGAGCGCGGCCGCACCGAACGACATCGCGGTCGCGATCAGCAGCATGCCGACGAGGAGCACGAGCAGCGTCGCGCTGCGGAAGTACAGCGCGAGCACGAGCCCGACGAGCAGGCCCGTGATCACGCTCGACAGCAACATGCCGTTCGAGATCGCGTGATGCTCCGCGACGGCGGTGATGACGCTGCCCGTGAAGCCGACGCGCACGCTCGGGTGCGACGTGCGCACCGACGACCGCACGGCATCGAGCGCGGAGATCAGCTGTTCGCCGAGCGCCGCGTTCGTCGAGCGAAACGGCGTGCGCACCTGGATCATCGCGGTGCGTCCGTCCGCGCTCACGTTCGACAGGCGATCGAGCTGGACCTGCGCGAGCCGGCGCTTCTCCTTCAACTCATCGAGCTGCTGCTTGTCGCGCGCTTCCGCCGCGGGATCCGGCTCGTCGTCGATGTCGATGAACAGCGGGTTCGCCTTCAGCTTCGCCGTATCGATGCGATGGCGAAGTGCATCGCGTGCGCGAGCGAGATCGTCGAGAGGAACGAGCAAGTGCTTGTTCGCTTCGAGGAACGCTCGGGTCTGGTTCTGATCGGTCGCGACCTGCTCGACGAGCGTGGCCGGGATCCGCCGGAACCCGGCGGCGAGCTCGGCAACCGCGGTGGCGCGCTCCTCGGGCGGCCCCTCGACGATCACGAGCACCGCGTCGGTCGATCTCACGCGCGCTTCGAGCTTGCGGAGGTCGCGCACGGCCGGCGCCTCCTGCGGCAACAGGTACGAGAAGTCCGCGCGCAGCGGCAGGTGGAACAGGATCAGATAGATCGCGACGCCGAACAGTACGAGGTTCGCGAGCACGACCGCGAGCGCGCGCCGGCGCAGCCAGGCGACATACCGGCGAGCGAGGTCTGCGTAGTCGCGCGGCACGTCGCGCGAACTATTGCAGAGCTTGGACGCTTGTCACGAGACCGGGCGGACGCGTTTCACGCGACCGGGGCGATCTGGACGGGACTCGGGCTTCGATGCCGTCGACTTCGCCTTGCGACGATCCTTCGGCGGATCGAGATCCGACGTCGCGCGCGTCTGCATCTCGGGGCTGAGCGCGAACGCGGCGACCTTGCCTTGCTCGGGCGCTTCGCGCTGGAGCTGGGCGACGGTGAGCGCGGCCGTCGGATCGACGGGGTTACCGTCGAGGCGGACTTCGAAGTGGAGGTGCGGTCCGGTCGCGCGGCCCGTCGAGCCGACGAGACCGACGCGCTTGCCGGCAGTGATGACCTCGCCCTTCTCGGCGAGGATGCGGCGGAGGTGCGCGTAGCGCGTGATCACGCCACCACCGTGATCGACCATCACGATGTTGCCGTAGCCGCCCTGGCGGCCCGAGAAGATCACGACGCCGTCGCCGGCGGCGAACACGGGCGTGCCCGGCTTCGCGCGGATGTCGGCGCCCGAGTGAAACTTGCGGCGATGGCGCATGGGATCGTCGCGCCAGCCAAAGCCGGACGTCGCCCACGAATCGTCGGAGGTCGGCAGCGGGAACGTCGTCAGCGTCGTGAGATCGGGAACGCGGAAGCCCGAGTCCTGTACGAGCGAGGCGATGCGATTCGCGGTGCCGCGCACGACGTCGCGGATGCCGACCTGGAAGCGCACGATGCGATCGACCAGCGCGTGCGGGACGAGATCGATGTCGAAGATGCTCGTGAACCGAGCGAGCGCGAGCGTCGATTCATCGGACGACGTGGAGCGTTCGAGCGAGGGCTCCTTCGACGTGCGTGCGTCAGCGACCGGCGTCACCAACGCCGGAAGGACGAGCCCGAGAACAACGGCACGGCGGATCATTCGGGGACAGCCAGTCTTTTCGACCGACCCATGCCCGGTCAATGTAGGCATTTGGCCTTTTTGGGTTATGTAAGCGGCTGCCAGGAGGCGAGAACATGCCGCGTCGTTGGATCATCGTTGTTCTCGCACTCGTCGCTGCGACGCTGTTCGCGATCTCTGTTCAGACTGGCAGGTGGTGGTCGGTGGGAGATGTGGAGATCGGTCCGTTCGGATCGAAGCACTGCTTCGACGGAGACTGTCGGCCTGCGAGTCTCTCGTGGATCGGTGGCAGCGAGCGCTGGGCACGGACCGGCATGGGCACGTGGGCGGGCGGACTGCTCTCCGCGCTCGTGCTCGCGATCATGGCCGCCGCGGCCGCCGCGCGTCGCACGCCGAAGCTCGCCGCGAAGACCGCGCTCGTATCGATCGCGACCACGCTCGTCGCGGGCGTGCTGTTCATCGCGCAGTATCCGGGCGTGCAAGGTGCGGGCATCGATCGCGGCGTGCTGTTCTTCGCACTCGCGCTCGTGATCGGTGCAGGCGCTGCGCTGATGGTGTTCAGATCGCCGGCGGGCTCGGTGGCTGCAGCGGCACCTGATTGACCGCTGCTTGAACGGCCGCGCTCGCGGCTTGCGCATCGTCGAGGTGAAGCGCGGTCTTCGCCATCGATCGGATCACGAGGAACGCGAGCACCGTCAGCCCGACGGGGACGAGCAGCATTCCCGTCGCGAGACTGCTGTAACCCTCGTAGTGCAGCGGCTGTTGATAGAACACCGCCGCGTCGTACGCGCCGTGGAATGCGACGGCGAGCAGGTAGCCGCCGAAGAGGCCGAGGCCTTTGCCATCGAAGCGGCGGCGGGCGGCCGCGTAGCCGATCATTCCGGTCCACATCGCGTGACCGGGAACCGCGAGCAGCGCGCGCGCGATCCACACGTAGATCTGCCCCTCGAGGCTCTGTTGCCCCAACAGGTAGCCGACGTTCTCGACGAGCGCGAAGCCGAGGCCTGCGCGGCTCGCATACACGATGCCGTCCATGCGCTCGTCGAACTCGGGGCGCCGCCAGACGATCCAGTAGACGACCGCGATCTTGCATGCCTCTTCGGTCGCCGCTGCCACCACGAACGCCATCCACGTCGCACCTTGGTAGGTGTATTGCGGATGGAAGTTGGCTCCGACCGAGCCCGAGAGCCATCCCTCGATCAGGATCGCGGGAATCACCGAGAGCGCACCCACGATCGCGACGAGGCGTCGCAGCTTGGCTGGCTCGGGGCGTTTCGCGTCCAGTCGGTCTACGAGGTACATCGCGACCAGCGCAGGGATCGCGCCCGACAGTGCTACCTGGAGGTTCGAGTCCACGCCGAGCCAGTATAGGGCCGTTGCTTGACACGTTGGGCTAAGCAGCCGAAACTTCCAAGGTGGCGCCGCCGGAGCCCACCACGGCTGCCCCTCAGAAGGTCGGCCGCTACGAGGTGATCAGTCATCTCGCGACCGGCGGTATGGCGCAGATTTATTTGGCGCGACAGACCGGTCTCGGATCGTTCGAGCGTCACGTCGTCCTGAAGACGATCCTTCGCGAGCGCGCATCCGACCAGCGCTTCGTCACGATGTTCCTCGATGAAGCGAAGCTCGCCGCGACGCTGAACCACCAGAACGTCGCGCAGGTCTACGAGGTCGACCAAGCCGACGGCGCGTACTTCATGGCGATGGAGTACGTGCACGGCGAGAACGCGCGCGCGATCCTCGAGACCACGCTTCGTCGCGGCTGGACGATCCCGCTCGAGCTCGCGGTGATGATCATCAGCGGCGCCGCGGCGGGCCTCCATCACGCGCACGAGCGACGCGGCAAAGGCGGCGCGCCGCTCAACATCGTGCATCGCGATGTCTCGCCCGCGAACATCATGGTCGGCTACGACGGCAGCGTGAAGGTGCTCGACTTCGGCATCGCGAAAGCCGAGGAGCGCGCGACCAAGACCGTCGGTGGAACGATCAAAGGCAAGTACGGCTACATGTCGCCCGAGCAGTGCAAGGGCAAGCCGATCGATCGCCGCAGCGACATCTTCGCGCTGGGGATCGTGCTCTACGAGCTGACCACGCTGCGCCGGGCGTTCAAGGGCAACGACGACTTCGAGACCATGAAGCGGATCGTCTCCGGCGATGTCGTGCTGCCGTCGGTCGCGGTGCCCGGATATCCACGCGAGCTCGAGGCGATCGTGCTCACCGCGATGGCCAACGATCCCAACGCGCGCTTTCAGTCCGGCCAAGAGCTGATCGAAGCGCTCGATGCATTCGCGGTGCGCGCGAAGCTCACCGGCTCGAACACCGCGATGGGCCGGTTCATGACGCAGCTGTTCGGCTCCAAGAAGGAGCCGTGGGTCACGGCCGGCGAGCATCACGGCGAGCATACGGAGATCAGCGACGAGCGCAGCGACGAGCACAATGATCCCGACAACGAGAAGACGTCCGTCGTCGCGCCGCGCGATCTTCCGCCCGAGCTCCGCGCCGAGATCGAGGGCGCTGGCAATCGCCAACCGCGCGCGGACACGTCACCGACCGCCGACGAAGGACCGCAGCACGCATCCGCGTGGCAGCAGAACGACGGCACGCACCAAGCGCGCAGCCAAGCACGCGCGCAGCCTGGCCAGAAGCAGACCGGAACGATGCCCGGCGCGGGACCCCAGGTCCTCATGGCACCGCAGATCCCGTCGAAGCCTCAGCCGCAACCATCGATCTACCCGAACAATCCGCCGCTGATCCCTAACCAGGAGATCAGCGATGTCGGTGCGCGCCCGCTCGTCGACGATCCGAAGCTCGGATGGAGCACCAGCGTCAGCAATCGACTTCAAGGCAACCCGAGCGGCAGCTCGACACGACTCTCGAGTGACATCGGCGAAGGGAACTATCGGATCAAGTCCAACACGGGCTGGATCCTCCTCGCGATCTTCCTCGTGCTCGGCACCGCCGGTGCCATAGCGGCCATCGTCTTGTACTGAGCACAGCTTGAACATCATCCACTTGCGCTGACCGCTGATCGCGCTTGAGGCGTGGTCTGGCCAGTGCCATGGTCGCTTCATGGCGACTGCAGCGAGCACTCCGAGCTCCGATCGACTCACGAGCTACAACCCGGCCACCGGCCAGCCCGTCGGCACCGTGCCGATCCACACCGCCGCCGAGGTCGACGCTGCCGTCGCGCGCGCCCGCGTCGCCGCCAACGCCTGGTCCGCACTCTCCTTCGAAGCGCGCGCGGAGGAGCTCACCGCATTCCGCAAGGCTCTCGCGAATCACGCCGAAGAGCTCGCCGACTTGCTTCACCGCGAGAACGGCAAGCCCGAGCTCGAAGCCTACAGCGAAGTCATGATGGCGCTCTCGCACCTCAAGCACGCCGTCGAGCGCGCCGAAGCCGCGCTCGCGCCGCGTCGCGTGTCGTCCGGAATGCTCGCGAACTTCCGCTCGACGATCAGCTATCACCCGATGGGCGTCATCGGTGTCATCGGCCCGTGGAACTACCCGATGTTCACGCCGATGGGCTCCATCGCGTACGCGCTCGCCGCGGGCAACGCGGTCGTGTTCAAGCCGTCCGAGCTCACGCCGCTCCTCGCCGTCAAGATCGCCGAGATCGCCGCGAAGACGTTCGCGCTGCCGAACCTGTTCCAGGTCGTCACCGGCGCGGGCGCCACCGGCGCTGCTCTCGCCAAGTCCGCCGTCGACAAGATCGCGTTCACGGGATCCGCCGCCACCGGCAAGCGCGTCATGATGGCCGCCGCCGAGCGACTCACCCCCGTGCTCCTCGAGCTCGGCGGCAAGGATCCCATGATCGTTGCCGAGGACGCCGACATCGAAAAGGCCGCCGAAGCGTGCGTCTTCGGCGCGCTCACCAACTCCGGCCAAGCTTGCATCTCCGTCGAGCGCGTCTACGTCGCCGACTCGATCCACGACAAGTTCGTCGAGGAAGTCGTCAAGAACGTCCGCGCCCTCAAGGTCGGCGGCGATGACGGCGACATCGGTGCGATGACCTCCACGGCCCAGGTCGCGATCGTCAAGGACCACCTCGAGGACGCCATCAAGAAGGGCGCGAAGGTCCACACCGGCGGTCCCGACGCGATCAGCGGCAATTACATCCAGCCCACCGTCCTCACCGACGTCGAGCACGGCATGAAGGTCATGTCCGACGAGACGTTCGGTCCCGTGATCCCGATCAAGCGCGTGTCGTCGCTCGACGAGGCCGTCAAGCTCGCGAACGACACCACGTTCGGACTCGGCTCGTCCGTCTTCGGCGGCAAAGCGGCTCGCTCGATCGCGGGCAAGCTTCGCGCGGGGATGACGGCCATCAACTCCGTGATGGCGTTCTCGGGAATCCCCAGCTTGCCGTTCGGCGGCGTGGGCGATTCTGGTTTCGGTCGCATCCACGGGGACGAGGGCATTCGCGAGTTCACGCGCGTGAAGTCCACCGCCGAGCAGGCGTTCTCGATCCCGATGAACATGATGAGCTTTCGCCAGCCCAAGGACATGTCCAAGAAGCTGCGCGGCATGATCAAGCAGCTCTACGGTGATGGCGTTGTCGCGCGCGCCACCGACGCGTGGCGCAAGTTCCGCGGCTAATCGCGGAGAGCGGATCTCAACCGACCTGTTCGACGAGACCAGTGCAACCGTTCGTGATCGCGTCGACCCATCGCGACGCGTTCCAACTACCTCTGCTCTGCGTCACCGCGTCTCTGCGTCGTATTGTCTGCATGGCTGGTTTTCGCGCCGATCGCGCGTCGACATCGCTGGCGCACCTGCGCGTCAGCGTCGCTGTGTTCCAGACCTGTCCTCGGAAACACGACGCAGAGACGCAAATTCCGCAGAGCAGAGCTGGTCTCACCCGACCTGGATTTTCGACGAGAACCCGTTCGTGATCGCGTCGACCCATCGCGACGCGTTCCAACTACCTCTGCTCTGCGTCACCGCGTCTCTGCGTCGCATTGTCTGCATGGCTAGTTCTCGAGCAATCCGTCGATGGGTTTGCTCGAGCGCGCACCCGTCGATCGCCATCGGACACAAGGTGGCCATCGAGACGTGGAACAGGCTCGGGCTGCGGAAGGGCGTGGCCACTGGCCAGTCGGCACATAGATAACCGCTTCATGTCGTCGAGAGTAGCGCGTTCGAGTTTCGGTCGGCGGTGATGAAAATCGTCGAGAGACGTCGGCGGAAATTTTGGACCGCGCGAGTGGATCGCTCAGGATTGGAATCCGATGCGGGCCTTCGCTGTTGTTTTGGTCGTGCTGGCGCTGACGACGACGGTCACCGTGGCCGAGGCCAAGGGCAAACGCGCGAAGAAGCACTCCGTCGAGAAGCAGAAGAAGCGCGAAGCGGCGGCGACGCCGGCGAAGCGAGAGCGCGACGAGGCGCCGAAGAAAAAGAAGCGTGGCGATCGATCGATCGGGGCGCCGTGGGCGGGCTCGTTGCAAGCCGCGGCGAAGCTGCAGCCGGGCGACGGGTATTACCTGCGGCGGCCGTGGCGGACGTATGCGACCAGGACCACGGTCGACTTCGTGCGCGAGGCCGTGAAGGACACGCTCGAGACGTATCCCAAGGTGCATACGTTGGCGATCGGTGACTTCTCGCAGGAGAGCGGCGGCAGGATTTCGGAGCACGCGTCGCATCAGAACGGGCGCGACGTGGACATCGGCCTCTTCTACAAGAAGAAGCCGAAGGGCTATCCCGATGCGTTCGTGAAGGCGACGAAGGACACGCTGGATGCGGCCGCGACGTGGCGATTGGCGTCGCTGTTGGCGAGGACGTCGGACGAGGATGGCGGCGTGCAGGTGATCTTCCTCGATCAGAAGCTGCAGGATGCACTCGTGACGTGGGCAGAGAACCACGAGATTTCGGACAAGCGGATCAAGGAAGTGCAGAAGGTGTTCCGGCACATCCCGCTGCACACCGATCACATGCACGTGCGGTTCAAGTGCCGCGAGCGCGACACGAACTGTCGCTGATCACTCGGTGGGCGTGATCGACACGACGAACGCGTCGTAGCCGCGCGGCTCGTGGTCTGGAACGAGGTGGCCCGTGGTCGCGCCCGCGACGAGGACGTTCTCGCACGCATCGACGGCGATCGTGGTCGCGCGGTCGTCACCGGCGGAGCCGCGTTGGGCGGCCCAGCGCTGGTGGCCGGACTCGTATCGATTTCGCGCCTCGAAAATTCGAGGGACACGACGAGGAATTCGTCGCCAACACTTCGCGCGGCTGCGGTCGCGGCTCAGCGCGTTGCGCGAGCGGCGGCGCACTTCTTCGCGAGCACGGCGGTGAGCGGCGTGAGGTCGTCTTGCAGCGTCTTGGAGAAGTCGCTGCGCGAGAGCGTCTTCGCTGCGAGGACGAGGGAGCGCAGGTCGCCGCACGCGCGATGCGCGTCGATCAGAGCGTTCGCGCCGCCGTTGTAGACGCGCGTCTCGGTGAGTGACGCGTTGTTCGGGCGACGGCGGAGGCGCAGGTCCTCGACGAGCTCGTCGATGATCGCCTTCTTCTTCTCCAGCTTTTCGCCGCGCGCGATCTTCGAGTCGTAGACCGCCTTGAGCTCTTTGTAGGCGTGGAGCATGCGCGCGGTGCGGTGGACGCCGAGCGCTTGTCCGAGAGTCCACGCGAGCTCCTCGGGCGACCCGCGACCGAAGCGCTCGATGATCCAGTGATCGGTCATCGTGTCGGCGACGTAGGTGGCGATCGATTCGTTGAAGAACGGCTGATCGGGCACGAGGATCGTGGCGTGCACCGACTCGTGGAGGATCACGTTCGCGAGCTCGGGGAACGCGTCGTCGCCACCGCCGAGCATGGTGGAAAGGACGGGGTCCGGGAACCAACCGCCGGTGGAGTAGGCGGATGCGGGACGGACGATCGCGTCGTATCCCTTTGCTTCGAGCTGGAGCTTGTGCGCGACGCCTTCGTCCTCGTCGAACCAACCGAGACCCGCGAAGCAGCCGACGATCGGGAAGCACCACTTGAGAGGCTTGAACGCGACCGGATCGGCGGCGCCGACGAACCACACCGCGGCGGGGCGGCCGAGCGCGGAGTACGTGTTGTAGTTGCGCTTGATCGTGAGGCCGTAGCTGCGCCCGTACTGTTTGATCGCGGGGATCTCGGCGAGGAGGACTGCGGTTCGCACCGACGTGTTCTCGTCGTCGACCACGTCGTCGATCGGTCGCGCGCGATCGAGCAGCACGAGCTGACCGTGCGCCGCCTGCGCGAGGTAGCGCGTCATCAAACAGCCAGGCGCGATAGCGAGCAGAGCGACGATAGCGAATGCGAGAGCGCGTTGGCTCATAGCTTCGCTGCGATCACCTTCGCGAGGTCCGCAGCGCCGTCTTGCAGCTTGCGCGGATTCCAGCCGAGGGAGAGGCCGCTGTTGTCGTCGTGCTTGGGGATGACGTGAAAGTGGACGTGGAACACGGCTTGATGCGCCGGTGCTCCGTTGTTCTGCAGGATGTTGAACGACGAGGCGCCGGTGGCGGCGAGCACCGCGCGAGAGATCCGCGGCAAGACGCGACCGATGGCTGCGGCCGCGTCGTCGGAGAGCTTGTCGAGTGTCTCCGCGGGTTCCTTCGGGATCACCAGCGTGTGACCGTGCGAGATCGGATTGATGTCGAGGAACGCGAGGACGTGCTCGTCCTCGTACACCTTGTGGCAGGGAATCTCGCCGCGCAGGATCTTGGTGAAGATGGTCTCGGGCATCGGATGCCCGAGGGTAGCGCTACATGCGCGCGCGATCACCAGCGGTGGGCACGGTACGCGTCAGGGTGGCGCTCGCCGGCTCGTTCGCGTCGGTGGTGCGTGCCGCCGTCGAGCTGATCGCGACCGCCACGTCGATCTGCTGGCCACCGGCGGCGGCGGACACCGGAATCGTGCCCGATTGGCCGACCTCGGCTCTCACGCTGACGCAGTTGCGCATCGCCGACTGCTTGCCGCCCGTGGAGGCCTCGCCATCGACGTTGAACTGCCACGTGAGGCCGTAGATGTAGCGACCCGCGTTCTTCGCTTGGAAGCAGATCGTGGTCGAGCCATTCGGGTGCACGGTCGGCACGGCACCGCCGATCACGGTGATCGCGTCCGCGTTGGCCACGATCTCGACGTCGAGCGAGCGCGGTGCGACATCGCCGGCTTCGATCGTGAGCGGGTGCACGCCGATCGTCGCGTTGGACAGGCGCAGCTCGTCCCAGTGCGTGCGCTCCGAGCCCGCGAGCGAGAGCGACATCGAGCTATCGACGATGCGCTGGATCTCCGCGTCGCTGCCATCCTGCACCTCGCCGAACAGCGCGATGCCGATCCTCTGATCGCCGGGCGCCCAGACGAGCTCGGCACCTTGCGGCACCACTTCGGCCTCGGTGCCGATCAAGCGAATGTCACTGATCGCGGCGCCCGCGATCTCGTAGCGGTCGTAGAGCTCCTCGGTGTTCGGGTTGACGATGCGCAGGTAGTTCTTGCGGCTGCGCTGTCCGCCGACCGTGACCGTCGAGCCGGACTGCTCGAGCACGCGAACACCGAGGGCGCCGTCGTCATCAGCGGCCCACGGCAGATCGAGGGAGTAGCGCAGGCCGTTCGCGCGCTCGTACTCGAGGTCGATCTCCTGCGTGCCACCGATCGCCGTCGCCGACGGCCCCGACAGGAAGATCTCGTCGGCCATCGGGTTGCCGATGAAGTGCAGACCGTACGGGGTCAGGGCCGAGCAGACTTCGCCGGCGGGGCACTCGCCGGAGTCGGCACGCTCGCCACCGGTAGTGCAGCCTGCGATCGCGAGAAGGGCGGGGACCGAATGGGAAGCGAGGGTAGAGAAGCGAATCATGTCGAGGGGTAGAGCAGTGGTCGTGCCATCGACCACTCGTCTCGATCCGCGGACTTGCGCACATCTCGGACATTGGTTGCCACATCGGCCGGACACGAATGTCGCGGCAAATGTCCGGATCAGGGATCGAAGCGATAGCCGGAGCCGCGCACGGTAATGAAGTGGCGTGGCTGCTCCGGGTTTACCTCGAAGCGCTTCCGGAGCTGTCCGACGAAGTTATCGACCGTGCGGACCGATCCCGCGGATTGGCCCCACACGTGGCTGAACAGCTGATTGCGACTGAACACCTGGCTCGCGTGACGCACGAAGAACACGAGCAGCTCGAACTCGAGGTGTGTGAGCTTCACGTCGGCGCCGGCGCGCGACACGAGCCTCTGACCGAGATCGATCGTGGTGTCTCCGAACGCGAGCTGATCGTCGGAGCGCGTCGTGACCGGTGCGGCCGCGACGACCGATTGCGCGCGACGCAGCACGGCTTCGATCCGCGCGAGGAGCTCCGCGAGCGCGAACGGCTTGGTGACGTAGTCATCGGCACCCAGGCGCAGCGCCGCGACTTTGTCGAACTCGCCATCGCGAGCGGACACGACGATCACCGGGACGAGGTTGTCGGTGGATCGCAGCGTCGAGAGGACTTCGAGTCCGTTGCGCTTGGGCAGGTTGATATCGAGCAGCACGAGCGCGAAGTCCGTGTTCGCGATGTGCTCGAGCGCTTCGGCGCCATCGCGCGCGATCGTGGTCGGGCGGCCCGCGAGCTTGAGGTTCAGCGCGAGCCCCGTCGCGATCGCCTCGTCATCCTCGACGATCAGAATCGTGTCCGTCATGACTGCGTGACCTCGCGTACATCGGGGGGCGCTTCGGTGAGCTGAGGAGCAGCCTTCGGCGGACGGCGCTTCTTGAGGCGGATGCGGAACTCGGTCTCGCCGGGTCGCGACGAGAAGTCGATCTTGCCCTTGTGGTTGTGGATGATGGTGCGCACGAACGCGAGCCCCAGGCCGATGCCCGGGATGCCACGCCGCGTGGCACCGCGTCCTCGATTGAACTGCTCGAAGATCGCGAGCTGCTCGCCGCGCTCGATGCCGATGCCGTTATCGCGCACCAGGATCTCGATGCGGCGTCCGGCGTTGTGGGCGAGGATCGAGATCTTCTTGTCCTCGCCCGTGTACTTCCACGCGTTGGTCAGGAGGTTCACGAGCGCGCGCACGAGCGTGGGCCGATCGCCGATCACGGTGAGCCCGGGCTCGACCTCGACGTGGATCTTCGTCGGCTTCGTCAGCGTCAGCGCGTCGAACGCGGCGATCGACTCCTCGACGAGCGCCGCGACCGACAGACGCTCGCGTTTGTACGTGTGGCTCGTCTGCAACCGCGACAGCTCGAGCACGCGGTCGACGAGCACCTCGAGGCGATCGGTCTCGCGCCCCAGCAGCGACAACACTTGCGCCTGCTCGGCCGCGTCGAGGCGGCCGGTGGACAACGACTCGATGAAGAGCCGGATCGATGTCACGGGCGTTCGCAGCTCGTGCGACACGGCCGATACGAAGTCGTTCTGGACACGCACGAGCGACGCGCCCTTACCGACGAAGACGGACACCAACACGTAGCCGGTGATGCCGCTCGTGCAGAACGTCAGGATCAGGATCGCCGCGACGACGGTCGAGGTCGTGCTGCCGAGCACGAGCAGGATGATCCCGACCGCGGTCATCGCGACCGTCGGCAACAACACCGCGAGCATCAACACGAGCTGAGCTCGTCGAAGCTGCATGTTCGCGGGAGGGAAACGCACGAATGGTCCTACGCGTGAACTCCGTCGACACTGCCTTCGAGCACGTGGTCGTCGTCGTCGTGCGCCACGAACGACGGGTCCGCATCGACATCGGCGCGGATGTGATCCGGAACGCCGTGAAGGTCCCAGACCAATCCGACCGCGGCGAGCGCGCGCAGGATGTAGAACGTGCAATCGATCTCCCACCAGAAGAAGCCCTGACGAGCGGCGACTTGGTAGTGGTGATGGTTGTTGTGCCAGCCTTCGCCCATCGTGACGATGGCGAGCACCGGGTTATTGCGCGAGTCGTCGTCGGTCTTGTAGCGGCGGCGGCCCCACAGATGCGAGAGCGAGTTGATGGTGAACGTGCCGTGCCAGTTCATCACGGTGGGAATCGCGAACGCCCACACGAGCGCGAAGAAGCCACCGATGAGGAACGTGACCACGCCGGCCGCGACCGCGGGCAGCATCCAGTACTTGTTGAGCCACCGCAGCTCCGGGTACTTCGCGAAGTCTTTGATGCGCGAGTAGTCGGTGTCCTCGAGATCGTTCGACAGGATCCAACCCATGTGAGCCCACCAGAAGCCCTGCTGGATCACCGAGTGAAGATCGCCGGGTTGATCGCTCAGCTTGTGGTGCTGGCGGTGATGCGCGGCCCACCAGAGCGGGCCCTTCTGGGCCGTCAGCGTGCAGCCGAGTGCGAGCACGAACTGGAACCAGCGCGAGGTCTTGTAGCTGCGATGCGAGAAGTAGCGGTGATACCCGCCGGTCACGAAAAACATGCGCGGCACGTACAGCGCGACTGCGAGCGCGAGGCCCCACCACGAGAAGCCCGTGATGACGACGCCCACGATCGCGAGGATGTGGACACCCCAGAACGGAATCGCGAGGGGGTTGAAGTAGATCCGCCGCCAGCTCTTGGCAGCAGCATCGGCGACGGAGCCCATGCGCCACGGATAGCACGACCTGCCCCTTCGAGGAGGCCTCTCTCGCGTTCGTGACAGAGATGTTGAGGTAGGTTCCGGCCATGAAATACAGGAACCTGGGAGGCGCGGGCGTCAAGGTCTCGAACCTGTGCCTCGGCGCGATGACGTTCGGCGAAGCCGACGAGAAGTCGTTCATGCACAAGGTCGGCTCGGACGAGCAGACCGCACATGCGGTCCTCGATCGCGCGCTCGATCAGGGCATCAACTTCATCGACACCGCCGACGTCTACGGTCAAGACGGACTGTCGGAGCGCGTGCTCGGCAACTGGTTCGAGAAGCAGAAGAAGCGGGACAAGATCGTGCTCGCGACGAAGTTCCGCTTCACGATGGGCGACGGGGCGAACCGCAGCGGTGCATCGCGCTATCGGATCGTTCGCTGCTGCGAAGACTCGCTGCGCCGCATGAAGACGGATCGCATCGACCTCTATCAGATCCACATGCAGGACATCACCGTCCCCGAGGAAGAGACGCTGCGTGCCCTCGATGACCTCGTGCGCGCCGGCAAGGTGAACTACATCGGCTGCTCGAACTACGCGGCGTATCGGTTGATGGACAGCCTGTGGCTGTCGAAGTCGAACTTGCTCTCGCGGTTCATCACGTTGCAGGCGCAGTACAGCTTGCTGGTTCGCGATCTCGAGCGCGAGCACGTGCCGCTGTGCCGCGACAAGCAGCTCGGCATCCTCCCGTGGTCACCGCTCGCGGGCGGATTCCTCACCGGCAAGTTCGAGCAGGGCAAGCCACCGCAGACGGGCACGCGCCTCGGCGAGAAGGCCGAGCGCTTCGCTCGCTACGATCTGCCGCGCAACTGGAAGATCCTCGACGCGGTGCGCTCCGTCGCCACCGAGATCAACTCGACGCCCTCGGCCGTCAGCCTCGCGTGGCTCCTCGCGAAGCCGCAGGTCACGTCGGTGATCTTCGGCGCGCGCACGATCGAGCAGCTCGATGCGAACCTCGTCGCCGCGGATCTCGAGCTGTCGGCGCAGCACCTGAAGCTGCTCGACGACGCGAGCGCGTTCGATCTCGGCTATCCGTACTCGTTCATCCAGGCCACGCAGTCGGCGTGGTGATCACGGAACGGTGACGCCGAAGCGCAGACAGATCTGCGAATAGTTGGGCGAGAGATCGGGCGGGAGCTTCGCGAAGTAGAGCTTTGCCTTCGCCGCTTGCTTCGAGCGACACGCGGCGAGGAACGCGGTCTTGACGAGGCCACTGTTGTACTTGCAGCGCAGTGATGCCTCGTACTGCGCGAGCGCAGCGGTGTCCATGCCATTGCCCAGGTAGTCGTCCCCCTTCCGCTTCAACTCCTCCGCGTCGCACGATCCCGCTCCCGATCCCTTCGCGACCGGATCGGATTCCTTCTTCGCTGCCGTCTTCGACTTCTTCGCGAGCGCTGCTTCTTCTCGGTCGGCGACCGCCGAGATCATGTCCTCGGCGTCGCGGTGATAGACGGACGTCGTCGGGATCAGATCGTAGATCTTGCGAGCCTCGTCGAAGTCGCTCGCCTTCGACGCCTCGGTCAGCTCTCGCATCAAGGCGTCGGCCTTGTTCTCCGCGATGCCGGCGTCGTGAAACTCCTTCCCTTTCACGGGATCGAACGTCGCTACGTTGTCGCCGCACTCGACGAGCTCGACCCACTTGCGATCCGCGCGCAGCTTCGTGCAGCGCAAGACGAGCTCGTCCTGCTCGGACGTCGGAGGCGGTTTCGGCACCTCGGCAATGACGACCGGAGCAGGCGCGGGATCGGGCGTCACCACCGGTGCCGGCGCGGGCGCCTCCGGTGGTCGTGCGGCGTGCTGCTCGGGCTCCGTACCGCCGCGCGTGACGATCACGCCGAGCAGCACGCCGAACACGACGACGCCGACCGCACCGAGCACGAGGTTGCGGCGCTGCGCCTTCTGCTCCATCTCGGTGCGCTCGCCGACGCCTTCGTACAGCGTGGTCACGCTCGTCGGCGCGGGCTCGTTCGTAGATGCGATGCTTCGCCCCGTCGGCGGACGATTCGTTGCGACCGACGTCGCATCGAACGACGCGAGCGCCGACTCGACCGCGTCCATCGAGGGTCGCTCGTCGGGAGTCTTCGCGAGCATCTGCGTGACGAGCGCTTCGAGCGGCTGCGCGAGCTCGGGCGCGAACGTGCGCGGCGTCGGCACCGGCGCGAGCTGGTGCTGCGCGATCAGCTCGCCCGCATCGCCTTCGTACGGCGCGCGCCCGCACAGCAGCTGGAACAAGATGCAGCCGACCGCGTAGATGTCGCTGCGGTGATCGACCTTCGCGCTCGACTTGCACTGCTCGGGCGACATGTACATCGGCGTGCCGAGCAACATCGCGGAGTGCGTGCGGACGCCGTCGGAGAACTGGCCATCGGCGAGCTTCGCGACGCCGAAGTCGAGGATCTTCACGCGCACGCCACCGCGCACGGCGGGGTCGGGCACGAGGAACAAATTGTCGGGCTTGAGATCGCGATGCACGATGCCCGCGACGTGCGCGGCCATCAGCGCCGAGCACACCTGCCGCGTGATGTTGACGGCGAGCTCCGGGGCGAGGCGCTTCTCGCGCTTGAGTCGCGCGTGAAGGCTCTCGCCGTGGAGCAGCTCCATCGCGATGTACACCGTGTCGTCGGCGCGCGTGTCCGTACCGCTGACCTGACCGCACTCGAACACGGTGACGATGCCCGCGTGATGGATCTTCGCAGCGGAGCGCGCCTCTTGGAGAAAGCGCTGCACGACGTCGGGCCGCGTGAGGTGCTCGGGACGGAGGAACTTGAGCGCGACCTCGCGATCGAGCTCGACATCGCGGCCGACATACAAAATGCCGAAGCCGCCCTGTCCGAGCTTCCGGACGACTTCGTAGCGTCCGACGCGAAGGCCTGGAGGAAACGCCATCCCCGGCGCATGATACCGTCATCCCGATGGCGCCCGAACTCGAAGAGCTCGCGAACCACACCGTCAGCACGAGGAGCGGCCTCACGCCGCACGAAGTGACGAACGAGTTGTCGGCGCTCGGCGAACGCTGGTCGGTCGATGGTCCGGATCTGCGTCTCGATCTCAAAGGTCCGATGACGAAGACCGGCGCGGTCGTCGCGCATGCAGGCGCGCTCGCCGACGAGCTCGATCATCATCCGTCGATCTCGCTCGAGTACGCGGGCCTCGTCTTGAAGATCCACACGCACGACAAGCACGCGATCACGGTGCTCGATCTCGTCTACGCAGCGCGCCTCGAGCAGTGGTTGCGTACGAACGGTTGGGCGTAAAGCTTCCTCGTCGAGAAACCCGAAATTCGCGTGTGGTTTTGCACAAGTTGCGCAATCGACGCGTCATGAAATAGGTCACTTTTGGCGTGACGTTCTGGTTCGGTTCTTCGAATCGCACCAACGTGATTCTCGGGAGGAATTGATGACGCGTTCCGTCTTGCTGGGATTGGTCTGCGCGGCTGCCTGCACGAAAGCCGCACCTGCTCCGAACGAGCCTGCTCCGACTGCACCCGCCGTGGCTCCGGCGCCCGCGCCGATGGTCGCGCCCACGGCACCTGCTGCCACGCCGCCGAAGGACGTCGTGAAGAATCAACCGCCGCACATCAAGCTCAAGCTCGGTCACTACACGAGCGGGCGCGCGGGCATCGGTGTCGTCATCGATCTCTACACCGCGCGCACCGACAACATCGCCGACATCGATCCCGCGAAGCTGCGCTTCGATGGCGATGACAAGGTCTACACGCTCGTCGGCACGAACGGTCCATCGGGCCGTGTCGACTACTGGAACGGAAAGCGCGTGATGCTTCACGCGTACGAGAACGGTCGCTACGGCGTGTACGTGCCGGATCCCGAGACCGACAAGAGCAGCGACGAGATCACCCTCGTCCGCGACGGCGACGCCGATCCGCTCTGAGCCATCCACGTTTTCAAAACCAACCGTCCGAAGAAAGGCCACATGAACAAACTGCTCCTGATCCCCGTCCTCCTTCTCACCACCACCGCGTCCGCCGAATCTCTCGAGGAGAGGAAGTACTGGAAGGGCCAGATGGACTATCTGCAGCGCTCGCTCGATAGCGCCGAGAAGTCCTGCGGCTACCAGTTCACGTACGAATGGGTCGACAAGCCGAAGCTCCGCGAAGCAGCGGAGAAGAACAACAACAGCCCGTACGGCATCTGCGCGGCGATCGTCGACGAGGTCGAGAGTCTGTGCCGCGAAGGCGATGACGAGAAGGCGTCGGTGAAGGCGAAGATCAAGGGCTTCAAGTGCGGCTACGCGAAGCCACGCAAGCTCGATCTGAGCAAGGCCGGGATCATCACGTACATGGGCAACAACGAAGAGTCGAACTTCAGCGATTGGGCGAAGCCCTGGTTGATGAAGAAGCTCTAGCCAACCTCACCTCGAACCAAAGGAGCTCCATGGTCAACACACGTGCAGTAGCTGTCGCGCTGATCGCGTGCGCCGTCTCGACGAGCGCGTTCGCGGATGACAAGAAGTACACGATCGCCGATCTCAAGGCGCTCGTCGGTCAGAAGTCGTTCAAGGAAGCGTATCTGCACCTCGGCGATATCGCGCCGGGTGCACGCAACGCGGACTGGATCGATGTCGGGGCCGCCGCCGCCGGCGGATTCCTCGGTCAGATCGAAGGCGAGGACGCCGCGATCGGCGTCATCGACGAGATCGATCGCGAGTATCCGACGCTGGTGAAGAACGCGAAGTATGCGAAGCCGCGCGCGGAGCAGGGCTACAAGTCGCTCGAGTCGTGCTTCGGCAACTCGTACGGCGTCGATCAATGCGTGAAGATCGCGATGCGCTTCATCGAAGTTGGTGGCGACAAGGCGCTCACGCTGAAGGTCAGCAAGCTCGCGCGCCGCAGCATGAACGCGTACGGCGCGGTGCCCTTCTTCGAGAAGGCGATCGCCGCCGACAAGTCCGCGTGCAAGGACGAGGATGCCAAGCTCGCCGTCGTCGCGGGCCTCGGGTTGCCCGAGGACTACGACAACGCGAAGAAGGCGAAGACCCTCATGACCACCTGCTTCGCGGACATGAAGGACGACGTCCTGAAGGCGTTCGAGGCGGACTCGAACGGCGGGTACACGCAGCGCGCGAGCTGCGAGATCCTCACGAAGAACAAGATGCTCTCGTCGCTGCAGCAGAAGGTCTGCAGCAAGAAGAAGTAGAGACAGCGCTCGACGCGTACGGTTGCGCTGCTACCGGCTCGGGTACGCCCGTGTCGTTCCAGCATGATCGTCGCCGTCGAGGTCGTCGCGAAGCTCGGTGACTCGATCATCGAGATCGCGCGCGTCGAGCGGGGCGAGTCGTACTCGTCGCCGCTCGTTCCGTTTCCGCTCGTGTGCGGCGAGCCGACCGGGTTCGTCGTACATCGGCCCGTCGGCGTTCTCGCTTGGCGCCGCGGCGCGGCGTTCGACGACACGAAGCTGGCTCTCGCCGACAGCGACTCGCTCGTCCTCGCGATCGGCCGCGTGACGCTGTACGTGCTGCCGATCCTCGAGCGCGCGGCGCTCGTGCCGAAGCAGCGTCCGGATCGACGCCCGTTCGTATACGGCGCCGTCGTGTTGGTCGCGCATCTGTTCGTGTGGGGCCTCGCGGAGGCGCGCTACGAGGAGCCGATCGAGATCGTCGCGAAGCCACTGCCGATGCGCCGCGTGCATGTCGCGCACGTCGAACCGCCGCCACCTCCGCCGGAGCATCCGCCCGCCGTCGTGTCACCACCAAGCGCGGGACCCGTCGCGAAGGGTCGCGCGAGGAAGCGCAGCGCGAAGGAAGCGTCGTCGGGCGAGGCCGCGACGCTCGGTGCGTTCGGCGATGTCTCGATGTTGATCCCGAGCGTCGACGTGGTGGCGCTCGTCAACGAGTCGGTGTGGTACGACGCGCAGGCCGCGGAGGAGGCGAAGTTCGGTGGCTCGGGTGGTCGCTTCGATCCGTTCCGCGAGTGCAGGCCGAACTGCGGCGTCATCCCGGCAGGGCCGTACGAGACGATCTCGTTCCGCAAGCGACGGATCCCGCAGATCGCGATCACGAGCGACGACGCGGCGATCGAAGCAGCCGCGCGCGGTGCGGGGGCAGCGCTCGTCGCGTGCCACGGAGGTGACGCCGGATCCGTTCGGGTCGTGCTCCGTGCCAACGCCAGCGGTGTCTACGCGCTGCGCGAGAGCCGTGGCCTCGACGCCGTCGGCCCCTGCGTGGGCGCTGTGATCGATGCACTCCACCTCACAGGCACGACCAACGCGACCGCGTCGATCACGATCGCATTCCGCTTCTAAATGAGGCGACAATGGGCGGGTGAAAGCCGCGCTGTCCTTGATGCTGTTCGCTGCGTGCACGTCGGGATCCGGAGGGGGAGGCGGCGAGGGCGACTCCTGCGATGTGATGACCGCGTGCGGCGACGACAGCGTCTGCAGCGTCACGCACACGAGCGATGGCAGCGGCGAGTGCATCGCGAAGGGCGAGGACATCGACAGCGATGGCCTGGTCAACGAGATGGACTACTGCAACGCCGGAGCGGGCGGCCAGTACGACGAAGACCGCGATCTGATCGGCGACGACTGCGACAAGTGTCCGATCGCAGCGCCGCCCGCGAACCCCGATCCCGACGGGGACGAGGTCGATGCGCCGTGCGATCCGGACTCGCGCGAGCCCGGCGATCAGATCGTCGTGTTCGAGGGCTTCCGCAACGGCATCCCGAGCTCGTGGACGAAGACCGGGACGTGGGAGCAACGCGGTGGAGATGCCCTCGCGACGAGCACCACGGAGATCACGCTGACGACCGCGCTTCCGATGACCACGTCGAAGTTGGCGTTGCTGGTCCAATACCGCGTCGATGCGGTCGATACCGGCGCGAACGGTTCGTACATCGGTCTCATCGCGCGCGATCAGCGACCCGCGAGCAACGCGGTCGTTCGCTGCGGGTCGCAGCGCAACACCGCCGTCGGCGATTCGCTCAGCCTCGAGGGAAACTCGGGCTCGATGTCATCGCCCGTGGTCAACGCGTTCAACAGCGCGAGCCTCTACTCCGTCGCGCTGCGCACGCAGGGCATCTCCGCGCAGTGCGCGATGCAAGCGGACGCGACGGCGGTCGCGGCCGAGACCACGACGAGCGGCGAAGCGCTCACCCAAGCCGGCGTGTTCGTGAAGGGCGGCACCGCGCGCTTCTCGTACGTGCTCGCGATCCAGCGTCCCTAAGCGAGCGCGGCGAGCGCGATCGCCGCATCACCGGCGATGAAGATGGTGATCTCGTCGAGCTGGCGGCCGTCGACGAAGCCCGCCGCCATCGCGCCGAGGTCCGGCATCTCGCGCGAGATCGCCGCGACGGACGCGAGCTCCTCGGGCAGCGCCATCTGCGCGAGCACGTTGATGTGGGTACCGCGCCGGATCGCACCGTTCGGGATCGCGATCGGGACGTGGATGCAGACGATGTCGCACGCCAGCGCTTCGGCGAGCGTGGTGGCGCGAGCGGTCGCGATCATCGCACCCGCGCAGCGAATGTCCGTCGGCTGAAACCACGTGCGATGCGCCACCACCGACAGCTCGCCGTCGTCGCGCGTCGCTGCATCGACGACCAGGCCCATCGAGCGCGGCGTACCGACGGCGAGGTAGTGCGACGCGACCGCGCCGATCGCCGCGAGCGCCTTCGCGCGATCCCGTTCGCCACCGCCCGCCTTGATCGCGCCCTTGCTCGTCGCCGCAGCGACGTACGCGCGCTCGACGGCGTGAACCCACTCGGGCATCAGAAGTCCGCTTGCCGAGGTGCGCGCGGGAACGGGATCACGTCGCGGATGTTCTCGACGCCAGTCGCGTAGATGATCGCGCGCTCGAAGCCGAGGCCGAAGCCCGCGTGCGGCACCGTGCCGTACCGGCGGAGATCGCGATACCACCAGTAATCGGCCGCGTGCAGGCCCATCTCGCCGATCCGGCGATCGAGGACCTCGAGGCGCTCCTCGCGCTGGCTGCCACCGATGATCTCGCCGATGCCGGGCGCGAGCACGTCCATCGCGGCGACGGTCTTCCCGTCGTCGTTTTGGCGCATGTAGAACGCTTTGATGTCCTTCGGGTAGTTGATGACCGCGACGGGACCTTTGATCACCGTGTCGGTCAAGAACTTCTCGTGCTCGCTCTGCAGATCGGTGCCCCACTTCACGGGGAACTCGAACTTGGTGCCCGAGGACTGCGCCTTCTCGAGCTCCTTGACCGCATCGCCGTACTCCATGCGCGCGAACTTCGCTTCGACCATCTTCGACAGTCGCGCGACGCAGTCCTTGTCGACGAACTTCTCGAAGAACGCCATGTCGTCTTTGCGTTCGTCGAGCAGCGCTCGATAGATGTACTTGAGGAAGTCCTCGGCGAGCTGCGCGTCGGCTGCGAGATCCGCGAACGCGATCTCCGGCTCGATCATCCAGAACTCGGCGAGGTGGCGCCGCGTGTTGGAGTTCTCCGCGCGGAACGTCGGCCCGAACGTGTAGACCTTGCTCATCGCGAGGCAGTAGCTCTCGACGTTGAGCTGGCCGGACACCGTCAGGTGCGCCTGCTTGCCGAAGAAGTCCTTGTCCCAATCGACGGTGCCGTCGGGGAGCTTCGGCGGATTCGCGGCATCGAGCGTCGACACGCGGAACATCTGGCCCGCGCCCTCGGCATCCGACGCCGTGATGATCGGCGTGTGGATCCAGAAGAAGCCGTGCTCGTGGAAGAACCGATGCACCGCCTGCGCGAGCGTGTGCCGCACGCGCGTGGTGGCCGAGATGATGTTCGTGCGCGGACGCAGGTGAGCGACCTCGCGCAAGAACTCCGGCGTATGCCGCTTCGGCTGCATCGGGTAGTGATCCGGGTCGTCGACCCAGCCCACGACCTCGACGGTGTCGGCCTTGATCTCGACGGCCTGGCCCTTGCCCTGCGATGCGACGAGCTCGCCGGTGGCGCGAACCGCGCAGCCGGTCGTGAGCTTGACGATGTCGGTCGCGTAGTTCGCGAGCTCGGCAGGAGCCACGACCTGGAGCGGGTCGAAGCACGTGCCGTCGCTGACCGCGAGGAATGACAATCCGGCCTTCGAGTCGCGGCGCGTGCGGATCCATCCTTCGATGGTGACCTTGCTACCGACGGCTTCTTTGCCGGCGAGGATCTCGGAGATACGGCTACTCACGACTTACTCGCGCGCCGCTTCCTTGCTTCCGACCACCGTCATGTTCATGCCGATCTGGACGGAGATGGCCTTCCCGTCGACGGAGATCACCGTCTTGCCGTTCAGGTACCAGCCGAAGCTGCCGGTCGAGAACTGCTTCACCTCGGCCAGCATGTCCTGACCGTTGATCGTGATCTTCAGCGGCTCGGCCTTCTCGGCGAACTGCGCGGCAGTGACGGGACACGAGGTCTTGGGAGGCATGGCGCGGATACTAGCCCGAACGCAGGGCGAGATGGCCGAACGCGGCCACCACGAGCGCGTGATCGATGCGTCCGTCGCGCACCATTTGATAGGCGTCGTCGAGCGGTGCGGTCTCGATCTCGATCAGCTCGTTGCCGTCTCCGTGCGGTGCCTGCGTCGGGGTCGCGCCCGTCGCGAGGAACACGTGCAGCGTGTTGTTCTGGATCGCTGGATTCGGTGCGATCGCGCCGAGCCGATGCCACTCGGTCGCGGTGTACCCGGTCTCCTCGACGAGCTCGCGCGCGGCGGCGGTCCGCGCATCCTCGCCCGGGTCGACCATGCCGCCGGGGATCTCGAGACAGATGCGATCCACGCCCGGCCGGTACTGGCGGATCAGCACCACCTGGCGGTCCGGGGTCAGCGCGATGATGTTGACCCAGTCGGTCGCTTCGATCAGCGAGAACCGTTTGGTCGCGCCCGTCCGCGGATGCGGAGCGTCTCGAAAGTGCGTCGTGAAGATGCGGTAGTCAGCGCCTTCCGTACGTGCACCGAGCTTCCAGCGCAGATCGTCATCGGACATATCCCGACGCTAACAAAGTCGTAGTTTCGCTGAGTCGATTCTCGCGACGAAGATCGCGTGATCGACGAGTGATCGACGGGCGATCGCTGTAGCGTGGGTTCGTGCACCAGCGGACACCGAAGGCAGACGAGCTCGTGGTGGCGCTTTGGATTCGCGCGATCGCGATGGCGACGGAGCAACAGAGCGCGACAGAGCAACAGAGCGCGAAGCGGGTCGAGGATCACGTCGTCGATCTGTTCGAGCTCGCCGAGCCGCCGTATCGAGCGGCCGTGCGGGCCTGACCGATCCGCCTTCGCGTTGTCCGATTCGCGAACATGAGCGGACAACGCAATCGCCGGCGTCGCGCCACCGTTCTCGATCGGCAGACGACGGATCCTGCCGCATCGACCGGCTCCAAAGCTGACTAGGGGGATGGACGGGTGCGAAACACGAACTTAAGCCATCCCATCGGCGGGATCGCGTTGGACATGTTGTTGTTGAGCTGACGCGATACGACGAACGCGTTGGCATTGCTGTTTCGACCGCATGGACAACCTTGAGTATCCGTTGCGGGAATCAGGTGGTGAACCTCGGCATAGCACGCAGCAGGTGTGGCAGTCGGTCGGCCGAGGATCAACTCGACGCACTCCTCCGCGATTCCAAGCCAGGCCTGCAGAATGTTGTTCCCTTCGAAATTCGGCAATCGAAACACGTCCGAGTAGATCTTGGGCACGGTTGCCTTCGCGTTGAACGGATGCTGTTCGTGGTTCTTGGTGATGATCTTCGACCGCATCGTCGAATCGAACGGGGCTCCAGGGATGCCTTGTGATGGGGTGTCGTTGATTTGGTCGTAAGGGCCTTTGGCCGATTGTCGGCAATAGAGTTCAGGCTCGCGCGTGGTGTAGATCCACGTCAGGGCGATGTTGGTTGATTTTTGTATGCAGTCATATGAAGGGCTTGCGAATGGATCGCTTGGGTCATACGAGCCTGAGAGTACGATCTTGAAGTCATCCGTCGTCGGACTGCTCAGGTAGACTCCCATCGCTTGTTTGCATGCGGCTTCGGCGCTAGCAAACTCCACTCCTCCTCCAGCGTTGTGAGTCCAGCAATTGGCCTGAGCTGCACGTGCAGCAACGAGCACTGAAAAACAAACGATCAGTTTTCGCATCTGAGCTCCCTCAAAGGTTCGAAGCACAGACCCAGGTCACTCCAGGTGTGACGCGAATGATTGTGCGGCCGCAACTATCGGCGCGGAATGACACGGTGAAAGGCTCATCCTATCGCTCGCAACCACGGGGCGCTTCGGTGAGATTGAGACCGTGTCGTCTCGTCTCGCACTCGCTCTCCTCGTGACAATCGGGCTCTGCCCCCGGTCCTCGCATGCCGGTGGCTTCGGAATCCCCGAGATCGGCGTGCGCCGCACGAGCATGGCCGCGGTGATCGGGCGCCCGGACGATCTCTCGAGCATCTATCACAACCCCGCCGGGCTCACGCTCTCGCCCGGATGGAACATCTACCTGTCCGGTGGCCTGGCGATGATCTCGACGGAGTTCGAGCTCGCGCCGTGGGAGCGCAGCAACGAGTTCCTCATGACGCAGCCGGGGCCGGACGGCTACTACGATCCGATCAAGCCTAGCCGCGCGTTCGGCGTGATCCCGATGATCGCGGCGAGCGGCGAGATCCTGCCGAACAAGCTGACGCTCGGCGTCGCGCTCTACGTCGGCAACGCCACCGGCGCCGCGTTCGGCGAGGACGAGGTCACTCGCTATCACCTGATCGATGGCTACGTGATCGCGCCGCAGGGAGTCGTCGCGGCCGCATATCGCATCAACGATCAGATCACCGTCGGCGCGTCCGTCGGCGCGATCAACTTCCGCGTCCACGGCAAGCGGGAGGTCTATCCGATCATCAACGGCATGGACATCTCCACCCTCGCCGGTACACGGCCGTTGCTCGTGCTCGACGGCGACGGCTGGGCTCCGTCGTGGATGGTCGGCGCGTTCGGCAAGCCGCACCCGCGCGTCACGTGGGGCGCGACGATCACCGGTCGCGTCGACGCGGAGCTGGAAGGCCCGGTCGAGATCACGTACAGCGAGGACGCGGGGCAGCCGGGCGACAAGCTGATCGGAACGCAGGTCACGCAGCAGCTCTTGCCGTGGACGTTCACCGCCGGCGCGAACATCGACGTGCATCCCAACGTCGAGATCGGCACGGAGTTCCGCTACTGGCTGTATCGCCAGTACGAGAAGCAGCACACCGACATCACCGGCATCTTCTTGGTGCGCGAGCTCGAGACGATCAAGAACTATCGCGACTCGTTCCAGATCAGCGGCGGCGTTCGCGTGCACGACCTGTCGGCGGTGCCTCGGCTCGATCTCATGCTCGGCACGCACTTCGATCGCACGCCCGCACCTGCGACGTCGGTCACCCTCGATCAGCCGACGTTCAATCACATCGGCCTCCACTCCGGCGTGCGCTACGGCGTCGGTCGCATGCGGTTCGGCCTCAGCTATCTGCGCTACTGGTACGACATCCCGACGGTGACGACATCGACGACGATGCCGCCGTCGAACTTCCGCGGGCACGGCGTGAACAACATCTTCACCTTCTCGGTCGAGGCAAAGCTATGACGAGCATCCCCAAGCACGGCCGCCCGGCCGACGAGATCATGGCGGAGCTGACGCAGCGCCAGGCGAACGACACGAAGTGGCGCGAGGGCCGCGTGTTCTCGCTCGTGTACAAGGCGCCGGGCTCGTCGGGCGCGGCGCACGATCAGCTGTTGCAGCGCGCGCACGCGTTGTATTCGGCGACGAACTTGCTGAACCCGATGGCGTTCGGCTCGCTCAAGCAGCTCGAGACCGAGATCATCGAGATGACCGGCCGGCTGTTCGGTTGCCCGGGCGCGGTCGGCACCGTGACGTCCGGTGGCACCGAGTCGATCCTGTGCGCCGTCGCGGCCTATCGCGATCGCGCGCGTCGACGAAGGCCGTGGATCCTGCGGCCCGAGCTCGTCGTGCCGACGACAATCCACCCGGCGTTCGACAAGGCCGCGCACTACTTCGGCGTGAAGCTGAAGAAGATCCCCGTCGGTCCCGACTTCCGCGCCGATGTCCCGGCAATGGCGAAGGCGATCGGCTTCTCGACGATCGGCATCGTCGGTAGCGCACCGCAGTATCCGCACGGCGTCGTCGATCCGATCGTCGAGCTGAGCGACCTCGCGCTGCAGCACGACCTGCCGCTTCACGTCGACGCGTGCGTCGGTGGCTTCATCTTGCCGTGGGTCGAGAAGCTCGGCCGCCGCGTTCCCGTGTGGGACTTCCGCGCGCCGGGCGTGACCTCGATCAGCGCGGACCTGCACAAGTTCGGCTACGCGGCGAAGGGCGCCTCGACGCTGACGTGGCGATCGATGGACGCGATGAAGCACCAGATCTTCGTCGCGACCGACTTCCCCGGCGGCATCTACGCATCGCCGACGATGATCGGTACGCGACCGGGTGGACCGATCGCGGCGGCGTGGGCCGCGCTGAGCTCGCTCGGCGAGACGGGCTACCTCGAGCTCGCGAAGCTCGCGCTCGACGCGAGCGATCAGTTCCGTCGCGGCATCGAATCGATTCCCGGGCTGTCGCTCGTCGGCAAGGGCGACGCGACGATCGTGACGTACTCGACGGTGGAGGCCGTGGAAGCCGCCGCCAACGCGAGCCTGTGGTCGCGCGTGAAGCGCGTGGCGGGCGTGCGCAGCGGCGAGCCGATCTACGCGATCGCGGATCGCATGGAAGCACGCGGCTGGACGATCGATCGCCAGCAAGTGCCCGCGTCGATCCACATGACCGTGACGGCAAACCACGGCGCCATCGTCAAGGACTACCTGGACGACCTCGCCGAGTCGGCGAAGGAAGTGCGCGCGAACCCGCAGCTCGCGAAGAGCGGCAGCGCGCCGATGTACGGCATGGCGGCGAAGATGCCGATCCGCGGCCTCGTCGGCATGCAGGTGCGCAAGGTGATCAGCGACCTGTACTCGAAGGGGACGCCGTCGTGAAGCGCATCGCCTTCGCGCGCATCGCGCAAGAATCGAACGCGCTGTCGCCGATCACGACGACGTACAACGAGTTCACCGACGCGCACTACTTCGAGGGCTCCGATCTCCTGAAGATCGCGACCGACGGTCCCGAGGTGAAGGGCTTCTTCAAGCGCGCCGAGCTCGGTGGCTTCATCCAGGCCGCGCACGCGCGCAAGGCCGAGATCGAGCCGGTGCCGCTGCTGAGCGCGTGGGCCTCGTCGGGTGGACCGTTGACGAAGGACTGCTTCGAGCGGCTCGAGGGCCGATTGCTGGAGATGCTGCGCGCCGCGGGGCCTATCGACGGCATGTACTTCTGCCTGCACGGCGCGATGGGGGTCGTCGGCGTGCAGGATCCGGAGGCGCGCCTGCTGCGGAGTGTTCGCTCCGTGATCGGAAACGTTCCGCTCGTCGCGTCGCACGATCTGCACGCGAACATGACGCGCGAGCGCATGGCCGTCGCCGATGCGATCGTCGCGTATCAAACGAACCCGCATCGCGATCACGCGAAGATCGGCAAGAAGGCGGGCGCGATCGCGATCGGGACCGTGCTCGGGGAGCTCAAGCCGACGATGGCGTGGCGCTCGCTGCCGTTGCTCCTGGGTGGCGGCAAGACCATCGACTTCCTCGCGCCGATGCGCGCCGTGTTCCGTCACATGAAGCGCGCGGAGAAGCGAGGCGATGCGCTCGCGGCGTCGACGTTCATGGTCCACCCGTGGATCGATCACCCGAGCGTCGGCTGGTCCACGGTCGCCGTCACGAACAACGACACGGCCGGCGCCGAGCGCCTCGCCGACGAGCTCGCCGAGATGTGCTGGGAGCGCCGCCACGATCAGCCGCCCGTGTTCGCGTCGGCCACCGACGGGATCGCGCAGGCGCGCTCGATGCGCGTGCGCCGCAAGCTCGGCTGCATCACGATGGCGGACACGTCCGACGTCGTCACCGCCGGCGCACCGGGCGACTCGACGCACCTGTTGCGCGCGTTGCTCGAGCAGGCGCGGGGCCTGCTCACGTACACCGCCGTGCGCGATCCCGACGCGGTCGACACGCTGTGGTCGCGCTCCGACGGCGAGACGGTCTCGCTGTCGATCGGTGCCACGCTCGATCCATCGCGCTCGCAGCCGCTCGCCGTCACGGGACGCATCGTGTCCAAGCACGATCGCGACGGCTTCGGGCGCACCATCGTTCTCGAAGTGGATCACCTGCGCATCGTGATCACCCACGGCCCGTGCATGGTGATGCGGCCATCGTTCTATGCAGACGTCGGCCTCCCGATCATGAAGGCCGACATCGTGATGGTGAAGAACTTCTTCCCGTTCCTGATGTTCTTCTTCGCCTACTCGCGCAAGGCGATCTTCGTGAAGACGCACGGCACGACCGACCTCGATGCCGCGTTCCAGATCCCGTTCGATGGCCCGATTCACCCGCGCGATCCCGTCGACGAGTGGCGCACTCGTGATCGCGAGCGCCGCGGGATCGCCCGCGAGATCGCGCCACCGCCGGCCGCGGCTCCGGGTATCGTCGCCGCGCACGCATGATCTACGCGGTCCTCGCACTGATCGCACTCGTCGCGTTCACCGTCGAAGGTGCGATCGGCTTCGGCGCGACGGTGATCACCGTCAGCCTCGCCGCACAGCTGGTCTCTCTCGACGAGCTGCTCCCCGCGTGGGTGCCGCTCAACATGGTGATGTCGGCGTTCCTCGTCGTCCGCAACCGGCAGCACATCGCGTGGCGGTTCCTGCTCGTCGATATCGTGCCCGTCGTCGCGATCGGCACCGCCGCGGGCCTCGCGCTGTTCCATCTCCCCAACAAGACGCTGTTCGCCGCGCTGCTCGGTGCATTCGTCGTCGGGCTCTCGCTGCTCCAGCTGCTGCGCCCGGCGACGCGTCCACTCGCGCGCGCATGGCAGTTCGGGTTCCTCGCGATCGGCGGCGTCGCCCACGGTCTGTTCGGTACCGGCGGCCCGATGATCGTGTACGTCGCTCGGCGTCGCTTGCCCGACGCGGCGGCGTTCCGCGCCACGCTGTGCGTCTTGTGGCTGCTGCTCAACGCGGGCCTCCTCGTGAACTACCTCGCGCTCGATCTGTTCACGCGCACCACGAGCAACTACTCGCTCGTGTTCGCCGCGCTCCTGATTCCCGGCGTCTTCCTCGGCAACAAGCTGCACTACGCGTTGCCGCCGGCGACGTTCGAGCGCTGCGTGTGGATCGGATTGCTCGTCGCGGGGCTCGCGCTCGCGATCCGCTCGGCCCTCGCGCTCTGATGTCAGCCTGCCGGTGCATGCTGCCACGATGCAGGAAGCAGCACTCGAAGAGACCTCGGATCCGCGTCACTGGAAGAAGGACGGCTGGATCGCACGCATCATCAAGAACGAGGACGACGAGGGCTGGGCGGTCGAGATCACGCGCCAGGGCGATCCAGAGCCGACCTTGGTCACGCACTGGACGATGGGGCGCGACAAGAAGAATCCCAAGCCGATGGATCACTCGTCGTTCGCGACGATCGTGAAAACCGCGAGCGAGATCATCAAGCGGCACGAGCAGTCCGCCCGCGCGAAGCTGCACCGCACGATCTCGTACGTCGATGGTGACGGCCGCGCGATCCGGTTCGATCTGGACATCGTCCCCGACGACGACGATCCGCACGCGATCGCGTCGGCGTATGACGAGCGCACGAACGAGCTGATCCGTCAGGGCCGCGTGAGCGCGGGCTTCAAGCCCAGTGCGTCGACGGCAGCGCGCTTCGTCAAGACGGGCGAGTGACCATCGGGGACCACGGTGTGCTCCCCGACTCGGGCGTGAGGAGCCACACCCAGTCGCGCGCACGCGTCACGGCCACGTACAGCGAGCGCGCGAGCTCCTGCGTGTGCGGCCAGAACGCGGGCGTGAGATCCGGGATCACGACGCAATCGAACTCGAGGCCCGAGACCGCGGCGGCGGTGGTGATGATGAGGCCCGGCTCGAAGCGGAAATCACCGTCGAGGACGAGCACCGGATCGAGGCCGCGCGAGAGCTCGGTGTGCAAGCGGCGCGCGTGCTCGGGCGTGCGCGCGATGACGGCGATCTGGCGCCACGGATCGCGCGTGATCAGCGCATCGAGGTACCAGCAGATCGCCGCGGTCTGACCGAGCTGCGACTCGCACGCGCTCGCCCACACCGCGGGATCGGGCGGTGGCTCGGGTGGCAGCGACGTGGTGCCCGTGGTGATCGCGCGACCGAAATCGCTGATCGCGGGCACGCTGCGATAGGTCACCTCGAGCGTGATCTCTTGCCACGCTTGGCGGCGCAGCTCGGCCTGCGCGGCGGCCCACGTCGTGAACCAGGCGGTCTCGTCGGTGGCTTGGCGATGATCGCCGGCGAGCGTGATGGTGCCGCGCGAGGTCAGCGCGTCGCCGATCGCCGCGAACTCCATCGGAGAACGCAGCTGCGCTTCGTCGACGACGATGTGATCGTACAGCGGCAGCTCCTCGGCGGGAGCGGGGAGTGCCTTGCGACGGAGCAGCTCGAACAACACGGGCACGTCCTCGGCATCGAACGTCGTCGCATTCTCCATCCGCGTGCCGGCGTCGATCGACTTGCCGTCGAGCGTGACGAGGCGCTCCGCATCGACGCCGCGGTTCTGCTTCTCCGTGGTCGCTTCGAACTGCGCGCGCGTGTGCTTCACGACGTGCTCGATCGCGCGCGTCGGCAGGACACCGTCGGACGCGGCGACGATGCGCTCGAGGCGCGGCTTGTCGCCGAACAGGTGCAAGAGGCGCTTGCGCGTCTTCGACGTGTTGTCCTCGGACTTCGGCGCCTTCCAGCCGATGAAGTCGTCGAGCACGGCACGCACGGCGGGGTGGCGCTTGAGCGCGATCACCTGCGCGTGCGCACCTTCGCTCAGGCGATCGGGCAGGCCCGTAAAGGCTGCGCGCGCGCGGGCGACGAGCCAATCGTCGAGGACCGCGATCTCGAGCTTGGTGATGTCGAGCCGATCGGCGAGCAAGCGCACGAGGCGGCGCAGGCCCTCGGTGGGAACCAGCACGAGTGCGCGGAACCGCTTGTCGCGTTCGCGTGCGCGGCGGGCGAGGGCGGCGACGCGATAGAGCGCGACGAGCGTCTTGCCGACACCGGCTTCGCCGTCGAGCACGAGCGACATGTCGGCCGGCAGATCGACGGCGCGTTGCTGATCGGGATCGAGGATGATCGCGGCGTCGCGATCGCGCGGCGTGATCTTCGGCGGGCTCGGACGCTCGCGCGTGACATCGCCGTTCGCGGTGAGGCGCGTGTCTTCGCCGACGAGATCGCCGTTCGCGAAGATCCAGCGCTCGGACACGCTGCCTTCGGTAGTGTGCGCCTCGCCGATCTCGAGCTCGTACGATTCGCCCGCACGGTGACGGAAGAACACCCCGGCGAGCGGTGCCGTACGCCAGTCCAGCATCGGAACTTCCCCGTCGAGCGCGGTGCGCGGACCGAGGAGGTAGCCGCGGGGACCGCGCGGTGTGATCACGCCGAGATAGCCCTGTGCGGCAGGGGCCGACACGAGGAGAGGTGCGAGGTCATCGCGCTTCACGGGCGCCATCTTGAACATCGCTGCGTGAAGTACAAGTCTGTGAAGCACCAGCCGAGTGCGCTACGCTCGTGGGGTGCCGTCGGGACTCGCGCGCTGGCTCACGGGTGCGCTGATCGTCCTCGGTGCGTGCGATCCGCTGTCGTTCTCCGAACGGGCGCAGCGGGCGATCGGCGACGGCGGCGTGGCGATCGACGATGCGGTCATCGTGGTCGACGACGTCGCGCCTCCCGCGGATTCGCCGATCGAGGGCGGTCCGCCGGACGTGCTGGCCGATGCGCCGATGGAAGGCGGTCCCGATGCAGCGGTCGACGCCGGCCTGCCCGATGCCGCGACGCCCGTGGTCCCCGACGCCAGCCTGCCCGATGCGGGTGTGCCCGACGCTGGCCCACCCGGCGATGGCGGCCCGGGCGACGGCTCGTTGACCGACGCGCTCGGCCCCGATGCGCGCCAGCCGCCGGGCCTGCCGGTCGCTGGGTCGAACGACGACCAGATCCACAGCTTCTATGCCTGCTCCACCGGCGACGGCGCCTCGGCGCTTCCGCTCCTCGTGGCGATCCTTGCCTTGCGTCGCCGCCGTCGCTGACGTAGGAATCCGCGATGCCCGCTGGCACGGATGACGCTCGGCGCCTGGAACACAGGCTGTATCGCGACGTGAAGGACACGTGCGAGCGATACGAGCTGCTCGCGCCCGACGATCGCATCATGGTCGCGATGTCCGGCGGCAAGGACAGCTACACGCTGTTCTATCTGCTCACGCGGCTCGTCACGCGCTTGCCGTTTCCGGTCGAGCTCGTCGCGGTCCACCTCGATCAAGTGCAGCCCGGGTACGACGGCACGAGCATGCGCGCGTTCCTCGAGGCATCGGGACAGCGGTTCGAGATCCTGCGCGAGGACACGTACTCCGTCGTGACGTCGCACCTGCCCGAGACCGCCACGTACTGCTCGCTATGCTCGCGTCTTCGTCGCGGCATCCTGTACTCGGCCGCCGAGCGCCTCGGCTGCACGAAGATCGCGCTCGGTCATCACCGCGACGACTCGCTCGAGACGTTCCTCCTGAACCTGTTCTACAGCGGCAAGCTGCAGGCGATGCCCGCGAGCTATCGCACCGACGACGGTCGCTTCGAGGTGATCCGCCCCTTGATCGAGTGCGCCGAAGCGGACATCGCCGCGTTCGCCGCCCTGCAGGCGTTCCCGATCATCCCGTGCAACCTGTGCGGCTCGCAGGAAGGCCTCAAGCGCGACGCGATGACGGCGCTCCTCCAGCAGCTCGAAGCCACGAACCCCCACGTGCGCTCGGTGATGGCGAACGCGCTGCGCAACGTGCGCCCGACGCACCTCCTCGATCGCGACGTCGCGCGCGCGTGGGCCGAGCGCTCCGAGGACATTCGCCCGCAGACGCTGACCACGCCGCGCAAGGCGCACGCTCCCGCGCTGCCGATCGCCTCCGGCAAGCTGCGCCTGCCCGTCGTCGACTGAAGATCGCAGGGACACTTTTCGCGGCCTCCGGTGTTACACCCTTGTCCGCGCACCGTGCCCATCGATTCCCAGCGCCTATACGAGACGTATGGACCGATGGTGCTCCGGCGCTGTCGGAAGCTTCTCCGCGACGATTCATCCGCCCGCGATGCCATGCACGACGTCTTCGTCCAAGTCCTCAGCAACGGCCAGCTCGACGAGCGAGCGCCCTCGTCGCTGTTGTTCCGCATCGCGACGAACGTGTGCCTCAATCGTCTTCGCAGTCGCCGCCGTCGCCCCGAGGATGGCGATCCGGATCTCGTCGAGCAGATCGCCGCGAACACCGACCCCGGTGACCGCAGCACGGCGCGCTCCGTGTTGGACGCGCTGTTTCGTCACGAGCCCGAGGACACCGCGCTGATCGCGGTGCTGCACCTGCACGACAAGATGACGCTCGAAGAGGTCGCCGCCGAGGTCGGGATGTCCGTCTCCGGCGTGCGAAAGCGGCTCGCGAAGCTGCGGGCGAAGCTCCATGACCTGGAGGTCCCGTCGTGACGGACAAGCTCCCCGACTGGCTCGTCGAGCGAGCCGCGGTCGACGAGGTCGCCCACGAGATGCGCGCTCGCATCGACGCAGCAGATCCCACCGAGCTCGCGGACCGCATCGCGGCCGTGCGCGCGGATAACGCAGCGGAGCTCGCGGCACATCCCGCCGGCCCCGCACTCGAACAGATCGAAGCTCGCGTCGCACGCGAAGCGAGCGAAGCACAGCGCCGAAGGGCGCGCCGGAGGTTCACGATGATCGGAATGCTAGGAGTGGCATCGGTGTCCGCCGTCGCCGCGGTGGTGCTCGTGGCGGGAAGCGCCGCGACGCCCGCGAGCACGCCGAGCGACGATCCAGAGATCACGCGCGTGAAAGGTTCGTCGCGCTTGCTCGCGTTTCGCCAAGCAGGCGATC
Organism: Kofleriaceae bacterium; assembly: GCA_044230415.1. Taxonomy (GTDB): domain Bacteria; phylum Myxococcota_A; class Polyangia; order Haliangiales; family Haliangiaceae; genus JABFXX01. The sequence continues at coordinate 143,061 of JBGARE010000011.1, forward strand.
ACGCGGAGCCGCTCGCCGAGGACGAGCTCGTGCACGAAGGCGATCTGATCCAGCTGCGCTACAACGCGGGCGGCAAGAAGTTCGGCGTGATCGCGTCGATCGATGGTGCCGGCGAAGTGACGCTGCACTATCCCGGCGCCGAGGATGCGCCTCCCGAAGACACGGCACTGTCGACGAAGCCGACACCACTCGCGCACGCCTACGCACTCGACAACGCACCTCGCTTCGAACGCTTCTTCTTCATCACGGCCGACCAACCGATCGATCTCGCGCCGTGCCTCGTTGCACTGCGCTCGCTCGCCGAGCGCGGCGACGCGGCGTCGGCGTCGCTCGAGCTACCGTCGAATCTCCAGCAATGGTCGCTTCGCCTGAGGAAACCCACCCCATGAGGATCGCCATGCATCGCCTTCTCGCTCTGGTTTGCTTCGCGCTCGTCGCGGTTGCAGGGTCCAGCACTGCGCACGCGAGCTCGTCGCCCGCGCTGCGCCGGTACGCGCTCGTCGTCGGAAGCAACAGCGGTGGTGGCAGCGCACGAGAGACGCTGCGCTACGCCGGTCACGATGCGACCAATGTCGCCGACGTGCTGCAGCAGATCGGCGGTGTCGACAAGGGCGACCTCTCGCTGCTTCGCGAGCCCGACAGCGCGAGCCTCGATCGCGCATTCGACGCGGTGTCCAAGCGCGTGCGCGACGAGCGCAAGAAGGGCCAGCGCGTCGAGCTCGTCGTCTACTACTCGGGCCACTCCGACGAAGCGGGCATCCTCCTCGGGGGCACGCGCTACGAGTACGGTCGCCTGCGCCAGCGGATCCGCGCGGTGCCCGCCGACGTGCACATCGCGATCGTCGATAGCTGCGCGTCAGGGAGCTTCACGCGGATCAAGGGCGGCACGAAGATGCCGCCGTTCCTGCAGGACACCTCGAACCAGGTCGCGGGCTTCGCGTTCCTGTCGTCGAGCTCGGCCGACGAAGACGCGCAGGAATCCGATCGCATCGGCGCCTCGTTCTTCACGTACTACTTCGTGGCCGGCCTGCGCGGCGGCGCGGATCGCAATCGCGATGGCAAGATCACGCTGACCGAGGCGTATCAGTTCGCGTACGAGCACACGCTCGGTCGCACGCAGAACACCGTGCACGGTCCGCAGCACCCCGCGTACGACATGCACCTCTCCGGCACGGGCGACGTGGTGATCACGGATCTGCGCAGCACCGAGTCCGCGCTCGTGCTGCCCGCCGCGCTGAAAGGTCGCGTGACGATCGTCGACGAAGCGGGCCGCGTCGCCGTCGAGGTCACGAAAGAAGCCGGCGAGCCGCTCAGCCTCGCGCTCCCCGATCAGACGTACACGGTTCGCGTCGAACGCGGTCGCGACAACTTCGCGGCCACGATCACGCTCGCCGGCGCCACGCAGTTCGACGAGGACTCGCTCGTGCGTGTCGCGCCGGAGAAGACCGTCGCGCGCGGCGCTTCGGACGACGACGACCACGACGAGAGTCGCGGCCCCTGGTACAAGAGCGTCGGCGCGGGCTTCGGCGGTGGCCTGCGCGTCGAGAGTCCGCAGACGCGTACGGACTTCGACGCGATCCTCACGATCGGCGGCACGGGCCGCGAAGTGCACGGCAACCCCGTCGTCGGTGTCGCCCAGACCGGCGAGCTCTCGATCGGCGCGACGCTCGGCGACAACACGCACTTCGTCTACGACCTCAGCCTCGGCGGCGGCCCCGGCGTGTTCCTCGGTCCGAACCTGCAGGTCGGCGCGACCGTCGGCTTCGGTCTGTCCGGCATCACCGGCGGCGTGCTCGACTTCGCGTGGAAGGTCCCGACTGAGATCTTCGCGGTCCTGACGATCACCGACGAGGTTCGCCCCGTCGCGTACGTGCGGCAGACCTATCTGTGGTCGTCGGAGAAGCGCCAGAGCGGATCGAAGACCGCGCTGTGGGGCGATGAAGCGGAAGCGGGCGTCGGCCTCAAGTTCAGCGGCCGTCTCGATGGCTTCGTGTTCGGCTCGGTTCGCGAGATGGCGAGCGAGCGCTACTGGGGCATCGGCCTCGGTGCGCTGCTCTAGAGTCGTCCGCTCGCACCGACGGCGGGGATGAACGCTGCCTTCAGGATGTTGTCCTCGGGGTTCAGCATCACCTCGGCGCCGAGCTCGGCGACCAGCGAGAGCTTGTTCGACAGCCGCACCTCGAGCCCACCCGCGCCGCGCACACCGACGCGTGCGCCGTCGGAGAAGAACAGCGGAACGCCCGCCGCGACGAAGGGGCGCGTACTTCCGGTCAGGATCGCGAACGACGCGCCCGCATACGCGCCGTAGTTCGGTCCGAGGATCGCGCCTGCGTGCACCTCGAGTCGATCGAGCACGTCGAACGTGAGGCCCACGATCCCGGCACCACCGCCGCGCGGGATGTCGAGGTGTGCCATGGCGAGGAGGCCGAGCTTCGATCGTGGACCCTCGACGACGGGCGGCGGTTCCTCGGGCCCCATGAGCTCGCCGCCGTTCGTGGGGAGGACCGTCACCTTCTCCTCGGGAAGCGCGGTCATCGCGATGGCGATCGAGGCCCGATCGCCGCGGACGATCTGCGCGGACTTCGCCTCCGGCCCGTACTTGTCGCGGCGCGCGCGCACCGTGAACGGACCTTCGGACACGCGGATCAACGTCGCGGCCGCCGCGGGAAGCCAGTCGCCATCGTTGACCTGCACCTCGGCATCCGCGGGGGTCACGCTGATCTCGAGACGACCGACGGTCTTGTCGATATCGACGAGCGCCGCGATCACGTCGGGCTTCTTCGCCGCGTCCGCATCCTGTGCGTCGAGGTATCGCTGATATGCGTTCCCGGCCTCGGCCTTGCGATCGAGGAGGTTCAGCGTGGTGCCGATGTTGAGCAGGATCTTCGCGCTCGGGAATCGCGCGTACGCGTCTTTGAACACCGCGAGTGCACCGAGGTAGTCCTTCGCTTCGAGCAAGCGCACGCCGGACTGCATCAGCGACTTCGCGTCGACTTTGCCGCCGTCGGGTGATGGAGCGGGCTGAGCGAACGCGATGCTCGTAGTGACGAGGACCGCAGCGATACGGGTGATCACAGATCCGTCTCGATCAAGGTGTTCTTCTTCTCGGGCTTCGTTTCGGGCTTCTTCGTCGGCTTGGTGGTCGTGGGCTTCTTCTTGGTCGCGACGGGCTTCTTCGGATCCGTGCCCGCGGGCTTCGTCTCGGCGACGACGGGTTTCTCGTCGACGATCGGCGCCGCCGAGCCCGAGCCCGTCTCGGTGACCACCGGTGGAGTCTCGGGCGCCGGCGCCGGTCGCGGCGCTGGTGTCGGCGCCGCGACGGGAGCTTGCGTGGGTGCCGAGGTCGGTTTCGGCGCCCGCGGCTCGCTCGTGCCACCGCCACCGCCGAGCACGAGGGCGATGCCACCGATCGCGACCACCGCGGCCGCGGCGATGCCCGCGAACAAACCGCGCCGCGATTTCGGCACGTCGATGATCGAGCTCGTCGCTCCGAGCGAGAGCGTCGTCGGATTCTGGAGCGGCGCGACGTCGTGTTCCTCCACGGGCACTGCCGGTGGTTGCGATGGCATCGTCACCGCCGCCCGATCCGCGATCTTCGGCTCCGAGCGTTCGGTCTCGCCGTCCTGAACGAAGCGCGCGGCTTCGTCGTCTTCGTCGTCGCTCGTGGGCGAGGGCTCGGGCAGCGGCGCGAGTGACACCGCCATCGGGTTCGGCGTGTTCGTGCCGATGTCGTGCATGTGCGCGATCGCGAGGAAGCGTGCAGCGAGCTCCTTCGCGGTCTGCGGGCGCTTCGCGGGGTTCTTCTGGAGCAGCGCCATGACCAGCGCGAGCGACTCTGGCGTGATCGTCGGCAAGAACTTCGACGGCTGCTGCGGCGTCACGAAGAGGTGCGCGCCGATCAGCTCGCCCGCGCCGAGGTTCGTGAACGGTGGCCGGCCCGTGATCAACTCGTAGAAGATGCAGCCGATCGAATAGAGGTCAGCGCGGTGGTCCACCTGACCCGTGCCACGGCACTGCTCCGGGCTCATGTACGTCGGCGTTCCCATCACGGCCCCGGTCTTCGTCGCGGTGCCGGCCATGCCGATGTCCGTCAGCTTCGCGATGCCGAAATCGAGGATCTTCGTGCGCTCGCCGAGCGGGCTGTCGGAGTCCGGCACGAGCATGATGTTGTCGGGCTTGAGATCGCGATGAACGATGTGCCGCTCGTGTGCGGCGCTGAGCGCACTGCACACGCTGCGCAGGATCATCGCGGCTTTGCCCTCGGACATCTTGCCGGCCTTGCAGCGCTTCGCGAGTGACATGCCCTCGAGAAACTCCATCACGAGGTACGCGTGACCGGACTCCATGTAGCCGAAGTCGAAGACATCGACGATGCCGGGATGCTTGATCGTCGTCGTCGCTTTCGCTTCGTTGAAGAAGCGATCGACGATCTCTTGGTTCGCGGACAGCTCGGGATGCAGGACTTTGACCGCAGCCGTCTTCCCGATGAGCGTGTGCTCAGCTCGGTACACCGTCCCCATGCCGCCGATACTCAGCTTGGAGACGATCCGGTAGCTCCCGACGGTCGTCCCGATCACCGGTCGATCATCCCGGTCGATCACCCACCTGTCAAACCGATCTCTCCCTTACAGGTGAGATAGCGGCCGACAGCTCACGGACAGAACGCCTGGTCGATCGCCTGTGGCTCGTTCTGGGTCGTCACGTTCGGGCAGGTCTGCTGCGCGCCATTATCACGGTTGATGTTTGCCGACAGGCTGCACGCGTTCGTCGTCTGCTGGCAGCCGTTGGCCCACCCGCACATGCAGTCGTTCGGGTCGTTCGTCGCCGTGAGCCCCACGCCGAAACCGATCGCACCGAGTGCGAAGTTGATCACGCGTTGATTCGGCGTGACGCCGTCCGCCACCCACGCGACGTCGCTCGGCACCGCGTTCCCGCAGTCGAGCTTCTGCACGGCACCGGTGTAGTCCGAGCCGACCTGCGCCGCAGCGCCGCCGAACACGACCATCATGTACGGACCCGTCGTCGGGCGCGTGGTCACGACGGTGACACCCAGACCGACGAGGCCCATCGTGATGCCGTTCGTGATCTGCGTGATGTCCGCGGCACGATTGCCGCTTCCGGCGCGAAACGCCGGCGCCGTGCCGTTGGCCTTGTTCATCCACGCGGCTTGGTTCTGCGTCGCATCGCTCGCCGTCGCGCGGGTCAGCGCTTGTCCCTCGAAGTTGAGATAGACCGAGCGTGCGAGCGCGCACTGCGGCGCTGCATCGATCATCGCGCCGTCGGGCTCGGCCGCGTCGATCTGCACTTGCTGCCCGCCATCGACCTGTTGCACGTCGTCTCCATCGTCGGCGCCATTGGTGATCGTCGCCTGGCAGGCGGACAACACGACCACGAATCCCAACGCGAAGCGCATCTGTCTGCTCATGGTGACCACTCGCCAACGTCGCGACAACTGGGATGATTCCCCTCGTGAGGGGTGGTCGGTCCCAGGTCGCTAGACCCCATTACGACAGACGGTCGCGAACGGCCTGATTGACGGCCGACGCGTCCGCGTTCGGGCTCGCCTTCATCACCTGGCCGACGAAGAAGCCGAGGAGGCCAGTCTTTCCAGCCTTGTACTGCGCTGCCTTGTCGGGGTTCTTGGCGATGACCTCCTCGACGACCGACCCGAGGTCGACCGCCGGGGCCGATGCCGCGCTGCGTAGCTCGCTGAACGGTTTGCCAGTACGGACCAGCTCCGCGAGGACGCCCTTGCCGGCGGTGGGGGACACCTCGGTCTTCTCGACCGCCGCGAGGAGCTGTCCGAGCTCGCCGGCGAAGCCCGGATCGAGCGATTCGATCTCGCGATCCCCGAGCGCGCGTGGCAGTTCGTTGACCATCCACTTCGCGGCGAGCGTCGCATCGACCACGCCTGCGACCGTCTCGAACATCGTCTTCGTCGCGCTATCGCCGGTGAGCAGATCCGCGTAGTCGTCGCCGATCGAGCCTTTCCAGCGATCGAAGCTGCTCTGCAGCGCGGCATCGCGTGCGCGCGCTTCGGCTCGATACTCCGTCGGCGATTTCCCCTTCGGTCGCGACTGCGCCTTCGGATTCTTCTGCGCCTTCGTCTCGACCTTCGCGTCGGCTTTCGTGTCGACCTTCGTGTCGCGCAACGTGATCGTGCGATTGACGACGAGCGCGCCCGGCTTCGTATCCTCGTCGACGGTGAAGTAGCCGACGCGCTCGAACTGCCAGCGCGATCCGACCGGCGCGGTCGCGAGGCTCGCTTCGACGCGCGCGCCCGTGATCACCTCGAGCGAGCTCGGGTTGATGTGCTGGAGAAAATCGACGCCGCCTTCTTCGGGCTTCGCCACCGCGAACAACCGATCGTAGATCCGCGCTTCGACGGGCAGCGCGGTCGCCGCGTCGACCCAGTGGATCACGCCGTCGGGCTTCTTGCCGTCGGCGAGCGGCTTGCCGCCCTTGGTCTCGAGGTGGACGGTCGCGCGCAGCTTCGTCACGTTACCCGCGGCGTCGCGCTCGACTACGTCGGTGGCGGTGATGCAGTACGCGTGGCGCAGCCGCACCGTGCGATTCATCGCGAGGCGCTGATAGTCCTTCGGAGGCTCGTCGCTCCAGTCCTCGCGATCGATCAGCACGCGGCCGCTGATCGACAGATCGCGCGAGCCCGTCTTGCCCACGATGTCCTTGGGCCAGTACGGAGCGTCGATGATTTCACTACCGCCGGTCCAGCCGACGAGCTCGACCTCGATCGGTCGCAGCACGCCCATCACGCGCGGCGCGGTCTTGTTGAGATCGTCGCGCAGGCAGTACTCGAGCTTGCCGATGTCGACCGACGAGTTCGCTTTCGCGACGCCGATCATGTCGCAGAACGCACGCAGCGCCTCGGGCGAGTAGCCGCGACGGCGCATGCCCGCGATCGTCGGCATGCGCGGATCGTCCCAACCACTGACGTGCTTGCCGGTGACGAGCGTGAGCAGCTTGCGCTTGCTCATCACGGTGTAATCGAGGACCAGCCGCGCCATCTCGTACTGCTTCGGGTGCGGCTTCCACGGGCCGGTGTTGTCGAGCACCCAGTCGTACAGCTCGCGGTTGTTCTCGAACTCGAGCGTGCAGATCGAGTGCGTGATGCCTTCGATCGCATCCTCGAGCGGATGCGCGTAGTCGTACATCGGATAGATCTTCCACTGGTCACCACTGCGATGGTGGTGCGCGTGGCGGATGCGATACAGCAGCGGGTCGCGCATCTTCATGTTCGACGACGCCATGTCGATCTTCGCGCGCAGCACGCACGCACCGTCGGGAAAGTCTCCCGCCTTCATCTTGCGCAAGAGCGCGAGGTTCTCGGCGGGCGTGCGATCGCGATTCGGCGACGGCGTGCCCGGCTCGCTCAGCGTACCGCGCGCCTCGCGGATCTGCTCGTCGGTGGAGTCATCGACGTACGCCTTGCCCTCGTTGACGAGTCGCTCGGCGAGCTCGTACATGCGCGGGAAGTAGTCCGCGGAGTACAGCACCGCCGTGGGCTCGAAGCCGAGCCAGCGAACGTCGGCCTCGATCGCTTCGACGTACTCGACGTCCTCTTTGACCGGGTTCGTGTCGTCGTAGCGGAGGTTGCAGGTGCCCTGGTAATCGCGCGCGACACCGAAGTCGACGCAGATCGCCTTCGCGTGTCCGATGTGCAAGTAGCCATTGGGCTCCGGCGGGAATCGCGTCGCGACGGTCGTGTGACGACCGGTGCGGAGATCCTCGTCGATGATGTCGCGGATGAAGTCGTTACGCTCGACGGACATGCCGAGCGCACTCTACCTCGTCACGGGATCTCGCACACGTAACGCAGCGTCGTAAGACAGTCGCCATCGATCCACGCGCCCTGCTCGCCCATGGCACCACAGTCTTCGCCGCTCTCGTCGTTGGGTTCGAACGCTCCCCAGTTCGGTGCGACGAACGATGTGCCATCGGGGCACCGCCACGACCAACCGCCATCCGGTTCGCTCGCGTTGTTCGCCTGCATGTAGCCGATCCAGATCAGATCGGGGAACAGCGGCCGCGCCGCGGCGGCGACACAGGCGTTCTCGGCCGCGTCGCTGATCGTGACAAGACAACCGATCCCCTTCGCAGCGCAGTGCGCTTCGCTAGCCGCCGCAGTCTTCGCGTCACACACGTAGTAACAGCTGGTCGAGGATGCGCAGCTGAACGAAGTGCAGCCGCTCGGTGCGTCCGGACACACGCGCGGTGGCGCGTCGGTTCCCGCGTCGGGCAACTCCTGCACGACCTCGAGAGCCGGATCGACGAACCAGGAGTGACCGCTGGCTTGGAGCGACAGTGCGTACGTGCCCACGTCGAGCGGCGCGTCGGTCATCACGGTCACTCCGGTAGCGTCTGCGCTGATGATCGATGTGCCGGACGCGCCGATCTGCGCGCGAAAGTCGGAGACCAACGCGATCGAGTCGCTGGTCGCGAGGAGGAAATCGTCGGGTCCGAGTCCCTCGATCCTGAGCGGACCCTGCTCGTCGACATCGATGATGGACGGAACGACGTGTGGCGTGGACTCGCCACAGCTGATCAAGAGCGCGCCGAGTGCGACCACGCGCGCGTCACACACCGAGTAGCTCCCGGATCGCGTCGCGATCGAGTGGCTTGTGCATGAGGCGAACGTCGTGAACTCCCTCGCCGGTGCCGCCGGTCATGATCACCACGCGTTCGAGGCACTCGGGGCGCGACTCCCGCACTGCCGCGACGAAGTCCACCCCCGACATGCCGGGCATGTTGAGGTCGCACAGCACGAGGGCGAAGTGGGACTGGTGGAGTTTCTCGAGGCCCTCGCGCGCGTTGTTCGCGGTCACGACATCGGCGAACTTCGAGAGCCAGCGTTGAAGGGTGCGCGTGATCTGCGGCTCGTCATCGATCACCAGCACGCGACGGCGCACGGGCCCCGAACCCATCGCTATCGCCTGCTCGTCGACGATGGCGGCGAGCTCGGGAGCTTTCGCGAGCTCGATGCGGAACGTCGTGCCCATCGCGCTGGTGTCGACCACCTCGAGTTGACCGCCCTGGAGCTCGATGAACTTGCGCGAGAGATAGAGCCCCAAACCGGTGCCGCGGTCACCCTTGGTCGAGAAGAACGCGTCGAAGAGGTGGTTGCGAACCTGGTCTGGAATACCCGGGCCATTGTCACGGACGACGACCGAGGCCCGAGCACCATCACGCGTCACGCTCACCTCGACCCGTCCATCGGGGCGCGACGCGACGGCGTCGATCGCGTTGATGATCAGGTTGAGCACTGCCTGGCCGACGCGCGCTCGCGAACACATGACATCGACCGCGTCCGTGGGTTCGAACACGAGCTTGACGCTGCCGAGGCGCGCCTTCGCGATCTTCACCTGCTCCTCGACGATCCCGACGAGGTTCTCGCGCTCGAGGGCCTCGGAGCCACTCCGCGAGAGCTGCGAGAGGTCGCGTACGATCCGGGCGACGCGTTCGACGCCCATCATCGCCTCGCGCACCAACTCGTGTGGCTCGCCGGTGAGCTGTTCTTCGAGCAGACCCAAGTTCACGGTCACGAAGGCGAGCGGGTTGTTGATCTCGTGCGCGATCCCTGCGGACATCCGTCCGAGCAACGCGAGCTTGTCGTTGACGGCCGCGGCGCGCAACAGGCCGATCGCCTTGATGGCCGCGAACCCGGTGTGGCACAGCACCTCGACGCTGCGCAGCTCGGCCTCGGTCGGATGGCCGGTGCCGATCGCCACACCGACCTCGGTGTCTCCATCGAACAGCCGGATCACGATCGCGGCTTCTCCGTTCGCGTCTCGAGCCGAGGCGATGGCGGGGAGAGCCGCGTCGCCGACGAACACTCGCCAACCGTGATCGGGGTGAGCGGTCTCCAGCGACAGCGCCAATCGTTGGAGCACCGCATCGGGTTCTTGGAGGCGCACCACATCGTGCGCGAGCTCGGCACCGACCGCGAGCAGCCGGGCGTCGTGGGCGAGCGTCCGGTGCATCGCGGCGATGGCGCAGCCGAGCTCGCCGATCTCGTCGTTCTGCAGTGCCGGAAGGACGAGCTGCTCGCGTCCGTTCGCGACTGCGGCGGCGAGACCACGGATCGGGTGTGTGACCCAACGGGCGAGGACCCAGGCGATCACGAGCACGAGGATCAACGTCACGCCGACGGACCATCCGACGGTACGCTCGAGTTGCGCCCGAACGTCAGCGCGCGCGGGGACCAGCGAGATCTCGTGCCGGAGGATCAGACTGCCGCCGAGGGATCCGCGAGCCGTGGCGTGATCCGGGTCGCGCGTCACGATGATCTTGGCCACGTCCAGGCGTTCGTCGACGCTGTCGAGAAGTGTGGTGGCTCCGTCGTCGGCTGGAAACAGGCTCGTGATCTCGACAACGCCGGTGGCGATCGAGCTGCCTACTTCCACTCGGACGACCACGTGCTCGCCCGCGAGCCAACGGCCTCGTCGGTTATCCTCGCTCGTCGGGATCAGCGGGCGAGCTTCTTCGTGACGGACCAGCTCGAGCACCTCGTCGCCGCTGATGACGCGCGTCGCGCAGATGAACTCCGATAGTGCGATCGGCGCGTCGTGGATTCGCTCGCCGTCGGCGAGGAGGGCGGCTGCGGTGAGCTGCGCCTCCGCGACGTCCAACCGACTCGCGATCGCCGTTCGTGCGCGATCGACGTCTGCGGTCATCGCCTCGACGAGCTTGACCTCGGCGGTGTCCGACATCGCGCGAGATGCAACGTACAGCGCGATCCCGCCGCTCGCGAACGCAGCTGCGAGGACGACGGCCATCGTGCGGACGACGATCGAACGGAGTCCGTAGTGCCTCACTCCCACACGACACTCCGCGATATGCGTCGCTGGTTGCCGAGGTCATCGCGCGTCGAGATCACGAAGTTGGAGAGGCCGCGCTGGATGGGGACGAAGACCGAGAACGCGCCGCTCGCATCGACGACGACCTGGATCTTCGCGACTTCGATCACCGCCCCCGGCTCCGTGATCCCCGCGATGCGAAGGCGCGGCCCTTCGACGGTCGCCCCCTCGGCCGGTGCCGAGAGCGTGAGTCCCGGCGGGTGATTGTCGACGACGACGCGGAACGTTCGCGGCTCGGACGCCGCCACGATCTGTGCGCTCGCAAACGCCCGGACCGTCCACTCGTATTCGCCAGACGAGATCGGGAGCAGCAGCGGCGGCTTCGCGACTTCGGTGTCGCGTTCGAGAGGGCCTGCGACGAGCCGAACTTCGTAGCGGTCCGCGCCTGCCACCGGTGTCCAGTCGAGCACGACGCGTTGGCGCACGCGCAGCGCCGCTCGATCCGCTGGCTCGAGCACGGCGATCGTCGCCATGGTCGGCGTGATCGGTTGGACGAGGCCGTCGCGGTCGAACGCCATGCGGCGTCGCTCCAGGACCGTCTCGCTAGACGTGCGCCGCAGGACGCCGTGACCGGAGCGCAGCTCGACCGCAGCCTTGTCGTCATCGACCTCGATCTGCGCCTCCGCACCCCCACCGATCGGCGTGCTCGAGAGCACGACCACACCGGGCGGAGTCACCACCTCGAGCTTCGCGGGCCGGAGCGGGTCGGCGATCTTCGCCACGATCTTTCCGTTGACCGCATGAGGATGCGGAGATGCATCGAACCGCATCGTCGTTCCCGGCGACATCGCGAGCTCTCCGCCGGTGGCGACCACGCGAAGTACGACCGAACCGCTGCCGAGCGTCTGGATCATGTCGTCGGGGTTGATCACGCTCTCCGATCGGACCGGAATCCAGTGGCTCGCGCCGGCATGGCGAACGCGGACATCACCCGAGAGAGCGACGACACGCGCGATCGGCTCGGGGTGCGTCCGCGAGCGCGCCCGTTCGGGATCGCTGCAACTGATGACCGTCGCGACGAGTACGAGTAGCTCAGCGGTTCGCAAGGGTCACCTCCACGAAGATCTCCGCGGCGGCGCCGGGCCATGCAGATCGCAGATCCTTCGCGACGCGTGCGCCGAGATCGATCCCGATGGCCGCGCCGCGCTGGGAGATCCGAAACCCGCACGTGGCGACCCCGAGTGCTCGGAGCCCGAGCCGCATCGTCGGCTCCCCATCGATCGAAGAACGGACGCCCGCGACGCCGGCAACGGCTCGCACGGTGACGGGCCATCGCGGGTATGTATGCCGGATCCCACCAACGATCGAGAGCTCGTGCTCCGCGAGCGTCAGGTCGTTCGAGATCGGCATCTCGCTCGCGAGCGTGCGCCGGTGATACCGCCAGGCCAGGTCGACTTCGAGATCCGTGCGTGGGGTCGACGCGCGAGCAGCGCCGACGCGCAGCCCTCCCATCCAGCCATCGATGGCTCGACCGCCCGAGACGCCGAGCTCGACCAGTGGGTTGATCGTTGTCGGATCGCGCTCGACCAGCGGTCGCGCGTCGACGTGGAACGGCCGCACGTCGATCGGAATCCATGCACCGTCGATGTTCACGAGCACGATCGCCGTTCGGGGGCCGACGGTCGGGCAGAGGAATCCCGCACCCTCGGTCGCGCAGTCAGGAACGTCGATGCGGACGCGATCAGGCGAAACGAGCACACCTTCCGTCGTGCGCACGATCGGTGATACGGCGAAGACTTCGTTGTCTCGCACCGGAGGCACGACGAGCTCGACATCGGTCGGGAGGCCGGGGTCGACGTGGATGTCTGCTCGGACGACGTCGGTGCCGTGATAGGCGACCACTTCGATGCTCGGCCGCCACCGTGCGACGACGAGGTCGATGGCCGCGACCCCGGGCGCGATCCAGCGCAGCGCACGCGGTCGTGCTCCGTCGACCGTGACGTGGAGATCGACATCGCTCGTGGGGGCGCCGCCCTTGGTCACCAAGAGATACCCCGCCACCGCCTCGCGACCGACCGGAAGCATCGTCGACGATGCGACGATATCCAGCGTCCATCCCTTCGTGGCTTCCTTCGTCGACACGGTCGGAGTCGGGGCCGGGGCCAGGCCGGTGGGCACGTCGACGTCGATCGGCAGTCCGCGGACCGTGACGTGGGGCGGCTCGTCGAGCGGACCACGAAGCTCGGCGACGCAACGACCGAGGGCTCGTAATTCGAAGGGGGGCGCGACGAGGACGTCCTCGGGTGAGGTGCAGCTACCGCCGCTTCTGACGACGATCACGACGGAGCGCTGCTCGTCGACGATGCGATCGCCGAGCACGGTCGCAACCGGCGCATCGGCCACCGCGAGGTGGGACCATGCACAGACGCCCACCAAGGCGGCGACCGGTCGACAGACGAGGTCCACCTTTCATCGTATCGGCCGAACACTCGAGGTTTGAAGGTCTGGCGATCGTCGATGAAGGGAAGCGTGCGAGCGCACTTACCTCGAGCACTTACCTCAGGCATGGCGTCGAGACATGCACCGCGGCTCCATCGATCCAGAACGCGTCCTTCGACGTGAGATCGAAGTTGTAGGTCGCGACGTTCTCGCGAGACTCCGTCATGACGCCGCCTCGCGTGATCCGCATCAGCGCGCGGTAGCTGCCGCTGCCGTGGCCGATCCAGTACGCGCCATCCTCGCGCGTCGCGGCGCGGGCGAGCGTCGCCCCCGCGAGCGGATAGTTCGTGCCGGCATCGCTCGCGATCACGGGGATGACATGAACGGCATACGGACCGACGGTGTCCGTGCGGTGGATGATCACGCCCGATGTCGCGTCTCCGGCGGCGACCTTCGGTGCGTAGCACGGCGAGAACGTGTGCAGCGACGACGTGACGCCTGCCGACGAGACGATATACGTCTCGCACACGCCGCCTGCCTTCCCGGCAACGACGCGCGCTCCGCCCGGAATCGGAACCAGCGATCCGCTGATGACACTCGTCGGCGAGTAATCGGAGACCGCCATCGCCGTGTAGTCCGAATCGTCGACGCGACCGACCTCGAAGGTGCCGCTGTTCATCCTCGCCGCGATACCCGACGTCGCGTTCAGCTCCGCGTAGGCGGGATCGATCGGCGCGGGATCACCATTCGGACCCGTCGCGTACGCGGTCCAACCCGGCTGGACGAACTTGACGTAGCCGACACCGCCCGTCTCGAGAGACACGACCGGGAGATCGGCGTGCTGCGAGATGCCGAACAACGGTGCGTAGCCCGGCGCGAACAGCCCGGACGTCGCGACGAACGAACCTTGCGCATCGAGCTCGAGGAGCGGAATGCCGCTGCTTTGCGTCTCGATCGCGACCGCGTAGCCGGTGCTCAACGCCACCGCGCGGATCGCGATGGGCTGATCGCCGGCAGGAATGCCCGTCGCGGTGACCGTGCGGTCATCGCAGAACTGGGGGAGCGCCGCCTCGCTGATCGTGTCATCCGTCGCATCGGCGCCGGCGCTCGCGTCGGACGACGGTGCTTCCTCGCCGAAACCGAACCGACCGCAGCCAGTCAGAACAACGACCAGGAGCGCGGATCGCACTGGCCCATGGTAACAGCGGCGCATGCATGGTGTCGCGATGAGACTCGCGTGGGCCCTCGCCCTCACATCGGTCGGATGTGGGAGCAAGCCCACCCCGAAACCTCCTCCTGCAGAGATGACGATCGAAGGGCCTGCAAGTTTTGCGGGCCGTTGGGTCGCCGATGACGATCTCGACTTCGGCTACTCGCTCACCGTCGGCGCGGACGGCGCGTTCGTGCTCTCGATCGATCGGGGGAAGCTAGGTCGCTGCGAGCAGAAGGGTACGCTCGCCGCAGGCAGCGATCCGCGGAGCTACAAGATCGCGTTCGTGAAGGACACGTGCGATCCCGAGTACAGCGGCGGAACGATCGACATCGCGATCGCCTCGTTCACCGGCAGTGCGCTCGTCGTGGTCACCACGTTCGCGGGCACCGCGCAGCGCCGCACGTACGCACGCGCGCCCGACGCTACGAGCTCAGAAGCTCCAGCCGACCTGTAGGTTCAACAGGGCGGAGAACCGCGAGTCGTCTTGGGAGACGCCGTCGCCACGCAGCGCGAGGTACGAAGCGCCGAGCTGCGCTTCGAGCGTCAGGCCGATCCTCGAGACCCACTTGTACCCGACGTACGGTCCGACTCCGAGGCCCTCGGCGGAGACGGTCGACATGAACTGATCGTCGGCGCTCGCGTGCACGTAGACCGCTTCGGCGCCGAGCTGTACGCCTTTGCGAAAATCGCCCCACAGGTAGAACCGCGGGCTGATCCCGACCTCGTAGACGAGGACGCGCGTATCGCTGTTCTCGGGCTTCACGCTTCCGATTCCGCCGATGACCGCGACGCCGAACTTCGGGGAGACCGCGATCTCGGCGGCGATCTCGCCGACCGGAAAGATGAGGTGGAGCGGCGAGAACGTGATCGATGCGTGGAGCGGCCGCGGCGTGGTCGGCTCGGTGCCGAACGTCGGCTGAACACCGGGCAACATCGGTTTGGGTTCTTGCGCACGAGCGACAGAGACCGAGCCAAACAGGACAAGGGAGGCAAGTAGTGGGCGAAGCATGGGCGCGACCTTCATCACGCATCGTGCCACCGAGTGGCTCTCGAGAGGGCACGACATGGATGTCTCGTACGTCGCCGATTGCCCGGCGCAACCCACGGGATTCGCGCGGATACGCGCAGCGGCCGGACCGGTGGCACGCGCGATCAGTTGATGAGCGAATACGCGAGGAGCGACACCACCGTCCCGACAATGGTCTTCAAGAAGCCCGGCGTCGCGTCGGGAACGCCGAGCGGCACTGTCGTCGCGTGGTCACCGCCGACCCATAGCTTCATCGCTTGGTTCACACCATTGGCTGTCATCACGAGCTCCTGCGTTCCGATCGGCACGTTCGTGATCACCACGCGATCGGTGTGCTCGTCCTCGACGATCAAGTTGCCCTCGATCGCGACCGAGACGCCCGAGGCCGCGCTCGACAACAAGAGGACGATCGTCCCGGTCGGGACCTCGGGTGGGGCAGGGAACCGAGCATGGACATCGTGCGCGCACCCCGCGACTCCGAGCACGATCACGAGCACCAACAACACACGCATGCATCGTTGGTCTGCGAACCACGCTCGCCGGTTGCTCGACAATGCGCGCTGGCACCGCGGTCGCGCGGGGCAACCGTTTCGGATACCTTCCGCGCGATGGCGCGCATCAACGAACACTACGCGAAGCTCCCGGCTGGTTATCTGTTCCCCGAGATCGGGCGCCGCGTCCGCGCGTTCGCCGCTGCGAATCCCGCGGCGAAGGTGATCCGCCTCGGCATCGGCGATGTCACCGAGCCGCTCGCCCCGGCGATCGTCGAAGCGATGCACGCCGCCGTCGACGAGATGGGCAAGCGCGAGACGTTCCGCGGGTACGGTCCCGAGCAAGGCTACGACTTCCTCGTCGAAGCGATCCGCGAGCACGACTACAAGGCGCGCGGCGTCGACATCGCGGCCGACGAGATCTTCGTCAGCGACGGATCGAAGTGCGACAGCGGCAACGTGCAGGAGATCTTTTCCCTCGCGGCGCGCATCGCCGTCACCGATCCGGTCTATCCGGTCTACGTCGATTCGAACGTGATGGCCGGTCGCACGGGCGCGCCCGGTCCCGACGGTCGCTATCCCGGGCTCACGTATCTCGTCGGCAACGAGGCGAACGGCTTCCAACCCGATCCGCCCGCCGACGGCGTGGACGTGGTCTACCTGTGCTCGCCGAACAACCCGACCGGCACCGTCGCCACGCGCGCGCAGCTCGAGACCTGGGTCGCGTGGGCCAAGAAGCACGACGCGATCATCCTGTTCGACGCCGCGTACGAGGGCTACATCTCCGATCCGTCGCTGCCGCACTCGATCTACGAGATCCCCGGCGCGAAGGATGTCGCCCTCGAGCTGCGCAGCTTCTCGAAGCGCGCGGGCTTCACGGGCGTGCGCTGCGCGTTCATGGTCGTGCCGAAAACCGTGACCGGCGTCGGCGCCGACGGCGCGCGCGTGTCGCTCAACGCGCTGTGGTCGCGCCGTCACACCACGAAGTTCAACGGCGCATCGTACGTGGTGCAGCGCGGCGCCGCCGCCGCGTACTCGCCTGCGGGCCTCGCGCAGACCACCGCGCAGATCGCGTTCTACATGGAGAACGCGCGCCTTCTTCGCGAGGGCCTCACGTCCGCGGGCTTCACGGTGTTCGGCGGCGTGCACGCGCCGTACATCTGGTTGCGTACGACGAGCGGACTCTCGTCGTGGGCCTTCTTCGACAAGCTGCTCGCCGAAGCGAACGTCGTCGGCACGCCGGGCTCGGGCTTCGGCCCCGCCGGCGAGGGCTACTTCCGCCTCTCGGGCTTCAACTCGCGCGCGAACATCGAGGAAGCGATCACGCGCATCCATCGAGTCTTCGCGTGACCTCGAGCGCCGAGCCGACGTGGGCCGTCGAGCACGGCATGGTCGTGCGGCGCTTCGGACCGGATGACGCACCGCCGATCGTCTGGATCCACGGGCTCGGCGAGTGGTCGGTCTCGTTCGACGCGATCTCGCGTCACCCGTTGTTCGCGCCGCTCGCGCACGCGCTCCCCGACATGCCGGGCTACGGGCGCTCGCCATGGCCTCCTCCCGTCGGTGCGTTGCACCTCGTCGCGAGTGCACGCGGCTCCGTGCACGCGCTCGCCGATCACCTCGCGCACTGGCTGCGCGATTCGCCGCCGCCGATCCTCGTCGGCCACTCGATGGGCGGCGTGATCGCCACGATCATCGCGGAGCAGCGCCCGGTGCGCGCGGTCGTCAACATCGACGGCAACCTGACCCTCGGTGACTGCACGTTCAGCGCACAGGCCGCCGCGTACTCGCTCGCGGACTTCCGCGCGCACGGCTTCGCGACGATGCGGACCTCGGTGTTCGCGCGCGGCTCGACGGAGCCCGCGCTGCGCGGCTACCACGCGGCGATGCTCGCGACGCACGCCGACACGTTCCACGCGAACGCGATCGATCTGGTCCGTCTGTCCACGCTCGACGATCTCGCGCCGCGCTTCGCCGCGCTGTCGTGCCCCACGCTGTTCGTCGCGGGCGTCCCCGGCGGCATCTGCGCCGCGAGCCGTGCGCGACTCGATGCGGTCGGCGCGCGATGGATCGGGATCGAGCCCGCGGGGCACTGGCCGTTCGTCGATCAGCCGGAAGCGTTCGCGATCGCGGTCGGCGACTTTCTCAGTACGGTGCTGTAGCGCCGCCGTCGGGGTCGATCGTCGGCTCGATCGTCGGCTCGGTCGTCGGCTTTGTCGTCGGCTCGGTCGTCGGCTCGGTCGTCGGCTCGGCGGGCATCGCTGCGTCGTTCGATGGTGGTGTGGTGTCTTGCGGGCTCGTGATCGGCGCTCGCGGCGCGATCGGCTCGTCGTCGCCCTGCTCGGCGAGATCCGCGAGCGTGCGGGTCTTCTCGAGCACCGGCGTCTTCGGTGCGCCCACGGCGTCGAGCGCCGCGCGCTCCTGGCTCTTGTCGATCAGCCCCTGGATTCGCAACAGCCGGATCAATCGCACCGCCTTCTTCGCGAGCTTCGGTGACGTCACGTTCGGCGCGCGCTCGAACGGATTGGGCAACGCGATCGCGAGCCGCACGGCCTCCGCCGGCGACAGCGACTGCGCCGAGTGATGGAACCACTTCTGTGCCGCGGCCTCGGCCCCGAACACGCCGTCACCCCACTCGACGACGTTGAGGTAGATCTCGAGGATGCGCTGCTTGTCCAAGTGATCTTCGAGAGAGAACGCGATCAGCATCTCGCGGATCTTGCGAACGAAGCTGCGCGACGGTGACAGATACAGGTTCTTCGCGAGCTGCTGCGTGATCGTGCTGCCGCCGATCGCGAGCGATCCCTTCGCCAAGTTCGCGTCGATCGCCTTCTCGATCGCGTCCCAATCGACGCCGTCGTGATCGTAGAACCGCCAGTCCTCCGCATACACGACCGCCGCGCGCAGATATCGCGAGATCTTTCCGAGCGGCCGCCACTCGAACGAGAGCGTGAACGGCTTGCCCGCATCCGCCGCCTGCTCGCGCCGCAGATCGATGAACGCGGTCGACGTGGGATTCTCGGTCGCGAGCGGCGCGGTGTTCGGCACCGAGCACCACAAGAGCAGCGTCGGAATCGCGACGAGGATCGTGCCCACCTCCGCGACGCTGCGCAACACGGCGCTCCACCGGCGCGGCGCACGACTCGCTGCGCGTGGTGTCGTGCTCGCGCGCGATGGCGTGCTCACGCGTCGAGCATGCATCAAACGCCGCGCTCGCGCCCCTGCGATCCCCCGCGACGCGCTACGAGGATCGAGCGTCCCAGCGGATCTGATCGAAGACCGCCTGCAAGCGTTCACCCTTCCTGCGGTCGAGCTGCGCGACCCACGCGATCCGGCCACGCAGATGCGCTCGAAAGTCCACCACGCCGTCCCGATTCTGCGGATCCGGGCCAGTGCGTACGCAGTTGTGGAGGATCGCGCGCAACCGTTCCACCTCGCCTCGCGCCACCGCCGGCTTCTCGTTGACCACGACGCCGACCACGCGCTGCTGATCCGCCGCGGTCATGACGCGCGTCTTTCGGTAGTTCAGCGTGAAGCCCTCCTCGATCGCGATCGCGCCGATCCTCGCGATCACCGACGGTGCACGCTTCGCGAGTGTCCGGTCTCCGGACAGCACGAGGTCATCGGCGTACCGGCCGTACGTCGCACCGACCCGCGCGGCCAGCGCCGCCACGCGGACATCGAGTCGATACGCCGCGAGGTTCGCGAGCGCGCCCGACGTCGGCGCGCCCTGCGGCAGGTGCGGTGCGCGCAATCGCGAGAGCAGCATCGGACGCTCGGTCGCGCGGCCCGGCCCGACATCCATCGACGCTCGCGCGGTGCTCGCGGGCATGCGTGCGATGACATCGGCCGGCGTACGGTGCGTGCAAAGCGCCGCGATGGTGCGCGAGACCCGATCGGGATAGCCCGCGGTACGCAAGATCCCCGCGACGCGCGGCGCGAACACCGACGTGAAGAACGCTGTCAGATCGAGACGAATCACGGTCTCGCGCCCGGCATGCCGCGCCGCGAAGTCGACCACCGAACGTCCGGCACGAACGCCAAACGCGGCATCGTGCGGAGGAATCCGTCCGAGGATGCCGTCCAACAGATCGCGCTGGACCGCGCGCAGACGTGGCTTCGGTGCCTCCAACAGTCGATACCCGCCGCGCGGCTTCGGGATCCAGGCGTATCGATAGTGGCGCGCACGAACATCGGGCACGCGGTGGTCGCCGACGGGTGCCTCGCTACCGGGCGCATCGCGGCGCGCATCGCTACCTGGCGCATCGCCGCCGGGCGCATCGCCGCCGGGCGCATCGCCGAGAGACGCATCGTCGCCGCCGGGCGCATCGCCGCCGGGCGCATCGCCGAGAGACGCATCGTTGACGGGCGTATCGCCGCCGGGCGCATCGCCGAGGTGCCGGGCCCACGCGTCGAGCGCATCGATCGAGATACCGAGCCACATCGCGAGCTCGCGGGTCGTGGCGAGCGCGGGCACGTCCCACGGCGACTCGCGCATCTCGGGCGCGGGAAGCGGCACGCGCAACACGCGGAAGCGCGCGAGGCCTTCGACCCGCGTGCGCGGCGCGATGAAGCGCGAGAGCTCGTCGATCCGCGGCGCGGTGGCGAACGCGCTGCGGACGGCGCGCACGAGCGTGACGAGCCATGCGCGCGCGACCGCTTCGTCTCGCCCGTCGCGCGAATGGCGAGGCTCCACGACCGTGTCGAGGCGGGCCTGCATGGCGCGCGGCTCCCAGGAGCCGTCGCACAGCGCGGCCGCGATCGCGCGAATCGTCGCGTCCTCCAACGCGCGCGGAATCGGCTCGTCATCCATCGAGCCCATCCAGCGCGCGCGGAATCGGCTCGTCATCCATCGAGCGCATCCGATACATAGAGCGTGCGACGGCGCCGCCGACCTGTCTCGTCTGGCTGCGAGGATCGTACGCACCGCGTACCGGGCTCGAGCCTCGTGATGTCTGCTTTCGCTGCATCCCTGCGGTAGCCGCAGAGAGATGGTTCACCTCTCGATGTTCCACCCGCTCGGGGACGCCGCCGCACTCCGCGACGGTACGCGTCCCGAGGCCAGGTCGCAAACTCGGACGCGCGGCGAGGCTGCGGTATCGTTCGAGCGTGAGAGCCGTCGCGATCGTGAACGGCAACGCGAGGCGCGTTGGCGGCCGACTGCGCAAGAAGCTCGAAGCCGCGATGCCCGGGCGCGTGCGGTTCACCGCGTCGCTCGAGGAAGCGCGCCACGTGGTGCGCGCGGAGGTCGCGAAGGGCCTCGATCTCGTGGTGCTCGGCGGCGGCGATGGAACGGTGGTGATGGGACTGACGCTGATCGCGGAGGCGTGTCGAGGGGCGGGCAAGCCCGAGCCCGCGATCGCCGTGCTGCGGTTGGGCTCGGGGAACGCCATCGCGGACACCCTAGGGGCGAGCGATGATCCGGCGGCGGACCTCGCGAAGCTCGCACGTGGCGTCGGTACGTGGAGGAAGGTGCCGATGCTCGACGTGCTCGGCGTGCGCGCGCCGTTCGTCGGCATGGGCGTCGATGCGCAGCTGCTCGAGGATCAAGCGGCGGTGAATCGCGTCGTCGATCGCGTGCCCGTCGCGCGCAGCATGATCGGTGGAGGCGCGCGGTATGCGTTGTCGGTCGCGTTGCGATCGGTGCCCCGGTTCGCGACGTCGAAGCGCCCGCACGCGATCGTCACGAATCGCGGCGCGGCTGCGCTGGCGATGACGAAGGACGGCGCGACCGGGGCGACCGTGGCCACGGATCAGCGCTTGTGGGAAGGCGCGTGTACGTTGGTCGCGGGCGCGACGATTCCGTACTTTGGATTCGGCTTGAAGATGTTCGCGTTCGCGAGCTCGCGGATGGACAAGTTCCACTTGCGCTGTGGCGATGCGGGCTTGTTCGAGATCCTGCGCAATACGCCGGCGGCGTTTCGCGGCGAGTATTTCTCCAAGCACGTCACGGACTTCCTGTGTGATCGCGTGACCATCGAGCTCGACGAAGAGTCCGCGATCGAAGCGGGTGGCGAGC
This sequence comes from Kofleriaceae bacterium, assembly GCA_044230415.1. Lineage (GTDB taxonomy): Bacteria > Myxococcota_A > Polyangia > Haliangiales > Haliangiaceae > JABFXX01. The sequence goes on from JBGARE010000011.1 coordinate 165,064, forward strand.
TGCTCGGACGGCGTCGAACGGTGGAGCTCTCGATCGGGGATCCCGTGACGTTCGTATCGCTCGCGAAGATTCCGTTGTGACGGAGAGTCTGCTATGCGGCCGAAATCTGTTCGCGAAATTCCTCGTCGACGCCGCGCGATCGGCACCCACCAAAAATAGATATTAAATTAGCTTTGACAGATCGCGAGAGCGCCTTTATACGTATCAACCATCGCTGCTTCATCTGCCGCGACGAACCAACGAACCCCGATGCTGACCACGAAGCTACATAACCGCCAGAGCACGAAAGGACGCCCAATGTGGCGTTCGGTCGTCGTCTGCGCGGCCAAGAGCCGGCAGTCGTATCAGGCGAATTTGGTGTCGTTCTCGACGTTTACGTCGATTTCTTCCGAATCGCTCGATCCGGCCACCGGTACCCACGGGGGTCCCCACCGCTAACTACGTGTCGCCACGTACTAGCTGAAGGGCCGCCCAGGGAAGACCTCCCCAGCGGCCCTTCGACGTTTTCGGGCATCGCCCAACCTTCGGCGCCCGACGTCACGGACTACGAACTAGTCCACACAATCTGATTCTTCGACTCGTTATCTGGATTGCCAATCTAGATGTCGAATCGAGATAGGTGCGCCCGCGCATGCCCCAGCACGCGCAGCAGCATCGACGCCCGAGGTGCGCGCTGCGCACGCGGTCGCTCTCTGACAACTGAAGAGTTGATGATGATGAAGATCGCGCTGCGCGATCGGTCGCGCTCTCCCAAGAGCTCGGCTGCACGCGCAGCGCTTACATCCCACTTTTGCGTAGTCGGTCTGCGCGCTCGGCTGAAGCCCGAGAGGTTCTGGTTCGATTCCAGAAGGTGGGACGAGAAAGGCAACGACACACGACCGGCAATGACGACGCGAGCAACCGACAGATGCGAGCCGCTTCGAAGCGGAAGCATCCCAGCAGGTGAAGCGTTGGAGCGACCCGGTGTGCCACGCGCCATCGGCCCAGGTGAATGGCCGACGCGCCGCTCGAAGTCTGATCATTTTCTCGCGCGCGTCTCGCGCTCGCCTAGCGACGAGCAGGGACCGGACGGTCTAGCGAAGACGCGCGCGATGTACGGACTGAACGGATCGGAAACGGTCGGAACGGTTCGTCTGCTCGCACCGCGCGAGCACCTTTTCTCGCATCACTTCGTGATGCGCTTCGGGTTGTCCGCCTCCGCGGACACCTCGCGCCCACCTCGGTGGGCGAGCTTCGGGTTGGTAGCAAATGTTGGCCTTTGCACCGGTTTCTTAAACCGCGCGACGTGGGTTCGATTCCCACCCGACCCACGAAGGATCAGTGAACGCGCTCCGGCGCCGACGCTGCTTCCGACAACCAAGGTCTCCTCGGAGACCGCCATGCAGGTGAACGTGTCGCGGTCGGCACACCAGTGCGCCACACTGGAACGAGCGGGTTCGACTCCCCTCATCTGCTCCATGCGTCGACTTCACTTGGCTCCCCAAGGCCAGGCTGTTCGTCGAGCGACCGCCCATCGACACGAGAGCACGGCTACCCAGCTGTGACTTCACCCGGCACCACCGGGCTGTTCGTGAAGATCCGGTGCAACGCGAGAGCGACGCATATTTTTTTTCTGCGGACTTGGCCGACCGGTTCAGGCACCTGGCTTCCACCCAGTCCAAGCGAGTTCGACTCTCGTGGTCCGCACGCACGGTGTTCGCGTCACGCCTCTCTAGCTCAGCTGGAAGTAGCAGCCGCTTGGTATGTGGCAGGTCGCCGGTTCGATTCCGGCGGGAGGCACGTTCGACTTCGCCCCTCAAGCTCAGCAGGCAGTAGCGGCTGTTTCGTAATCAGCAGGTCGCCGGTTCGAATCCGGCGAGGGGCTCCACGCGTGACGGCACACCGCCGAGACGCACAACAAGTGTCCACGCGAGTGGGCCGGAGGATCACGATGTTCGATTTCAAGAAGTACTTCTCGACCAAGGCCACCTCGCAGTCGCATCCGATCCCCGGCACCAACCAGGTTCCGAACTCGGCCGGCGGTTATGCGTGGCAGCTCGATGACTGGGCACGGCTCGACCGCTTCCTTGTCCTTGGCTGCGAAGGCGGCACCTACTACGTCGGCGAGCGCGAGCTCACGATCGAAAATGCTACCAACGTCGCGCGGTGTATCACCGCCGATGGTCCTCGTACCGTCGCTCGGATCGTTGACATCTCTGAAGCGGGACGCGCGCCCAAGAACGATCCGGCGATCTTTTCCCTCGCGATGTGCGCGAAGCTCGGTGACGAAGCAACGCGCCGCGCAGCGTATGCAGCACTCCCTCGGGTGTGCCGCATCGGCACCCACCTGATGCACTTCGCGGAGTACGCGCAGGGCTTCGGTGGATGGGGACGCGGAATGCGCAAGGCAGTCGGCTCGTGGTTCAACGCGAAGCCGGCGACCGATCTCGCATTCCAGCTCGCGAAGTACCAGTCGCGTGACGGCTGGTCGAACCGTGACTTGCTGCGCCTCGCGCACCCGCGCGCTGCGTCGCCGTCGCATGATCGCCTGTTCGCATGGGCGGTCAAGGGCGAGCTCCCCGAAGGCGCGAGTGACGATCCGGCGTGCGCGCTGATCGTCGCGATGGACGAGCTGAAGAAGCTGGATGCGGCCACCGGCGCAGCGAAGCTGATCGCCGAGAAGCGCATCCCGCGTGAATGTGTTCCCACCGAGATGCTGAAGTTCCCGGTCGTATGGGAAGCGCTCCTCGAGGCGATGCCGATGACGGCGCTGATCCGCAACCTCGCGACGATGACTCGCGTGGATGCGCTCTCTCCGATGTCGGCAGCGACCACCAAGGTCTGCGCGCAGCTGCGTGACCCGCAGCGGCTCGCGAAGGCGCGTGTCCATCCGATCGCTGTTCTCGCCGCGCTCGTGACCTACAAGTCCGGACGCAGCGTGAAGGGCTCGGGAACGTGGACGCCGATCCCCGCGATCATCGATGCGCTCGACGCCGCGTTCTACGCGAGCTTCGGTCTCGTCGAGCCCGCGGGTAAGCGGACGCTGCTCGCACTCGACGTCTCGGGCTCGATGGGCTCGGGTGTCGTGGCGGGTGTTCCGGGGCTCACGCCTCGGATCGCGTCGGCGGCGATGTCTCTCGTGACCGCAGCGACCGAGCGTGATCACGCGTTCATCGCGTTCACGTCGGCATCGGGCGGTTACGGCGGACAGTGGGGTGGTGGAGAGTCGGGAATCACGACCCTGTCGATCTCGCCGCGTCAGCGGCTCGACGACGTGGTCGCGCAGATCGACAAGCTCCCCATGGGTGGAACCGACTGCGCACTTCCGATGATCTGGGCGACGAAGCACCGCGTCGATGTCGACACGTTCTGTGTCTACACCGACAACGAGACCTGGGCAGGTAACGTGCACCCTGCGCAGGCTCTGCGGGCGTACCGAGACGCACGGGGAATTCCGGCCAAGCTTGTCGTGGTCGGAATGACGTCGACGGGGTTCAGCATCGCTGACCCCAACGACGCCGGTATGATCGATGTCGTCGGTTTCGACACGTCGACCCCGCCGGTCATTGCCGACTTTGCTCGCGCGTAGTGGATTGATCACCACTGCGACGCTCGAGTGAAGGCGCGGCCCCTGCGACAGCTGCCGGCGGCGAGTCGAAAGATTCGTCGTCGGTATTTGGGAACGAAGCTCAATTAGATGAGCGGTCGGTTGTTAACCGAATGGTAGCTGGTGCAACTCCAGTCGTTCCCGCGACACTCTTCGTTCTCTCTCGTTTTCATGCGGGCCGGACGAAGTCGATTACCGTAACTATAACGGCCATAATGTAGCTACCGTCGGGCAACCGACGCGGCGATAGCACAACGCTCCCTCGTCGATGATCGCGAGATCGTCGACGGGCCCGGTCTCGGCTGGAGCCCCATGCGTGCTCGCTGCTGCCAACTCTTCGCTGAAAGGCGGAATGCGCAGTAAGGGCGGCGGTCCTCTGTACTCCCACGAGGTGACTCGTGCGTGCATGACCACTTCGACTTCACCCATTTGTCTGCAGTTTTTGTCGGTGTCTTCCAACAGTAGGAAAGCGGTCTCTCGAACCGAGAATGCGGGTGCGATTCCCGTCACCGATTCTATGGCGCGTTGCCATGTCACCAAGTCCGTGTCGTCCAGCAGCTAGGACCTCCGTTTTTCAAGCGGCAGAACGCGGGTGCAAATCCCGCCACGGATGCTCACCGACCGATAGATCGTCGCGCTTCCTCGCGCGTACATCGCAGCTCGTGCAGGGTTCACCGTCGCGGTTCATATCCGCGGACGCGAGGGTTCGATTCCCTCAGCTGCGACGACCGTTTCGCAACATCTTGCCCGCTCGCCGGGCCGCCGCAGAATGGTTACCAACTGGCCCCTCGCTGGTGAGGGCCGCAGCGTGACGAGATTCGCTCGCGTGATCGAGCGAGCATCGGGCGCAGCGGGGAGGTTCGAGTCCTCGGGCTAGTGCTAGCTCTGCTCTTCGCAGTGCTTCCGGTGAAGCGACGATCGCGAGCTCTAAGCCGGCTCTCGATCCGTTCGTACGCGCGAACGAACGTGGGGTTCGACTCCCTCCACTGCGGCGACAAGAGACGAGACAGTTCTTGGACGGAGAGCTGGCAGTGGCGCCAGGCCGGTCTGCTAGTCCGGACTGCCCGCGAGGGCCGGGTTCGATTCCTACTCCGTCCGCAGAATTCTGGAGCGTGTCGATGACACGCACGTTGGTTAGAGCGTGTCGATGACACGTGCGTTGGATGGTGCGGTGGCGAGGAGCCACACCGGTCTGGAGGACAGGACAGCCCGCGAGGGCCGGGTTCGATTCCTACACCATCCGCGAAACGGGAACGGAGCGCTCGCGATGCGAGGGGTTCCGCCCGACAGGGAAGGTGACGTGGCGAGGTGCCACGCCTGTTTTGAACACAGGACAGATCTCTCGACGAGGGATCGGGTTCGAGTCCTACACCTTCCGCGATCGTGATCGCGGCGAGCTCCGCGATCGTGTTTGGAAGGCGAAGTGACACGGGTTGTCGCCCCTGCTTCGAATACAGGTGAGGGCCCGCGAGGGTCAGGGTTCGAATCCCCCGTCTTCCGCGAATCGAGCGCGAGCTCGAGAGAGATACGACATCGGGATGTAGCTCAGGAGAGGAGCGCGTGTTCGGGGAACACGAGGCCGCAGGTGCGATTCCTGTCATCCCGACGAAGAAATGGTTCTCATTTCGGACTGTCCGAAACCCGGACAGTGTTCTGTTCATGCCGTCGTTGCGAGGAACGCGACACGATTCTGCGAAGATCGATGGTGGAGGTTCGAATCCTCCCGGCGGTACTAGTGTGGGCCGGAGAAGCTCGGTTCCCGATCATCCAGTCGACACGTCGGATCCCGAAAGGGACACGACACTCCGAGCTTCACAGTTTGTCTGCATGTTGTTTTACGGGCCGTTGGTGCTTGGTTACCGACTTCGTACATCGAGTGGCGCGTCGCGAGGCGCGCCGAACCCGAGCTCCGCTCTTCGCCCGTTTTTACGTCGAGGTCTGGTGACCAGATTGGACTCCAAATCCGATCGCGCTGGGTTCAATTCCTAGGCGGCGTGCCTCGTCCGTGCGTTCGCGCATGGGCCGCCGTGTGGCGTGATAGCCGCTGGAGTCATCTCTGGCCTTTCGACACGGCACTATTTTCCGGGGTGTAGCTCAGATCGGCAGAGCGCTCGGTTCGGGACCGAGAGGCCGGTGGTTCAAGTCCACTTACCCCGACGCATGCATCGGTAGCTCAGTGGGAGAGCATTGGCGAAAGCCAGGCCGTCTCCAAATTTCGCCTGGGAACGGGCCGCCGGTAGAAGGTTATCGAATATCAATCGAAGGGTCGTTGGTTCGAATCCAACTCGATGCATGCACTTCGGGGTGAAGCTCAGCCTGGTCGAGCGCTCGGTTTGGGACCGAGAGTCCGGTGGTTCGAATCCACTCACCCCGACGCATCGACTCGCTCATCTGGGAGCATTTCCCTTTGTCACTTTTCGCCCGGCAACGGGCCGTCGATCGAGGGTGATCGGTTCGACTCCACGTCGATGCGCGGTACGCGACTGGTAGCTCGGTGGGAGAGCGTCCCTTGTTTTTCTACGCGTGGCTCAAGAGTAGAGCGCGAGGTCCGGGACCTCGAAGGTGCAGGTGCGATTCCTGTCGCGTAGACCCGTGTATGAAAAATCTTCGGTCGATTGTTCGCCCGGCAACGGGCCGTAGCTCGAGGGTTCTCGGTCGTACGCGGACCGCTGATCGTTCTCTGATCCGTCGTGCAACTTCCTCGCTCGCTCGTCGAGCCGACCGCGTGATGGTTATCTGGTAAGGCGCAAGCCGAGTGGTTCAAGTCCACGCAGAGAACGCGCAGCATTTCCCGTCTGTAACTCAACAGCAGAGTACTCGCTCGATAGGCGATGTGTTGGTGGTGCAAATCCATCCAGACGGACTGTGATCGATGCCGAAGCAGTCGAGGCACATGGATGTGGCCCATGTTCAAGCCGGTGCAAGTCCGGTCGATCACCCCACGGGAATGTTGACGGTATAGATATCCGACCCTGTCTGTAAAACAGCGGCCCCTCAGGGGCAACTGGGTGCAAGTCCCAGCATTCCCACCACGCGATCGATCTCGATCGCGCATCATGCCGCCGTAGACCAACGGCAGAGTCTCTAGTTCGAGAAGCTAGGTAGTGCCGGTTCGAATCCGGCCGGCGGCACCAGCTCGAGGAAGCAATTCCTCGACGAGAAGCTCATGCGGGGAGAGTGCGAGTTCTCAGCCAGGTCTCATACGCCAGGCCACGTCGGTGCGACTCCGACCTCCGCGACCACGCGCGATCGTTCGCGCGATTTGCCGTCGTAGACCAACGGAAGAGTCAGTGGTCTCAGAAGCCATGTGTTGGAGGTTCGAATCCTCTCGGCGGCACGACTTGCCCGCAATTCCGCGGGCCGAAAAAGGAGCGTACGTATGATGCAGCATGTAGACACTACTCGGACGCTCCTGCTCTCGCAGGGCTACGAGCCCATCAAGGTCATTTCGTGGCAGCGCGCGATGACGCTGGTGACCCTCGACAAGGTAGAGGTTGTCGAGGAGTACGACACCGAGGTTCGTGCGACCTCGCTGCTCGTGCGCGTCCCGGCAGTCGTGCGCCTGCGCAAGGCGTTCCGCCGCCATGCGAAGCCGGTGAAGTTCTCGCGCGTGAACATCTACGCGCGTGACGGTTACCGCTGCCAGTACTGCGGCATCAAGTGCACGATCGATCGGCTCACGTACGACCACGTTGTTCCGCGGTCGCGTGGTGGTCGGACGTCGTGGGAGAACATCGTTTCCTGCTGCTACGCGTGCAACGCTCGCAAGGCGAACCGCACGCCGGCAGAGGCGAAGATGGCCCTCCGCACGACGCCGGTACGCCCGGCCTGGATCCCCGCGGTCCAGATCCGTGTGAGCACGAAGTCGGTCCCGGACGCGTGGCGTGACTACGTGTACTGGGCGGGCGAGATCGAGCACGACGAGGGCACCGATATCGTCTGAGCAAACAACCCGTGAACGCGGCGGCCGGTCTGGCGGCAACCGTTCGGCCGTCGCGATCACATTCCTCTTCACTTCATCGTCATCGACTCTTTTTAGGGGACTAGTTCAATCGGCAGAACACTGCGCTCTGAACGCACGAGGTTGATCGTTCGAATCGATCGTCCCCTTCCATCTGGGCTTGTCGTCAAAAGGAAAGACGCTGCGCTTGCACCGCGGAGATCAGGGTTCGAGTCCCTGCGAGTCCACGAATGCCCTTGGAGCCGTCTGGTGATGGCGCCTGATTGTCGATCAGGATCACGCGAGTTCGATTCTCGTCTGGGGCGCGCATGCGAGCCGCGATCGCGCGGCGAAGACATCGTTCTGGCCCATGATGCGACTGGCGTCGCAGTCCCGCTGTCTACGGGATGAGACCGATTCGATTTCGGTATGGGCCGCGCAAAGCAATCTGGGCCTGTCGTTCAATCGGGAGGATGCTGCCCTCGCACGGCGGCGACGAGGGTTCGAATCCCTTCAGGTCCACTTCACTGTTGCGGGGATCAGCTCACCTAGGGGTGGGGTCGTTCTTACAAATCGATCGTGGAGGGTGCAATCCCCTCGGTCCCTACCGACTGCGTCCGTGCGTAGATCGCGACCCGAGTGTCCGAAGCTCGGCGAGGTGGTGCGATTCCACCCGGATGCACGCAGAAATAAGCGCTCGTGGCTCGAGCTAGATAGGCGCGTGGCAGCAAACCACGAACACCTCGGTGCGAATCCGGGCGAGCGCTCCACTCACTCAGTCGATATCCACGTCGACGGAGCCGTCCTTCTTTTTCGGCGTCGGCGGCGGTCCTTTGCGGACCTTCTCGAACGTCTGCTTGAGCTCCTCGACCTCCATGTCGACGACGAGACCGTCGAGCGCGGAGGCCGGGAGGAACAGCGCGTTCGAGAGCGCGCGCAGGTACTCGTCTTCGGCGAAGTCGACTTCTTCGTCGGCGTCGTTGATCGCGGCGACGAGGAACAGGAGCTTGCGGCGATCGTCTTCGGCGTCGCCCGCGAAGGCGGCGGCGGTCTTCGCGAGATCGAACTTCTTGGGATCGAAGCCGTCGATCTGCTTCGACAGCTCGGGCGTCAGCGTGCCCGCGAGATCCGCGAGCATCCCGGTGACCTCTTCGCGCTCGCGATCCTTGAACTGCTTGTCCGCATACGCGGCCCCGAGGAGCAGGTCACACAACGGCACGATCCGGTCGGAGAGCGACATGCGGCGAACATACTCCGGTCCGTGTAGGATGTGCGTCGGGTGCGACGCGCGATCACTGTTGTCCTCGCGTTGCTCGTCGGGAGCTGCGGTCCGAAAGCGGTCCCTGCACCGACGAAGGCCGCGCCGAAGCTCGTGGTCCTGCTGGTCATCGATCAGTGGCCGACCTGGGCGTTCGAGCGCGATCGCGGGTTGTTCACCGGCGGGTTCGCGCGCCTTCTGCGCGAGGGCGCGTATGTCCGTGCGGCCGAGCTGCCGTACGTCAACTCGTTCACCGCGCCGGGTCACGCGACGATCGGCACCGGGACGACGCCGTCGGTTCACGGGGTGATCGGCAACCAGTGGTATCGCCGCGCGCAGGGCAAAGAGCTCGGCGCCGAGGACGATCCCGAGTCGCCGATGTTTCGCGTCGTGACCGAGCCGATCGAGACGCCCGGAGCGGCGCCGATGTTGATCGTGGATGACACCGCGTCGGGTGCGGCCCTGCGCGTCGATGGCTTGGCGGAGACGCTGCGCGCCGCGCGGCCGGCAGCGAAGTCGGTCGCGATCGCGCTCAAGTCGCGCGCGGCCGTGTTCGTCGCCGGCAAGAAGCCCGATCTCGTCGTCTGGTACGAGGCGAGCGCCGGCGGCATGACCACGAGTCGCGCGTACGCGCTCGCCTTGCCGGCGTGGCTCACCGTGCTCGCGGCGCAGAAGCCGAGCTCGCGGTTCGTCGGGCAAACGTGGCAGCCCCTCGATGCCGCGCTCCTCGCGAAGACGACCCGAATCCCCGACGACGGGCCCGGCGAAGGCGACGTCCATGGCCTCGGCACGAAGTTTCCCCATCTCATCGCCGACTCCGAAGCGATCGTGCACACGCCCTTCGGCGACGAGATCGTCCTCGACGCGGTGTACGCGGCGATGTCCGCGATGTCGCTCGGTGCCGACGACGCGCCGGACTTGCTCGCGATCGGACTCAACGCGCACGACTACGCGGGGCACGTGTTCGGTCCCGATTCGTGGGAGTCGCTCGATCTGACGCTGCGCCTCGATCGCGCGCTCGGCGAGCTGTTCGCCGCGTTCGATCGCCGTGTGGGGCCCGACGGTTGGGCGCTGGTGATGACGAGCGATCACGGCGCGACGCCCCTCGTCGAGCGATCACCGATCGGTGGCGCCCGTCGCATTCCGACCGGCAGCATCGTCACCGCCGTGAACGATGCGCTCTCGCCGATCCTCGGCGACGGCGCGTGGGTCGCGAAGATCTCGTCGAACCAGCTGTATCTGTCGAACGCGATCGGAGATCCGGCGACGAAGGCGAAAGCAGTCGATGCCGCGGTCGCCGCGATCGCGAGCGTGCCCGGCATGGAAGCCGTTTATCGCGTGGCCGACACGATGGGCCACTGCGAGACCCGCACGGGGATGGAGCGCGTGGTGTGTCTCGGTCTCGCGCCGGAGGTCTCGGGCGATCTCTATCTCGTCCCGATGCGCGGCTCCTTGCTCACCGAGTACACGACGGGCCCATCACGATGCGCCGAGCTCGGAGAACCGCGAGGTGCCCGTGATCGTGCGCGCGCCGGGTGTCGCGCCGCAGACGCTCGATCACGCGTCGTTCTTGCAGGTCGCACCGACGGTCGCCGCGCTGTTGCGCGTGCCGCCGCCGAAGGTCGCTACCGAGCCGCCGCTGTTCGGGATTCGCTAGCGAGCGCGTTCGCCCAGAACGGCGAGCTTTGCGCGAGCGTTCTCACGTAGTCGCGAACATCGTCGCGCGTCGCGAGCGGAAGCCTCGCGAACGGCACCACGTGCTCGTCGGGGACGTAGCGGAACGTGAGGTTCACGCGGCGCGTGCGAAAGCCCTCGATCTTCGGTGGGAGATCGAGCTTCTGCTTGTCGTCGACGCGCTGCACGCGATGGAGCAGGTCGTCTTTCCAGCGCGGGCCGCCGAAGATCTGCAGCGAGCGATCTTCGAGCCACTGCGTGCGCACGGGAGGCGCGCCCGGATCGCCGCCGCGACGCACGAACTGGAACCGCGCGCGTTCGCCGAGCGAGAGCGATGCGACCGGGCCCGGTTCGAAGTCGCGATGCTCGCCCACGCGCGCGACATCGATCGCCTTGCCGTTCTCGAAGCGGTCGCCGTAGAAGTTCACGAGGCACGTGTTGAGGTGCCACTTGCGCGGCACTTGTTGCGCCGGGAATCCACCGCGCACGCGGCGCTCGATGATCGCCACGAGGCGCGACAGCACCGCGGGAAATGGCTCGGCCGCGACCGCCACGTCGTGCGTCCGCTTCGGCGGCTCGAAGTAGCCGAGGCAGGCAAACTGCCAGTTGCCGAGCCAGTAGACGGGGCGGAGCAGGGGGCGCTGCTGCTTGCCCGACGGGAGCTTCCGCTTCGTCGAGTAGCGCATCTCCCAGAGAGGCTTCAGGGTTTGCAGCCACGCGTCGATCTCGGCGGCGGCGGCCGCGTCGACGAAGGCGGGCTCGTACACGTAGCTGCGGTCGATCACGATCGCCCTCCACATAGCACGCAACTCTGGTCGGGCCGCGGGCGAAAGGCCGCCCCATGTCATGGCTCGATTGGCTGTTCACCCCGCAGTGCCCGGCGTGCGCTGCTCCGTCCATCTCCTTGTGTGAAGCGTGCGCCGGCACGCTCGTCGAGCTCGGGCCCGCATGCCCCGCGTGCGCCGAGCCGACGGGCGACACCGCGACGCTGTGCGCTCGGTGTCGAAGTCGCCCGTTGCCGCTCGATCAGATCGTCGCGCCGTGGCGCTTCGGTGGACAGCTCGCGCTCGCGATCCGTCGACTCAAGTTCGCGCAGCGTGGACACGTCGCGCGCGATGTCGCGCCGCTGTGGGCTCCGCTCGTCGCAGCGGCGGCGCTCGCGCACCGAGCGCTCGTGGTTCCGGTGCCGATGCACTGGCAACGCCGGATGTCGCGAGGCTACGACCACGCATGGCTCCTCGCGTGGCACGCGTGCGATGCGGCGCAGCTCCCGCGGCCCGAAGCACTGCTTCGGCGCGTGAGAGCCGCACCCGCGCAAAGCACGCTGACCGCCGCCGAGCGGCGCGCGAACCTCGTCGGTGCATTCGCGGTGCGAGATCCGGATCGCGTCGCCGGTCGCGCGATCGTTCTCGTCGACGACGTGGTGACGACCGGCGCGACACTCGCGTCCGCCGCGAGTGCGCTGCGAGAGGCGGGAGCGCGAACCGTGGTCGGCGTCGCGCTCGCGAGAGCTACTTCCGCTCCAGGATGATGATCTCGACGCGCTCGTTGACCGGCGACTTCTTGCCCTTGAGCAGCGGCTTCGTGCCGCCCATGCCCGCGCCCGAGACACGCTCGGCCGCGATGCCGGCCTTGATCAGCCACTCGCGGATCGCCATCGCACGCTCCTCGGTGGTGGCCTTCTCCTTCGCATCTTTGCCCTCGGGATTCACGTGGACACTGATCTTGATGCGCAGGATCTCCGGGTGCGCCTTGAGCGTCGCGGCGACCTGACCGAGCACGCGGCTCGCGGACGGCTTGAGATCTCCGCCCTTGAACTCGATCGTCTCGAGCAGCTCGACGGCGCTCGGCGTCAGCGCGATCGCCGAGTCACCCGCATCGGGGCAACCATCGTCGTCGGCGTTGCCGTTGATCGTCTCGGCCTGATCCGGACACTTGTCGAGCGAGTCGTCGAGGCCATCGCCGTCGTTGTCCTTCTCGGGACAGCCATCGGTGTCTTGCGCGCCGTCCTTGTCCTCGGCCACGAGCGGGCACTTGTCCGCCATGTCGAGCACGCCGTCCCCATCGTTGTCGACGTCGGGGCAGCCGTCCTCGTCCTGGAAGCCGTCCTTGTCCTCTGCCTCGTCCTTGCACTTGTCGTCGGAGTCGAGGAATCCGTCGTTGTCGTTATCGGTGTCCGGGCAGCCGTCGCCGTCCTGAAAGCCGTCCATGTCTTCGCGGTCGTCCTTGCAGGCATCCGCGCCGTCCATGATTCCGTCTCCGTCGGTGTCCTTCTCGACGATCGGCGGCGGCGGCGGCTTGATCGGCTCCTTCTCGGCTTCGCGACCCGGCGTGACCGATAGCGAGAGCACCGCGCGAAGATCCGGAGTTCCGATGCCGGAGACCAGGCCGCGGCCCGCGCCGGCGCTGATGTTGATGCGCGGGTCGGGACGATACGTGATGCCTCCGAGCCACTCGGCGGTGGTCATCGTTCCCGCCGACGCCATCACGCTCGGCACCTCCGACGACGGCAACATCTCGCCGTAGATCTCGCCGAACACCCACAGACCCGTCGCCGCGCGCACCGAGGCCGCGCCACCGAAGGCGAGACCGCTGCCCTGGCGAATGTTCTGGAGCTCGGACTTCGCGCGAACGACGGCACCCGCGTTGAGCGAGATCGTCACGCGGCGATCGGCCGCACCCGGCGTGAGCGAGAGCAGGCCGAGCACGCGACCCGAGGGCTTCTCGACGCCCGCGTACTGCGCCTCGCTCGCCGTCGGGAACGTGACGGCAAGGCTCGCACCTCCGACGAGCTCCGTCGGTCCCGAGGTCTTGAACAGTTGCGCGCGCACGTGCGCGACGAGATCGCCACGCGCGGTTCCGCTCGGCGATGCCACGCCGACGTCGGTGCCATCGCCGGTCTGGTTGTAGAGCGGCATGCGCAGGCCGGCCTCGAAGCGATCGAGGAACGCATACGCGCCGCCGAGCTCCATCATCGTGCGCCGCGTGATCGACATGTGCTCTTGATCCGCGTAGCGGAGGACGAGCGGGTTCGTCGCGTTGGAGATCACGGCACCGAGGAGCCACTCGCCGTTCTTGCCGACGGCCGCCGACTGCACTTGCAGCGTGGTGCCCGTCGTCGACGGCGTGGGATCGAACAGCGAGAGATCGAGATCGAACGTCTGCGCGGACTGCGCACTCGCGGTCACCGGCCACAGCGCGAACGCGAGGGCGAGCGCGGTCGCGCCTACCACGCGCGCACGGCGGCGACGCGCGAGGAGCAGCGCGCCGACGACGAGCACCATGCCCGTGCCGCCACCGCTGCCGGTCGCACAACCGCCACCGCCGCCGACTTCGACGAACACGGCGCGGCCCTTGAGCGTGACCTCGGCGGTCTGCGTCGGATCCTCGTCGAGGAACAGCAGCGCCTTCGCGGTGAACTCGCCCTCCTCGGTCGGCGTGAACGTGACGTCGTACTGCTTCATCGTCGAGCCGCCGAGCGAGTCACCCACCGGCGCGTCGACGATCGCGAACGCTTCGGTCGAATCGTCGACGATCTGGATCTCGCGAATCGTGAACGTGTTCGTCGGGTCCATGCTCGCGACGACGAGACCGTTCTCGAGCGTGATCGGCAGTCCGATCGCGGTGGTGCCGACGTCGATCGGATCGCCGATCAACGCCACGTTGCGATCGATGCCCATACCGTCGAGCGTGACCCGCGCCATCATCGTCTGCGCCGAGGTGTTGTCGTTGTTCATGAACACGACCTCGCCCTGCGGCGCCATGCCCATCATCTTCGGCGTGAACGTGACGTGGAAGTCCTTGCTCGACGCGCCGGGGATCTGGACGGCCGCGGTCTCGGTGAGGTGCCACACGTCGTCGTTCGTCACCATGATCGCGGTGATGTCGAGCGTCGCCTCACCGGTGTTGGTGATCGTGATGACGCCTTCAGGCGCGCGGCTTCCCGGGTTGCGGAAGGTCGGAGGGAACGTGGGAGCGGTGCCCACGTCGATGTGCCGATCCGCGCCACGACCCTTGATCGTGATCGTCTGCGACGACGGCCCGCCGACGACGCCGGCGATGGCGTGCGTGATCGTGAACGTGTCCTCCTGACCTGCGGCGCGCTCCACCGTCGGTGTGTACGTGATGGGGATCGTGACCGAGTTGCCCATCGTCACGTTCTGCGTGCCGACCGGCAGCGTCGCCGTGAACACGCCGTTCGCCGTGCGCGAGAACGCGCTGAGATCGAGGGTGGCGACGCCGGTGTTCGTGATCGTGACATCGCGCGTCTGCGGACCCGCGTCGAGATCCGTGGGGCCGAAGTCGACGAGGATGCCGGGGTTCAGAGCGAGCATCGCCGTCGTCGACGTCGCGGTGACCGTCACCTGACGCGTCGGCGTTCCGGTCTGCAGATCCGACATGATCGTGAACGTCGCGCCCATCATGCCGACGCGATCCGCCGGATCGAACTGCACGACCGCTTCGACTTCTTGGTTCTTCAGGAGCGTGACGTTTCCGGCCAGCGGGAACGCGATGGTGCTGCCGCCGGTCGTGCCGCAGGCGCGGCGCACGAGGTTGTTGATCTTGATCTCGTTGGTCTGCGTTCCGGTCGCGAGCGTGGTGGTGATGCCCGTGATGTTGACCGTCGCGTCGCCGGTGTTCGTGATGCAGAACACCTGCGTCGTGATCGCGTCGAACCGCTGGTTGAACGTCAGCGTCGGCGGTGTGGCGTCGTAGCCTTCGATCAAACCATCGCCGTGAACCGTGAGCAGTGACATCGCGCTCCTCGCGGTGCCCCAGCTCCCGGTGAACGTGAACGTCTTGTCGCCACCATCGGTGCCCGCGGCCGGCATGAACCGCACGGTGAAGTTGATGACGCCACCTGCCGCGAGGTTCGCGACCGGGAACGGCGAGGCGAGGATCGTGTAGCCGACACCCGCGCCGGCGATCGCGACGTTCACGTTCGTGACTGGCACGTTGCCGCTGTTGGTCAGCGTGAACGCTTGGTCGCGCATCTGGCCGACGATCACGCCGCCGAAGTCATGGTCGTTATCGTTGATCACGAGCAGGCCTTGGTTGCCCGTGCATGTCAGCGGGATGTCGATGGTGCCGTTGTCGGGGACCGAGTTACTCGACACGCGCAGCGTCGCATCGAGGGTGCCGTGCGTGATCGGGACGCAGTTGATCGTGAGCGTGCGGGTCTCGTTGACGGGGATCGGCTGCGGCGTGAGCGTACCGGTGACCGTCCAGTTGCCGTTGTTCGGCCCCGCCGTGAGTGCGGCGCTCGACACCGTGAGCGGCGAGCTGCCGTCGTTGGTGATGATCAACGTCTTCGCCGTACCCGACGCGCCGACCTCGATGGTGCCGAACGCTTGAGCTCCGGAGAGATTTACAGACGCGTGTGGCGCGATGCCGTTGCCGCTGAGCGGGATGTCGATCGTCGGCATGTCCGGATCGTTACTGGTGACTCGAATCGAGCCGGACTTCGCGCCGACCGAGGTCGGTGCGAACGCGACGGTGATCGCGATCTGGCCACCGGCCGCGAGCGCCGAGCACGACGACGTGCATGGGAGCGTCGTCGTGAATTGATTGCCGGCGTCGGTCTCCGCGAGCGAGTACGTGAGCGGAATGTTGCCCATGTTGCTCAGGATGATCGTCTGGGTCGCCGAGGGTCCGCTGTTGATCAGACGATCCGCGAACATCGCCATCGGCGGCGTCAGCACGGCATCGGCGCGACCGGCGACGCACGTGAGGTTCGTCGAGCTGGTCCCACCGGCGTCGGTGTCGCTCGTGAACGTGACGGTCGCGCTTTGCATGTCCGATGCGTTCGCGGGCGGTGCGCACACGATGCCGACGGTGGCCGGCGCGGTGAGCGCGGAGAACGTGCAGGCCTGCGTTCCGGCGGTGCATCCCTGTCCCGCGGCGAAGGTGAACCACGTGCTGGTCGACGGCGAGATCGTCGCGCTCATGATCGAGAGCACGCCGACGTTCGTCGCCGCGGTGTTCGTGATGCTGATGTTCGCCGTCTCCGAGCTCCCTTGATTGACGATGTTGCCGGCGCCGTAGTTCGGGCTGCTCACGTTGATCACGGCGAGGGTGCCGCGCCCCGTCGCGTTCACCACGACGGACGGAGCTGGCGTGCCGTTCGTGACGATCGTGATCGAGCACGCCTTGTCACCGGCGGACGTCGGATTGAACGTCACGGGGATGTTCGCGAAGAAGCCGGGCGGAATCGGCGCTGGGGGGCCACCGACGGTGAAGTCGCAGCCCGGGTTCGCCATGATGCTCGAGATGATCAGGTTGCCGCCGGACACGTCGCCGTCGTTGTGGAGCACGAGGTTTCCACTGCCGGTCGTGTTTCCGAGCACGCGCACGTCGCCGATCGCGACATCGGCGGGCGTCTCGAGGTGCGGCCCGATGGCATTGCCCGTCACGGTGAAGGTGCCGCGAGAGACGGACGTACCGGCGGTGAACGCGAGGAACGTGCAGGTCAGGGCGCCGCGCGAAGACGCGACGTACTGGACCGTCAGGTTGAACGGCGGAGTGCGGTCCGTCGCATCCGTCGTGATCGTGAACTCCGCGCAATCGGTGTCCGCGGGGTCGGGAACGACATCGAGGTTCGTCGCGACGGTCGTGTCGTCGATGCTCGCGGTCGCCGATGCGCCACCTGCATCGCCGACGATCGGCGCGAGCGTCGGGAACGCGGGCGTGACCGTCAGTGCGGCAAACGCGCTTCGAGTCGTGAACGACAACAGTACAAACAGCAGTCCAAGCCAACGCTTCGACATTCAATTCTCCGGCATACCGAGAGTCCCCCCGGTCGCGCGGCGATCGTACATGGTGTTGTAGGATGCCGCCATGAACCAGAACCCCAGCGGACTGCAGTGGGAAGACACCGTCGTCGGGACGGGGCCGAGTCCATCGACCGGCCAAACGTGTGTGATGCACTACACAGGTTGGCTGTGGGTGAACGGCGCGAAGGGCAAAAAGTTTGACTCCTCGCTCGATCGCGGAAAGCCCTTCGAGTTTCCGATCGGCAAGGGTCGGGTCATCAAAGGATGGGACGAGGGCGTCGCCACGATGAAGACCGGCGGCAAGCGAACTCTTCTGATCCCGCCTCAGCTCGGGTACGGCGACGGCGGCGCGGGGGGCGGGCTGATCCCCGGTGGCGCGACCCTGTTGTTCGAGGTCGAGCTACTTCGTGTCGCCGGCTGACGTCGCCGGCTGACACGCCGCCACTTCGGTAAGTGTCTTCGCGGCGAGCGCACATCGATGAACCTCGGGCCGGAGCGTCGAACACTCGACGACGAACGGCTCGAGACCCGCACGGACCTTCTCGCGATCGCCCGTGGCGGCCGAGCCTTGTTCGGCGACGGTGAGCTCGACGACGTGCATCACCATCGCCTCACACTCGTCGCGGGTCAGCGCGACCGGTGCCGGGGCGGCGTCCGGCGTCGTCGGTAGCGCGGGACCGGTCGGGCCGGGAGAGCTGGTCGTCCCGCTCGAACAGGCGATCACGACGACGGAGACAAGGACGGCGATTCGGCTCACGACACGAAGGATGTTAGCGTGCCTGTCACCGTGACGCTGTGGTTCGCTGCGCTGATGGGCCTGGTGCAAGGCCTGACCGAGTTCATCCCGGTCTCGTCGACTGCGCACCTGCGGATCTTGCCGGCGCTGTTCGGTCAGCCCGAGCCGGGCGCGCCGTACACCGCGGTGATCCAGCTCGGCACGTTGCTCGCGGTGCTCGCGTACTTCGCGAAGGACCTCGTTCACCTCCCGGTCGCGATGTTCAAAGCGCCGACGAGCGGCGATGGCAAGCTGCCGTGGCTCCTCGCCGCGGGGACGGTGCCGATCGTCGTCGTGGGGCTCCTGTTCAAGAAGCAGATCGAAGGCGATCTGCGCAGCCTCTACGTCGTCGCGATCGCGCTCGTGGTCATCGGGATCGTGATGGTGATCATCGATCGCTACTCGAACGGCCGCGACTCGTGGCGCACGCTCGCGGACATCACGTTCGCGGACGCGATGCTCGTCGGTCTCGCGCAGACGATGGCGCTCGTGCCGGGCGTGTCGCGGTCGGGTGCGACGATCTGCATGGCGCTCCTGCTCGGCTTCGCCCGCAGCGACGCGGCCCGCTTCTCGTTCTTGCTCTCGATCCCGGCGATCGCCGGCGCGGGCATCTTCGAGGCGCGTGAGGCATTCCGCTCGCTCGGGCAAAGTGCGATCCCGGCCCTCGCGATCGGGACGAGCGTCGCCGCGATCAGTGGCTACGCCGCGATCGCGTGGTTGATCAAGTGGCTCGGGTCACACGATCTGATCGGCTTTGCGATCTATCGCATCCTCGCCGGCCTCGCGTTGCTGGGTGCCCTGGCTGGACGACTCATCCAGTAGAGCGTGTTAGATTCGCCCTAGTCCGTTCTAGAGGGTGAATCGATGACGCTTGTACGTTCGATCGCTGTATTGCCTTTCGCGATCCTGCTCGCGCTGCTCACAACGCGCGTCGCAGATGCCCAGAATTGCCCGGCGGCAAAGAACGCGAAGTACAGCGTCAAGATCGACTCCGCACCGCAAGGTGCTGCGATCTATGTCGGCGACAAAGCGTGCGGCGCGATCGGCGCCACGCCCTGGACCGGCAAGCTGCCCAAGGGCGACCTGCCGATCATCATCGAGGCTCCGGGCTACGAGCCCGCGATGCGCACGTTCAAGGTCGCGAACGTCCGCAAGGTGCAGGAGCTGTTCGTCCCGCTCGTGAAGAAGCAGGAGCCGCCGAAGATCGATGTTCGCGCGGACGCCGACAAGAACATGTTCGGCGCATCGGTCAGCCTCGATGGTCAGCCGCAAGGCGTTGTCCCCGTCGTGATCACCACGACGCCGGGGCGCCACCTGCTCGAGATCAAGAAGGAGGGCTTCGAGCCCTACTCGTCGTGGATCGAAGCGAAGACGGATCAGGTGCAGACGCTCGCGCCGTCGCTCAAGGAGATCGCGAAAGCGAAGTACGGCACGGTGATCGTCAACGCGGATGTTCCGGACGCGGAGATCTTGATCGACGGAAACAAGCACCCCGACAACACGCCGTCGGTGATCCAGAACGTCGTCGAGGGCGTGCATGTCATCGAAGTGCGCAAGCCGCCCGCTCCGCCGTGGCGCCAGACGATCACCGTGGTCGCGAACCAGCAGACCAAGGTCACCGCAGAGATCGCGGCGCTCGCGAACAACGGCGTCGGTGTCGTGCGCGTGCTGTCCGATGCGCAGGGCGCGCGCGCGTTCATCGACGGGACGGACATGGGCACCGTGCCCGTCGACATCAAGGACGTGAAGGCCGGCGAGCACATCGTCCAGGTCAAGGCGCCGGGCTTCCAGACCGGCGAGAAGAAGGTGACCGTCACCGCGGGTGGCTCGCAGATCGTGAAGTTCGATCTGAACCCCGAGTCCGCCGGTGATCAGGGAATCCTCAAGGTCGTCTCGACCGTCCCCGAGGCCGAGGTGTTCATCGACGGAGCAGCCGTCGGCAAGGTTCCGCAGGAGAAGAAGGTCGCGGCGGGCGAGCACCCGGTCGTCGTTCGCCTCCCCGGCTACAAGCAGTTCGAGCAGAAGGTTCGCATCGAGCCCGGCACGACGATCACCGTGCAGGCGGATCTGAAAGCGGTCGGTCGCCTCCGGATCCTGTCGACGCCGAGCAAGGCGAGCGTGCTGATCAACGGTCTGCCGGCAAAGGACGCCGACGGTAACGAGGTCAAGACGCCGATCGACATCGAGGTCGAAGTCGGCGAGACCGTCGTCCGCATCGAATCGCCTGGCTTCCAGCCGTTCGAGCAGAACCTGACGATCGAAGGCGGCAAGACGCAGACGCTGTCGCGCGAGCTGGCCATCGCAGGTCTGTCGGAGAGCGAGCTCGTCGCGCAACAGCGGGGCCTGTCCTCGCTCGGTGCACGCACGCTTCCGCGTGGTCGCTCGACGGTCGACTTCGACGCGGGCTATCCGTACTTCCTCCACTCGCGAATCACCGTCGGCGCTGGAAAGCTGGCGAAGAAGTTCGGCTTCGATGCGAACGTCGCGCTGCGCACGATGCTCGCGCGCAGCGAGCTCGGCATCGGCGGTCGCGTGATGTTCGCGGACAACAACCCGTTCTCCGCCGGAGCGTTCACGCAGCTGTGGTGGGGCAGCAAGCTCCTCGACGATTCGGCGCGCAACGGCCTGACCTGGGATCTCGGTGTGGCCGCATCGCTCACCGCGATCTCCGCGGTCACGATCACCGGTCGTGCGTACGTCGAGATGTGGAGCGATCGCCACTGCCCCGCGCTCGATCCGACGAACGTGACGAACGGCGGCTTCGAGACGAGCGATCCCACGGATGTCTGCAAGGACTACAAAGCGGTCGTCATCGACGGAACCGCGCCGCCGAGCGGTAACTTCACGCAGGACGATCGCAACCGCGCCGAGAAGCTGACGGGCAACATGGGCCAGGACTTCTTCGGTCGCGAGAACGGGGCGCGGTTCGTGCTGTCGATCGCGGCAGAGATCGCGGTCGAGCAGCGCTGGAACGTCTACGGTGTTCTCGAGGGTGCGCCGGCCAACGACGAGCGCGCGCTGTTCACCTCGATGTTCTCGGGCCCCATGTTCGAGACCGACTTCCAGCTCTACCTGCGGCTCGGCCTCACCTACAAGTTCTGAGACCGGTCTAGAGCTCGTCGAAGACGTCGATCATCGCGCGGAGATCGATCGCGAGCTCTTCGGTGACGGGCACGTCTTCGATGCCGGTCGCCGATTCGAACCGCAGCAAGGCGCCATCGGTGTCGAGCATGTGGCGCACGATCCGAGCGAGCCTCTTGGTGTACGGGATCGCCGCGAGCTCGCGACCCCAGATCGCATCGTGCGTCACGTCGAGCGCCGTCGATGTCCAGCGCGTACCGCCGGCGAGGATCGTCAGGCGATCCGGTGGATGGCCGCGGGTCACCACGCGAAGCACGAGCTCGGTCGTCGTCGGTGTGAGCACACCGGCGATGCCGACGTGAGAGCCGGTCGCGTACGCGCGTCCCGATCGCGGCGGCTCGAACGTCACGGTGCGCGTGTCGCGAACGCAGGTCGTCATCGCTTGCGTGAGCGCGTCGCCGAGGTCGTCGCGGATCTCGGCAGCGCGCGTGAGCACGAAGTCGCGCACGCATGGATCCCACAGGTCGCTTCGCTTCTGCGCGATGTCGTCGGGGCGAAGGTTGACCATCGGGCTCGCGTTCATCTCGTCGAGCATCACGACGGTGCTGGGACCGCGGCGAGAGATGCGCGGAGCGGGCTCCGTGCTCGGCCGCGGTGCGAACGGCTCGGCGATCGCTTTCGTCGACGGCGACGGTGCGTCGTCCTCGCGCGCTGCTGGCGTTGTCGGTTTCGGCGGTGCGCTGCAAGCCACGAGTGCGACGAACGTCACGATTCGCGGAAGCATGATCCGATCGTACTCAGGATCGAAGGATCACGCACGCATCTCCGAGCTCGTGACTGGAGAGACCGTGTGCGACGGCCAGCGACAGTGCCCGCTCGAGGTGCTCGCGCGGGGCGAACGCGCGGAGCAGCTCGAAGTGGCTCTCGCCGGGCGAGTGCAGCCCGCTGATCAGGCCGTCGACGATGCGCAGCGTCGACTGCGGACCGAGGCGTTCGGTCGCGACGCCGCCGCCGGGACGGAGGACTCCATCGCCTTGCACGGCGGCAGCCTCGAGCGCGCGTACGACCGTGGTGCCGACGGCGATCACGCGACGACCGCGCGCTCGACACGCGGCGATCGCGTCGACCGTGCGGCGGGGAATCTCGAACCGCTCGGGCCACGGCAACGCGCGATCGAGTGCTTCGTCGCCTGTCGACGAGAGACCCGCGGCGTGCGTGAGCGTCGCGATCTCGACGCCGGCGCGGCGCAGCTCGAGGAGCACGCTCCACGTCAGCGGACGACCGGCCGAGGGCATCTCGACCGCCCACGGCCGCGAGGCATAGGCGGTCTGCACGCTCCACAGATCGAGCTTGTCGGGGCGATGCGCGTATTGCACCGGCGAGCCCGTGCGGTAGATCGCTCGCCACAGCTCGTCGTCCGGCATGCGCGTCGCGAGCTCGACCCTGCGATCTGCGGTCGCGGTGACCACCGCGCCGAACCCGTCGCCGTCGACGAACGACCCGATGCGCACGCGCTCGCCGACGGCAAGGGTCGGGGGTGGCGGGCGATGTTCGGTGCGCGTGTGGTAGTCGCCTTCGCCGAGCAGCACGCCCGCGAGCCGGTGCGGCTCGACGGGACCCGAGAGTCGCAGCTCGAAGTGCGCGCCGCTCGCGGTGCGACCGGGCAACGACGCGGGGAGCGTGGCGGCATCGTTGACCACGAGTACGTCGCCCGCGCGCAGGAGCTCGGGCAGCGACGCGAACGGGAGGATCTGCACCGCATCGTTGGCGATGTCGCCGCTGCGAGCATCGCTGGAGCGCGCGGCATCGGGGGCGGGCGAGTCGCGCCCGATCACGACGAGGCGGACCGCGAAGCGCGACACCTCGTCGGTGCGAAGCCCGCCACTCGCGACCGCTGTCTCGTCGCGAAGGTCGCGATCCGTGCGGGCGGTCGACCGTGCGAGCGGTGACGCCCCGCGCGGGCGATGCAGGTCGTGACCGAACATCCTCATACCTCCACGCTCCACGACGGAGTCAGGCGAGCGCCGCTCGGCGCGCGATCGGGGTGCTCGATCATCTGCACGATGCGTGCGGCGACATCCGCTGGTCGCGAGAGCGTCGCGCGATCCGCGTCGGGGATCGCGGCAGCATGCATCACGGTGTCCATCTCGCCGGGATCGACGGCGAGGATGCGCACGCCGGTGCCCTGCAGCTCCGCGGCGAGGATCCGCGAGAGATGATCCTGCGCGGCTTTGCTGATGCCGTAGGCGCCCCACGTGGGATATGGCTCGACCGCCGCATCCGACGAGACGTGCACGATCGTCCCCGCGCCGCGGAGCGCCATCGCGCCGGCGAGGATCTTCGTCAGCCGGAACGGACCGACGAGGTTTGTCTGCAGCACGTGCTCGAGATCCTCGCACTCGGTATCGAGCAGCACGCGCAGCGGCGTCGGGCCGAGCGTGCTCGCGTTGTGAATCGCGAGTCCGATGTCGCCGACCAAGCCGGTCGCCTGGCCCGCGATGCGATGGATCGCGTGTTTGTCGGAGATGTCGCCAGCGATCGCGTGCGCGATGCCGCCCGTGCCTCGGATCGTGGCGACCACGTCCTCGAGCGGGCCAGGCTCGCGGGCGACGAGCGCGACACGCGCACCCTTCGCGGCGAGGACCTCGGCCAGCGCACGCCCGAGCCCGCGGCTCGCCCCGGTCACTAGTGCTCCTTGTCCTTGGATCGTCATGGAACCACCCTGCGCCCGGGTGGCCAACATGTCATCCGTGGCGCTAATCTGTTGGCAGGAGGCCAATGGCATGAGTGGAGAGCACGATCACCTCGCCGACAACATCAAGGCGGTACGAGAAGCGCGCGGACTCTCGCAGCAGCAGATCGCGAAGGCCGCGGGCATTCCGCGCGCGACGTGGACGAACCTCGAGTCCGGCGCCGCGAACCCGACGCTCGCCGTGTTGGTCAAAGTCGCGAACGCGCTCCAGGTGCGAGTCGACGAGCTCCTCGCGGCGCCGCGGACCTCGGCGCGCCACCTCAAGGCCGCGGACCTGGTCACGCGCACGAAGACGGGCGTCACGGTGCGCAAGCTCCTGCCCGAATCGTTGCCGGGGCTCGATCTCGAGCGCATGAGCCTGCCCCCGGGCGCGCGCATGGCGGGTGTTCCGCACACGCCCGGCACGCGGGAATACCTGACGTGCGAACGCGGCCGCGTCGAGCTGCACGTGTCCGGCGAGCGCTACGTCCTCGACGAAGGTGACGTCGTCACGTTCCGCGGCGATCAGCGCCACAGCTATCACAACCCGGGCAAAGAGCCGGCGGTTGCCTACTCGGTGATCGCGTTCGCACCGGTCACGAGCTAGCGAATTCGTTGGAGCAGCAACAGTTGTCCGAGCGCCACGGCCAGCGCTTGCTCCACCCGCAGGATCGGCTGACCGAACGACACGGGTGTGAAGCCACGCTCGACGAACGTATCGAGCTCGCGCTGGACCCAGCCACCCTCGGGACCGATCGCGATCGCGAGGGGCCACGTGAGCGTGGCGCTCTCGATCGGTGGTGCGCCGGGATGGGCGAGCAACCGCGTCGCCGGCGTGCCGGTCGTGCCTGCGGGCCACCGCTCGTCGAGGAAGCCCATGAGGCGATCGTGGATCTGCAGCGGCGGGAGATGGGTCGTGCCGCCTTGCTCGGCGCCGAACCGCAGCGCGTAGGCGAGCGGTGCTGGCTGCAAGCGCGGCGATGCGAGATAGCTCTTGTCGACCCGCCACGCATTCGTGAGATCGATGCGCGTCACGCCGAACGCGGCGGCGGCTTCGATCGTTCGCGTGAGCACCTTCGGACGAGGCACGGCCAGGATCAGCTCGACGGGCATCGGGGGCGGCGCCGGATCGAGCAGCTCGAGGGCGAGCGTCATCCGCGTGCCGTCGTCGGCCATGACGGTCGCTTTGCCGACGCGGCCCGCGATCACGCCGGCGCGGACGCTGTCACCCACCGCAGCACCGATGATGCGCCGCAGGTGGTCGGCGCGGCGATCCTCGAGCACGATCGCTCCATCCGCGGCGACCTCGCCGGGCTCGACGAGTAGCAGGTTCACGCCGCCAGCCTACCAAGCAACGGGGGATCCCGGGGGCGTCCCCCGGGTGTAGGGTGCGCCATGGCGTTCTTCCAGGACCCACCTCGACTCGGAAATCAATTCGACGACGATCCCATGCTCCCGACATGGATCGCTCGCCACGTGCCCGCCGTCGCCGACGAGCTGCGCGGGCTCGGCGATATCGCCGTCACCTTCTACGGCAAGCAGCTCGCCGACCGGCTCAATGATCCGGTCCTCACCCAGTGGGATGCGTGGGGACATCGCGTCGATCGGATCGACGTGTCGCCACTGTGGGTGGAAGCGCAGGTCCTCGCCGCGAAGCACGGCATGGTCGCCGCCGCGTACGAGAAGACCCACGGCGCCCACGCGCGCACGCATCAGTTCGCGATCGTCCATCTCCTCGGGCCATCCCTCGACGTGTACTCGTGTCCGCTCGCGATGACCGACGGTGCCGCGCGCACGCTGCTCGGCTCCGGCAACCACGCGCTCGCCGACAAGTTCGTTCCTCTCCTCACGAGCCGCGACCCCGCGGTGATGTGGACGAGCGGTCAATGGATGACCGAGCGCACCGGCGGCTCGGATGTCTCGCAGTCGGAGACCGTCGCGAAGAAGGACGGCGATCAATGGCGCCTGTACGGCACCAAGTGGTTCACCTCGGCGACCACGTCGCAGATGGCGCTGACCCTCGCGCGCCCCGAGGGCAACCCGGACGGCAGTCGTGGACTCGCGATGTTCCTCGTCGAGCTTCGCGACGCCCAGGGGCAGCTGCGAAACATCGAGGTCAATCGCCTCAAGGACAAACTCGGTACGCGAAAGGTCCCCACCGCGGAGCTGACGCTAGCCGGCACGCCGGCCACGCTCGTCGGTCCGCCCTCGGACGGCGTTCGCCAGATCACCCCGATGCTGTCGGTCACGCGCACGTGGAACGCGGTCAGCGCGGTCTCTGGTATGCGCCGCGCGCTCGCACTCGCCGGCGACTTCGCGCGTCGTCGCAAGGTGTTCGGTGCGCTGCTCGTCGACAAGCCGCTCCACGCCGACACGCTCGCCGGTCTCGAGGCGGAGTACGCGGGCGCGTTCTGCCTCGCGTTCCGCGCGGCGTCGCTCCTCGGTGCGCTCGAGCATGGAGGCACGGATCAAGACGAGCGCCTCGCGCGCGCACTCGTGCCGATCGCGAAGCTCACGACCGGCAAGCAAGCAGTCGCCATCGCGAGCGAGGCGATCGAGTCGTGCGGTGGTGCGGGCTACGTCGAGGACACGGGACTGCCGTCGCTCCTGCGCGATGCCCAGGTGCTACCGATCTGGGAAGGCACCACGAACGTCCTCTCGATCGACACGCTGCGCGCGCTCGGCAAGGGTGGCGCGCTCGAAGCGATCGGCGTGGAGATCGAGGCGAACCTCGGCGCCGCGACGGATGCCGGACTCGCCAAGCCCGTCGAGATCGCGCGCGCGGCGGCGACGCACGCGATCGCGTGGGTCACGGAAGCGATGACGCAGCCGGATCGGCTCGAAGCGGGTGCACGCCGGTTCGCGATGACGCTCGGGCGGAGCCTGGAGCTCGCGCTGCTCGTCGAGCACGCGCAGTGGTGCCTCGATCATGGACACGGCCCGCGCACCGCGGCCGCCGCTCGTCGCTTCGCGCGTAGCGCGGTCGATCTGATCGACGACATGCCGCTCGACGACACGAAGCTCCTCGCCTAGCCCAAACCGTCCGCCCCGAAGTGGACCCTCGTATCGTCCGACGAGTGCTCGATCCATCGATCACGATCGGGGGTAGGTGATCGAGACACGTTCCCAAGCACCGGGCTCGCTGTACCCCGACGGTGCGACCACATCGCGCGAGAGGACCGATCGTCGAGGTCGCGAGTTGACGTTGACGTTGAAGCTGACGTTCGAGTTGACGTCGACGTTCTCGTCGTCACCGAGAAAGAAAACGGCGAGGATCGCTCCTCGCCGTGATTCTCAGTCGCTCGGGGTTCAACCCGGCGGCGGGGGCGGTGGAGCGCCCGGATCGCCACCCGGAGCCGGTCCCGGACCCGGGGGCGGGCCACCGCCAGCGCCATTGCACTGGTAGTGAACACGCCACGCGGTCGCGGTGCGAGTCTGCTGGGTGGTCGTCGACGACGTATCGGTGCTCTGCCGACGGCCGCTACGCGAGGACCGCGTATCCTGCGCCGTGTCCTCTTGGACGACGGTGTCGGTTCCGATGGCCTCTTCGCCCTCTTGCGTGATCTGGTAGTTGTTCGGGCCGCAGTGAGCAGACATCTCTTGATTTGCCTGCTCCATCGCCTTGCCGCGATCACCGCTGAGCTCGATCACACCACCGCTTTGGTTACGCTGGATCACGCGCGCGCTGCCGCACGCGGCCAGAACCACAAACAGTCCTACTGAGACCTTCCGAAGCATTGTTGTTCCTTCTCCGAGTGACGGCCGGATTAGACCTCCTTGGGAATACTACAGGCGTACGTGGTGGGGCAAGGAGCGGCACACCTTGATAGGCTTGCGGTTCATGGAGGTGGCCGAGGTACACGCTCGTCTCGAGCACGTCACCGTCTATTCGAGTGGTGCGCGCGTGCGGAGGGTCACGACGATCCCCGCACCGTTGCCGTCGAGGGTGCGCATCGTCGGGTTGCCGTTGGCCGTGATCGACGACACCGTGCGTGCCTTCGTCGGTGGACCGGCGGTCGCGGTCGCAGTTCGTGTCGGTGTCGATGCGCCGAGCGCGGCGGCCGCGAGCGCCGAAGAGAGCGACGAGGTACGTGGGGCAAAACGCCGCGCGGCGCTCGCCGACACCGAGCTCGAGCGATTGGCACGAGCGCTCGACGTGGTGGCCGCGGCGGCGGTGATCGAAGTGGATCCGAGCGACGAGGCGCCGGCCGCGTGGGCCGCGGTCGTGGCCGCGAGGCGCGGGATCGTCGCGTTGCGCGCGGAGCGCGAGCTCGCGTTGCGCGCACAGCTCGCGCACGCGAAGCGTGCTGCCGAGGATGCCAAGCGCGCGCTCGAGAGTGCGATCGATCGCGATCGGCGAGCGGGGAGCGCGAAGGCACCGAAGCTCCACGAGATGCGCAAGTACGTCGAGCTCGAGCTGTCGGTGACGGCCAGCGACGAGATCCAGATCCAGATCGAGTACCTCGTCGGGGCAGCGCGATGGGCGCCGAGCTACGTCGCGCGGATCGATGGCGATCAGGTGAAGCTCGAGGTGCGTGCGTCGGTGGCTCAGGACTCCGGCGAGGATTGGACCGCCGTGCCGCTGAAGCTGTCGACGGCGGAGCCGGACCGCTTCGCCGCGTTGCCCGAGCTCGCGCCGCAGAAGATCGGTCGCCGACAGCAGGAGCCTGCGAAGGCCGGCTTTCGCGCGCCGCCGCAGGGCGCGGGGGCGTTGTTCGCCGACTACCTGCGTGACCGTGCTCGGCGCACGCCGACGCCCGACGAGCCGAAGCAATTCTCCGGCGAGAGTCAGTTCGAAGACTCGACGTACGAGGGGCAGGCGCCGGCGAAGCCGCGCAGCGAAGATGCGCGCAAGCTCGACGAATCGATGATCACGTCGGAGAACTGGGACGAAGGATCGTCGCGCGACAAGGAGCGGTTCTCCACGCCGCCGCAGGGAATCGCGGCGAACCTCTACCAGCAGCAGAGCTCGCGCGGTGGGCTCGGCGGTGGTGTCGCGGCCGCGAAGGCGACGACCCGCATGGCCGCACCGGCTCCCGCCGCGGCGCCGGGTGCACCGCCGCTCCGCGCGCGCACCTCGAGACTCGAATCGACGATCGAGCCGCTCGCCGACGGGATCCCGCAGGCACCGACGACACCGCGGCTCGACTACGGCAATCTGCGCATGGCTCCGCCGTCCTCGCCGCAGCGAGGCACGCTCGTCGTCGCGCCGGCGGATCGCTACGCGAGTGCGATCTCGAGCGAGATCGCCGCGGCGCGTGCGCGACTCGTCATGCTCGAGCCGCCGCCGGGAACGTCGACCGAGTGGACGCACGCGTACGACTACGCGTTCGAGACCGATGGCGCCGTCGACGTTCGCGCCGATGGTGCGTGGCACTCGATCTCCGTGACCGCGAAGCAGAGCACCGCGAAGCTGCGCCACGTCAGCGTGCCGCGCGAGCAAGCGGACGTGTTCCGTGTGGCTTCGATCGAGAACACGATGACTGCGCCGCTGTTGCCGGGGCCGATCGACGTCTACGACCGCGGTCGCTTCCTCGTCACGAGCGAGGTCGAGTACACGCCCCCGGGTGCGACGGTGGACATCGGGCTCGGTGTCGACGCGAGCGTCAAGATCGCGCGCAACACGGAGTATCGCGAGGAAGCGACCGGCATGCTGCGCGGCGGCCTGCGCTTGATCCACGCGATCACGATCGACGTCGAGAATCTGTCGTCGCGCGCGATCGATCTCGAGGTGCGCGAGCGCATGCCGGTCGTGCGCGATGGTGACACCGACATCGAAGTGATCCCGGGCCGGGTCGAGCCCGCGTGGGAGCGCTGGACGCCCGACGCGACCGCGCCGCGCGAGCAGCGCCTTCGCGGAGGCTATCGCTGGAAGCTCGCCCTGCCGCCGGCCCAGAAGCGCACGCTGCGCGCAGGCTACGAAGTGAAGATCGCCGGCAAGCACGAGCTCGTCGGCGGAAATCGGAGGGAATCGTGAACGCACCGATCACCTCCGTGACCGTGCTCGAGGATCGCGCGTCGGTCACGCGCCGCGGAACCGCATCGCTCGCCGCCGGCCAGCATCGCCTCGTCATCGAGAATGTCTCGCCGGTGCTCGCCGACAAGACGCTGCTCGCGACCGCGAATGGTGCGCGCGTGCTGGACGTCCGGTGCGAGCGCTACCTCGCACCGTGGCGCGATCCGGACTCGGGCAGCACCGAGGCGCCCGCGACGCTGCGCGAGGAGAGGCACGCGTTGCAGCGCGATCTCGACGCTGCGGTCGCGCGCGCGAGTACGGCCCGAGCCGAGATCGATGCCCTGCGCGAGCTCGCGGAAGCGGCGCATCGCGATCTCGCGATCGCGGCCGCGCGCGGGACGAGCGTCGGTGATGCGAGCGCCCAACTCGCAGATCTCGACGCTGCCGACGCAGCTGCACGCGCACGCCATGTCACGGCGAGCATCGAGATCGAGGACGCGACCGCGAAGATCGCGCGCCTCGACGCGCGCATTGCACGCGCCGAGGCGGAGACCGGTGAGGAAGCCGCGCGTCTCGTCGTCGACGTGCTTGCCGAGACCGCGAACGACGTCGCGCTGACGATCAGCTACATCGTCCCGGGCGCTGCATGGCGGCCGTATCACCGAGCGATGCTCGCGCGCGCCGCGGGTCGCGTCGATTGGACGACCACGGCCTGCGTGTGGCAATCGACCGGCGAGGATTGGATCGACGCGGAGCTGATCTTCTCGCTCGAGCGGCCATCGCTCGGCGTCGATCCACCGGAGCTCGGCGACGACGAGCTAGTCGTTCGCCGCCGTCCCGACACCGTCGTCGTCGAAGCGCGCGAGCAGGAGCAGCAGAACACCGGGCTCGGCGGATCGGCCGTCCCCGGCATCGACGATGGTGGCCTCGGCATTACGCTCACCGCGCATCGCGCGTCGATCAAGAAAGACGGCACGCCACATCGCGTTCCCGTCGGCGGGTTCACCGCGCCCACGACACTCTCGCTGATCGCGATCCCGCTCAAGTCGGCGTGGTGTCACATCCGCGCGCGCATCACGAACGCGGGCCAAGCGCCGATCCTCGCCGGCCCGGTCGACCTGATCATGGCGAGCGGCTACGTCGGTCGCGCAGACGTCGGCTTCGTCGCGGCGGGCGAGAAGTTCTATCTCGGCTTCGGTCCCGAGTCCGATGTCCGCGTGCACCGCATCGAGACGCGCGATCGCGACGACGGTCTCCTCGGAGGATCGACGCAGACGGTGCGCGTCGCCGTGCGCGTGTCGAACCTCGGTACCGAGAAGCGCACGATCGACATCACCGAGCGTATCCCGATCTCCGAGGTCGAGCAGGTCGAGGTCACGGTCGCGTCACCCGACGCGTATCTCCTCGGCGATCAGGCGGGCCCGGAGCGGGGCGAGGAGATCACGCAGGTAACCGCGCGCGCCATCGACGAGCGCGGGCTCGTCACGTGGGGCGTCGAATTGCCGCCGCTCGGCCGTCGCGCCGTGACGCTCGAGTACAAGATCAAGAGCCAGCGCGGCGTCGCCGGCGTGTGATGTCCCCCGTCGACAAAATGGAGATGCTCGCGAACCGCGTGCGCAAGAACGCGCGCCATCTCGGCAAGTGGGCGAAGCGCGACAAGGTCACGTGCTGGCGCGTGTACGACCAGGACATCCCCGAGCTGCCGATCACGATCGACACCTACGAAGGCTCGCTCGTCGTGAACGACTACCGCTACACCGACGAGAACGGCGAGCGCGGCGGTGGCGATGCGTGGCTCCTCGCGGCGGCCGATGCCGCGAAAGCGGCGCTCGACGCACCCGACGTGTTCATCAAGCAGCGCGAGCGGCTCACGCATCGCGAGGGCGATCAGTACGAACGCGGCGAGCTCGACGTGTGGCGCACGGTGCACGAAGGCGGACACGCGTTTCGCGTGAACCTCCGCGGCTACATCGACACCGGGCTGTTCCTCGATCACCGCATCACGCGCGCGAGAGCGGCGGCCGAGGCGGGCGCGACGATGCTCAACCTGTTCGCGTACACGGGTGCGTTCTCGATCTACGCGGCGGCGGCCGGCAAGCACACCACCACCGTGGACATGTCGAACACGTACCTCGAGTGGGCGCGCGAGAACTTCGCGCTCAACGAGCTGTCGCCCGGCGACATCGTGCAGGCCGACGTGCGCGAGTTCCTCGCCGAGGCGAAGCGCGACGGACGCACGTGGGACGTCATCGTCGTCGATCCGCCCACGTTCTCGAACAGCAAGCGCATGGACTACGTGTGGGACGTGCAACGCGATCATCCCGCGCTGCTCGCCGACGTGCTCGACGTGTGGTCGGGCACGGGCGCGGTGTGGTTCTCGACGAACAAACGGAAGTTCAAGATGGAGATGCTCGCGCGCGGCGCGCTGCACATCGCGGATCAAACACACGCGACCATTCCGCCGGACTTTCGCGATGGCAAGCCGCACCATAGCTACCGTCTGTCGCGCATCGCGGGCGCGACGTAGTCAGCTGAACGCCGCGCGCATCGCGCGCATCACCGTGTGCGCCGCGACCTCGATCCGCGGCTTGTGCTCGATCAGCGCGACGACGATCACCGCGTTGTCCGACGGCGATGGCGCGAGCAGCGGCCGACCCGCGAGCATGCGTCCGAGGCGGAACGCGATCGCTTCGGGCTGCTTGAGATCGTCGGGAACACCGCGCGTACGCAATCGCCGCATGAAGCCGTCGAACGTCGGGCCATGGTCCGGATCGCGCCAGTCGATCGGTGCGTCGTACTCCACGCCGAGCATGTAGGCGTCGCGGTACTCGGGATCGTCGACGAGCACGCCGTCGAGCAGCAACTCGACGCCGATGTGCGCGACGGCGCGCCGAGGTCCACGCGCGCACCCGCCGCGCTCGAGCCGTTGATCGAGCTCGCGCATCAGCCCGGTGACCACGGGCAGCGTGTGGAACACCTTGTCGGTCGTGTGATGCAGCGCGATGCCCTCCGCGACGTCGGCATCCGGGGTGCCCGCCACGCGGACGCCGCACATCGTCGAGAAATCGGGCAGCATCGCGCCGAGCGGGAGTCCTCCCCGTTTGTTCTGCCAGCTCGCGATCGCTGCGTGGCCGAAGTAGTTCACGAGATGTACTAGCATCGCACGGTCGTGCTCGTGATCGGCCTCGATCTCGGAACTCAGAGCCTCAAGGCGGTCGTGTGCGACGAGACACTTGCAATCCGCGGCTCCCACTCCGTGGCGATCGCGACGGAGCATCCGGAGCCGGGTAGGGCGGAGCAGGACCCGCGCGCGTGGGAGGCAGCACTCGCACCCGCGATCGCCGGTGCTCTCGCCGCGGCCAACGCACGGCCCGCGGATATCGCCGCGCTCGCGATCACGGGCCAACTCGACGGGTGCGTCGCCGTCGACGATTCGCTCGCGCCCGTGCATCCCGCGCTGACCTGGCAGGACCGCCGCGCGGTCGCACAAGCGATGCGCGTCGAGCCGGCGCGGATCTTCGCGATCACCGGCCAGGTCGCCGATGCGAGTCACCTCGCGCCGAAGATCGCGTGGCTCGCCGAGCGCGGCTACAAGGCCGCTCGTTTTCATCAGCCCACGAGCTACCTCGTCGCACGGCTGACCGGCGAGCACGTGATGGATCCACCGCTCGCCTCGACGACGATGCTCGCGGAGCTGTCGAGCGGCGCTTGGTCACCGCGCCTCCTCGAAGCGTTCGATCTCTCGCCCGCGCTGCTGCCGCAGATCCGCGCGACGAGCGACGTCGCAGGGACGCTCACCGCCGACGGTGCGCGGCTGACCGGGTTGCCTCTGGGGACGCGCGTCGCCGTCGGTACCGGCGACGACTTCTCGAATCCTCTCGGTGCGGGCGTGGTCGCGCCCGGGTCGATCATCTGCGCGATCGGCACGGCCGAGGTCGTGGGCGCGCTCACGCGATCGCCCGTCCTCGACACCATCGCGAGCTCGCCGATGGTCGAGACCCACGTCTACCCGGAGTGCGATGCGAACAAGCTGTTCTTCGTCGAGAACCCGGGGTGGCTGTCGGGCGGCGCGATTCGCTGGGCGACGCAGCTGCTCGGGCTGCCCGACGACCGCGCGCTCGACGCCCTCGCGGCCAGCGCGCCTCCGGGCGCGGGCGGCGTGACATTTGTTCCCGCGCTCGCCGGGGCGATGACACCGGTGTGGCGTCCCGATCTGCGCGGCTCGCTCCACGAGCTCACCGCCGCGCACGATCGTTCGCACATCGCGCGCGCTGTCCTCGAAGGGCTGGCGTTCGCGTGCCGAGACGTCGCGGATCGGCTCGTCGCGATGAAGCTGCCGATATCCGACGTGCTGCTCGTCGGCGGAGGCGCGAAGAGCCGGATCTGGGCGCAGCTCCGCGCCGACGTCCTCGGTCTCCCGCACCGCGTCGCCGCGAACCCGGATACGAGCCCGCTCGGCGCTGCGATGATCGCTTCGGTCGCCGCCGGCATCCATGCAGATCTGGCGGCGGCGGCGCGCCTCGTGAGCGCCGTCACCGATGTCGTGACCCCGAACCCTGAGGCGGCGGCGCCGCTTGCTGCGGCGTATCGCCGCTATCAGCTGCTAGTGGGCCACATGGCCACCCTCGGGACCAAAGGGTAGAGTGCCTCGTCGTGCACAGGGTGTTGTTCATCACCGTTCTGGGCGCATGCGCCGGTTGCGAGACCCCACCGCCGGCATGCACCGCGACGGCCCTCGACGAGCAGTGCCAGCCGCTGTATACGCCGGACACGTTCGCGAAGGTGTACTCGTTCACGATCCAGCCGGACTGCGGCTCGTCGAAGGGCTCGTGCCACGGCGCGAACGGCGAGGCCACCATCTCGTTCGCGGACGCGACCTCGGCGTACGAGGGGCTCGTCAAGCACGTCAAAGCGGGAGACGCGACGTGCAGCGAGCTGATCGTACGCACGCACGACACCGGTCAGGATTATTCGATGCCGCCCGATTCGCCGCTGAGCGACAGCGAGCGGTGCTCGCTGCTCAAGTGGGTGCTCGCGGGGACGCCGCAATGAGGTCTCTCGTGATCGCGCTGGTCGTGCTCGCCGCGTGCGGCGACGACGGACCCGCGTACACACCCGAGGTCCTCCAGGATCCGAATACCTGTCTCGAGTGCCATCCCACGCATCACGCGGACTGGTCCGGTTCGATGCACGCCTACGCGGCCACGGATCCCGTGTTTCGCGCGATGCACAAACGCGGTCAGCGCGAGACGAACGGCGAGCTCGGCATGTTCTGCGTGAACTGTCACACGCCGATCGCGGTCGCGACCGGCGTGATCAACCCGGGCAACGTGCGGGACTTCGACTTCGACACGCTCGAGCCCGCGACCGACGGCATCACTTGCTACTTCTGCCACAACGTCGAGCGCGTCACCGGAGATCACAACAACCCGCTGCAGCTCGCGATGGACTCCACGATGCGCGGCGGCATCAAGAATCCCGTCGACAACAAGGCGCACCACAGCGCGTATGCCGAGCTAATGGACAACGACTTCGACGACAACACGTCGGCGATGTGCGGTGCGTGTCACGATATCGTCAACCAGGCCGGCGTGCACGTCGAGCGTACGTTCCTCGAGTGGAAGGGTTCGATCTTCGCCACGAACCCGGACAAGTCGTCGCGCGTGTCGTGCGGCAGCTGCCACATGGAGCCGTTCGATGACGTCATCGCGGACGCACCCGGTGTGACGTCGCGGCCGTTCGGTCGTCACGACCACAAGTTCGTCGCGATCGATACGGCGCTCGTCGACTTCCCGCAGCGCGCCGAGCAGGGCGCGGCCGTGCGCACGTTCCTCGAGGGAAGCTCGAAGATCGTCGGCGCCGCGAAGGTCCCCGGTACCGCACCGCCCGGTGGCGTGTGCATGCAACCCGACGGCATCTTCGTGCGCATCGATGCGCTCGCCGTCGGCCATAACTTCCCGAGCGGCAGCGGCTTCGATCGCCGTGCGTGGCTCGAGGTTATCGCGTACGACGCGGAGGTCGGCGGCAACATCGTGTTCTCGTCGGGCGTGGTGCCGGACGACATGGACCCCGAGAAGATCGGCGATCCGAACCTCCTCGGCCTGTGGGACCGCGCGAAGAAGAGCGATGGCTCGACCGCGCACTTCTTGTGGGAAGTGGCCTCGATCGAAGATCGTCGAGACGCGCTCGGCCGCCTCGCCGACGTGCTCACGCCCGCGACGACGAACATTCCGACGGAGCCCGAGTTCGATCACTCGGTGAAGAAGCTGTTCACGAGCGCCGCTCCACTGCGCGGCGTGATCAAGCGGATCGAGGCGCGCCTGCTCGTGCGCCCGTTCTCGGTCGAGGTCATAAACGATCTCGTCGCGAGCGGCGATCTCGATCTATCGACGATCGATCCGCAACCGACGCTGCTCGTCAGCGAGAGTACGTGGCTCGACTCGACCAAGAACGCGACGACGTTCTGCAACCCGCGCTGATCGTCACTCGATCGTCACTCGATCATCACTCCGGGATGCACGGCTTGAACACGACCTTGTCGTAGTTCGACGCGCCGGGATCGACCTCGACCGTGACTTCCCAGATGCCGGCCATGTGGAGGTTGATCGTCGAGAACTTGAACTCGCCGGCGGTGGGCATCGGAGCGATCTCGACATCGATGCCAGCGCCGTGACCATGCTGCGGCATGTACGGCGTCATCGCGAGCGTCTCCGTTGCGGCGAGCGGTGCGGCCGGTGCGGCCGTCGACATGATCGACATCTGCCACTCGTTGAGCAGGCGCGCGGGCGGCGCAGGCGAGAACGAGGTCATCGTGAACGTGTAGAGCCCGTTCACGCCGGGCTTCGACAGGCCGATCACGAAGTCGTCATCGGACGTCTCCTTCGCACAGTCGACCGGATCGTCGCCATGACCATCGTCCGCACAAGCGGGGACGAGCGAGGCGAGTAGAGCGATGGCGAAGAACGAACGCATGGGGGCACCTACGCGGAGAGTCTCGGTAGGTTACCTCACTGCGAAAAAAGAACGCATGTAGAGCGCTGGTGGTCGCTAACAAGGTGTCGTGACCTCGCCGCGGTAGATTGTCTAGCGGTTCTCGGGGTCTTCGTCGTCTTCGAAGCCGTACAACCCCGCGGTGAGCAGCAGCACGGTGTCCTTGTCGAGGCCCAGGCCGGTGGGGATGCCCGTGTACGAGACGCGGGCGATCGCCGTGTCGCCGCCGGGCAACATCCACACGTCGACGAGCTGCGCCTGCGGACGCAGGAACGCGGTCACCGTGGTCTTGCCGCTCGGACCGTGGCCGCTGACGGGCTCAACCACGAGCTGCAGGGCGAACTTGCGGATCGGCAGATCGGCACACGCGGACGGACCAGCGATGCGCAGGGCGCGCCGCTGCACGATGCGCGTGGACAGCATCCACGCTTCCGAGGTGGTCTTCACCACGGGCTCGAGCTTCGGTGCGAGCTCCGCGATCTTCGCGCGGATGTCGGCGTGCGCTTCGGGCGTGTTGCCCTGCTCGTACCACGCGTGGATCGGCACGAGATATCCCTGCCGCGGACCGCGCAGCCAGAGGCGATACACGATCGGCAGCTCGTTCGGACCGAGCTCTTCGACAACGTACGCGACGCCTTCGTTCCGATTGACGCCGACGAGCGCCATGCGATGCGAGAGGGTGGTCGCGTCGTCCGTCACGCATGCCGTGGACGTCATGTAGCCAAGCGAGCTCTTGAGCGTCGGCATCGGCGCGTGCCGATGGATATGCGCATGCGCGAGCGCGCGCTGCATGCGGCGAGATCGCGCGAGCGCGATCAACGCGGACTGGGTCTTGGCATCACGATTCACGGCGGGCTCTCCACCGTATGAACGCGCGAGATGCCCAGAGGTTGCACCTATCGTGACGAAGGCACGCCGTGGAATTTCTTCACGCCGACCGTGGTTTCCACGCTACAGGCCGACTGCTTACACGGCGCTTACACGCGCTACGGCGTCGAGTACGTGAGCTTGGATACGACTCCGCCGCGATCCGTGCGGGTCCACGTGCCACTGCGACGTCCTGCGTCCATCGCACCTTCGAGAACCGCACCGTCGACGAGCTGGCGCCACGGACCTTGTAGCGTCCCGCCGACATATGTCGCCACGACGAGGACGGTGCCGTCGGGTGCGTACGTCGTCCACGTCCCATCCTTCTTGCCATCGACGAATTGTCCGGACAGCGCCGGCTTGTCACCGCGCAGCTCGGTGTACGGGCCGTTCGGCTTCCCGTCGACGTAGCTCGCGACGAGCGTCGGCTTACCGTCGACATACTTCTTCATCGTGCCGTCGAGTTTGCCGCGCTTCCACGTTTGCTCGAGCGTCGGCACACCTTCGGCCGTCCACTCCTTCCACGTGCCGTGCTTTTGTCCGTTGCGATAGCGGCCCTCGACGACCACTTTTCCGAGCGGCGTGAGCTCCTGATAGATGCCGGCGGGCGTGCCTTGATAGAGGTACTGGCGCGACGACGGGCGCTTGTTGACGTGGAACGTCAGCATCGTGCCCGTTCCCGCAGCGATGCTGAAGCGACCGAGCTCGCGCGCGGCGCGATCGTAGTAGACGAAATCGCCGTCGGGCTTTCCGGACGCGTACTGCCCGCTGAACACGAGCTTGCCTTCCCACCACTCCTGCCACAGACCGTCGCGCTCGCCGCTCGCGTACACGCCTTCCTTCTCTTTGTTGTTGCCGCGATCCCACCACGTCCAGGGCCCCGTCCGCTTGCCGCGCTCGAACGTCCCTTGCAGGCGCATCACTTTGGCGCGGCGCCACAGCACGTACGCGCCGTCGGGGCGGCCCGCGCGATCGTAGTTCTCCTCGGCGATCAGCGTGCCCTGCACCCAGATCGACCGCTTGCCGGTACGAATGCCGTTGGTGAACGTCTCTTCGAAGCGCATCGATTGCCGCGAGCCGAACACCTTCTGTCCGTCGAGCTTTCCGTTCTCGTAGCGCGCGACGCTGATGAACGTTCCATCGGGCGCATACGTGCGCGCGCTGCCATGCGCGATGCCTTTGCGCAGCGTGCGTTCGCTATAGAGGACGCCGCTGTCGTACCAGGCCTTCTCGGTGCCGGTGCCTTTGACCATCGCGTACGTGCCGAGCACGTTGCCCATCGTCGTGCGCTGGGTCCACGTGCCGTCCTTCACGCCCGCCGCGTACGCACCTTCTTCGATGATCGTTCCACCGGGTGCGCGACGCGACCACGCGCCATCGAGTTGTCCATCGCGATACGCGCCGCTGATCTCGAGCGTGTCGTCCGGGAACGTCGTCTGGAACGGACCGTGACGCGTGCCGTCCGTGCGAACGCAGTACCACGCGAGCTCCGGTGCACTCGCTTGCTTCATCGTGGTGCCGGCTTCGCACGGCAAGCGCGGCGGCGGTGCGGGCGGATCATCGATCACCGCCGCATCGAGAGAGGCCTGCGCGACGATCGTGGACGGCGGCTCTGCGGGTGCGTTCTTCGGACCACTCGGTTGCGAGCCACAGGCAGTCGCGATCGTCAAGACGAACGCGCACCTGTGGAGAAACTGCACGGTTCTATTATCGCATGGGTCGCGCGTGGGTGGAGAAGCGAGGGTAGGCTCGGGCTATGGAGAGATTTTTGCGACCCGATCGCCACGCTGTCCCACAAAGAACAGCCATGCGAATTTTGATCGTCACGACCGCTCTCTTTGTCTGTCTCGCCGCTTCACCCGCCGACGCGCGTCGCCGGTCCTGGGGAGGCAGCGACTACGTCTCGAACGGCAAGTTCGGCATCGGCCTCGAGCTCGGAGCGCCGTCCGGCTTCAACGGGAAGTACTTCCTCACGCCGAGCACGGCCCTCAACTTCGGCATCGGCTGGCTGTACGACAACTACTGGCGCGACGGCGATGGTGTGCACCTGTACCTCGACCACCTGTGGCACCCGAAATCGCTGGTCGAGAACCCGACGTTCAAGCTGCCGTTCTTTGTCGGCGTGGGCCTCCGATTCTGGAGCTTCGATTACATCGATGGACGCAACAACGATCGCTACGGCGCGGTCGGCATCCGCGTGCCGTTCGGCCTCGCGTTCGACTTCAATAACGTGCCGCTCGACATCTATGTCCAGATCACGTTCGTCGCGGACTTCTTCTACGGCGGCTATCGCGATCGGTTCGGACCGCACTTCGAAGGCAACATCGGCGCGCGGTTCTGGTTCGACTGATTACTTCGCGAGCTCGATGAGGAGCGGGACGATGACCGCTTCTGTCGCGTTGACCTCGATCTTGTTGCGCTGCACTTCGACCTGTCCGCGACCACTGATCGAGTAGTACGCGCTCACCGTGTACAGGCCGGGCGGGATGTTCTCGAACTTGTAGCGCCCGTGATCGTCGCTGATCGTCTGCTCGGTGTGGACCTGGTTCGCGGCGGTGACCACCGCGCCGACCACGCGCTCGCGCGTCGAGACATCGCTGACCGTGCCTTCGATCAGCGATGCGGACGGTTGGATGTTCTTGGGGTGGTAGCGCGTGATCTCGGCGGAGTGATCGCCGAACACGACGTTGATCGGCTGTGGATCGCCGAGCGTGAACATGAGGTCGACGTACGTTGCCTCGCCGTCGCGTACGGGAATCTTCGAGATCTCGATCGGCTGTCCCGCGAACACGCCCTTCAGCGTGTATGTCCCGGCCTCGATTCCATCGATCGTGTACAGGCCGTACTTGTTCGTCGAGGTCGTGCGCGGGCTCGGTCCGCGGAGCTCGAGATCGGCCATCGCGACGGGCTCGCCCGTGTGGCTGTCGCGAGCGAGCCCGAGGACGGCCGCCTTGAGTTTCGGTCGTTCCACGCCCTTGCCTCCACACGCCACGAGCAGGGCAACACACATGGCGATGATTCGCACGGCCGCCATCATGCGTGGCCCGCTTGCCCCCGCCAAGCCATAA
This sequence comes from Kofleriaceae bacterium, assembly GCA_044230415.1. Taxonomy (GTDB): domain Bacteria; phylum Myxococcota_A; class Polyangia; order Haliangiales; family Haliangiaceae; genus JABFXX01. Next base: position 205,763 of record JBGARE010000011.1, read on the forward strand.
TCGGTGAATGCTGCGCTCGCTTCTCTTGGGAGTCCTCGCGTTCTCGACTGCGTCAGCGTGCAAGGCCACGAGTGACGCACCCGCGGTGCAGCCCGGCGTTGCCGTCGGTAAGGTGGTCGAGCTGAGCGGCGAGGTCAGCGCGACACGCGGAACGGCGAAGCGAGTGCTCGCGACCGGTCAGGAGATTTCAGGCGACGACACGATCGCGACCGGCGCGCAGGCCAACGTGCGCATCGTGTTCGCGCACAACAACGCGACGTGGGAGCTCGGCCCGAACCGCACGCAGCTCGTGTCCGAGTCGCTCGCGTGGAAGCTGCCGAAGCAGGACACGCCCGCGAGCGACGTGAACGAAGCAACGCTCGCCGCAGGCCGGCATGCGGAGCGCGAGACCGTGACCACGACCAACACGGCGCCCGCACCGCTCGCTGCGCCTCTCGCGCAAGCGCCGGCACCGGGTGCCGTGCCGGAGTCCGCTGCTGCGACGCCCGCTCCCACGGGCGGCGGCGGCGGCGAAGCGTTGGACGTGCGCGTGGGTCGCAAGAAAGCCCCGGCCGCGCGGAACGAGTCCCAGAAGGAGAAGGCCGACGCGCTGGCGGACGATGGTGTTGTCGAGCGTGGCCCCGCGAAGGCTGCCAAGCGCGGCGCCGAGTCGGCGCCGCTGCGCGACGCGCCGAAGCCACTCGCGCCGACGCTCGCTCCGTCGAGCGAGGCACCACCGCCGCCACCGCCGCCACCACCGTCGCTCGAGGAGGTCGTCCGGAAGCGGATCGCCGACGAGCACGCGACGCTGAGCGCGTGTCTGAAGACGAGCTCCCTCGCCGTCGAGGTCGTCGTCGACAAGGGCATCACCACGTTCGTGCTCCCCGCGGGAACGCCGGCCGAGGTGACGAGCTGCTTCAAGCTCGCGGCGGCGCGGATCAAGTTCGCGTCGAGCTACACGCTGCGCGTGAAGACGTCGCTCGCGAAGTAGTCACAGCTTGATCGAGTCGACGGACACGCCGAGGTCGTCGCAGATCACGGCGAGCTTCTCGCGATCGACGCCTCGCCACGCGAGCTCGTCGGGAGAGCACGGGATCGGGCAATCGATGCGCAGCGTCGCGAGCACGCGATAGAGCTCCGCCGTCTCGCGATTCGCCTCGAGCGTGGCCGAGAGCTTGTCGGCGCCGCGCACGCTGACCTTCCACGTCGCGTGATTCGCGGGGATGTCGACGATGTGCTTGTAGTGCATCAAGAGCTTCGCGGCGGAGCTCTTGCCCCAACCGTCGAGACCCGGGATGCCATCGGCGGTGTCTCCGACGAGCGCGAGGAGGTCGGGGATCGATTCGGGTTCGACGCCGTGCTTCGCGATCACGGCATCGCGATCGAGCGAGACGTCCTTCCAGCGATCCCAACACACGACGCGCGTGTCGATCACGCACTGGCACATGTCCTTGTCGACGGTGGCCATCAACACTTTGTCGACGCGCGCGTCCTGCGCGCAGCGATGTGCCGCGGTGGCGATCGCGTCGTCGGCTTCGAACTCGATCATCGGCCACACGACGAGGCCGAGCGCCGCCGCGGCGCGCTCTGCGAGCTCGAACTGGCTCAGTAGCCCCTCGGCGATTCCTTCGCCGGTCTTGTAGCCGGGGAAGAGATCGTTGCGGAACGATTCGATCACGTGGTCGTACGCGACGCCGGCGTGCGTGACGGTCCCGTTCCTCAGGAGGCGTGCGAGCGCACTCAGGATCACGCGGGTCGCGCCGACCTCGCGGCCCGCATGCTGCGCGGGTGGAGCGCCGAACCACGCACGAAACAGCTCGTACGTGCCGTCGAACAGATGGACCTGCACGTCTGCAATCTACACAATACGAGGACCATGATCCGGCGCTGCTCCCTCGCGATCGCGTGTTTCGCGCTCGCATGTGGCACGCCGGAGAGGCCACGCACCATGACGCCCTCCACCGAACCTTCTCCACTCGCCGCCGATGCCGTCGCCGGTGTCACCGATGCTTCGCTGCGCGCCGTGATCGCCGATCATTGGGAGCTGACGATGAAGTGGACGCCGACCTACGCGACCACGCTCGGCGACCATCGCTACGACGACAAGATCGCGCGCCGCAATGCCGCCGCGATCGCGGAGTACACCGCCGAGCGAGATGCCCTCCTCGGTCGGCTCGTCGCGCTCGATCCGCAGTCTCTCGATCGCACCGATGCGATCACGTACTCGTTGCTACGCGGGCGGCTCGAAGCGGATCGCGATCTCGACGTCTGCAAGTTCCACGAATGGGCCGTCGAGAACGGTGGTGGCAGCTTGCTCGGGGAGCTGTCCTACCTCGTCGAGTCGCACGGCGTGAAGGTGCCGCGCGATGCGGAGAACGTGATCGCACGGATCCGTGCAGCCGCGGCGCTCGTCGACGACACCATCGAGAACCTGACGACGGGGCTCGCCGCTTCGCGTGTCGCGTCGGCGGAGAAGGTGCGCCGGGCGATCGAGCAGATCGACGCGGAGCTCGCGAAGCCCGTCGCGACGTGGGCGATGGCCTCCCCCTCGTGGGCGTCCGTCGATCACGACAACTGGCCCGCGGGCGCTCGCGCGGCGCACGTCGCGACGCTCCGTGACACGGTCGCGCAGCGGATCGCACCGGCGATGACCCGGCTGCGCGACTTCCTCCGCGATCACGTGCTGCCGAA
>JBGARE010000011.1:208445-209766 GCA_044230415.1 Kofleriaceae bacterium
AAGGAAGGGCTCGCGGGCCTGCCCGACGGAGATGCGTGCTATCGCGCGACGATCGCCTCGCACGTCGGCTTGCCGATGTCGCCGACCGAGCTGCACGAGCTCGGGCTCGCGCAGATCGCGCGCACCGACGCCGAGATCGCCGCACTCGGCGCCAAGGTGCTCGGCACGCACTCGCTCGCCGAGACGATCACGCGGCTTCGCACGGACAAGGCGCTGTACTTCACCTCGGGCGACGAGATTCTCGCCGCCGCACAGAAGGCGCTCGATCGCGCGAAGGCGGCCACGCCGTCGGTGTTCTCGACGCTGCCGAAGACCGACTGCGTGATGCGCGAGATCCCGTCGTACGAAGCGCCGTACACGACGATCGCGTACTACCGCCAACCGCACTACGACGGCTCCAAGCCGGGCGAGTACTTCGTGAACACGTACAAGCCCGAGACGCGGCCGCGCTTCGAGCTCGAAGCGCTCACGTGGCACGAATCGATCCCCGGGCACCACACGCAGATCGCCATCGCGCAGGAGCTCGGGGCGATGCCCGCGTTCCGCAAGCTCGACGGCTCGACCGCGTACGTCGAGGGGTGGGCGCTGTACACCGAGCAGCTCGCCGACGAGATGGGCCTCTATTCGTCGGACCTCGATCGGCTCGGCAAGCTGAGCTACGACGCGTGGCGCGCGTCGCGGCTCGTCGTGGACACCGGCATCCACGCGATGGGCTGGTCGCGCCAACAGGCGGAGGCGTACATGCGCGAGCACACCGCGCTGACCGAGGTGAACATCTCGAACGAGGTCGATCGCTACATCGGCTGGCCCGGTCAGGCGCTCGCGTACAAGGTCGGCCAGCTCCACATCTTCGAGCTGCGCGCGAACGCGAAGAAGCAGCTCGGCGACAAGTTTGACCTCAAAGGATTCCACGCAGCGGTGCTCGGCGTAGGCGCCGTGACGCTGCCCGTCCTCGATCGCGTCGTCGACGCCTGGATCGCAACGCAACGGTGATTGACCGCACGCTCCAGCGCGGACTCGGTCCGTGGGCCGCGGCGTCGCTGACGATCGGCACGATCATCGGCACCGGCGTGTTCCTCAAGGCCGCCGTGATGGCGCAGATCGCCGGCAGCGCGGTCTGGGTGCTCGCGGCGTGGGCCGTGGCCGGACTGCTCTCGCTCGCGGGCGCGATGACGTACGCGGAGCTCGGCGCGATGTATCCATCCGCGGGCGGCGAGTACGTCTACCTGCGCAAGGGCTACGGCCCGATGCTCGGCTACCTCTACGGGTGGAATCGATTCTGGATCGCGACGCCCGGATCGATCGCCGCGTACGCCGTCGG
>JBGARE010000011.1:209887-213209 GCA_044230415.1 Kofleriaceae bacterium
TCGCTGCAGACGGTGCTCACGGTGATCAAGGTCGTGATGATCCTCGGCATCGCCGTCGGCGCGCTGCTCGCACCGTCGGGCGATTGGTCGCGCGTGACCGATGCGGGCGCGTTCCCCGGCGCGAGCGCGTTCGGAGCGCTGCTGTTGTCGGCGCTGTGGGCGTACGACGGCTGGAACAACCTCCCGATGGCCGCCGGCGAGGTCCGCGATCCGGGGCGCAACCTGCCGCTCGCGATCGTCGGCGGCGCGCTCGGCGTGCTCGCGATCTACGCGCTCGTCAACGTCGGCTACTTTCGCGCGCTGCCGTTTCACGAGGTCGTGACGTCGAGCAGCGTCGCGCATCCCGATGCACCCGCGGTCGCGCAGAAGGTCGCGTCGCAGTTCCTCGGCACCACCGCGGCGGCGGCGCTGGCGATCGCGATGACGATCTCCGCGCTGTCCGCGATGAACGGCTCGATGCTGACCGGTGCACGCGTGCCGTACGCAGTGGCGAAGGATGGCCTCGCTCCGGCCGCGCTCGCGAAGCTGTCACCGGCGCGCGTGCCTGCGACCGCGGTGCTCGTCCAGGGCGCGCTCGCGTGCATCTACGCGCTGAGCGCGCGGTTCGATCAGATCACCGACGCCGTCGTGTTCGCATCGTGGATGTTCTACGCGCTCAACGCGGGTTCGGTGTTGCTGCTGCGCAAACGCCAACCGGATCATCCGCGCACGTTCAGGGTGCCGGGCTTTCCGGTCGTGCCGATCGTGTTCGTGATCCTCGCGACGCTGCTCTTGATCAACACGATCTGGACGTCGCCGAAGCCGAGCGCGCTGGGCCTCGGCATGACGGCGCTCGGTGGCATCGTTTACCTGTTGTTTCTCCGCGGCCGAGCTGCACATAGTCCGCCGGATGAGTGACACCTATACGCTGTTGTTCGCTGCGGCCGCGGTGTTCGCGAGCTTCGGGGCCGTCAAAGCGATTCGTGCGCTGCGAGCGGGCGAGCCGTATCGGTTCGGCGGGTGGGAAGGGCTGTTGTTCCGCGGCAAGGTGCTCACGCGCAATGCGACGCAGCTGAAGGCGCTCCTCTCGGTCGTGGTCGTCATCGGCTGCGCCCTCGCGCTGCTCGGGATTCGACCGCCGGGGATCGAGCTCGCGACGGGTGGGCTGTGCATCATGATCATCAGCGACCTGGCGGGACGCAAAGACGCACCGCTATCCACCGAGCCGCGCGAACAGCGCTGATAGCTCGGTCGCGTCCGGCATCTCGCGCGTGCGACGATCGTAGGTCTTCACGAGCGCGCCACCGCGATCGAACACGAACATCGTCGGCACCTTCGGCGGCGCACCGAACGCGCGGAAGATGTCATCGCCGATCGGCACGACGCGCAGCCACGGCGCACTCGCCGCGAGGTACGCACGCACGGCATCGCTCGAGCCGCGGCTCGCGTACTCCTCGTGCGCTTTGTAGTTCACGCCGATGATCCGCACGCGCGGGTGCGCATCGCGAAGCGCGCCGATCACCGCGAGCTCGTGTTTGCAGTGCACGCACCACGACGCGAACGAGACGACGAGCGTCGCGGCCGCGTCGGTCGCGCCGATGACATGGCCATCCAGGTCGGGTGCCTGCTCGACGAGGTGAAGCGGCGTGGGCGGATGCCGCGGCGGCGTCGGTCCTTGGGTGGGCTCGCACGCGATCGCGAGGGTCGCGAGGATCGCCACGAACGCGCGCATTCGTGGAGGTTAGCGCATCGCAACGTCACGGGATGAATCGCTTGCGTATGGGTGCAACGGTGACCACCATCAAGGTCATCGAAAGTTCAATCCAGGGGGAACGTTGACCACTGTCTATCTCGCCGCTGTCGCATTTGGAGTCACGCTGCTGCTCGCGTCGTTGCTCCTCGGCGGGAAGGACACCGATCACGGCCACGGTGGTGATGCGGACGTCGGACTCGCGTGGGCGCCGGTCGGCTCGATGCGGTTCTGGGTGTTCCTCCTCGCGTTCGGCGGTGGCGCTGGCTACGCGCTGACCAAGCTCGGCTCGAGCGCGGTTGTCGCCGCGATCGCTGCGGCGCTGATCGGGTGGGCCGCCGGCGCGGTCGCCGTGATCGTTGTTCGCAAGGTGAGCAAATCGAGCGTCTCGACCGGTGTCGAATCGAGCGACGTGATCGGATCCACTGGAACGCTACTGCTGCCTGTCGGCAAGGACCGCCCCGGGAAGGTGCGCGTCGAGCTGAAGGGCAAAGCGGAGGACTTCGTAGCGACGATCGTCGACGACGGCGTGGAGCTGCCCTCGGGTGCTCAGGTGCTCGTCGTCGCAGAAGGCGAGCACGGATCGTTGCTCGTCTCCAAGGCCGAGATGTAGCGTCGGGCCCGTTCGGGAGGGAACCCGGACGAGGTCGTCGGTCGTGTTGTCGCGAGCACTCGCGTGCTCGAAGCGTTGTTGTTTGTTCTCAACCGGAGGTTTGCATGGACAAGATCCCACCCGAGATTCTAGGAGGCGTTGCAGCGGGCGGTGCCGTTCTGCTGTTCCTTCTCGTCGTGTATCGCTACCTGCTGAAGATCTGTCGGCCGAACGAGATCCTGATCTTCTCCGGCCGCAGTCACAAAGCCGCGGATGGGCGCACGGTCGGCTATCGCGTGGTGTTCGGTGGGCGCGGCATGCGCGTGCCGGTACTCGAGACCGTGCAGCGGATGGACGTCTCGTTGATCTCGGTGCCGATCGCGGTGCAGGGGGCGTACTCCGAGGGCGGCATTCCGCTCAACGTGCACGCGATCGCGAACATCAAGGTGTCCACGGATCCGCGGCTCGTCGGAAACGCGATCCAACAGTTCCCCGCGACGAACAACAAAGAGATCGCTCGCGTCGCGAAGGAGACCCTCGAAGGTCATCTCCGCGGCGTGCTCGCGACGCTGACGCCCGAAGAGGTCAACGAGGACCGCTTGAAGTTCGCGCGCCAGCTCGAAGCATCGGCGAAGCCCGACCTCGACAAGCTGGGGCTCGAGCTCGACGTGCTGAAGATCCAGCACATCGCCGACGATCGGAACTACCTCGAGAGCATCGGCCGCCAGCGTATCGCCGAGATGCTGCGTGGTGCGGAGATCGCCGAATCCGATGCCGTGCGTCAGGCCGAGCAGGCGGAAGCAGGGGCGCGGGCACGCGGCGAGGTCGCGATGACGAACGCGCAAGCCGCCGTGCAGCGGAAGCAGAACGAGCTGCGGCAGATCAAAGCCGAAGTCGACGCCGAGGCGCGCGGCGAGGAAGTGCGCGCCGAGGCTGCCGGCCAGCAAGCGCGCGCGGAAGCCGAGCTGCAACTGCAGCAGATCCGCGGCGAGCTCGAGCAG
>JBGARE010000011.1:213234-214120 GCA_044230415.1 Kofleriaceae bacterium
TCCCCGCCGAGATCGACGCGCAGGTGCGCGAGCTGTTCTCGGCCGGCCAGGCCGCGTCGATCAGCGCCGATGGTGAAGCGATGGCCGCATCGCTCGCCGAGGTCGCGGGTGCGTGGAAGGACACCGGCGGCAAGGCGATGGACATGTTCGTGCTGCAGCACCTCGACACGATCTTCGGAGACGTCGCGAAGGCCGCGTCTCGGATGAAGGTCGGCGAGGTCAACATCATCGACGGTGGTGATGGCAAGACCATCCCCGCCTACGCGGCGTCCTATCCGGCGACCGTGGCGGCGCTGCTCGAGCAGGTCACGAAGACGCTCGGCGTCGATATCGCGAAGGTGATCACCGGCAACCCCAGCAGCGGCACCACCACGCCGCTCGTGAGGAGCTGACCATGGGTAACGTCATTCTCGTCGGAGCGGTCTCGATCCTGGGCGCGCTCGTCCTGATCGGGATCATCATCTCCCGCATCATCTACATCTGCTCGCCGAGCGAGGTCATCATCTTCTCCGGCGGTCATCGCAGACTGCCCGGTCAGGACAAGACGGTCGGCTACCGCGTCGTTCAAGGCGGCGGGCGTGGCATCCGCATCCCGTTGATCGAGGTCGTCGATCGCATGGACCTCACGAACATGATCATCGAGCTGCGCGTCAACGGCGCGTTCTCGAAGGGCGGCATTCCGCTCAACGTGCAGGGCATCGCGAACATCAAGATCTCGGGCAAGAGTGAACAGCTCGCGAACGCGATCGAGCGCCTGCTCGGCATGTCGCGCGAGCAGATCATGACGGTCGCCCGCGAGACGCTCGAAGGAAACCTCCGTGGCGTTCTGTCGACGCTGACGCCCGAGGAGGTCAACCAGGATCGCGAGAAGTTCGCCGCCGCGCTG
>JBGARE010000011.1:214478-221818 GCA_044230415.1 Kofleriaceae bacterium
GAGCGCGACTCGCGCAGGTGCGGTTCCAGCTGATCGCCGACAAGGTGAAGCCGGCCGAGGCGAAGAAGTCGCAGATGATCGCGCAGGCCAAGGGCGTGGCCTCGAAGCTCGTCGAGGAAGGCAAGGCGACGGCGTCCGCGATTCGCGCGCTCGGCGAGACGTGGGGCAAGGCGGGCGATAGCGCACGTCAAATCTTCGTCGCGCAGAAGCTGCAACGCCTCGTGCAGACGATGATGAGCACCGTCGGCGACATTCCGATCGACAAGGTCACCGTCATCGACAAAGAGCTCGCCGCGGGTGGCGGGAACTTCGCCGTGAAGACCGCGATCACGTCCGAGCAGATCAAACAGCTCCTCGGCGTCGATCTCGCGGCCGCCGTACAGCGTATGAGCGGCGGCGCGCCGCCGGGGCAGATCGTGTCGACACCGCCCGCACTGCCGCGGCCGCGTCCACCGACGCAACCGGGTCCTGGTGGCGGTCGTCCGCCCAGCGACGGCTGAGCTCTACGCTTTCTCAGGGGGTGGGGCTGCGGTTCGGCGCGATGGAGGTGTCGTGCCTACAGCCGACTTGCGGGTGAAGGGGGGTTGAGAGATTCGAACTCGGACGAATCAGTCCGTATGCCGGTGCGAACCTCTGCGTTGCGACCACGGTTGCGCCGCACGTTCGGGTTCTCGGATCACGATCGCCTACCCGGACGGCGACGCCGGCGCCAGGAGACGTCGAGGTGAGCGAGCGGTCGCGCATCCTCGTCGTCGATGACAACGAGGAGGTCCATCACGACTTTCGCGAGATCCTCCGCTCCGAACGCGAGGCGTCGCTCGCAACGCGCGACGAGCGCGTTGTTGGCGGCGAACCCATCGCGACAACGCCGTACGATCTGACCTTCGTGTCGCAGGGAGAGAAGGCGATCCACCTGGCCGCGCAGGCGTGCGCCGCAGGTCGCGCCTACGGCGTCGCGTTCGTCGACATCCGGATGCCTCCTGGGATCGACGGTATCGAGACCATCGAGCGGCTGTGGCAGATCCAGCCCGAGCTCGAGATCGTGCTGTGCACCGCGGACAGCGACTATTCGTGGGACGAGATCTCCGGGCGACTTCGTGCAGGCGATCGGCTGGTCGTCCTCCGCAAGCCGTTCGATCCGATCGAGGTGCGCCATCTCGCCGCGTGCCTGGGCGAGAAGTGGTCGCGCGGCCGCCGACTCGACCTGCGCCTCCGCGATCTCGAGGCGCAGATCCAGGTCGAGGTCGAGGCGCGCGTGCGTGAACGCGCCCGTCACGAGGAGATGCAGCGGCGGTCGGAGCGGCTCCAGGCGCTCGGCCAGCTCGCGGCCGGAATCGCACACGAGATCAACACGCCGGCCCAGTTCGCGAACTCGAACCTCGAGTACCTCGCGGAGGTCGTACCGGAGCTCGGCAAGGCGATCGTCGAGCTGCGCGCGTGCTTGGACGGCATCGCGAATGGCGAGCTCGACGTCGCGACGGCCTGCAGCCGCGCCGCTCGGCTCGACGTCACCGATGTCATGAACGACGTGCCCAAGGCGATCGCCGATGCGCTGAACGGCATCTCGCGGATCTCCCGCGTCGTCCAGAGCGTGCGTTCGCACGCGCACCTGCGAGATCGAGAGGGTCTCGTCTCGGTGGACGTCAACGAGCAGGTTCGCTCCGCCGTCGAGCTCGCGCGCAGCGAGTACAAGCACGATGCCGACGCGGTGGTCGATCTCGACGACGTCCCGCGCGTCCTCGGCGATCCGGGCGATCTCTGCCTCGCGATCGTCAACCTCCTGATCAACGCGAGCCACGCGATGCGCGACGTGCGCGCCTCCACCGGCCGGCGTGGCACGCTCACCGTGACCACGCGCCTCGAGAGCGGGCACGTCGAGATCCGGGTGGCCGACACCGGCGCCGGCATTCCAGCCGAGATCCGAGACCGGGTCTTCGAGCCGTTCTTCACGACGAAGCCCCTCGGTCAGGGCACCGGCCAGGGACTCTCGATCGTGCGGACCACGATCATCGAACGCCATCGCGGCTCGCTCACGTTCGAGACCGATGAAGGGCGCGGCACCGTCTTCGTGATCAGACTTCCCCTCGACCAGGCAGGTGGCAAATGACTCCCCAGCTCCGACTGCTGTTCGTCGATGACGAGCCGCTCATCCTGCGTTCGATCGAACGCGCGCTCAAGACCCGCAAGGTTCCTTGGCACGCACGCTTCGTCGAGAGCGGCGAGGTTGCGCTGCAAGCGCTCGAGCGCGAGCCGTTCGACGTGGTCATCGCAGATCTGCGCATCCCCGATCTGTGCGGCGTCGAGCTGCTGTTCGAGGTGCAACGCCGCTATCCGAAGATCGCGCGGCTCGTGCTGTCCGGACAGGTGGGCACCGACGATTGTCTTCGTGCGATGCGTGTCGCGCATCAGTGCATGGCCAAGCCCTGCAACATCTCGACGCTGATCGGCGTCGTGCAGCGTCTGTCGTGGAGCATCAGCCTCGTAGAAGACGGCGACGTCTCGACGCTCGCGACCCGGATGAGCTGCTTGCCGAGCCCGCCGCGCGTGCACTTCGACGTGTGCGCCGCGATCAGCCGCAATGCGGGGCTCGCGGAGATCGCGAAGATCATCGACAACGACCTCGCTCTCACCGCGAAGATGATCCAGATCGTCAACAGCGCATTCTTCACGCAGGGCACGCAGGTCACCACGATGCAGCGCGCGCTCAGCGTGCTCGGAACTGATGTCGTACGTGACCTCCTGCTCGGCGTCGAGGTGTTTCGCGGCTTCGACGGCACGGGGCTCGACATCGCGAAGATCGAGGAGCTGATGCAGCATTCGAAGCTGGTGGCACAACTCGCACGCGAGCTCGCGCCGTACGAGCTCGCCAGTGAAGCATTCGTCGCGGGTATGCTTCACGACATCGGCAAGCTCGTCCTCGCTGCTCTCGAGGTCGACGAAGCGACCGTCGATCACGCTCGCGCCGGAGGGTTCCTTCTCGGGTTGTGGGGGATCGCCGAGCCGATCGTCGACGCGATCACGTACCACCACGACCCCGCCGCGGCTCCCGCAGATCGCACGCAGCTCGTCGACATCGTACACGCCGCCGCGGTTGTCACGAACGAGCTCGAAGCCGCTGCAGGTCGACGCGACGCGGTCGAGGTCATCGACGCCGCGTGGTCGGGCCGCAACGGTCCCGCCGCGCTCGAACGCGCCCGCGCCGCCGGGGCGAAGCTCTGGGAGCACGCGTCATGCGGATGAACTGGGTCGTGTTCGCCACGTGCGCCGTCGCGCGGATCGCGCGCGCGGACGAAGTACCCGCGCTCGACGAGGTCACCGACATCAAGGAGCTCTCGCTGTCGGACCTCCTCGACACGAAGGTCGACGTCGCATCGAAGAAGCCGCAGTCCACGCGCGAGACCCCAGGCATCGTCACGGTCATCACCCGCGACGACATCGTGAGCTCGGGTGCCCGCGACCTCCTCGATGTCCTGGTCCTCGTCCCTGGCTTCTCGCCGGCTGTCGACGTGGAGGGCATCGTCGATCTCGGCATCCGCGGCCAGTGGGGACACGAGGGCAAGATCCTCCTCCTCATCGACGGCCGGCCGATGAACGAGCTCTTGTACTCGACGCTCCAACTCGCGAACCACTACCCGCTCGAATCGATCGATCGAATCGAGGTGATCCGCGGCCCGGGCTCGGCGGTGTATGGCGGGTTCGCGGAGCTCGCGGTGATCAACATCATCACCCGCGATGCCGCGAGCTTCGAAGGAGTGGCGGTGGCAGGCGGCTACGGCCAGATCGGCAACGCGCTCGGCCACGTCAACGCCACCTTGTCCTTCGGTACGACGCAGACGGGAGTCGAGGGTTTGAGTGCGTCGGGCACCGTCAACGTCGGTCACGCGAACAGCCGCGGTACGTACCGCGACTTCGCGGGCGACAGCTTCGAGATGTCCCGCAACGCCTCGCGCGATCCGATGCTGGCCGAGCTCGTCCTCTCGTACCGGAAGCTGCGGCTCGACGGGATGATCGACAACTACTCGCTGGAGACCCACGACGGCGTCGGCCCCGTGATTCCCGGCAATCGGCAGGGGTTCCGCGCCTACCACCTCAACGCGCGCTACGCGATCGCGGTGGGAGACAAGGTCACGGTCACGCCGCACCTCGGGCTGATCCGGCAGACGCCGTGGGAGATCACCGACACCACCTCGGACCTGTTCTACAGAAAGACGGTCACCCGCTACACCGCCGGCGCGACGTTGTCCTTCGACCCGACCAAACGGATCAACGTCCTCGCGGGCGTCGAGACGTTCGCCGATCGCGCCCACCTCGACAGCAACGTGATCACCGGCTTCCAGACGATGTTCGGTACACGCCGCGACGTCGCCTACGACACGATCGCGACCTACGCGCAGGGCCTCGTCAACAGCGAGCTCGTGAACGTCACGTTCGGTGCACGCTACGAGCGCCACAGCGCGGTGGGCGGGGCGCTCGTTCCGCGCGTCGCGTTGACGAAAGTGAAGGGCAGATTTCACGCGAAGCTGCTCGCAGCGCAGGCGTTTCGCGCGCCCGGGATCGAGAACATCAACCTGAGCGGCGGCTCGCTGGAACCCGAGAAGACGACGGTGTTCGAAGGCGAGCTCGGACTCAAGCTCAGCGATCACATGTTCGTCGCCGTCAACACCTACGACATCACGATCAACAAGCCGATCATCTACGGCGTCAACATGGCGACGATGGGCGAGGAGTATTTCAACGCGAAGCGCACGGGCACGCGTGGCGTGGAGGTCGACTACCGGATCAAGTACCCGCGCGGCTACGCCGGAATCAACTACTCGTTCTACTCGGCGCGCGGCAAGAACGAGGTCGAGTCGTACGAGGTCCCCGGGCGCGACGACGTCCTGCTCGCGTTCCCATCCCACAAGGTCACGATGGCGGGCAGCATCAATGTCACCAAGGGGCTCGCGATCAACCCGTCCGCGGTGATCTATGGCGAGCGGTTCGGGTACATGACCGGTGACGCAGACGGCAATCCGATGATCGGCCGCCAGGCGCCGACCGCACTCGTCAACGTGTACGCCCTGTATCGTGACCTGCTCGTGCCCGGCCTGGAGGTCGGTGCCGGCGTCTATGACGTCGCGAACCAGCACGTCCACTACCTCCAGCCGTATGGCGGCGGGCACGCGCCGCTGCCCGGCACGGGCCGCGAGCTCGTGTTCCGCCTCGCGTACGAGCGCAAGCTCTGAGGTCAGGCCGGCAGTGAACGGCGAAGGATCTGCTTCGCCACACTACCGAGCTGGGCGCTGAAGCTACCGGTGCAGTACGGCTGACCGTACTTCTCGCAGATCGCGCGCACGCGAGGGGCGAGCTCGGGATAGCGAGCCGCCGGCAGATCGGGGAACAAGTGGTGCTCGATCTGGTGGCTCAAGTGTCCGCTCATCACGTGCATCAAGCGCGAGCCTTCGATGTTCGCGGAGCCCGTGAGCTGACGCAGGTACCAGCGACCGCGGCTCTCGCCTTCGACGTCGACATCGCGATAGATGGTGACGCCCTCGGGGAAGTGACCGCAGAAGATGATCGCGAACGACCATAGATTTCGGATCGCGTTCGCGAGCAGGTTCCCGGCGAGCACGCGCGGCGCATTCCACAGCGCGAGCGCTGGAGCGACGGCGTAGTCCTTCGCGAGCTGCCAGCCGGCCTTCTTCAAGAACGGCGTCGCGCGGCGGCGCAGCTCGTCGGGTGACTGACGCCCGGCGAGCGTCTCGGTGATGCGGAGATCGTGCATGCCCACGCCCCACTGGAAGAACAGCGCGAGGATCGTGGCGCTGATCGGCTGCACGAGGTGCTGGACTCGCCAGCGCTGCTGGTCCGTGATGCGCAGCAGGCCATAGCCGATATCTCGATCGCGTCCGAGGATGTTCGTGAACGTGTGGTGCTCGAAGTTGTGCGAGTGCCGCCAATCATCGCCGGTGCACGCCGTGTCCCATTCGTACGTTCGGCCGTCGAGCGCGGGATCACCGGTCCAGTCGTACTGGCCGTGCATCACGTTGTGCCCGACCTCCATGTTCTCCAAGATCTTCGCGGCGGCGAGCGCGCTCGTTCCGAGGACAAACGTGAGCGGGCCGATGCCGAGGTGAAGCAGCGCGCGGCCTCCCGCTTCGGAGTAGCGCACGAGGCGGATCATCTTGCGGATGTGCTCGACGTCGGCGGCGCCGAGCGATGCGATGGTCTCGGTGCGGAGTGCGTCGAGCTCGCGGCCGAATGCGTCGGCCTCGGCGTCGGTGAGGGGTCTCATAGCGAGAGCTCCAGATCGCTGCGGGCGATCGATGTGCATAGTCGAATCTCCTGGGGTTCGGACGAGACCGCGCCGGTGAGCACGTCCTCGACGGTGCCGCTCGTCTTGTGACAGCGGCAGGTGTTGCAGATGCCCATCCGGCATCCGTATGCGGGTCGCTCGCCCGCTCGCTCGAGCGCCTCGAGCAGCGTCCCGCCCGCGATGTCGACGGTGCGATCCGCGATCGCGAGGTGCACGCGCGCGCGGTGCGTGGTGGCAGGGCGGGGCGTCGCGAACCGCTCGACCCGCGCGCGCGGTGCGAGCTGCGTGACGAGGTCCATCACGGGCGCCGGGCCGCAGACGTAGACCTCGCGGCCGGCGAGGTGCGGCTCGATGGCGTCCGCGGTCAGCGGACCGCGGTGCGCGATCACGCGTAGGCCGAGCGTGGCATCCGCGAGCCGAGCGAGCTCGGCGGCGAAGATCGCGTCGGCGTCGCTGCGCGCGGCCTCGATGACGACGACATCGCGGACCTCGCCACGCGCGACGAGGTCGCGGACGATCGCGGCGATCGGCGTGATGCCGCTGCCCGCGCCGACGAGCAAGAGGCGCGGCGGTGGCGCACCGATCGTGAAGTCGCCGGTCGGCGCGCCGAGGCGAACGACGTCTCCCGGGTGCAGCGATGCGTGTAGCCACGTCGACACGCGACCGTCGGGGACGCGCTTCACGGTGATCGCGATACGCTGCCGGCCGGGCTCCGACGCGCCGCTGGAAATCGAGTAGCAGCGCCGTACGCGCACGCCGTCGATCTCGACCTCGACCGGCACGTACTGGCCGGCGCGATGGCCGGGCCACGAGCGCGGCGTCGTGATCTCGAACGTCTTCGTGTCCGCGGTCTCGGTGCGAACCGCGACGACGCGCGCTCGCTGCTCGGACAGGGACCAGGTGGGACGCAGCTCGCCGAGCCAGAACTCGGCGGTGCGATCGAGGAACCAGCGTCGCCACACGGTGTGGGCGAAGCGGGCGGGAGAACGGTGCATGGGCCGTGACATCTGAGCTCCTTTGCAACCTACGCAACCGTAACCTACGG
>JBGARE010000012.1:0-216999 GCA_044230415.1 Kofleriaceae bacterium
GTCCACCGACGACGACGGAGGCCATCGCCTTCGAGAATCCCGAGCCGATGCCGGTCGCCGTCACGAGCGGCGCCATGCCAGCGACGAACGCGAGCGTGGTCATCAGGATGGGCTTCAACCGATCCGCGCTCGCCTGGAGCACGGCTTCGTTTCGCTCCATGCCGTCGCGGCGCAGCTCGTTCGTGTGATCGACCTGGAGGATCGCGTTCTTCTTCACCATCGCGAACAGCACGATGATGCCGAGCATCGAGAAGATGTTCAGGCTGCCCTTGGTGGCGGCGAGCGACATGAACGCGAACGGCACGGTCAGCGGCAGCGACAGCAAGATCGTGAACGGGTGGAGCCACGATTCGAACTGCGCCGCGAGCACGAGGTACATGAAGATGATCGCGAGGGCGATGGCGAACGCGAACGCCGCCTGCATCTTCGCCATCTCCTTGCTGCGACCCGCGGCCACGGCCGTGTAGCCGGGCGGAAGGTTCAGCTCGTCGATGGCCTTGACCAGCTTGCCGACGACGACCGACTCCGGGATGCCGGGCTGGATGTTCATCGTGATCGTCACCGCGCGCTCGCGGCTCTCGCGGCTGATGCTCGACGGACCCTTCGACGACTTCACCGTGACCACGTCCGACAGCGGGACGCGGCCGATGGTCTTCGACGGGACATCGATCAGCCCGAGCGCCGTGGGGTCCGTGCGGAACCGCTCGGCCGCGCGGACCCACACGGGGTACTGATCGCCGCGGTCCTCGAACGTCGACGCTTCCACGCCGCCGATCAGGATCGCGAGCGTGTGCGTGATGTCCGCGGGGTCCACGCCGAGCGATGCGGCGCGCTCGAGATCCGGCACCACCGTCGATTCCTCGACGGGATCGGTGAGGCTCGTGTCGAGGTCGACGACGCCCGGCACGGTCGCCATCTTCGCGAGGATCTCGTCCGAGTAGTGCTCGAGCTTGTCGAGGTCGGGGCCGTTGATCACGTAGGTGACCATCGCGTCCTTGCCGCCCATCGACATGTCGCCGACCTCTTGGACCGCGAGACGCGCACCTTCGGGCACGTCCTTCGCGATGTCCTCGCGAACCTGCTGCATCACGGTGCGCTGGTCGCGCGAGCGCTTGTCCGGATCGACCATGTGCGCGTACACGCGGCCGCGGTTCGCCTGCTTGAGATCCGTGTCGGCCACCGTGACCAGGGTCGAGTCGACCTCGGGCAGCTGGCGCACGCGGCGCGCGAGTCGCTCCGTGATCAGCGTCGTGGTGACGAGCGAGGTGCCCTCCGGCATCTGCACGTAGATCTCGAACTGCGCGTCGTCGTTCGGCGGCAGGAAGTCGCCACCGACCTGGCTCTTGAGTGGGACCATCGACACGCACGATCCGACGATCGCGAGACCGACGACCCAGCGCCGCCGAAGACAGAAGCGCAGCATCGCGCTGTAGACCTTCAGGATCGGCGCGTAGACCCAGTCGGATGCGCGCTCGAGCCACGACTTGCGGTGGTGGTCGGTGGGCGGCGGCAGCATGCGCGCGGCCATCATCGGCGTCAGCGTGAACGCGACGATCATCGAGACGAGGATCGCGAACGCCATCGTGAGGCCGAAGCTCGCGAGGAAGCGGCCGACGATGCCGCTCATGAACGCGACGGGGAGGAACACCGCCATGAGCGAGAACGTTGTCGCGAGGACGGCGAGGCCGATCTCTTTGGTCGCCTGGATCGACGCCTGGAACGGCTTCATCTTCTTCTCGTGGATGTAGCGGTGGATGTTCTCGAGGACGACGATCGCGTCGTCGATCACGATGCCGACCGCGAGCGCGAGCGCGAGCAGCGTCATCATGTTGAGCGTGAAGCCCGCGACCATCATCAGGCCGAACGTCGCGACGATCGACACCGGCATCGATACAGCGGCGATGATCGTCGAGCGCAGTGAGCCGAGGAAGAACAGCACTACGAACGCCGCGAAGATCGATCCGAGGATCAGGTGCTCGAGCACCTGGTGCGTCGACACGCGGATCTGCACCGAGTTGTCGCGAACGACCTCGACGGTGTAGCCCGCGGGGAGCTGCGGCGCGAGCTCCGCGACCGTTGCCTTGATCGCATCGACGACGGCGACGGTGTTGGTGCCGGTCTGCTTGCGGACCATGAGCACGATCGCCGGCGTGCCATTGCGCGACGCCGCGGTGTCCGCGTCCTCTTCTGCGTCGACGACCGTGGCGACATCGGCCACGCGCACCGGGTTGTCGGCGTGCTGCTTCACGACGATGTCGCCGATCTTCTTCGCATCGCGCACGCGGCTCTCGACGCGCAGCGACAGGTTGTTCGGTCCGCGCTCGATGCGACCACCGGGGACGCTGACGTTGCCGGCCGCGATCGCGCGCTCGACATCGATCGCCGAGACATTGGACGCCTGCAACTTCATCGCGTCGACGTGGATGTTGATCTGCCGCTCTTGGCCGCCGAGGATCGTCACCTGACCGACGCCGGTGACGCGCTCGAGGCGCTGCTTGACGGATTTGTCGGCGAACCGCGTGAGGTCGCGCTTCGCGAGACCTTCGGGGCCCTTCACCGAGAGGACGATGATCGGCGCGGCGTCCGGATCGTTCTTCTTCACCTCGGGACGCGATGCGCCCTCGGGCAGATCGCTGAGCATCGACGAGATCTTCTCGTTGATGTCCTGGACGGCCTGGTCCGGATCGGTCTCGAGCGTGAACATCGCGATCACGAACGAGTTGCCCTCCGTCGACGATGACGTGAGCGTGTCGAGGCCGGTGACGGTGTTCACCGCCTCCTCGATCTTCAACGTGACGTCGGTCTCGACGGCGGTGGGAGAGGCGCCCGTGTACTGGGTGTTGATCGTGACGGCTGGGAAATCGATCTTCGGGTACTTGTCGACGCCCAGGGTCCGAAAGCCGACGATGCCGACGACGACCATGAGCAGGATCAGCACGGTGGCGAACACCGGCCGGCGTACGGAGATTTGTGCGAGCCATTGCATGACGGGTCTTCTTTCTCGTGCGCGCGGTGGCTATTCGGTCCAGACGTTGCCGTCGGCCGTCTTGTCGGTGGGGGCACGGACGACGATCTCGTCCTTGCGAAGGTTCTGCGTGACGGCGACTTCGTCGGTCGTGGCCGCGGGTCCGATCTGGACCACGCGATCCTCGAGCTCGGCCTCGTTCACCACGAACACGTGCCAGTCCTTGCCCCGCAGCACGGCGGCGGAGCGCGGGATCACCGGACGCGTCGTCTGACCGACGACGACCGAGGCCTCCGCGAACATGCCGGGCACGAGGCCGGGCGCGGGCTCGAGCGTCGCTTCCGCGATCATCGAGCGCGAGGTCCCGATCTCGGCGGCGAGACGCGTGACCTTCGCGCGGTACTTCGTGCCCGGCGCGGACACGAGCGTGAGCTCGACGGGCTGGCCGAGCTTTACTTGGTGGATGCTCGACTCGGGAACCGATAGCTCGATCGTCAGCGGATCTGCATCGACGAGCGTGAACAGCGCGCGGCCCGGTGCGACCCATTCACCGACGGTGACGGACTTCGCGGAGACAACGCCATCGAACGGAGCGCGGACGATGCCATCGCTGACGCCCTTCGCGATCACGGAGGCGCGTGCGCTCGCGGCGCTGACCTGCGAGCCCGCGGACTCGCATCGCGTGGCCGTGCGATCCGCTTCGGACTTCGTGATCGCGCCTTGCGCGTACAAGCGCGCGGCGCGCTCGCACTCGATCTCGGCATTCTTCTTCTCGGCCAGCGCGGACGCGAGGTTCGCGGACGCCTCGGCGGACTGCATCGCGGCGCTGCGCACGTCGAGCTGGACGACCGCGTCGCCCTTCTTGACGTGCTGGCCGCGCTTGACGAACACGGCGATGACCTTGCCCTGCGTATCGGCGGTGACATCCGCGCGCTGATCGGCGGTGAGCCGGCCCGTCAGAGCCAGCACGTCCGGCGTGGGTTCTTCGATCACGAGTTGCTTCGTGATCTTTTCGTGCGGGGTTGCGGGTGCGGTCTGCGCCGAGTGCTCGGCGGTCGCCTCGTTGCACGCGGCGATGAGCAGAGCGGACCCGAGGATGGTGGCTACGTGAGTGAAGGACATGGTCATTGCCTTTGGGGAGGTTGGTTAGTGGTTGTCGGTGCCAAGTGCGTGGTCGAGCTCGGCCAGCGCGATCCGGAGATCGACGCGGGCATCGAGCGCGGAGATCCGCGCGGAGGTGAGATTGGTTTCGGCGTCGACGAGCTCGACGGCGGTGCCACGCTCGGCCTCGAGGAAGGCCTTGCGTACGCGATAGCTCTCCTCGGCGGCGACGAGGCGCTTCTGCGACGTCGCGATCGCCTTGTGCGCGTTCGCGATGTTCTGCTGCGCGGAGAGCACCTGCAGGCGTGCCGCGCGCGTCAGCGACTCGCGATCCGCGCGCAGTGCGTTGGACTCCGCCTTCATCCGGCGGTCCGTCGCGCGCGACGTCAGCGTGTCGTTCAGCGTGAACGCGAGCTGCGCGCCCGCGGTCCAGGTGAACGTGAACTTGTCGTCCTGCGGGAAGACGCGCTGGTTCGGGTTCGAGTACTCCGTCGCTGCGACCAGCGAGAGTTGGGGCAGGAGGTTCGCCTTCTCGGCCCTGCGCTGCTGCTCGTTCGCTTCGATCGATAGCGACAGCGCCTTCAGGTCCATGCGCTTGCGCGCGGCGACCTGCATCATGTCGTCGAGACCCGCCGTCTCGTTCGACTGCGTGAGCGGGGTGCGGATGTCCTCGCCGATGGTGAGCTTCTCGTCGGCGCGCGCACCGATCTGCAGACGCAGGCGCTCCTCGCGCAGCGCCGCGAGAGTGTGGAGTTGATCGAGCGCTTGCTCGGCCTCGGCTTCCTGCGACTCGACGCGGAGCAGGTCGGCCTTGGACAAGCGATCACCCGCGACGAGCTTCTTCACTTGATCGACCGTCGTGCGGACTTGCGTCAGTTGCCGCTGCGCGACGAGCAGCTGGAGGCGCGCGCGCATCCACTCGTAGTACGCGAGGCGCGCTTCGGTCGCGGCGTCGAGCTCCGTCGCACGCTTGCCGGCGCGCGATGCGTACTCGCCGAGCTTCGCCGCTTTCGTGGTGCTCGGAAGGCGGAGCACGTAGTCCGACACGGGGACCGCGAGCTGCGTGGTCGCGACGTAGCTATTGTTCAGGCTCTTCAGCTCGATGCCCGGCGCGAGCATCGGCTCCTCGATGTCGGACAGCCGCGTGTAGCCGAACTTCGTCGACAGACGCGGCAACCACGCGATCTTCGCAGCGGAGACCTGTGCCATCGCGGCATCGAGCTCGGCCGCCTTACGCGCGACATCGGGCGATGCGGCATGCGACCGCGCGGCGGCCTGATCGGCGGTGAGTCCGTCTCTCGCGATCAGCGTGTCGAGATCCGAGGAGAGATCGTCGGCGACCGCGGTGCCACCGACGAGGAGAAGAGCGAACATACTCGCGACGAGAGTGCGTGACGAAGCCATACGAGTGACCTTTCGAGTGGAGTGAAGGACAGTGCCCAGAACGATGGGCGCGATGACCGACGCGAGTGCGTAGGCGGCGCCCGAGGTCGCGACGAGCGCGACGAAGCGATTGGCGGCGGGGAGTGCCGACGACACGTGCAGGCGCATCACGACGCACCTCCCGGGTTCGCCATGACGTACATCTGTGCGTGTGCGTGTCCGGGGAGGAACACGGCGACGATGCCGATAGCTCCGTGCCCGGCGACGCCACCCGCCGCGGTCACGACGAGCACGTCATCTTTCGCGGATGCGTGCGCGGCGAACAGAGCGGGTGGTTGCGAAGGAGACGCGAGGGTCCAAGCGTGTGTGCGAGTCACAGTGCACCTCCGGTGGCGTCGAGATTGCGAAGTCCGCGAGCGAGGTCGCTCGGAATGACGAGAACCGGGCGGCTCGCGCCCTGAACGAGGCGCGCGGCAACCGTGCCGAGCTCGCCGCGCGCACCGCGTCCCGCGCCGTTGCGGCCGACCACGATCACGCTCGCGCCGACCTCGGCCGCGACGTTCGAGATCTTCTCCCAGGGCTTGCCGCTCCGGAGAACGCCGGTCACCGGCACGCCGCAGCGGGCGCGCGCGGCGACGGCGAGCTCGAGCTGCTCGCCACACCGCTGCAGCAAGTCCTCGTCCCGACTCGCGCTGAACATGGCCTCGGGGAGATCGAGCTCCGCGGACAGCGCGCAGACATGGACCAAGGTGATCCGCGCGAGGCTGAGATTTCCCAGCATGATCGCGGAGTCCAACGCGTGCTCGGCGCACTCGCTGAAGTCCGTGCCGACCACCAGGTGTCGAAGACTTTGCATGAGTCGACCGTAGTGGGGGCAGCGGTCAACTGCTGTGGGACCTCCGTTGGATCACGGTCCGCCGTGTCCAATCCGCGTTGGATGTCGCGTCGCTCGTGTCGAACGCGCGAAGAAACCGCAGGTTAGAGCGGAAGATCGACCGTGAACACGGTGCCGTCGACCGAGGACTTCGCGGTCAAGCGGCCTTTGTGCGCGGCCACGATCTCGTGAGCGATGTAGAGGCCGAGACCGAGGCCGCTGCGATGGGAGACGTGGGTGCCGGCGCCGCGCTCGTAGGGTTCGAACAGCACGGCGAGGCGCTCCGCGGGGATCGGGCTATCGCGCAGCGCGTTGGCGACCGAGATGATGGCTCGACCATCGCGGGTGCTCACGGTGACCTGGATCGGTGCGTTGGGCTTGCCGTACTGGATCGCGTTGGTGATCAGGTTCGAGAACACCTGCGAGAGGCGATCGGCATCCCACACGCCGTTGACCTCGCTCGTGGTGGTCTCGATGATCGCTTTCGGGAACGCAGCCCGGACCTCTTCGATCACCGTCTCGACGAGCGCCGCGAGCGCGACGTTCGTCATCGCGAGCGGAATGCCGTTGCCGAGTCGTGCGCGCGTGACATCGAGAAGCTGGCCGACGATGCTCGTCATGCGGCGGCTGCTGCCCTGCAACCGCTTCACGACCGACTGGATGTTCGGCATGTCGCGCGCGTACTCCATGATCACTTCGGAGCCGGTGACGATGGCGCTGAGCGGGTTGCGCAGATCGTGACCGACGATGCCGAGCATCTGCTCCTGGAAGGCGGCGACGCGCTCGCGCTCGACGGCGATCGCGTGCTGCACCGTCACGTCCTCGATCGCGGTGACGGTTCCGGCGAGCTCGTCGACTTCGCGCCGAGTGACCGTGCTCAGCGAGAGCACGCGCTGCGATCCACCGCGCGGCGTGAACAGCAGGCGATTGCGGATCGATGCCTGGCCCGTGGATGGCGACGAGAACGCGGTCCGATCGACCGGCGTCCCGGCTTCGGTGGCCCAGGTCCCGAGCTCGAAGACGTTCTCGAACTTCATCCCCGCCGAGATGCCCTCGATCATGCGTGCAGCCGTCGGGTTCACGAGCTCGATGTGGCTGCGGGCATCGGTGACGACGATGCCGATCGGTGCGTGATCGAGAACGGCATCGAGACGCGCTCGCGCGACGCGCTCTGCCTCGAAGCGAACCGCATTTTGCACGGCGAGGCTCGCGTACTCGATGCAGGTCTCGATCGCGTCGAGGTCGTCTTGATCGAACGGTTGCGACGCGCCATCTCGCGTGAGCGTGATGACACCTTGCACCGGTGTGCGGATCGGGAACGGAAGGATCGCGAGCCCGCGCAAGCCGTGATGATCGATGTACGGATGATAAAGCGGCGGCAGCTTCGCGCGCGCTTCCTCGGAGCTCGCGAACGCGTGCGTCATCGGGTCGGCGAGCGTCGCGATCGCTCTCAGGTGGGCAGCGCTCGGATCGCCGCGATGGACCGCAGCCGTGATCACGGGCAGCTCTCCGGGGAGGAGCATGATCGCGCAACCATCGGCGACGAGGCCGTGCAGCGACTCGAGGAGCTTGTCGAGGATGACGTGGATGTCCGGGCCCGCCTCGAACAGCGCGCGGCCGAGCGTGTTGATCGCGGTCAATCGCGTGCGCTCGCGTGACGCCGCGTCGCGATGCTCCTTGCTGCGCAACACCGCGAGCACGCGCGCGCGGAGCTCTTCGGGGGCAAACGGTTTGGGAACGTAATCGTTCGCGCCGAGCGCCAGGCCTTCGACGATGTGCTCGGTCTCGACCCGAGACCCGGTGAAGAGGATGATCGGAAGCTCGGCGAACAGCTCGTGGTTGCGGACGTACTTGCAGACGTCGTCACCGCTCATGTTCGGCATGACCCAGTCGAGGAGGATCAGGTTCGGAGGCGACGGGGCGCGGCCGAGCCGCTCGACCACTTCGGTGCCGTCCTTGAACTCCTCGAAGTCGTACTCCGCCGCGAGCGCTCGCCTGGCAGCCGCGCGCTCGAGCGTGCTGTCATCGACGATCCACACCAGCGGTTTACGGTTCGACTCATCCACGGCGTGTGATCTCGTTCGCGATCTGGTCGAGAGGGATGGACGAAGCACCTAGGTCCGCTTCGTAGACCACGCGGGGCATACCATAGACGACGCAACTCGCCGCCGATTCGGTGAGAAGTGACCCACCGGCGCTCGCGATCGCGCGAGACCCTTCCAGACCATCGTTGCCCATTCCGGTGAGAACAACGCCGAGGGCGCCCGAGCCGACCGCGCGTGCGCCGCTGAGGAACAGCTCGTCCACCGACGGTGCGAAGTCGCGAAGCGGCAACGGGGAGACCTCGACGACGAGGCCGCTCCCTCGTCGATGGATGCGGAGGTGCTCTCCACCGCGCGCGAGCACGACAAGCCCCGGCTCGAGCAACAGACCGCTCTTCGCTTCGACGACGTGAACCTTGGCCATTCGATCGAGCCGTGCGGCGAGCGACTCGGTATAGCCCGCGGGAATGTGGAGCGCGATCGCGACAGGAAACGGCAGATTAGCCGGGAGGGCGCCGATCACGCGCGTCAACGCCTGCGGTCCGCCCGTCGAGCAGCCGATCATGACGAGATCGGGGCGCGGCGCTGAATCGACGCGGGTGGCGGGATACGCGAGCGTGCTCGGCGCGGGCAGTCCGGCGGCGAGGACCTTGGCGATCAGCTCGTCGCCGATCGCCTGCAAGCGATCGCTCGCGAGCGCGGTCGGCTTGGTCACGAGGTCGATCGCTCCCAACGTCAGCGCCTCGGCACCGAGCTCGGTATCGACTCCAGAGATACTGACGACGATGACGCGCGGTCGCGATCGGCCCGCGAGGGCGCGCAGGACGCCGATCCCGTCGAGGTCGGGCATCGTCAGATCGAGCGTCACGACATCGGGATCGAGCTCCGCGATCTTCTCGAGGGCGGCGTATCCGTCGGATGCCCTCCCGACGACGTCGATGCGATGGCTCGCGGTGAGGAGGCGCGTGATCACGCTTCGCGCGAACGCGGAATCGTCGACGACCAGGACGCGCGGGCGGCTCACGTAACACCTCGGTAGAAGAAGGCGCCGCCACGCTCCTCGCAGACGAGCCGCGTGCCGAACCGCATCAGAGATTCCGACACGCCGACGACAATGACACCGCCGGGCTGCAGTTGCTCGCTCAGGCGGTCGACGATCTTCACGATCTGCGCGTCCCGGAAGTAGATGAGGACGTTCCGGCAGAGGATCGCGTCGAACGTTCCGAGGGCGCGCACTTCTTCCACGTCGAGGAGGTTGACCACCGAGAACTCGATCGCGCGGTGAATCGAGGGAATCGCGGTGGTGCTGGTCGGCGAGCGGACGAGATAGCGCTCGACGAGATCGAGCGGGTAGTTGTCTCGAAGCGCACGTCGCCCGAACACGCCCGTTCGCGCCTTCGCGATCGCGGTCGCGCTGACATCGGTCGCGACGATGTCGACCTTGTCGAGGTAGCCGCGACTCGCGAGGAGGATCGCGAGCGTGGTCGGTTCCTCGCCGGTCGAGCAGGCAGCGGACCACACGCGCGCGCGTCCCCGTGTGCGGATCGCCTCGGCGAGGTAGGTGTCACACAACGACTCGAGCGCGACGAGCTCGCGGAACAAGTACGTCTCGTGCACGACGAGCGCTTGGACGAGTGTGCGTCGCTCGGTGCCTTCCGGATCGTCGTAGCGAAGTCGATAGTAGAAGTCGAGTAGCGACTCGTAGCCGAGGTCGGCCGCGAGTGCGGCGAGCTTGCTCTCGAACAAGCTTCGATCGCTCGCGCTGTAGTGCAAGCCGCACTCCGTCTCGACGAGTTGCGAGAAGATCGCGAACAGTTGGGGCGTGAGCTCGAGCGACATCGATCAGCCCGCAATGGCCGCCGCGCTCGCGCGCCGTACTTCGGAGTCCGCGTCCTTCGCCGCCAGTGTTCTCGCTGCATCGACCGCGCCCGATGCGCCGATCGCGACGAGCGCCGTGATCGCGTCGCGTCGCACGTCGGGATTCTTGTCCGCGAGCACCGAGAACAGCGCCTCGATCGCGGCCGGCGAGTGCATCCGGGCGAGCGCGGCGATCAGGAGCGTGACCACGCCTTCTCGGGCCGATTGGAGGCGCTCGACGATCTGTTCGACGCGCGCCGCGCCCGGCCTCGACAGCGTCGTGTGCACGGGATGATCGGCATCGCTCGCCAGCGCGATATCGACGAGCACGTGGGCCGCGAGTGCGTCGTTGCGCTCCCCGAGCAGCGACAGCGCTGCGTCGCGGATCTCGGGCGTCGTGTCGCACGCACCGCGTGCGAGCTCGGACAGCGCGGCTGGATCGGAGGATCTCGCCAGCCCCGCGAGCGCGATCAGGCGCGTGGCGACGTCGGTGGATCCGGCCGCATCGACGAGCAGGTGGATCGCCGCGGGCTGCGTATGCTGCCCGATGCCGACGAGCGCCGCGCGCTGCTCGTCGGGATCGCGCGAGCGGGCGAGCGACATGAGCTGTTGCCACGCCTCCGGCGTATCGAGCCGCGCGAGCGCCTCGATCGCGGCGACGCGCACCTGCGCCGATGCGTCGGCGAGGCGGGCCATCAGCTTCGATGTCGCGTCGAGGCGGCCGAGTCGTCCGAACCCCTGGCACGCGTAGTAGCGAACCCACGCGTCGTCATCGTCGACTCCCCGACCGAGCATGCTCATCGCAGCGTCGGTCCCGCGATGCCCGGCGGCGCGCATGGAAGCAGCGCGGATCGTCGCGCGTGGATCGCGCGAGAGATCGACGAGCACGGCGTCGACGTGCGGATCCGAGAGTGCCGCGAGTGCGCCGACCGCGAGCTCGCTCGTGCGTATGTCGGCATCGCCGATCGCCTCGCGAACGACATCGAACGCGCCTTCGCAGCCGAGGTACGCGATCACGCGCAGCGCTTGGCGCCGCAGGTTGGGCTTGGCGCTGCGGGCGGCGGCGATCGCGAGCGACGCCGTTTGCTCCGTGCCGAGCGAATGAATCGCGGCCGCCGCGGCGTGCGCGACGCGCGGGCTCGCATCCTCGAGGGCACGGAACAGAGCGGGGACGGACGCGGTGTCGCCGATGCGTGCGAGTGCATCACAGGCGCGCGCACGCACCTCCGCTTCTTCGTCGGTGAGCAAGCGCCGAACCGCGGTTGCGGAGCGCGCCGACGAGACGACGGGAAGCGCAGCGGCGCGCGTCTCGGGATCCGGGCTCTCGAACGCGTGCAACAGCGCCGTGTCGTTCGTGCGGACGAGGCGCTGGATCGCGTCGAGCGCGTTCGCGCGCACGTCCGGCTCCTCGAGGAGCGCGGTCAGAGCGGGGAGGGCGCTGGCATCGGCGATCGCACCGACGATGCGGATCGCGGCGCGGCGCTCGGCGAGATCACCGCTGTGAACGATCGCGAGGAATCGCGCTGCGTCGTCGACAAAGCGAGCGCGGATGGCTCCGAGCACGTGCTCGACCGCACCGGACCAGAGCGCGCGCGTCCAGAGCTCGTCGATGGAGGCCGCCACGAGCCGCGTGGCTGAGTCGTCGCCCTTCGCGAGTAGCGCGTGGAGCGGAGCGACGGCGAGCGCGGAGCCCGTGCGTCCGAGCGCGCGGGCCGCCTCGAATCGATACAGATCGTCGTCGAGCAGCGCGGCGAGCGGCTCGATCACGCGCGGATCGCCGCTGCGCGCGGAGACCTGCATCGCGGGGAACGTGCGGAAGAAATGCTTGCTCTCGATGACGGCGACGAGCGCATCGATCGACGCCGTCCCGCCGATCGCACCGAGCGCCTCGATCGCGGCCATCGCGATGTTGTCGTCGGCACCCGCGAGGAGCTCGCGAAGGAGCGGAACGGCCTCGTGCGCTCGGCGCCGCCCGAGGATGCGCGCGACGTCCTCGAGGACTGGCCCGCTCCCGCGCGAGGCGAGCGCGATGACATCGCTCGTCGCAGCCGCGCCCACCGATGTCGATAGCGCGTCGACCGCGGCGGCGATCGCGTTCTCGTCCGTGCGCTTCGTCTGCAGCCACGTGCACAGCGCGCCGGTCGCGTCCGCGCCGAGCGACGCGAGACCGGCCACCGCGGCACGGCGTACCGTCCAGCTGCGATCGGACAACAGCGCGATCAGCTCGTCGACCGAGCTCGCGCCGCGAAGGACGAGATCGTCGATGTGCTGGATCCGAGCGTGCTCGGCTGCCGTCAGGCTGTGCGTGGCGTCGCTCACGTCACTGGCTTCTCGCGATCGGGTGTCTCCTCCCTGCCCGCCATTCCCGCGACGAGGTCCGCTTGCTCGCCGTTGGAGGCACGCAGCGCCGCGACCTCTCTCGTGATCGTCGCGACGTCATCCGCGACCGAAGCGGCCCCCTTGGCCTGCGCCCCGAGCGAGCCCGCGATGTCACGACTCTGACCGCGGATCGATCGCATCGACTGCGCGACCTGCTCGGTCGTCGTCGTCTGCTCGCTGATCGATCGCGAGATCGCCTGCATGGTCGTCGCTTGTCGGGTCGCGCCCGTGGTCAACGAGCCGATCGCATCCGCCTGCTCGCCGATCGCGCGGCTCGTCTGCTTCGCGATCTTGCGCACGCCATCCGCATCCTTGACGAGCAGCGACAACGCGTCCGCCTGCTCGGCGACGGCCGTCGTCACCGACATCGACAGCTTCGCGACCTCGCTCGACGCGGCCTCGACCTCCTTCGCCGCGCGCATCTGCTCGGCGATCGCGCGCGCGGACTGCACGGCCTGCTTGCGCGCGGAGTCCATCGCCTTCGCGATCTCGCTCGCGCCCTTCGCTTGCTCGGAGACACCGGTGACCGTTCGCTGCGTCGCCGACGCCACGTCCTGGATGCTCTTGTTCATCGTCCCCAACGCACGGAGCTGCTCCTGCATCGAGGTGGTCGTTCGCTGGGCCGCACCGCGCATCTGGACGACGGCGCGAGCGAGCTGGGTAGCGCTCGTTGCCTGCTCCTCCGTCGCGCGGCTGACCTTGTCGACGTTCTTGCTCAGCGCATCGTTGGCCTTGACCATGTCGCGCAGCGCGCGCGCTTGCTCCATTGTCGCATCGCGCGTCTGCTTGGCCATCGTGCGCATCTCGCCGCCGGCGCGCGCGAGCGCGGTGGTCGCTTGTGTTTGCTCGGCGCTCGCACGTGCGATCGAGCGGCCCTCGTTCTCGAGTCGCGCCGTCACCGTGGCCACGGCTTGCACACCGCGAACCTGCTCGTCCGTGGCGCTGCTGATTGCCTTGACCGAGCCATCGAGCTGGTCGACGCCCTCGAGGATCGTCTGCAGTCCCGCGCGTGCATCCTCGCTGAGCTGCGCGCCTTCGTCGGCGAGACGCAGGCCATCGGCGTTCGCGGACACGGCATCGCGCGCGACGTTCTGCAAGCTGCGAACGATCTTCGCGACGTCCGTGGCCGCGGCCGCGGCGCGATCTGCGAGCGCGCGGACCTCCTCGGCGATCACCGCGAAGCCGCGGCCATGCTCGCCCGCGCGCGCCGCTTCGATGCTCGCGTTGAGCGACAGTAGATTCGTGCGGTCCGCGATCAGGTTGATCGTTTGCACGATGTCACCGATCTCCTCGGCGCGGCGGCCCATGTCCTTCATCACGGTCGCGCCTTGGCCCATCGCCTCGCGGATCTTCGAGAAGCCCGCGATCGTTCGGCCGACGGTGGTGCCGCTCGCGCGCGCGGATGCCGCCACTCGTTCCGAGGTGGTTCGCGCGGTCTCGACCACCGACGAGATGCGGTGCGTCGACGTCTCGAGCTGCGAGCTCGCTCCGGCGGTCTGCGTGGCGAGGTTACTGACCTCCTGCGCGGACTGCGCGATGGCCTGCGCCGACCGAGCGACCTGCTCGATCGACGTCGCGTTGGATTCGACGACCGTCGCGTTCTTCTCGGCGGTCGCCGCGACCTCCTCGACGGACGCCGCGACTTCGGACAGGCCGCTCGCCGAAGCGGTGGCGACGCCGGCGAGATCCTGAGCGAGCTCGGAGACGCCACGGAACGATCGCGCGAGCTCCTCGGCGGTCGCCGACGATTCCTCGACGGAGCTCGCGGTCTCGGTCGCATCGGACGCGACCTCCTCGAGAGACTTCGTCATCGCTTCGACGCCCGCCGCGACACCGGCCATCCGCTCGCCGACTTGCTTCGCGTCCGTGGCGAGGCGCGTGGTGCTGCCGGCCATCTGTTCGATCGTCGTCGCGACCTCTTCGATCGCGACCGCTGTCTCTTGGCCGCGCAGCGACGCCGCGGACAAGCTCGCGCTCGTCTCGGTCGCCGCCGAGGTCAAGCGCGCACTCGCATCCGCGAGCTCGTCGGCCCCCGCAGCCGATATCTTGATCGAGCGCCCGAGCTGCTCGAGCGCGGTCGCGGTGCTCTCGCTGGCGCTGGCGAGCGCCTCGGTGTCCTTGCG
The DNA here is from genome assembly GCA_044230415.1 of Kofleriaceae bacterium. Taxonomy (GTDB): domain Bacteria; phylum Myxococcota_A; class Polyangia; order Haliangiales; family Haliangiaceae; genus JABFXX01. Next base: position 14,725 of record JBGARE010000012.1, read on the forward strand.
CACGCTACCGACGGAACCGCTGAGCTCCTGCAGTCCGCTCGCGGTGGCATCGATCCCCAGCACGACATCGCGTGCATTGCTGCTGTTCGCGATGTTCGTGCGCGCGAGCTCCTCTGCGGCGCTCGCGGTTTCTTCGACGGCCGCCGCGATCTCGTCGACGTTCGCGCGGATGCTCTCCGCCGACTGCGACTGCACCGAGCCGGTCTCCGCGATGCGTGTCGCGAGCGCTTCGATGCGCTCGGCTTGGCCAGCGCTCCGTCGCAAGGACGTCGCGACCTCGTCGAGACCGCTCATCGCGCGCGATGCCTTGGTGGAGCGGTTGCTGTGTGTTTCGCCGTTGTTGTTAGCCATGACCGAGCTCCTCGCCGAGAACCTTGGGAACGTCCACGAGCAGAAACATGCGCGACGACTGGGTCGCGACGCCTTTGATGAAGCCACCTGCTTGTTGCTCGACGAGCTCGGGTGGCTTCTGGAACGACGCGGGATCGAGCCGGACGACCTCGCGTGCGCTGTCGACCAACAGCCCCGCGACGCGAGCACCCGATTGAACGACGACGACGCGATGATCGAGCGAGTGCTCGACGCCGGGCAGGCCAAACCGCGAGCGCAGATCGACGACGGGAACGAGCCGGCCGCGGACTTGGACGAGACCAGCCACGTAGGCCGGTGCACCGGGGATTGGCGTGGCGGTCTCGTACGATTCGAGATGCAGGACCTGCGCGGCGGCCACCGCATACGTGGCGGTTCCGACGCGGAACGTGACATGCAGATCCATCAGACCCTCCTCTCGCGCGAGGCAATGCGCGCACCCAGCTCGACGAGATCGAGCACCAACGTGGGACGCCCATCGCCGAGGTCGGTGGCACCCGCGATGCCCGGGGCACGAGCGAGCGGATCGTCGATCGGACGCACGACGACCTCTTGGCGACCGAGCATCTTGTCGACGGCGAACGCGATCGCCTCGCCGTTGCGGCGGATGACGAGCGCCTTCTGAGCGCCGCTGCCCGGCGCGATCGCCAGCACCTCCCCGAGCGACACGAGCTGCATCGCGTGACCGCGACGCTCGAGCAGCGTGACCGTCGCGCCGCCCGCAGGCGATGCCGGGTGCACGCACTGCTCGGCGTCGATCTCGAAGATCTCTTCGATCGCGGAGACCGGGACGACGAACGCCTGCGATCCGCACGAGAACGAGAACACGTCGATGATCGCGATCGTGACGGGGACGAGCATGCGGAACGTCGTGCCGACGCCGATCGCCGTCTCGAGGTGGAGCTCCCCTCCGAGCTGATCGACGATGATGCGCTTGACGATGTCCATGCCGAGGCCGCGGCCGCTCGTCGAGGTGGCGATGTCGCGCGTCGAAAACCCCGGTGTCGTCAGAGTGTCGAGCACCGCTTCGTCGTCGTCGAGCGAACGGTTCGCGCGGCGAGCGATCGCGGCGCGGTCGATGCCGCGGCCGTCGTCGGAGACTCGGAGCTCGAGCCGATTGCCGGAGGTTTCGGTGCAGCCGACACGGAGTGTTCCGACGGGTGGCTTTCCCTTGGTGCGGCGCTCTTCCATCGGCTCGATCGCGTGATCGATCGCGTTGCGAACGAGGTGGATGATCGCGGGGAGCAAGCGATCCGCGACTGCCTTGTCGAGCTCGGCATCGTGCGTGTCGAGCGCGAGCCGCACCTCCTTGAAGCCGGGATTGACGAGGCTGCGAACGAGCAGCGTGAGCGGCTCGAGCACCTCCGACACGCGGATCAACCGCGCGCGGAGAATCGCGCGGCGCAGATCGCGGAGCTGGCGTGCCTGCAGAGCGGCAACCTCCCGAAGGCTGCGCACGTCCGTTCCCATCGCCGCGAGCCGCGCGATCTCTCGCTCGAGACGAAACCGCGACACGATCAACAGCGAGAGTTGTTCTTGCAGATCGTCGAGACGGGCGAGCTCGACGCGGACGATCGAGCGACCGAGCGTGGTGACCGGCGTGTCTGCTTCCGGCATCGCCGGTTCCTGAGTGCGGACTTCCTCGGGGAGCGAGATCGGTTGAAGCGTATCGACCGTCGAGGCGATCACCTTCGCGAGCTCGACAGGCTGCGCTGCTCCGAGGAACAAGATGTCGAAGACCACGCCGCGCGCGGGCGCCGCGAGCGTGCGAGGGATGACCTTCACGATCTCGCCGAGCTCCGCGAGACGCGATCGAACCGACGCGATCGTGATCCCGTCGGCGGCCTTGGCCTCCGATGGCTGAAACGTCAGCGAGTAGCCGGGCGTCCCCGCGCGCAGTCCCTGGAACAGGTGCTGCCGTTCTCCGAGCGAGAGGCGGCTATCCCACGCCGGCGCGATCGCGGGAGGGGTGCTCGGCGCATCCGACGCTACATCCGTGGTCGCGATCGCTTCGATCAGGCCGGCGGGTGCCGGCGCGGGCGCGCGCTGCTCGGCAACCGAACGTACGCGCTCGCCGATCGCGCGAACGCCCTGCATCGAGACGTCGACCGCCCCCTGGCGTAGACGTCCACCACCTTTGTCGGCGGTGCGGAGGAGTGTCTCGAGAGCGTGCGAGATCTCGACGATCGGCTCGACACCGATCATCGCGGCGAGACCTTTGATCGTGTGCAGCGCTCGGAATAGATCGCGGACCGCTTTCGGTCGCGATGACCCGGCGGCATTCGCGGCTTCGATCTCGAGGAGAAAGCCGGTCGCGGCGGCGACGAGCTCGTCCGCTTCGGCGACAAAGCCGCCGATGAACTCCTGGAGATCGACGCGATCGCTCACGCAGCGGCACCGGCGATCAACCGCTTCACCTCGTCGAGGATCTGCGGCGGTGCGAACGGCTTCGCGAGGAATCCAGACGCACCGGCGGCGAGCACGCGCGAGCGATTGTCATCGTCTCCGCGCGTGGTCACGACCAAGATCGGCAGCACCTTCAGATGATCTTGCGAGCGGACGAACTCGATCACTTCGATGCCGCCGACATCGGGCATGTTGAGATCGAGAACCACGAGATCGTAGGGAGCGAGCGACAGGCGTTCGATCGCTTCGAGCCCGGTGCCGGCGAACTCGAAGGTCACTTCTCCGAGGGGACGCAAGCAGGCCGCGACCATGTCGCGCATCAGCTTGCTGTCGTCGACGATCAACAGGCGTCTCATGGCGAAGTCATGGTCGCCTGAATAGCACGCGATCGCGAGGAACCCTGCCGGCTCCCTACTGTGCGCTAGCGCTCGGTCTCGCCCGAGCCGACATTCCGGACTTCGCCGAAGCGTGCTCGGTGCTAGGCACGGCCGGCCGGCTGCGTTAGAACTGCCTCGCGATGGTGGTGTTCCCGCCGTACCGGCTGGACGAGGACGAGGAGCGGTTGTGGAAGGGCAACAAAGAGCTCGCCCTGCGCCGCAAGCCGTTCGCGATCCTGCGCTACCTGGCCGCGCGACCGAAGCGACTCGTCACGCACGACGAGCTGCTACAGCACGTGTGGGCCGGTGCGGTCGTGAGCGAGAGCGCCGTACGGTCGCACTTGCACGAGCTGCGTCAGGTGCTCGGCGAGGGCGTGATCGAAACGGTGATCGGTCGCGGCTATCGATTTACCGCCGAGATCGAAGACGAGGTGTTGGCTCGTGGATCGATGCCGATTCCCGTCGTCACCGATGCTCCCGACGTGATGATCGTCGGCCGCGATGGCGAGCTCGCCGCGCTGACCACGGCGCTCGAACGCGCACATGGCGGCCAGCGGCAGATGGTGTTCCTCACCGGCGAGCCCGGCATCGGCAAGACCACGCTCGTCGACGCATTCCTCGACCGACTGCACGGTCGCGCGGACATCGTCGCGGTGCGCGGTGCGGCGATCGAGCAGCACGGAGCACCCGAGGCGTACCTGCCGGTGATGGAGCTTCTCGGCGCCTTGCGCAACTCCAGGCACGGCGAGGCGGCGCTCGCCGCGTTCATCAAGTACGCGCCGACGTTTCTCGCGCAGGTGCCTCACGTGGTCCCCGACGACAAGCTCGACGACGTCACGCGACGAGCGCGCGGCGGTACGGAGGCGCGCATGGTGCGCGAGCTCAACGAGGCGATCGAGGTCCTCGCGTCGACGTTCACGATCGTGTTGGTCCTCGAGGATCTGCAGTGGTCCGATGTCGCCACGCTCGATCTGATCGGAGTGCTCGGTCAGCGTCGCGAGCGCGCGCGATTGCTCGTCGTCGTGACCTCCCGGCGCGCCGAGGCGCAGACGGTGACGCACCCGCTGAATCGCGTCATGCGTACGTTGGTCGCGCGCTCCGGTGCCGTCGCGCTTCCGCTCGAGCAGATCCACCGCGACGCGATCGTCGCGTTGCTCTCGCTGCGGTTCCCCGGGAATGCATTCTCGGCAGCGTTCGTGGAGGTGATCGAGCGAATCACCGGTGGGACGCCGCTGTTCGTGGTGACGTTGCTCGAGGATCTCGTCGCGCGCGCGATGATCGCCGAGCGCGATGGCGCGTGGATGCTCGTCGCATCCCTCGAGGAGCTCGCCGCGCATCGGCCGGATAGCGTCAAGCAGCTCGTCGACATCCAGCTCGATCGGTTGACGCTCGACGAACAGCGGCTGCTCGAAGCGGCGAGCATCATCGGACGCGAGTTCTCGACGGCGCTCGTCGGCGCCGCGCTCGAGCAACCGGTGGAGCGCGTCGACGAAGTGTGCGACTCGCTCGCGCGCCGTGCGCTGTTCTTGCGCCGCGAGGGAACAGAGGACTGGCCGAACGGGGAGCTGCACACGCGATACTCGCTGTCACACGCGCTCGTTCACGAGGTCTGCGCGCAGCGCACGGCTCCGGCGCGCAGACAGCGGTGGCATCGCCTCGTCGCGGAGCGCCTCGAAGCAGCGCACGCGGGACGCACCACGGACATCGCGAGCTTGCTCGCACATCACTTCGATCTCGGTCAGCACCCAGCACGCGCCGTGGAGCTCTATCTGCGCGCGGCCGAGCGCTGCGAGGTCAGGTTCGCGAGCTCCGACGCGCTCGGTGCATGCCGGCGCGCTCGTTTGCTGATCGGTCGCATCCCGGAGGACCGCGCTCGCAACGCGCTCGAGCTGGACGTCCTCGGCCACCTGGCACAAGCCTCGGTTCGCGTCGGAAACCCCGACGAGGAACCGCTCGAGATCTTCGATCGGATGATCGTGCTGGCGCGCCTCCTCGCCGACGCGCCGGCCCTCGCGAAGGCGCTCGTCAACCTGAGCTATCGCTACTCGACGCTCGCTCGCTATCGCAAGGCGATCGAGGTGCTGGACGAGTTCGATGCACTCGCGAGCACCGTCGACATTCCGCCCGCGATCGTCGCATTCGCCGACGCAGCGCGAGCGGTCGCCGAGATCTGGCTCGGCCGGATCGGCGACGCTCGCCGGCGGCTCGACTCGCTCGTATCGCCGGCGCTCGTGCCGGATTGGGGAAACCCCGGCATCCTCGGCCCCACCGATCGCGTGACGCTGATGACGGGCTATCGCGCGCTCGTGCAGTGGATCCAGGGCGAGCTCGACGGTGCGCTCGCGTCGGCGGAGCGAGCACTCGACCGCGCGCTGATCTCGAACGACCCGTATCTGATCGGCGGCGCGCAGTGCAACCTCGCCCGGCTCCATCTGTTCCGCGGCCGATCGTACGCGGACGTACGCGAGCACGCGGAGCGCGTCATCGCCAACCCGTTGCTCTCGGTGTGGCACTCGCAGGCGCAGCTGCTCCTCGCGTGGGTCGATGCGCGCGAGGGAACGCTGTCGCAGAAGCGCGTCGACGAGGCGCTCGCGCAGTACCGGTTGCGCGTCGCGGCGTTTCCACTCGGCACCACGTTCGTCGCGGTCACGGTGGCGGACACGCTGCGCCTCGCGGGTCGCGACGAGCAAGCGCTCGCGTTCCTCGACGAGAAGCTCGCGTTCATCACCGCGAGCGACGAGCGGGTGCTCGAGGCGGAGTTCCTCGGCTTGCGTGGCGATCTGCTCGCGCCTACCGATCGCGCCGCCGCCGAGGAGCTCTATCGACGCGCGCTCGCGGTGGCGACGTCGCAAGGCGCGCACATCTTCGCGGTTCGCTCGGCGATTCGCCTCGCACGACTCGGCGGTGGTCGCGACGAGCTCGCCGCCGCTCTCGCCCACATCGTCGGAGGCGACGACACGCTCGACGTCACGACCGCGCGTTCGCTCCTCGCGTGATCCGCAGCTTGCGTGCGATCAGGTACGGCGTGACATCGCGGCCGGACATCGTCGCGAGCGTGCGCTTCACGACGATCGGGCTCGGGTGATACAGCAACAGCGACGGAACTCGGTGACCGCGCGCGGTCGTCTCGTCGATCGCAGCGAGCACTTCGTTCTCGTCCTCGCTGCTGAGCGCGTCCGCATAGGGGACCGGCGCAGGGATCGGTGTCGCGGTGACGCGGGGCGGCGAGTCACGGGTGGTGAGGAGGACGGCGAGCGCGAGACCCAAGATCAGCAGAGCGGCGACGAACATGAAAGCCTTTCTCCGCGTCGCCGGTCCGACAGATCGTTCAGCAGTCCGACAGTCCGAGCAACGCAGGCGCGGTCTCTTGCACCGCGATCAAGGCCCGAGCATTCGGCGTGCCTAGAACACCTCGGGGCACCATGGCGCTATGGCCGAGCCGAACAGGCAGTCTGCGACACGGATCGCTGTCGCATCGCCACGAACCAGCTCCGCTCTGGCCAACATCGACGCGGGCGTACCACCGAGGTACAGCGAGCCCAGCGTCGGAAGATCCATCGCGATCTGCGCGCTGTCGTTCGTCGTCGTGCATCGACCCGCGCCACCCTCGACCACGAGCTCCCACGTGGTGCCATCCACCGAGAAGCGGAGCCGGCCGTCGTGTGCATACGTGCGGAGCGCCATTGCGACGGGAATGTCGTCGAGGCGGAGCCACAGGTTGTCGAACCGCTGGCGCTGCACGCGCCGCCCGTCTGACAGCATCCACGGCAGCGGGCAGTCGGCCGGTGCGCACCACCAGGTCACGGTCGGAAACAGATCGATCGACATCGCGAACTTCCACAGCGATGCCTCCGCGCGCGCATCGACCGCGTGCAGCTCGATGATCTCGATCTTGCCGCTCGGCAGCCCTTCCGCGAATCCGGGCCGCTGGCGATACGCGACAAAGCCGACGTCCTCGCCGCCGCGCCGCGCGATCACGTGCCGGCGCCGGCTCGCACCGCGCCGTTGGAACGGCGTCTCGAGGAAGCGCCGCTCGTGCCACCACACGTCACTGCGGCGCACGACCCCGGGACGGTTCGCGGTGGCGCGCGCGAAGATCGCGGGGAGTTGCTCGCGCGCACGAGCTTCGTCGACGCTCTCGACCTCGTCGTTGGCGTCGGCCCATGCGTCCGCAAAGCGGACAGTATGGGCTGCGTGGATCTCGAAGGCATCGTGAACCGACGCGAGCCCGTAGCCGAAGCGTCGATAGATTCCCGCTTCCGATGCCCACAACGCACTCGCGGGAACGTCGCGGCCGCGGGCCTCCGTCAGGTGGAGCCGGATGAGCTCGCGCAGGATGCCGCGCCGGCGATGCGTGGGCCGCACCGTGACCATGGTCAGCCCCGCGATCGGCAGCGTTCCACCGCCGGGAACACCGATCGCGTGATCGAACGTGGCCGCGGTGGCGACGACCGTGCCGCCGTCGAATGCAGCCCACATCCGTCCCGGTGCGATCAATTTGCGAACGCGGTCGGTGCCGCCCGGGTCCGCGTCGTCGGCGTCTTCGCCGAACGTGCTCATCAGCGCGTCGCGAAACGCGGGGACCTCGTCGTCGGTGATCGATCGGAACGTGAGCGTCACGCGCCGAATGCTACCGCAGCACGCGCTCGACGGCGCCGCTCGGCACCCAGCCGATCGTCCCGTTCGCGAGCTCGACGCGCGTCCAGCTGTCGCGGTGCTCGCGAATGCTGACCTCGACGCCGCGGGGCAACGGCGATGGCAGCGTCGCCGGTGCGCCCGCGCTATCGGCCGCGCGAAGCACGACGTCGTCCATGATCACCGCGTCATCGGCGTGACGGTCGGCGAGCACGAACGACGCGATCATCGCGATCCACACGACGAACGGGAGCACGGACAGGCCGAGCATGCTGCGGCGGCGCGGGCCGGTCCATGGAACGAGCAGCAGGATCGCGATCGCGAAGGCCACGGCACCCACGATCAGCTTCCGCGGGGCAGGCCAGTCGTGGAAGAACAGCAGCGTGTCCGTCGCACCGGTCGACGTCATCCGGTACGAATCGCCCTGTCGAGCGCGTATCCACGCGAGGTTCGCGCGCGCGCGCGTGCTCCCGCCATCGATCGCGAGTGCCCGGCGATAGGCCAGCGTCGCGGTCGCGACATCGCCGGCGCCGAGGGCGGCGTTGCCCCAATCGGTGAGCAACTCGGGACGATCGGGCATCGTGCGCGCGGCTTCCGCGAGCGAGCTCGCTGCACGCGCGAAGGCCGCCTTGCGGGCGCTCGCATCGTTCGTGAGCTCCATCGCCTGCTGATAGGCGACGCGGCCTTCGTCGAGCGGAGCGGCGTGCGCGCGAGTGGGCAGCGCGATGCCCGCGGCGAACAGCAGCACCATCGCGGCCGGTTTGACCCAGCGGCGCAACAGGCCCGCGGCGTCGGAGCGCAGATCGGGAGACAGCGGGTTCGCGGCGGCGCTCGGAGCAAAGCTCTCGGTCTCGAGCTTCGCGAGCACGCCGCCGTCGAGCGCGGTGTGCCCGGTGGTCTTCGCGAGCTCGCGCAGCGCCGCGCCGAGGGGACCCGCGATATCTCGCGCGGGCTTGGTCGCCGCGTCGTCGAGGAGCTGCTCGACCTTGCGCCGCGCCGTGCGAACCTCGGCGGCGTCCTCGCGCGTATCGCGCGTGCGGAGCTGCCACGTGCGCACGCCGAGCATCGCGAGGGGAATCGCGTAGAGCAGACCGACGAGGATCCACAGAAACGTGCCGCCGAGCGGCCGCGTGTCGACCGCGCCGATGCTCGAGAGCGCGAGGTCCGCGCCGCCGAGCGACGTGGTGTCGATCGCGGTGTTCGTGCTCGCCGTTGGCTTCGGCTTCGTCGGTGCCATGGCGACGACATCGCCGGCGCCGACGACGTTGCCGGACTTGACCGAGAGCGCGATCGGCTCGGATTTGATCGTCACGTACTGGCTCTTCGTGGGATCGAAGTAGGAGAACGCGAGGGCAGGGACCTCCGTCGCGGGGCCCGTCACCTGCGCGGTGATCTTGAACGTCTTGGTCTTGCCCTCGTCGGTGAGCTCGCCCGTCGGCGGATCGGCGGGGACGGTGAACTTGTCCTTCGGCAGCCGGCCCTCACCGTCGAGCTTGCCGAGCGAGAGCGTATCGAGCGGCTGGTTCGACTTGATCGTCACGTCGAGCTCCATCGGCTCGCCGAGCGAAACCACCGAGCGACTCGTGCGCACCGCGATCGCGAACTGATCGCCGACCGCGCCCGCAAACGTGGCCGGGCGATCGGTCTCGGGGAGCGGCTTCACTTCCAACGTGCGTGGCGTGTCGCTCGCACGGAACAGCCGCGTGGGCGCGTTGCCGAAGAAGTCCGCGCGGCCGACCGGTAGCGCCGCGACGATCGACGCGGGTGCGATGTCGACTTTGCCGATCTTGCGCGGCGCCGCATAGAACGTCGCCTGCAGCCGATTGAGCTCGACGCCACCGACGGTCGTCTTGTCGACGGTGTACGCGAGCTGCAGGTCCTTCGAGCCCGCGGACAGCGTCAGCGCGCGCGCGCGACCGTTCTGCGCTTGCGGCGCGGGCGCGCTCACGGTGAACGCATCCGACGACATCATCGGCACCGAGAACGTCTGATCCTGCGGATCGCGACGGAACAGCCAGGTGATCGTGATCGGCACGGTCTCGCCGACGAACACCGGACGGTTCGGGAGATCGAGGCTGATCTTCATGTCGTCCGCGACCGGCACCGTCTGCACCTCGACCTCGCCGGGCTGCGCGGTCGCCTTCTTCGAGCCCTGCGTGACGGTGGTCGCCGGAACGCGAAGCGTGCCTTCCTTCTGTACCTCCACGCGCCACTGGAGCGCCCACGTCACGCGTGTCGAGTCACTACGGCGTCCGTTGATGATCTGGATCGAGCGCGAGACGTTCGGGGTCGCCGCGCCCATCGGCGTCACCGTCGCGTTCGGGATCTCGAGCTTGGGAAGCTCGGGCGCGGGCGTCTCGTCGAAGCCCTCGACCAACAACTGCAGCGTGAACGGCATGCCGACGTGCGGCTGTCCGCCGTCGAGGCGGAACTGTGCGCGCGGCTCGTCGGCACGAGCGACCGACACCGACGCGAGCAACACCAGCGCACAGAGGACGACCCGCTTCACCAATCCATCTCCTCGGTGCCCGACGGCTGCTGCTGCTGCTGGCGCTGCTTCTGTCGCTTCGCATCTTCATCGCGAGCGCGCTGCTGCGCACCGCCTTGCGGCTTCTGTTGCTGCTGCTGTTGCTGCTGCTGCTGCTGTTGTTGCTCTTGCTTCTTCTTGTCGTCGCCGCCTTTTTGCGGGGGCTGCAACAGCTTCAGCGCTTCCCTCAGGTGCTCGTTCGCGGTGTCCTGCGACTTCGTCGCCGGCTCGAGGCTGTGGCTCGCTTGCTTGTCATCGCGCGCCTTCGTCAGCACGCGTGTCGCATCGGCCATGTCTTGCTGCGCTTGCCGGACTTCATTGGCCGCCGCGGACAACGTCTTCGCATCGGGCTGACCCGGTTGCGGCTTCGCGCCGTCCTTGCCGGCCGCATCCGCCTGCGCGGCGAGGGCGTCGGTGATCGCCTTCGCGAGATCGCCGTGCTGCGTTTGGGTCTTGACCAGATCGGGCAGCTTCGCCTCGCGACCGAACATGTCGTCGGTGTTCGCGACCTTCGTGCGATCGATCGTATCGCCCTGATCGCGAATCAGCTGTTGGAGGTGCTCGATGACGTTGAAGAACAGCTTGCGCAGCTCCGACAGCTTCGCCTCGCCATCCTTCGCGGGGACGAGCGGATCGGCATTCGCGGCGATCGCCTTCTGCAGCGCACCGAGCGCGGTCTCCGCTTGGCCACGCAACGTTTCGGCGAGCGCGAGTTGCTGCTTCATCTGCTCGATCTGCTGCTTGTGGGCGTCCGCTTGCTTCGGATCCTGCGGTGGGGGTGCTTTCTCGGCCTGAGCGAGTTGCTCGGCGATGAGCTCCTTCAGACGCGGCATGCGCGAGACATTACGCTCCAGCGCGCCCTTCGTCTCGGTCGCGCGCTCGTCGGCCGGCAGGTTCTTCGCTGCGTCGGGACCGAGCAGCTCCACGAGGCCCTTCTGGTCGTTGTAGGCGAGCTCGATCAGGTGCTTGAGATCCGAGAACTGCTCGATGGCCTTCATCAGCGCGAGGATCGCCGCGCGCTCGTGATCGATCGCGGGCTTCACCTTCGCGCCACGCAGCGCTTCGATCGCGCTCGCCATCGCACCGCTCGCTTCGGCCACCGACGGCAGCGCGACCTTCACGCGCGCCAAGAGCTCCGCTTGCTGCGCCGCTTGTTGCTGTGCCTTGGGGTCCTGGAGCGTGCTCGGATCGGGCGCGGGAGCCGCCGCGGCCGCTTCGAATCGCGAGCGAACCTCCTCGATGCGATCGCGGAGACCGTTCTGGCGCTGCGCGATCGCGGCGGGTGACAGCCACGCCGGCATCTGATCCGGCGGCGGGATTTGCTGCTCGACCTGCACTTTCAACGAGCCTTCCGACGCGGCGGCGATCGTGGTCTCGCGGAGCACGCCGACCTGATCCTGCGCGACACCGCGCATCACGGTGATGGGATCGAGCAGCTGCTCGCGACCACGCTTGAGGGCGACGAGGGCGGCCTCGGCGCGGATCACGCCGTCCTCGGCGGCGAGGTCCTGCAGCTTGCGCCGCGCATCGGCGATCGCGTTCCGCGCGTCGAGCAAGTACAGATCGAGGTTCTTGAGCTGCATCAGGCGCACCTTCTCCTCGTCGGTGCGCTTGTCCTCGGTCTTCTTGCCGATCGAGTCGATCTCGTCGGCCGAGATGTCCTGGAGCACACCCGCCTCCGCGACCACACCGCGCTCGCGATCCGCGAGGTGCGTCAGGCTCGCTTGCTGCGCGAGCGGATCGGCGCCACCGGCTTGCTTGATCTCGACCCACGCGGTTCGCGCGTCGTCGAGCACCTCGCGCTGCTCCTCGATCAACTTGTCGAGCCGCGCCTCGAGCTTGCCCTCGGACTCGCGCAGCTGATCGCTGATCGATTGCACGCGCGCGCGAACGATCGCGAGGTTCGCTTGCGTGTCTTTGTCGTCCTTGCGCAGGCGCGCCGCATCCGCGAGCCACGACGCCGCCTGCTGCGCGAGATCGAGCGCTGTCGCGAGATCCGCGTCCTCGCCCTGGCGCACCTTGTCCGCGTGTGCGGCGAACGCGACGCCGAGATTGTAGGCGGCGCGGAACCGCAGCTCGGGATCCACGCCGGCGGTGCTGCGTGCTTCGAGCAGCAGCTTCTCTGCTTGCTCGAAGTCGGCCTTCGCGAGCGCGGCCACGCCTTGGTTATAGAGATCGCGCGCGGCGCGATGCTCGCCGCTGCACGCGATGACGAACGCGAGGACCCAGACGGCGAACCTCATCGGGTCCTCCGATCGCCCGCACCGGCGCCGACCCACAGCGCGCCGAGCAAGAACACCAGCGATGCCAGAACGAGCCACGAGAACTTCTCGACGGGGATGCGGCGCACCGCCTTCGCTTCGGCCTCGCGGATCAGCGGAGTGATGTAGCCGTCGACGATGGAGTCGAGATCGAGCGCCGACGTGCCGGCGGGGATATAGACACCCTCGCTGACGAGCGCGACCTTGCGCAGCTGGTCACCGTTCAGCTTGCTGATCACGGGCTTGCCCTCGTGCTCGAGCGTCTTCTTCGCGCCGGTCGTGGGATCGGTGATCGTGATCGTCGATCCCTGCTCGCTACCGAGACCGACGGCGACGATCTTCACGCCCGCGTTTCGCGCGAGCTTGGCCGCTTCCTCGGAGTACGGATCCTGATCGTCGCCATCGGTGATGAGGACGATCAGCTTCGCGTTGCCCGCGCCGTCGGGGAAGCCGCGCACGGCGGTCTTGATCGCCTCGCCGATCTTCGTGCCGCCCTTGCCGGCGCTCCGCGTGTCGAGCGACGCGAGCACCGTCGAGAAGAACGAGTGATCCGGTGTGAGCGGGCACACCTGCACCGCGCGCCCTGCAAACGCGACGAGCCCGACGCGCTGCCCTTCGAGGCGGGCGAGCAGCTGCTCGATCTCCGCCTTCGCGCGCGTGAACCGATTGGGCGCGGTGTCCTCGGCCAGCATCGAGCGCGACACGTCGAGGACGAACACCACGTCCGCCGATGGCGTCGCAGCGTCGACCTGCTCCGTCTCGCCCTTCGCTTGCGGGCGCATCAGCGCGCCGATCGCGGCGAGCAGCGCGAGCAGCACGAGCGAGAGGCGCAGCACCATGCGGCCCACGCTCGCCTGCGCGGTCAGGCGCTGCTGCATCACGGGCGAGAGGAACACCGCGAGCGCTCCGCGCGATCGCAGCTCGAGCACCGCGAGCCCGACGACGATCGCGATCGCCGCCCACACGAGATGCACGAGCTCGGGATAGCGATAGCTCCACGTGAAGATCACGGCAGCCTCCGCAGCAGAGTCCCGCGCAACAGCAGCGCGAGGACGACGAGGCCCATCGCCGCGACGACGAACCACGGATAGAACTGGCGATACTCCGTGAACCGCTGCTCTTCGATCTTCGTGCGCTCGAGCTTGTGGATCTGGGTGTAGATCTGCTCGAGGCTCGCCGCGTCGGTCGCGCGGAAGAACTGGCCGCCGGTCTTCGCGGCGATCTTGCGCAGCGTGGTCTCGTCGAGCCCCGAGCGCATCTGTACGAGCACGCTGCGGCCATCACCGCGATCGGCGCACACCGGTGCGATGCCGTTCGTGCCCGCGCCGATCGTGTAGACCTTCACGCCGGCCTTCACGGCGTCCTCGGTCGCGGTGTCCTCGTCGATCTCGTGAACCGTCGATTCGCCGTCGGTCAGAAGGATCACGATGCGGCCGACGTTCTTCTCCTTCGGTTTCCACTCCGCGAGTCGAGTGATTGCGAGCTCGAGGCCTGCACCTATATGCGTTCCGTCGTCGTCGCCCTGCGCGAACGACAGCTCGCGCGCGGCTTGTGCGAGGTTCCCGTGATCGAGCGTCAGCGGGCTGCGCGTCTCCGCGTAGCGCGCGAACGCGACCAAGCCGATCGCGTCGTCGGGCCGCCCGTCGAGCTTCTTGCCGCCGAGGACGAACTGCTCGAACACGCGCTTCACCACGCCGAGCCGCGTCGGATCGCGGTTCGCTTTGTAGTCGCAGCGCGCTTCGTTGACGCTGTCCGCGAGATCCTGCGCTTGCATCGATCCCGAGACATCGATCGCCATCATGATCGCGATGCCGTCGCGCCGCACTCTCGACGATTGATCGCCCTGGCGCGGCCCGGCGATCGCGATCACCAACGCGAGGATCGCCACTCCGAACAGCGCATCCGGCAGCCACGCCAGCCGCGTTCGCCACGTTTCTCCACCCGCGGGCAGGGCACGCAGCGAGGAGAACACCACGCGGCCACTGCCGCGTAGCGACCACCACACCGCCGGCACGGCCAGCACCGCCGCGAACAGCGCCCACGGCTGCGCCCAGTCGAGCGTTCGCCACCAGCTCATACCGCTATCTCCCGCAGCCGCGTGTCCTCGACGAACCCGCGCGCCGCCGCCAGCGTCGCGATCGACTCCTCCGCATCGGGCCGATAGCCCGCGAACTTCACGCGATCGCAGCGCTCGAGGAACGCCTCGAGCAACTTGCGATGGTCACTCGTCAGCTCGGGCCGCGCCGTCGCCACCTGCAAGAACTCCTCGGTCGTCAGCTCGGGCGCGCGGATCTCGTATCGACCCTCGAGATACCGCCGCACGATCGCCGACAGCTCGACGAACCACGAGTCCGCGGCTTCGGAGTCCGGCGCGCCCTTGTCCTCGAGGCGGCGCAGGTGCGCGACTGCATCTTCGTACGCCGACTTCTGCTGCAGCACGCGCCGCCGCGATCGCGCTGCACGCCACAGCAGGATCGATCCCGATCCCAGCATCAGCGCACCGCCGACGAGGCCGAGCACCAGCACGAGATCCGTCTTGCCGACATCCGGATCGAGCTCGCCGCGCGCATCCTCGAGCTGCGCGGTCGCTTGCTCGACGGGCACGGGCGCGATCTCGAGCGGCACCTCGTCGGTCAGGATCTCCTGCTTCTTCTTGGCATCGGCGCTCGCGGTCGCGCGGCCATCGAGCATCTCGAGACGCAGGGGTGGAATGCGCTGGCGGCCGCTCGCGGGCGGCTCGAGCGTGTACGTCTGCACGTGAAGCTGACCTCCGGTCGCGGGGCGCTGCGTGTCGCGCGAGAACCCGACGACACGAAACCGTCCGAGCCGCTGATCGCCGGCTTCCTGGAATGGCGCATCGATCGTGACGCCGTCGGGCGCGCTGATCTCGAGGCGCAGATACACCGTGTCGATCAAGCTCGGCTTCGCCGGCCACACGCGGACGACGGCCTTCACCGGGCCGACCTCGGTGGTCTTCTGGATCGAGTCGGGTGCTGGGAGCATCGACGGGTCGGGCTGCGGGGCGTCCTTCGATCCGCCGCACGCGGCAAGCGCGATCGCCATCGCTACCGCTGCCGCTAGGCCACGCTTCTTCCCAAACAACGCGACACCGAGGCGGAGAGCACACCGAGGAAGAATCTTTGATCGCTTCGCGTCGGACTGGATCCGGTCGGATTCGAGCTGACCGGATCGAAACTGGTCTTGGATCGCTTCTTCAGAAGACTCGACACAGAAACGCGGAGGGCGCAGAGCAGAGGTCATTTGTCGCTTCGCGACGGATTGGAGCTGATCGCCGCGTTCGATCGAAACGCGCCCAAAAAAGTTCTCGGTGTTCTCTCCGCCTCGGTGTCGCATTTTCCGAGCAAGCCGCTGTGAGCGCGCTTGTACGGCGACGGTCGACGGAAGCACTGCACGATCGTCGTGCGATGGGTGCGTCTCTGCATCGACACGGTCGATCGAGACACGCCCGAAAAGGTCCTCGGTGTTCTCTGCGACTCTGCGTCGAATTGTCTGGGAGCGCAGATGTGACACAGCCTGAACAGCGACGGTCGTCGACGGAAGCGCTGCCCGATCGTCGTTCGATGGGTGCGTCTCTGAATCGTCACGGTCGATCGAAACGCGCCCCAAAAGGTCCTCGGTGTTCTCTCCGCCTCGGTGTCGCGTTTTCCGAGCAAGCCGCTGTGAGCGCGCTTGTACGGCGACGGTCGACGGAAGCACTGCACGATCGTCGTGCGATGGGTGCGTCTCTGAATCGACACGGTCGATCGAGACACGTCGAATTGTCTGGGAGCGCAGATGTGACACAGCCTGAACAGCGACGGTCGTCGACGGAAGCGCTGCCCGATCGTCGTTCGATGGGTGCGTCTCTGCATCGTCACGGTCGATCGAGACACGCCCGAAAAGGTCCTCGGTGTTCTCTCCGCCTCGGTGTCGCATGTTCTGGGAGAGCCCCTGTGAGCGCGCGTATCTAGCGAGCGAACCGCGCCCGAAACGATTGCCGCTCATCGGCGCAGCCTCCGTTGCCGCTCGCGGAAGAACCGCAGCAGCGGATCGACCATCGACTGCGATGCATCGAACACGATCAGATCCATGCCCGTCGCGCGGAGCGAATCGCGCAGCTCGGTCTCGCGCTTGGCACTGCGCGACGCGAGCTCCGTGCGGAACGCAGCGCTGCGCGTGTCGACGAGGCGCGTGCGACCGGACTCGGCATCCTCGAGCGTCACGAGGCCGGCGGGCGGCATCTGCGCCTCGCGCGGATCGGTGATCAGCGCGGCGACCACGTCGTGCTTGCGGTTCGCGTGACGGAGGACCTGCATGTAGCCCTCGTCGAGAAAGTCGGAGATCAGGAACAGCACCGCGCGCCGCGGCAGCACCTGCCGGCAGAACTCGAGGGCGGCGCTGATGCTCGTCGCGCGCCGCGCCTCGGTCGGCGCCGCGTCCACCTTCGTGCGCGACTGCAGCTTCGCGAACAGCGTGCGGATCGCGCGCGGCAACGCGAGTAGCGCTTTGCGTGCGGTGAGGCCCGCGGCCTTCTCTTGCCCGCGCGCGAGCACTTCGCGCACGACGCGGAGCGCGTGCTTGCCGCCTTTGCGCGGCGGGATGTAGAGGTCTGCGCCGCCGTGGAACAGCAGCAGGCCGACCTTGTCGCCGTTCTCGACGGCGGACATCGCGAGCAGCGCGGACAGCTCGACCGCGGCTTCGAGCTTGCTGCGCCGGCCGGAGCCGAAGTCCTGAGAGGCAGAGACATCGACGAGCAGCATCACGGTCAGCTCGCGCTCTTCGACGAAGCGCTTGACGTGCGGCTCGCCGGTGCGCGCGGTCACGTTCCAATCGATCGCGCGAATGTCGTCGCCGGGGACATACGGGCGCACCTCGTCGAACTCCATGCCGCGTCCCTTGAACACGGACAGGTACGCGCCAGCCATCACATCGGACACCTGGCGTCCGGTGACGAACTGGATGCGCTTGACGGCTTGCGCGATCTCCGCGGGCAGCATGGCGTTACCGGATCACGGAACGGGGACGTTCTCGAGGATCTGACCGATCACGCTATCCGTGGTCTTGCCCTGTGCTTCTGCCTCGTAGCTGACGAGGATGCGATGCCGGAGGACGTCGTGCGCGATCGTCTTCACGTCGTGCGGCGAGATGTAGCTGCGCCCCGAGAGCAGCGCTTGCGCCTTCGCCGTCTTGATCATCGCGATCGATGCGCGAACACTCGCGCCGTTATCGATCAGCGTGGCGAGCTGCGGCAGGCCACTCGCTTTCGGATCGCGCGTCGCCGCGACGAGATCGACCGCATAGCGCTTCACCTTGTCATCGACGAACACCTGCTTGACCACGTCGCGCGCGGCGAGGATCTCGTCGAGCCCCATGACCTTGCTCGCGGTGGGCTCGCTGCCCGAACCCGCCATGCGATCGATGATCTTCACCTCGTCGTCCTTCGTCGGATAGCCGACGCGGACCTTCAGCATGAAGCGATCGAGCTGCGCTTCGGGCAGCGGATACGTGCCCTCCTGCTCGATCGGGTTCTGCGTCGCGAGCACGAGGAACGGCTCGGCGAGCTTGAACGTCTGATCACCGAGCGTGACCTGCCGCTCCTGCATCGCCTCGAGCAACGCGGACTGGACCTTCGCCGGCGCGCGATTGATCTCGTCGGCGAGGATGAAGTTGCCGAACACCGGCCCCTTCTTGACCGTGTACGTGCCCTCGCGCGGGTTGTAGATCTGCGTGCCGACGACGTCGCCGGGCAGCATGTCGGGCGTGAACTGGATGCGGGAGAACACGCCGTCCATCGCGTCCGCGAGCGTCTTGATGACGAGCGTCTTCGCGAGGCCGGGCACACCCTCGAGGAGCACGTGACCGCCCGCGAGCATGCCGAGCAGCAAGCGGTGGAGCATCTCGTCCTGGCCGACGAGGACCTTGCCGACTTCGGCCTTCAGCGAGTTGAAGCGGCCCTGGAACTTGGTGACGTCTTCGGTGAGGCGATCGGACATATAAGGACTCCGGGGAGAAAACCGTCCCGCGAGCGGCCTGTCAACCGCTCGGGACCATCGCTCATTCCCACGAGTAGCCGGGGAAAATCGCCCCATTAGCGCCCTTCGCGTCGCATGCGTCAGGCGTGGGCTGTCGCGCGACCCACGAGCCGCCGATCTGCCCACTGCAATTCAGCGCGATTGCAGTGCGACACGTGTGGCACGCGATGTGGACGAGCGACGACTCGCGATTCGGGTGGCTCGGTTGGGAGCTCCGTCATGAAGTCCGTCCTTCTTCTGGTTCTCGTCTCTGCGTGTGCATCCACGACCGGCGTTCTCGATCGAGACGTCGCGCCGCGGACGGGTGTGCAGCTGTCGCTCGTGCCCGCGCCCGATGCCGAACAGGTGATTCCCGCTGCGATCGATCCGCGGCTTCCCAGCGTGGATCGGATGGCGACCAAGGTCCGCTACGAGATCGGCGAGACGATCACCGCGGAGCTCTCGGTGTGCGTGAGCCCGGATGGCAACGTGACCGACGTCGCGCTCGCTGGTTCGACCGGGCTGTCGGATCTCGATACGGCGATCATCGATGACGTTCGCGCGTGGCAGTTCGCGGAGTTGCCCGGCGCGTCGACGCTGCGTACGTGTCAGCGGACGACGCTCGCGTATCGCGTGCGGTAACCGATCCGCGGTAGCGGTGTACTTTCTTGTCGCGCTTCGAACACAACGCTTGCCTTCTTCGATCCCGCGCGCGAGAGTAAAACCACTCGGAGATATCGAACCCATGCACCTCGACCCGATCTACATGCGCTGCCCGTCGTTCCTCGTGAACGCCGACGCTGCTGTAGCCCGCGGTAGGGGTTGCTCGATTCGCTGATCGAGAGAAACCAAGAATCCCGCCGCGGGCTCCAGTGAAACCTGGGGCCCGTTTTCGTTTCGGCGATCGAAAACATCGAAGGGCTCCATTCGAGCATCTGTCCTCTATCGGCGAGCGCCGTGCAGCGCTCGCGAGGGCCGTGTCATGCCTGTCGTTTCGTTGATTGCTGCTTCTTCCTTACCGTGGTCCGAGCGTCCAGGACGCGAGCTCCTGAAGCTCGCCTGGCCGATCACGGTGTCCATGATCTCCTACTCCACGATGACGCTCGCCTCGACGGCGTTCGTCGCATCCGTCGGCGCGGACGAGCTCGCCGGTGTTGGCCTCGGAGCCGTCGTCGGCTTCGCGCTGCTCTGCTTCGGCATCGGTCTCCTGCGCGGGGCCAAGACGCTCGTGTCGCAAGCGGTCGGTGCGAACCGTCGCGAGCTGATCCCCGAGCTGCTCGGTGGTGCGATCGGCCTCGCGCTCGCGTTCGGTCTGCTCGCCGCGCTCGTCGGTCACTCGATCGCGCCGCTGCTCGTGCAGTTCTCTGCGAGCCCGCGCGCCGGTCACTTCGCCGCCGAGTACCTCGTGATCCGATCGCTCGGCGCGCCGCTCGTGCTCGTCTATGCGGCGGTTCGCGAGGCGAGATACGGCGAGGGCGACACGCGCGGACCGATGCGCGCATCGCTGGCCGGGAACGCGGTGAACATCGTCGCGGACATCGTGCTGATCGTCATGCTCCATCGAGGCGTCGAAGGCGCCGCGATCGCCACGATTCTCGGCACCGTCACCGAGATGCTCGTCCTCATGTGGCCGCTGCGTGCGCAGCTTCGCCGCGTGACGTGGCGCGCACGCGCGGTGCGTGACGTGTGGGCGCAAGGCGTGCCGAACGGGCTCCAGTTCTTGATGGAGGTCGGCGTGTTCTTGATCCTCACCGTGATGGTCGCGCGGATGTCCGCGATCGACGGCGCTGCACATCAGATGGTGCTCCATCTGATCAACGTGTCGTTCTTGCCGGCGCACGCGCTGGCGGAAGCGGCCGCGGTGCTCGTCGGTCAGGCGGTCGGTGCGGGCAAAGACGGGCTCATCCCTCGGGTCGCGAAGCGCGCGCTGCTGATCGGCGTCGCGTACTCCGGCGCGTGCGTGATCGGGTTCTCGATCTTCGGCGGGACGATCGTGCGCGCGATGGCGGCCGGCGATGCGGCGCTCGCGGCGCGAGGGACGATGTTGATCCACGTCGGCATCGCGTTCCTCGTGGCGGACGCGGCGAACGTGATCGCACGCGGCATCCTGCGCGGCGCGAGTGATGTTCGCTACGCGGCCATCGTCGGGATCATCACGTCGTGGCTGACCACACCTCCGCTCGCGTACCTGCTCGGTGTTCACTGGGAGATGGGCGCGGTCGGCGGGTGGATCGGTCTGGCGATCGAGATCTTCGTCGGCGCCTCGCTGTTCTGGCTGCGTGTGCTTCGAGGTGGTTGGCGGCCCGCAGCCGCCGCCGCTCGACGCGCGATCGCCGGCGCCGCGGTATGAGATGTGGGCAGGGCTACAAAGCCCGTGGGTAGGTCCCAGATCTTCGTTGATCTGGGCCGCCCACCCACACAGTATGGGCCCATGAGGCGGTGGTTGACCCTCGTTGTTCTCTCTGGCTGCGCCTCGGGCACCAGCTCGAACGCACCCATTGATAGCAACGGCGGTTCGATCGATGCGCCCGCGCAAGACGCGTCGCAGATCGATGCCGCGCCGAACGTCGACGCCGCACCGAACATCGATGCCGCGCCGCCGATCGACGCCCCGCCCGACGCGTGCGTTCCGATGGTCACCGAGCTGCTCGGCAATCCGAACTTCGACAACGCCGCGATCACGCCATGGACCGAGATTCGCTTCGACGCGACCATCCCGTTGATCGATACGGCCGCGAACCTCGGCTTCGCGGCGCAGACGCCGACGAAGTACACGTGGCTCGGTGGGTACGAAGCGATCCTCGATGACGCCCCGGACTACGTCTATCAGAACATCGTGATCCCGCCGCTGACGTCGCAGATCGTGGTGACGGGGTACATGGCGATCGGAACGAGCGACGCGTTCCCGCAAGCGGATGCGGGTCTCCTCGGATTCCTGTTCCCCAACGCGCCGAGCACGCCGCCGATCATCATCGTGTCGAAGACGAACTCGGATGCCGCGTCGTTCAACATGTGGACGCCGTTCGCGCAGACGATCGTGACTCCGTTGTCGGGACAGACGCTGCGCTTCCAGATGGAATCGCACAACGACTTCCTCGACGCGACGAGCTTCCTGTTCGATTCGGTGTCGGTCAAGGCAACGCACGGCTGCCCGTGATCGTCCAACTTGGATGATGCCCGCGCGTTCGCTCGTCGTCGCGACCCTCGTCGTCGTGTCCGCGCAGGCGAACGCCGCACCCGAGCGCGCGTGGGCGGTCGCGCAGGCGAACGTGCCCGCGTCGACCACGCTGGTGGTCGGCGCGAACATCGATGCGGTGATGGCATCGTCGTTGTCGGCGTTCGCGGGCGCGCTGATGTCCACGCTCGGCGCCACGCAGGTGCTCGAGCGCTTCAAGACGACGTGCAAGATCGATCCGGCAAAAGCGATCGACGGGCTCGTCCTCGTCGAGGGTGCAACCGCGGACACGGGCGCGTACTACCTGTCGCTCGACGGCGTAGAGCCGAAGGCGCTCGCAGACTGCATGACGAAGCTCGAGCTGAACGCGAAGGTCTTCGTCGAGTGGGTCGCGCCCGACGTGATCGCGATCGCGGCGAAGCCGACAGACAAAGCGATGCTGAAGACATTCACGAGCGGCAAGGGCGCGCTCGCGAAGTCGCCGCTCGGCAAGCTCGTCGCGAAGACGAACACGACGTCGACGCTGTGGGCAGCGAGCACGAAGTCGCGCGCGGTGCAGGGCAAGAAGATGCTGCACGGGAACGGCGGGATCGATCTCGCGAACAAGACGCTCGCGCTCGCGGTCGCGATGACGTTCTCGTCGGCGGCGGAAGCGAAGGCCGTCGCGAAGCTCGCGAACGATCAGATCATCGCGCTCCTCGCGAGCGGCCGGCTCGATGCGATCGTGATGGAGATGCTGAACAAGGTCAGCATCACCACGGCGGGTGCCGATCTCGCGGTCAGCGGCTCGCTCCCCGAGGATCAGCTGCTTCCGCTCGTCGGCGCGCTGAACAACTAAGGCTTCGCAGACGCGGGCGCGGCGCCGTCGAGCGAGCTCGGCAGCGGCGGCAATTCGCTGAGCGCGGGGAGCAGCGCGATCTCGATGCGGCGGTTCTTCGCGCGATCCTTGCCGAGCGGATCGTGCTCGCCGGCGCCGGCGGGGATCAGGTTCTTCGCATCCATGCCCGCCTTGACCAGCGTGCGCGTGACGTTGAGGGCCCGCGCGGTGGACAGCTCCCAGTTGTCCTCGAACACGCTGTTCTTGAGCGGCTGATCGTCGGTGTGACCGAGGACGAGGAAGCGGCGATCGGCGAGCTTCTTCAGCGTCACGCCGATCTCGATGATCGCGATCTGGCCCTTCTCGGAGACGTCGGCGCTGCCGGACGGGAACAGCACTTCGGCGGGGAGCGAGATGACGAGGTTGCCGTTGCGCGCGGCGACCTTGAGCTGACCGGCGTCGATCATCTTCGCGAACTGCTTCTGGATGTCCTCCATCGCAGCGATGCGCTTCTCGGCATCGGCGCGCTGGGTGCGCAGCGTGGCGAGCTCTTCCATCGTCGCGTTCATCTTCGCGGCGGCATCACGGAGCTGCGTCTCGACGGCCTTGGACTTCTGCTCCTGCGCGGCGACGGAGGCGGTGCAGTTCGCGAGATCCTTCGACGCGGTCTCGGACGTCTTCTGCGTGGTGGTCATCTCGCTGCGGAGCTTGCCGAGGTTAACCGCGCAGTCGGCGCGATCGTCGATCGCCTGCGCGGCTTCTTGGCGGTACTGCCACGTGAAGTAGCCACCCGCGCCGGCGCCCGCGGTCATGACGATCGCGAACAGCCAGAGTCGCCACGGGAAGCGTCGCTGGGGCGGCGGTGGCTTCTTGAGGACCTCACCTGTTTCCTCTCGTTTTGCCATGCAGCGACGATACCCGCGTTCAGAGAGCGTCGAACAGGTTTCGCGCCTGTGCGATGGCGTCGTCAGAACCGGCCATCGCGAGTGTATCGCCCGCTGCTAAAGGCTCCGTCGGTGACGGTGTAGCCATGCCTGCGCCACCGCGCGCGATCGCGAGGACCGTCGCACCCGTGCGCGCGCGCAGATCGAGCTCGGCGAGCGTGCGACCGACGGCAGGAGACGCGGCGCCGATCGCGATCGACACGACACCACCGAAGCCGGGCAGCACCGCCTCGACCTGCGCGAGCTCCGCTGTCGCTCGCGATGCCGGCTGCGAGAGGAGCTCGAGGAGGAGCTCGCTACCGGCGCGCACGTGACCGTCGAAGTCACGTAGCGAGCGGCGCGCGATCGCGACGAGGACGACGACGTGGACGAGCATGACGACCCAGCCACCGGGGACGAAGGGCTGCGTGACGGCGACCAGTGGAAGTCCGACGACGAGGCTGATGCCGATCCCGAACGTGACGATCAGGGCTCGACGAGGTGCGAGGCCGATGTCGTGCGTCTCGTTGGCGGGAATGACCTCGAGCGCGAGGATGCGCGCGATGACGACGACGCGGCGAACGAGCCCGACGATAAATGGTGTGGCGATCGCCGCGGCAGCGCCCGCGACGAGGACTCTCGCGGCCACGTCATCGAGCCGGATGTACTCGCCGAGGTATCCGGCGGCGTGGGGAGTGATGGCCGCGGCGCCGATCACGATCGCGACGATGACGCCGGCGTCGAGAACGAGCACCGCGACCGGCCGTCGCAGCTTTCGCCACGGTGACGCCTGGCGCTGGCGAAGGCGACCGAGCCACGCTTCGTAGAAGCTCTCGAACATCGCGAGGCGCCTCGGGAGGCGGCGGGCGACCCACTTCGCGATCCCCTGCGACTTCGCGATGAGGACGCCGGAGGTCAGCGTCGTCACGCAGCACACGCCGACCGCGATCGCGAGGAGCGCGGGGCTCGCGACACCGCTCGTGACGCCGATGCCGGCGATGACAAATGACAGCTCGCCGATCTGCGAGAGCGACACGCCCGCGCGTACCGCGGGCTGGAGGCCGTGACCGCCGAGGAACACGCCGAGCGCGACACCGACCGGCTTGCCGATCATCACGACGATCGAGAACAGCAGGATCACGTACCAGTTCGTGGCGAGCTGTGCGGGATCGATCGTCATGCCGACCGAGACGAAGAACACCATCGCGAACACGTCGCGGAACGGCTTCACGAGGTGAAAGACTTCCTCGCCACGGCCCGACTCGGCGATCAAGATGCCCGCGATGAACGCGCCGAGGGCCACGGAGTAGCCGTAGTAGTCGGCGAGCACGGACGCGCCGAAGCAGATGCTGAGCGCGAGGACGAGCAGCGTCTCCTGGCGATAGCGCGCGGCGACCCAGCGCACGATGCGCGGGATCACGATCAGCCCGCCGACGAGCAGCGCCGCGAGGAATCCGCCGAGCCGCGCGACGAGCCGCACGAGGCCTTCGGCGTCGAGGCCGCTACCGCTCGCGACGCCCGTCAGCACCGCGAGGAGCAAGATCGCGATCAGGTCCTCGAACACGAGCACCGCGAACACGATGTCGGTGAAGCCGCCCTTCCAGCCGTGCTCTTCGAACGCCTTCGCGACGAGCATCGTCGACGAGATGCCGACGCACGCGCCCGCGAACAGCGCCTCGAGCGGCGCGAGGCCCACCGCTTTCGCGACGAGCATGCCGAGCCCGATGACGAGCGCCACCTCGAACACCGCGGTCAGCGCGGCGGGGACACCGACGCGCGCGAGCGTCGAGATGCGGAGCTCGAGGCCGACCGAGAACATCAGCAGGATCACGCCGAGCTCGGACAGCACGTGGACGAGATGCGCGTTCGCGACGAGCGGCACCGGCAAGTGCGGGCCGATCATCAGACCGGCGAGCACGTAGCCGAGCACCACGGGCAAGCGCAGCGCTTGGAACACCACGGTGACGACCGCGGCGGTGCCGAGCACCACGACCAGCTCGAGAAGAACGCGCGAGCCCGTCACTTCTTCTTGCGGGCTTTAGCGGTGAGCGGGTCGGGGAAGTGCTTCTTGCAGCGCGTGCAGACGCGGTGATGTGCGGCTCGTTTCTCGACGACCTTCTTGAGTCCGCAGTGCGGACAGACGATGACCATGGTGCGATGGAGCGCAGCAGCGAGGGCGAACGGATTGGCCACGAGGCCTCCCTGGAGTGTGAGACGTGCGTTCAGATGGGTGACGTTGACAGCACGACCAGAGACGGCGGACCGCGCGCGACTTCGTCGATTCGACGAGACGCAGGGTGGGGGACAACGGTGGCGGAGGGAACGAGCAACGACAGCGTGGGGATCGCGACGAGCGCGACCACGCGCGGGACGACGAAGACTTCGTCGCCATCCGTACGGCGATCCGAGACTGCGCCGCGACCCACGACGCCGCGGCGAGGCGTGAGCTTCACCGAGCCGGTCGCCTCGCGTGCGGTGGCCGTGGAGCGTGCGGTGCTCGTGGAGGTGCTGATCGAAACGCAGCGCGCGCGAGCTGCATCCGCGGGCCGCGACGCCCCCGCAGCCACGAGGGCTACGATCACGACGGGGGCGAACCAGCGCATAGCCGACGGTAGCACGCTAGCTCACACGTCGATCAGACGTCGCTCACACGTCGATCGGCCATGGCAGCGACCGCAGATCGGGCGCGATCGCGGTGAAGCCTGCACGAAGCCGCGCCGCCGTCGGACGTCGCTTCGAGTCGCGCGATAGCGATGCACGCAACAGCTCCGACAGCGGCCCGAGCCGCGGCATTCGCTCGAGCGTCGCGAGGACGTCGGCGGCTGGTTGCTTCGAGAAGTGGTTCGCGATGACATCGTTCAGCGAATCGCCGCGAACGAGCACCGAGTTGGTCAGCACCTCGAACGCGACGCACGCGGCCGCGTAGACATCCGCACCGAACGGCGGATCCGTGGCGCCATCGGCCCACACCTCGCGCGCGCCGTAGTGAATGCTCCCGCAGCCCGCACGCAGTCGCCGTCCTGCGAGGCCGAAATCGACGAGGACCGCGACGCCGTTGCTCTCGCGGAGCACGACGTTCGCGGGCTTCACGTCGAGGTGCGCGACCGACACCTCGTGCATCGCGACGATGCCGGCGAGGAGGTCATCGATGATCGCGAACGCGCGCGAGATATCGAGTGCGTTCTGCTGGAGCGTTCGCTCGAGGTTCGTGCCGCGCACGTACTCCATGACGAGGATCGGCTTGGGCTTCGCGGTCGCATCGAACGTCACGAAGCCGGCGAGGTTGCGATGCGCGGGAACCGCGAGGAGCGCGCCCGCTTCGTCGCGGAACATCGCTTCGAACTCCGCCTCCGATAGATTGCGTGCAGCGCCGCCCGAGTAGTCCGGCGTCTTCAGCGCGACGAGCTCCTTGTCGGGGTGAGCGCGCTCCTCGGCGCGACACGCGAGGAGAACGGATCCGCCCGCGCCGCGGCCGATCGGGCGCACGACGTGAAACCCACCGAGCAGGCGCGACAGCGGAACCCAGCTCGGCAACATCACATCGGGAGCCGGCGCGGCGACCTTCGCCTCGTCGACGCGCGGTCGCCGTGCGATCCACAGCAGCACGTGCTCGATCGCGGCCGCGAGCGCCGGGGGCAAGGCGGCACGCGTGGCATCGATCGCGATCGCGACGGCCTCGTCGAGGGGAATCGCCTCGCGAAGCAGCTCGCGGACCTGGCTCTCGCGATGTCCGCGCGGAAGCGGTTGCGTGGCGTCGCGCGAGAAATCACTCGGCGGCGTGCTCCTCGAACGCGCACGATCGGCGGCGCGAATGCTCTCGCGGCGGGCGCGGATGCGTTCACGCGTTTCGGCGCGGCCGATCGCCGGAACGTCGACGGGCGGCGTGTCGCGGATCTCGACCGGCTCGTCATGAGGGACCTCGCCGGCCTCGCGCCGCAGCGCACCGCCGATCGCGCGAAGCGCGTTGTCGAGCTCGGCCTCGCGATCGGAGGCCTCGATGCCGAGCCGTTGTTGCGCGCCGAACACGCGGCGTGCGAGGGCCGCGAGCTCGCCGGCGAGCGCTTCGAGCGATCCATCGGGGATCGTCGCGCGGCTCGCTGCCGCGGTGATCCGCGCGGCCAGGTTGCCCGTGCGGGCGAGTGAGAGCCGCACCGATTCGACGCGCGGCGATTGCTCCGGCGGCAGAGCGTCGGCGAGCTCCGCCAACCGCTCGACGACGCTCCGCAACGCATCGGTGTCGTCGGGATCCGCCGCGGCCCAGGTGGCCGCCTGCAAGCGGGCATACGCTTCGAACGCGCGCGTGACCTCGGGGATCATCGATGCCTCGCGAACGATGGCGAAATCGTCGTCGGGAAACGCGGTCGTCCACGCGAGCAGCAGGTCCGTGATCTCCGCGTGATCGTCTCGCAGCAGCGCATCGCCCGCGCGCGTGAGTGCGGCCCACACCGCGCGTCGCAGCGGCGAGTGATCGGCGGCGGCTCGTGTCATCAGCGTGCGCACGGCTGCCAGGCGCGGGGCGAGGTCGGCTTCGCCCGTCTTGCGCACGCCGTCGAGCAGGCGCACCACGGCGCGCAGTCGCGCGATGCGCAGACCACCATGCGCGACCGGTCCTCCCTCGGGCCGCGCTTCGCGGGCGAGTAGCGCGGCCTCGATCGCGCCGAGCGCTCGTGCGTACTGCTCGCGTGCCGGATCGTTCTCGGGTGCCAGCGCGATCACCGCCGCGAGCGCGTTGTCGGCGAGCAGCTCGCGATCGAGCTCGCGCAAGAGGCGCATGGAATGGCGGCGATCGATCGGATCGTCGTCGGTGGCGCGCTCGAGCCAATCGGCCGCCGCGGCGACCTCTTCGATCGCCACGCGCGCTTCTCGCAATGCCTGCGGTACGTCGCCGGCGTCCAACGCCGCCCGCGCATTCGCGAGCGGCTCCCGCAGTCCGCCGCCCTCGTCGGAGCGCACGCCATCGCCGAGCTCGAGCTCGAGCGCGTGCAACAGCGCCGAGCGGCCATCGTCGTTCACCACGCCGCGCACCTGCTCGCGCGCCTGATCGCGCGCCCATGCGAGCGCGAAGCTCGCCGCACTCGGCAACAGCGGACTGCCTTCCTCGCGGCGCAGCTCCGCGAGCGCCTCCGCACCATCGAGCGACGCACGTTGGATGAGCTCGCGCGCGAGGTGATCCGCCGCGGTGGGGTCCTTCACCGCGAGCCCCGCGAGGCCCAAGATCGCCCCCCTCGCGACGCCCGGATCCTTCGCCGCGCGCTCGACGATCACCGGCGTCCAACGCGTCGCCGCGCCGCCGCGCTCGAGCGCCGCCGCCGCGGACGCGGCCCCGCGCCGCAGCTCCGTCGACGACGCGCCCGGCCGCAGCTCGCGATCGATCGCCGCCGCGAGATCGAGATCGACGTGCGCCAACAGCCCACGCGCGATCGACGCGAACCTCCACACGAGCGCCTCGCGATCACCGAGCAGGCGCTCGATCGCGGCGCGGATCCCCGGACGCACCATGACCGCCACGCCACCGCGATCGCCCGCGTCGTGTCGTCGCAGCGCCTCGCGCGCCGCATGGGCCAAGATCCGCGCCGCGAGCCGACGCGCGGGCAACGAGCCCATCGCCGGCTCTTCGATCCAGCTCGCCGCCAGCACCGGCTGCGCGCACAACCCGAGCGCGAGCTCGCCGATCGCTCCGGCCGCGCCCGTCAGCGGCGCCGACAGCACCACCTCGGTGCGCGCGCGCAGGCTATCGCTCGCGACGAGCTTCGGCGCCGACCGCGCGAGCGCCACGAGCAACCGCACGAAGCTCTCGCGATCCGCGTCGCGGAGGCGCAACAGCACGCGCCGCCCGAGCTCTCGCCGCTCGGGTCCCGCGGGCAACCCCTGCGCGAGCTCGAACATCGCGATCGCGCTCGCGGCGGGCGACATCCACTCGAGGTCCGCGAGCACGCCATCGCCGAACGCGGCGCGCACGCTGAGGAGCAGCGCCTCGGGTGCGATCCCCTCGAGCGGCGCGGGCTCGCGCTCCGCGATCTGCGCGAGCGCCGCGAGTCCTTGCCGCGCCACGCGGCGTCGCTCGTCGACATCCGACAACGCGTGCAAGCTCGCGAACGCCGCGAGATACGACCGCGCGCCTTGGACGCCCATACGCCATCGTACCGCTACGCCGGACGCAGATCGTCGGGTGTGAACGTCTCTTGGTAGAACCGCTCCCCGTCGGCCCCGAGCCCGACGACGCGCAGCGTGCTGCCCTCGATCTCGAACAGCCCGGCGTTGAACCGGCCCGCGCGAAACAACACGCCCGGGAGGTCGTCCCCGAACGGACCGATGCCGCGCGCGAGCGGTCCCACCTGAAACTCGCGCACGCCGTGCGAGTGGCGGTACGCCGCGAAGTAGTGCTGGTCCGCCGACACGAACAGCACGCCGGAGATGCCGACGAGCGCGTCGAGGAGTGCCTCGCGCTCGATCGCGTAGCCCTTCCAGTGATCGAAGCCCACGCCGTAGTCGAGCGGGACGCTCGTGAAGATCAACTTGAACGCCGCGGTGCTCGCGCGCACGCCGTCTTGCAGCCACTGCCGTTGCGTCGCGCCGAGCATCGTCTTGAGCGGCGAGTCTGGCTCGGAGGCGGCGCTGCGGAAGCGGCGGCAGTCGAGGAGAAAGCACTCGACGTTCGCGCCGTAGCGCCAGCTGCGATAGCGAATGTCGTCGATCGGATCGCGCAGTGGGAAGAACTCGTCCCACACCTGCATCGCGGCCGCGTAGCGCGAGCCCTCGCGCGCGACGAGGTCGGGGTTCCAATCGTTGCGAAACTCGTGATCGTCGTAGATCGAGCGCACGCCGACGCCGCCGTGCAGCGCTTGCAGCGCGGGCGACGTGCGCGCCTGGACGTGGCGCAGCCGATAGCCGGGCACGTCTTGCACGACGTCGGGCCCGTTGTCGCAGTACGGGAAGTCGCCGAGCGAGACGAACAGATCCGGATCGGCCGCCAGGACGTGATCGACGAGCGCGCTCTCGAAGTCGGGGTGCGGATCGTAGTCGGCGGAGACGGCGATGCGAACGACACGTGGATCGTCGTCGCGCGGTGCGGTGCGCACGCGGAACGGACCCAGCGGTGCGCGTGCCAGCTGCAGCACGAACACGTCGTAGGCGGTGCTGGGCGCGAGGCCGTCGATCGCGGCGACGCCGGCCGGCGAGAGCTCCACGATGACCGCGGCGACGAGCCCACCCGCGTCGTCGCGCACTTCGATCGCGACACTGCTCGCGTGCGCGTCGTAGAGCGCGACGAGGAAGCCATCCTGCGATGGCTCGAGGATCGCGGCGGCCACCGACGAGGGGGAGGGAGGGAGATTGTCGCCGCAGCTCGTCGCGAGACTCGCGGCACCGACGCCGACGAGACGAAGCCACTCGCGACGTCGCATCGACTCCAGAGTACGCCGCGGTGCACGCGGTTGCGAGAGCATCGGCTCACCACGCCAGTCGCTGGCACAGGCACGCGACGTGCTGCGCCTGTCGAGCATGAGACTCATGACACTTCCGAAGGTCCTCCTCGTCGGCGCAGCGGGCGCATACGTAGTGCACCGAGTGCGTCAGGGCACGGCGCGGCGAGCGCGTCGGGCGACGGGCACGGTCCCACCGCCGGATCCGCGTGATCCCGTGCAGTCGCTGTACTCGGAGACGGACACGAGCGACACGAGCGATGCGAGCGACGAGGTCGAAATCCCGACGGATCCGACGACATTCGAGTCGATGGATGCGTCGCTCCACGACGTGGGCGATCTCTATGGCCTCCACACACCGCGCGCCGCCGACACGATGCACCTCGATGACGACGCGGCGATGGAGAACGGGCAGAACTGGCTCGAGTCGTTGGCCACGGATTCTGTCGAAGGCGGCACGGAGCCGGAGCTCGAGCTCGACATGAGCGACGACGCGGACAACGATCGCCCGCCGCACTCGTCGGACACCCACGACCGTCCGATCGCGGATCGCGGCTCGGGCGGTCCGGCGGGCACCTGACGAACGCGATCGAGTAGTGTCGGCGGGATGAAATCATCGCGCCTCGAGATCGCCGGCCTTACCACCCGCATCATCGAGCCACCGAGCGGCGACATCTCGTCGACGGTGGTGCTGCTGCATGGCTTCGGTGCACCCGGCGATGACCTCGTCGGGCTCGCGCCGTATCTGCACGCTCCGCACACGCGGTACGTGTTCCCGGCGGCGCCCCTCGAGCTCGGTGGGCTATACGGTGACTCGCGCGCGTGGTGGCTGCTCGATCTCGCGCGGCTCGAAGCCTCGCTCGGCTCGGGCAACATGCGCACGTGGATCGCCGAGGTCCCCGAGGGACTCGACAACGCGCGCGTGCAGATGGGGCGGTTCTTGGATCAGCTGCAGGCGCGCTACTCGATCGCGAACGACCAGCTCGTCCTCGGTGGGTTCTCGCAGGGCGCGATGTTGTCGGTCGACACGGCGCTCCATCGCGCCGCGCCGCTCGCGGGCCTCGTGCTGATGTCGGGGACGCTGACCGCGGAGTCGGTGTGGAAGCCGCTGTTCGCGAAGCTCGCGGGCGTTCCCGTGATCCAGTCGCACGGTCGTCACGACATGCTGCTGCCGTACGCGATCGCCGAAGCGCTGCGCGATCGGCTCGTCGCCGCCGGCGCGAACGTCGAGTTTCACTCGTTCCTCGGCGGTCACGAGATTCCGCCCGCCGTGCTCTCGGCGGTGACGAAGTTTCTAGCGAGCCGTGCGTCGGCGGCGACGAAGCCCGAACGATAGCGAGACCGCGAGGAGCACGAGCAGCACGGAGCTCGGCGCTCCGATCGCGCAGCCGCTCGGCGTGGCGGCCGGCGGCGACGGAACGAGCGGTGGACACGCATCGACGACGGCCGGCGCCGCGGGGGTGCCTTGCGTCATCAGGCGCACGGTGCCGTCGTACGACGCGACGACGAGCGCGTCTCCGGTCGGCGCGACGGCACTGGTGATCGGCGCGCCGAGCTGCGTGGACCACAGCTCGCGTCCATCGTCCGCGGCGAACGCGATCAAGCGGCCATCGAGCCCGCCGATCCACACGATGTCGCCGGTCACGACGGGCGATGCGGGCCACGCCGCCTGCGCGTCGCGATAGTGCGTGAAGTTGAGCACGCCGTCGGGGGCGGGCACGCGCCACAGCTCGACACCTGTCGCCGCGTCGAGCGCGACGAGGTCATCCCACTGCGTCGCGACGAACAGCCGGCCGCCGGCGAGCGCCGGAGTCGCGGTCACCGAGTAGTGCCACTCGGTCGCGCCGGGCGTGATCGTGCGCGTCCACAGCACGGAGCCCGTCGACAGCGTCGCGGCGCTGACCGTGCCCGCCGCGTTGATCACGTAGACGATGCCGTTGTCGACGAGCGGCGATGCGTTGACCGCGACCGCGCGTCCGTCCTTCATCGACCACACCGGTGCGCCCGTCGTCGCGCTCGCACTCGTGACGCCGAGCGTGCGATTGAACGCGGCGATCGCGGTGCCCTCGGACACCGCGACGGCGGCGAGCGAACCGAGCCAGTTGAACTCGGGGTCGGCGGGGTCGCGCGCCCACACGGGGTTGCCGGTCGCGAGATCGAGCGCGGTGAAGTTGCCCTGCAGCGCGATGTACACGAGGCCGTCGGCGATCGTCGGTGGCGCCCACAGCGATCCGGCGAACGAGCTCACGCCCGCGGCTGCATCGTGCGTCCAGCGCGGCGCACCGTCGGCGAGCGCGACCGCGTGGACCTCGCCGCTCTTCGTCGCGACGACGACCGTGTCTCCCGACGCCGCCGCGGCGCCGACGGCGGGGTAGGGCGTGCGATAGCGCCACTTCTCGGCGCCGGTCGCGAGATCGAGCGCGACGAGGCCGCCTTGATCGCCGGCGGCGTTGTCGGTGATGACGACGATCGCGAGGTTCCCGGCGACGATCGGCGTACCGAGCGAGATCGTGCCCCCGACGTTGGCGGTCCACCGCGCGACGAGCGGCGGCGCCGTCAGCGTGGCCCGCGCGTTGTGATGCTCCGGCGAGCCACCGAGCTGTGTCCAATCGCTGAACGCCGGCAGCGCGCTCGTCGGTGCGCAAACCTCGATCGCGACCTGCCTCTCCTCGCGTCGCCCACCCGCGGACAGCGCCGTCAGCGTCAGCGAGTGCGTCCCCGGTGACAGCGCGCCGACGTCGCCGCGAAAGCTCCAGCCTCCGCTCGCCGACAGCGCCTGCTCCGGTCCGCAATCGACGCGCACGGTGACGTCGGGCGTCGATGCATCGAGGGCCGCGGCGGCGATCACCTCGAAGCCATCGCCGGCGACGCAGGTGCCCGCATGCGGCGACACGAGGTCGAGCTGGCCGCGCACGAGCTTCTCGTGATGCTCGACGTGCATCGCACCGTCGCTCGAGAACGTCACCACGCGATACCCGGGTGCGGTCTGATCGATCGAGCCCATCACGAACGTCTGCGTGCTCAGCTCGACGATGTCTCCGCGCTGGATGCGCCGGTTCGCGTGCCAGTGGCCCGTGAACATGTAGTCCACGCCGAGCTGATCCATCGCATCGGCGACTTCATCGAGCGGCGAGTGATGCGCCATCGCGACGACGATCATGCTGCCCGCGACGTGCGCGAGATCCGCCGTGAGAAAGGCGATCTGATCGTCCACGCCGAGGTTCGTGTCCCAGACGATGAAGTGAACGTTGTCGATGTCGAAGCTGTAGTTGTCGACGCCGTAGTAGCGACGATAGTTCGCACCGCCGTCGTACCAGTCGTGGTTGCCGGCGACGGGGATCCACGGCATGCCCGACGCATCCACCGCGGTTTGCAGCGTGTCGAACTCGTAGGTCTGATTGCCCGTGGTCATGTCGCCGACGATCGTGAAGAACCGCGGCCGCTCGGGCAGGCTCACCGCTTGGTCCACCGCGTCGACGAGATCGCCGCCGTCCCAGTCGTCGTTGCCGCCCGGACTCGGTACGTGGCTATCGCTCGCCACCACGAACGTCAGCGGCGTAGCTGCTTCGTCGGCGGACAGTGGAGAGAGTGGAAGATCGATCGGCTCGCTCGCGATGGGCCGCGACAACGGCTGCGGCCGATAACCGCTCGGGATGCGAACCCACAGCCGGCCTTGATCGACGGGCGCATCGAGGTGATACGCGCCGTCACTGCCGGTCGTGACGAACGTCGAGCGCTCGAACGCCACGACCGCACCGGGGACACCGGGCTCGTCGCCCTGACGGATGCCATCGCCGTTGCGATCGGCGAACACCACACCCCGTACCGGCGTCGTCGCGCAGCCACCCGCGAGGGCACTCGCGATGTGGACGACCAGCAGCGCGCGCACGGGGCTCATCCCCCGAATGGTACGCCTAGAATTGCTGCTCGACGAGGCCGCACAGGCTGTCGCCCGGGCAGCACACGTTCAGCCCGTTCGCGCCGCCGTACTGCTCGGTGTGCACGCAGACCTTCGAGCCTTGCGACGGATAGTAGTAGGCCCAGAAGAAGCACATCTCGTCGTTCGCCGATTCGCCGAAGCCGACCTCTTGCGTGCCCGTGTTCATGTACGAGCACTCGAACTCGAAGCCACCGCCGCTGGGGACGCTGAACTCGGGCTTGTGCACGGTGGTGACCGGCTCGCTCCACGAGAACGGGCTCGGCTTGTAGACCGACTCGAACGGACCGGTCTTCGACGGGCCGACCCGAACCTGCATGTCGAGACCCAAGTGGTGGGTGTGCCCCGTGATCGCGAAGATCTTCGACTGGGAGAGATCGATGTAGTTCGGCACCTTGAAGAACTGCTGGAGGTGCAGCGGCTGCCCCGCGGGAATGGTGATGTCGGGCGAGCCGATGAACAGGATGTCGGCCTCGTCGCGAATCGTCGACGGATCGGCGAGGTAGAAGTTCACCTGGGCGGTCGCGTCGACGGGCTCGTCGGTCGCGTTCAGGTAGTGCATCTCGAGCTTGATCATCTGGTTCGGCGCGAACGTGTATGCGACGCCCTCGGGGAGGAACAACGCATCATCCGCACGCTGCGTGATCATGATCGGCGCGATCATGCCGGTCGTGTTCAGCGCACCCGTGAACGGTTGGCAATCGACCGGCGTGAGCTGCTCGGTCGTGTCCATGTTGTCGCGATAGACGATGAGGTGGTGCGAGCTCGAACCCAGCACGTTGTGGAGCTGGTGAACCTTGACCTCGCCCGTGTTGGGCAGCCGCATCCACACACACTTCGTGGATTCGGAGCCTGGATCGACGGTGAATGTCGGATACGTCAGCGAGAGCATTTCGCCGCTCAGCGTGGCGTCGGCACCGGGCTGATCATCACCAGTGGTGGCTCCATCATTTCCGCAAGCGAACAGCAAGCTCAACGAAGCAACGAGGACTACGCGCATCGAACACCCCCCTATTGGGCGGTCGGAGATTACCGAGGTCTCACACAAATGAACAAGGGTTCATTTTCGGGCCGTCGGCCGGCTGCCTCGGGGACCGTCTACGGGGTGATCCGCGTGATCTTGTAGCCCTTCTTCTCCAGGAGGTCCGGGACGCTCTTCGGCCCGACGAGGTGAAGGGTACCCACGGCGACGAATCCACCGCCGGCCGCGTGCATCGCTTCGATCGCCGGCAGCCACGCAGCGTTGCGGTTGTAGAGCATGTCGGTCTGTTGCTGGTCGTATTCGGCCTGCGTGTAGATCTTCAGCGTCTTGTCCTTCTCCTCGTCGTTGATCTCGAGGAGCTTCTTGTCGTCACCGGCGATGTACGACGCGAGCATCTCGGTCATCTGCTTCTTGCCGCCCTCGACGTCCTGGAGCATGAGCTTGAGCGCGCGCACGTCCATCCACTTCGCGAGCACCTTCGCGGCGTCGTCGGCCTTCTCCAGATAGATCATCCGCTTCTTCAGCCGCTGCGCGCGGCCCTGCAGCACGCCGTCCATCGGCGCGGTCTGCGGCATGAACGAGAGCGACACCATTGTCGCCGCGACCATCGGCTTCATGCCTTGGACCTGCTCGACGGTCGCTTTGCCCAGCACGTCCTCCAGCTTCTTGTACTCCTCGGGCGTCAGCTCCTTCTTGAGCGAACACCCCACGCACTGGATCATCTCCTTCATCGCGTCCGAAGCCGAGGACAGATCGGTCTCCATCGCGAACGCGGGAGCTGCATCGAGCTTGTCGAAGACGATCTTCGGAAGTCGCGACTCCGCATCGACACCCTGATGGATCGTTCCGAGGAGGTAGCTCGTCTTGCCGTCCTTCTCGACCGACCACAAGAACGGCTTCGGCAACGGATCCTTCGCGGCAGGCGGCTTCGACCAGGGATCCGCCTCGCCGGCCACACCGGGTGCCGCTGTAGGCGGCTTCGTCTCCATCGACGAACCCTTCGTCGTACCGGTCGTCTCCGTCGACGATCCGGTCTCGCTCTTCGCAGGCTCGGACTTCTTGCACCCGATGCCAAACGCCGTCACCAACGTCACGATCAGCAGCGCGCGATTCATGCGGCTGCTTTAGCATGCTGGACGTAACCTCGCTCACAGAACCCCGCCTAGCCACTTTGCGAGGATAACGAGATGAGGCGTCGGGCACTCGTGTGTGCAGTCGCATGGGCGACGAGTGGCGTCGCACTGGCCAACACCTCCGACAAGAGCGACGTCGACTACTGCGAGCTTTACGAGCGCCTCTGGCCGCAGGCGCCGATCAACCAGCGCCTGACGATCTCGCAAGAGATCGCAGATGCGTTCACCGAGCTCGGCAACTCGGTGAACCAGCACGTCGGCGAGCTCTCCGATGGGCGCTTCGGGATCACGTTCGATGGTCGCCGTCGTCGCGCGTTCGTGCGCATCGACGCGACGACGACCGATCGCTACCTCGTGTTCCACTTATCGAGCGACGTCCACTTCACGCAAGGTGTCGCGCGCATCACCGCGAAGCTGTCGTTCGGCATCGCGGGTCACGTCGTCGATGTCGAGCTACCCGACGTCGAGATGGCGCCCGCGGAGTACCGTGGTGACCGCGGCGTCGAGATCCGACTGCCGCTGTTCAAGCGTCACTTCTAGTCGCCGAAAGCAGCGAGGCCGCCGCGATCGCTCGCGACGGCCCCTCGATCGGAACGCGGTGCGCGCCTAGCGCCAGCCGCCCTCGATCTTGATCCAAACGCCGCCGCGCTGTTCCCAGCGCGCATCTTCCCAGCGCTTGTTCGCACGCGTGCGTTCCCAGTGACCCGGGACCCACTCGTACTTGTTGTTCATCCAGTTGTACTGGCCACGCACCCAGATGTAGCCCGCGCGTTGCTCGCCGGGGTTCTCCGTCGGTGGTGGAGGTGGCGCCTGCGACGGGCCGTTGGACGGCGGCGGCGGAGGCGGTGGCGTCTGCGTCGGTGGCGGAGGTGGAGGCGGTGTTTGCGTCGGTGCGGGCGGTTGCGGTTGCGGAATCTCTCCCTGCTTCCACCAACCATCGATCCAGACCCACTTCCCGTCGCGTTGGTCCCAACGACCATCGGACCAGCGGAAGCCAGCTCGCGCAGTCTCCCAGTGCCCAGGAACCCATTCCCAGTTGCCGTTCTTCCACGCCCAGTTTCCACGTGCCCAGACGAATCCAGGCTTCGTACCCGGTGACTCTGGCCGCTGCGCAGGTGGCGCGCTCGTGGGGAACGGGGATGCAACCGTCGCCCACGAACCGTCGATCCACTCCCAGCGACCATTTCGCTGCTCCCAGCGACCATCGTTCCACTGCGAGTTCGCACGCGAACGTTCCCAATGGCCGGGTGTCCAATCCCAGTTGCCATTGCGCCAATCCCACTTGCCGCGGACCCAGACATAGCCGGCCTTTTGCCCGAACGTCTCCTCACGAGGAGCCGGCGGTGCTGCCGTCGGGTACGCCGGCGCGACTTCCCAATCACCATCGATGCGGACCCACACGCCGTTCTGGTTTTCCCAGCGCGGCTCGCGCCAACGTTTACCGCCGCGCTCTCTCTCCCAGCGACCGGGCTGCCATTCCCAGTTGCCGTTGCTCCACTCCCATTGACCGCGCACGAAGACCCAGCCTCGGCGCGATTCCCACTTCTCTTCCTTGAGGGCGGGCGGTGCTTGGCGCGGGCGATCGTCGAAGTCTTCCCAGTCGCCGTTGATCTGGACCCAGACGCCGTTCTGGTTTTCCCAGCGCGGCTCGCGCCAACGCTTGCCGCGGCGCTCTTTCTCCCAGCGACCCGCCTGCCACTCCCACTTGCCGTTCTGCCACGCCCACTGGCCACGGACGTAGGTCCAGCCGCGGCGGCGCTCGAACTTCTCCTCGCGGAGCGGCGGCGGTGCTTCACGCGGACCGCTGTCGCGATCGTCATCCCAGCCCGCGTCGATGCGGACCCACGCGCCGTTGCGGTTCTCCCACTTGCGCTGGCGCCAGCGCTTGCCGCGTCGCTCGCGCTCCCAGTGGCCGGCCTCCCACTCCCACTTCCCGTTCTTCCAATCCCATGCACCTTCGACCCAGACGAAGCCGCGGCGCTCGGCGCCACGGTTGTCGGTGCGCGGAGGCGGCGGTGCCTCGCGAGGGCCATCGTCACGGGGCCGATCGTTATTGCCACCACGGCGATGATCGCGAACCTCGGGTTGAGCCGAGGCGACCTCGATGGACGTCGCGAGCGTCGCGAATCCAAGGCTCGAGGTCAGCACCAAGCGAAATAGCTTCGAACGCATTCGTCGCATCCAGTTCCTCCTAAGCAGACGTGCGACGTGAATCTACCCCGCTTTATTCAGGCAATGGCAGGATGGGGACATCTCTCGATGCGTGTGGGTACGTCGAGTACAGCCTCGCTGTTGCTGTTCGCGGGGTTCGCGATGGGGATCGCGTGCGGGAGCGATCACGCGGGGCATGTTGCCTCGTCCCTCGAGCGATCGATCGCCACGTCGATCGGCGAGCGCGTGGGAGCACCGGTGGTGGCGCAGTGCTGGGGACTCGTCGCGTGCCTGGCTCTGATGCCCGATGGCGAGCGCATTCCGATCGTCACGTGGCCGAGCAAGAGTGGCGAGTGGGAGTGGCGCGTGGATGGGCTCCTCGTCGCGAGTGACGTGCTCCAGCGATATCTGCGCGACGTGGTCGGCGAGATGGGAGCGCCGCAGGACGTGAAGTGCGCGCCGAAGCTGCGCCGCATCGCGCCCGGCGATCGCGTGGACTGCGCGCTCGCGAATGGCGGCACGGCGTTCGTCACGGTGCGCGCGGATGGATCGACGTCGGTCGAGGTGGAGCTCGACAAGCGCGCAGCGGATGCGCGCTCGGAGGTCGTGACACCCGCGCGTGACGAACAGATCACGAAGACATCGCGCGCGTTGGAGGATGCCGACGACGGAGATGGTGACGAGCCCGTGACCGATGCGGGGTCGCCCGAGGTAGAGTCCGCGCCATGAAGTCGGTCGCGTTCATCGCGAGTCTGTGCTTGGTGGCGTGCTCCGGCCCGCCGAAGCAAGAGAGTGGACCCCGTACGCCGCCGAAGCGTCGCGCGGGCTCGGTCACGCTGACGATCATCGGCACCAACGATCTACACGGCGCGATCGATCGCTTGCCGATCTTCGCGGGCTACATCACGAACCTGCGCGCGGTGCGCGAGGCCGACGGTGGCGGCGTGGTGCTCGTCGACGCGGGCGACATGTTCCAGGGCACCCTCGAGTCCAACCTCGAGGAGGGCAAGCACATCGTCCGCGCGTACAACGCGATCGGGTACACCGCAGCCGCGGTTGGAAACCACGAGTTCGATTTCGGTCCCGAGGGTCCCGCGGCGACGCCGGCGAGCGTCGAAGACGATCCGCGCGGTGCGTTGAAGGCGCGCGCGAAGGAAGCCAAGTTTCCGTTCCTCGTGTCGAACATCGTCGACACCGCGAGCGGCGAGCGGATCAAGTGGCCGAACATGCCGTCGTCGGCGATCGTCGACGTCGCGGGCGTGAAGATCGGCGTGATCGGTGCGAGCACGGAGTCCACGCCGTTCACCACGATGCCGGCGAACTTCGTCGGGCTGTCGATGCGCTCGCCGGCGAAAGAGATCGCGGCCGAATCGACGGCGCTGCGCGCGAAGGGCGCGACGTTGATCGTCGTGACGGCGCACATCGGTACGCGCTGCGAGAAATACGACGTTCCGAGCGACTTCTCGTCGTGCAAGAAGGACGAAGAGCTGATCAAGCTCGTCGACGAATTGCCCAAGGGCTCGGTCGACGTGATCGTCGCGGGCCACACGCACGCCGTGGTCGCGCATCGCATCAACGACATCGCCGTGATCGAGTCGTTCTCGTCGGGACGGGCGTTCGGCCGCGTCGACCTGCGCATCGCGCCCGATGGCCACGTGTCGAGCGTGAAGATCCACCAACCGCGCCTCTTGTGTGAAGGCGAGACCGACGGCAACGCGATGCCCGCGTCGCAGTGCAAGCCGGGCGAGTACGAGGGCCGTCCTGTCGCCGCGAACGTCGCGGTGCAAACGATCGCCGACGAGGCGGCGGCCGCCGCCGCGCCCAAGCGCAACGAG
This sequence comes from Kofleriaceae bacterium, assembly GCA_044230415.1. Classification (GTDB taxonomy): domain Bacteria; phylum Myxococcota_A; class Polyangia; order Haliangiales; family Haliangiaceae; genus JABFXX01. Next base: position 55,685 of record JBGARE010000012.1, read on the forward strand.
AAGCTCGGGGTCAAGCTGACCGGCGTTGTCACGAAGTCGTACGGGCTCGAGTCCGCGGAAGGTAACTGGTTCACGGATCTGATGCTCGCCACGCAACCGGCGCACGTCGCACTGACCAACGGCGGTGGCCTGCGCGCCGACCTCCCGGCGGGCGAGCTCACCTACGGCGCGTTCTACGAGGCGATGCCATTCGACAACCGCTTCGCACACGTCGACGTCAAGGGCGCGCACATCCGCCGCCTGATCTCGACGAACCTCCAGCGCGGCGGCGCGATCCTGTCGTGGGGCGGGCTCACCGCCAAAGCGCGCTGCAAAGCGGGCAAGCTCGAGCTCGACGTCACCGTCGCCGGCAAGCCCCTCGACGACAACGCGTCGTACAAGCTCGTCACCAGCGACTTCCTCGCCTCCGGTGGCGACGGCCTCATCGGGCGCCTCAAGCTCCCCGAAGGCTCCGTCGTGCTAACCAACGACATCATCCGCGATGTCCTCGCCGAGTACCTGCGCAAGCAAAAGGGCACGCCGCGCGCCACTATCGATCCGACCAAGCTCCTCGGCCCCACGCTGAAGCGCATGGACTACGAAGGATCGCGTCCCGTCGAGTGCGGAGACAAGACGAAGCCCAAGCCGTCCGAGGAGCAGCCCGAATGACAAGCACGACGAACGTCGGGCGTGTAGCAATCCCGAAGGGAGTGCGAAGGTAGATGACAAGCACGACGAACGTCGGGCGCGTAGCAATCCCGAAGGGAGTGCGAAGGTTGACGACAAGCACGACGAACGTCGGGCGCGTAGCAATCCCGAAGGGAGTGCGAAGGTAGATGACAAGCACGACGAACGTCGGGCGCGTAGCAATCCCGAAGGGAGTGCGAAGGTAAATGAGCTGGAGTCCACACAGCTGGAAACAACGAGCCGCGCAGCAACAAGCGGCCTACGCCGACTCCGATGCGCTCGCTCGCGTGGTCGCCGAGATGGGCCGCCTCCCGCCGCTCGTGACGTCGTGGGAAGTCGAGCAACTCCGCGGCGAGCTCGCGCGCGCCGCGCACGGCGATGCGTTCGTGCTCCAAGGTGGCGACTGCGCCGAGTCCTTCGACGATTGCCGCTCCGAACCGATCGCCGCGAAGCTCAAGATCCTGCTGCAAATGTCGCTCGTGCTCGTTCACGGCACGCGCAAGCCCGTCATTCGCATCGGTCGCATCGCCGGCCAGTACGCGAAGCCGCGCTCCGCGGACAACGAGACCCGCGGGGACGTGACCTTACCCGCCTACCGCGGCGACATCATCAATCGAGATGCCTTCACCGCCGAGGACCGCGAGCCCGATCCGGTCCTCATGCTGCGCGCCTACGAACGCGCGGGTCTCACTCTCAACTTCATCCGCGCGCTGACCGACGGCGGCTTCGCCGATCTTCACCACCCCGAGTATTGGGACGTCTCGTTCGCCCAGGGCGCCGCTCGCGAGCAATACGAAAAGATCGTCACCACGATCCGTGAGTCACTCGACTTCGTGTCCGCGATCACCGGCGTCGAATCCGAGGTCCTGCGCCGCGTCGACGTCTACACGTCGCACGAAGCTCTCGCGCTTCCCTACGAGCAAGCGCAGACCCGTCAGGTCCCGCGCCGCGCGGGTTGGTACAACCTGTCCACGCACTTTCCGTGGATCGGCATGCGCACCGCCCAACTCGACGGCGCTCACGTCGAGTTCTTCCGCGGCATACGCAACCCGATCGGCATCAAGGTCGGCCCCGCGATGACGACCGACTGGCTCCTCGGCCTGCTCGAGGTCCTCGATCCGTCGAACGAGCCCGGTCGCATCACGCTCATCCATCGCATGGGCGCGGCGAAGGTCGCCGAGAAGCTACCGCCGCTCATCGAAGCGGTGCGCGGCGCGAACCGCAACGTGCTCTGGGTCTGCGATCCGATGCACGGCAACACGGAGACGACTCCCCAGGGCATCAAGACGCGTCGGTTCGAGAACATCGTGACCGAGCTCGAGCAGTCATTCGCCCTGCACACGCAGCTCGGCTCGCGCCTCGGTGGCGCGCACGTCGAGCTGACGGGCGAGGACGTCACCGAGTGCGTCGGTGGTGCGCGCGGCCTGACCGAAACCGATCTCGAGCGCGCGTACAAGAGCCGCGTCGATCCGCGCTTGAACTACGAGCAGGCGCTCGAGATGGCGATGCGCATCGCGAACCACTTGCGTCGGTAACCGGGTTCGCACCGGTGGCCCATCGGACGCGCTGGCGGCTATCGGTCGCGCCATCGATCGATGTTGGCGCGCGACAGTAGAACAGCCGCGCTAGAAGCTGCCGGTGAACGCGAAGCCCAACTGATCGGGCGCGAGGATCGGCGCGAACGCCGTACCGTCGGAGATCTGCTCTTTGCCCGGCGCGGTGAGATACAGGATCGTGCCCGCCGCGACCGCGCCGAGGCCGACGACGAACAAGCCCGTGCCGAGGTAGCGCAGGCGCTTCTGTGCGGCGTCGTACTCTTCCTTGGTGGCCGCGGGATCCTCGTAGTTCGATTTCTCGACGAAGCCGTAGATGCCGACGCCGATCAACGTCGCGACGCCGGCGGCGCCGAGGATGATGGCGCCCTTGCGTCGGCCCGAGCCGCGATCGACGTACTCGGCGACGGCGGCTTCCTTGAACTCGATCGTGATCGCCTTGCTCTCGGCTTCATTGATCGTGAGCGTCTGGATGATCTTCTTCTTGCCCGTCGCACGCGAGACGATCTCGTGCGTGCCGGCATCGACCTCGACGCGGCCATAGTCCGTGGGCTCGACCTTGCGCTGATCGAGGCGGATGTCCGCGTCGGGCGCGCCGACGACGGTGATGCTGAGGACGGAGACCTTCGGCGCGTTGAGCGCGGTGTGCTCTTTGGCGGCGTTCTCGTAGTCCGTGAGCTTGTTCTCGAACGCGGCCGCTTGGGCTTTGCGGAACCAGTAGAGCGACGAGGCGAACTTCTGCAGCTTCTCGTAGCAGAGGCCGAGGTTCAGCATCGTGCCGGTCGCGGTGACATCGAGCTTGATCGCTTCTTCGAACAGCTCGCAGGCCTTCTTCGGATCCTCGGCGGTGAGTGCCTTGCGCCCCTCCGCGAACAGGCGGTCGGCCTTCTCTTGCGGCGTCTCTGCGGCCGCGATTCCGAGCGACGCGCACACCAACAGGACAGCTCCCCGAGTCCGTAGCATTCGAGGATCATACCCCGAGCGGCGTGCGGATCAGAAGCGCCCGACCGCGGTGATGCCCGCGACATCGGGGGCCACGTGGGGTAGCACGGTGACGCGCGATGCTGCCTTCTCGCTGCTGCTCTTTCGGCCCGTGTACCAGAGGACCGCGCCGACGATGACGGCCGCGCCGCCCGCGACGCCGACGACGGTGCCGACGTTGCCGAGCGCGAGCGCGTTCTTTCGTTTCGTGTAGTCCTCGGGCAGATCGCAGTTGCCTTCGGGGTGACAGCTCGTCGTGTCGTTGTAGCGGCCGCGCGCGACGAGACCGACGACGATGCCCGTGAGGCCGACCGCAGCGCCTGCACCACCAACGATGATGCCGATCGTGCGCCGCGAGCTGCGCACGGTGACAGACTTCTCGAGGCGCGGGATCGCGACCGTTTGATGTTCGCCCTCGGCGATCGCGAACGTGGTCTCGTAGGGCAGATAGCCGCGGGCGCTGACGACGACCTCGTGCGACCCCGGATCGACCGGCACCTCGCCGAGCTTGTCCTTCGCGTACGCCTTGCCGTCGATGACGATCGTGGTGTCGGGAAGCACCGGCGGAACGAACTCGATCGTCACGTGCGGGATGCGCGGGCCGAGCGCAGCGATGTGCGACGCCGCTGCCTTCTTGTGCGCCGCGACTTCCTTGTCTCCGTTCGCGAGCATCTCCGCCGCGAGGTCTCGCGCGAGCGTGAACTTCTCGAACGCGGATGCGAGGCGGCCGAGCTTCTCGTCGCACAGCGCGACGTTGAGCAGCGTGCCGAGCGCGTGCGGGTTCAGCGTGTACGATTCGGCGAACTTCGCGCACGCGGCGTTGAGATCGGTCTCCTGAAGCGCCTGCGCTTCTTTGAACAACGCGTCGGCGCGCGTGACGTTGTCGTCACTCGGCTTCTGCGCGAGCGCGGTCACGGGGCCGCACAGGAGCGCGAGGGAGATCCACAGGGCGCGCATGGCTACTTCTTGCCACAGCCGCGCGGGTTCGCGAATGGATCGCACGCGGGTGCTTCCTTCGGCGTTTCCTTCGGCGTCTCTTTCTGCGTCTCTTTCGGGATCGACTTGACGGTCTTGCCCGTCGTCTTGCCGGTGGTCTTGCCCGTGCCGCCGGACGTCTTCGCGATCGTCTTGTCGATCGGTTTGGTCTCGCCGGGCTTGGTCTCGCCGGGCTTGGTCTCGCCGGGCTTGGTTTCGCCGGGCTTGGTCTCGCCGACCTTCTCACCGGGCTTGGTCTGGCCGACCTTCTCGCCGGGCTTGGTCTCGACCTTCTCGCCGGGCTTGGTCTCGCCGGCCTCCTCGCCAGGCTTCGTCGCCCCGGGCGTGGTCTCACCAGGCTTCGTGTCGCCGACGGCGTTTGTCTCGTTGGGCTTCGTCGCCCCGGGCGTGGTCTCGCCAGGCTTCGTGTCGCCGACGGCATTCGTCTCGCCGGGCGTGGTCTCGTTGGGATTCTCGCCGTTCGTGTCGCCACGCTTCGTGTCGGGTTGCACGACGCGGTCGCTCGATGAATCGTCCCCGTCGAGACCGAGCGCGAGACCCACCCCGACACCGGCCAACGCGAGCAGCGCGATCACCCAGATCAGCGGTTTCTTCGACGAGCGCTGCGCCGGTTGCCACTCGCTATTCGCGCGCGCGGGCGCCGAGCGCTCCTGCGGTGCGTGCAGTGGAATCGCGCCTTGCAGCGGCAGCGGCGTCGAGAAGCGATGCGCCGCGGGCTCGGACCCGCCGTGCCAAGGCTGCTGCGCGCGGAGCGGTTGGCTCTTGGGATCGCGGACATGATTCGGGACGCTGCGCTGCCCCGTTTGCGTCTCCCACACACCCTCCTCGCTCCGGCGCAGCATGCGCTGCATGCGCTCGACGAGCAGCGATGCTTGATGCGGGTCGTGACAGAACGGAACCAGATCGCGCGCGAGGTCGGCCATCGTTGCATAGCGCTGGTCGGGCGACTTCGCGAGACAGCGCAGGATGATGTGCTGCAGCTCGGGTGGTGCGTTGTGCATCGGCTGCGGCGCATCGACCGCGACCTTCACGCACATCTCGCTGAAGCTCTCGGCTTCGAACGGCTTGCGGCCCTCGATCAACTCGTACATCACCGAGCCGAGCGACCAGATATCGGTGCGCGTATCGACGAGCTTCGCGGATCGCATCTGCTCGGGCGACATGTATGCCGGCGTGCCGAGCAGCGACTGCGTCTGCGTCAGGTGCATGTCCGTGCCCATCGGCGCCTTGGAGATGCCGAAATCGAGGACCTTGATCAGCGCCGTGCGATCGGGCCGCCACGTGACGAACAGGTTCGCGGGCTTGATGTCGCGATGGACGATGTTGAGCGAGTGCGCCTCCGACAGCGCCTCGCACGTCTGCAACATGAGCTCGGCGGCCCACTGAACGGTGACGCAACCTTGCTCTTCGATGAGAGCTCCGAGGTCGATGCCCTCGAGGAACTCCATCACCATGTACGGCGTGCCGTTCTCGAGCGTGCCGACGTCGGACACGCGCGCGACGTACTCCGACTTGAGCTTCACGGCGGCCTGCGCCTCGCGCATGAACCGCTCGACGGCATCCGGATCGACCAGCACGTCGGGGCGCAGCATCTTGATCGCGACGCGCTCGTTGAGCTGCAGGTGTGTGCACTCCGCGACCACGCCCATACCGCCCTGTCCAAGGATCGATTCGACCTTGTACTTCCCCAGGAAAACCTGGCCGATGCGGATGGCAGAGTCCGCTGCTGGACGTGGCGTTAGACCCACCGCGTAAAAGGGTAGCCTGGCCCATCCACCGGCTCAACCTCCTGCAACGTGTAGGAATTCGCGCACCGAGACAGTGCGGCTCTGCACAACACCCGAGCGAATAGCCATCGTCGGGGTGGGTTGGTGCTCAGTGCTGGATCTGATGGATCTTCAAGACGTTGGTCTGAACGCCCGAGCCAACGGGCATTGCCATCGTGATGAGCACGTTCTCGCCGGGGACGGCGAGGTTGCGCTCGATCAGCGTCGCTTCGACCCGATCGAGGAGCTCGTCGGTCGTCGCGGTCGGTCCGATCAACACCGGGGTCACGCCCCAGATGATCGCCATCCGGCGGAAGCTCACCTCGTCCGTCGTCAGCACCACGATGTTCGCTTCGGGGCGGTACTCGCTGATGAGGCGCGCCGCGCCGCCCGAATCGGACACCGCGACGATCGTGCGCAGCTTCATCGACTTCGCCGCGGTGTACGCCGCGTGTGCGATCGCGTTCGCGCTGACCGCGAGCTCGATGTTCGCGGGCTCCATGTTCGCTTTGTAGTAAGCGCTCTTCTCGATCTCCTCGATGATGCGCGCCATCGTGCGCACCGCTTCGATCGGATGCGCGCCCGATGCCGTCTCGCCCGACAACATGAGCGCGTCGGTCTGATCGAGCACCGCATTCGCGACGTCCGATGCCTCCGCGCGCGTCGGCCGCGGTTGGTTGATCATCGACTCGAGCATCTGCGTCGCGGTGATGACGATCTTTCCGCGCTTGTTGGTCTCTTCGATGATCCGCTTCTGCCACAGCGGGACCTTCTCCGGGCCGAGCTCCACGCCGAGGTCACCGCGCGCGACCATGCAGCCATCGGCCGCGTCGATGATGTCGCCGAGTCGCTCGAGCGCCTGCGGCTTCTCGATCTTCGCGATCACCGGGATGCGAACGTTGTCGACGGTGAGCAAGCGCTTCGCTTCGATCACGTCCTCGGGGCGGCGCACGAACGACAGCGCGACGTAGTCGACGCCGTGGCGCAGCGCGAAGCCGATGTCCGTACGGTCCTTCTCGGACAGCGCGGGCGCGGACACGTCGACGCCGGGCAGGTTGATGCCCTTCTTGTCCTTGAGCACGCCACCGCTGACGACGACGGTCTTGACCTCGTGATCACCGACGGCGGTCACCGCCAGTGACAGGTAGCCATCGTCGAGCAGGATCTGGTCGCCGACCTTCACGTCGTGCGGCAGCTGCTTGTAGGTAGTGCCGACGCGCGTCTCGTTGCCGACCACGTCCTCGGTGGTGATCGTGAACTCGGCGCCCGAGCGGAGCTCGACCGAGCCCTTCTCGAACTTCCCGACGCGGATCTTTGGACCCTGCAGATCGAGCAGCGCCGCGATCGCCTTGCCGCGCTTGTCGGCTTCGGCGCGGACGATCTGCAACATCTTCGCGTGATCCTCGTGGCTACCGTGCGAGAAATTCAGACGCGCGACCGACATCCCGGCATCGATGAGCTCGCCGATGCGCTCGGGCGTCGACGACGCCGGACCCAACGTACACACGATCTTCGCGCGTGGCATTTCGTCGCGCAGTTAACCACGATCGCGCGAGCTGACGTTAGCGACGGCATGCGGAATGCCTTGCCGATGATCAGACCCACGGGGTATGACCCCGCCCCGATGAACCGCACGGTGGTTTTCGGACTCGCGTTCGCGATCGGCGCGTGCACGGTGCATCAGGAGCAGCCCGACCTCGTCGGTCAGGACATCCGTCTCACCTTCATCCATACGTCGGACATCCACTCGCGGTTGTTCCCGTACAACATGATCCCGAACTCGTTCGACGCGGCCGATGGCCTCCAGGTCGCGCCGTTCGGTGGGGTCGCACGCATCGCGACGCTCGCGAAGCGCATCCGCGCGAGCGCGAATCGCTCGCTGTGGCTCGACTCGGGCGACTGCTTCCAGGGCGCGCCGGTGTTCAACCTGTTCAAGGGCGAAGCCGAGATTCGCGCGTTGTCCTTGGCGGGTATGGACGCGGCCGCGGTCGGTAACCACGAGTTCGATCTCGGCGCGAAGAACCTGTTCGACAAGATCGACAACTGGGCGACGTATCCGATGCTCGCCGGCAACTACCTCTGGGACGATCCGCCTCCGGGCGCGGTCAACTCGGATGGTCGGTCGCTGCGCGACGTGGTGCCGCCGTTCGCGATGTTCGACGTGAAGGGCCTCAAGGTCAGCGTGATCGGCATGGGCAACACCAGCACGATCTCGTCGATCTACGAAGGTGGTAACTCGCTCGGCTTCCGCCCGCTCGACGACGAGAAGGCGCTGTCGCAGTGGGTTCGCATCCTGCGCCCGGTGTCCGACGTGATCGTCGTCGTCAGCCACCTCGGCCTCGACGAGGACGAGAACCTCACCGCATCGCAGGTCAACGATCCGAACCAGGCGTTCCAGCAAGAGACGCTCGCGGGCGTGGACCTCATCCTCGGCGGTCACCTCCACATCGTCACGGATCCTCCGAAGCTGATCCCCAACGACGACAAGGGCCACCAGACGATCCTCGTGCACTCCGGTGCGTTCGCGAAGTTCGTCGGCCGGCTCGACGTCGTGGTTCACGTCGGCACGAACAACGCCGATCCCGAGAACCGCAGCCGCATCACGTCGTTCAACTTCGACAACATCGCCGTCGACAGCAAGATGTGCGGCGGCGCGCCGTGCATCCCCGAGGATCCGGACATCGCGAACCTCATGTGGCCGTACTCGGTCAAGATCAACCAAGAGATCGATCTCAACGGCGTGTTCGCGTACGTCAACGCCGGTGGCGAGAAGGTCCTCCGCGCGGATCAGTCCGGCGGCGACAGCCAGCTCGGCAACATGGTCGCGCGCTCGATGCAGCTCACGCCGGGTGTCGAGGCGGAGTTCGCGGTCACCAACTCGCTCGGCATTCGCGCGGACTTCGAGAGCGGTCCGCTCAACATCGAGCAGATGTTCAACGTGTTCCCGTTCGAGAACTCGATCACGGTGATGTACCTGTCGGGGCTCGAGGTGCAGGAGATGTTCGATTTCGTGGCGCGCCGCTCGGCGAGTCGCGGTTGCCGCACGCAGGCGCAGGTCTCGGGTGTGGCGTTCGACATGGTGTGCAGCGGCGATTGCCCCGGCTCGGTTGACGAGCTCGGCAATCCGCAGCGCGCGTGCGCGAAGAACATCGCGATCGGCGATCACTGCCGCGAGACGCCGGATGGACCGATCGACTTCACCCGCTGCCCGCGCATGGTGCCCGAGGGTCTGTATCGCGTTGCGGTGAACGACTACATCGCCGGCGGTGGCTCGGGCTTCCAGGTGCTCAAGCGCAACACGTCGAAGCAGGACACCGGCATCTCGCTGCGCGACGCGCTGCGCGTGTACCTGCGCACGACCAACACCTGCAAGGCGACCGACATGGACACCACGGTGATGCCGGCGGTGCCGATCGTCGAGAAGTACGGCTCCATCTCCTGCCTCACCGCGGACATCGAGGCACACGATGGCCGCATCCGCCCGGTGTTCGAGTGATCCGGAGCCTCCCCATGAAGCGCCTCCTCTATGTAGCGATGCTCGGATCCGCGGCGGTTGGCTGCGTGGAAGAGCGCGACGCGATCACCGGCACGCAGTCGATCAAGATCGATCTCGTCGCGCCGGCGTCGGGCGGCGAGATCGATAACCGCCTCCCCGATACCGCGCGCAACGTCACCGTCAACCTGACGGCTCTCGACCAAGACGCGCAGGTCGACACGTCGTTCGATCAGACGATCCGCGTGTACGCGCAGTTCCTCGGCACGCTCACGCCGCAGCTGGATCAGATGCCGCTCGCGCAGATCCCGATGTCGGGCGGCATGGCGACGAACGCGATGATCACGCTGCCGGACTCGGTGCTCGGTCAGACGACGCTGTGGTTCGATAACGGCAGCGGTCTCGGGCCGGACTACCAACACGGCGCCGTCACCGGCATCTCGCCGACGCTGTGGTACCGCGATCCCTTCGTGCGCGACATCCAGACGCCGCGCGACGAGATGGCGGTCGATGCGCTCAGCATCACGCCGCTGACCGACAAGCAGGTCACCGTCGACGAATCGCGCAACGGCGCGACCGGACGGCTCGTCGTGACGAGCGTGTTCGCGCAGGGCTACACGATCAGCGACGTGAGCTGCGGTGCGGGTGGAGCCCCGCCGTGCACCGCGGATTCGTACGACCACGCGATGGTGTTCACGTTCTCCGCCCCGCGCGACGAGAGCGGCCGGCCGCTCGAGGTCGGTGACACGATCCGGCGCTTCAACGGCGGTGTGTCGGAGTTCAACGGCCTCACCGAGATCGGCTTTCCGCGCACGTTCGTCAAGGATGCGGACAACCCCACGCTCGAGCACGACCCGGCGCGCCTGCCTCCGCCCGTGCTGTTCGACACCGCGTGGTTCGGGCCGCTCTCGAACCCGGCCGGCCGCATCAACTTCGAGCGCAACGAAGCGGGGGCGATCGAGATCCGCGGCGCGAAGGTGTGCGACGCGGCGAACGATCCGAACTACACGACGTACAAGCAGTGGAAGATCGATCCGGCGGGAGCGTCCGGAACGTGCGGTTCGAACACGCTGAGCCTGATCACGGCTGGCACGGACTTCAACACCGATCCGGTCACGCTCAAGGACCGCATCCTGCCGCGCGTCGTCGGCATCCTGCGGCCCGTCAACATCGGCAGCTTCAACGTGTGGATCGTCTATCCGCGCGGCTCGAGCGACATCGATCTGTAGAGAGAATGAGATGAAGACCAGACTGTTCGCTTCCGTCCTTCTCCTGTCGGCTTCGTCGGCGATTGCACAGCCGGGAGAGCCGCCAGGCGTTCCCGGACCGGGCCCGACGGGTCAGGAACAGCAGACCGCCGTCGACGAAGCGAAGATCCGCGAGATCGTCGATCGCGAGCTCGCTCGCGTGCTGACCGAGCGCGCCGCGAAGGAAGCGGCCGAGAAGGCAGCGAAGGAGGCCGAGAAGGAAGCCACGGCCAAGGACGCGGGCGACAGCGACCTGACCGGCGCGAGCGGCTTCATGGATACACGGCTCGCGTTCACGATCACGAACGAGAACATCCTCGCGAAGCCGGGCGAGACCATCCCGAGCGTTCCGGGCTGGCGCTTCGGTACGCCGAACTCGCTGGGCGTCCTGTTCTTCGACAACTACGACACGCGGTTCTCGGGCTTCGAGACGCTGTCGCACGCGACGATGTATCGCAACTTCTCGAAGGGGCATCTCCAGGCCGAGGGCGCGTTCGTCCTCCGCATCAACGAGCTGTCGGAGACCAACATCTCGCTGTCCGATGCCGGCACGTACATCACCGTGTCGAACTGGAAGGATCCGACGCACAAGGATCCCACGCGCATCTCGCTGACCGCGTTCCCGGTGTCCGCGGATCGCTTCCGCCTCGGCTACTCGTATCGCCTGTCGTGGGGTGGCAACCCCGAGTACAAGCGCGCGCGCTCGTCCACGCCGGGCATGAAGATCCAGTACGACGGCGACGGCGTCTACGCGTTCGTCGGCGCCAAGAGCGGCGTCATCGTCGATCCGAACGATGGCGAGCAGAAGGCGGCGCTCGCGGGCCTCGCCGGTGGCGGTATCGATCTGTCGCCGATGGCGCGGTTCGAGGTGAACGGCGGCATCTTCGATCGCGGCTACAACGAGCTGCAGGACGTGCAGCGCGAGAAGGTCACGCTGTTCGGCGGCTCGGCGCAGATCACGCTCTACAAGGGCGAGGCAGTCCGCAGCTCGGTCGACTACAAGCTGTACAAGTTCAACAACGAGCAGGTCAGCGGCCTGTTCGCACCCGCGAAGTACCCGGGTGGACTGTCGTGGTCGGCGCAGGCCGAGTTCACGATGATGGGCCAGACCCTGAAGGATCCCGAGTCCACCGGCTCGACGAAGATCCAGAAGGGCTACGCCGGTGACGTGAACATCCGCGTGAAGATGGATCGCATCCGCTTCCGCGCCGACCTGAGCTTCCGCGACCTCGCGTTCATCTTGCACAGCCAGCCGAGCTTGCCGCCGTACTCGGACTTCCCGAACGTGTACTCGCTCAAGCCCAACTACTTCGCCGCCATCGGCGTCGACAAGAACTGGGATGATTGGCTGACGCTCGGCCTCGTCGCCGGCGTCGAGAAGCCGGCCGAGCTGACGTCGCCCAAGGGAATTCCAGGCGCGATGACCACGGGCACGTCCACGGCCGTCATCCGCAACAACAACATCGACACGTTGATCACCATTCTCCCCGCCGGCGAGAAGGCGGTCCCGCAGTTCGCGCTGAAGACCACAGCGAAGATGGACTTCGGTCGCATCTTCTCGACCTTGATCGAGGTCTTCTACAGCTACGACGGCAACCAGACCACGTACGCGCGCGTCTGCTCGGATCCGGACATCTGCAACTTCGAGTACGAGTTCGGCCAGCTCAACCAGCTCGGCGTGAACGCGACCCTCCAGGCGCGTTTCTAGTCGCGAGACGATCTCGGAGGGCGCTTCCTATAGAAGTGCATCCGGATTGCCCCGAATTGATTTCGCCAACTGAACGAGCTTTTTAGAGCCGTTTGGTCTGGTGGGGTAGCGAACAAGGCTAGACTTGACCGAGTCAGGTCCATGTCGGCGGTTGCGGCAATCAAAGAGACGATCAAGGACTCGATCGCCTCTCTTCGCGATTCGGTGGTCTCCGTCGGAGCCTCCATCGCCGAGCTGCTCAGCCGAATCGCCAGTGGATTCGCAAAGATCGGTCCTGTCGTGATGGGCCTGGCCGGCTGTCAGTCAGCGGTCGATGCGAGCGTCTCCAACGAAGCTCCAACCATCACGCTCCCTGTTCAGGAAGCACCGAAGGTCGACGACTCGCCCGTCGCGATCGGCGACTTCAGCATCACCTTCTACTATGTCGTGGGCGAAGAGGAGATCGCGGCCAAGGCCAGGGCCAAGGCCAAGGCAGCGAAGCCCGCGAACGACAACGTCGCCAACCCCGATGGCACGAATGATGATGCCGACCCGGGCGCGGATGGCGAGGACGAGACGCTCGCCTCGGTGAACACGGATCCGCAGGTCACGATCTACACCGGCACCTGCGAACCCATCGCAGAGGTGTCCAAGGAGTTCGCCGCGGCGCTCGCCCTGCAAGGCACCGGACAGCTACGCGATGGACGCGTGCTCAACGTGTGGGGGCACTGCAGCTGCGATCACTCGCCGTGCTTCAAGATCACCGAGTCCAAGTGGGGTACCGCCGGTACCGGGCGTCCGCTCCAGCCGTTCCGGACGGTCGCGGTCGATCCGAAGGTCGTGAAGCTGGGGAGCCTGTTGTACGTGCCGATCCTCGAAGGCCGGACCATGCCAGGTCGCAGCCCGTGGGGCGGCTTCGTGCATGACGGCTGCGTGGTCGCCGATGACACGGGCGGCGGGATCGACGGCAATCAGCTCGACCTGTTCGTCGGCCGCAAGGGCTACTACCTGGGCGTCTCGGGCAAGGGCGGCAGCCACGCGTGGGCGAAGCACGTTCCGGTCTACGACGGCACGAAGATCTGCGAGCGCAAGGGCCGCCAGGTCGCTCGCAAGTCCGGCGCGATCTAGTCGCTCGCACTTCGTCCACGTACTTGTTACGTGCTCGTCCACGTCCTCGACGCCGCGCTGCAAGCGGTCCCGATCTGCCGACGAGCGTTGCGTCCCGCCTGATCGACAGAAGTCTTTGATCAAGACGTGTGTCGATCGTAGACGGCACGTGGCCTGCGATCGAGGGCCTCACGCAGGTCCTCGATCCCGCGCTTCGTCGACCGAGGCCATCTCGATCCAGACGTGTCGTCGATCGTGGACGAGCACCGCGGCACGTGACGGATGGTGTGCGATTTAGGGCGTCGGCGGCGTCGGCGCGGGCTCCGTCGGCGCGGGTGGCGTCGGCTCGCTCGGCGGGGTCGGCGGCGTCTCGGTCGGCGCGGTCGCGGGCGGATTCGCGGGCGACGTCATCGGCTGCATCGGCTCGGGCGGCTTGGGCGCCTCGGGCAGCGGCGCCGGCGCGTCGGGCTTGTCATCCGGCGACGTCGACACGGTCGTGATGAAGCCGATCAGGCCCGCGAGGATCATCGCGAGGCCGATGCTGCCGACGAGCTTTGCTTTGTCTTCGCAGTCGACGTCGGGCATGCCGGCGACATCGGGCTTGCAGTCCGCACCCGTGTTGACGGCGGCGAGGAGCACGATGCCACCGACCACGAAGCCACCTTCCGTGATCTTCGCGATGGTCCGGTGCTTCTCGTTATCTGGAAAGCACGCGCCGGTCAGCAGCGCACACGAGGTCACGAACGCAACGGCAGCTCGCATGCGAGCGGTTGTATCAGATGCGCGTGTGCCTGAGCAGGAGCTAGCGGAGTAGCCATGCGACACGTGCGGCATCGCTTCATCGACGGAGAAACGCCGAGGACACGATGGTGCGATCTGTGCGCTGAGCGAACGCCACCGCGCCGAGCGCACGCCATGACGGGTCGAGCTTGATCGTGCTCGTCCCCTTCTTGCCGGCCATCGCCACGCGCTCGAGGTGACGCACGACGCGATCGTGCACCAGCGTCTCTCCCGCGTTCTCGCCGCGCGTGACCTTCGTTTTCGTGCCGTCCTCCCAGACCGCGACGAACACGTCGGCGTCGGCGGGCGCGATCACCGTCAGTTCGAGCTGCGAGGTAGACCACACGCTCTTCGTGGGCAGCAAGGTGGGTTGCGGTGCAGCGCCGATCGCGGCGGAGACGGAGAGCGCGTTCGAGCCGACCATGCCCTTCGTGCCGGCGACCACGAGCTCGGGCGTGTACACGCTGCGATCGCCGAGCGTGCGGGCGTACTGGCGCTGCCGCTCCGTCCACGCGGGCTTCGCGAATGGATCGGGCCACCCGAGGTCGTCCCAGTAGTCGACGTGAAACGACAGCGGTGCGACGGGATGCTCGTCGGTGGAGTCGCGTGCGATCTGGTTCAGCAAGCGATCGGCCGGCGGGCACGAGCTGCAGCCTTGCGACGTGAACAGCTCGACGACGATCGGGCCGCGAGGCATCGTGTCTCCATCGGCGCGACTGCACGCGGCGAGCGCGAACAACAGTGGAGCGAAGCGCATGGCGAGCCTACGCTCGCCCGCGTCGGAGGTTACCGGCGGAGGGCGCGGACGATCTCTTCGCGCACGAGATCGCTGAGGGCATGCGGCGTTCCGCCGGGCGACATCGTCGGCACGGTCGCATCGGGAGCGGGGGCGCACGCGACCACGGGCTTCTGCGCCGTCGCGCCGAGGAGTCGGGATGCGGTCTCGGCTGCGCGATTCGCCGCGAAGCCGATGTTGGCCTTCGCGCGTGCGGCCAGGAGCGGCGCGATCGCGCTCTCGGGCAGCGGCTGCACACCACCGAGCGGCGCGGCGGCAATCGCGATCTTCGCCAGATGCTCGACGAGCTCGAGGCGCAGCAGCGCTTGCTCGGGATCCGCGCCCCACGCGATCACGCCGTGGTTGCCGAGGAGCACGGCATCGACGAGCTCGCACCACGGCGCGAGGGCTTGCCTCGCCGCATCACCGGGCTGCGCGTAGGGCACCTTGGGGATCTTCGGTCCGAGCGAGACGAACGCCTCGGCGATGAACGGCTGCTCGATCGGATTCTGCGACGAGCTGGCGATCGCGGTCGCGCTGGGCGGATGCGCGTGAACCACGCAGTTCACGTCGTGACGGCGCTCGTACACCACGAGGTGCAAGCCGATCTCGCCGAACACCTTGCCGGCGCCCTGCACCTGGCCCTTCGTGTCGACCTCGATCAGCGTGCGCTCGTTGACGAGTCGCTTCGAGGTGGCCGTCGGCGTCGCGATGAAGCGATTGCCTTCGCCGCGCGCGGTGACGTTCCCGTCGTGGTTCGCGACCCAACCGCGCTCCCACAGGATCCGCGAGACCTCCGCGACCTGTGCGCGCAGCTGCTTCACGCGCTCGTCTCCCCCGTGTCCACGCTGTCGACGATGCCGACGATCACGGAGCGAATCGGGACGATGTCGCCTTGCTTCAGGATCTGGCGCACGCCGTTGCCTTCGGTCAGCACGATCACCGTGTCACCGACGCCGGCTTGCGCGGTATCGACGGCGACGAAGCTCGCGCCGACGTCGCGACCGAGCTCGTCGACCGGCTGCACGACGAACATCGCTTTGTTCGCGTACGCCGGATGCTTCACCGTGGCCCACATCGGACCGACGACGCGGCAGCACCTCATGGTGTCGCCTCGGGCTTGGCGGGGACGTCGACGCCGTCGACGATGCCGACGATCGCGGCGTCGACAGGGACGAACCACGGATCGCACGCGAGCGCGGCTTCGCGCGAGCCGACGAGATAGACGAAGTCGCCGACGCCGGCCTGGACGCGATCGACCGCGGCCTGCACGTCACCGACCGGCGTGCCGTGCTCGTCGACGGGCTGCACGAGCAACAGCTTCGTGCCCTCGAGCCCAGCGGCCTTGCGCTCGGCGACGACGGTGCCTTTGACGATCCCGAGGTACATCCGGGAGGAACCTATCACGGGATATCTTCCGTTCGATGCCGTCCCCGCGCTCGAAGAAGCCCGCACCGAAGGCGAAACCGAAAGCCAAGCCCACCGCGAAGGGCAAGCCACCCACCGCGAAGGCCAAGGCGCTCCATCGCGCGGCGATCCGCCACAACTGGGACGACGGGCTGTTTCGCCTCGAGCGGATCCTCGCCGACACCTCGTGCGACCTCGGGACCGCGCTCGCGATCTATTGGATGGGCGCGCCGGGCTACGATCAGCAGTTCGCCACCGCGAAGGATCTCGGAACGTCGGGATGGCGGCGGTCGACGTTCAGCTTCCTCCGCAAGCTCGAGAAGCGGATCCTGAAGCGCGACTTCGCGACCGCCACCATCTTGTTCAACCCCCGCTTCGATCGCTCGACGCTGAACAAGGCCGGTCACGACTGGACGGCGGAGTACGGCGACGTCCCGTTGGTCCGCCCGATTCCGGACGCGCTGAAAGAGCCGAGCTGTCCCGATCCCGCGTGGGAAAAACGCGGCAAGCAGCCGATCGCGAACACGTCCAATCGGCTGACCTGACCCCTCGTTCTAGCGGTTGTACGGATAGTCCTGCACCCAGTGAAAGCCGCGCGTCGAGAGCGGCGGCGGCGGCTCGAGCGAGAGCTCGATGTGGATCGTGTGGCCCGAGAACGTTCCGTCGAGGATCAGCCGATCGCGCGAGGGGCGGACATAGGACAGCGTTTGGCGCACGATGCCGCCCCGCCTCTCGAGCGTGATCGTTCGCGCGGCCTCGTCGATCTGCAGGAAGTAGTGCATGCGGCGATCCGTGGCGAAGCGCAGCGAGGCTCCGTACTCGTGGATGATCAGCGTGCGCCAGCGCGTGTCGTCCGTGAACAGCGGCGGCACGTCGACCCCGTCGCGCAGCTGCCGGTCCACGTGCCACGATCCGTGCAGCACCGTCGGCTCGCGACGCAGCGACACGCCGAACCGGATCTGCCCCCACGCTTGGACCGCGATCGCCGCGAGCAGGCCGGCCTTCGCGAGCGAGCGGGCGATCTCGTAGCGCTGGTCGCCACGCGTTCGCGGCAGCACGCCCGACGTGGGATTGCCGAGCACCGCACCGATCAGCCGGCGCGCGTGCGGGAGCACGATCGCGATGCCCATCGCGAGCAGCTGCACCGAGAACAGCTTCACGCACACGTCGTAGTTGAAGTTCAGCAGCACGACGTTCGTCATCACCGCAATCGACAACAGCGCACCGAACACGTGCATGCGACGCGACAACAGCAGCAGCCCGGCGAGGATCTCCGCGCAGCCCGTGATGATCACGTAGGTCTGCGAGTGCTGCATGAACGTCCACAAGAGGCCCATCGGCGACATCTCGCCGAGCGTCGAGTCGTAGCGGCCGAGCCATAGTGGCGGGAACTGCATCGGCACGACCTTGGCAATGCCGTAGAGCAGCATCATGCACGCGAGGAAGTAGCGCACGACGACGCGGAGCACGTGCGCGAGGCGCGTGTAGTTCTGCCGTCGACGATCGGCGAGCGACCACGCGATCGTGACGATCGCGCCGAGGCAGCCGATCAGCGCGAGCTGGACGTAGTGCCACAGCGTGTCGCCGCTGCCGGTGAAGATCTGCGGCGGTGCCTCGATGCGCAGGATGGTCTCGGCGAACCACGCGACCCCGACCTGCCACGCGCGCATGATGCCGCGCTCGATCCACCCGGTGCCGGGGAGCAGGCGCAGCGGAAATGGCGCGACGAGCAACACCGTGACGACCGCGAAGAATCGGAACGCGATGCGGCGCGGGATCGACCACTGCTCGGTCATGCGCCGGCGATTCTATCAGCGCGCGCGCATCGCAGCGGCGACCTCGTCGTAGACCGAGGCTGCGACGGGCGGGACGTGCTGGCGGAGGATCGCCGCGAAGGTCGCCGGATCGAGGAAGCGGTCGTCGGGGCGCTTCGCGAGCGCGAGCTGGATGATCTGCGCGAGCTGCGGTGACGTGGTGCGCGGCGGCGGTGGCGTCGGATCCTCGAGGATCGATCGCAACCGATCGTTGCCGTGCTCGCCCGACGCGAACGGGTGCGTGCCGTCGAGCGCGAGGTAGAGCGTGATCGCGAGCTGGAACACGTCGCTCGCGGGCGTGAGCAAGTTCAGCGAGATCTGCTCGGGGGAGAGGAAGAACGGACCGCGGCCGGTATCGGCGCGCAACAGGCCGCTCGCGAGGTACGCGCGGAGATGCGCGGCTCCGCTGGCGTCGACGAACGTGCGCGGATCGCCCGCGCGCTTGTGCACGAAGCCGCGCTGGCGAGTCGCCATGGTCGAGATTCCGTCGCACAGCGATGCGATCTGCGCGACCGCCCAGCGCTCGCGATCGAGCGGCGATGCGATGAAGCCCGCCACGGTGGCGAGCGTCGGGCCCCGATCGTCCTCGTGAACGACGAGCAAGCGGCGATCACGCGCGCGACCGCTCGCGATGTGCGCGGCGATCGCGGCGTGCGTGACGCCGATCCACGGCTCGAAGTCATCGCTGATCGCGCGCCAGTACACGTCCTCTTTGTCGTCGGCGAGCAGCCCGATGCGCGGAGCGATCGCACCGTCGTGCACGAGCCAGCGTTCGACTCCAGCGGCCAGATCGTCGGAGCGCAGCTGCTCGACGAGTTGGATCGGCATCAGCGAATGCCGACGCCGAGCTTCGCGCGCAGAGCGAGCCAGCCGGGCTGGCCGATGGCGCTGATCAGATGCGCGAGGTTCGGGGAGCGAGTCCGCGCGCTGTCTGCCACCGTCTTCGCATCGCCACCGACGAGCAGCGCCGCGCGATCCGCGGTGCGTTCACACGCGAGCAGGTGGTGCCGCACGTCGAGGACGAACACCGACGTCGTCGCGAGCACCTGCTCGAGGCGCGTGCGGATCTTCACCGACAGCGCTGCCTTGACCATCTCGTCGTGGCCACGCTGCACGTCCTCGTCGGTGACCAGCGCGGCGGCCGCTTCCTTGAGTGCGGTCGGGCCGAACAGACGAACCACGGACGCGAGGAGGCGCGTGGCATCCGCGATCGGCATGCCCGCGAACACGACATGCTCGGGACGCGTGAGCTCCACCGCGCGCGCGAGCGCTGCACGGACGACATCGGAGGGCGTGCCGCTCTCGGCGGTGAGCCGCTTGCCGAGGACGATCACCGCCGGCGCTGCGCTGACGACCGTGATGTCCGGGCCATCGTCCTTCTGGTACAGGTTGACCGCGCCGGTGCCGAGTACCGTGGTGAGCCGCGAGAACATCGCGACCGCCGGCGACTTCAGCGTCGCGGGAACACGCGTCGCGCCGCCCACGCCCATGCGCGCGAGCGCTTCGTTGAGATCGGGCCACAACAATGCGGCCGCTTCGGCGAGCGCGGCGGCGATCGGTCCGAGCGTCGCTTCCTGCGGATCGGTGATCAGCGCGCGGTCCGCAGCGTCGAGCGCCGCTTTGTACGACTCGTCGTCGCGCATGGCGTACGGCTTGTGCGTCGACAGGTATGCGGTCTGGTGAACGTCGGCCGGGTGGCCCGCGGCGATCGCGAGGTCGAGCGTCGCGCGGGCGGCATCGGCGCGGTCGAGGCGACGCAGCTCGTCGGCCCACGCGACGAGGTCGGGCAGGGCACCCGTCGTCGCGGTGATCGCTTGCAGGTGACCCGCCACCGCCTCGCGCTTCGCGGGATCATTGGCGCTCGCTTCGGGACGCGTCAGCTCGACGAGGCCGCGCCGCGCCGCGGTCGCTCCGTCGGATTCGGGCGCGATCTGGATCGCGCGCTCGTACGCTTGGATCGCCTGGCGTGCATCGCCGCGTTGGTGGCGCGAGAGGCCGAGGCGATACGAGAGCATCGCGCGGCGTCCCGCGTGTCCGGTGCGGTCGTCCTTCGCCGTCAACAGGCGCGTCAGCATCGACGCGGCGGCTTCGACGTCGGCTTGATCGAGCGCGAGACCCGACGCGAGATCGACCGCATCGGTGTCGTACGGATCCGCCTCGACGGCGCGATCCGCGGCAGCGCGTGCGCGAACCCGATCCCCTTCGGCGAGGTAGTCGCGTGCAGCGCGCAGGTAGTGTGCAGCGCGCTCCGCGGCGGTCGCGCCGAACGCGGCCATCAGCTCGGCGGTGCGCGCGGCACCCGCGTGATCGTTCGCGATGTCCTGGCGCGCGAGGAGCTTCACGAGCAGCGGCAGATGCTTCTGCTCGAGCGGCTGCGCCGATTGCACGGCGGACGCGTAGCACTGACGCGCGCGCTCCTCGTCTTGCAGCATCATCAGCGCCATGTCACCGAGCGCTTCGAACAAGCGCAGCCGCTCGGCCGGCTCCTCGGTGCCCGTGGCTTGGCGCGTGAGCAGATCCGCGGCCTTCTTGTGGTCGCCTTGCTCCATCGCGATCTCGGCGAGCGCTTGCAGCGCGGGCGCGTAGTTCGGCTTGAGCTCGAGAGCGCGCGTGTACAACGGCGGCGCCTTCTCGGGACGCAGGCTGCGAATCTCGGCGAGCGCTGCGTGATACAGGCCCTGCGCGACCTCCGTCGGATATCGCGCCGCATCCTCGTGCGTGGCGAGCGGCGAGAGGTGCAGCGCGGCCTCGCGCCAACGCCGCGCCTTGTAGCGGTTCTCGCCGAGCGCGAGCTTGATCAACAGGTGGCCGCGGTGGAGGCGATCCGCCGCGACGAGCGTTTGATACGCGTCTTCGTCGCGGCCGAGCTTCTCGTGCGCGTTCGCCATGCGGCGATGCAGATCCGCGACCAGCGCGGGCGGCGCCGACTGCAGCACGTTGCCGTCGGTGATCTCCTTGAGGAACGCCTCGAGGTCTTCCCAGCGACCGGCGTCCGCGTAGAAGTCGGCGAGCGCGACGATCGCGGGGATGTGATCCGGCACGCAGCCGAGCGCTTCGAGGAGGCGTCGCTCCGCGGCAGGCTCGACACCCGCGGCACGCGACAGCGCAGCGAGCTGCGTCATGATGCGCGCCTTCTCGGGCGGCGTCAGCGTCTCGTCGTCGAGCTTCTTCTCGAGCACGCGGGCGGCAGTCTCCGGATCGCCGCCCTTCTCGACGAGACCCGCGAGCGCCCACGTCGCTTCGGCGTGATACGGGCGATGCGCGAGCACGCGCTCGTACGTGGCGCGGGCGGCGGCGATGTCACCGACGCGCTTGTCGAGCACTTCACCCGCGGCCATCAGCGCGGCGAGACGAAGATCGTCGTCGGTGGCGCTGTCGGCTTCGCGCAGCTTCGCATCGGCGAACGCACGCGGATCGTCGTCGGGCGATGCCACACCCGCGAGCACGGCGAGCGCCGTCGGGTGATCGGGGACGAGCTGCAACGCGGTCTCGATCGCTTCGCGGGCGCCTTCGCGATCGCCGAGCTTGTCGAGACGCAGCTGGCCGAGGCGAATGTGCAGCGCCGCGAGATCGCCGCGCGAGACATTGCTCGGAGGTGCACCCTCGGGCACCGGCGCCGACAGCGTATCGATCCGATCCTCGAGGATCGCGGAGGCTTCGCGTTCGCGACCCGCTTTGACGAGCGCGGTGACGAGCTGATCGGCGAGCACCGGATCATCGGGCGCCACGGTGCGCGCGTGGCGAAGCGCCGCGGCGGCTTCCTCGGGCGCATCGAGCCAATCGATCAGCACCTGTGCGCGCCGCGAGAGCAGCGACGCCTTGATCGCCGGATCTCGCTCGAGGGCAGCGCGACGGCGGAGCACGTCGGACAGATCGTTCCAGCGCGCGTTCGTCGAGTAGATCGTGTCGAGCTGCGCCCACGCGTCGGTGTCGTCGGGCCAGGTGGTGACGATCTGGTTGTAGGCTTCGAGCGCGCGCTCCGGCAGCTCGAGCTCTTTCTCGTAGATGGTCGCGATCCGGCGCAGCGCATCGCGCGCTTCGGGTGTGCCTTCGGCGGTCTCGCTGACGCGCACGAGCGTCTCGATCACCTTCGACCAGCGACCGACCTGACCGTAGAGCTCGGCGAGCGAGAACAGCACGCTCGTATCCGCGGGCGCCTGAACGCGCAGCCGCTCGAACGTGTCGATCGCGTCGTG
The DNA here is from genome assembly GCA_044230415.1 of Kofleriaceae bacterium. Taxonomy (GTDB): domain Bacteria; phylum Myxococcota_A; class Polyangia; order Haliangiales; family Haliangiaceae; genus JABFXX01. Next base: position 78,153 of record JBGARE010000012.1, read on the forward strand.
CGGGCGCTGCAGCTTGCCGGTGTACATCGCGGCGAGCTCGCGTAGCAGCTGCGGGCGCTCGGCCTCGGGCGCGGCGGTGCCGAGGCGCGGATCGGTGCGCTCCTCGAGCGACGCGGCGAGCTCGACCCAGCGTCCCTCGGCGCGATACAGCTCCTCGAGCCGGCCGCGCGCCTGTGCATCGCCGGGCAGCATGCCGAGGATGCGGCGCAGCTGCGCTTCCGCCTCGCGCGGCTTCTTCTGCTCGGTGCGAATGTTCGCGACCTCCATCAGCAGATCTGCGGCGGCGATGGCGGTCTCGGCTTCCTCGGCGATCCCTTCGTAGAGATCCGCGAGGCGATCCCACGCGCGGTGCTCCTGCGCGATGCGATGCAAGCGCGCGCGAACCTCGGCGTCACCGCCGGGCGTGGACCGAGCCTGCGCGAAGGCGCGTGCCAGCGCGTCGAACGCGCGTGCGATGTCCTTGCCGCCGGTCTCCCACACTTCGGACGCGCGATACAGCCAGCGCTGGCGCGACTCGGAGTCCGTGACCGGCATGCTCTCGTACGCGACCGCGAGCTCTTCCCACGGCGACTCGAACGAGCGATTCGGCAGCGTCGGCAGCGGCGCACGACGAACGCTCGCCGGGCCTTTGCGCGGCAGGGGCAGCGGCGGCGCATTGGTCGCGCTCTTCGGGCGTCCCATGCCGGGGAGCGGCGGCTTGATCGAGGGCGGGCGCGGCGGCGGCTTCGGCGGACCCTTCGCGCCCGGCGGCAACCGCGGCGGGACGATCATCATCTTCGACAGCTCGTTCTGCGAGAGCGTCATCGTCGCGTTCTCGCCCTTGTCGAACTCGTTGCGCGGGACCTTGGCAGCGCGCTCGGCTGCCATCTCGATCTCGGTGAGATCGAGTGGCTGCGTCGAATCTCCGACGGACAGGCTCTGCTCGGTGACGTCACCGACGGAGAGATCGCTGATGTTGTCGTCGATGGGCTCGGTGCTGAGGCGGCGCGGGATCGTCGGGCGGCTCTGCGGCGGCGTGGCGCGCCCCGCGATCGCGGTCGCTTCCGCGATCTGCACGTCCGCCTGGACATGCGCGCTCGGCGGCTCCGCGTGCGGTGTCTTGTCGGCGTCGCGGTACTTGCCGATCACGCGTGCCAGTCGCCACAGGTGCGACGTGGTGTCGTTGTCGTCGGGCTGGAGCATCAGCGCGATCAGGTGCGTCCGGAACGCCCGCGGCGCATCCTTCATCTGCTCTTCGATCACCGCGGCCTTGCGGCGAAGCAGCTCGACGCGCTTCTGCGCGGTCGCCGCGCGCTCGACGAGCGCGCTGTCGACGGCGATCACGTCGGGCCATGCCCGCGCCTTGGTCGCGAGCGCGACGAGCACGTCGCGGGTGTCGTCGCGATCCGGTGCCCACGAGAACGCCTGCAGCACGTCGGCGACCGCACCCTTCGGATCGTTCAGCTTCTCCTCGAGGATCTTCGCGCGGCGCAGATACAGATCCACGCGCTCGGGCGGAGTCGCAGCGGCGAGCGCCGTGTCGTAGCCCTCGAGGAGCGACTTCCACGTCGGGCGCTGATCGAGCTCCGATGCGAGGCGATCGAGCTCTCCGAGCAACGTGCCATCGCGCGGCGCGACATGCAGCGCTTCGGCGAACACGGTGAACGCGCGCGGCTTGTCGCCGAGCCGGCGCTCGTAGTTGCCCGCGAGCTCGCGAGACAGGGCGACGTACCGAGCGGGCTCGGCCGGACCACCGCTCGCACCCGACAGCGCGATCAACCGCTTGCGCTCGTCGGTGACGACCTCGGCGAGCTCGCGCCACAGGCCGTACGCTTCGCCCGCGCGGCGAACGTCGGCGAGCGTGTGCTCGTCGGGTGCTTCGTCGTGCGCGCGGCGCCACCAGCGGAACGCGCCCTTCGGATCGGCGAGCTTGTCGGCGGTCGCGGCGGCGATCTTCTGGACGAGGTTGCGCCGATCTTCAGCGTACGCGGCGGACTCCGGCGAGTCGCGACCCGGCAGGAGCGCGAGCATGCGCTCGAGCATGATCACGTAGTCCTTCCACTTGCCGAGGCGCGCGAGCAGATCGGCGGCGGCGGCCATCGCTTCGTCCTGCGATGGATCGAGCTCGAGCACGCGCTTGAACGCCTGCAGCGCGCGCGTGGGGTTGTTCAGGCGATCGCGGCAGATCATGCCGATCTCGAGACCGCGCGCGATCTTTCGCTCGACCTCGGGCGACAGGTACATCTCGCGCTCGGCGACACGCACCGCCGCGTCGAAGTCACCGCGCGCTTCGTGCAAGCGGCGCAGCGCCGTGTGCGCGTCGAGGTGGTTCGGATCGAGCTCGCGGATCAGCTGCTCGAGCACCTTGATCGCTTCGACGGGCGCACCGAGGCGCTCCTCGAGGATCTCCGCGCGTTCCATCGACGACTTGCATGCCATCTCGCGGTCGTCGGGAGCGATGAGCCCCGAGAACGAGACGATCTGCGTGCCGAGCATGTCGGCGAGCTCGCGCCACTTCGATGCCGCGCGATACAGCCGCACGAGCGCGGCGATGCCGAGGCGATTCTTCGGCGTCAGCTCGAGGAGGCGATGCCACGCCTTGACCGCCTTCACCGGATCGCCGAGGTGCGTGTCGACGATCGTCGCGTACTTCTCGAGCTCCATCGCGCGCACCGCGGCTTCCGTGGTGCCCGCTTCGGGCAACGGCTTGCCACCGTCGAGACGCTCGAGGATCTGCGCGAGCTCGGTCCAGCGCTCCATGCGCTCGTACAGCCCGGCGAGCGCCTGCAGCGCATCGGGATCCGACGGCGACGTGCGCAGCGTCTGCTCCCAGCGATCGAGCGCCGCCATGTCGTCTTCGCGATCGGTCGCGAGCTTCGCGAGCCGCTTGAGCAGCTTCGCGCGCTCCGCGGGCGAGGTCGATGCGGCCGCGTGATACTCGAGCGTCTTCTCGAGGCGCGGATCGTTCGCCTTCTCGAGCACGCGCTCCATGCGCTCGAGCGCATCGCGATCGCCCGTCAGCAGTTCGAGCACCGCGCTCGACGCGTAGACTACGCCGTCGACGTCGGCGAGCCGCGTTTCGTACAGGATCGCGAGCCGGCGCAGCATCGTGAGTCGCTCGGCGCGCTTCGCGACCGGCCACTCCTTCGGCGCGTCCTTGCCCTTGCCCGCGCGCTTCATCGCTTCGAGCACGCGCTGCTCCTCGAGATCGAGCGTGCGGCGCAGCGTGTTCGCGAGGCCCTGATCGTCACCCTCGCGCTCGTACATCTCGGCGAGCGCTTTGAGCGTCGCGTCGTCGCCGGGGTTCTCGGTCAGGACCTGCTCGTACAGCTCGATCGCGCGGCGCGGATCGATCTGCCGCTCGCGATACGTCTGCGCCATCTTCTTCAGGATCGAGATGCGCTGGATCGGATCGTTCGCGGTGGCGAGCTCGTGCTCGAGGCTCGCCACGAGCTGCTGCCACATCTTGCTGCGCGCGGTGAGGCGGCGCAGTGCTTCGTTGACCTTCGCGCTGTTCGGTTCGATCTCCGCGATGCGCTGCCACGCGTCGACGGCGCGATCGATGTCGCCGAGGCGGAGCTCCGCGAGCTGCGCGATCTCTTCGAGGCGATGGACGATGTCCTCGGCGGACGCGCCGGCTTCGCGCGCGTTGTCGAGGGCGAACTCGTAGAGATCGATGAGGCCGCGCCAATCGCGGCGCTCGCGGAAGTGATCGACGTACCGCGCGAGCGCTTCCTCGTGCATCGGATCCACGCCGAGCGCTTGATGCAGCAGCTCGGCGGCGCGATCGCGATCGCCCATGTGCTCGCGCGCGACGGTGGCGAGCTCGAGGATCTCCATCACGAGGACATCGGACGGCGTGTTCGGATCCTGACCGAGCGCGTTGATCTCCGCCTCCATCAGGCGAGACATGCCCTCCCAGTCCTGATCGTCGCGGAGCAGGTCGCGCAGCTCGCGCGCGGGCTTGGACCCGGGCTGTTCGTACGCGACGAGCTCGGTCAGCACTTCGATCAGCGCCGACCGATTCGGCATCTGCGTGCGATACAGCGCCGCACGCCGGCGCAGCAGCGAGGCGCGCTCGTCGGGATCCGTGACGATCGCGCTGCGATGGCGAAGCGCGCGATCGAGCTCGCCCCACTGCGACTGCGCCTGCAGTGCTTCTTGCAGCGCTTCGCTCGAGCCCTTCGAATACGGATCGATGCCGACGGCGCGGCGCAGATAATTGATGCCCGTCGCGTCATCGCGCGACTTGATGCGCGAGCGGCCGAGCTCGGCGAGCAGCTCGCCGGCGCGATCGCGTGCTTTGCCGTCGCGGAAGCCCGGCGTCGCGTAGACCTCGGCCAGCTTTTCCGCGATCTCCGGCGTGCGATCGAGCTTCGCCGCTTCCTCGAGGTGCTTCGCGGCGGTCTCGAGATCCTTCTTGCGCAGCGCGAGGCGACCCAGCTCGTAGTGGACGTACGCCATGCGCTCTTTGAGCCCGGGCGCGGTCTTCGGTTGCTGCGCGAGGATGTCGAGCTCGGCTTGGTAGAGCTTCGCGACCATGCCCTCGTCGCCGAGCGACATGTACAGCTGGCGCGCGGAGTCGAGCGCCTCGGTGCGCTGGGGCTCGAGCTTCCACGCTTGCTGGAAGTGCCACAGCGCGCGATCGACGCGACCGAGGTGATCGTTCCACAGCTCCGCGGCGCGACGGTGATGCGATGCGCGCCGCGCCGTGACATCGGCCTTCGCGCGCGCACCTTGTCCACCGGCGCGCTTCGCGAGCTCGCCGAGCTCGAGCTCGATGACCTCGACGGCCGCCGCCGGATCGTTCGGCTCGAGGATCTCGAGCAAGCGATCGGCCGCGCGATCATTGGTGGGATCGAGATCGAGCGCGGTGCGCAGATACTCGACGGCGGTCTCGACCTCGCCGAGCACGAACATCGACTCGCCGGCTTCGGACCACGCGTCCGCCGCGCGGACAGGATCGCGTTCGTGTTGCGCCCATGTCGCGCACAGCTCGGCCAGCAATTCGCCACGACCGGCCGACCGCAATTCTTGCCGAAGCTCGTTGAAGCGTTTCGGATCCGGCTGCTGCCGGAAGACGACGACGCGTTGCTCGAGCGGATCGATCGTCAGCGATGGATTGGTGTCGCGTTCCATCCCCAGGGCCGGCACGATACCACGACCCTCCGGACGCAACTGGGCGTGGCGCCTTTAGATTCACCTACTCGGGGGCCAGTACGAGCGCGATCTGGAACCCGGCATCGGCGGGCTCGCCATCCGCGTTCTTCGGGACGGGAAAGGTCCACGTCTGCATCGCCTGCGAGAAGCAGGTCTGCAGCGTGGTGTCGGGCGCCGTCGCCTTTGCCGACGCGATCTTGCCGTCGGGCTTCACCGTCAAGGCGAGCGTGGCCTTCCCCTCGACCTTCGCGTTGCGAGCGAGGGTCGCGCGATAGCAATTTCCGAGTGCGACGAGGTGCTCCTTCACGATCTTCTCGGCGACCGCATCGGCCGACAGGTTCGTGCGGTCGAAGCTCGTCTTGCTGGCGATCGTGATCTTGCCCGGTGGGCCCTTGCCCGATCCGCTGCCGAGATCGGGGGGCAGCTCGGGCACGCCGGCATCGGCCTCGCCGAGCGCGACCTTGGCTTGCTGCGCGAGCACGCTGCTACTCGCCGATCCGATCTGCGTCTCGTTGCCCGGCCCGCTCGATACCGCCGTTTCGCGCGCGGGTCCCGAGCCGGTTCCGGGTGAAGGCATGCCACCGACGGGAACGCTCTTGCTCTCCTTGTCGGGGGCGGAGCTCTTCTTGCTGCACGCGGCGATGACGAGCAGGGCCAGCGCGATCCTCATGTGGCTAGAGATTGTACTCTCGGCGCGAATGGGCAAGGCAAAGGCACCCGCGAAGAAGAAGGCCGCACCCGCGAAGAAGAAGGCCGCACCCGCGAAGAAGAAGGCCGCACCCACGACGAAGGCCGCTCCCGCGACGAAGGCCGCGCCAGCGAAGAAGGCACCCGCAGCGAAGAAGGCCGCACCCGCGACGAAGGCTGCCCCCGCGAAGAAGGCACCCGCAGCGAACGCGACCCCGGTCGTCGTCGACGACAGCGGACTCGGCTGGGTCGACGCCGGCAAGGGCTATCAGCTGACGCTCGACGAGGGAAAGCTCGTCGCGAAGAACCCGGCGGGCAAGCGATTGGCGAGCGTGCCCAAAGAGGTGAAGGACAGCGACGCGGCCGATCAGCTCGAAGCGCTGCGCGATTGGCTGAAGGATCACGACAAGGAGTGCCTCGCGACGATCGATCTATGGATGCTGCGCTCGCTCGCCGTTCCGCGCGCCGTACTCGAACAAGTGTGGGACGACCCGAGCTGGCGAACGCCGCTCGAGAATGCGGTCGTCGTCGCCGTGACCGCCGACGGTGGACACGACCACGCGAAGGCAGGCCTGCTGCGCGGCGCGGATACGAAGAAGGGCGTCGGCGTCGTCGATCTCGATGGCGAGACCGTGTGGTTGGCCACCGATCGCATCGCGATCCCGCACCCGATCTTGTTGCCCGAGCTCGATGCGTGGCGCGAGCTCGTCACGCAGCTCGGTGTCACGCAGGGGATCGCGCAGCTGCATCGCGAGACGCATCCCAAGCCCCCGCAGCTCGCCACGAGCTCGATCGATCAATACGAAGACGGGAAGTTCGCGATGCTGATGCACGCGATCGGAAAAGCGCGGTCGCTCGGGTACAAGGTTCGCGGCGGCTTCGCGACATGCAAGGTCTGGGATAACGGTGGCGTCACCGAAGCGCGCTACTGGATCGGGTCGGACAGTCCCGAGGCCGAAACGCTGACCGGCTCGCTGTCGTGGGTCGATGGGCGCGAGAAGGCCCTCGCGATCGCCGACGTCGGACCGGTCGCATTCAGTGAAGGGATGCGCATGGCGTCGTCGATCTACGCGGCCCGTGTCGTCGAGAAGAAGGAGGACGCGTCGTGAGCGCCGATCAAGCCCAGCTCGCCGCAGGCGGCCTCGTTCCGGCGAGCACGAAGCTCGGCAAGGGCGACGTCGTCGACACCGTCGTCGCGCGCGCGTATCGCCACGCGGTGCTGGCGGATCGCACCGTGATCCGTCTCGTCGCGGAGAGCGTCGTCGCCGGCGACGATCTCGAGATGGCCACGCTCGGCTTTGGTCCGGGCGAGGATCGCGGCGCCGTCGGCAAGGAGCGCAAGCGACCGCTCGGGTTTCCGGGCTGGGCGCTCGTCAATGATCCGAAGAACGCTCGCTACGCCCTCGACGTGGTGAAGGAGCTGAAGAAGGTGGCCCGCCGCGCGAAGAGCAAGCCGGGTGCGGCGAAGGAGGGCTTCGACAAGATCGCCGCGACGCTCGGCAAGACCGTGCCGCACTTCTTGCCGTCGTTCTACGAGGAGGCGGGCCGCATCTTCCTCGAGCACGGCGCGGCGTCGTTCGCGGCGACGTACTTCGGCAAGGCGCGCGAAGCCGAAGCGGTGCACGCGCTCGAGGTCGACGAGCAACATCGCGTCGACGGGTTCTTGGAGTTCGCGCTCGCGGGCGCGGTCACCACGAAAGCGCTGTCGCAATACGCGAAGGAGCTCGGCGAGCATCACGCGCCGGCTGACGCGTACGCGCACTTCCGCAAGCTCGCCGTGCAACGAACGTTGGGCGGAATGCCGCCGTGGTCCGGCATGGGCAAGGATCTGCAGCGGCTCGCGAAGGCGGCGAAGCTCGACGTCGCCGCCGAGGATCGCGGGGTCATCGCGGAGATCATCGCGTCACCGGCGATCGTCAGCGCGGCGGGCGAGTTCTGGCGCGTGTATCACGATGCGATTCGCGATCTCGCGAAGGCACAGCCGGCGATCCGCGCGGTGCTGCTGAACCTGTTCCCCAAGGGCGCGACGTACTCGGCCGAGGCGGACATGGAGTGGCTCGATCTCCTCGACGAGACCGGCGCGATGGCGGCGCTCGTCGACGGCGATCCAGAGGTCCAGCCGACCGGAGGCCGCGCCGCGTGGTTCGATCGCCTCGTCCAGCACCTCGGTCGCTACTGGCAGAACCGCACGCTTCCCGAGCGCGCGTTCGTGGTCCTGCGCCGCCTCGCACCGAAGCTCGTCGCGGACGGAACGCCGATTCACGGACTCGGTCGCTATGGCCAGCTCGATCTCGATCTCGTCGAGCACGCGCTCGAGCTCGGCGTCCCGGTCGCGGTCGCCGGCGATCAGCGACGCGTGTCGCGGTTCAACCTCGATCAGTGGGCGGAGAACGCCGACAAGCCGGAGCACGGCCGCGACCCGATCAAGATCTCCGCGCATCCCGCGCTGGGTCCGTTGCTCGTGAAGGCCGTCGAGGATTCGCTCGGCAAGGACACGTTCGATCGCGCGTCTGCGGGCAAGGCAGGCTTTCTCGCGGCGAAGCGCGCCTGGCTCGAGCAGCAGCTCGGGTGGGCGGAGACGCACGCGCTGCCCGTGCTCGTCGAGACGCTGGGGCGGCTCGAGGCGAAGGCGAAGGCGACGCTGTTCGCGGATCTTCCGGATCTCTACGCGCGGCTCGAGAAGCTCGATGTCGCGCCCGCGCTCGCGAAGAGCCTGCAGATCGGGCTCGTCGACGAGCTCGGCTGGCCCGCGCTCGAAGCGGTGATGAAGGAGCTGTCTCCGGACGGCACGACGCAGGTCGCGATCAGCGGCGGCCCGCCCGCGATCGTGTGTTGCACGAAGACCAAGCTCGTCGCCGTCGGTGCGGCGGGACGACTCGGCGAGTTCGATCTCGTGGTCCCGGCGAAGCACGACTTCGTCGCCGCGCGGTTCGTCGGCGGACAGTTCCTCGTCGTGCTCAAGGAAGGCTCGACGGCGAAGGGATACTGGAGCAGCAACCCGCACGACATCTTCACGGTGCCCGACGCGCGCGTGTGGAGCTTCCAGGGGCTCGCGCAACGCGCCGCCGTCACCGCCGACGGTGCGTGGCTCGAGAGCGGTACGCCGATCCGCGTAGGCGATCGCGCGCTGCCCATGCCGCAGGAGCTGCGCGCGTACGACGGCACCACCGCGTGGATCGTCGATCCGAGCGACGCCGCGAAGTGGCGCGAGGTCTCGCCGACCGGCGACAAGGGACGCGCGAGCTGGCCCGCGGCGATCGAGCACGCGATCGAAGGCGACTGGAAGGTCGAGCCCTCGGACTCGTACGTGTTGCCGATCGGCGATCACATCGCCGGCGTCGTCGCGCTGTACCGGACCGAAGGCACGGCGCCCGTCACGATCGTGGAGCGCAAGGTCGTCGTGCTCGACGGTCCGAGATGGACCGGCCGGACCGCGCGGGACGCGTCGGGACTATTGTCGCTTCCCGGTGGCGAGCCGCGCGTGTTGACCGAGCACCAGGCGTGGAACGAAGGCATCCAGACGACGATCTGGGATCCATCGCTCGGTGATCGCGGATCGATCGTCGCGTGGAAGGATCGCAGCTACTCGCGCGGGCAGGCCGCGCCGCTGTCGCCGATCTACTGGCACTACTACTCCGTTCGCGATGAAGCGGGATCGAAGCGCCTGCGCGCGACGACGACCGACGACGCGAAGAAGCTCGTCGCCGCGATCCCCATCGAGGCGAACGGCGACATTCCGAGCGGCGTGCCCGACGAGCCGATCGCCAACATCCTGCCCGAGGTGTCGAGTCGGGAGCTGCGCAACGGCATCACGGGCTTCGCGATCGTCGCGGTCAAAGCGCAGCGGCTGCGCGATCGATTGATCGAGGAGCGCGCACCTCACATGGCGACGGCGCCGACGATCGCGCAGGGCATCTCCGACATCGCCGTCAACACCGCGCTCGAGAACTGGACCGAGCGGATGTGGAACAAGACCGGCGCGACGTGGCGACAGATCGCGGCCGCTGGCGAGTGGTTCGCCAACGATGATCGCTCGACGCGTCATGTCGTCGAGCTCCCGAACGCGGCGGCGACGCAGATCGATTGGCTCGTGCTCGTCCCGGTGCGCTCCGCGCTCGCGTTCGCCGCGCTCGCGATCGGCACGCCCGCGGATCAGCGCGCGACGCTCGCCGCCGTATTCGCGCACCTCGCTCGCTCGTTACCGCAGGGCGACAAGCTGCGCGTGTACGGACTCGACGGTGCGCACGGGTTCCCCGGAGGAACGCATCCAGGCATGGACGCGCGCTGGCACGACGGCAACGCGTACGTCGTCCGCAAGCGCAGCTACAACGAGCTGTATCGCGTGCTCGAGTACGCGCCCGACGGGAACTTCAAGCCACCGCCGGCGGGGCGCATCTACGACGAGCAGCGAACGATCGGCGCTGGACTTCCCGCCGAGGCCGCGATCGAGATCGAGGCCGCGATCGCCGCGGGCAAGACCTCGTGGTCCGAGGCCGCGGTCATGCGCATCGCCACGGCGACGGGCTTGTCGTCGTCGGCGGCCGCGTATCTGTGGGCCGGCCTTCCGAACCTCCACGATCGCAGCGCGAACTTCCTCGACAAGGAGCTGCGCGAGAAGATCGGGCTCAAGTCGACGCAAGCCGGTCTCGGTCGCGACGCGATCGCCGCCGTGCGCGACCTGAAGCGCATGCAAGCGCTCGACGAGTGCGCGCGTGCGGGCATTGCCGCGATGCTCGACGGAAGCGCGGCCGGCGTGCTCGCCGATGCGTGGGTGCGTCACGTCGGCAAGCGCGTCGCGGTGCCCGAAGCGCTGATCGCCGAGGCCGACTCGACGCTGTCCGTGACCGGGCAGCCCGCGCATTGGCTCTCGGTGTTCGCGGCGCCGGATGAATCGCCGCAGCTCGTGAATGATGGCTACTTCGGCTTCGAACGCGGCGGTGACGTGATCCGCACGAGCAAGGCCGAGCCGCTCGTCGGACAAGACAAGCTCGTCGATCCGCCGACGGTGTTCGATAGCAGCGTGGTGCTCGCCGCCACGCAGTACCTGCCGTTCCTCTACGCCGAGCTCCCGGTCGGCGACGACCTGCGCGCCGCGGCGGCGCGATCGCACGGGCTACTGCTGAAGCGACTCGACAACCCGGCGCTGTGGTTCGAGAGCGGCACGCGCTACCTGACCGACGAGGAAGCGATCGCCACCGAGCGCATGCTCGACGGCCTCGGCGGCAAGCCCGTGGAGAACCTCGCGGACGGGCTACGCGGCGTGCGCGTGCCCGGTGCGGTCGTGATGCAGCAGAAGTCGCGCTCTCTTCTCAAGCTGCATCCCGCGTCGCTCGATGCGCGCGCGACGCCGCTCGTCGACAAGCTCGTCGCCGCCGTCACGCAGTACGGAGCCACCGTGTACGCCGCGCTCAAGTACGTGCGCTCGCCGGGACTCGCGCAGATGATGGCGCGCATTCGCGACACGCCGGTGCCGAAGGGCGGCTGGGAGCAGAACCCGATGCTGTCGGTGCCGGAGCTGGTCGACAAAGTGGCGAAGAAGCTCGGCGTGTCGAAGGACGCGGCGGCGCTCTACCTGCAGTACCTCGTGCTGCTGTGGCCGACACCGAAGCTCCTCGTCGAGTACAACGGCTGGAAGCCGAAGCAGCTCGCCGATGCCCAAGCCGCTCTGGTGAAGGAAGAGCTCGTCGTCGAAGCCAAGCGCGAACGCGCCCAACGCGCGCACTTCTTGCCCGGCGGGTGGGAAGCGCTGAAGTCGCCGCATCCACCGATGGAGTCGTGGAAGCTCGCGCTCTACGGTGTGCGCGACGCAGCGGGAAATCCGCAGCCGCCGAATCAACGCTTCCTCGCGCTCGCGCCGTTCCACGCGATGTTCGAGGCTGCCTGGGACCGCATCGAGGACAACGACACTCCGCGCTACGACGAGGTCAAGCGATGACGAAGAAGACACCGACGAAGACTGCGAAGGCCGACGCGTCGAAGGACGAGGCGCCGCCATCGGGTGCGATCCAGGCGCCACCTCCCGAGCAGGTCTGGGCCGAAGAGCTCGCATTCCTCGCGACGTGGGACACCGGGCCGCGTCCGCCGAGCTGGAGGCTCACGCCGAAAGCAGCGGTCACGTTCATCGTGGGCTCGCGCGGAGAAGCGCTGCGCCAGGCGAACCACTCGATGGTGATCGCCGAGAAGTTCGTCGGCGATCGAGCGCTCGTCGAGCGCTGCGTGGTGACGCTCGCGGGCGAGCGCGGCCTTCTGCTCGTCGGCGAGCCCGGTACCGCGAAGTCGATGCTGTCCGAGCTGCTCGCGGCCGCGATCAGCGGCGACTCGTCGCTCACCGTGCAAGGCACCGCCGGCACCGCCGAGGAGCACTTTCGCTACGGCTGGAACTACTCGATCTTGATCGCGAAGGGGCCGCAGCCCGAAGCGCTCGTGCCGTCGCCGGTGCTCGTCGCGATGCAGCGCGGTGCGCTCGCGCGCGTCGAAGAGATCACGCGGTGCTTGCCCGAAGTGCAGGACGCGCTCGTCTCGATCATGAGCGATCGCCGGCTCAGCGTGCCCGAGCTCGGCACGATCCAGCCCGCGCAACGCGGCTTCAACGTGATCGCGACCGCGAACCTTCGCGACAAAGGCGTGTCCGAGATGTCCGCCGCGCTCAAGCGGCGCTTCAACTTCGAGACCGTCGCGGCGATCAGCGATCTCGCGCGCGAGACCGAGCTCGTGCGCCGCCGCGCGAAGCAGATCGTCGCCGATGCCGGCGCCCCCCTCGGCGTAGACGACGCGGTGATCGAAGCGCTCGTCACCGTGTTCCGCGATCTGCGGCTCGGCCGCACCGTCGAGGGTTGGTCCGTCGAGAAGCCAACGTCGGTGATGTCGACCGCCGAGGCCGTGGCCGTCGCGTCGTCGATCGGCCTCGCCGCGACGTACTTTCCGTCGGACAAAGACGTCGCGCGGCTCGTGCCCGAGTACCTGCTCGGCGTGGTGATGAAGGACGAGCCGAAGGATCGCGGCAAGCTGCTCGCGTACTGGGATGCCACGGTGAAGCGCCGCGCCGAGGGCGATGCGCGGCTGTGGAAGTCGCTGCACGAGCTGCGCAAGGTGCTGGAGGCGTAGCTTGCGCGCCTCCCGGTCGACTCGCGATCGAGGACTCACGTGACGCGTGCACGGGGTCTCGCGCGTGTCCGGCATGGCCGGCATGCATGGCATGCGACATTGCAGCATCACGCAAGGTCGCTCCGCGTCGGTGCTTTCGGCAACCCTAACCCCGGTAGGGGCGTGGCGACCCGTGTCGCTCGTGTCCGGCCGGCGGACACGCGAGCGCCGACGTGACGCGCGCGCTGCACCCCGAGGACGATCCGGTCGTCGCGATCGAAGAGCTCGCGAGCGCGAAGGCGCCGTGGCTGTTCGGCGTGCGCCACCACTCGCCCGCGTGCTCGATCGCGCTGCCCTCGCTGCTCGCGAAGCTCCGGCCCACGGCGCTCGCGATCGAGATGCCCGCGGATCTCGCGCAGTGGATCCCGTGGCTCGGTCACCCCGATGCCGAAGCGCCGCTCGCGATCGGTGCCGTGTCGGAAGCGGGCGATGACCTCGGGTTCTATCCGTTCGCCGACTTCTCGCCCGAGCTCGTCGCGATCCGCTGGGCACGCGCGGCGGATATTCCCGTGCATGCCATCGATTTGCCTGCAGCGCGGCGTCCACCGCAAGATCGCAATGGCGAGCCGCTCGGTGTCGCGGCGCGGTTGCGCGGGGCGGACGACGACTCGTGGGAGCACATGGTCGAGGCCGCGGGCGTCGCCGCGGATCCGGAACGCGTGCGTCGTGCGGCGCTGCTCTATGGCTGGGCGCTGCGCATCGACGAAGCGCGCGGCGATGGCGTCAGCGCGCTCGATCTCACGCGCGAAGCGCACATGCGCGACGTGCTCGCGACGCTGACCGCCAAGAAGAGCGCGCGGATCGCGTGCATCGTCGGCTCGTTTCACGCGGCCGCGCTGTTGCCGAAGCCGACGCTGTGGTCGGCGCCACCACCGGCCGAGCTGCGGGTGCGCGAAGGCATGGTGTCGTCGCTGATCCCATACGCGTTCGAGCTGCTCGACTCGCGGTCGGGCTATCCCGCCGGCATTCGCGATCCGATGTGGCAACAGCGACTATGGGCCACGCAGAAGTCGCCCGACGCCGCGGGCATCGCAGCCGACGTCGCCGCCTTGGTCTCCGCGTGCCTCGTCGAGATCACGCGCGAGGTACGTGGCCGCGGCCTGCCGGCGAGCGTGCCCGATGCGCGCGCGGCCGCCGAGGTCGCGATCTCGCTCGCGCATCTGCGCGGCCTGCCCGCACCCGGGCGCCGCGAGCTCGTCGAGGCCGTGCAAACCGCGCTCTCGCACGGCGAGCTCCTCGGGCGCGGACGCATCGTCGCGAAGGCGATGCAAGCGGTCCTCGTCGGACACCAGCGCGGTCAGCTCGCGCCCGACACGCCGCGCTCGGGTCTCGGTCCGCACGTCGCTGCGCTGATGGCCGAGCTCAAGCTGCCGATGGGCGCGATGCCCGAGCCCGTCGACGTTCGCCTCGATCCGCTGCGCAGTCCACTCGATCGCCGGCGCCACGTCGCGCTCGCTCGCCTGCGCGCGTGCGGCATCCCGTACGGCACGGAGCTCGAGTCCGTCGCCGCGGGTGGCCTCGAGTCGCTCACCACCACGTGGCGCGTGAAGCTCACGCCCGCGACCGAAGCGATGATCGAGCTCGCCGGTCTGCGCGGCGTCACGCTCAAGCAAGCCTCCGCCGGATCGCTTCGCGCGGAGCGCACGCGCCTCGACGCAGCCGACAAGCTCACCGCGGTCGCGCTGGTCGCGCTCGCCGAGACTGCGGCCGAAGCCGGAGCCACCGAGCTGGTCGGCGAATTGCTCACCGAGCTCACGGGGCCGCGTCTCGCCGAGGCCACGCTGTCCGAGCTGATCGCGCTGATCGCGCTGATCGATCGCATCCTCGCGGGGCACATCGTCGCGCTGCCCGCCGACGCCGACGACGCGGTCCCCGGCGAGATCGATCGATTTGTCCCTCCGCCGTTCGATCGCGACGCGATGCTCAACACGGCCGTCGCGTCCGTGCTCGGCCTCGCGGGCTCCGAATCGCTCGACGATGTCAAAGCGCTGTCCGAGCTCGTGCGCGTGCTCGAGCGCCCCGAGCACGCAACGCTCGGCGACTCGCGGCTGCGCTGGTCGATCGATCGGCTCGTCGAGACAGGCACGCCGGTGATCGTCGGCGCGGCCTCCGTGATCCAGGTGTTGATCCACACGACCACGCCGGAAGCGCTGTCGACCTCGATCGGCACGTGGCTCGACAACGCGGTCGATCTCGATGCCCGCCGTGTCCTCGCGAACCGCCTGCGCGGCGCTCTCGCGATCGCAGCGCCGCTGTTCGAAGGCTCGCCGGTGTTTCTCACCGGCCTGATCGAGCGCGTCGAGCAGCTCCCCGACGCCGAGTTCCTCGTCCGCGTGCCCGCGCTCCGCGAGGGTTTCGAGACGCTGTCGAACGCGTCGCGCCGCCGCCTGTTGCGTGTCCTCGGCGATCGCCTCGGTGCCGACGCACGCGGGCAGGGGCTCGACGTGGCGACCTCGATCGCGCCCGAGGTCATGCTCGCCGCCGCCGAAGCGGATCGGGCAGGCCGCGAGGCGATCGCTCGCGTTGCACGGCCCGATCTCGTGATGCCGGTCGTGGCTCGTGCGGCAGCAACCACCGCGCAGCGGGAGTCGCCGCAGCACGACGATCACGACATCCCGATTCGCGATCGCTGGCGCATGATCCTCGGGCACGAGCGCGATCGCATGAAGCCGCGATCCGCGCGTGCGATGCGCGCACTCGACGAGCTGTATGGCTCCGGCCACGGCGAAGGCTCGCGGGGCGGCGATGGGGGAGGGCAGGAGTCATCGTTCCCGACGGTGCGTGCGTGGCGCGAGGAGATCGAGGCGCTGTTCGGCACGCGCGTGTTCGAGGAGGTCGCCGCCCACGCTGCCTCGCACGGCCGGCTGGGCGCGCTGCTCGAGCTCGACCCCGAGACGGTCACGCCGTCGGTCGAGCTGCTCGAGCAAGTGCTCTCGCTCAAGGGCGGCCTCGGCGAAGGCAGCCTGGGCAAGCTCCGCGCGTTGATCCGCCGCGTCGTCGACGACCTCGTTCGCGAGCTCGCGGTCCGCGTGCGTCCCGCGCTGCAGGGCTCGACCTCGCCACGCGCCACGCGCCGTCCGTCGAGCACGCTCCATCTCGCGCGTACCGTCCGCGAGAACCTCGCGAAGGTGCAGCAAATCGACGACGACGTGCGCGTCGTCCCCGAGCGCCTGTACTTCAAGCAGAAGTCACGCCGGCACATGGACTGGAACATCGTGCTCGTCGTCGACGTCTCGGGCTCGATGGAGCCCTCCGTCATCTACAGCGCGATGATGGCCGCGATCCTCTCGGGCGTTCCGTGGATCAGCGTCAAGTTCATCACGTTCTCGACGGAGATCGTCGACCTCAGCGATCACGTGCACGATCCGCTCGCGCTCCTGCTCGAGGTCAACGTCGGCGGCGGCACGCACATCGCGAAGGCGCTGCGCTACGCACGCACGCTCGCGACCAACCCGCGGCGCACGATCGTGATCACCGTGTCGGACTTCGAGGAGGGCTACTCGATCGATGGCCTCCTCGCCGAAGTGCGCTCGCTCGTCGAGGCCGGCGTCACGTGCCTCGGCCTCGCCGCGCTCGACGATCGCGGCGCCCCTCGCTACGCGGTCCCGATCGCGGAGCAAGTCGCCGGCGCGGGCATGCCGATCGCCGCGCTCACGCCGCTCGAGCTCGCACGCTGGGTGGGAGACAAGATTCGATGACGCGCCCGCGGATCGCACCCGACGTGGCCGCCGCATTGACCGCGCAGATCCCGTCGCGGCTGATCAAGAAGCTCGACGCGGAGCCCGAGCTCGCCGCGAAGTGGACGTGGACTCCGACGACGATCACCACCGACAAAGGCGAGACCGTCACACTCGCGATCACCGACGACATCGTGCGCGGCGTGACCTGCACGTGTCTGCTGCAACCGAAGTGCTTGCACGTCGCCGCCGTCGTCGCGCTGCTCGAGCCCGCCGATATCGCGCCCGCCGATGTCGAGCCTGCCGATGTCGGCGAGCGCGATACCCCGCGTCCGGGTGTCGTGCCCGGCTCGCCGAGGCCCGCGGCGCAGACGAAGATCGCCGCCGTCGTCGAGACCGACGCGGACGCGACGACGATCGCCGCGCGCGCCTTCCGCGTGCTCGCCGACATCCTCGCCACGGGCGCAGAAACCTCCGGCGCGTTCGCGCAAGCGGAGCTGCTGCGCTCGATCCACGCATCGCGCGCCGTCGGCCTGCACCGTCTCGCGACGTCGCAGACCCGCATCCTTCGTTCGGTGCGCGAGCTCCGCGCCGATCGCCCCGAGTTCTCGCTGTCCGTGCTGTCCGCCGATCTGCGCGAAGCGCTATGGGTCGCGCACGTGATCGCATCGGGCGACGCCTCGCCCGCCGTCGTCGGCACCGCGCGCCGGGACTACGAGGGCATCGGCAACCTCCGCTTGCGCGGCTTGTTCACCGAAGCCGTCGTCGCACGCTCCGGCTACGCGGGCGCGGTCACCTATCTCGTCGACGACAAAGGCACGCTGTTCACGCGCTCCGATATCGCACCGGGCGACGCCTCGCGCGCCGCAGGCGCCTACGACGCGTCCGCCAACATCGGCGACGCCGTCCTCCCGCATCGCGAGCTGTGCCGCGCGGGCCTGTTCGTCTCCGACGCCACCGCCTCGGCCGATGGTCGCCTCGGCGCGGGGCAACGCGTTCGCGCCGTTCGCGCCGCCGAACCGTCACGCTGGACCGACGACGCGCTCGTGCGTCGCTGGACCGCTCCGCTCGCGGATCAGCTCGCCCGCCTCGCCGCCCACGACAGCACCGCCGACGATCTGAAGCCCGCGGGCTGGGACCTGATCTTCCTCGAGGGCACGCTGCTCGGCGGATCCTCGTCGGGGCTCAATCTCGCCGCCGCCGACACCTCGGTCGTCCTGCTCACCACGTCGCTCGATCACAAAGCGCTGCCCGCGCGCGACAACCTCGCCGCGCTCGCGAAAGCCCCCTCGCTCCTCGTGCGCGCCATCGCTCGCGCGCGCCTCTCGCAACCGCGCCGCCTCGATCTCCTCGCGATCGGCCCGCACCCCGACGAGCCGCGCTTCCCGCTCTCCGACGCGCTGCACGGCCGCGCGAACCTCCACTACGATCGCCTCTCGCTCTCGCCGATCTCGTCGCCCGCGAGCGCCATCGCGATCACGCACGAGCCACCCGACGACCTCCTCTCGCCGCTTCGCCGTCGCATCGAGCGCGTGGTCCTCGGGGGCCTCGGCACGCTGCCGATGCACGCGATGGTCGAGCTCGATCGCGAAGCCGCTCTCCTCGCCGATCGTGCGCTGCGCACGGGCGCCGACCTGCTGCGCGATCTCGCCGCGCTCGCGCACGACGCGACGCGCGCGATGACCGGCGCGCGACACTCGGTCGATCGGCCCGCGTTCGCGCGCGCCTGGCTCCGCGCCACCGTCTACGAAGACGCCGCGCGCCGCCGCCTCAGCGTCGCGAGCTGGTAGCCGCTCACTCGAACGTCAGCGAAGCATTCATGCGCTCGCACTCCGCGGCCGACTCCGGGTCGTCGGGTGCGTGCACGCACATCGACCACACCATTCGCCGCTTCGCGCCGTACCCCAACACCAGCTCGTTCAGCGAGTCACCGCTGTTCAGCGTCGCGACGCATCGATGGCCGACGAACGCGCTGCGCACGAGCTTGCTTCCGAGCTCCTGCGCCATCGCCAACGCGGCCGCCTTGCACTTCGCGACGCTGCCGATCTCGAGCATTCCCTCGGCAACGATCCCCACCGTGATCACACCGAGCCCCGTGCCGCGAATGCCCGAGAATCGGATGTCGCCCTCGCCGCCGGCAGGATTCGGAGCCCATCCGTTCACGAGCGTGAGCGAAGCGCCTCCGAGCTCCATGCGGATCCCGCCTTCCACCGTCTCGGTCTTCACCTGCATCTGCGTCTGCACCGGCGTCATCCGCGCGTTCGCTTCCCATCGCAACGACGCCGCGATCGCGCGGCACTCTGGTTCCCAGACGCTTCGATCTCCGTCATGCCCGGCGCACATCGCGAGGTACGGACGACCTTCCCGAGCCGTGATGATGCCGACGACCACCATGCCGACCAACGCGCCGACGCGTTCGCATCCCGTGGATCCGATCGCCTGGAACTCGTCGAGCTGCAGCGACCTCGCCGTCTTGCGAAAGATCTCGTCGCACATCGCGCGCTGCGTGGTGGCCTCCGAGTAGCGCTGGATGTCCGCACCCGACGGCAGGCCGATCTGGATCGTGGCCGTCGATCCGCGCGCGGCACCGAAGGCGCTGGGGTTGGCGGTGCGCACCTCCCATCCATCGACGAGCGCGACCGTGAATCCGTTCCCGCTCGCTCGTCGCTCCGGCGTCGGTGGCGTCGCCGAGGCGAGCCCTCCCGCGATCGCTCCGGTGGCGGCGCCGGTCGTCACCTTCGCCGTCGTCGCTGGCGCCACCGCTGGCACGGGGGCGGCCGTGTCGGGCGCTGGGGCTTTCTCGGCCAACCCGAGCGAGATCTCGAATGGGGGTGAGTGGTTGGAATTGCAGGCGGAGAGGACACAGACGAGGACGAGCAATGTGCGCATGTGGCGCCCTTCGACAGCGCCGGCTCGGGGTTGCGCACTTTCTCCGGCGTGCGGAGCAGCTGCCGCGTTCGCCGATGGCGACCACAGCCCCCACGAGCTCGTCGACGATCGCCTGCTCATCCGGCGAGAACGTCCTCGATCGACGCAACGAGACCGCGTCGGGGTCGAGCCGGTCGACCTGCCGCAATTTGCAGCATCGTACTTCGTGACGATTTCTGCACTCATCGTCCGATGAAGACTGCGGTCTGGCTCGTATGCCTCGGTGTCGTGCTCGGTGGACTCGGTTGCAAGAAGGGCCACGACGATGTGAAGAAGCAGGCGATCGCGATCCGCGACAAAGCGCTCGCCTGCAAGGACGCGAAGTGTGCCTCGTCGGCGAGCGACGAATACGTCGCGCTGACCAAGGACCTGAGCGGTCTGTCCGACGCGGATGCGAAGCTCATCGGCGACATCGCCATCGAGATCCGCACGCACGAGACGAAGCTCGCGCCCCCGGCATCCTCTCCCCCGGCATCACCGCCAGCGGCGGCCAAGCCCACCGAAGCCGCGGCGCCGCCGTCGCAGCGCGTGCAAGGACGCGTCTTCTCGCTCGTGCTCGCACCGGGGTGGAAGCTCGAGAAACCGCCCGCCGACAGCGTCCTTCTCGCTGCATCCAACGGCGCCCAGAACTTCGGCGTGATCGCCCTATCCGGTTCCTTTGCCGTCGACGATGACGACGCCTGCCGCACCGGCGCCGCGAAGATCATGGGCGGCATGAAGACGACCTCGCTGGCGAGTGCGGTTGTCGATGCCCCCGGCGGGAAAGGCTGTCAGGTGCTCGCCGCCGCCGACAACCAGCAGTTCGCGAGTGTCATCTTTCGCTCGCCCGAGGGTGCACCGTTCCAGGTGACATGCATTGTCCCCGACAAGTCGCAGACTCTGATGTGTCTCCAGATGCTCGCGAGCTGGAAGTTCGAAGCCACGGCCCCGGCCGCATCCGCGCGCGAACGCGTCACCGGTCCCGGATTCTCGTTCGCACTGCCGCCGAACTGGACGAGCCAGCCGCAACCCGATCGCCTCGCAGCCGCCGCCACGATCGACGGCGAGCGACGCGTCTCGGTACTCCGTGTAGGCAAACCGATCGAGATCGCGACGAAGAAGGACTGCGATGCGTTCGGCGAGGCACTCAAGACCAACCTCAAGGCCACCGAGAGCACGTCGATGGCCATCGATGGACCCACGGGCCCGATGTGCTCCAGCATCCACCTCGTGAACAAGATGGTGATGATGTTCTCGATCTACAAAGCACCGAGCGGAAACCCATACCAGATGCTCTGCGTGATCCGCGAGACCGACGGCAACGGCGCCAAAGACTGCAGCGCGATCTGGAAGTCCTTCGCGTTCGAGAAGTAACTCGCTACGCGAGCGCGGCCGCGATGCGCTCGAGCGACGCGCGTCGATCCGCGAGGGCGGGCACGAGCGTCGACAGCATCAGCTCGTTCGCGCCGATCTCCTTCGCCAGCTCCGGCAACCGTGCGCCCACCGTCGCCGGCCCGCCGAGCACCGCGCCGTGCATGAACTCGTCGACGATCGCCTGCTCGTCCACCGAAAACGTCCGCGCCAGCGCCTCCTCGATCGACACGATCGGCGCGCGCTTTCCGGTCCGCGAGTTCACCACCGCCACGCGCATCGGCGCCGCCAAGCGCTGCGCCTCCTCGTCCGTCTCGCCACAGATCGTGGTCACCGCACACATCGCGTACGGTTCGCGCAACCGCGTGCTCGGCTCGAAGTTCTTTCGATAGTGCGCGATCGCCTCCTTCGCGGCGCGCATCGCGAAGTGCCCCGCGAACGCATACGGCACGCCGAGCTGCGCGGCGATCGATGCGCCGGCCAGCGTCGAGCCCAGCATCCAGATCGTCCCAGCCCGCACATCCGATGGCTGCGGTGTGATCTTCGAGAACGGATGCCGCTCGGGAAACTGACCATCCTCGAACGCCATGATCTCGGCGAGCAGATGATTGACCTCCGGATCATCGGATCGCCGCAGCGCCGCCGCGGTCACCGGATCCGTCCCCGGCGCCCGCCCCAACCCGAGATCGATGCGCCCGGGTGCGAGCGCCTCGAGCGTCCGAAAGATCTCCACGACCCGCAGCGGTGTGTGATTGGGGATCATGATGCCGCCCGCGCCGACGCGAATGCGCGACGTCTTCGCGATCACGTGCGCGATCAGCACCTCGGGCGACGACGTGGCGATGCTCGCCATGTTGTGGTGCTCGGCGAACCAGTACCGCGTGTAGCCCAACGCATCGGCGATCGTGGCCAGCTCGACCGAGTCGCGAATCGCCGCGCTCGGGGCAACGCCCGCGCCGACGGGCGAGAGGTCGAGTACAGACAGCGGGATCCTCATGCGCGCACCTTGCCGCGATTGCGGTCACCGGCAAGCCAACCGATGCTCCTTCTGGAGCGCGAGCTGGGCGTACCGCCTCCACGCGATCATGATCCAGCTCGCGAACGCTAGGTCGGCTTCTGGACAAAGTGCCAGAGCACGCCGGCCGGGTCGACCACGTACGTACGCTACGGTGAGCCCCCAAGGCTGGCGCGCGGGCGCCATCAGCGCCTTGACAGCATACGTCTTGGCCAGGTCGAGCGCCTCGATGCGCCGCCACCAGCCGTCGAGGTCGTTCACCATCACTTGCATCATGAAGTTGGCCGCGAAACCCTTCGCCTCGAACTTCTGGAGCAAGAAGCTGAAGGGGCCAACTCCACCACCGCCAATCCGTCGTTGATCCGCGCCGTGGCAAAGCCCAGATCGCCGAAGAAGCGCAGGCTTGTTTCGAGTTCGGAGGTCGGCACGAAGGGCCGCAATGAGACGACGGCCACGATTGCCGCAGCCCACCTGCGCGCCAAGTCCACGTCGAGGCAAATCACATCTCGACGCGCGTGATCTCGTCGATGTGTCCGGAGAACATCACCTCGTCGGCAAGGTCATCCGCATCGCGAAGCTCGAGTCCCACGAACACGCTGTAGCCCAGCCCAGACCAGCTCCGAGTCGGGCTAGGACGAGGGCGATAGCAGACCGCTCCAAGCGGACCAATCTTCGTCCAGCACCTCGCGCGTCGACTGTTCGTCGTCGAGCGCGAAGCCTAGTGCAGTCCATCGGCACGCACGAGATCGCCGATGACCCACGGATAGTTCACGGGCTCCCCATCCCACAGCGGCTCGTTCGTTTCCGCGGAAATGTCGAGCTCGCGGTGCGACTCCCTCAACGCGCGCATTCCCAGTCGCGGCGGACTCGGTCGAGGAGGAGCGTCCGTGACCAACCGATCGCGCGAATCGAAGAAGCGCGGCTGGTGGTTCTCGTCGAGCTCGATCCGATAGCCATACTCGTGCACGAACCGATGGTGGTGACCACAAAGGCCGACCAGATTGCCGAGCGACGTCTCACCGCCATTGGCCCAATGCTGGATGTGGTGGCCTTCGACAAACAACCGATTGCAGCACCCCGGGAAGCGACACGTCGTGTCGCGCTTCAATAGGGCACGCTTCATCGACACGGGAATCGACCGCGTCTTGCGACCCACGGACAACGTCTTGCCACTCTGGTCCTCGACCATGTGCACGACTCCGCAGTCGCACGCGAGACGCCGCGCCGTTTCCGCGGAAACGCAGGTGCCGTCGTTCGTCACCGCGAATGGATCGGGCGCCGTCATCGGATTCGCGAGCGTCTCCGCCGCCACCGTGACCACCAGCTCGGTGGGCACCGCGTGAACGCGATCGCCGCGCAGCACGTCGTGAGCGATCGACACCATGGCATCCGCGCGATCGAAGCGAGCCTTCGTACGATCGATGCGCGGAACTGTCGCGCTCGACGGTGTCTGATCGTTCGTCGCGGCCGCCGCGAGCTCGGCAGCCCCTGCCTTGCGAGCCCGAACCACCGCTTCGAGCGCGGCCCAGATCGTCGCCGCCTCCTCGGGATGGAAGATGCCCTCGATCTTCACCATCCCGTCGTCGAGATCGAGGCGCCGCATGTACCTCCGATCGCGGTCGTAGCTCTCCTCGGGCTCCTTCGACGCGCGAACCACGGCGGCGTACTTGCGACAGATTCGCTCGAGCTGCGATCCGGTCGCGTACTGCGCGTCCGTGAGGAGCGTTGCCTCGTTCGTGGGCGTCGCGACACGCGTGATCGCGCGAACCTTGCAGTACGACAGGGAGCCGCGCCGGAGTGCGTCGTCGATCAGCGGCAGCTCGGCGAGCCTTCGCGCGACGCGAAGGTGCTCGCGCGCCGTGCCTATGTTCCAGCCAACTCGCCATGACAACCACTCGGCGCACGAGTGAGCACCTTGCCTATACCAACCTCCCGCCGAATCGAACTCGCGAAGGTCGGTCAGGAGCGTGTGTGTGGCGGCATCGAGGTGAGCTGCGTGGGTTGCGATTCGTTCGCCCAATGCATCGAGATCGACAGACATGAACTATAGGTATCAGGCGAATATGACAATCAAGGTCTCAATGCTGTTTATTCAATCTCCAGGATAGCGCGACGGAAGACGCCCCGATTCGAACGCCCTGTTGAGGATCGGGTGGATATCGTCGGACAAGTGGCCGAACACCGCAGTGCGCGCCAAAAAGAAGTTGGTCTTTAGGTAGTAGCGGTAGCCATTTCGCGCGGCTCCTCGCAGAAGGGGCAACGCACGTCGATGGGGACATTTGCAGTGAACTGCTTCACCGCCTCGTGTACGGCATCCCATGCCTCGCGAAGTTTGTCGGGATTTCGTTCTTGAACTCGGTCATCGCCGAACTCGAAGGCTTCTGCGCCTCGTCCAGGGCGTTGTCGTGGATCGCCTGGGTCTGCTTCGTTCGGGGTCCATTGCGCTGTACTGCTCATAGGACTGCGTCTTGTTTTGGCCCGCAAGGTCCGCTTCGCGATGCCCGACGATTTCATGGCCGAGCGCGCCGTCCATCTAGACTCGCGTCCTTCGAGACCGCGTGAGCGGCTAATCAACAACGCTGGTCGGTCATCCTTCGTTCGCGACATTGTCCGACGGGATGCCACGCTACGACACAGTCGTGCGGCTTGCGGAGCACGGGTTCCGGATCGACGACGCACCGTCGACAATGGCCCCGCAGGCACTCGCCGTCGCGTCTGCGACCGCATACGCCAACACACGCGTCGCGGAAGAGGTGGCCACCGAGCTACTCGACCACCCTGTCCCGAACAGCGAAGGACTCGGTAATCCCGATACTCGGCCCATGCGCGCAGCGGTGGTGGGGATGAGGACGAGACATCGATGTGCGCGGCAGTCTAACCGCGCGTTCGGCTCGGGCAAAGTGGTGGTTCGTCGACGTGCGGTGGCGTAGGAAGGCGTGTCGTGGAGTAAACTCGCGTGGTGGCTGACTTCGAGTTGCTAGGGACGGCCGAGGACGAAACGCGCATTCTGAGGGATCGCGTGAGTGGCTACTCTGTCGCGCTAGTCGGCCATCCTTCGCTGGCTGCTGTCCCCGATGGGACGCCCCGCTATGATGCCGTCCTGAGCCTCGGAGACGTGAAGGCGGAGCACGGCTTTCGAATCGACGACGTGCCCTCGACGATGAGCCCGCAGGCGCTCGCGGTCGCGTTCGCAACGGCGTATGCGAACACACGCGCACAGACACCACCTCAGGTGTTGGCGATTGCGGAGAAGTACCTGCCAACGGGCGCAAGCGGAGGAGCCACGACGCAATACAGGCTTCGCGACCACCATCCAAGCAGCGTCGAACAAGTGTGGGTCGCGACGAAGCCGAGCCCCACGGGCGTATGGGCGCTCTATCACACGACGCGCGTCAACCTCGATGATGTGAACCCGATCAAGTGGTTCCATCTGCGGTCGACGTCGATGGGACAGCATCGTTGGAACGAGCCCGAGACAGCGCGCCCTCCCATCTGGCCAGCGAGCGACATGGCGAAGCCGGGCGCGAAACTCGACCTGACGGAGGCGGAGTGGGAAGAGGCCACGGCGAAGGCACGAGACCTTCCCGTGCTCAGCGACGCGGCTCATGCGGAGGTCGTCCCGTTCTTCACGTCCGTCGCACGAACCGACGATCCGCCTGCCTTCGAGCTGATCCCGAAGATCCTGGAGATTCGTTGGGGACAACTGTCCAACATGCTCGAACCCGTCGCTGCGCAGGTGTTCCTACGCAATCTCGCGCGTTGCCGCACGGCGCTCGATCTGCGCGCGTGGGCTTGGCAGTGCGTATGGGCGATCGGTAACCGCGGAACGGTCGGAAACTGAGTGACGAGCGAGATCGGGAGACTTCAGTTCCATCACGATCTCTTGACCAACTGCGCCGGGTCTCCGAGCGGCGGTAGGCTGTACGATCTCCGGTGCGAACAACTGAATGGATTTGTTTGCCATCGCTGAGCGCCACTCCTCGACCGCGGCCGGCCCGCTGGTACTGAAGCGATAACCATCGAAAATACGCACGCTATCGAGCGCTCGCCGTACGGTTTGCACTCGAGAGTCCAACCCGGAGAACTGAAGCGGCCGACGCTGCTTTGCATCACCTACGTCCAAACCAACGGTGTTCCCGAGTCCAGGACCGAGTGCTGGAGGAGGCGATAACGTACCGTGCCAATAGGGTGGACTTTGCTCATCGTGAGCCTCGTCTGGACCGTAGCATGCCGAGGATGAGCTCGAAGTGCTCGGGGGCCGAACGGTAGAGCTCTCACCCGCCGCGCTTGTAGTGGCGTATGCCTCGGGTGCCGCGAACGGACGATCCGCCGACACTCGAGCTCATTCCGAAGATTCTCGAGATCCGGTGGGAGCAGATATCGAAGATTGCCGAGCCTGCAGTGTTTCTTCGGAATCGCGCACACTGCCGTACCGCTCGATCTAACCGATAGTTTCCGATTGACTGGCGATTGCCGTTAGCCCACGCGCATTGCCAGGCCGATCCGCAGCGCCATGTCTGTGATTCCGACTAGGGACTTGGGACGTCGAGAATTCCTTCCCCACAACCAGTTCGGGTGAGAACTCCCGCATCGAAGCCATTGCCCGACGCGAGCTCGCGCGCACCGAGCAGGGCGGTAACAAACGGTGCCGATGGGCCCGATCTTCATGGCTTAACCGTGTAGGAATTCCAGTCGATCGCCGGCACGATGGGCGTCATAGGGGCCACAGTTACCGATCCGGATAACGCCAGGGAAACCGACCCAACGCGAGTGCCTCGTCGAGGATCGGGTGAATATCTCCAGAGAGATGGCCGAACATCGCTGCACGCGCCAGCAGGAAGTTCGTTTCGAGATAGTACCGGTACCCATTTCGCGCCCCGACGCTCTTTAGGGCGTCGTAGGAGAGTTCACACGCACTGCCATCCCAAACGGGTTCGAGATAGTCGAGACCCGTCAACCCCATCGACTTAGCGCGGGTGACGAACGCTTCGGTCATATAGATGTAGGAGAACGGCATGTCTTCCTTGAGCCAGAAAGCGTCATGCGTAATTCGTTGAGGAATGAATTCCAATCGATTCCAAAAAAGTGGCTCACCTTCGGGCCCGCGGATCGCGTCTGACTGGTCAAAGTCCACGACCGCTTCGAGCTCCGGCAGCTGAAACGCGGTGGCGGCAACGTCGTCAACGGTGACCGACACCTGCCGTCCCGCCAGTCCGCATGCATCGGCTGCCCGTGCCTGCACTACGAGGATGTTCATCGTCGTCGCCACGACGTCCGCAAGGGGGGAGTTGTCGCCTTGTGCTGAGTGGTAGCGGTTGCCTTCGAGCCACCACCTCGTTCCCGAAATGCCCTTGGGGAATTCTAGTTCGGCGTCCCGACCAAGCTCTATGCCTTCTGGCCAAAAGCGGTCGTTGAAGCCAACCTCCATGTAGCGGAATCGGCGGCCATCAGGAACGAAACGATAGATGATCACTTCTTACCCATATCGGCGACTTTCACCTTGGTGGACGCTCGCCAGATCAGCGGCTTTTCGGTTGCTAGGCGAGCTTGGATTTTCGAAAGGCTGTCGTAATGTTCGCCTGTCTGAGGATCGAAGCCGGTGACTGCGCCATCGGCGTCGATTGACATCGTCATGTAGTGGTCGTTTCCCCACACGACAAATTCTCCCGGTGTAGCTGTCCTAAGCTTGTCCGCGGAACGCTCGCCAAATCTCTCAATGTGGGCCTGCATTGCCTGCTCGTTTTGCATCTTTCCGGCATTTCGAAGCACCTCGCCCGCCTCGGTCAAAGTGACCCCGAACTGATCGAAGACAGCGCGAACAGTGTAGGCGTCTGGGCCTGCCTTCTCCATCGCTTTATAGTCCGTCGGTAACGGTGGCGGATCGTTCTGTTTGTAGTTGGGAACGATCAAACGTTGGGGTAGGTGGTCGTCTGCCGCAACACCGAGACGTTCTCGCATTGTTGCGTACATTTGATCGGCGTCTTGAAAACCCGGAAGGCCGAGCCTCTCGCGGAGGTAGGCGAGAGATGTATATCCACAGTTCGCCTCTGAGTGCGATGGATTGTACTTGTCTCGGTCGGTCTGTTGCTGCGGTGTTAGTTGGCGCTCTGCGGCCTTGTGCCCAGCACCACCAACGAGTAGCTGATCCGTTGCTCGGGACGGATTGTTCAAATCCGCCGTCGTAACGTTCTGTAGCTCCGAATCGATCGCACCAGATCGCTTTGGAGTCGGATCATCACTCAAGGGATTATTGCTGGCTTCGCCAGTCACTGGCAGTGTGATGCTGATCATCGGCAGTGCATCGAACTGACTCGGATCCACGAGCGTTGTTCGAGCACCGCTCGGATCCGTGACGACGTACATCATCTTCCCGTCGGGGCCGGGCTTACGACCGACGATGGTCTGTTCGTGGCCGAACTGACTAAACAAGACGGGTTGGTTCGCGTCGACGGCAGCATTGATGCGGTCGAACGGAGGTGCGCCAAATTCCCCCTGGCCCTTGTTGTCGTGTGGCTCTGCGGCGTTGGTGATGACCTCGTACTTCGTTCCTGTCGCCTTCTCCAGCTGCTTGTGTAGCTGTTGATCGGTCATCAGCGTCGGCTCGATGCCGCTCGTGCCGACGTGCCCGGCTTCCATTTGCACGTCGAACGATGTGTCGAGCTCGGCTCGAGTCTTCGGGTCGAGCTGATCCCGCAGCGCTTGCGGTGGATCGTGCATGTCCCGACGAGGCGTGAGCGAGCCGCCCGTGATGACGAGCGGATTCTCCTGGGCCTGACGCATCTCGCCCGGGTTGTTCTTCAGGTGAAGCGCGTACGACGGATCTCGCTCTGCGAGTGCGATCTGATAGGCCGTTGGTACGCAGCTATGTCCGTAGAACTGGGCGATGCCGTCGCCCGAGAACTCGCGAAGCACTTGGTCGTCGGCCATTCCCTTCATCGCGTGCATGAGGGTCTCGACGTCATCCATGGAGCGACCAGCTGCGAGTGCGCGCTCGACAAGGACCTTCTTGGCTTTGCTGTCGCCGAGCTGTTCAGAGACTGCCCTGTGACGCGCCTGATCCTCTACGCTCAGGTGAGCGCGAGCCTGTGCCGCTAGCTCGATCTGTTGCGGTGAGTTCTGAGCGACTCGATGAGCTGCTGGATCAGCGGTTGGTTGATTGAACGGATTACTGCTGCCGGCCTCGGCGCCGCCCGCTTGTGTCGGAAGCGAGCTATTTATGACGGGCTCATCCGCCGCCGGCTTGGCCGTATGGTTCTCGTCCGCAGCCTGTTTGGCGTGGCTCTCGTCGACCACCGCCGTCGCAACCTCGTCGACCTTCGCCTTCGCGACGTGCCCCTCGTCCACCGCGGCCTTCACGAGGTGATCCGGCTCGGCGTTGTGGCCATGGGCCAGCACGTTCGGATCCACGGACTCGGTCGCCTTCTTCGCGATCGGCGCGTCGTCGTCGCCGGTGGAGCGGTACGTCGGCTCCTCCGCGAGATGCGACATCACATGCTCGTCGTGACCTGCGCCGGCCTGCTGCTTCTGGGCCTTCTTCGCTTGCAGGTGATTGCCGGCGGCACCGGCGAGCGCGAACTGGATGTCGTTGCCGCCGATCGTCACGTCCGACGCGATGTTCAAGCCGGTCTTCACGACGGTGCCGAGCTTGCCGGTGCCGAGCATCTTGTCGATCTTGCCGCCCGCGAGGTTCGGCACGAGCGTGCCGAGCATGCCGCGCATGATCCCGAACAGCATGTCGTCGGTGTTCTCGCCCTGGATCTGGCTCGCGGCCGCGGTCTGGCCCGCGCCGATGCCGAGGTTCACGGCCATCTCCTGGCGCTGCAGCGTCTTCAGGCCCGTCTCGGCGCTGCCCTCGGCAGCTTCGCCGACGACCTTGGACTCCGCCTTCGCGATCGCGCTCTCGGTCTTGGCCATCGCCATGCCGCCCTCGACGGTGTCGTCGGCAGACTTCATCACGCTGCCGGCGACCTTGGCTTCCGCCTTCGCTGCTTGCTTGATCCCTTCTTCGGCGATCTCCTTCTTCGCCTCGCTCGTCACTGCTTGCTCGGCGACATCGACGCCGACCCGCGCGCCGGCCTTCTCCGCGGCGACCACGTCGTCGAGCTTGCTCGCGGCGCCGCTGAAGTACTTGCCGGCGCCCATCGTGAGCGCGTCGACGGCCATGGTCAGGCCGAACATTTTCTCGTCGAGTGACGAGTCGTAGTCGTTTCCCATCGCGGCGGACTTGATCGCCATCTCGGTCAGGCCCGCGGCGGCGTCGATCAGGAACACGAGGTGCGGCTGGCCCGCGAGGAGCGCGGCGATCTTCGCGATCGTGGAGAAGGCCATCGCGAGGCGCTCGCCGTGCTTGATCTTCTCGGACCGCTGCACTTCGAGGGTGGCGGTCATCGACTTGTCGCGCTCGCGGAACTCCGCTTCGGAGACGCCTTCCTTGAGCTGCGGTGGCGTCATGTCGAAGGGGTTCGTCTTCTCGACGAAGCTCTCCTGCATGTTCTGCAGCTGGTGGCGCGCGAGATCCTCGGTGCCGATGTTGCCGCCCATCACGTCGCGCATCATCTCGGAGCTCTCGAGGCTGTCGCTGTGCTGGCGCTCGAGCTGCTCGGCTTGCAGCGTGTACTCGAGGTAGGGCGAGCGCTCGACCTTCGCGCCGTGGAGCGCGACGTTGTGGATGCGGTGCTCGTTCGCGTTGCGACCGTCGTCGGCGATCTCTTTCTGGATCTCGCTGAGCGGGCGCTCGTCGCCCATGCGCTTCTTGAGGTCCGCCATCGCGGCGAACTCCTTCGCGCGCGGATCGTCGTAGATGCCCTTGCCGGAGTCGGCCGGGAACCGCTTCTTGTATTCCTCTTCGAGCTTCACGCGCTCGTCTTTGGACTCGAGGTTCTCGAGGAGCTGCGCCTTGGTCTCGAGGTCGCCTTTCTTTTCGGCGCGGATGACCTTGGTCACCTGCGAGACATCGCCGGTCTCGACGATCTCGTTGGTGACGATGTGGTTCTCGGAGGCCTCTGCGCGGCGCTTCGCTTTGAGCCGCTCTTCGCCCTTCGCGAGCTCGAGCATGGAGTCGAGGTCTTTGGGCTTCGGGATCTTGTCGCCGTACTCCTGGTAGTAGTCGGCGAGCTGCGTCTCCATCGGACGACCGACGACAGCGTCCGGATCCTTGCCGGTCATCGCCGCGGCGCCGCGGTTGGCCTCGATGTCGAGGCGAAGGACCGTGTCTTCGAGCTCCTTCTTTTCGGCGATCGCCTTCGCCTTCTTCTCTTCGTCCTTGCTGTCGAGATCGGGGTTCGCGAGCGCGCCCTCGATCATCTCCTGGTTCTGCTTGCGCATGCCCTCGCGGAGGGCGTAGGCGCGTTCTTCGACGAGGTTGCCCTCGGAGAGCGCGCGGATGCGCATCAGCATGTTCGAGTCGCCGCCTTCGAAGCGCTCCTCGATCATCTCGGACCACTGCTTGTCCTTGTTCGCGGGGTCCTTGTTCCACGCGTCCTTCGCCGCCCGGATCGCCTCCGGCGACATCGCGCGCAGCTCTTTGATGATGTTCTCGGGCTTGCGGTTCTCGAGGTTCTGCTCGCTCTGCTTCGTGAGCTTGATGCCGTCCATCTCGAGCCCGTCCTCGGGCTTCTTGAACAGGTCGGCGATGTGCGCAGCGTCGGCGGATGCCTTGTCGTTCGACAGCAGCGCTCCGATCGTCCCGCGCTGGCTCGGTTCGATCGATTGGATCGCGATGATCGTGGTCACCGGGCTCGTGACGTTGAGCTTCGTGATCTCGTCGGGGCTCAGCGTGCGGAGGAGCTCCTCGATGCGCTTCGCGTTGCCGTCGGCGTTCTTGATGCCCGCGGCGACGGCGTTGACCTTGTTGCCCTTGAGGCCGGCGAGCGCTTCGTCTTCGGTGCCGCCCGACAGCGTCTTGTCGATCTCCTGGTACGCGGTGCGTCCGCCGGTCTGCTTGCGGATCTCCGCGCGGATCAGCTCGATCTCCTCGGGCGTGCGCGGCCCGAGCGCGTCGTAGATCGGCTTCGCGTCGGCGTCGTGATCGACGTCGTCCTTCCGCGTCGTCTGGAGCACCGTGCTCGCCCACTTGATCGCCTGCAGCTTCTTCTTCTCGTAGGCCTCGGGATCCGACCTCGCTTGTTCGGCGAGCTTCTTCTCGGTCTCGCCGCGCTCGTCCGAGAGCATGTCCTTGGCCTGCTCGCGGTCGCGCTTGCTGTAGAAGCCGGCGGTGTCGATGAAGTGATCGAGCGTCTGCCCGGTCTGCTCCTCGAACTGCTTCTTCATCTTCGAGCGTACGGCCGGGTCATCGACGCGATCGAGCGTGTTGAGGAACTGCCAGCGACCGCGTTGATCGCCGACCTTGCCCATCGTCGCGATCAGCGTTTGCGTCTCGGCGATCGCGCGGACGTTGTCCATCGCGTCCTTGAGCTTCGGATCGAGCCCGGGAGCGGGAGCTGGAGCGGGCGGCTGTGCCTTCGCGTGATCGGCGCCGTTCGTGTTGGCCGCTTTGAGCATGCCGAACACGCCGCCCATCGTCTCCTCCGCGAAATGGAGGAGACCCATGACGTCGGGCTTCTTGCCTTTGACGCTGTGATCCTGCGGCGGCTTCGGAGGAGCGCCGGGACGATGCACGGTCGACGGCAACGCCGATCCTGCGACGTCGCGCTTCTTCTTCTTCTTGTCCGAGCGAAACGCCGACGAGGGGTTTCGCTTCGGGGCATGTTCCACGCCGTTACCCATCGACCGTCGGCCGACTGTCGACGGAATTCGCGCCGAAAGGCCATGCCGCAAATTGCGGCACCCCTGCCTCGAACGACGACAACGTCGGCGACGTACGGCGACGGCTCGGCCACGTGCGTTCGTCGTCGCGAGACACCGCCCGTCCTCCAGCAAGCACCGCGCCGTGCACCAACTGCGCGGACTCGCTTGCGCGTTGATGCGCGGGGGGTGGACCTACGGCGGGCGCTGGTCCAGGTGGTTCACCCGTCGGGGCTCGTTCAGGTCCAGGTCAGGCCACGATGCGAGGCTCGCACGTGTCCGCATTCGAGACGTCACACTCGAGATGCGCTGTCGAGGATCAGCGGCACGCGCACGGTGAACGTGCTGCCGCGACCGATCTCGCTGGTCATGCGAATCGTCCCGCCGAGCTCGACGAGCAAGCGGCGCACGAGCGAGAGTCCGAGGCCGACGCCGCCGTAGCCGCGCGAGACCGAGCCATCGACCTGCTGGAACTCGTCGAAGATGCGCTCGTGGTACTCGGCGGCGATCCCGATGCCGGTGTCCTCGACGGAGATCTCGATCGCATCGCCGTCGACCTTCCGCGCGCGCACCGTGATCGTGCCGGGCTCCGGTGTGAACTTGATCGCGTTCGACAACAGATTCAGCAGCACCTGGTTGAGCTTTGCGCGGTCGGTGACGATCGTGCCGATCGTTCCGGGCGGGCCGACGTCGAGCTCGATCGCCAGCTCCTTGCCGCCGCGGATCCACTGCGCGGTGGCGGTCGCGGTGCCGAGGAGCTCGGCGACATCGACGCTCGCGAGGTGCACGCTGCGGTTTCCCGCGTCGAGGCGTGCGAGCTGGAGGAGGTCGTCGATCAGCGCGAGCAGATCGTGCGCGCGAGACTTCACCTCGGTCATCGCCTTGCGCTGCTTGTCGCTCGGTTCTCCGTAGATGCCCATCGCGACGAGATCGCTGAGGCCGATGATGCCTTGCAGCGGCGTGCGCAGCTCGTGCGTGATGTTCGCCATGAACTGCGCCTTCTGCCGGCCCGCATCGATCAGCGCGTGCGTGCGCTTCTCGAGGCGCTTCTCGTTTTCGCGGAGCTTGCGGAGGATGCCGGTGACGTAGAACGTCGGCGCGCCGATCACGAACGCGACGAAGCTGAACGCGAGCGCGAGGTACGTCGTGTCGCGACCGCCCCACTCGGCGGGCGTGGGGAACTGCGGCAACACGCCGGTCGCGGTGAGCACGCCCATCGCGACGAACAGCACCAAGCAGAACGTGCCCATCAAGATCGTCGTGGTCAGGTTCGTGAGCAGCGCGAGCACCGCGATCTCGATCGTGTAGATCGCGGCGATCGGGCTGGCCGTGTCCCCCGTGGCCCAGATCGCACCCGTCATCACGACCGCGTCGACGGCGACGTTGATGCCGCCGAGCTCGAGCGCGTAGCGATCCAGTCGGAGGCCGATCAGCGCGAGCGTGTTCGTGACGAGCTTCAGCCCGACGAGCACCGCGAACGCCCAGTGCCACCGCAACACGCCCGCGGCCACGCCGAGCGCGAGGAGCACGGCGAAGCACGTGGTCAGTACGTAGCCACTGACGATGCCCATTCGCAACGTGCGCGGATTGCGAAGCGTCGCGAGCTCGTCGAGGACAGCGCTCGGGCTCATCCGCTACGGATCACCGACGAGCTCGTGAACGCACTCGAGCAGCACGTCGAGATCGAACGGCTTGAGGAGGAAGCCCTCGGCTTTGACCTTGTTCGCCTTCGCGCCCGCGGTCTCGACGTTGCGATACACGGCGCTCATCATCATCACGGGCGTCTTGCTGCCGTGATCCGATTCTTTGATCTCGAGGCAGGTGTCGAAGCCATTCTTGAGCGGCAACGCTGCATCGACGAGCGCGAGGTCGGGCAGCGCCGCGAGGAACTGGAACACGCCGTCCTTGCCGTTGGTCGCGACCGACGTCCGGTAGCCGTGCGCCGACAGAAACTCGGACATCACGAGAGCAGTGACGCGATCATCTTCGACGATCAAAACGTGGCGCGGCGGACGACCCATGGCTTGACCCTGACGCTAGCGCTTCGCGTGGTGAGTTCGCGATGTCCGCACCAAGCCCACCTCGTGGCGTTCGCGTCGCAACTCGCTGATCCGCCGTGGCGCCGAGGAGGTGATCGCGGGTGCGATACCCCATCCGTACCCGAAACAGATGTGTATACAACCAGCGGCGATCACACAGCGGGGTGCCGCAAATCACGGCAGCCCGACGGCAGCCCGAGCGGCGATCAACGCTGCCAGTTGTTCTTGATGACCGCGGAGGGCGTGATCTCTTTGACCGGCGCATCGATCGTTCGCAGAAGTCCGGAGCCTTCCGCGAGCGCGATCGGGGCGGGTGCAGCGACATCCGCGACGCCCGTTCCACGCACGGTGACCGTGCGCGGGATCGATTGCTCTCCCGTTTGGCGGAGGCGGCGGCGGTTGCGAACGCTGTACTGCATCGAGGCCTTCACCCTTGGTACGCCAATGCGCCGTCGTCGACAATGGCTAATCGACTTGCCGGCCCGCGTGTGCGGGGACCGAACGGAGATCTCACGCTCCGGTTTCGGTCGGCTCGACGAGCGCGTACGGCCACGACTCGATGCTCGCGCGCACCGATGGCTCGGGCGCGGGGACGGGCGGAATCGTCTGCGAGCGCGGCCGCGCCTTCGCGATCGGCTGCTCGAACCCGCAGCGCGCGAGGACGAACTCGACGGCGCGGACACGCTCCTGCATCGAGACCGACTCGAGCGGCAGGTAGCTGATGCGGTGCTGCTCGAGCATGAGCTTGACCATGCCGTCGATGCGCAGGACCGAGTCCCACGACACGCCTGCGCGAACGCCGTCATCCTTGAGCAACGACTGGTGCGGGCGCAGGAAGAACACGATGCCCTCGCTAACCCACTTCATGTAGTCGTGGAAGCGCTGGTCGTTCATCATCGCGGCCGCGTTGGTGGTGTGCTCGGCGACGTAGGCGAGGTTGTCGAACGCGCGATCGGAGACGAACTTGCCGGCGTGCAGCTTCTCGACGGCGACCTGGCGCGCGAACACGCGCTCCTGATACTCGGCGACGAGGTCCATGTCGGTCCGGAGCGCGTCGAGTCCCGTCTCCATCTCCGCGAGCACCGCGCGGGCGACTTCGCTGATCATCGGGAGCCCGTAGCGACGGCTGACGTAGCGGCAGAGCGTGGTCTTTCCGGTCGCGTGACTGCCCACGAAGTAGATGCGCACGGCCCTCGATCTACGCGATCGGTATGACAGTCGCGGCGAGCTCGAACAGGGCCTCGTTGATCGTCAGGTAGATAGCTCCCCCCGCGACCGACAGATCCCACTTG
Organism: Kofleriaceae bacterium; assembly: GCA_044230415.1. Classification (GTDB taxonomy): domain Bacteria; phylum Myxococcota_A; class Polyangia; order Haliangiales; family Haliangiaceae; genus JABFXX01. The sequence goes on from JBGARE010000012.1 coordinate 114,166, forward strand.
TTGATGCGATCGATGGTGCCGGCGACCGCGTCGAGCACCTCGGCCGGGAGTGCCTTCAGCTCGAGCTCGTCCCGGCGATGGACCTCGCGTTCGGTGATCGCCGCGGACAGCGTCTCGACGTTCTTCCACGCGTAGACGACCACGCGCGGCGCGAGCTTCGACGCCTTGTGCAGGCGATCGGGCGTTGGCGCGCCGACCTCGATCCACGCGAGCCACTCGCCGCGCAGGTTCTTCTGGACGATCGCGGGCTCTTCGTCGTCGGACACGCCGCCCTTGGAGAACTCCATGCCGTCCGCGTGCTCGAGGGCGCGAGCGAGCACGCGGGCGACCAGGTAGCGCTCGCTCTCCGATGGATGCTGCGGCACGCGCCAATCGAGCTCCTCGTAGACGCCGCGATCGGAGTCGGCGAGCTGGATCGTGAAGCGGCGAAGCGTCGCGGGGAGCGCCATTAGACGAGCACCGTACGGCAGGTCTGCAGGAGTTGCGAGCGCACGCACTGCGCGACGGTCTTGTCGTCGCGGATGCGCACGAACACCGGTTGAAACAGCACGTGATCGTCGGTCGCGTAGAGGTAGCGGACCTCGCAGATCGGGCGCTTCCCGTTGCCCAGCGCGAGATCGAGCTCGGCGCGCGAGAGGTTCGTCGTGCCGGCGAACACCTTGCCGCACTCGACGAGCTTCTTGCCGTCGAACACCGCCATGCGATACGCGTTGCCCGCGTTCTCGGTGATCACGACGTCGGCGCTCTTGATGAACTTGTGCTTGCGCTGCGTGCCACCCGACGACGGTCGTCCCGCGGTGTACGGAGCGTGCGCGTCCTTGAACACGATGCCTTCCGCGCCGGCCTTGTACAGGCGGTTGTAGAGCGCGCGCTTCGCCTTCGCACCGGACGCGATCGGCACGATGCGAACATCGCCCGACAGCGCGGGCTCGAGCTCCTCGTCGATCAACTTCCATCGCGTGACGTAGCCGTGGTTGCGCACGTCGGTGCCGGCGAAGCTCAGAATGTCGAACAGCCAGTAGCCATCGTCGAGCAGTTCTCCGTCGACGATCGTGCCGGTGGGCAGGTATTCGAGGCCGGCGAGCGGCCGCGTGTCCATCTTGCTGACTTGGCCCTCGCGATTGGTCGCGAGGATTCCCTTCGCGCCCACGTGCGCGATGATCCGCATGCCGTCGATCTTCTGCTGCGCGACCATCTTGTCGTTCGCGAGAAACGCGTCGAGCTCGGTGTCGTCGATCGGATTGAGGAGCTGCGCTTTGTGGCCGACGATCGCGCGCTGCATGCCGCCGGACTTGCTGCCCGAGCCCTGACCCTGCGGCGGCGCGATCGCCGCGGGCTTCACCGCCGCCGTCTTCTCCTCGTAGCCCTTGTTGCGCTTCTCGCGAACGCACGACTCGAACTTCTTCTCGGCGACGGCCAACGACACCTTGACCGCCTTCGTGCCTTCTTGCAGCCCCGAGCCTCGCCGGCCCCACTGCACCTTCACCGTGTACGAGCTCGCGTAGTCTTGGACGATCTGCGCGTTGTAGACCTTGTCGCTCGTGCCCTCCTGGAAGAACAGCTCGATCGACTTGATGACCTTGCTCATGGCGTCGGCTCCACCAGATCGCGCGTGATGTCCGCGATGCGCGCGCAGCCGCACAATGCCATCGCGAGGTCGAGCTCGCGCCGCAACAGGCCGAGCGCCGTCGCGACGCCCTCGCGGCCGTTCGCGGCGAGTCCCCACAGCACGGGACGACCGACGAGGATCGCACGCGCGCCGTAGGCGATCGCCTTGATCACGTCGGCACCTCTGCGCACGCCACCGTCGAGGAGGATCTGTCCGCGACCGCCCAGCGCATGGGCAATCCGCGGCAGCACTTCGATCGTCGCGGGCGATGCATCGAGCTGACGGCCGCCGTGATTGGACACCACGATACCGGCGGCTCCGTGCTCGATCGCGCGGACCGCATCGTCGGCGCGCACGATCCCCTTGACGATGACGGGTAGCTTGGTCACCGAGCGTAGCCACGCGAGCGCATCCCAGGTCAGGCTCGCGTCGAGCAGCGACACGAAGTACGCGGCGAGTCCAGACTCGTTCTCGACCGCACGCACCGGCCGATAGCCATCGGCGTACATGTTCTCGATCGCGAGGTGATCGGGGAGCGCGAAGCGATTCTTCACGTCGCGCTCGCGGCGCCCGAGGAGCGGCGCGTCGACGGTGACCACGAGCGCGCTCGCGCCCGCGGCTTCGACGCGGTGGACCAACGCTTCGGTCGCCGCGCGATCCTTGTACACGTAGAGCTGGAACCACACGGGGCCGCTCGCCGCGGCGACGACCTTCTCGACGGGGGTGTTCGACAGCGTCGACAAGATGAACAGCGTGCCGGCATCGCCCGCGCCGCGCACGCTCGCGAGCTCGCCGTCGTCGTGCGCGAGGCGGTGAAACGCGGTGGGTGCGACGCAGATCGGCATCGCGATCGAGTGGCCGAGGATGGTGGTCGCGAGCTCGCGGTGCGCGACATCGACGAGCACGCGATAGTGGAGGGCGATCTCGGCGAAGGCATCGCGGTTGCGGCGCAGGCAGCGTTCGTCGTCGGCGCCCGATGCGTAGTAGTCCCACGCCATCTGGGAGAGCCGCGACTGCGCGAGTGCTTCGAGCTCGCTGAGGTTGAGCACGTCGGTCACGAGGCGATGGTACGCCAGCCTACCCGACGTGTGGCTCGACCTTGACGTCGACCGAGAGCGTCTCGCCACCGCCGCCGACGAAGATCGTGCCGCTCGTCGGGGTGGCATCGATGTAGTTGCGGCCGACGGCGACGCGGATGTGGTCGGTCTGGGTGAGGATCCCGTTCGTCGGATCGAAGCCCTTCCACCCGACCTGCGGCAGATACAGCTGGACCCACGCGTGGGATGCCTCGCTCTGCACCGTGTTCTCGGTCTTCGATTGATTCTTCGGCCCCGTGTAGATGTAGCCGCACACGTAGCGAGCCGGTACACCGAGCAGCCGCGCGAGGCAGATCATGAGGTTCGTGAAGTCCTGACACACGCCGCGGCGATTCGAGTACACGTCGAACGCGGTGGTCAGCACGGTGGTGACGCCTTGCTGATACGCGTACTCGCGGAAGATCGTCTGGTTGATGTCGAGCAGCGTGTCGAGCAGGTCGTAGTCGTTGCGCTTGACGAAGCTCATCGCGTACTCGGCGAGCTCGGCGAGCTGTGTCTCCGGAAGCTCGACGGGCAACAGATACGGATCGAGCACCTGGCGCTGCCACGGCATCCACACGAGCGGGATCGTCGAGCGGACGCGCAGCGGGCCGAAGCCGAGTGGATCGGTATCGAGCACCTCGACGGTGCTCTTGCTCTCGATCACCATCTCGTGGAACTCGGTGTCGATCACGAGCTTGCGCACGCGATTGCCGAACACGTCCTCGTACTCGCGCCCCTGCGCGGGGACCGAGATGTGGATGTCCGTCGATATCACGTTCTGCAGTCGATCGTGGATCGGCGTCAGGCGGAGCACGTGCTGCGATCGTTCGATCGGCTTGGTGTACTTGTAGACCGTGCGATGCATGACATCGAACGTGCGCTTCTCGGCGCGTTTCGGGCGCAGCGACGCACGCGTGCCCGGTGCGGGCGCTTCGGCGGTGCGTTCGGCGATGATCGCGCCTTCGCGGATCAACAACAGCGTTCCCGGGGCGAGCTGACGCCACACGATCGACTTGTCCGCATCGCCATCGCGCGCGACGAGCTGCTCGCTGCACACGATCACACCCTTGCGACTCTTCGCACCGCGTCGCGTGAGGTCGACGTCGAGGTCGTCATCGCCGAACGCGATCTTCTCGTACGGCGGCACGAGCAGACCGACCCACAGCGGGACGCCGCGATGATCGGCGTGCGCGAGCATGTCGCGGCCATCGGTGAGGCACAACGTGACCTCGCCGTTCTTGTTGAGCTCGGTCAGCCAGCCGTGAAGCTCGACGAGATCCGCGTCCATCAGGCTGCGCCAGCCCTTCTCGACGAAGCGATTGAGCAGCATGCAGAACATCTGCTCGGTATCCGTGGACCCGACGGGCTCGTTCGGTCCCGCGGACTCGGGCTTGGTGTCCAAGCTGCCGGCGTGGCCGATCAGCCAATCGCGCCGGCCCCACGTGCGCGAGAACGGCTGCGTGTTCGCATCCGACAGCGCGCCCCACGTCGCGTGGCGAATGTGGAGCAGGAACATGTTCGATTCGACCTGCTCCCAGGCGAGCGCGAGCTGGCTGCGGATCGACGTCTGCGGCGGCGCGGGCTCCTTCAGGATCGCCGCGGACGGCTCTCCCGACGGGTAGTAGCCGAGGCCCCAGCCATCGGGGAGCGTGCGCCCCTCGCCGAGACAATGCAGCGTGAACGCTGGTGCGAGCTCGCCCTCGAAGCACATTGCGAGGAGGTTCGGCACGGCGCGACTGTAGCACTACCGATCGAACCCGGGTCGACCGTGGTCACTCCTACGCGCCGAGCAGCTCCTTGCCCAGGGAGCCGCAGATCTCGTGAACCTCGTCGACGACATGCGTGAGCAGCTCGTGGACCGATGCGCCCGACATCGGCTCGCCGGTGCGCGCACCGACCCACGCATCGAGCACGCGCAATCGCTCGAGCGTCGCGCCGCCGGGAAGCGCGTGTTGATCGGGCGGACGGATGTCGCACAGCCGGTCGTACGCGGAGCGAACGCAGTACGCGATCGAGCGCGGGAACGCGCGCTCGCTCACGAGGAAGCGCGCGACACCCTCGGAGCTGACGCGACCGGCCGCGCGCTTGAGGAAGGCCTCGCTGCCCGACAGCGCCCGCAATAGCGAGAGCCACAGCGCGGTCTCCACCACCTCGTGACGGCGCGGGAGGTTCGTGAACGCCCAGTGATGCACGTCGAGGATGCGCGCCGTCTGATTGACGCGCTCGAGCAACACGCCGAGCCACACGAAGTGGAGCGCCTCGTCGTGCAGCATCGTCGAGCGAAGCAGACCGAGCGTGAGCTGCGTGCCGCGGCGGACGTGCTGATAGAACGCTTCGCGGTGCTGGTTGTACGTCGCGGGTGCGAGGTCGCTGCGCATCCACAGGTGCAGCTCGTTGACCGTCTCCCACGCTTCGAGCGAGAGCACCTCGCGGATCGAGCGCGCGTTCCAGCGCATGCCGCTGACGGATCGCGCGAGCGACACCCCGTTGTCCTCGTCCCACACCATGAACCGCTGCACGAGCTCGGCATCGCCCCACGCGGGGTGGTCGTCATCGCCGCCGGTGATGCGCTCGCGGAACTCGCCCTCCTCGCCGGAGACGACGATCACCGGACGCCACACCTGCGCCGACGGGAGCTCGGCGTCGAGGGCCAACGACACGCTCGCGGCGAGCATGCGTGCGGACGCTTCGGCGCGCTCGACGTAGCGACCGAACCAGAAGCAGTGATCAGCAACGCGAGAGATCATCTACCTTCGCACTCCCTTCGGGAGCGCTACGCGCCCGACGTTCGTCGTGCTTGTCATGTCCCGTCCTTGAGGACCCACGTGTCCTTGCTGCCGCCGCCCTGCGAGGAGTTGACGACATAGCTGCCGCGCTGCAACGCGACGCGCGTGAGCCCACCGGGGAGCACCCACGGTCCTTCGCGCGAGGTCAGGATGTACGGCCGCAGATCCACGCGGCGCGGCTCGACGACGCCGCCGCCGCGATCCGCGATCCACGTCGGGCACGCGGACAGCTCGATGCGATGCTGCGCGATGTACCGGCGCGGCTCGGCGGTGATGCGGTGGCGAAACTCTTCGCGCTCGTCCTGCGAGGCGCTCGGGCCCATCAGCATTCCGTAGCCGCCTGCTTCGTCGACGGCCTTCACGACCATCTCGTCGAGGTGCTCGAGGACGTACTTGCGATCCTCGTCGAACAAACACACGTACGTCTTCACCTGTTCGAGGATCGGCTCCTCGCCCAAGTAGAACTTGATCATCGCGGGCACGAACGGATAGACCGCTTTGTCGTCGGCGACGCCGTTGCCCGGCGCATTCGCGAGCGCGACATTGCCCGCTGCATACGCGCGCATGAGGCCGGGCACGCCGAGCACGCTGTCGGGCCGGAAGACTTCGGGATCGAGGAACGCTTCATCCGTGCGGCGATAGATCACGTCGACGCGTTTCGGGCCGCGGGTCGTACGACAGAACACGCGATCACCGTCGACGAACAGATCGGGCGCTTGCACCAACTCGAGGCCCATCGTGCGCGCGAGGAACGTGTGCTCGAAGTAGGCCGAGTTGTACGGACCGGGCGTGAGCACCACGGCATTGCAATCGCCCTCGGTCGCCGGCGCGACGGAGCGCAGCGTCTCGGCGAGTCGCGTCGGATAGTGATCCACGCGATGCACGCGCGCGGCATCGAACAAGCGCGGGAACAGCCGCTTCGACAGCAGGCGATTCTCGACGACGTACGACACCCCCGACGGCGTGCGCAGGTTGTCCTCGAGCACGCGCCACGTCCCGCTCGGATCGCGGATCAGGTCCACGCCCGAGATGTGAATCCGCACGCCACCTGGCGGCGACAGACCGCGCAGCATCGGCCGATACCCGGCCGCCCCGAGGATCATCTCCGCGGGGACGATGTTGGCCGCGATGATCTTCTGCTCGCCATAGATATCGTCGAGGAACGCACCGAGCGCGCGCAGCCGCTGCTGCAACCCTCGATCGAGCCGCGCGAAGTCAGACGCCGCGATCAATCGCGGCAGCGTGCAGAACGGAAAGATCTTCTCGGTCCCGCGTGCATCGCCATAGACCGAGAACGTCACGCCCTGCTGGAGCAGCGCGGTCTCGGCGAGGGTCTGCGCACGCGCGATCTCGTCGGGTGTCATCTTCGCGAGTAGCTGTGCGACGCGAGCGAACGGTGGGCGCGCGACGCCGCCGTCGAACATCTCGTCGTATGTATCCGGCAGCGTCTGGTAATTGCCGAACACTCCGTTCGACTCGCTCTGGGGGCCCGGTCCCTGTGACTGGGACTGGCTCTGCATCATCGGCACATCGTACGCCGGGTCGGAGTAACGTTGCCGCGTGAAAGCCGTCAAAGCGTCGCTGGACTGGTTGCGGGCGAAGGACCTTCGGCTGATCGCATTGCTCGCGCTGATCGGAGGGCTCGTCTTCGCGTTCATCAAGATCGGGCGCGCCGTCAGCGGTCAGGAAACGGCGGGCTTCGACGAAGCGATCCTGCTCGCGCTTCGCACCACCCCCGACGATCCGATCGGGCCGCAATCGCTCACCAACGCGTTCATGCACATCTCCGCCCTCGGCTCCGGGGCGGTCACGGGGCTCATCGTCCTCATCTCCATCATCTTCTTCGTCGTCGCCGGGCACTGGCGCTACGCGCTGCTGATGCTCGCGTGCTCGCTCGGCACGCTGGCCGGGATGTCGCTGCTCAAGAACTTCTACGAGCGCGACCGGCCCACGGTAGTCACCCACATCGATCCACCGGGCGGGCACTCGTTCCCGAGCGGGCACTCGATGATCTCCGCCGCGCTCTACATCACGCTCGCGGTGCTGATCGCGCGGACGCTCGAGAAGCGCAGCCAGCGCGTCACCGTCGTGGCGATCGGCGCGGGGCTCACGATGCTGATCGGGTTCACGCGGCTCTATCTGGGCGTTCACTACCCGACCGACGTGCTCGCGGGGTGGACCGCGGGCCTTCTGTGGGCCTTGGTGTGTGGTCTTGTCGTGCAGCGACTCGGCAAGCGCGGCACGCCAGACATGCCGGCACCGTCCGAAGAGTGATCACGCCCGGAGGTCGATCGTGAACGTTCGCGTCGTCGGCCAGTAGCTCGTCGCTTCGATGAAGCCATCGAGCGCGTGCACGCGAATGCGATCTTGCCGGCGCGCGAGTGCGTCCGCGTCGTCGACGGGAAGGCCGGGGTAGGGACCACCGTCGCGCTTCCATGCCCACAGCTCGATCTTCTGCGCGCGACCGCCGTGCGCCCACTCGACGACGAGCGGATCGGTGACGGGGAGGCCGGCGTGGAAGCCAGGTGATGGTTGGTAGACGCGACGGCGAACACCGACGGCGCGGATGTTGTCGCCGAGCGCGTGCAGCTTGGCCCACTTGCCGTTGACCGCGACGCGATCGGGGCCGGCGCCATCGAGCGAGATCTCCCAGCGCTGCGTGGACGCGTCGACGATGCGAGCACCGGCGCGCTCCTGCGAAGCGACGTCACCGACGAGCGGCCAGAACTCGAGCGCGGGGCGGATGACGAGCGTGGCGTCGCCGAGGTGGCAGCTGATGCCGGGCGTGCGAAACGCGTCGAGCTCGCGGCGAAGGAGCGCGGGGATGCCGAGTGCATGCTCGTCGAGATCACCGAGCACGCGGCGCAGGTCGAGCGAGAGGGCGGAGGGCAGGGCGAAGCGATCGTGGAGCTCGTCGTGCCAGTCGACGAGGGGCGCGCGATAGTCGGAGACCACGAGGCGCGCGACGATCGAGCGGAGCAGGGCGGCGAGTGCGGCGAGCATCGTGGGGCGCTCGGGCATGCGGATCGCGCGCAGCTCGACGACGCCGAGCTTGCCGTGCCGCGTGCCGTGCGCGGAGAGGTGCGGGTTCCACAGCTTCTCGACGTTGATCTCGGCGCGGTGCGAGTTGCCCGATGAATCGACGAGGAGCGGACCGAGCACGGCCCACAGTTGATCGGCGGCGAGCTCGCCCGCATCGGCGAGGCGCTCGAGATACGACAACGACAGACCGAGCTCGTCGTAGCGCTCGCGGACGCCCTCGTCGGGGCGCGGGCCTTGCGAGGCAGAGCCCACGCACTCGTTCGCGAACCAGTAGGACAGCGAGGGGTGGTTGTTGATGTAGCGGATCAGCGCGGGGAGGACGTGGGGATAGCGAACGAACGGCGAGGTCGTGGGGTGCGAACCGCCGAGCGTGATCTGGCCACCGCCGCCGGAGTCGACGATGTCGCCGTTGAAGCGGGCGCGTGTGGGAGCGAGGCCGACGCTGCGAGCGGCGCGGTAGATGCGCTGCGTCTGCGCGGCGAAGTCCGCGATGGTCGCGCACGGCGCCATGTTGACCTCGACGACGCCGGGATCGGGCGTGACGGTCAGCCAGTGATCTCCGTCGAGATCCGTCGGGGGCGCCTCGGTGTCCGCGTCGATCGCCGCGCGATGCGAGAGCTGCGTGCTCTCGCCCCAGCGCACGCCGAAGGCGAAGCGCGGCGCGGTCTCGTCGGGAAATTGGCGACCGATGACGCGCGTCACCGTCGAGACGCCGGGCGTGGCGTCCGCGAGCGCGGTCGCGAGTGCGTGTGCACGGGCGAGCTTGTCGTCGCCGTCGGGTGCGCTGATCCAGGCGGGTTCGAGGGAATCCGCGCGCGTGAACGTGGGCTCGGCGCCGACCCAGACGTCCACTCTTCGCCGCTCGATCAGCTCGTCGTGCATCGCGAACGATGCAGACAGCGCATCGTCGTCGCCCGAGCTCACGGCGTGATCCAGTCCTCCGCGCGTGGCATGGGCATGCCCGCGTCGAGGCGGCGAAGGTCGAGCGTGTAGGGCTGCTGCGGATGGGGCGCCGGTGTCACGAGGCGCAGCGGCAGCGGGCTCGCACCGTGGACGGTGAAGCGCTGCGCGCGGCGAGCCGCGGCTTCGACGCGGGTGAGCGGCGGCGAATCGAACGCGCGGCCCTCGGGGTGCCACACGTGATACGAGCCCGCGATCACGCCGCGCTTTGCCCAGCGATCGATCACGTCGATGCGCAGCGGATGGTGGATGCCGAGGTGCGGGTGCAGCGAGTGCGGCGGACACCACGCGCGGAAGCGAACTCCACCGACGCGAACATCGCGCCCCGCGACCTGCCGCAGCGGCAGCACGCAGCCGTTCACCGCGACGAGGTAGCGCTCGGGATCGAGGCCGTGCGTACGAATCTCGATGCGCTCCATCGAGCTGTCGACGTAGCGCGACGTCCCGGCCTGCGTGGCTTCCTCGCCGAGGACGTGCCACGGCTCGATCGCGTTGCGCAGCTCCACGGTGGCGTCACCGACGAACAGCGTGCCGACGAGCGGACAGCGCAGCTCGATGAACGCGCGATACGCCTCGTACGGAACGTTCGCGTACGCGGTGACCTCCTCGAGATCGCGCGCCATGAAGTACGGCAACAGGAAGCGATCGTGCAGCTCTTCACCCCAGCGCACGAGGCGATGCTCGTAGGGGGTCGCGGTAAACGATGCGAGCAGCGAACGTACGAGGATCGCCTGCGCCGCGAGCATGCGCGGATGCGGCGGCATCTCGAACGCGCGGAGCTCGACGATCCCCTGGCGGCCGAACGGCGTGAGCGGATCGACGAGCTTGTCGATCGAGATCTCCGCGCGGTGCGTCGAGCCCGCGACGTCGACGAGCAAGTGACGCAGCAGCGCGTCCACTTCCCACACCGGCACGTTGTCCGAGAACAACCGCGGCATCGCGATCTCGAGCTCGGACAGCGCGTCGTGGCGCGCTTCGTCGACGCGCGGCGCTTGCGACGTGGGGCCGACGAACATCCCCGTGAACGCGTAGGACAGCGACGGGTGGTGCTGCGCGAACGTGATCAGGCTCGCGAGCAAGCTCGGTCGCTCGAGCCACGGCGAGCGCAGCGTCGTCGGGCCGCCGATCGTGATGTGGTTGCCACCACCCGAGCCGGCGGCGCGGCCGTCGAGCATGTAGCGCTCGGCGGTGAGGCCGTTCGCGAGCGCGGCGTCGAACACGGTCTGATACAGCGTGGTCGCATCGCGGCACGACGCGACCGGCGGCAGGTTCACCTCGATCACGCCCGGATCCGGCGTGACGGCGAAGCGCAGTCGATCGGGCGACGGCGGCGGCGCGTAGCCCTCGAGGTGCACCGCGATTCCCGTGGCCACGCGCGCGCGATCGATCGCGCCGACGAGATCGCAGAAGTCATCGAATGATCCCACCGGCGGGACGAATGCCCATAGCTGGCCGTCGCGCGGCTCGATCGACAGCGCCGTGCGCACGCCGAGCGAGGTGGCGCCGAGCGGCGCACGGGTCACGCGCTTGGGTTGCGCGTCGGCTGCGTCGTCCTCGACGCGAGGGTCATCGATGATCGGCGCGTCGGCCCACAGCGGTAGCGCGAGCCCCGGTCCGAGCGCGCCGAGCGGCAAGCGCAGGCCGATCGGCGAATCGCCGGGCAGCAGGAACAGCTCGCCGCGGCGGAACGTCCAGCGATCGGTCATCCACTCGTTCGTCGTCGAGCGCGCGAGCGGCAACACGTAGCCGACCGCGGTGCCCACGCCGCGCGCCATGACCTGCGCGAGTCGCCTGCGCTCCTCGGGATCGTCGAGGCCGGCGGTGCGCGGATCGATCGCCGGCGGCAGCGCGGCTTCCGCGCGCAGCACCTCCCATGGATCCTCGAACGCGGCGTGCAGCGCGGGCTCCACGCCGAGTGCGTCCGCGAGTGCGAGCGCGAACCGCTCGGCCTCGCTGATGCGCCCGGTGTCGACGAGATCGCGCGTCGGCCACAGCTCGCCGCCGTCGCGCCGCCCGATCACGTCGAGCGCCCAGCGCGGGCGACTCTCGCCGGGATAGTGCTTGCCCATGCGGTGCAGGACGACGCCGCCGCTCGCGAGTCGATCGCGCAGCGTCGCTGCGAGCGCGCGTCCGCGGCGCCACTTGTCCTCGCCGAGCGCGCCGCCTTGCCACTCTTCCGCGTCTTGATTCTCGCGCGCCGTGAACGTGGGCTCGCCGCCGATCCACGCGGCCAATCCGGCGGCTTGCAGCGCGGCGTCGGCGCGATCACCAGCGGTGACGAGCTCGCGCCACACGTCGTCGGTGAACGGCGCGGTCGGGCGCGCTTCGTGCCCCAGGCGCATGATCGTCGTCGAGAACTCCACGCTCGACGCGGCGTGCTCGCTCGTGCCGTCGAGCGGCGCGGCGGCGAGTGGCGTCGCGGTGGCGGCGAGCGGGATGTGGCCCTCGCCGCACAGAAGGCCGCTCGTGCCGTCGAAGCCGATCCATCCCGCGCCGGGCACGTACGCCTCGGCCCACGCGTGAAGGTCTACGACGTCGCGATCGACGCCCTTCGGCTCGTCGGGGATCATGCCCTCGTCGGTGAGCTGCACGAGGTAGCCCGACACGAAGCGCGCCGCGATCCCGCGCGAGCGCATGAGCGCGACGAGCAGGACCGCCGCGTCGCGACAGCTGCCGCGGCCGTTGGTCAGCGTCTCCTCGGGTGTCCACACGCCGGCCTCGTCGCGGATCACGTAGCGGATGCCGCCGCTCACGGCCGCGTTGAGGCGCACGAGGACGTCGATGGTGTCGCCCGTCGTCGGCAGCGACGCGAGCAACTCCTTGGCGCGCGGCCCCATGTGATACGCGGGGTCCGCGAGATCGAAGTACGGGGCGAGCTCGGTGTCGAGCTTGTCGGGATAGGTGAACGGGAGCTTCTTCGCGCGATCGTCGACGAAGAAGTCGAACGGGTTCACGGGGCGGACGTCGACCGCGATCTCGACGAGCATCTCCAGCGCGTCGACGCGCTGGCCGGCTTTGAACGTGATCCGCGCGACGTGGTTGCCGTGCGGATCGCGCTGCCAGTGCTCGCGGTGCTCGGGCGAGACGTCGAGCCGATAGCTCTCGATCATCGCGCGGGCATGATCCGATGGTCGCAGGCGAATCACCTGCGGACCCAGCAGCGTCGGACTCGGATAGACGTAGCGACTGCGGTGCTGGATCAGAACGCGCACGGCGGCTTCATACCGCGCGGCGCGGGGAATAGCTCAACGCGGGCGGGTGATTTCCTGCGCGAGGTGCTTGTTGCGCTCGAGCCAGCGATTCAGGTCGCGTGCGATGACCGCGGACGGATGCGCGAGGTCACCGGTCATGAGTTGGTACACCGTCGCGAGCGCCGTCTCGATCGCTGTACGAAGCAGCACGTCGCGCGGGCCGAGGTCGGCGAGGGCATCCTCGAGCTCCGACTTGCGCTGCAACACGCGGTCGGCGAGAGGTTGACCACGCGTCGCGTCGGTCGAGTTCTGGATCTGCTGATGAAGGACGGCGCTCATGACTTACTCCTTGCCCGGAGTGGTGGACCACTCCTGCATCGCCTGCTTGCCGGGGCGATCGACGTGCACTTTGTCGTCGACCGAAACCACCCACGCGAGCGGGATGTAGTGGTGGACGCCGTTCTTGTCGCGCGTCAGCTTGATCTCGTTCGTGCCTTCGATGTGATCGACGGTCGCGAACTGACCATTCTCGGAGCACACGACCGGCATGTGCGGCTTGATCAGGTCCTTGGCAGTAGTCGAGTCGAGCATGACCCGACGAAGTTCACCTCGCGTGCCATCGATAAACTCGCGAAGTCTCGTCGGTGAGCGAGTGCGCGCGGAGAAAAGCGTGCGCTGCCGCGCGGTCAGGAGCGCGCGATGTCCTCGAACGTACTAGCCATGTGGCGCAGAGCTGCGCGGTCGTGCATCACGTGCGCGTGGGCGCACCTAGTCCGAGCCGCTGATGGTCAGCCAGCGTGCATCGGTTCTGTACGACGGTGATTCCGGCGGCCTCGAGCACGTGGGCCGCGTCGTCGTTCTTGATGCCGAGCTGAAACCACACGACCTTGGGCCGCGGCTTCATCGCGAGGATGTCCTCGATGTGCGCGGGAATCGCGTCGGGGCGCCGGAACACATCGACGAGGTCGACGGGCTGTTTGATCTCGGCGAGCGTTCCTTGCACGGGGTTGTCGAACATCGTCTTCCCGACGAGCTTCGGGTTCACGCCGATGATGGTGTAGCCCTCGTCGTGGAGATACTCCGGCACGTAGAACGCGGCCTTCTCGGGTTCGTCGTTGACGCCGAGGACCGCGATCGTCGGCGAGCCGGTCAAAATCTCGCGCACCTGGGCGTCGTTGATCGCCATGACTCGAAGATAGCGCGTCCCTTCGCGTGGCATAGTTCCCGCCGATGTCGCGTCTATGGGTGATCGCTTCGCTCGTCGCCGCCGCGTGCGGAACCAAAGACGCGCCTCCATCACAGGACCCACCGAGCGGATCCGCACGCCCGGTTCCTGCCGTCGCAGATGCGGCGCCCGTGGTGGTTCCCGTCGACGCCGCCGAGGTCGCCACCGCCGATGCGGCTCTCCCCGACGCTGCCACAGTCGCGATCGAGCCCGACGACGTGCCGCCGGGCTTCGACTTCACGCCCGTCGCGAAGGAGCTGATCGCCATCGCCTCGTGCGGCGGTGGTGACATCCCGGAGGGCTTTCCCGTCGAGCGGATCCAGCGCCACTGCGCCGCGGTGCAGAAGACGCGCGCCGACTATCAGAAGCAGTGGGTCGAGCCGGCGTCTGCCTTTTTCGCCGATCTCGTTCCGAAGGACGTCCCGAAGAAGGTCGTCTATCCGTTCGCCGGCGGCGATCTCTCCACCGCGTTGACCGTCTACCCCGACGCCGACGAGATCACCACGCTGTCGCTCGAGCCCGCTGGCGATCCGCGCACGCTCGAAGTGCTGCGCAAGTCTCCCGGCGCGCTCAAACAGAACGTCACCAAGTTCAAGGTCGATCCCACGGGCAAGCCATGGAAGCCCGACAAGATGGCGCCCGCGAAGCCCACACAGGACACCTCGCCGACGCCGCCCGAGATCGAGCCGATCGAAAAGACGCCGTCGATCATCAAGGGCAAGGTCGGCCTCGATCGCGCGCTCGCCACGATCCAGTACGAGCTCCACTTCCTCTACGTCGTGAACTTCAGCAACACGATGAACATGATCGACGCGATGCGCGGCGGTCAGCTCCCCACGCAGCTCGTGTTCGGTCTGTCCGCGCTTCACGTCCACGGGTACGAGGTCGTGTCGCTGCGCTACTTCAAGCTCGATAACGAAGGCGCGATCGTCTACCTGACCGATGCCGACGTGGCCAAGGCGCCCGCGCCGACCGACGGCTCCGCGGATCTGCGCAATCGCATCTTCGCGAACGCAGAGATCCGCTTCCGCCGTCCCGGTGGCCGCATCCAGATCTATCGCCACATGCAGGTGAACCTCGATAACGATCACCTGAAGAAGGATCCGCGCGCGCTCAAACACCTCGAAGCCAAGGGCCCGATCGCCGGCATGACCAAGGCCGCGAGCTACCTCTTGTCATGGGATTCGTTCTCGACGATCCGCAGGTATCTGATCGATCACGTCGTGTGGATGGTCAGCGACGCGACGGGTGTGCCGCCGAAATTCGGCAAGCCGGCCGGCTTCTCCTACGAGACCTGGGGCGCTTTCCAAAAAGCGCACATCGCCGGCGGCAATCAGATCGCGAAGGACTGGCGCGACGAGTTCGCCGCTCACGAGAAGCGCTCGCTCAAGTTCCGTTTCGGTTACTACGACGGGAGCGATGGACACACGAATCACCTCGCCGTGATGGCCAAGAAGCCACCACCGAAGTGAGCGTGTAGGACACGTCGTCACATTGCCCGCGCAATCGTGATCTCCGCTCGAAGATCGATCCCCCGACTACCCGACCAGACGAAGTGAGTCGGCTAGATTTTCGGCATGGGTTCCGGCTGTCCGCGCTGTCACGGCGTGGTCGCGTTACATGAAGGTCGTCCGTTCGTGACGATCACGGGCGCTGTCGAGCTCTGGCACGCGCGCTGTTTCGAGCGTCGCGCCGAGCCGATCGTCGTCTCGCCCCCGATGGCCACGATCGCGATCGTCGCGCCGGCCGCTCGCTCGCTCGCCAAACGCGTCGGCGCCTCGCTCGCCGCCGCAGCGCTCGTCGCCGGCGGAGTCGCCTGGCTCGCGCACTCCTCACCCTCGACCGCCTCGGTCGTCAACGTCGACCCCGACGCCACCGAAGCACTGCCCATCAAGAGCACGATCGCCACGCACGACCTCGCGCCGCCCGCGCCTGTCGCGATCACCCTCGACCAGCGCTATCCGATGCCGACGAAGTTCGGCCTTCCGCTCGACGAGACGTTCACCTCGCTCCAAGCCTGGGTGCACCCGGTCACCAACAGCCCCGAGCTCATGCCCGAGCTCCACAGCCGCCACTTCGGCAGCCAGCGCATCGGCATCGAGCGCCCCGAGTGCGGCGAGGGACACTGCGGCGTCGATCTCGACGGCCCCCGTGGTCGCCCGATCGTCGCGGTCGCCGACGGCGTGATCATTCGCGTCGAGCGCAAGGAGCTCGGCTCCGACGGCCGCAGCGGTCGCTACATCCGCATCCAGCACGACGACGGCGCGATCACCGCGTACATGCACATGGACGACGTGGCCGAGAACCTCCAGGTCCGCGATCGCGTCACCGCAGGTCAATACATCGGCACGCTCGGCGCGACCGCCGTGTTCTCCGCGCCGCCGCATCTGCACTTCAGCCTCGAGCTCCCCGATCGCGCGGGTGACCGCGGGGACGGAATTCAGACGACGTACGTCGACCCGGCGCCGTTCCTCGTGCGCTCGACGATCGCTCCCGTGCCCGAGCGCAAGCACTCGGTCAAGCCCGCGTTCTAACGCTCGATTGAAAGCGACGCGGGCGCACCTCACATCGATCTCACACGTGCGAATACCGCACGTCCTGAACATCACGACTAGATATTAAGTTTTGTAATGAGTGTCAGAATCGTGTCCATCTGCGTTACCATCGTCTGCTCGGCAGATTGGGAGGTACCGTGTGAGGCGACATGTCTCGATTCCGGTGATCGCAGCATTCGCGGTCGTGTTGGGGAGCCTCGCGTGGGGCTACGGAGCTGGCGACGACGAACACGGCCACCACGATGGTGACGACGACGGCCCCCATCACGATGCTTGGTGCGACGACGACGACCATGGCCTGGGTCACGGTCACGGGCACGACTGCGACGGTCACGATGACGATTGCACCCATCCGGGGCATGGGCATGGACACGAGCACCACGATCACGATTCGTGTCAGTGCTGCACGTCCGGAGGCAGCGGGGACATCACAGCCGTCATCGCCGGTTCGGGACTTGTCGGGGGCGCGGAATCTGGAAGTGCGCGTCTAGCAATCGACGAGACGTATACACAGCGACGCGTCTCGACGTGTCCACCTGGTACGGCCATTCGATCGGTGGGAGCTGACGGTTCCGTCGTATGCGAGCCGGTCGTCAGCTCACCCGGAACGCCGTCGTACGTCGCACAACACGTATCGGCGGTCGGGACACTCGAGAACCTAGCCCTCGACCCCAAGGCGACGACGCTGGTCATGACGGGAGCAGGCTCGGTGACTATTGCCGGGTTAGCGGGAGGCGTCGACGGGCGGTGCATCGACATCGTCAACAGTCTTTCGACCGGAGCACTCGCTATTGCGGGCGAGAGCACCAACTCCGTGGACGCCAATCGGCTGCGCGTCTCGGGGAGCTGGCGTATCTCCTCCATCGTGACCGCTTGCTATGAAAGCGCGGACGCGCGCTGGCGGATCCAGCGCGATCCATATGTCCGCAACCTCCTCGCCGAAGGCACCGCGCAGTTCGGTCCGATCGCACCGGATCCCACGCAGAAGATCGCGATCTCCGAAGTGGACAACAACACGCGAGTCGAAGTGTCGATCACCAGCGATGACGTCGACCACGATACGACCGGCGGTTCGAATCAGCTGTCGAGCTTGTGGATCCGCAACAACACTGGATTCGACACGACGGTGAACAATGGCGTGGCGCGCGGACTCGAGATCACGGTTGCCTGCAACGTGAGCTCTGGGCCCGGAACGTGCGAGGACACCGCGGTCCTTGCCAACGCGAAGAACGGATTCAGTTGGTATTCAACGAGCGGAACGATGCGCCAAAACGGCGACGTCAGTTTCGGACCCGGTGCGGTCCGGCTCGGCGGAAACGTCGAAGCGTTCAGCCTCCCAGGAACAGCGGGTGCTGCGACGCAACTCACGCTCGGCTGGCGTGGAACGACGCCTGGCAACGTGTTCTCCGGAGTTCCGATTGCCGTCAAGAATGCACAGCCTGGAGTCAGCATCGCAGGGATCGGTCTCGCAATGGACACGGCGATCACCGCGGGTGTTCGCGGTGGATTGATCATGTCCCGCGGGCCCGGTGGCGGAATCACCACGGGCCTGTCATCCGGGCTCGTGTTTGCGGGCGGAACGGGCTACCCGTTCGTGGCGAGCTCGCCGAACGAGCTCTCGCTGTACGACGAGCTTGGAGCCGGGATTGTCTTCGGTGCCGACAACGCGGGCTACACGAGTGCATTTCGGATCACTCCCAAGAATCATCTCGTGGTCGATCCGAGTACCGGGACTCCGGGACGGAGTACCGATTGTCATGACGGAGCTGGAGGAGCGCTGTTCGGTAATGACATCGCGTTCAAGCTGAGGACGGGGACGAGCTCGTCGTCGTGCACCGTCACCTTTGCGCGCAGCTATAGCAGTCCACCGATCTGCACCATCACCCCCGAAGGTGGGGTCGCGATTCCGACGTTCACGACGAGCGCGACCGAGATCGCCATGTCCGTCAGTGCTCCTGCCGCTACGTACAACGTTCACTGCATCGGCCAACCGGGTTCGACGTGATGTCTGTCAAGCCCGCGTTCTAACGACGCGCGCGCGATCGCGCACCAGCTCGTGTCAGGAGCGCACGTCGCTCGCCGTCGAAGCCTTCGCGCGCGACTTGCGGCGGCGCGGCTTGCTCGCCGCTTTTGCGGTGGTGGCAATCGGCTTCTTCTCGGGAGATGGCTCGCGCTTGCTCCCTACCTTGGCGAGAACAGCGGCAGCGATCCCGGCGACAGCGAGTTTCTTGAAGAGTCCCATGCCGGAGCCACATGCGTTCGTCGTGCCACCATCTGCATGGTCTCGCGCTTGCAGCACATGCGTGACATGGGCTTCCTCAGCGCACTCATGCATCGTGGCGTGACCACCGACGTGATCGATATCCTCGTCTCGCAGCACGAGGAGGTCGATCGAATCTTCGAGAAGTTGGAGAGTGGGTCGGGCGATCGACGCGCCTTGTTCGGCGACCTCGCGAACCTGCTCGCGGCACACGCGACGGTGGAGGAGAAGATCTTCTATCCGGCGGTGATGGCGAAGGAGACGAGCGACCTGCTGCACGAGTCGGTCGAGGAGCACCTCGCGATCAAGCGCGTGCTCGCGGACATGCTCGAGCTGCGCGTGGATGACGAGAGGTTCAAGGCAAAGCTCTCGGTGGTGAAAGAGCAGGTGTCTCATCACGCGCACGAAGAGGAAGAGAAGAAGCTGTTCCCGAAGGTGAGGCAGCTGTTCACGCTCGACGAGCGCGCGGCGCTCGGCAACGAGGTGATCGTGATGTTCGAGGAGCTGAGCCGAACGAGCCCCTCCGCGAACCTCCCGCACGAGACCGAGGCCGCGGCGGAGTTGCCCGCAGTTCGATGAATTCCCTCGACGACAGCGTTCAGCTCGGTGGGCGGAGGATCTCGATCATCGATGACGATGTCGATGTCCTCCACCTGTTGAAGATCATCCTGACCAACGTCGGGGCGCAGGTGGCGATCTACGCGACGGCCGACGAGGCGCTCGCTGCGATCGGGACGACCAAGCCGGACATCATCATCAGCGACCTCGACATGCCGAGCGTCGACGGCTACGGGTTCGTTCGTGCCCTGCGCGCTCGGTCGGCCAAGGACGGCGGGTTGACGCCGGTGATCGCGCTGACGGCGCACAACGACAACAAGCGGCGGCGGTTGGCGCTGGAGGCTGGGTTTACCGAGCACATCGCCAAGCCGTTGCGGGCGATCAAGCTGATCGAAGCGATCCGGCGCGTGCTCGCGGTTCCGGCCGCGACGCTGCCGACCGGACTCTAGGTCGGGCTCCGCGGCGATGACTTGCCGCAGGTGTGTGGCTACAGTGCCGGTATGGCCGAGTCGCTGTACGAGACGTTGGGTGTCGGCAAGACCGCGACTGCGGACGAGATCCGCAAGGCGTACCGCAAGCTCGCCCGCAAGCATCACCCGGACGTGAACCCGGGAGACAGCTCGTCGGAGGCGGCGTTCAAGAAGGTCGCGTCCGCGTACGAGGTGCTGTCCGACGACGCCCGCCGCAAGGCATATGACGAGTTCGGAGACGCGTCGCTGCAGACGGGATTCGATCCCGCGAAGGCTCGCGAGTACGCGCGCTGGCAAGACACGCGGCAACGGCGCACGTCGCATGTCGGCAATCGCGAGGGGCCGGTCGACTTCGATCTGAGTGACCTGTTCGGACGACAAGCGCCGCGCGGTCCGTCGCGTGGCAGCGACTTGTATGCCTCGATCGAGATCGATCTGCGACAGGCGATCGACGGCACCGAGATGACCGCCGATCTGCCGGGCCACGGCACGGTGCGCGTACGCATTCCCAAGGGGGCCGATACCGGCGACACGTTGCGCGTTCCGGGCAAAGGCTCGCCGGGACGACAAGGCGGTCCAGCAGGCGATCTCGTGATCGAGACGATCGTGCGGCCGCATCCGCTGCTGCGCCGCGACGGGTTGAACCTCTACATCACGCTGCCCGTCACGCTCGACGAAGCGTACGGCGGCGGCAGCATCGACGTGCCGACGTTCGAGGGTCCGGTCGTGCTCAAGATTCCCCCGCGCTCGCAGCAACACGCGAAGCTACGGTTGCGCGGAAAAGGTGTCGCGCGAAAGGACGAGCGCGGCGACATGATCGTCGAGCTCGACGTGCGAATGCCCGATCGCGCCGACGACGCGCTCGCCGAGGCATTGCGCGCGAGCGACAAGCTCTACACCAAGCCCGTCCGGGAGGGAGTCGCACTATGACCCGCTTGACGTATCAACACCTCCTCGAGCTCGTCGATGGCGACGACGAGCTGCTCGTCCGGCTCGTCGAAGAAGGCATCATCGAGCGCGGGGACGATGTCGTGCCCGTCGATGTCGATGCGGTGCTGCTCGCGCGCACGTTGTGGCGCGACCTGCAGGTCGAGTGGCCCGGAATCGAGATCATCTTGCGGCTCACCGCACAGCTCGCGGCGGCACGTCGGCGAATCCGCGAGCTCGAGACGCCGCCGAGCAATG
The DNA here is from genome assembly GCA_044230415.1 of Kofleriaceae bacterium. Classification (GTDB taxonomy): domain Bacteria; phylum Myxococcota_A; class Polyangia; order Haliangiales; family Haliangiaceae; genus JABFXX01. The sequence goes on from JBGARE010000012.1 coordinate 135,086, forward strand.
ACTAGGTGCGAGCGACCGCCCAGAGGTGGTCCTGATCGTTCTCGTCGGTGCGCGGACAGATCGTCGACGCGACGATCGAGAAGCCAGCCGCGCGTAGCTCGTCGAGGATCTCGCCCGCGTCACCGATGAAGCGGTACGCGACCCCGTCGACGATCTGACAGCGCGTGATGGGATCGAAGCATGCCCGCAGCTCCGGGATCGTGATCTCGCCGCACATCGTCGACACGAACAGCGCGCCGCCCGGCACGAGTGCGCGCCGGATGTTCGCGAGCACGCGCGCGCGATCCGCGCCGATGATGCAGTGCAGGCAGTGGCCATCGATCACCACGTCGTACTCGCCGTCGATCGCGGCCACGAGATCGCCGACGAGGAAGCGAGCGTTCGGGATCGCGCGCTCGGTCGCCCACGCGATCGCCGTCGGGGAGATATCGATGCCGGTGACGTGAAAGCCGCGCTCGACGAACCACGCAGCGGCATTCCCGGCGCCGCAGCCGAGCTCGAGCAGGCGCGTGCCGGTTCGCTCGATCGCGGCGAGCGCCCACACGAGCTCGGCCTCGCGCTCGCGATAGCCTTCGGCGGTGTCCCAGCCATCGGCGCCTCGGTCGCGCAGCAAGCGGTACCTCGCGTCGTGGGCCGCGTAGTCGGTCTTCACTTCAGACCACACGGACTACCGACGCGCAGCAGGTACGTGACCTCATCGTCGCACAGCGCTTCGTGATCCACGGGTGTCGAGTCGTCCATGCCACTCTCGGAGATCGAGGCCAGCATGTCGTTTTCGCGCTGGGTGATCGACTGTCGGATCTCGTCGGAGAGTTGCGTGCACGCGGTCGCCTGGTCCATCAGCGAACGATAGCGCTCGCACGCGGTGACCTCGGGCGCATCGGGGGCGACCTCGGTCGACTGCGCGCGGTTCGAGTGCACGGGCGGCGAGGACGAGCGATGGCAACCAACCAGCGCCAGCACGAGCACGATCCGACGAGAATGCACGGCTCTACTCGAGTGGGAGCTCGTGATCGTCGCCGCCGGGCTCGAGCCGCGCGGCCTCGATCGCGCGCAGGCAGCTATTCCAGCGCAGCACGGCATCGACGTTGCCGGGCGGTCGCAGCGCTTCGGCACGCTCGTACCACTCCATCGCCTGACGAAAGCCATCGTAGGCGGCGTGGGGGACGACGTTCTTGCGCTCGAGGTACGCGCGGGTCTCGCGCTCGTAGACGATGCCCGTGTAGTACGCGCGATCGTATTCGTCGTCGAGCTGCACGATGTAGTCGCGCGCTTCTTTGGCCGCGTTCGCCGCGCTCGCCGCGCCGAACTGATCGGTCAGCGCGAGGATCAACGCACGAAGCGCGGTCTGGTTGTCCGCGTCGACGGCGAGGACGTCGCGACAGATGCTCTCCGCTTGCACCGGTTCGTTCAGCAGCCGGTACCGCTCTGCTCTTTCCAGTGCATGGGGAACTCCGTCGGGGCTGATCTTCTTGAGATTCACGCGGAGCTCCTCCTGGTTAGGAACGCTTACGGATGCCGAACAGCTTGCGACCGATGATCGCGACTGGATCGTAATACCGATCCACGACGCGTTCCTTCATCGGAATGATTCCATTGTCCGTGATCCCGATGTGCTCGGGGCAAACTTCGGTGCAGCAGCGGGTGATGTTGCACATACCCGAGCCGTATTCCTTCTTGAGCTCGGGGATGCGGTCATCGGTGTCGAGCGGGTGCATCTCGAGGCTCGCCACCCGGATCATGAACCGCGGGCCGATGAACGTCTGCTTCTCGCGCCCATCGCGATCGCGCAGCACGTGGCAGACGTCCTGGCACAAGTAGCATTCTATGCACTTGCGGAACTCCTGCACGCGGTCGACGTCCTCTTGGTACATCCGGTACTGACCATCGGCGTCGCGCGGCTTCGGCTTGAACTTCGCGATGCGCTTGTTCTGCGCGTAGTTGTACGAGACGTCGGTGACGAGGTCCTTCATCACCGGGAACGTCTTCAGCGGCTGACACGTGATCGTCTCGGTGTCCGTGAAGATGTTCATGCGGGTCATGCACGCGAGCCGCGGCTTGCCGTTGATCTCCATCGAGCACGAGCCGCACTTGCCGGCCTTGCAGTTCCACCGGAGCGCGAGGTCGTTTGCCTGCTGCGCCTGGATGCGGTGGAGCACGTCGAGGACGACCATGCCCGAGTCGACGTCGACCTCGAACGTCTTGAACTCGCCGCCCTCGTTGTTCCCACGCCAGACTTGGAATGTTCGCTTTGCCATGGGAGCTCCTTACGAAACGTCGGCGCCGACTTTGCCGGACTCGAGGTCTTCGATCTTCGCGTTCGCGATCGCGACGAGGCCCGGCGGCCCCTCCGGTTTGGGCCGCTTCTCGACCTCCATGCCGCTGGGGCCCTTCTTGATGATCACGTTGTACTTCACCCATTCGGCGCTCTCGCCCGGGTGATCGAGGCGCGTGTGCGCACCGCGGCTCTCTTCACGCATCAGCGCGGCGCGCGTGACGGCTTCCGAGGTCACGAGGAGCGACTGCATCGACAGCGCCTCGTGCCAGCCCGGGTTGTACTGCGATGCTCCCGGCGCCTTCATGTTCTTGGCCTTCGCCTTCAGCTCCTCGAGCTCGGCGATCGCGGTCTCGAGCTCTTCCTTCTTGCGGACGATGCCGACGCCCTTGGCCATCGTCTCTTCGAGCTTGCCGTGCAACAGGTACGGGTTCTCGCCGCTCTCGCGGTTGAGAATGTCCGTCGCGCGGCGAACGCCCGAGCTGATCTGATCGTCGGTCGCCTTCGGCGTCGAGGTCAGGCCCTTCACGTAGTCGTGCGCGCCGTCGCCGGCGAGCTTGCCGAACACGATGAGATCCGAGAGCGAGTTGCCGCCGAGGCGGTTCGCGCCGTGGAGTCCCGCCGCGCACTCGCCGCACGCGAACAGGCCGGGCACCGTGGTCTGCTGCGAGTCTGCATCGACGCGGATGCCGCCCATGAAGTAGTGCAGCGTCGGGCCGACTTCCATCGGCTCCTTCGTGATGTCGACCTCGGCCAGCTCTTTGAACTGGTGATACATCGACGGCAGCTTGCGCCGGATCACGTCGGCGGGGACGCGCGACGCGATGTCGAGGAACACGCCGCCGTGCGGCGATCCGCGACCGGCTTTGACCTCTGCGGTGATCGCGCGCGCGACTTCGTCACGCGTGAGCAGCTCGGGCGGACGGCGCGCCGTCTTGTCGCCGGCGAGCCAACGATTGGCCTCCTCGACGGTGTCGGCGGTCTCGGGCGCGAAGCGCTCCGAGATGTAATTGAACATGAACCGCTCGCCCTTGTTGTTCTTGAGGATGCCGCCGTCACCGCGGACGCCCTCGGTGACGAGGATGCCGCGCACCGACAGCGGCCACACCATGCCGGTCGGGTGGAACTGCGTGAACTCCACGTCCATCAGCTCCGCGCCGGCGTCGTACGCCATCGCGATGCCGTCGCCCGTGTACTCCCACGAGTTCGACGTCACCGGCCACGCTTTGCCACCACCGCCGGTGGCGAGGATGACGGCCTTGCACTTGAACACGACGAAGCGTCCGGTCTCGCGGCGATACGCGAGCACACCGGCGATCCGATCGCCGTCCTTGAGCAGCTCGAGCGCGGTGACCTCCATGTGGAAGTCGATGCCCTGGTGGATGCCGTGATCCTGCAGCGAGCGAATCAGCTCGAGGCCCGTGCGATCACCGACGTGCGCCAACCGCGGGTAGCGATGGCCGCCGAAGTTGCGCTGGCTGATCAAGCCTTCTTTGGTGCGGTCGAACACCGCGCCCCACTCCTCGAGCTCGCGGACTCGATCGGGAGCTTGCTTCGCGTGCAGCTCGGCCATGCGCCACACGTTGAGGAACTTGCCGCCGCGCATCGTGTCGCGGAAGTGGACCTTCCAGTTGTCGCGCGCGTCGACGTTGCCCATCGCCGCCGCCATGCCGCCCTCGGCCATGACCGTGTGGGCCTTGCCGAGGAGGCTCTTCGAGATCACGCCGGTGTTCAGCTTGTGACCGCTCGCGGCGATCGCCGCGCGGAGTCCCGCGCCACCTGCACCGATGACCATGACGTCGTGTTCGATCGTCTGGAGCTCTTTGACATCTAACGCCATTGCATCACCACGTATTGAAGTCGCGAATCACGCCCATCGAGACGAGACGCACGTAGACATCGGTCACCATCACCCAGACGAGGCTCATCCACGCGAACTGCATGTGCCGCGCGTTGAACCAGCTCGCCTTCTTCCACAGCGACAGCGCTGGAGTCGACTTGCCGCAGTTGCTCATGCAGTCCTTGCGACCGCCGATCAGGTGACGGAACGAGTGGCAGCCGAACGTGTAGCTCGCGATCAAGACGACGTTGATCGTCAGGATGATGCTACCGACGCCGATGCCGACCTTGCCGTCGCGCTGGAACGAGATCAGCGCGTCCCAGCCGAGCAAGAAGATGAACGCGAGCGCCGCATACAGCGCGAAGCGGTGCAGGTTCTGGATCAGCAGCAGCTTGGTTTCGCCGTTATATTTGCGCTTGCCGGCCAGCGGGCCGACAGCGCATCCCGGGGGCGATCCCGCAAACGACCGGTAGTACGCCTTGCGGTAGTAGTAGCAAGTCATGCGGAAGCTGAGCGGGAAGATCAAGATGAACATCGCCGGCGACTTCGGGATGAAGCTCGGCCACCAGCTCGGCCACGCTCCGAACCACGCGTGCTCGACCGGCGCAGATCCGAGCGCCGTCGGATCCGTGAACAGCACGGGCGAGTAGTACGGGCTCAGGTACGGCGCCGCGTAGTAGTGCTTCGCCTGCCACAGTGCCCACGTCGTGTAGACGACAAAGCTCGAGAAGACGAAGAACGTGATTCCGGGCCCCGCCCACCAGTTGTCGGTTCGCTTGGTCTTGCAGAACCCCGGCTCGTGCCCCCCGATTACGGGCAGATGTGTGGCCATGTAGCGAGGAATATAGGGAAGCCCCCCTAGCGCCACAAGGGCGCAGCGAACCCGATTCGGTCCCGTTCCTACGACGCCGCGAGTACGTCGGCGACGGTAACGGGTGCGCTCAGGACTGCTTGGCGTGCGCCGCGAGCACGTCGGCGACCGAGAGCGTCAGCTTCTTCGCGGTCGGGATATGCAGGAACTCGTTCGGTCCGTGCGCGTTCGAGCCGGGTCCGAGGACACCCGTGATGCAGAACTGCGCCTTCGGGAACTTCTCGCCGAGCATGTACATGAACGGGATCGTGCCGCCTTCGCCCATGTACATCGCCGGCTTTCCGAAGTGCGCCTTGCTCGCGGCGTCGAGCGCCTCGCCGAGCCACGGCGACATCTCGGGCGCATCCCAACCCGCGCTCGCCGTCGAGCCGCTGAACGAGACATGCGCGCCGTACGGCGGATCCTTCTCGAGCACTGCCTTGACCGCGGCCTGTGCCTTCGCGGGATCGACGCGTGGCGGAATGCGGATCGAGAGCTTGAGCGTGGTCTTGGGGCGCAGCACGTTGCCCGCGTTGCCCGGCGCGGGCCATCCATCCGCGCCGGTGATCGCGAGGCCCGGACGCCACGTGCGGTTCAGGATCAGCTCGGCGTTGTCGTCGGTGACCGGCTTGACGCCCGGCTGCAGCGGGAACTTGTCGAACACTTCGTTGCCGAGGACCTCGGCCGTCTTCGCGGCCTGCTCGACGCGCTGGCGCGGGATCTGGGTCGCGAGCTCGGCGAGCTTCACGACGCCCGTGTGCGAATCGTCGATGCGATCGAGGAGCTGGCGGATCACGCGCTCGCTCGCGGCGATGACGCCCGTCCCATCGCCGGAGTGCACGCCCTCGGTGAGCAGCGAGACCTCGAGGTTGCCGATCACGAGGCCGCGCAGCGACGTGGTGGACCACAGCTGGTCGTAGTTCGCGCAGCCCGAGTCGAGGCAGACGACGAGCGAGAGATCGCCGATGCGCGGCGAGAGGTGATCGATGTACGCGGGCAGATCGTAGCTGCCGCTCTCTTCGCACGCTTCGATCAGCACCACGCAGCGAGCGTGCGGCGTGCCGTCCTTGCGAAGCGCGTTGATCGCGGTGAGCGACGCGAAGATCGCGTAGCCGTCGTCGGCGCCGCCGCGACCGTACAGCTTGTCGCCCTCGATCACCGGGGTCCACGGACCGAGGCCGTCGCGCCAGCCCGTCATCTCGGGCTGCTTGTCGAGGTGGCCGTAGAGCATGACGGTGTCGCCGGCCTTGCCGCCGGTGCCCGGGATCTCGATGAAGATGACGGGAGTGCGCGGCTTGTTGCCGTCCTCGAGGCGGATGACCTCGAGCGTCGCGCCCTCGGGGAGCTGCGACTTCGCCCAGCCGGCGAGGAGATCGATTGCCTTCTCCATGTGCCCGGTTTCGACCCATTGCGGATCGAACATCGGCGACTTGTTCGGGATCTTGATGTAGTCGACGAGCGTCGGAACGATCGACTTCGCGAACGTGTCTTCGACCCAGCGGGTCGTTGTCTCGGTGGGCATGCGCGGACTCTACCGACGGATCGCGTACGATGCGACCCATGCCGACTGCGAAGAAGTCGCCCGCGAAGAAGTCCGCGAAGTCCGTCACGAAGAAGCCAGCGACCGCGAAGAAGGCCGCACCTCCACCAAGACCCACGAAGAAAGGGGTCGCGAAGAAGCCGATCGCGAAGAAGCCGGTCGTGAAGAAGCCGGTCGTGAAGAAGCCGGTCCCGAAGAAGGCAGGCGTCGCGAGACCGAAGCCCACACGGGTCGCGAGCACGACGCCTGCGAAGGCATCGACGAAGCCCGCGCTGCCGTCGAAGACGAAGTCCGCGAAGACCTCGACGGCGAAGCGCTCGCTCCTCGATCGCCTCGCGACCGCGACGATCCCCGCCGATGCCTGGGCGCTCTCGCGCGTCCAGCCGGGGCAGGGCGTGACGCCGCACATCGATCAGCTGTTCGCGATCGGTTTCCCGTCGATGATCACCGTCGTCGACGAGCCGCTCGTGTCGACCGACCCGGACAAGGCGCTCAAGACCTACGACCTGTCGCGCGTGGTGTCCCTCGAGATGCTGCCGCGCTTGTACGCGCTCAAGAGTGCCTACGGCGAGGACGAAGCGCGCCTCGCGTTCGCGCGCGAGCCCGCGTCGTTCCAGCTCGCGGAGGTGCTCGAAGACGAGCTCGTCGCCGGCGCGTGGGATCGCATCTGGATGCTCGAAGCGATGTTCGGCGCGACGTCCGTTGCCGAAGCATTCGTCACCGCGTTCACGCTCGTCCCCGACGAGGAGTGGCTCGACGGGCCGATCGAGAGCGGTAGCGCGTCGGTGATTCGCGGGCTCGGGGCGGTCCTCGATCGCACGCCGGCCGATGTCCGCACGCGGCTGCGCTCCCAGCTCGAAGCGCTGTACACGCGGCTCGGCGACGCGGCGCAGGGGCGGCCGGGAAAGGCGCTCGACGTGATCCTCCACGGGCGCGCGGGTGTCGAGCGCAGCGGCAACCGCACGGGCAATCGCGACGACGGTCCGATCCATCTCTCCGAGCTTCACTGGGCGACGGACGATCCGGCGTGGGTCGTCGCGCAGCTCGCATCGCGGTTCGCGACGCTGCAACCCGCGGATCGCGAGATCTTCGACGCGCGCCACGGCGTGATCGGTGGGCCCGACGCGGTCGCCGCGATGCGCCTGTCGATCAGCCGATTGATGAGAGATCACCGGCACGCGGTGACCGAGCAGCTCGCGTTGTTCGCGTAGACGGCAGCACGCCCCCGCGACCGATCTTGTTCTTCGGGTTCGTCCAGCCGGCGTATCCGTTCGCGGTGTACGGCGTCGCGTTCCAGCCGAGCCAGAACCAGCCGATCGGCACGTCGCCATGGCGCACCGCGCGCCACGCGAGCTTCGCGCAGCGCACCACGCGATACGCGAGTGCGGGCCGTGACGTTCCGGACGCGGCGAGCGTCTCCTCGGGGGCGAAGTGCGTGTTGACGCCGAAACCGAGGAGGTCCTTCGCGAACCCCACGATCGTCGTCAGGATGTTGAACACGAGGTGAAACACGCCGGCGAGGGGCAGCGACAGGAGCTTGTGCCAGTGACCGCGAACATCGTGGTCCTGGATCATCGCGAGCAGCGTCGCCGCGCCGCGGATCACGGTCTCGAATGCGTAGGCGAGGGCGAGCATGGCGATCCACGTCGCGGGCCGATCGGCGAACGGCCAACCGAGGAGTCCGACGAGGATCACGCCGTGGATGAACAGCAGCATCAGAAGATCCGCTGCGACCCACGCACCGAGCTCCCAGTGAAACATCGGCATGCGACCGAAGCGCTGGTAGAGCCACGTGCGCGAGGAGTTCCAGCGAATGCGCTGCTTGAACAGCGCGCGCACCGTCGTGGGCGTCGCGGTGTAGACGCGCGCGAGCGGATCGTAGGCGATGCGCCGGACCACGAGCGATCGCACGAGGCGACCCAGTGCGTGCAGGGGCGTCCGCGGCAGCTCGAGGCAGATGCGTCCGTCGCGCCACACCGCGGCCATGGCGATCCACGCGATCCAGGTGTCGTCGCCGGGCCCCGCCGTCGCTTCGACGTTCGGTGCACCCGTGAATCGCGCGAAGCTCGGTGCTCCGCCGCCGAGCCACCAGCGCGCGAGATCGCGGCGGCGCAGCGAGTGCATGAACGACGCGTGCCGCGCTTGCTGTTCGTGCAGCTGGGTCCACGTCGCGTAGAGCGCTCCCGACACGCCGGTCACCGGGAGGAGGCCACGATTGTTGCGCGCGACGCTGATCGAGGTCATGTACTCGCGCGCGACCTGCAGCGCGAGCTGATAGCGCATCGTGAAGTAGCTGCGCCAACCCGCCCAGTAGTGCTCTTTGCGGACGAGCACGTTCGACGCGACGATCATCGGCCGCTGGCGTGTGATCGCACCCGGACGCACGAGCGTGGCGACCATGCGTTCGAGCGCGCGCGGGCCGAGAACGCCATCGGCGTCCATGTTGAAGAACACCGGCGGCAGCGTCGCGAGCTCGCCATCGCGAACCGCGGCTTCGGCGCGCGCGAGGCCCGCGGCGACGGCGACACCCTTTCCAGCGCGTGCGGGGACACGGGCGACGAGAACGAGCATCTCGCGGCGGGTGTTCGCCCACGCCTCCAGCTCGTCGACGAGCGCGGGGCGATCGTTCGATCCGTCGATCGACAGGCACAGCGTGACGCGACCCGGATAGCGATTGCGCAGCACGGTATCGGCGGCGTCGCGCAGATCGTCGAGATCCGAGGGTGCGCGGAGCAGCGTGGGAATCACGACGAGAATGTCGACTGCTTCGTCGGGTGACAGGCCGCGAAACAGGGGCACGATTCGCGCCACGCGCGCGAGCGTGCCGAAGAACACCGCGAAGTAGCCCGAGAAATACAGCACCATCGAGATCAGGAACGGGCGCCAGAGCGCTCCGAGCACGCTCACGCCGTCGGCGGTGCCGATGCTGTGGAGCAACGTCTCCATGACTAGGGGCGCACGCGGAGGACGCGCTCGCGAACCGCGGTGTCGTCGTCGAGGTGGAGTACCGCGTACTGGCCGCGCGCCATCTCTCCCCACGGATCCTGCGTCGCGATCTCGCCCGGGACGAGCTCGCCGACCGTGCCGACCTTGTCGCAAACGAACACCGCCCACGCGCACGCGACCACCGTCGCGCCTGGCGTTACCGACGACAGCTGGTCGTAGGGCACGAACGCGACATCGGTCGCCGTCTTCATCGCGCGATATAGAGGACGGCTCTCCACCTCGGCGAGCAAGCGGCGCTGCTGCGCGAGACCGGCCACCGCCGCGGCCCGCAGTGCGCGATGCCCGCGGCCCTCGGCGGCCAGGCGCTGGATCTCGAGCTCGACACGCGCGTCGCGCTCGTCGCTCGCGGCGATCTCCGGCATGCGCCCGACCGACGGCGCGTTGGTGTCACCGAGCGTGGCCCGGTAGGCATCGAGCGCGACCGTCGTGTGCGTCGACCGCAGCTTCGTCTCCTCGATCTGACGCGTGAGCTCGAGCATCTCGAGCGCGAGCTGGTCGCGCGCTTGCTCCTCGCGATCGACCACGCCACGGTCGATCACACCAGCCGCGAGATCCTTGCGTGCTCGCGCCACGAGCGCGCTCTGTCGCGCGTGTAGTTGCTTGACCTGGTCGCGCTGCTTGCGCAGCAGGTGGCGCGTCGCGCTGAGACCTCGCTCCTCGACGCGGTTGTGCTCGGCTTGCCACTTCATCGTTTCAGCCGACGTGCCGCGCATCGCCGATAGCTTCGCGATCGCGCCGTCGATCGCTTCGATCTCTCCATCGAGGCGAGTGACCTCCGCGTCGATCCGCGAGAGCTCGTCGAGGTTTCGCTGATGCGCGATGCGAAGTGCCTGCACTTGATCGCTGTCCGGCGATAGGTGCAGTGGTGCGATCCAACCATCGGTGATCACGAAGTAGACCTGCTGTCCGAGCCACGCGAGACCGGCCAGCGTGCCGACGAGCATCGCGATCGCGAACACGCGACCGACGATCGATCGACCGGGCTGCGTGTCCTCGACGGGGATGCCGGTGGGCTCGACCACGTGCACGGGCTCGGGCAGCAGCGGCTCGACGTCGGGAGGCGGTGGGACCAGCGAGAGCCTCGGGAGCTTCGTGGTCATGGGAAGCGATTCGTCCTCGATGACGACGCGCAGCATCGGCTGGGTGGTCTGCACTAGTTGTCTCCTGCGAACGGTCGGCGAGCGGCGGTGAGAGCGTTGGCGTAAGCGCGGCGTGCTTCGAGCTCGATCAGCTCCAGCGTGTAGCGCGCGACGAGCTGGCGCGCGGGGTCGGTCTGCTGCGAGACGATGCGCTCTCGCTCGGTGCGAACGGCCGCGATCTCCTCGTCGATCATCGTCACCTCCGTCGCGAGCGCTCGCGTGCTCGCGCGCATCACGCGGCGAAGCTGGTCGATCTGCATCGGGATCGCGCGGCGATCCGCGGCGAGCTCCTTCTCGCGCGCGGCGATCGCACGCTTGTTCGCGCCGCGCTGCCACGGCTGGCCGAGCGAATAGCCGAGCTCGACGATCGCGAACCAATCGGCGCGATCACCCGCGGCGACACCCGCGCGCACCTCGAGCCGCCACGCCGACAGCGCACGAAGCGACGCGCGACTCTGCGCGTTCGCGAGCTCGGCGCGCGTCGCGTCGGTCGCGAGCGACGCGAGGTCGGCCTCGGTCGGTGCATCGTGATCGAGCTCCGCGAGGACACTCGCGCTGTGACGGAGCTCGGCGAGCCGGACGCGCATTGCACCGCGACGTTCGCGCAGCTCTTCGACCTCGTACGCCGTCGTGCGCTGCGCCGCGAACCGCGCGGCGGCATCGGCGATCAGCGTGTCGACGTCGGGCAGCTTACTCTCGCGAAACGCGATCTCGGCGAGCGTCGCGGCGAGCTCGCCGATCCGCGTGCCGGTCGCGAGCACCCGGTTCGCGCGATCCGCCGCACGCTCTCGCGCACACTCGGTGACCGCGACGCGCTCCACGGCGCGGCCGCGCAGCGCTCCGATGGCCGACCACGTCACGACGGCGCGGGCCTGGAGTCCCTCGCGCGCCACCGGATCGCTCGTGTCGACCACACTCGGTGCACGCGCACCTTCGACCACCAAACTCGGCGCGTAGAGAACCGCGGCTTCCGCGCGCGCTTCCTCGGCGAGGCGATCACATGTCGCCGCGGGATCGGCGTGGGCGGTCGTCAGCGCTAATCCGAGGACGACCCCGGCCGATACGAGATGCACATGCGGGAGGTCGGCCAGTCCACGAGAGCTTTGATAGTAATTCTCGGGATCCTGACGATCACCTGCAGAGAAACTCGTGCCAGACCGCAACGTCGGGCCGTGTATGTCCAAGACCCCACGGTGCTCATGACTTCGGGACCGGGGCACGATCGCCTGCTCGCCCTCGTCGACTCCCGCACGATCAGCGACGTGGTTCCGTACGGCCTCGGACCTCTCCTCGAGAGCGCAGCGGGCCGCGCGGTCCTCGCGATGTGGATCGCAGATCTTCACGCGCATGGTGCGCGCGTCATCGTCCCGATCGCGCACCCGAGTCGCCTCGTCTCGTTCGATGCGCTGTTTCGCGAACAGCCCGCGGCGTTCGTCGACGGCGTCATCACCGAGCTCGAGTTCTGGAACGCCGACGATCGCGCGGCCGCGTTCGCGACGATGCTCTCGCTCGTCGGCGAGATGCGGGCCCGCGCGACGAAGTGGTCCAATCGCGCGCTTCAAGTCGGCGCGTACCTCGGCTACCCGACCGAGATCGAAGCAGCGCGGCTCACGCCCATGCTCGACTTCGTGTTTCTGAACTACTCGGTGAGCACGCCCGAACGCGCGTGGCCCAAGACCTACGCGACGGGATCGCTGCGCACGCGCTACGCGGCGTTCGAAGCGATCGAGCGCTGGCCGATCTTCTACGCGACGGGCGAGGTCGATATGAAGGCGTCGCTCACGGCTCGTGGACTCGCGTCGGCGGAGCAGGTGTTCGTTCGAGACTCGAAGCGCGATCAGGCGCGAGCCCCCGAGGGATTCGCCTACTTCACGTTCGAGGCGCTGCCGGACTGATCCCCGGCGTAGCGTGGCGAAACCTGCCCGAAATCGTGGGCGTCTTCACGGTCATCTGGGCACTACACTTGGGCCGCGAGTTTCGTAGTATTGGACGCATGGTGATCCGCATGGCCGATGACAAGAAACCTCCCGCTCCGAAGCGGGAGGGCGATCGGCAAACGGGCTTGGTGCTCGAGGATCGGACGCGCACCAAGAAGCCGCCGATGTACAAGGTGCTGCTTCACAACGACGACTACACGACGCGCGAGTTTGTCGTGTGGGTGTTGCAGACCGTGTTTCACAAGAACGAGACCGACGCGGTCGCGATCATGAGCCACGTGCACAACAACGGCGTCGGCATCGCGGGCGTGTACACGTTCGAAGTCGCGGAGACCAAGGTCACGAAGACCATGCACCTCGCGAAGGCACAGCAGTTTCCGCTACAGCTGTCTATCGAGCCGACCGACTGATCGACGCTGGCACCTGCCCGAAATCGTGGGCGGTTTGCGGGCAGCGCCTCCTCCCAAGAGGCCGTACAATTTTCGTGAGGGCCTATGCTGTCACCCGAGCTTCAAGCCACCTTGCAGCGCGCTGTCGACGATGTTCGTGGACGGCGCCACGAGTACCTGACTCTCGAGCACCTGTTGCTCGCGATCCTCGACGATCCGAGCGGTGCCGATATCATCACGAAGTGCGGCGGCAACGCCGACAAGCTTCGCGGTGAGCTCGAGCGCTTCCTCGACGAGCAAGTCGACGAGCTCCCCGAGGGTGAGGAGAGCGGTCCCGATCAGACGCTCGCGTTCCAGCGCGTTCTCCAGCGCGCCGCGATGCACGTGCAGGCCGCGGGTCGTCAGCAGATGACCACGGGCAACGTGATCGCGTCGATGTTCCGCGAGCGCGATAGCCACGCGGTGTACCTGCTCGAGAAGCAGGGCGTGTCGCGCTTCGACATCATCAACTACATCTCACACGGCGTGTCGAAGGTCGACACCGGCGGTGGTCCGGTGGTGCCGCGCACGCGCGGCGTCGAGGATAACGGCGAGGAAGATGGAAAGGTCTCGAACCCGCTCGAGAGCTTCTGCGTGGATCTCACGCAGCGCGCGCGCGAAGGAAAGATCGACCCGCTGATCGGCCGCGCCGACGAGCTCGAGCGCATGATCCAGGTCCTCTCGCGTCGCCGGAAGAACAACCCGCTGCTCATCGGCGAGCCGGGCGTCGGCAAGACCGCGCTGGCCGAGGGCCTCGCGCTGCGCATCGTCGACGGCAAAGTGCCCGATTCGATCAAGGACTCGAAGCTCTACTCGCTCGACATGACGGCAGTGCTCGCGGGCACGCGGTATCGCGGTGACTTCGAGGAGCGCCTGAAGGCCGTGATGAAGGTGTTGATCGGCGATCCGAAGTCGATCCTGTTCATCGACGAGATCCACAACATCATCGGCGCCGGCGCGACCAGCGGGGGCACGATGGATGCGGCGAACATCTTGAAGCCACCCCTGTCGAACGGCGAGCTGCGCTGCATCGGCTCGACGACGTTCAAGGACTACCGCCAGGCGTTCGAGCGCGATCGCGCGCTATCGCGTCGCTTCCAGCGCATCGATGTCGGCGAGCCGACCGTCCCCGAGGCGATCGAGATCCTCAAGGGACTCCGCTCTCGCTACGAGGAGCACCACGGCGTGAAGTTCACGGATCCGGCGATCGAAGCCGCGGTCGAGCTGTCCGCGCGCCACATCTCCGGCTCGCAGCTCCCCGACAAGGCGATCGACGTGATCGACGAAGCGGGCGCGAAGGTCCGGCTGATGGCCGAGGCCGATCGTCCGACCGAGATCCGTCCCTCGCTGATCGAGGAAGTCGTCGCGAAGATCGCGCGCATCCCCACGCGCTCGGTGAACGCGGCTGACAAGAAGAAGCTCACCGATCTCGAAGGCGATCTGAAGAAGATGATCTACGGCCAGGACGCCGCGATCGAACAGCTCGCGCAGGTCATCAAGCTGTCGCGCGCCGGCCTCGGCGATCCGAACAAGCCGACCGGCAGCTTCCTGTTCGCGGGTCCCACGGGCGTCGGCAAGACCGAGCTCGCGAAGCAGCTCGCCCAGGTGATGGGCATCGAGTTCATCCGCTTCGACATGTCCGAGTACATGGAGAAGCACACCGTGTCTCGCCTCATCGGCGCACCTCCGGGGTACGTCGGCTTCGATCAAGGCGGTCAGCTGACCGACGCGATCAACAAGCACCCGTACTGCGTCGTGCTCCTCGACGAGATCGAAAAGGCGCACCCGGACATCTACAACATCCTCCTCCAGGTGATGGATCACGCGACGCTGACGGACAACAACGGACGCAAGTCCGACTTCCGCAACGTCATCATCATCATGTCGTCCAACGCGGGCTCGCGTGAGATGGCGCTCGGGAAGATCGGCTTCGGCGATTCGATCGCGGACTCCAAGGACGGCAAGAAGGCGCTCGAGCGCGTGTTCACGCCGGAGTTCCGCAACCGCCTCGACGGCACCGTGATGTTCGGTGCGCTGCCGCCCGAGGTGATCAAGAAGGTCGCGCGCAAGTTCCTCGACGAGCTCGATGGTCAGCTCGGCGAGAAGCACGTGGAGCTCGAGGTGAGTCCGGCCGCCGTCGATTGGTTCGCCGTGAACGGCTACGACAAGGCCATGGGCGCGCGACCCATGGGCCGGCTCGTGCAGTCGACACTGAAGGCGCCGCTCGCGAACGAGATCTTGTTCGGCAAGCTGACGAACGGCGGCATCGCGTTCGTCGATGTCGACGCCGACGGCAAGATCTCGATCAAGTGCGAGTCCGCGCCCGACAAGGTCGAGGGCTCCGAGCTCGTCGGCGCGAATTGACGCCTTCGTACTAACCGAGCTGGGTTAGCGGGCGACGGTCAGGCTGAACATGAACGACCGGCCATTCTGCGGAATGACCGGCGCGGCGTATGGAATCGCGGGCATCGAGTACTGCCAGTTGAACAGGTTGTACACGCCCACCGCGTAGCGAACGCCGTAGCGGCCCGCGACGCCGGAGACCACCGCGTCGGCGACGAACGCGCGATACGTGCGCTCCGTCGTCGACGTATCGAGACGGCGGCGATCCTCGAGCGCACCGCGGAACGCCGCGCCGAGCGTGTTCTGTACGATCGGGAACATCACCTTGAACCCGGCGTACTGCGACGGAGCGTTCGGCAGCACCTTGCTCTGCGGCAGCGATGGATCCGCGTTCGGCGACGACGCGTAGCGACCGAACACGTAACCGTACTGCGCGGATGCCATGATGCCGGCGCGGAGCTCGCGGCGGGCTTCGACATCCACGCCGATCGAGCGCTGATCGACGGCCGCGTTCTTGTAGTAGATGGCCGCCGGATCGCTGCCCGTCGCCGCACCGCAGGTATCACCGACGGGCACGGTCTCGATCACGTCGCGAGCGAGCGTGCCGTACACGGAGGCGAGTCCGGACCAGTCCTTCGAGAAGCGGTGCGTGCCTTCGGCTTCGAGCGAGTAGATCGTCTCGGGCTTCAGGGTGCTCCCGCACAGCGAGCTGACCACCTGGGTCGTGCCGGCATCGTTGTAATAGAACTCGTACGCGCTCGGCGCGCGGAATGCCGTACCGGCGAGGATCTTGAGGATGTTGTTCTCGTCGGGCTTGATGATCGCCGCGAGCCTCGGCGAGAACGCGGGGAACGACGTCGCGCCCGCATCTTCGCCTGCCATCGCGTTCTCGTTGCCCTTCAAGTTCCAGTAGTCGAAGCGAAGGCCGCCTTGGATGCGCAGCTGCTTGCTCGGCGTGAAGTCGAGGAGCGCCGATCCGGCGAGCACCTGATAGGGCGCGTTGACGTCGAGGATCTTCTCGAGAGAGCCATCGGTCTTGTCGACGTTTCCCGTCTCCATGTTCACCCGCGTGTGAACCACGGCGTCGGTGCCGATCGCGAGCTTGAGCGTCTTCGCGAGCTGGACCGTCAGTCGCGCTTCCGCGCCCTGCCACACGCTGTGGTAGGTCTCCTCGTAGTTGTTGGTGTTCGCCGTCCCGATGGTCGGCATCGCCGGATCGTCGTCGTACCAGTAGTCGAGGTGGTAGTAGGCGTAGTTGAAGTGAGCGCGGAGCAAGAGCTGCGCCTTTTTGCTCAGCTTGTGGTCGTACTTGAGCTCGGCCAACACGCGCGCGTCGCCGCCGTAGCTGCGCGTGTCACCGAAGCGCGACGAGTAGTTGCCCGTCGGGATCGTGTTCTCTCGGTTCGTGCCGAAGAGCTGGAGCGAGAGGTCCTTCCACCATGACTTGCTGGTGAACGTGTACGACTTGAACTTGTCGAACCCCGACGTTACGTGCGGCGCGACGACACCCGTGCCGTCGTCGAAGCGCAGCGGCACGTCGCGCCCCTGCGAGTCCGCGCCGGAGAGGCTCGCCCAGATGCCCGCGTTCTGGGTCTTCTCCGTGAATCCCACGCGAGCACGTGCGGTCGAGTTGTCGTAGCTCGAGACCTGCGCGTGAACGCCCTCGGGCTCGTCGCGTCCCTTCATCACGAGGTTCACGACGCCGGACACGGCGCCCGTGCCGTACAGCGCCGACGATGGACCGCGCACGATCTCGATGCGCTCGACGTCGCCGAGATCCGTTCGACCGTCGTAGTGGATGAACGGCTGGTACAGGATGTTCTCGTTGAGCACCGCACCGTCGGACAGCACGAGCAATCGGTTCGAGAAGTCGTTGGCCTGGCCGAGGCCGCGAACCGCCGCGTTGCCGTAGATGCTGTCGAAGCTCACCGCGTAGCCGCGCACGCCGCGCAACGCTTCGAGGATCGTCGGATAGCCGAACGCTTCGAGCTCCTGCGCCGAGATCACGGTGACCGAGGCGGGCGCGTCGTCGATGCTCTCCGTCTCGCGAGATGCGGCGGACACCGAACGCTGCGGGATCAGCACGAGGTCGCGAAGATCGGTCTGCGTGTTCGTGCGGATCTCGACCTCCTGCACGATCGGCTGATAGCCGCGTAGGCTGACGCGAACGTTTCGCTTTCCGACGGGGACGTTCGGGATCACGGCGGGCGTGAAGCCGAAGGCTTTGCCGTCGATCTCGATCAGCGCGTTGGGCTCGTCCGCCGAGACGAGGAGCGATCCGACGATCGCCATCGAGCTCGCCGTGGTGCGCACGGTCTGCCGAGCGACGATCGTGAAGGTTTGCGGGGCGACCGTGAAGCCCGAGCGCTCGAAGTACGCGATGTGAGGTCCCGGCGGGAGATCGAGCGAGCACGGCACGACGCACGCGACGGGGCCGCGCTCGTCGTCGATGCGCACCGAGGCGCCCGCGGTGCCGGCGATCTCGACCTTGCCGGTGATGCGGACGAGCTCGACCTTGAGCGCCTTCGTCTCGCCGACGGTGACGGCGGTCTTCTCGAGGCTCTGCGGCTCGTAGCCCTCGAGCTCGATGACGATCGTGTAGCTGCCCGCTTTGAGGCCGAGCTGCGCGGGCGTCGTTCCGACGGAGCCGAGGTCGCGCCGGTCGATGAACACGGTCGCGCCTGGTGGCGTAGTTTCGACGGAGATCACCGCGACGCGCGGCGCGATACGCGCGAGGGCAGCGACGACGTCGGTCTTGAGCTTCGTATCGGAGCTCTCTCCGCGCTGCGCGTCGACGTAGTAGCGATACGCGTCCGGGAAGCGGCCGAGCTGCTCGTAGGCGCGCGCGATGTTGAACATCACGTTGCGATTCGGCACGAGGCGGTTGGACGCCAGGAAGTGCTGCAGAGCGCCGGTGAAGTCACCCTTGGAGTACGCCTCGGCGCCGATGGAAAACTGGAGGTCTGCTTCGTCCGCGACGCCATCGGCCCACGACGAAGAGATGGACAAGCAAACGATCACCAGCGTGGTGAGCGCGATCGACGACGGTCGAGGCATCAGGCTTCCTTGGTGAAGAACTGCGATCAGCGCGTGAGTCGAATATCGAGGGCCGGATCACCCTTCTTGTCGGGTTTGTCGGGCTTGTCCGGCTTCGGGTCGGGCTTGTCGGGCTTGTCGGGCTTCTTGGGCTCGACGCGTTTCGTCGTGACCTTCGGTGTCGCGACGAGCGCGACTTCGAGCGATTGCGGAGCGCGCAAATCGATCGAGCGAACGACATCGGTGTATCCGCGGCGAGACAGCACGAGCTCGACGCTGCGCTCGGCGCGATCGACGGATGTGTCGAGCGGCGTCACGCCGAGCGTGGTGCCGTCGAGCGACACGGTCGCTCCCGCCGGCACGGACGTGACGCGTAGTTGAATCTTCGGGGCTGCCGGCTTGGTGCCGTCGACCGGCGTGGTCTTGGTGCCGTCGACCGGAGCGGCCGAGCCGACGCCATCGACGGGATCCGGTCCGAGCTTGCGGGGTGGAAGCGTGGCGACCGGAGCGCTGCCTGTCTCGGGCTCGACGACGGCGGCCGTCCCGACCTCGGGCTTCTTCGATTCGCCCGACGAGCTCATCTGGCGCCAGGCGAACACCACACCGAGCGCACCGAAGACGAGACAGAGGATCGCGATGACGAGGACCTTCCGATTCGAGCTCGGTGCCGCTGGTAGCGCGGCCGGCAAGTTCGTCGCGGACGTGCCGGTGCTTCCGCGCGGCGCCAACGTGACGCCGGGGAAGGGCGTCGTGCGGATCGCCTGGGTGCTTCCGCGCTGCGCTTCGAGGAGCAAGCGATCGGCGCCCTGCGGCAACGCTGCTTCGAGCGCATCGACCAGATCGAGCATCGCGGGATAGCGATTGTCGGGATCCTTCTCGAGCGCGTGCGAGATCACCTCGGCGATCTCGGGTGACAGGTCGGGCTTTATCGATCGCGGCGGTGGCAACGGACTCGAGACCTGCATCTGCAGGACCTTGAGCAAGCTCTCGTCCTCGAACGGAACGCGGCCGCAGAACATCAAGTAGAGCAGGATGCCGAGCGAGTAGATGTCGGCCCGGTGATCGACATCGTCACCGCGACACGCTTCGGGCGCCATGAACATCGGGCTTCCGAGCGTCTGGCCCATCTTCGTGAGCTTCGTGTTGTGAACGGGGGCTTTCGCGATCCCGAAGTCCACGACCTTCACGCCGAACCGTCCCTGGCTGCGCTGGACGAGGAAGATGTTCTCGGGCTTCACGTCGCGGTGGACCACGCCCTCGGCATGGGCATGGGCGAGCGCGCGTCCGATCGGAATCGCGACCGCGGTGATCTCCTCGACCGACATCGGGCCCGCGGCGATTCGCTGATCGAGCGTCTTTCCGCGCAGCAGCTCCATCACGAAGAACGGGCGCTGATCGGAGGTCACGCCGAAGTCGGAGATGGTGACAATATTCTCGTGATCGAGTTGCGAGGCTGCGTGAGCCTCCTGGGTGAACCGCGCCCGGGCCTCGAAGTTCGCCGCCAGCTCCGCCGACAGCACCTTCGCGGCGAAGTGCTTGAGGAGGGTCTGGTGCTCGACCAGGTACACGACGGCCATGCCGCCACGCCCGATCTCTTCGATGACCCGGTAGTCCTTACCGAGCGTGGTTCCCACGATTGGATCTGGAACCATCCTCACGATGATAGGTGTGCCCCAGCGCTCGGAACAACCAGGGTCGAGCGTAAAAACGTGAACGATTTCGATGTAGGAAACGTGGCTACCTGCCAGGAGCAGCCACGGCGGGCTAGCTGATCGTGTGGGTAGCCCTCCCCCGAAACGTGAGCACGCTAACGGCACACGGGTTGAAGGAAAGACGCGTACCGCCATGCTCCACGACACCCTCCGCACGCCAACGATCCCAGACGTCGACGACCGATCGGTCACCGAGGGCACGACCGACACCCGTGAAGGTTCTGCGGGACCGGACCGTGCTGCGCTGACCCGCGCACTGCGCGATCTGGAGTCGGCGAAGGGGCGGGTGGAGCGCGACGCGCAGCTCGCGAAGAACGAGATGCAGCGCGAGCTAGTGATGAAGATGTTGCCGGTCCTCGACAACCTCGAACGAACGATCAAGGCGGCCGAGGAGAACGGTGATGCGCCGAGCGTGCTCGAAGGCGTGTACCTCGTGCGGAGCCAGATGGAAGGCGTCCTGCGCGGCTACGGCGTCGAGCGGATCGACGCGATGAACAAGCGCTTCGATCCGAAGATCCACGAGGCGATCAGCACGATGCCTGTCGTCGATCCGGCGGTGAACGGGTTGATCCTCGATCAGCTCGAGCCCGGATATCGCTTCGGCGACGCGCTGCTCCGTCCCGCGCGCGTGGTGGTAGCGAAGTTCAGCGCGGTTCGGCCACCGGTGCGCGTCGGCTGGCACTAGGGCCGATCGCCACACTAGCGCACGCTTCCGCGAGCGTGGTATCGCGACGGCATGCGAGGACGTTCGAGCACCTGGCCGCCTGCGGATCAGCCGCAGCAGAGCAGCCGTCTCCTCGAAGATTGCTTCGAGGCAAACCGCAAGTGGGCCGAGAAGGCCACGCAAGACGATCCGATGTTCTTCAAGCGTCTGCAGAACGTGCAGAGCCCGGATCTCTTGTGGATCGGGTGTAGCGACAGCCGATTGCCGCCGAACGAGATCATCGGTCGCGTGCAGGGCGAGCTGTTCGTGCATCGCAACGTCGCGAACGTCGTCGAGCACACCGACGTCAACTGCTTGAGCGTCCTGCAGTACGCGATCGACGTGCTCAAGGTGAAGCACGTCATCGTCGTCGGACACTATGGATGCGGCGGCGTCCGCGCGGCGATGATGAACCAGCCGCTCGGCTTGATCGACAACTGGCTGCGCCACATCCGCGACGTGCATCTCTGGAACCGCGAGGAGCTCGCGGCGATCCAAGACTTCGACGCACGCGTCGATCGGCTGGCCGAGCTCAACGTCGAGGCGCAGGTCGCGAACGTGTGCCACACGACGATCGTGCAGGACGCCTGGCGCCGCGGGCAGAACGTCACGATCCACGGCTGGATCTACTCGCTCAAGGATGGCCTCTTGCGCGATCTGGGACTCGTGATCGAATCGCCCGAGCAGCTGCCGTCCGAGTACCGCCTGGACTACACGCAAGGCGTACCGATTCCGGTGCGCTGATGATCGCGACGATCCGGGCTGCTCGCGACGATGACTTCGACGTGATCGCCGCGATCACGAACCACTACATCGCGAACACCACGATCCACTTCGCCTACGCGCCGGTGACGCCCGAGGACCTGCGCGCACAACGCACGCCGCGGCATCCGTTCCTGGTGTTCGAGGAGGACGGTCACGTCGTCGCGTATGCAAAGGCCGGCGTGTGGCGAACGCGCGAGGCGTACGCGTGGACCGCGGAGCTCGGCGTGTACGTCTCGCACACGGCGCGAGGACGGGGCCTGGGGCGCACGATCTATCAAGCGCTGCTCGTCGAATGCGAGCGCGCAGGATTTCGCTCGGTGGTCGCGGGCATCACGATGCCGAACGACGCGAGCGTCAAGCTGCACGAAGCGCTCGGCTTCGCGTACGTGGGGACATTCCGCGATGCCGGCTGGAAGCACGACACGTGGTGCGACGTCGCCTGGTACCAGAAGCGCTTCGCGACCGACGCGATGGGGCCACTCGCGTAGCACCTGCGTGGACGTGGGGTACGCTGCACCATGATCACCATCAAGATCACGAATATCGATGACATCGTCGAGAAGCAGAAAGGCTGGTTCGTCGCGAACGTCGTCGGCTCGGTGATCGATCTCGGTCCCAAGGTCGAGGACGTGGTGATCGAGAAGCTGAAGGCGTCGTTCGCCGAGCAGGGCATCGTCGCGATCATCGATCGCGTAGACGGCTAGCAGACCCCTTGCGCGAATCCCCGTCGCGCTTTACGAGCGTGGATCGGATGACCCAGCCCGAGCGCCACGAGTTCCAAGCCGAGGTCCGGCAACTGCTCGACCTCATGATCCACTCGCTCTATTCCGAGCGAGACATCTTCCTACGCGAGCTCGTCTCGAACGCGTCCGACGCGATCGACAAGCTCCGGTTCGAGGCGTTGACGCGGCCCGAGCTCGGCGTGGCGGATCCCGAGATCCGGCTCGAGATCGACAAGGACGCGCGCACGCTGACGGTCCACGACACCGGCATCGGGATGTCGCGCGACGAAGTCGTACGCAACATCGGCACGATCGCGCGATCGGGAACGAAGGAGTTCCTCGGTGCGCTGAAACAGGCGGATGCGACGAAGACGGGACCCGCGCTGATCGGCCAGTTCGGCGTGGGCTTCTACTCCGCGTTCATGGTCGCGGACCGGATCGTGCTGGTCACGCGACGTGCCGGCGAGACGACGGCGACGCGCTGGGAATCGACCGGTGACGGCTCGTACACGATCGCGGATGCCGAGCGCTCCGCTGCGGGAACGACGATCACGCTGCACCTGCGTCCGGCCGACGCCGAGGGCGGAGTCTCCGACTACACCGACGACGGGGTGCTCGGCACCATCGTGAAGCGCTACTCGGACTTCGTCGCGTATCCGATCAAGCTCGGCGACAAGACGCTCAACTCGATGAAGGCGATCTGGGATCGCCCGAAGTCCGAGGTCACCGAGGACGAGTACAAGCAGTTCTATCGGCACATCTCGCACGACTGGACGGATCCGCTGCGCACGATCCCGACCAAGATCGAGGGCACGTTCGAGGCGAGCGCGCTGCTCTACATCCCGGAGAAGGCGCCGTACGACCTGTACGCGCCGGAGATGAAGCGCGGCCTACAGCTCTACGTGAAGCGCGTGTTCGTGATGGACGAGTGCAAGGACTTGATGCCGGCCCACCTGCGCTTCGTCCGCGGTGTCGTCGACGCGCACGATCTATCGCTCAACGTCTCGCGCGAGATCCTGCAGAAGGATCGCCAGATCCAGCTGATCAAGAAGCAGCTCGTGAAGAAGGTGCTCGCGACACTCGACGAGGTGAAGCGCGACGAGCGCTCGAAGTACGAGACGTTCTGGAAGGAGCTGGGGCCGGTCCTGAAGGAGGGCCTCGCCTCGTACGACACGGCCGACAAGGACAAGCTGCTCGATCTCGTGATCGCGAAGACCACCCACTCGGCCTCGGAGCGCGTCTCGCTCGCCGAGTACGTGGCGCGCATGAAAGAAGGACAGGACGCGATCTACTACTTGGTCGGTGCGCCCGACACCGTCGCGCACTCGCCGCTCCTCGAGGCGTTCGCCGAGAAGGGCTACGAGGTGTTGTTGTTCTCCGACGCGATCGACGAGCTGTGGCTCGAGCGAGCGCCGCGCTACAGCGACAAGCCGATGAAGGCGATCGACCGCGGCGCGATCGACCTCGGCACGAAGGACACGACCGATGCCGACAAGCAGCGGTTCGGTGATCTGCTCGCGGCGCTGCGCGTCGCGCTGCAAGAGGACGTGAAGGAAGTGCGACTGTCGACGCGGCTCGCGGCCTCCGCCGCGTGCCTCGTCAACGACGAGAACGATCTCAGCCCGCGCATGGCTCGCATGCTCGAGCAGATGGGGCAGACCGCACCCGACGTGAAGCGGATCCTCGAGGTCAACCCGCAGCACCCGCTGCTCGCCAAGCTGCTCGCCGTGCACGCCGAGAGCAAGGCCGATCCGCGGATCGAGGCGGTCGCGAAGGTGCTGTACGGACAAGCGCAGCTCGCCGAGTCCGGCACCGTGGCCGACCCGCAGGGCTTCAATCGCGCACTCGGTGACCTCGCGCTGCGCGCGCTGTGATCACTTCTCGCTGTCGAGCGTCGCCATCATCGGCGCCGCGTAGCGGGTGCCGGCGATCGCCGACGCGGGGACCGCAGCTTCGATCGCGCTGACCTCGGATGCGGTCAGCGTCACGCGGAGCGCGTCGATCGCGTCGATGATCTGCGATGGCTTGCGCGCACCGATCAGCGGGACGAGCGGCGCGGTCGCCGGATTCTGCGCGCTCTTCGCGCGGACCCACGCGATCGCGAGCTGCGCCGGCGTCACGCCCTTCGCGCGCGCGAGGTCGGCGAACGCGTCGACGAGCCGCTGGTTCTTCTCGGCGTTGTCACCCGTGAAGCGTGGCAGGTGTGCGCGGAAGTCCGCGGGGTTCGTGGTCTTGCTGCCCGAGAGCAGGCCGCGCGAGAGCACGCCGTAGGCGGTGACGCCGATGCCGAGCTCGCGCAAGGCAGGGAAGATCTTGTCCTCGGGGCCGCGCGTGACGACGGAGTATTCGATCTGGAGATCGACGATCGGGTGCACCGCGGCGGCGCGCCTGATCGTGTCGACGCCGACCTCGGACAGACCGATGTGGCGGACGTAGCCCGCTTTGACCATGTCCGCGATCGCCCCGATGGTGTCCTCGATCGGGACCTGCGAGTCGACGCGGGCCGGGCGGTAGATGTCGATGTAGTCGAGCCCGAGGCGCGACAACGAGTATGCGAGGAAGTTCTTCACCGCCCCCGGGCGCGCGTCGTAGCCGTTGAAGCCCGCATCGGGGCCGCGCAAGGCGCCGAACTTCACGCTGACCACCGCGCGGTCGCGCTTGTGACCCGCGAGCGCTTTGCCGACGAGCAGCTCGTTGCGACCCATGCTGTAGAAGTCGCCGGTGTCGAGGAGGTTCACGCCGCGCTCGAGCGCCGCGTGGATCGTGGCGATGCCTTCGGCTTCGTCGTTGTTGCCGTAGAAGCTGCGGGCGCCCATGCCCATGCAGCCGAGTGCCAGCGGGAATACGTCGGGCCCCGTCGCTCCGAGCTTTGTCGTCTTCGTCATGACCAGACCATAGGTCGTGACTTCCTATCACTCCAGTGAATAGGATGTATGCGTCATATGCCCAAGGTTTATGGACGCGATCTGGACCTGAATCTGCTGCGCGTGTTCGCCGTCGTCGCGGAGTGCGGCAGCGTGACCGAAGCGGCCAGTCGCCTCTATCTGACCCAACCCGCGGTGAGCGCTGCACTGCGGCGATTGACGTCGACCGTGGGAGCGCCGCTGTTCACGCGGAGCGGGCGGGGGCTCGTCCTCACGTCGCGCGGCGAGCGATTGAAGGGATCGCTGCACCCTCACCTCGAGGCGCTCGTCGATGCAGCGCTCGCTCCGCCCGAGTTCGATCCCGCGACGAGCACGCGCACGCTGCGCCTCGGCCTCTCGGACACCGCGGAGGTCTGGCTCTTGCCGCCGCTCTTGCGCGTGCTCGAGCGCGACGCGCCGAAGATGCGCGTGGTCTCGTTGCCGACGCAGTTCCGGACCGTGAGCGCGATGCTCGCGAGCGGGATCGATGCGGCGGTCACCGTGGCCGACGAGCTGCCTTCGACGATCCGGCGGCGCGCGCTGTTTCACGGTGGGTTCACGTGCCTGTTCGATCCCCGGCACGCGAAGATCACGCGGCTCACGGAGGCAGAGTACTTCGCACGCGAGCACATCATCGTCTCGTACAACGGCGACCTGCGCGGCATCGTCGAGGACGTGATGGGCCGCAGCGGAAAGTCGCGCAACGTGCGCTGCTCGATCTCGAGCTTCGCGAACCTCGGCGCGATCCTCGAGGGAACGGCGATGCTCGCGACCGTTCCGAACATGGTGGCCACGCACATACGCGCGACGCGCCCCGCGTTGCGCACGAAGGATCTCCCGGTGCCCATCCGCGGCTCCGACATGGAGCTGTTGTGGCCGGCCGCCGCCGACGACGATCCACCCGGGCGCTTCGTTCGCGAGAAGATCGTCCAGATCGCGGGCGCACTCCGCTGAGCGTTTCGATACGATCGGCACGATGGCGGATGACTCGACTCCGATCCCGGGCAAGACTCCCGTGCTCGACGTCCACGCGGACACGCAACCCGGGCAGGAAGACGGCACACGCGTCGAGCCCGCGAAGCCCGATGCACCGACGCTCGTCCCGGCGGGTGCAGCGGCCGCGGCGATGTACTCGCTTCCTCCGCCGGGCTACGAGCTCGGCGTCGCGATCGGTCGCGGTGGAATGGGCGAGGTCGTCACCGCGAAGGATCTGCGCATCGGACGCGAGGTCGCGGTCAAGCGCATGACCGCCGAGAAGCCGACGAGCGAGCAGACGGTGCGGTTCCTGCGCGAGGCTCGCATCCAGGCGCGACTCGATCATCCCGCGATCGTCCCGGTGCACGAGCTCGGCATCGACGACAAGGGCCGCTTGTACTTCACGATGAAGCGGCTCGCGGGCAAGACACTCGGACATCGCTTGAGCGATGGCATGCAGCTCAATCGTGCACTGCGCGCGCTTGTAGACGTCTGCTTGGCCGTCGAGTTCGCGCACAAGCGCGGCGTGGTCCATCGCGACCTCAAGCCATCGAACATCATGCTCGGCGAGTACGGCGAGGTCTACGTCATCGATTGGGGCATCGCGCGCGTGCTCGCCGAGGAGGACTCCGAGACTCCGCGCATCTCCAACTCGGACATCTCCACGCTCGACGACGGCACGAAGACCGGCACGCTGCTCGGCACGCCGGGATACATGTCGCCCGAACAGTTGCGCGGCCTGCGCGCCACGAGCGCCGCCGACGTGTACTCGCTCGGTGCGATCCTGTTCGAGATCCTCGCCGGCGAGTCGCTGCACAAGCGCGGCGAGGCGGGCATCGGCACGACGCTCAGCGATCCACAGGTGTCGCCGGCCAAGCGCAAACCCGATCGCAACATCGCGCCCGAGCTCGACGCGGTGTGCTTCGAAGCGCTCCACGAAGATCCGGACAAGCGGCCGACGGCGCGCGATATCGCGGACCGGCTGCAGGCATTCCTCGACGGTGATCGCGACCTCGCTCGTCGTCGCGAGCTCGCGCTCGAGCAGATCGCGGCAGCGAAAGCAGCCATGGAGAACAAGGGGCCCGAAGCGCGTGCGATCGCCATGCGGCACGCGGGCTATGCGCTCTCGCTCGATCCGCAGTCCGAGGAGGCCGGTCACCTCGTGAGCGCGTTGCTTCTCGAGCCACCGCCACAGTTACCCGCGGATCTCGCGAAGAGCCTCGACGCGTACGAATCGAAGCTCTCGTCGGAGCGCTCGCGGCTCGGCACGTGGACCTATGCCGCACTGTTCTTGCTCCTGCCGGCGGTGTTCGTCGTGCACATCAAAGAGTGGGGCCTCGTGATCGGCCTCTACAGCTTGGTGTTCGTCGCGATGCTCGCGGCGATGCGCTACCGGACGACCGGCAATCCGCGTCCGGTCGTGGTCCTGACGGTGAACATGCTGCTGATCGTGTTGTTCTCGCGAATCGCGGGTCCGTTCATCCTGACGCCGTTGGTCGCGGCCGGCGGGCTCATCGCGTTCACGTCGATGCGGCAGATCATCGATCGCACGTGGGTCATCTTCGCGTGGGCCGCGGGAACGGTGCTGCTACCGATCGGCGTCGAGTACATGCGGCTGTTCCCGTGGACATGGCAGATCAACGACGGCTTCATGGTGGTGCAGTCGAACATCCTGCACTCGTCGGGGCCTCCCACGGAGGCCGTGCTGATCGCCGCCAGCGTCATGCTGCACGTCGCGCTCGCCGCGTTCATGTTGGCAATCGCGAGACAGCGACGGCACGCACAGAACCAACTGTTCATCCAGGCGTGGCACCTCCGCCAACTGTTGCCCAGCACGAAGTAGCGACGCGAGATACCATCCGGCGCGATGGTCGACGACGACACGGTCAAGAGTTTGCCGAAGGGCGATACCGAGCGAGATGAACCGTCCGCGTCTGTCGTCGACATCAGCGGCGCGAACACGATGGCCGCTCCTCCACCGACGGGCCCGCCGGGCAAGCACAGCCACGACGAGATCGCGGTGACGCTCGCTGCGCCGGCGGGAAGCACCGGTGGCGCGACGGTCCGGCTCGGCGGACGCTTGCCGCCGACATCGCCGCTCGTGCTCGAGACCACGCGCTACACGCTGAGCACGCTGCTCGGGCAAGGCGGGATGGGCGAGGTGGTGCTCGCCTTCGACGAGCAGATCGGTCGCGAGGTCGCGGTGAAGCGGATCCGCTCGGAGTCACCGTCGGGCGAAGAGCTGTCGCGCTTCGTGCGCGAGGCGCGCGTGCAGGGCCGCTTGCAGCACCCCGCGGTCGTGCCGGTGCACGATCTCGCGTTCGATCGCGGCGGCAAGCCGTACTTCGTGATGAAGCGGCTATCGGGGACGACGATGCAGGAGATCCTCGATCACCTGCGCGCCGGCAAGGACAAGGATCCCGCGAACACGCGCCGTCGCTTGCTGCGCGCGTTCGCCGATGTCTGCCTCGCGATCGAGTTCGCGCACGAGCAAGGAATCGTTCATCGCGACCTCAAGCCCGCGAACATCATGCTCGGCGATTTCGGCGAGGTGTACGTCCTCGATTGGGGCGTCGCGCGCGCGGTCAACGACGCCGACGACTCGGGCGTGAATCCAGCGAAGGTCCAAGCGAAGATTCAAGACGGGCTCGAGCTCGATAGCGGACAGACCCGAGCGGGCACCGTGCTCGGCACGCCGGGCTACATGGCGCCCGAGCAGCTCGCCGGGGAGCGCGCCGATCCACCCGCGGACATCTACGCGCTGGGCTGCTTGCTGTTCGAGATTGCCTCCGGACAGCCGCTGCACGCGGGGCGTCGCAGCGTGACCAGCATCCTCACGCCCATCGACGCGAAGCCGTCACGCGTGCGGCCCGATTCGCCGCCCGAGCTCGACACGATCTGCGAGCGCGCGACGCGGCTCGAACCCAAGGATCGCTTCGCGTCGGCGCGCGCGATGGGCGATGCGGTGCAGGCGTACCTCGACGGCGATCGCGATATCGCCGTGCGCCGCGAGCTCGCCGCGCATCACATCGCGACCGCGCGCGCCGCTCTCGCCCGCGGCACCGACGAGGCCGCACGTCGCGAGGCGATGCAGGCCGCCGGGCGCGCACTCGCGCTCGATCCCACCGCATCCGAAGCCGCGGATATGGTCACCGGGTTGATGCTCGAGCCACCGAAAGAGACGCCGCGCGAGGTCGCCGCGCAGCTCGAGCGCATGGACACCGAGACCGCGCGCTCGCAGGGCCGGCTCGCCGCGTACTCGCTGATCGGCTACCTCGTGTTCGTGCCGATCCTCTTGTGGACCGGCGTGCGCGACATGTGGACGGTGGCCGCGTTCGCGGGGCTCGCGATCGCCAGTGGCATCCAGGTCTACTGGCTCACGCGGCGCGAGGCGATCCCGAAGATCGGCATCTACTTCAACGCGGTCCTGAACGCGGCGCTGATCGCGATCGTGTGCCGGCTCGTCGGTCCGTTCATCATCGCGCCGACGCTCGTGACGACCACGCTGATGGGCTTCGCCGCACATCCCGCGTTCGGATCGATCCGCGTCGTGTCCGCGATCCTCGGTGCGGGTGTCGCGATCCCGTGGGGCCTCGAAGCAGCAGGAGTCCTCACGTCGACCTATCGGTTCACGGACAACGGCGAGCTCCACCTCGTGTCGCCGAACGTGACGTTCTCGGCGGTGCCGGTACAGCTCGCGTTCGCGCTCCTGCTCGTGGTGCTGATCAGCGTCGTCGCGTTGCTCACGCGCGTGCTCGCCGTGCGCCAGCGCGAGGCCACGCGCAGGCTCGAGCTGCAGGCGTGGCACCTGCGCCAGATCCTGCCGGTCGGCGCGCACTGACCCGGCGTGCTAGTTTCTCGCTCATGGCAAAGCCTCCCGAGAAGCAACTGCGATGGGGACGTCTGATCGGTGCGTTGATCGTCGTCGGTGGCGGTATCGCTGCGATCATCTACCTCGTCACGCAATGACATTGGCGCTCGGGTCGCGTGTCCCTATGGACGACTGACCCGGCGACGACGTAGGTGCGACGGCGCGTCGAGCCGTTGGGGCTTTCGGGGGCGACCTCGAACCATCCAGTAGACCCGGTAGACCCAGCTCGGCGACGCGTTGGGTCCGCGTGAGACCACCTCCCGTCGACGAATCAGTCGGTTGGCTCGGATCCCGAGCGGCCCGGGACGTGCTGAAGTCTCGTCCCATGAAACAACGCATCTTGATCGCGTCCGCCCTCGGCCTCGGACTTCTCCTCGGATCGGCCTGCAGCAAGAAGAACGACGCCGCGAAGGATCAGCCCGCGACCGACAACACGGCGGCGCCCGCAGGCGAGCCAGCGGCGAAGGCAACCGAGCCGGCGAAGCCTGCCGCGAAGGGACGCTCGATCCCGAACGCGTCGGGCCTCGTCGTCGACGCGCCCGCGAAGTGGCTCGACAACGGCATCGGCGGCGCGGCCGGCATGCACCTCGATGGTGACGCCGGCATGTTCACGGTGCGCGAGACCGCGCCCGAGGAAGCGGCGAAGGATCTCGATACGTGGAAGAAGGAGACCGAGGAGATCATGTTCCAGAAGTGGATCTCCGCGGACAAGACCGCCGACGGCTTCGCGGCGATCTACATGCTCGACAAGATGACGATGAAGGGCGACGACATGGTCAAGGACGGCAGCGTCGTCGCGTTCACCGTGCGCCGCAAGATCGGCGGCAAGATCCAGGATTGCAGCGGCTCGGCCGCCGATGAAGCGACGGCGAAAGAAGCCGTCGACCTCTGCAACAAGATCGCGGCCAACTAACTCCTCGTCGTCGACGCTTCACCGTCGACGGCGCCGCTCAGTCCGGCGGAAGAGGATCGTCTTTGTCGCGGAACAGACGCATCCGCACGCGCTCGTGCTGGCGCGCCTTGTAGGCCTCGTGGCTCGACGCGCCCGACTCGTTTCGCTTCGCCGTCTCTTTGTCGGCGATCTGGAACTCGGTGAGGGCGAACACCACGTGCGAGATCCCGGGCGGCATCTCCGCGCGCGGCAGGAGTCGCTCGATGCGCAACGGTAGATCGGCGACGAAGTTCACGATCCGGTACTCCGGGCCGCTGAACTCGTTGTACGGCATGCCCGTCGGCAGCTTGAGCCGAGCGCTCTCGTCATTGTTCGCACGGATCGCGGTGAGATCGACGAGTTGGTTCACGCTCTCGCCGGGCACCACGTAGTTGAACGGGATGAGCTGGCGCGTCAGCGTCGCGAGCATCGGGACCAGGTCATCCTGCGAGGGGACGATCAGACGGAAGCGAAGCTTGTCGTAGATGTTCGCGGCGAGCGTGGAGCGCTTCGCGAGCAGCTTCGTGATCTGCGAGTCGAGCGGCTTGCGACTCCACTCCCACTCGGCGAGCGGAGCGCCCGCCTGGCGGAGCTGCTCGACGACCTGCATCACCTTGAGCTCGATCTCGCGGAAGATGATCTCGTCGGAGACCGACATCTTCAGCAGCGCCTGGCGGCCGTTGATGTGATGGATGATGTGCATCACCTTGAGGACAACGCACGCCCACTTCTGGTGGGGGCCGGTGCTCGAGGCGACGAGGAATAGGTCGCGAGCGGGCAGGTCTTCGGCGACCTCGTCGGGGATCGCCATCGCGTACGCGCGCGAGAGGTAGTCGACCGCTTCGCCGCGCAGGTCCTCGAGCCGCCCGATCTCCTCCTCGGACTCCGGGTCGAACTCGTTGAGACGGAGGAAGCGATCGACCTCCGAGTGATCTTGGTAGCTCAGGCGGTGCCAGTCGATCACGGACTCGCCGCGGAGGAGCAAGCGCACCGCTTCGACGTCGGCGAGGGTTAGCTCGTCCGTGCCGGGCGGCCGCGCGACTCGCGGCAGGACGGTAGTGACCACCCGTCCAGTCTATGCTCGCTTGCCTGGCTTTGTCAGGCGCAACGTCGCCGTGAAGAGACCAATGCAGGCGAGCCCTGCGAACACATTTCCGATGACGGCGAGCATGTACGACCTCACTGGGACGAACGCGACAGGTGCGTCCATTGTTCCCGTCGAAAATGATCGCAAGCCCGTCGCGCCGGGTCCACAAAACGGCAAACTCGCTGGAGCGTGGTGACACTGACCTGCGATCAGTGCGGTGCGGCGCTCGCCTTCGAAGGCGTGCGGTCGGAGGTGTGTGCCTTCTGCGCGAGCCCGAACATCGTCGAGCGCGCGGGCTCGATCGACCAGCCGTCCCCGCGGTTCGCCGTCGCGTTCGCGGGGGATCGCGGGTGGGCCCAGCGGCACCTCGCCGGCTGGCTCGGCAAGCGGCGCCTATTTGCCGACAGCGCTCTCGCGAAGGCGCGGGTCGAGGATATCCGCGGCGTGTACGTGCCTGCGTACCTGTACTCGAGCATCGCGCGCACCGACTACACGGCCGAGATCGGCGAGCACTACCACGAGACCGAGACCTATCAGGTCGATGAGAAGAAGACGATCAAGTATTGGGATAACGGGGAGTGGAAGGACAAGGAGGTCAGCGAGACGGTCACGAAGACACGGACCGTGACGAAGACCGAGTACCGCTCGCTCGCCGGGCGGCATGTCGGCTACGTGACCGACGTGATCGTGAGTGCCTCGCGCGGCCTCGACGACGACACCCTTCTCGCGCTGCAGCCGTATGACCTGCGCCAGCTGCGGCGATTCACGCCCGCGCTCACCGCGGGCTGGATTCACGAGGAGTACGCGAAGTCGCGCATCGCGTGCGAGGTCACCGCACGCGACGCGGCCGACGACGCGATCGGCTCCGAGCTGCGTGCGTTCATGCCCGGCGATTCGCACGCCGATCTGCATTGGCGCTCGCACATCGAGTGGGAGTCGCTCGATCCGATGCTCGTGCCCGTGTGGATGTTCGCGGTCCGGTATCGCGACGACAAGCCGCCGCTGCGCATCGCGATCAACGGCCAGACCGGCAAGGTCGCCGGACGCGCGCCCGTCGCGTGGTGGAAGGTGGCCCTCGCGTTCGCGATCGTTGCCGCGCTCGCCGCGCTGATCATCTGGACCCAGCGAGGTGGCTCGTGAGCGCGTGCACGCGCTGCTCGTCGGCTCTCGAGCACGGCGACCTCCGCTGCGCGATCTGCGCGTTGCCGGTGCCGTTCGAGAGCGAATCTCCGACGACCGCGTACGCGAAGGTGTTGCGCTGTCGCGAGTGCGGCGCGGCCGTCGCGTTCAGCGCGGAGCACCAAGCGCCGGCGTGTGCCTTCTGCGCATCCACGATGGAGATCGAACAGCCGGTGGATCCTCTCGAGGTCGCGCGCGTGCGCGTGCCGTTCAGCGTGGATCGCATCGATGCCGAAGCGTCGCTCCGCGGCTGGCTCGGCAATCGCGGCTGGTTCGCACCGACCGAGCTGCGCGACGGAGCCGTCCTCGAATCGATCCAACCGCTGTACTGGGCGGGGTGGCTCGTCGACGCGCGCGCACGCGTGGCGTGGACCGCGGATAGCGACGAAGGCGCGCGGAGATCGGCGTGGGCTCCGCACGCGGGCGAGCTCGCTCTGACGTTCGACGCGATCGTGGTGCCCGCATCGCGAGGCTTGCGCCGCGAGGAGTGTCACCTCCTCGTGCCGTACTACACCGTCGATTCCGCGGTACCGATCGATGCGGCGACGGTGACGGATCTCGATGCACCGGTCGAGAGCTTCGACGCGCAACGCAGCGCCGCGCGCGACGTCGTGCGGGGTGCGATCGAGCGCGTGGCGAAGACGCGCGTCGAGCCGCACGTTCCCGGCCGGCGATTTCGCAACATTCACGTCGCGTGTCTCGTCGAGAGCCAGACCACGGAGCGCATCGCGCTGCCCGCGTGGGTGCTCGCGTATCGCTATCGCGGCGCGCTGTACCGCGCGATCGTGCACGGTCAGCGTCGCGAGGTCGTGTTTGGCAGCTCGCCTCTCGACGTGAAGAAGATCGCGATGCTCGTCGGTGTGATCCTCGCGGTGATCGCGGTGATCGCGGCCTTCGTGATCCTGCACTAGCGCTTGCGCAGCAGGTTTCGCGACGACCACCAGTTCCAACAGAGGAGCACGCCCGCGGCGCGCGCGGTCCACCACGCCCAGTTCGCGCGCGCGTCGTCGCCGCGGCCCTCGAGCACCAGGGCGAACGCGACGCTCGAGATGCCGACGACGGCGAAGATGATCTGATGCCCGAGCCGGTACATCAGCTGCGCGGGTGCTTCGAGGTTCTTGAACTTGAGCTGCAAATCGCCCGAGTGGGCGGCGCGCATGAACTTGCGGACCTCGGCGGGCAGCGCCGTGATCGACATGACGAGGTCCTTCGACGTCTCGACGAGGAGCTGCGAGATGTCGCCGTCCTCGCCGAGCACGAAGCGCTCGAGGTACGGGCGGATCACCGTCATCGGGTTCAGCGTCGGATCGAGCTCGGTGCACAAGCCCATCAGCAAGAGCAGCGTGCGCTCGAGGACGATGATCTCCTTGGGGATGTGGAAGTTCTCGGACAGCTCGCGGATCGAGATGTCCATCTTGCGGAGGTCCGCGACGCTCTCGAGGCCCTTCTGCGGATCGAACTTGATGTCCTTCAGGTTCAGCGACTCGAGCGAGATGTTCTCCTGGAACTTCTCGTGGAAGTACTCGACCACTTGCTCGAACATCGCTTCGTTCGCACCGCGGGCGACGAAGCCCATCGTCTTCATCGCGGTGACGATGCGGCCCGTGTCTCGCGTGAGCGCGCCTTGGATCAGCTCTACGATGCCGGCGCGGACGTTCGCGGGGATCTGCGCGACCGCGCCGAAATCGAGGAACACGATCGTCGGTGGCTCTCCGGCCGTGGCGCTCGGACGCACGAGCAGATTTCCGGGGTGCGGATCGGCGTGATAGAGGCCGTCGGTGAAGATCTGCTGGCAATAGATCTCGACGACCTGTCGCGCGAGCTGTCCGCGATCGAGGCCGAGCTGCTTCACCACCTTGCGATCGGTGATCTTGCAGCCCGCTTCGAAGTGCGTGACGAGCACGCGCGCGGTCGATAGCTCGTCGACGACTTTCGGGAACGCGACGTCGGTGCGCCCCTCGAAGTTCGCGCCGATCGTGCGCGCGTTCTCGGCCTCGGCGCGGTAGTCGAGCTCCTCGAGGATGATCGAGCGAATCTCGCGATACAGCTCCTCGAGCCCTTGGTACGGAACGAACCACCCGATGATGCGGAAGATGCGGCGCAGCGTGAGCAGATCGCGACGCACGACCTCCTCGATGTCGGGGTACTGAACCTTCACCGCGACCTTCTGGCCGGACTCGAGGCGCGCGATGTGGACCTGGCCGATCGATGCCGATGCGATCGGTCGCGTCTCGAACTGCGCGAAGGCTTCGGAGACTTCGCGGCCGAGCTCTTCTTTGATCCGCGCCTCGATGTCCTTGTACGGGCGCGGCGGCACCGCGTCCTGGAGTCCCTCGAGCTCGCGACGGAACTCCTCGGGGAGGAAGTTCGTCATGATCGAGATCAGCTGACCGACCTTGATGAACAAGCCTTGCAGCTCGACGATCGTGCGCTCGATGCGGCGAGCGTTGCGCAGGTTCACCGAGCGCAGCTCGTGCTCGACCCACGTGTCCGAATGAAACCGGGCGCGGAAGCGGAGCCACAAGTAGCTCGCGATGACGAGGAACGTCGTCCAGTACGCGCGCACGCTGCGAATGCGCAGCGGAGGACGCTTCGCTTCGAGCTCGTTGGAATAGCGGCGCGACTCGCGCGCGATCACGCTGACGGTCATCGACTCGGCGGCGCTCGGGATCGTCGGCAGCTCTCCCGGCGCAGGCGTGTCGCGAACGGGAGGCGGATGCCCCTCTTCGTCGTCCACGCGCGCCGGTTCCGCCATTCGTCGAGGATACCGCGCCGGCCCCCGTTGCGCGCCCCGGCGTTCAGGGGTACGCCACCTATATATGGGC
This sequence comes from Kofleriaceae bacterium, assembly GCA_044230415.1. Taxonomy (GTDB): domain Bacteria; phylum Myxococcota_A; class Polyangia; order Haliangiales; family Haliangiaceae; genus JABFXX01. Next base: position 171,153 of record JBGARE010000012.1, read on the forward strand.
ACCGAGGACGACGCGCGCGAGCCGAGGAACGACGAGCAGCCGCCCGATCGTGACGGCCTGTCGGAGCGCATCCGCGAGCGCTTGGAGCACATGATCCCCGAGCTCGTGAAGAAGACGTTCTCGGCGGGCATGGGTGCGGTGTTCCAGACCGAGGAGGGCATTCGCCGCCTCGCACGGGAGAATTTGCCGGAGGTCGCGGGCTACATCGCGTCGTCGGCCGACGGTGCCAAGGACAAGGTGTTCGAGGTGATCGCGCGCGAGACGCGCGAGTTCTTGGGCAACCTGAACTTGACCGAGGAGATCGCGAAGATCCTCACGACGCTGTCGTTCGAGATCAAGACCGAGGTCCGGTTTATCCCCAACAGCGAGCGCTTCACGGGGGCAGAGCCCGACGTGAAGGCATCTGTGCGCCTCAAGCGCAACGACAAGCCGGTCGGTGGCGAAAAGGACAAGGACAACGAGGTCGAAGGGCGCGACAGCCGGTCTCGTCTGCGGTTCTGGCGCCGCGACGATGCCGCGAGCCCCGAGGGTGACGACGACGACACTGCGGACAAGTAGGCACGCCTCGCGGATGCTGGGCGGATTCTGGATTTGGGCCGTGGAGTGATAGAATTTTCGTGATGGGACGACCTGCCCGTATCGGGCTAGTCAGCGCAGCCGTGTTCGCATCGGCCGGATGCGCGCAACTCGCCGGCATCGACATCACGACGCAAGCCGACGAGCCCGAGCGGTCGTCGCTGACGCTGGATCGACTCTCGATCGGCGCGACGCTGACCACGCAACCCCTCGATCTCGGCGGGCTCACCGCGAGCTATCTGATCGCGAACCCCGACGCGTCCGATGGCTTCGATCGGATCATGGCCACCGTCGATCCGATGACGCCGAACACGTGGGTCGCCGAGACCGGCGACACCACCCCGCCCGTGATGTTCACGCTGCCCGACTATCCGGAAGCGTCGACGCGGATCTGGGCGCTCCCGTATCGCGACCTTCGCGGCACCTTCGCGGTCTACGAGCATCCGAACCCGACGCCCGCGATCGATCCGGCGATGCTCACCGTGCAAGCAACGCTGCCGACACCCTACGCGGCGACGGAGAGCTTCCAGATGCTCGTCGTCGGCACGTGGAACGCGCGCACCTTCTCCGGGGCGATGGAGGTCCCGATGGTCGGTGCGTCGGTATTCGGTCCGGTGTCGTTCGCATACACCACGACCTCGCGGCAGACGGGACGCCCGTACGAAGCGATCACGACCGCCGATTCGACGCTGCTGTTGCGCTACGTCGGCACGCGCCTCACCGGCGTGATGGAAGGGACGCCGTTCGATCAGACCGGCACCGACGTGATCATGGGCACGATGTCCGCGGTCGCGGCGACCGAGACACTGAGCGCCACGCTCAACAACATGACGGTCGGTGCGCGGTACACGCCGCTGCGTCCGGCGATGCCGGCGCCGTCGATGTCGTGGACGCTCGTCGCCGCGACGGGCTTCGCGAGCGCGAACCTCGCCGGACCGCGGCTCAACAGCGATGCGGTCCTCGCCGCCGATGTCAGCACGATCAGCGTGCCGTATGGCAATCCATTCGTGGCCAAGGGGTGGCAGACGGCGCTGCAATGGTCGACGAGCTCGTCGCGCACGTTCACGCCGGCGGGCGCCGTCGGGCCGGCGACATTGAGCGCGGGCCTCACGCAATACGCGGCTCCATCGCCGGGGATGACGCTGGATCTTCCGGCGGGATTGCCCGAGCTGATCACGCTGAACTCGACGCCGCTGTCGACGGACGGCATCGCGATCGACAAACCGATCAAGGCGCTGCCAGCATCGTTCGTCGTGCCGCCGACGCCGATGAACACGCTATTCCAGCTCGTGGTGTACGAGCTCGTTCCGAACGCGGCGGGCACCGCACTCGATCACAAGCATCTGCTGACGATCACGAGTGACACCGCGGAGTTCTTGGTGCCACCCGAGTTCTTCCAGTCGGGCAAGGCATACACGCTGCGCGCGCAGACGCTGGCGGGTGGCTATCCCGGCCTCGCGAATGGCGATCTCTCCATGCGCGAGCTGCCGATCACCTCGGGCTATATGGACAGCGGCGTGGTGACGGTGAACTGATGAAGCACGTCATCGCCATCGCCACCGCCCTCGCCCTCGTCGCCGTGCTCGGAAGCACCGCGTCCGCCGACAAGGCCGACAAGCTGTTCCAGAAGGCGAAGAAGCTGCACTCCGAGAAGAAGTACGCGGAGGCATGCCCGACGTACGAAGAGGTCGACAAGACCGACCCGGCGATCGGCTCGAAGCTAAACGTCGCGAAGTGCTACGAGGACTGGGGACGGCTCGCGACCGCGTACAACTGGTACGTCCAGGCCGACAAGATGGCGACCGATGCGAAGGACGAGCGCGCGCCGAAGATCAAAGAGGTGATCGAGGAGCTCGACGTGAACGTCCCGCGCATGACGATCAAGATCCCCGACGGCGCGGATCCGGACATCGTCGACACGCTCACGCTCGACGGACAACCGATCCCCGAGGCCTGGCACAACACGCTGCAGCGGATCGATCCGGGACCGCACGTGATCGAATTCGTCGTCGATGGCCAGAAGAAGAAGAAGATGGCGCCCGTCGAGCGCGGCGGCGAATCCGAGCTGACGCTCGACATCCCGAAGGGCGTGGGCAAGAAGCCGCGCCCGCCGAAGAAGAAGGATGGCGAGGTCACGCCGCCGCCGGTCGTCTCCACACCGGATCCCGGCAAGACGCGTCGTTACCTCGGCATCGGTATCGGCAGCGCCGGCGTCGTCGCGGTCGGTGTCGCTTCGATCATCACCCTGTCCGCGCGCAGCAAGTACAAGGACGCTCTCGCCGATCACTGCATGGGCTCCACGTCGGGCTGCGATGCCACGGGCTTCAAGCTCACACACGACGCACGCAGCAGGGCGAACGTGGCAACCGTCGTCACGCTGATCGGCGTCGCCGCGATCGCCGGTGGCGCGGTTCTCTACTTCACGGCCCCGAACGCGCCGGCACCGAACACCGAGAAGCCGGTCGCGCTGTACGTGTCCCCGACGATCGATACCACCGGTGGTGGATTCGTCGTCGGCGGATCGTTCTAGCTCCTGAGGTGCCGCAGCTTGTCCGGGTTGCGGACGATGTAGATCGCGACGATCTGCTCGCCGTTCGTTTCGATCGCGATCGTCTCCGGACCGTCCGCCAAGTGGATCACCAAACCGGGCAGGCCGTTGATCCGTGCGGGGTGCAACGCATCCGCCGGTGGTGGCTGCGATGCTGCGCGAACACCTCCGCTCTCTCGCCATCGTGCTCGGTCATGCCGCTGCTCCGCGTACCACGATGTGCTCGCCACCGACCAGCACGCGCGAGCACGCCTTGCCGAACCCGAGGGCGTACTTGAGCGTCGGATACACGCGCGCCATCGTCAGCGCGAACGCCACCGACACGAGCGCTCGCTTGCCCCACTTCTCGACGATCGCGTCGCGATACGCATCCGCGAGGGCATCGTGCGCCAAGCTCGCGCGCGCGAACTTCACGCCGAGCGCGACCTCGTCGCTCATCGCGCTGACATCGCCGCGCACGATGCTCGCGAGCACCTTCGGCGTGACGCCGTCCTTCAGCGCCATCGCCACGCCGAGCTGCGTGCACGGCCCGCAGTCCTCGTGGATCACGCCGGTCAGCTTGACCGCGTAGTACACGTGCGCGGGCACGTCGCGCCGATATGTCCCCATCGTCTGGGTCTTCGCGAACGCCCAAAACGCACGGGTGTCCACGGCCAACAGCTCGCGCGCGTAGCTCGCGTCGTAGCCATAGGTCCGTTCGAACGAGCTCAGCCGATTCTTGATCAACCAGGTCAGCATGCCCGTACGACGAGGCAGCGGCTCTCCGTGTGACATCCCCTCGGATCTGCGCGATCTTGCAGGGAATGCCGACCTTCACGGGAACCGTCGTCGCGTGCTTCACGCGGCACCAACCCAGAGCTGCGGGTCTGCGTTGCCTCGTCGTCGGCTTCGATGCGAACTGGATCGTCGCGATCGATGTGACGTCGGCCGACGACGATTCGCCGATCCAGGTCGGTCGCGCGAACATCCTGATCCACAGTCCGACACAGTCGTTCTTCTACTCGGCCGACGAGCTACCCGGAATGTCGTTCCGCTTCGAGCTCACGCGGCACCCCAAGGGGTGGTGGCTCGATCGCGCGAAGCGCATCGACGCTTCGGGGTAGCAACGAACGATCGACCGACGAGAACGCTCCAGCTCCGCCGTGGGCTACGTGATCGATCACGACAGCTCGCGGCAACTGCTCGAATTGCGATCCATCAGAATACGTGACGCACGACGATCAAGCTCGAGGTGGCGGCGAGCCCGTAGCTGGCGCACAGCAGCCACGCGACGCGGCGCGGCGGCTCTGATCCAAGCGTGCGGACCGCGACGACTGCGAGCAGTACTAACGCGGGTGGCCAGACGGCAGGCGGGCCGAGGTCCAGCGCGAGCCCCGGCAGGGCACCGAGCACGGCCGCTAGCGAAGCGCACCAGAGCAGGGCGAGGCGTTCCAGCCGACCACGCCAGCCAGGTAAGCGCGTCCACGCTTCCAGTTGGAGCACGCGACGACCTCTGGCAAGGAGCGGCATCGCTGTTACTCCGAGTGCAGCCATCACAGTCAGTTCGAGCGCGGCGAGATCTGGCACCGCCAGCCATGACGCCGCCTGCATCGCGGCGCCCGCCTCGACGACTACGAGGACAAGACCGGCAGACGCGACCAGCGCGATGCACCGAAGGAGCCAGACACTGCTGCGAGTCATCGTGCCCTCGCACTCTGTTCGAGTACGCTGATCGCCGAGGCGAGCGACTCCGCATCGAGCCGGTGGCCGCCATAAAACTCGAACAGCGTCCCCGGGATCCCGGCCATGCGTCGCCGTTGCGCGTAGCCAACAGCACCGTCGTGATGATAGCGATCGTGTCGACCGACGACGATCGCCACGGGACAGTCCCGCAAGCGCAGCTCCTCGGTGTAACCGAACGCCGAGGCGACAATTGCCCAGCGAGCGCCGATGGCGTCGCACGACGCGAGGCGCGCAAGCGCGAAGCCGCCTCGCGAGAAACCGATGACGCCGTAGCTCGTGTGATCGTCGAAACACGTCCGTGCCGCGTCGCGGATCGCATCGATCGTCTCCCGCACACCGTCATCCGCATCAGACCAGCATCTGCCACCTCCACACGCTGGAGCGCGGGGCATCGCGATGGCGGCGTCGGGAATCGCTGCGAGAGCACGACGGTTGTCGAGCTCTTGCCAGGACGGCGCGTAACTGTCGAGCCCGTGCAGGTAGACGACGTGGCGGCTCGCGCTGCGCTGACCGAGACAGGTCGGTGGTTCGGCGCTTCGTGCAGCCGCCAGCCATCCCGCGACAAGGTAGTTGCACGCGCCAAACCCGGCGAACAGCCCGACATGGACGGCGATCGTTGCTGCGCGACCCAGCACTCCCTTGGAGATCACGCAGCCCGCCTCCGCGGCGCAACCGTCGCGAGCGTGTTCTCGTGATCCTCGAGCGCGCGCACGCGGTGGATCATACCCTCGCGCGCACCGGTCGCACGACGGAAGCGCGTTGCCGCATCGGCGATCGCGGTAACAGTCCACTGCAGCATCATCCGGCCGTTGCGCCAGCACTTCACACGCGCCGAGATCCGCCGCATCGAGCCGATCACGTTCTCGATCGCGTTCGTCGTCGAGAGCTGGCGAGCACGTCGATCCGGGAGGCCGAGACGCTTCACCGTGAGCGTGTCGTCAAGGCCCTCTTCGAGCGAGACGGCTGCACCCGGGTGTTCGTCACGGAGCCGACGCACGAGGTTCGTGAGCATGCGCTCGGCGCGGGCAACGTCGGCGCATCCATACGCGTCGCGCAGTGCCTGGCGCACCGACGGACGCATCTCGTCGGGCAGCTGGTCGGTGACGTTCCGGCTCTCGTGCTGCTGGCAGCGCTGGATCAGCGTACGCATACAGCGCTAGCGATCGAAGAACGCGCGCTGCTGGAAGCGCAGCCCGTCGACGATCTGGTCGACGCGCTCGCGCGATAGCGAGCCGATGCGATCGCCCAGGCGTGACTTGTCGACGGACGCGATCTGCGACACGACCACCACGCTTTGCTTCGGCAGGTCGCCTTCTCCCTCGTCGAGGAGCACGTTGCCCGGCTCGGTCGCCTTGTGGAGATTCGTCGACAGCGCGCACACGATGACCGTCGCGATCCGCGAGTGGTTGAACACGTCGTCCTGCACGACTACCCACGGATGCGAGTACTCGACGCCGCGACTCTCGTCGGGCGCGATCCAGAACAGGTCTCCGCGATGGATCGCCTTCGTCATGCGGTGCGCGCTCGCGGTCTTAGTGGCGCGAGTTGAAGAGGTCGGTGGACTTCTTCGGATCGGTCTTCGTTGTCGACTTCGTTGTCTTCGAGGTCGAAGGCGCTTTCGTCGTCGGCGTTGCCGTTGTCTTCGTCGTCGGCGCGGTGGTCTTCGTTGTCGCGCTCGTCGGTGTCGTCGATGACTTCGCGGTCGTCGCCTTCGCGGTCGTCGACTTCGCGGTTGTCGGTGTCGAGCTCGACGAGCTCGATGTCTTCACGCGCGAGGATTTCGAGCTCTTCGATTTCGACCGTGTCGCCGACTTCGCCTTCAGCTCGGTGGTTGCCGGCTTCGTGTCGGCCTTCACCTCGGTGGTCCCGCTCGCGGCCTTCGTATCGGTCGCCGTGGCCTTGGTGTCGACGGTCGCGGTCTTCATGTCGACGGTCGCGGCTTTCGTGTCGACGGTCGCGGCCTTCGCGTCGATGGTCGCGGCCTTGGTGTCGACGGTCGCGGCCTTCGTGTCGACGGTCGCGGCCTTCGAGTCGACGGTCTTCGCCTCGACCGTCGCGGCCTTCGTGTCCGTCGGCGTTGGCGAAGTCGCAGGCGATGGCACCGTCGCCGACGACGGCGTCGATGCTGGCGCATCCTCCCTCATCATCCGGCTCGCGATGTAGCCGCCCGAGGCTGCGAGGATCGTCAGCGACATCGCACCCGCGACGAGCCAGCCTCGGCCACCACTCGTCTTCTGGGTGAGCTGGCTGCGGCCGATCTGGCCGCGACCGTCGGTGCTCGATGGCGATGGTGGCCACGAGCGCGGCGAGAGTGCGGCGGGCGAGAGCGGGATCGGCGTCGCGAGGCCACCGCCCGCGCCGACGGGGAGCGACTGCTGACCGGGCAGGGCGCCGCGCTCGACGGAGGGCTGCGCGGCGCGCGCTTGGAGGATGCGCGTGGTGCGCGTCGCGATCTGGGCCGCGGTGACCGGATCGGACGCGTAGGGAGCGAGCATGCGCGCGAGCTCGCCGACGTTTTGATGGCGCTGGTTTGGATACTTCTTGAGGCAGCGAAGGATCGCGGAGCCGAAGCCTGGAGGGAGCGGGACGTGGAGTGGTGTCGGTGGTTCTTGCGCGACTTTGATCGCGAGCTCGGCGTAGGAGTCGGCGGCGAAGGGTGGGCGGCCTTGGAGGAGCTGGTACATGACGACGCCCATCGACCAGATGTCGGAGCGCGCGTCGGCGTCGCGGCCGGACTTCATCTGCTCGGGTGCCATATAGGACGGCGTACCGATGACCGAGTGCGTTTGGGTCAGGTTGTCGTCGTAGTTGATCGGCGCTTTGGAGATTCCGAAGTCGAGGATCTTGAGGAGCATCGAGCCGTCGGGGCGCCGCGTGATGAAGAAGTTAGACGGCTTGATGTCGCGATGGACGATGCCGATCGCGTGCGCTTCGGCGAGGCCTTCGCACGCTTGCAGCATCAGGTCGCACACGATCGGCGGTTGTTGCGGGCCGTGGTGACGGAGGATCTGGTTCAGGTCGTTGCCCTCCAGGTACTCCATGATCATGTACGGGCGACCGTCGGGCAGCGTGCCGACATCGATGACGCGCGCGGTGTGCTCGGACTTGAGTCGGACCGCGGCTTGGGCTTCGCGAAGGAAGCGCGCGACCGTGGACGGAGACTCCGTCATCTGCGGCAGCAGCACTTTGATCGCGACCGATTGCTGCAGGTACAGATGCGACGCGCGGATCACGCGCCCCATACCGCCGACACCGAGGTGCTCGTCGACGCGGTACTTGCCCAGTAGCACCGTCCCCGGTGCTAGGTCGCGATCGGACACGAAATCGATGGTAGCAGGACTACTTCAAGCAGTCCGCGTACAACTGCTTGAGGCTCGCGTCCTGGGTCTTGCACGCGTCGCGCATCGAGTTGACGAGGTCGGCGGGGGCGTCGGAGACACCACCGGCTTCGTCGATCATCTGCAGGGAATCGCGGATGGTCTTCGCGCTGTCGAGGATGGTCTTGCGCTGATCATCCGCGACCTTGGAGCACGTGCCGATCTTCTCGATCGTCTTCACGAACGCGTCGCAGTCGGGGATGCGCTTCTTCGCACATCCACCCAGACCGAGCACAGCCGCGCAGACGACCGCGCCAACGACCGAGCGGGTCACAGGTAGCTCAGCCAGTGGTCGTGCTTCGCGTCGGCGCCCTTCACGATCGAGAAGAAGGACTCCTGCACGCGACGCGTGACCGGACCGGCTTCGCCGCGACCGATCTTGCGGTGATCGATGTCGCGAACCGGCGTGATCTCTGCCGCGGTGCCGGTGAGGAACACTTCGTCGGCGGTGTAGAGCTCGTCGCGGGCGATCGGCTCTTCGCGAACCTCGACGCCTTGCTCGCGAAGCAGCGTGATCGCGGTGTCGCGCGTGATGCCGGCGAGGATCGCGGCCGAGGTCGGCGGCGTGCGCACGACGTCTTTCTTCACCACGAAGATGTTCTCGCCCGTGCCTTCCGCGACGTAGCCCTGCGGATCGAGCATCAGCGCTTCATCGAAGCCCGACTTCACCGCCATGCGCTTCGCGAGGACGGAGGACACGTACTGGCCGCAGATCTTGCCCTTGTTCATCGCCGCGTTCGAGTTCGCGCGAGAGAAGCCGGAGATCATGCACTTGATGCCTTTGCGCAGACCATCGTCACCCAGGTACGCGCCCCACTCGTAGCAGGCGACCATCGTGCGCACCGGCGGCTCGAACGAGCCGAGGCCGAGCGCGCCGTATCCGAGATAGACGAGCGGGCGCAGATAACAGGACTGCATCTTGTTCGCACGAACGACCTCGCCACACGCGGCCATCAACTGGTCGCGCGTGAACGGAACGTCCATGGTGCAGATGGCGGAGGAGTCGAGCAGTCGCTCGATGTGCTCGCGCAGCCGGAAGATCTGAGTGCGTCCATCCGTGCGTTGATAGGCGCGGATGCCTTCGAATGCTCCAACACCGTAGTGCATGGTGTGCGCGAGCAAGTGCTCCGTCGCGCTGTCCCACGGGATCAACTGTCCGTCGATCCAGATGGTGTCGAGCTTCTTGATGCCCATATCCGCTTCGTACCAACCATCGTCTGGGATCACAAGCCGCACAGAGCGGCACCGCTGCGAGGTGATCGCCGTCGATGACGCAGTGCGCGGTTTGCGCAGTACTGTGTAGAACGCTACGCAGGCTTGACGAGCCGCACGTAGGCCGCGCGGATGTCGTGCTGCCAGCGCTCGACATGCTCGAGAAGCACACCGCCGTCGGGAAAGCCCGATCGACGCGCGAGCTTGTCGAGCTCGTCACGTGTCTCGGGCAAGCGATGAATCGGCTGGTCGTGAACCACGCGCAGCCGATGCTCGATGCCGCGCAGGAACCGATAGCCCTGATCGAGAAGCTCGATCTCGCGTGCCGGCGCGACACCGCATGCCACCGCCGCGTTCAACGCCGCCGATGTCGAGGTGGTGCGTAGCGCGGGATGCGCGTGACCGTACACGAGCTGCAAATACTGCGCGGCAAACTCGACGTCCATCACACCGCCCGCGCCGGTCTTCAAGTCCGAGCTGCCACCGAGCTCGCGCTCCACGCGGTCGCGCATCTTCGTGATCTCGTCGGCGACGAGTTTCGGATCGGGCGAGCTACCGTAGACGGTCTCGATCGCGAGCTGCTGCACCTCGGCGCCGAGCGCGCGATCACCCGCGACGGGACGAAGCTTCGTCAGCGCCTGGCGCTCCCACATCCGCGCGTCCTTCTCGTGATAGCGACGCCACCCCGCGAGCGACGTCACGAGCAGGCCCTGCGATCCCGACGGGCGCAGGCGCGTGTCGACCTCGTAGAGCCGTCCGCGCGGCGTGCGCTGGCGAAGCGCGCCGAGCAGGCGCTGTGCGCAGCGACTGAACCAATCGACGGTGTTCTCGTCGCCGCCGTCGAAGACGAACACCACGTCGAGGTCCGCCGCGTAGCCGAGCTCGCGCCCGCCGAGCTTGCCGAGGCCGAGCACCGCGAGGCGCGCGTTGTCGGGGGGCCGGCCGTGACGCTCGGCGAGCTGGAGCGCGACGATCGCGAGCGCGTGCTCGAGGCAGGCTTCGGCGATCGCGGTGAGCTCGGCACACACGGCGAGCGGATCGAGCGCGCCCGCGAAGTCCGCGAGCCCGACGCGCAGCACGTGGCCGTTCTTGACCTCCGCGATCGCGGACCACAGCGCTTCCGGATCGTCGCCGGGGACATCGGCGAGGCGCGCGGCGAGATCCGCGGCGACTTGCTGCGCCGTGCGCGTCGGCGGCGTTTGCCCGAGCTGCACGAGGAGATCGATCAGCTCGGGCGTATCGACGAGCGTGCGCGCGAGGTACGCGCTCGATCCGAGGATCGATCCGAGCAAGCGCAGGATCGCCGGCTGCTCCTCGAGCAAGCGCCAGATCGACCACGCTTCGCCGCGCTGCGCGATCAAGTCGCCGAACGAGCGTAGCGCTTGATCCGGATCCGCGGATGCCGCGATCTCCGCGAGCAACGCGGCGCCGATCCGCGTGGTGCGCGGGGTTGCCGTCGGCGACAGCGGCGAGCCCGTGTTGCGGCGCGCGCGTGCGAGCTCGGCGCTCGCGGCGGTGACATCGCGAAACCCGAGGCGGGCGAGGGCGGCGGCCTCGTCGTTCGGATCGAGATCGCCGCGGAGGATCTCGGTGATCTCGGCGCGATCGTCGGCGGGCGGATCGCCGAGCGTCGAGAACAGCGTCGACACCTCGGACGTGTGCCGGAACAGCTCGAACGCGAAGGCCGTGCTCGCGCTCGTGGTCTCGGTCGCCGCGTAGCCGAGCCGCTGCGCGAACACTTCGAGGTGCGCCGGATCGCTGGGGACAGTCTGCGTCTGGAGCCCTGCTTCGAGCTGCAGCACGTGCTCGGCGTGGCGCAGCCAGCGATACGCGCGCCACAGCGCGAGGTGCTCGACATCCGTGACGAGCCCCGCGAACTGCAGCGCGTCGAGCGTCGCCAGGGTTCCGCGCAAGCGGAGCTGCGTGCGCTTGCCGGCGTGGATCAACTGCAGCGCCTGCACGAAGAACTCGATCTCGCGAATGCCGCCTTCGCCGTTCTTGAGATCGAAGCCGTTCGCGCCGTTCGCACCGGGACGCACGAGCTCGCGCTTGATCCGGCGATTGAGATCGAACACCTCTTCGATCACCGTCGGCGCGACGAGCCGCGGGAACACGAACGGCCGCAGCGTCGTCATCACCTCCGCGCCGAGCGCTTCGTCGCCGGCGCACGCGCGCGCCTTGATCCACGCCTGCCGCTCCCACGGGCGTCCGAACGTCTCGTAGTAGCGCTCGAGCTGCGCGAGCGAGTTCGCGATCGCGCCTTTGCTCCCCTCGGGGCGCAGTCGAAGATCGACGCGGAACACGGTCGCGCCCTCGGTGACCTCCGACAGCGCCGCGGTCACCTGCGTGCACAGCTTCGCGAAGTACTCGTGCAGCGACAGCCCGCCGACCTCGCCCTGATCCGACGAGTACACGTAGATCACGTCGACATCGGAGCTGAAGTTCAGCTCCTCGCCGCCGAGCTTGCCCATGCCGATCACAACGAGCTTCGCGTCGCGCTCCGTGCCGTCGTCGTCGATGAAGCGCGGTGCTCCGTAGCGCGCTTGTAGCTCGCGATCGTGAAACGCGATCGCCGCCTCGAAGCAGACATCGGCCAGGCGCGAGAGCTCGCGACCGACCTCGGTATCGAGGCCCAGCTCGAGCTCGCGAACGCCGAGCCGGACCAGCTCGTCCGCGCGTACCCTGCGCAACGCAGCATGCAGCTCGGCCGTGGTCGTGACGGTGGCGAGCTGGCGCCCGAGCTCGTCCGCGAGCACGGCCTTGGGCTTTTCTCGCGCGAGGTAGGGATCCCGGCTGACCCTGGCCAAGCGGTGGGGATCCTGGATCAGCAACGTGGCCAGGTACGGGGCGGACTGACACGCGATGCGCGTCACATGCTCCGCAGCCTCGGGAAGTTCGGATAACTCCAGGCCTGCGTGGGCCGCCGCGTCGAACAGCCGCTCGGCACGGCGAAGGGCATCACCCTCGTCGGGCGCGCCCCGGGCGAGCTCTTTGGGTCGCATCACGGCTGCGCCCCGACCTTACCCGAGTCGACAGCTTGACAGTTTGCGAGGGCCGTCTTACCCAAAGCCCTGAAACTTAACGACCATGCGTGATCTGTACGAAGTCCTCGGGGTCGAGCGCCAAGCAAGTGCTGGCGATCTAAAGAAGGCGTACTACCGCCTCGCGAAGCAATACCACCCGGATCACAACCCGGGGGACAAGGAAGCCGAGGAGAAGTTCAAGGAAGCGGCGAACGCGTACCAGGTCCTCTGCGACGACGATCAGCGCCAGCGCTACGATCGTTTCGGCTTCGACGGCCTCAAGGGCTACTCGGCGAACAACGGGGCGAACGGCTTCTCGAACGTCGACGACATCTTCTCCGCGTTCGGTGATCTGTTCGGCGACTTCTTCGGCGGTCGCTCGCAAGCGCGCCGCGGTCCACCACGCGGTGGCGATGTTCGCGTCGATCTCGAGCTGACGTTCGCGGAAGCCGTGTGGGGCGTGACGAAGGAAGTGAACGTCACGCGCCAGATCTCGTGCGAAGCGTGCAACGCCACGGGCGCGAAGCCGGGCAGCAAAGCCGAGACCTGCGGAACGTGCCAGGGCAAAGGCCAGGTCGTTCACGCCCAGGGCTTCTTCATGGTGCAGACGACCTGCCCGCATTGCCGCGGCGCGGGCAAGGCGATCAAGGATCCGTGCGACGACTGTCGCGGACGCGGAACCAAGGCGGAGCAAGCACAACTCTCGGTCACCGTCCCGCCCGGCGTCGACGATGGCCAGCCGCTACGCGTGATGAACAAGGGCAACGTCGCGCCCGGCGGCACACCCGGTCATCTCTACGTCGTGCTGCACGTGCAAGGGGACGAGCGCTTCCGTCGCGAAGGCGACGACGTGCTCACCGAGATGCCGATCAGCTTCGTGAAGGCAGCGCTCGGTGGCGAGCTCGACGTGCACACGCTCGACGAGAACTGCATGGGCACCGGCACGATTCGCGTCGAGCCGGGCATCCAGCCGGGCGACGTGTTCGTTCGTCGCGGCCAGGGCATCCCGCACCTCGACGGCAAGGGCCGCGGTGATCAGGTGATCCAGTTCAAGGTCGAGATTCCGAAGAAGCTGACCGCGAAGCAGGAAGAGCTGCTTCGCTCGCTCGCGACGGAGCTCGGCGAAGATGTCCCCGCACAGAAGAAGGGCCTGTTCGGCCGCTCGAAGAAGTAGTGGCTCAGCGCCGCTTCGTTGACTTCACGACCTTGGAACGCTGCGGTGGCGTTCGAATCGCGTCGATGTCCTCGTCGGAGACGGGGATCGCGAGCGTGTCGACGGTGCAGCGCGCCGGAAGCTTCGCGAGCGCGGTCACGTCCGCGAGGCGCTTGCAGCTCCAGAGCCTCAGCGATCGCAGTGATGTCAGCCTCGAGAGATCCGGCAGCGCCGTCAGCGTCGGCAGGTGCAGGATCGAGAGCTCCACGAGTCGCGTCAGCGAGCTGATCGCGCCGAGCGCCTCGGGATCGCGGATTCCATTGACGAACAGCTCGCGCAGCGTCGTCACCTTCGCGAGCGCACTCCAATCGGCGATGCGCGTCCGGTAGAGCTCGAGCGACTGCAGCTTCGGCAGCGCGGTCACGCACGAGAGATCCGCGACAACGACCCCGGTCAACGACAGCGCGGTGCACGTCGCGTGCTTCGCGATCGCAGCGCGCTCGCGATCACCGATCGTCGCCTTCGCACCCGCGCCGATGACCAGCACCTTCGCGGCCTGCGTCGCCTTCGAGACCTTCGTCGTCGCGGGCACTACTTGCGACGCGGCGGCACGTACAGCCGGATCTCGACGCGGCGGTTCGCGAGGCGACCGCGCGGCTTGTCGTTCTCCGACACCGGCTCTTCGCCGCCTTTGCCGTCGATCTCGACGCGCGTGGCGGGGACACCGATCGCGACGAGCGCCTGGCGCACCGCTTCGGCGCGCGCAAGCGAGAGATCGATCGCGAGCTGCGCGAGATCCGGCGGGGGCTCGCCTTCCTTCGGCTTGGCCGCGAACTGGTTCGCCTCGCGATCGTCGGTGTGTCCGATGAGCTGCACCTTGATCGACGGGAACGCCACCATCAGCTTCGCGATCTTCTCGAGGTTGGCCTTCGCGGAGTCGCGGACCGCGGTCTCGCCTTCGGCGTAGATCAGGCCCTCGACCGTGCCCTTCAGCGCCTCGACCTCGGGCGGCAGCGTGTCGGGGCAGCCATCGTCGTCCTCGAAGCCGTTGTACGTCTCGGGGACCGTCGCGCAGCGATCGGCGATGTCGAGCACGAGGTCGCCATCGTTGTCGATGTCGGGACAGCCATCGGCGTCCTCGAACCCGTCGGCGTCCTCTTCGCGCGTCGGACACGCATCCTTCGCGTCGGGGATGCCGTCGTTATCGCGATCGACCACGGCGGGCGGAATCACCTCGCCCGTGCTGCTTCGTCCCGTGCCTTCGCCGATGTGGAACTCGATGCCGATGCCGAAATCGAGCTCGGCGGCGATGTAGCGCACCGCGCCGGGCAGCATCGTCACGCGTGCATCGATGCGAGCGACGAACTTCTTCGCGTCGAAGCGAATGCCGCCGCCGACGTAGCCCTCGCCGGTGATGCCGGAGTCGAGCGTCTGGCGTGCGGACGACAGCGCGATCGGCGCGCCGCCACCGACGACGAAGAACGGCATCACGCGCCGCTCGGGGAGGATCTCGAAGCGCATCTGCAAGCGCGGCTCGAGCCAGAACACGTCGACGGAGGGGATGGCCATGCCCATGTACGTCGTCGCGTTGGTCTGCGTCGATGCGAGGCCGAGCTCGAACTCGGGCACGAAGAAGGGAAAGAACGGCTTCGCGATGCGAGCGCCGAACGAGATCGCGTTGTCGAGCATCACGTGCTTCGGCGCGTCCTCGATGTAGCCGAGCCGCGAGTCATCACTGAACACGCGGGGCCCGAAGAACGCGCCGATCTGCGTCGGGTCCGCGGCAGCCGGAGTGACGCTCGCGATCAGCGCGAGCAGGACGGCAGTGCCGATTCGACGCATCGCGCGAAAGTATATGTCAGGTATCGGCGGCGATGCGCGCGAGGCGCAACGAACGCAGCGCCCGCCTAGCGATGTGCCGTCGCGGCCGGCATCGTCGCGCCGTCGTCGGGCAGGCCCGTGAAGTCACGTCGGGCGTGGAGGCCGAGCCACGGATCGGATTTCGGCGTGTGGAACACCGTCGCGTAGATCGCGTCGTTGATCGTCGTGAAGTCGGTCGATCCCTTCGCGAGCAGCTCGTGGATCTGCGGGCGCAGTCGGAGCTGGTTGAGCGCGCTGTCCGCCAATGCGTGGGTCGCGAGCCGCGACAGCATCTGGTCGTGCGCGGTGCCCTTCGTCTCGCCGTACAGGCGATCGACGAGGGCGATGCTCTGGTCGTCGAAGATCTCGACCCACGGCCGGAAGCCGCGTCGATCCGCGTCAGGATACTCCACGTTCATCAACGGCGGCACCTCGACCACGAGCGGCCACAGCTGCCGGGCGAACGTCGCCCACGTGCTGACCTCGTCCTCGTCGATGGACCTCAGCTCGGCCGACGTGATCTGACGCAGCTGCGGGACCTCCACGTAGCCCTTCGAGATCGTCGCGCGTTGCGCGCGCGACAGCGCTTCCTCCGCCGACACGCGCACCCCTTGCATCGCGTACACGTTCAGCTTCGCCGCGACCGCCTGGATCGCCGCGAGGCGAGCGCGGTGATAGCCGATGATCTTCGCGCCGCGCTCGTGCGCGGGGGCCGCGGCGACCGCGCGCGCGTGCGCGAGGCTCGTCGCGAGCTCGGCGCGGAACGCGGCGGGCGTGTACAGCCCGGGAATCGCGTCGAGCACCGCGCCCTTGTCGTCGAGGATGTAGTGCGCGCTGTTACCGGTTGTCGTGCTCTCGATCTTTCGGCCGTCGCCGAAATCGATCGTGACCTTCGGCACCGCGCGCTCGCTCGACCAGTAGAGGATGAAGTTGTCCCTCAGGTACTGCGACAGCTCTTTGTTCGCGTACAGGGTCGCGCGGAAGAACCGGCTGTTCGCGCACGACAGATCCTCGTCGAGTCGACCGAGCATGCGCAGCGCGAGGATCGGCTTGTGCTGCTTCGCCGCGGCGGCTTCGGCGCGCTCGAGGTCGGTGTACCAGTACAGGTGCGAGACGGTCGCGTAGCGCTGCGCGGCGACCTTGTCGATCACCTGCGCGAGCGCCTCACGAGACGCGCCGTCGTGGAGGCGATCGTACGTCGCGATCAGCTCGTCGAGCGCCACGGGGCCGCGGCCGCGGGCGATGGCGACGTCGACATCGGACATCCGCACGGAGAGCGATGCACGAGAGGGTGCGGGATCGGCGACATCGGGCATCGCGATCGCCGAGGCGCAGCCGGCCAGGCCGAGCGAGAGGGCAAACGTGGCGTTGGACATGCGTTCACCCTGCCTGCGCGGACGCGCGACCGCTGTCAGCCCTTGGTAAGCCCATGCTTTACGTGCGCCTTACATGCCGGGGTGTCGCGTGTGGCACGCTGACGGGGTGCGTATCCTCGTGGTCGAAGACGAAGCCAGCCTCCGTGACGGCATCGTCGATCTGTTGACGGGTGACGGCCACGACATCGTGGCGGTCGGTGACGGAATGGCGGGCGTCGAAGCGGGGCTCCGCGATCCGTTCGATCTCGTGCTCCTCGATCTCATGCTGCCGCGGCTCGACGGCATGGAGGTCTGTCGTCGCCTGCGTGCCGCGCGTCCGGGCACGCCGATCCTGATGCTCACCGCGCGGGGCTCCGAGGACGACAAGGTGCGCGGCCTGATGGAAGGCGCCGACGATTACGTGACCAAGCCGTTCTCTGCGCGCGAGCTGCTCGCGCGGATTCGCGTGCTCGGTCGTCGCTCGCCTCAGGGCGAGTCACTCGACGAGGTGACGATCGATGGTGCGGTGATCGATCTCGCGCGCATGGTCGTGGTGCGTGGGGATGCGCGCGCGACGCTGACCCCGCGCGAGGTCGGCATCGTGCGCTGGTTGTACAAGCATCAAGATCGCGTGGTCTCGCGGGCGGAGCTGCTCGAGCAGGTCTTCGGTCAGCGCGGCGATCTGCAGACGCGCGCGGTCGATATGGCGATCGCGGTGCTGCGCAAGAAGGTCGAAGCGGACCCCGCGAACCCGACGCTGATCATCTCGGTCAAGGGTGCCGGCTATGCGTGGAGGCTCAGCAGGTGAAGGGACCGTCGCGGACGCTGATCGCGGCGGGGCTGCTCGTCGCCGCGCTCGCGATGCTGCTCGGAGCGTGGTTCTTCGCGGGCTGGTCGGACGTGCGCGCGCGCCAGATCGAGGCCCGCACGCAACCGACGGCAGCGGCCGCGCGGCGCAGCGAGGATCTCGCCCGCGATCTGCGCGCGGAGCTCGACACGCTCGTCAGCCGCGAGATCGATCGTCCGTACTTCCACTATCAGAACCTGTTCCGGGATCCGCGCGCGTCGGCGTCGATCGCGGTCGCGCCATCACCGCTCGCGAGCGAGCGCGATCCACTCGTGCTCGGCTACTTCCAGATCGACAGCAAGGGCAAGGTCACGACGCCGACGATCAACGACGACGTCCCCGAGCTGTCCGAGCCGAACGGCCTCTCGGGCAACCTCGCGTTTCGCGACGAGGTGACGAAGAGCTTCGGCGTCACGTATCGCCCGCCGGATCAGGCGACGCCCACGCTCGTCGCGCAGGCGGATCCGGCGCAGCCTCGGCCGCGCCCGCGCCCGCCGGTCGCGCAAGCGCCGATCACCATTCCCCCGACGACGAATGCACTGCCGGCGGGCATCGACGCGGGCGTCACGGGACAGGCGACGGGACAGGCGACGGGACAGGCAATCGAACCGCCCGGTGGCTCGCGCAACGTCACGCAGGTGCAGACCATCGACAACGTCAGCTATCAGCAGAACTGGAACTCGAACTCGATCTATCTCGAGAACAACCCGCAGCGGCGCAACGTGCCGAAGGAGACGCCCGACGCAGCCGTGGACGTGCCGGCGCTGAACTACAACGTCGAGACCGTCGACGCCGGCGTGGCCGTTGCCTCCGTGGAGGCTCCCGATGCAACTCCCGTGAAGCCGCCCGTGACGCCTCCCGTGAAGCCCCGAGTCAAGGCCACACCGCGCGTGGTGTCGACGAAGATCGAGAACCTCGAGGACAAGCCGGTCACGATCGTCGTGTCCGCGTTCGCGCTCGAGACCGAAGCGTTCCACGGCGCACCGGTCCTCGTCGCGACGCGGCTCGTGGAGACGCCCGACGGCGCGCTCACGCAGGGCTTCGTGATCGACAAGGCGCAGATCGATCGTTGGCTCGCGACCCGCGGCGGCGACGCGTCGCTCGCGCATCGCGACACGCCGCGCTCCCCGGACGCACTCGCGTCGTCGGCGCAGGTGGTGCCCGAGTGGTTCGTCGACGTGCGCCCGCCCGCCGCGGATCTCGCGGGCGCGGCCGCGTCGGCCGCGAAGCTCGTGACGACGTTCCTCGTGCGCTTCATCACGCTCGGCGTGCTGGCGCTCGTCGCTGCTGCGCTCGTGGTGTTGATGGTCGCGCGCGCGGAGCGCCTCGCTCGCGAGCGTAGCCAGTTCGCCGCCGCGGCCGCGCACGAGCTGCGCACGCCGCTCGCGGGTCTGCAGCTCTACGGCGACATGCTCGCCGACGGCATGGGCGATCCGATGAAGCAGCGCGACTACGCGCGGCGCATGGCCGAGGAAGCCGCACGCCTGGGGCGCGTCGTGTCCAACGTGCTCGGCTTCTCGCAGCTCGAGCGCGGCAACCTCAGCGTGAACCCGACCGCCGGCGATGTCGCCGCCGAGCTCGCCGAGCTCGCGTCGCGCGCGGAGCCCGCACTCGATCGCGCCGGTGCCGTACTCGCCCTCGAGGTCGCGCCCGATCTGCGCGCGTCGTTCGATCGCGATGCGCTCGCACGCATCGTCGGCAACCTGCTCGACAACGCGGAGAAGTACTCGCGCGACTCCGAGGACCGGACGATCACGCTCGCGGCGCGGGCCGTCGAAGGCGGCGTCGAGATCGAAGTGGCCGATCACGGTCCGGGCGTGGCGGCAGCGGCGCGCCCGAAGCTGTTCGCGCCGTTCACGCGCGGCGTGACCTCCGACGGGCCTGCGGGCCTGGGTCTCGGGCTCGCGCTGTCGCAGTCGCTCGCGCGCGCGATGGGCGGATCGCTGGAATATGTTGCGTCGAGCGGTGAGGGCGCTCGCTTCGTCTTGCGCCTCGCCGCGGCGTAGTAGTCTCCGCTCATGCGGAACCTCCTCGTGATCGCGATCGCGCTGTTCGCTTTCGGCTGCGGCCAAGACAAGTCGGCCAAAGAGGCCGAGAAGGACGACCCGGCGCTGTCGTTCGTCGCGAACGGAACCAAAGAGGGCATCGGGAAGATCAAGGCGGCGATCGCCGCGGGTACGCCCGACGACGCGATGTTCAGCTGCGCTCATATGGCGAACCTCGACACGCTCAAGGCGAGCAACGCGCACAAAGCGCTCGCGGCGGAGCTCGAGCAGCTGTGCAACGCAGATCTTCCACTGGCCGTGATCACAAAGGCCGTCGAGAAGGCAGAAGCGGCGCGCAAGGCAAAGCCCGACGAGAAGGTCCTGAGCGAGTGCTACTCGGCCGAGCTGACGGTGGCGCTCGATCAGATGAAGAAAGTGAACACCCAGGCAAACGCGAAGGACGCGTTGACTCGCTTCGCCGTGGTGTGCCCCGAAGCCTCCGCCAAGCTCTAATGCGCGCGCTCGTCATCGCGACCGCAGTTCTCGTCGGCTGCTCGTCCTCGAACGGCGAGAAGGAAGCGCTGAAGCTCGCGAACGATCTCGCGACCGACGCCGTCGCGAAGATCGAGGTCGCGATGAAAGCAGGGCGCCCGATCGACGGCGTCTTCGATTGCGTCGCCGCCGCGATGACCGACACGCTCGTCAAAGCGGGCGGCGCGTACGCGGAGCTCGCGACGAAGTTGACGCGACTCTGCGATCACGACGTACCGCTCGCGGCGATCACGAAGAGCGTCGCGGAGACGGAAGCCGCCCGCGCGAAGAGCCCGAACGACAAAATGCTCACCGCGTGCGTGGTCAACGACATCGGCCTCGCGCTGAAGTCGCTGAAGAATCGCGACGAGGCGGCTTCGCTGCTCGCGCGCTACGCGGCCGCGTGTCCGGACGAGAAGCCGTTCTGATCGCTACTTGAAGTTGTTCTTCCACTCGCGGATCGCGCCGAACACGCTCACCGGATCCCCGGCGGCACCGCGCTCCTTCGCGGCCGCGATCACCGCGGGCTCGGCGGCGCGGAGGAACGGGTTTGTCGCGCGCTCCTCGTCCATGCGCGACGGCACCGACGGTGCGGGGATGTTCGCGATGCGCGCGGCGATCGCTTTGTTGTCGGGCTCGACGGCGGCGGCGAAGCGAAGGTTCGAGGCGGTGTACTCGTGGCCGCAGTAGATCTTCGTGTCGCCGGGGAGCGCGGCGAGCTTGGCCATCGAGGCTTGCATCATCGCCGCGTCGCCCTCGAACACGCGGCCGCAGCCCGCGCAGAACAGCGTGTCGCCGGTGAACGCGCACCCCTCGACGAGGAACGTGATCGCGCCGAGCGTGTGGCCGGGGTTCTCGATCACGCGCGCCGTCAGCGATCGATGCGCGACGGTGTCGCCATCGTTCACCTTGCGCGTGACGCCTTCGATCTTCTCGCTGTCCTTGGTGCTCGCGACGACCTCGATGCCCGGGTGTTTGGCGACGAGGTCTTTGACACCGCCGACGTGATCCCAGTGATGGTGCGTGAGCCAGATCGCGGTGAGCGTGACGCCTTCGCGCGCGAGCGCCGCCTCGACGGGGGCCGCTTCGCTCGGATCGACGACGGCGGCGTGGCCGTTCTCGATGACGAGGTACGCGAAGTTGTCTTTGAGGCACGGGACGACGACGACGTTCATGCGCGCGTTATACCGTGCGGCGCATGAAGATGTCCGCGGTCACGCTGCGCGCGCATGGTGGTCCCGAGGTGCTCCAGCTCGAGGAGCTGCCGATGCCGGAGCCAGGGCCGGGGCAGGTCCGCGTGCGGATTCGCGCCGTCTCCGTGAACCACCTGGACATCTGGGTCCGCAAAGGCGGGCCCGCGTTCAAGCTCCACTATCCGCACCTGCTCGGCTCGGACATCGTCGGCGAGATCGACGCCGTCGGGGCGGGCGCGACGGCGAGCGTGGGGCAGAAGGTCGTCGTGCAGCCGGGGCTCTCGTGCGGTCGCTGCGCGCAGTGCTTGGGCGGTCACGACAACCTGTGCCGCGAGTACAAGATCCTCGGCGAGCATGCGAGCGGTGGCTACGGCGAAGCGATCTGCATTCCGGTCGTCAACATCGCTCCGTATCCCGGCGAGCTCGAGTGGACCGACGCCGCGGCGGCGATCCTGCCGTTTCTCACGGCGTGGCAGATGGTGGTGCACAAAGCGCGCGTGGCGCCGGGCGACGTGGTGCTGGTGCAGGGCGCGGGGAGTGGCATCGGCGTCGCCGCGATCCAGATCGCGAAGCTCTATGGCGCGCGCGTGATCGCGACGGCGAGCACGGCGGACAAGCTCGCGCGCGCGAAGGCGCTCGGCGCCGACGATGTCATCGACTACGCGAGCACCGACTTCGTCGCGGCCGCGCGTGCGCTGACCGGCAAGCGCGGTGTGGACTCCGTGATCGAGCATGTCGGCGGCGAGACGTTCGCGGGGAGCCTGCGCGCGGTACGCGCGGGTGGCCGCGTGGTCACGTGCGGAGCGACCGCGGGATTTCATCCGAACATCGATCTCCGCCACATCTTCTTCCGTCAGGTCGAGGTGCTCGGCTCGACGATGGGCAGCAAGGCCGATCTCCTCGCGGTGCTCGCGCACGTGGCGGCCGGACGCTTGAAGCCCGTGGTCGATCGCGTGCTCCCGCTCGCGCAGGCAGCGGAGGCGCACGGCGTGCTCGAGCGGCGCGAGGCGTTCGGAAAGATCGTCCTCGTGCCTTGATCGCGGGTGAGCGGTGACGACCGTTAGCGATGGGTCTCGTAGAGCTGACCGTCGTGTTCGTAGAACATGTAGTTGTCGGTCTGCGTGACGAACGGAGCGGCGTCGCGCGTGACCGTGTTGACCTCGGTCACGGGGACCGGCGATGACCAACCGACGCCCACCTTCGTGACGACGTAGATGTTCCGCGAGGTGTCCGCGTGGAAGTAGATCGTGCTCGCGCCGTTCGTCAGGGACGGCGATGCCGGATCGGTCGCCGCGCTGTTGATCGGAGCGAACGCCGTCAGCGGACCGAACGGATCCGTGAGGTTCGCGCGTGTGGCGATGTGCATCGTGCGACCACCCACCGTACTGCGACTGACGATCGCGGTCAGTCCGTCCGGCGACACGCCGAGGCTGTCCTCGGTCGCCGGCGAGCTCAGCTCGGGGACCAGGGTCGGCGGGGACCAGTCGGTGCCGGCCTTGGTCGACGTGTAGATGTCGCTCGCGCCCGTGCGCGTGGAGACGAAGTAAATCCGCGAGCCATCGGCGGAGATCTCGACGCCGGAGTCCACGGCCGTCGAGTTCAGCACCGCCACGTTGATCGGGGCGGCCCACGCGGCGGTCACGCTCGCGCGCGACGTGTACCAGATGTCCTCGCCACCCACGCCACCTGCACGCGCGGATACGAAGTACAGCTCGAGTCGATTCGACGTGAACGACGGGTCGCTCTCCTTGCTCGACGTGTTGACACCGACGAGCGCGGTGGGTGGTGACCAGCCCATGCTGGTGGGCGCGTCGATCGTGATCGCGTCGGCGTCGTCGGGTGCATCCGCCGACGCGCCATCGTCGTCTGCATCCGCGCCGACACCGGGTAGCAAGCAATAGCCGCCCGTGCACACGAGCGTCGCGGGACACGTGCCGTTCGCGCTGCACGGAGCACCCGCTTGCGCGGACGGGTCGTAGCAGGCGCCCACGAGGGCGAGCACGAGGCCGAACAGCGCGCGCATTTCTCCATCGTACACGTCCGCGCGTTCAGCGGGACGTGTAGTAGAGATCGCCGTTGCGTTCGAAGTACAGGACGTCGTTCGCCTGTGGAACGAATGGACAACCATCGCGCAGGGACGTGTTCACCTCGGTCACGGGGACGGGGGCGCTGTAGGTGTTGCCCGTCTTCGTCGAGACGTAGATGTTGCGGACCGGATCGGCGTGGAAGTAGACGACGTTCGCGCCGTTGCTCGGCGACGGTGCCGATGGATCATCGGACATGCCGTTGATCGCCGCGAGCGGTGCGAGCGTGCCCCATGCAGCCGCGATGTCCGATCGCGTGGCGATGTACAAAGCGCGACTTCCGAGCGCGCCGCGGCTGACGATCACGGTGAGCCCGTCGGGCGACACGCCGAAGTCGGCCTCGATCTCGGTCGGCGAGCTCAGCTCCGTAACGATCGTCGGCGCGGACCAACCGGTGGGCCCGCGGTTCGACGTGTAGATGTCGCCCATGCCCGAGCGCAGCGACTGGAACCACAGGTGTTGGCCATCGCCCGTGATCTCCACGGACAGATCCGCGGAGGCCGAGCTCAGCCCCGCCAAGCTCGTCGGTGGATCCCACGCGGACGTCGTGGTCGCGCGCTTCGTGTAATAGATGTCGTCGCCGCCCATGCCGCCCTGACGCGACGACGAGAAGAACAGCTCGAGGCCGTTCGCGGTGAGCGCCGGATCGCTGTCGCGCTGCGGCGTGTTGAGCGACGTGATCGCGATCGGCGCTGCCCAGCCCATCGCCATCATCGAGTCGGCGAGGGCATCGCTCGGTGCGTCAGCGAGGGCCGCGTCCGATGCGTCCGGACTCGTTTCGGGATCCACGCAGTAGCCGGCGACGCACACGAGGCTCGTGGGGCACGTGTCGTTCGCGCCGCACGGTGCGCCGGCCTTCGGAGACGGCGCGTAGCAACCAGCCATCAGCACGAGGAGCCCCACGCGCATGCCTCATGGTACGCCGAGCCGGTCGCGCGCGTCCTCGGGATTCAGCGAGGGCAGGTGATGCTGCCCGAGGACCAGCAGGAACGGAATCGCGTGCCAGAACCGCTCGGCCCGCACGATCGCTTCGATCGCGCGCACCTGCGTCGCATCGCACTCGGCGATATCGAGGATCTCGTCGCCGCGGGCATCGGCGGGCAACAGCGGGACGCTCGCGATATCCGCTGCGTCGAGCAAGCGCTCCGCGAGGTCAACCGCGTCCTCGAAGCGCTCGATGGTCTCGTCGTCGGTGACCCAGTCGCTGAATGCATCGTCATCGGGATCCGGGGCCGTCTCTGCGAAGTCCGCGTGATCTTCGTCGAGCAGCGTGACGAGACACGCGACGTGATGCTCGCGTCCGAGCAGCTGCTCCCAGCGCGGATCGCCGTGCAACGCGGCGAGCTCTTCGTCCTCGCGTAGGGCATCGGGCTCCGCGCCGCGCTCCATCGCCGCCGCGATCGCATCGAGTGCGCCTTCGCGATCACCTGCCGCGAGCAACTGACACGCCTGTTCGTGACGCGGGTTGACCTCCTCGGGCGCGACGGCGAACGCGCGCTCGAGCGCCTTCGCGGCACCCTCGTGATCGCCGAGGTGCTTGAGCGCGATCGAGTACATCGTGTGTGCAGCGCCGTGAAACGGCGTGACCGCGCGCAGCTCGGCGGCCGTGTCGCGCAGGCGCGGCCAATCGCGGAGCGTCTGCGAGAGCGACGCGATGTTCACGAGCGTTG
Source organism: Kofleriaceae bacterium (assembly GCA_044230415.1). Lineage (GTDB taxonomy): Bacteria > Myxococcota_A > Polyangia > Haliangiales > Haliangiaceae > JABFXX01. The sequence continues at coordinate 196,289 of JBGARE010000012.1, forward strand.
CCTCGAGCGGCACGACGACGTCGTCGGTCTCGATCACACCGCCGTTCGCGCGCTGGATCGCGAGCACGCGCTCGAACAGCGCGCGGGACGCTTCGGGGTCACTCTCCTGATCGATCGCCTCCTGAAACCACACCAACGCGTCGTGAATCGGATCGCTCACCCGCGCACAGTAGCCCGAGGAATGGACACTCGGACCCGTGCGGACCTTGGGATCGACATTGTGCGTGCAACGCCGTCGACGATCGCTCACCGTGAGGAAGTGAAGCGCTCCACGATTGCCATGGCCGTCCTCACTGCCGCGCTGTTCGGCGGCGCGCTCTACCATTCCTGCAAGTCCGGCCCGTCCGCAGAGGAGCTGTCGTGTGATGCCCTGAAGCCGCAGATCGCCGAGTTCAAGGCGCTCCAGGCCGCGAAGCGCACGCAGCTCGTGGGGCTGTTCGGTGCGCGCGCGCAGCCGGGCACGCGTCTCGCGGGTGTCGCGATCGGCCAGCACGCCGACGCGACGGCGATCGAGACAGTGCAGCACACGACCACGCCGACCGCCGAGCATCCGTACTCGGTGTGGGTGAACGACACGAACGGAACGGTCACGCGGATCGAGATCGAGATCGGCCGCTACGACGTGATGCCGTGCGAGCGCGACGGCGACGATCCGTGTGCGTGCGTGTTCGAGAGCGACGATCGGCCGTTGTGCGACGAGCTCGGTCAACAGCTCGTGCGCGCGTGGGGGGCACCGAGCGAGCCGGGCGTGTGGATAGACTCCGCGTCGGGGCGGCGCGCGACGTACTCGCAGTGCACGCTCGCCTTCGAGTGACTACCGGCAGGTGCGCGAGACCGACCAGTCCGCGGGATCCTGCGAGTTCAGGCTCGGCACGATCGGTCCCCAGGTCCAACGCGCCGCCGCGTACGTGCGGATCTGCGCCGCGTAGCTCGCGGAGCCCGCGCCGAGTGCGCGCAGCACGCGCTCGGTGATCGTGTGGCACACGTAGTCCACTCCATATGCGCCGCTCGCGTACGATGCGCGGATCGCGGTCTCGAGCTCGGTCCACGTGAGGCACAGCGGTGCGCCGACTGACTGCTCGAACATCGAGCGATCGACAAACGCGCCCGCCCCTTTCGGATCGCCCACGAGGCGGATGATCTTGTTCGGCGCGATCTCGATGTCGATCTCGGAGTGATCGATCAGCTCGGTGCGCAGGCGCTGCACTCGCGCCGGATACAAGCGAGCGGTCGGATTCGCGACCATCGTGCGGACGCGTGCGAGCGCGGCGTCGGCGGTGGTTGGATGCTCCTGGCGGTTCCACACCGCGGACATCGTGTTCGTGTAGAAGTCGCGCAGCCACGCCACGAGCTCGGTCCAGGTCGACGGCAGATCGGCCTTGCCGTCCGCCGCGGCGGCCCAGCCATCGAGCTCCGCGAGCTCGTCGGGGGACGGCTCGGCAGATTCCGTGACGCAGGCGGCGAGCAACGACATCACGAGGACAACAGCACGGAGCATCGGGATGGCCGGGTGCAACCGGGCCGCCAACGGAACACGAGCGAACGCGTGGGATGGCGGGGTCGCGAAGTCTCGATGGCCGGCGACCCGAGCTGCCGGTCGTGCGGAGACGGCAGCGTTGGCCGCAACGGCCGGTCGCAACGCGCCACCTACCTCACGAGGCGTGTGGCACGATCGTTTCGTGCGAGTGATCTGGATCGTGGTCATAGCGAGCATGCTCGTCGCGTGTGTTCGAAGCGGCACGACGATATGTGCCGATGGAACGATCTGCCGCGATGGCACGGTGTGCGCGTCTAGCGGGGACATCACGTTCTGCGTCACGCCCGAGCAACGAGCTGCATGTGACGACCTCAGCGAGGGTGCCGACTGTGGAGGTGATCGCTGCTACCCGATCGACGATGGCCTCGTGTGCTTGCCGATCACCTGCGGGAATCACTTCGTCGACCCGCTGGAAGCGGAGCAGTGCGACGACGGCAACACGGTGAGCGAAGACGGCTGTTCGGCGGACTGTCGGTCGACCGAGCAGTGCGGCAACGGAGTCATCGACCCCCTGCGCGGCGAGCGCTGCGATGACGCGAATCTCGTGTCGCACGACGGTTGCTCGAGTCGCTGCGACGTCGAGACACCGACGTGGCGTCAGTTGTTGTTCGGTCCCTCCACGAGTACCGGCGCCGCGATGGCCTTCGATGTTCGGCGCGGACGCCTCGTCACGTTTGGCGGGAGCTACCCGGGCCCGCAGAGCTCCACCATCTTTCCATCGGAGACATTCGAGTGGGAACCTGGTGGCTGGTCCCAGATCGAAACCACGAGGGCGCCGCCCGGCCGCGTCGGTGCTTCACTGGCCTTCGACGAACATCGAGGCACCACGATCTTGTTTGGCGGCACGCGGGAGAAGAGCGACTTCGCGGACACGTGGGAGTGGTCCGGCAGCGAATGGAGTGACATCGACGCCGTAGGCCCGCCTGCCCGCGCCGACGCTGCGATGGCCTACGACCCGATCGGGAGGCGAATGGTGCTGTTCGGTGGACAATCCGATGACATAGACCTCGCGGACACGTGGGTCCTTCAGAATGAGACGTGGACTCGGCTGATGGGTGCTGGTCCCCCGAGCTCCGCGACACCGCCGACGATGACGTTCGATCCTCGCAGCGGCGTGATCGCCATCATCTCTGCAGGGGAGCAATGGGAGCTCCACGGTGCTGCGTGGATCCGAATCGGAACGATTCCGGTCCTCGCCGGCGCTCGGGCGTGGCTCGTGTTCGACACCAGCCTCGGGCAGCGAGTGCTGGTCGGGTCCCAGGACGGCTCTGTGTACACGCAATGGGGATGGGACGGGCAATCGTGGACGCCGCTCGCACGCGAGCCCATCTCGCAGTTCCGGAATCTGGTCGCCGACCAACTCCGAGGAGGAGTGCTCGCCAGAACCGTGCTCGGGGTTGTTCGGTGGAAGGCGGACGGCACGGCGGAGACGTTGGACGAGCTCTCGGCAGGGCTCGCACCCAGAGACGGCGCTGCCGCTGTGAACGTCGTGCGGCATCGCGAGGTCATCGTGTTCGGCGGCAACGAAGGGACACGGCAGTCGCCGGTGCGGAGGAACACGACGTATGTGTTTGACGGTCGGCGGTGGCGATTGCTCGCGCCGCTCACCCGACCGTCACCACGCTGGGAACACGGGATGGCCTACGATGTTGCACACGACCGCATCGTGCTCTTCGGTGGCGATACGACGGCCGGTCTGTCTGACGAGACCTGGCTTTGGGATGGCACGACGTGGGAGAACGCGCCGGCGAGCGGCCCCAGCGCACGAGTCGGCCACGCGATGACCTACGATGCTTCACGTGGTGTGGTCGTCTTGTTCGGGGGCATCGATTCGAACGGACTGCTCGGAGACACGTGGGAGTGGGACGGGGCCACGTGGACAAAGGTCGCGTTGGCTCTCCCGGAGCCGCCCGGGCGCGTCGGTGCTGCGCTGGCCTACGATGCGAACGCGGGTCGCGTGGTCATGTTCGGGGGTGGTGACGACCTCTCGGTCTCGTCGGGAACGGATGACATGTGGCAGCTCGGCGCGAACGGCTGGGAGGCGCTGTCGCCGGTCGTCCGGCCCACCGGACGGATGCGTGCGACGCTCACCTGGTCACCGGCGCGTCGTCGGCTGCAACTCGTAGGCGGCGAGAGCGTGAACGACAATGGCATCTTCGTGAGTCCCGCGCTCACGAGTGACAGCTGGGAATGGGACGGCTCGCGATGGCGGCTGCTCCCCGCGAGTCCACGTGGGATCAGGCAGCACGTCGCGTTCTTCGCTCCCGATGGTGGCGGCACCGTCACCGTCGGTGGCAACGCGCTGGAGCCCGGAACCGTCGGCGGCGTGGTCGAGTTTCGCTGGAGCGATCGCGGTAGCTACGACTCGTGCGTGTCGCGTGCGGATGCCGACGGCGACGGGCGCGCCGCATGCGCCGATCTGGATTGTTGGTCGCGGTGTACGCCGCTATGCATGCCCGGTGCGACGAGCTGCCCGATGTCACCGGCGTGCGGCGATGGAACGTGCTCGTCGCTCGAGACGGTGTGGACCTGTCCGATGGACTGCGGTGCAGCACCGGTCGCGTGCGGCGATCTGGTGTGCGATCCGTCGGAGACGTGCAGCAGCGAGTGTCCTTAGCGGAACGGCTGATCCTGGCCGCGAGCGGGGATGACCGAGGGTGCGTTGCGTAGTGCGGTGTCGACGTTCCGCGCGAGCTCGCGGCCCTCGGCGATCGCCCACACGATCAGCGACGCGCCGCGATGGGCATCACCGGCGGCGTACACACCGGGGACGCTCGTCTCGTAGCGCGCATCGACCGCGATGTTGCCGCGCGCGTCGAGATCGACGTCGAGCTGCTCCACGAGCGCGGTGGTATCCGGACCGGTGAAGCCGAGCGCGAGAATCAACGTGTCGACCGGCATGCGGATCTCGTGCGCCGGATCGTCGACGTTCACACCGACGAGCGCGGTGAGCTTGCCGCCTTCGCCCTCGAGGCGCGTGGTGCGGAACGCGAACGTCCGCTCGCCGCCTTCCTCTTGCGACGACGAGGTGCGGAACACCATCGGCCACAGCGGCCACGGGTTCGCGGCGCCGCGTTCCGCCGGCGGCGCGGGCATGAGCTCGATCTGCGTGACGTGGGCGGCGCCTTGGCGATGTGCGGTGCCGAGGCAGTCCGAGCCCGTGTCGCCGCCGCCGAGGATGATCACGCGCTTGCCGCGAACATCGTGCGACGCCGCCGCGAGCTCGCTGCCGACGACGCGGTTCTGCTCGGTCAAGTAGTCCATCGCCATCACCACGCCCGCGAGATCGCGACCGGGAACGTCGAGGTCGCGTCCGCGCATCGCGCCGATCGCGATCACCACCGCGTCGTAGTCCGCGTCGAGCTGCGCCCACGACGGATTCGTGCCGACCTGTGCGTTGGTCCGGAAGTGAATGCCCTCGGCCTCCATGATCGCGAGGCGGCGCTCGATGACGCTCTTCTCGATCTTGAAGTCCGGGATGCCGTAGCGAAGGAGGCCGCCGATCTTCGCCGCCGCTTCGAACACGATGACCGTGTGGCCGGCGCGGTTGAGCTGGTTCGCCGCGGCGAGGCCCGCCGGACCCGAGCCGACGATCGCGATGCGCTTGCCGGTGCGCGTGCGCGGCGGGCGCGGCGTGATCCAGCCCTCGGCGAACGCACGCTCCGCGATCGCCTTCTCGATCGCTTCGATCGTGACCGGTGCAACCCCCGATTCAGGGATGCCGAGCACGCACGAGCCTTCGCACGGGGCAGGGCACAGCCGTCCAGTGAATTCGGGGAAATCGTTGGTTGCCGCGAGGCGCTTGTGCGCGTCGTGCCAGCGCTGTTTGAACACGAGATCGGAGAAATCAGGGATCGGATTTCCGAGCGGACATCCCTGCGTGCAGAACGGCACGCCGCAGTCCATGCAGCGGCCCGCTTGGTTGCGCGTGAGATCGTCCTCGAGCGGACCGTGGACGCCTTCGACCTCGTGCCAGTCGCGCACGCGCTCGGAGACCGGACGCTTCTTCGGCAGGATCCGCTGCCACTCGATGAACCCGGTGGGCTTGCCCATTACGACCGACCTCCCGGCACCACGTGCAGACCCGAGGGCCTGCGTGCAGCGGCGCGTCGTTGTTGCAGCACGCGCTTGTAGTCGGTCGGCATGACCTTCACGAAGCGGGCGACGAGGTGCTCCCAGTTGTCCATCACGCGGCGGCCGAGCGGGCTCCCCGTGAACCGCACGTGTTGCTCGATCATCGAGTGCACGAGCCACATGTCACTCTCGTCGACGACGGACTCGAGCTCGACCATCTCGAGGTTCGCGCGCGAGCGCAGCAATTGATTCGGATCGTAGACATACGCGGTGCCGCCCGACATGCCCGCGGCGAAGTTGCGCCCGACGGGGCCGAGCACGATGACGACGCCGCCGGTCATGTACTCGCAGCCGTGATCCCCGACGCCTTCGACGACGGCGCGCGCGCCCGAGTTGCGCACGGCGAAGCGCTCGCCGCCGAGGCCGCACGCGAACAGATCGCCGGCGGTGGCTCCGTACAGCGCGACGTTGCCGATGATGACGTTCTGCTCGGGCGCGAACCGCGCGGTCGCCGGCGGATAGACGACGATGCGTCCGCCGCTCATGCCCTTGCCGATGTAGTCGTTCGCGTCACCGCACAGCTCGAGCGTCACGCCGGGCGCGAGGAATGCGCCGAACGATTGGCCGGCCGAGCCCGAGAGGCGAACGCTGATCGATCCATCGGGCAGGCCCTTCGCTCCGTGCGTACGCGCGATGTGACCCGAGAGCAGCGTGCCGACGGCGCGCCGCGAGTTATCGATCGGCAGCGCGAGCTCCACGGTCTTCGGACTCTGGCCACCGACGAGCGCCGGCTGCGAGCGACGGATCAGATCGTGATCGACGTGATCCGAGATGTCGTGCGGCTGCGCGACGACAAACCGGCGCGGCTCGTCGCTGTCGGCGGGTGGACCGGCGAGGATCGCGTCGAGATCGACGAGGCGTGCCTTCCAGTGCGTGGTGCCGCGCGGTTGGAGCAACTCGACGTGCCCGACGATGTCGTCGATCGATCGCGCACCGAGCGCCGCGAGATGCCGGCGGACGCCCTCCGCGACGAACGTGAAGTAGTTCACGACGTCCTCGGGCGTGCCGATGAACTTCTCGCGCAGGAACGGATCCTGCGTCGCGATGCCGACCGAGCACGTGTTCAAGTGGCACTTGCGCAGCATGATGCAGCCGGTCGCGATCAGCGACGCGGTCGCCATGCCGAACTCTTCGCCGCCGAGGAGCGCCGCGATGATCACGTCGCGCGACGTGCGCAGTCCGCCATCGACCTGCACGCGGATGCGATCGCGCAGCCGGTTCGCGACGAGCACCTGCTGCGTCTCGGCGACGCCGAGCTCCCACGGTAGGCCCGCGCGCTTGATGCTCGACAGCGGCGCCGCGCCGGTGCCGCCTTCGTAGCCCGCGATCACCACGGCACCTGCTCGCGCCTTCGCGACACCCGCGGCGATCGTGCCGACGCCGACCTCGCTGACGAGCTTCACGCTGACGCGCGCCGAGGGATTCACCGCGGTGAGGTCGTAGATCAGCTGCGCGAGATCCTCGATCGAGTAGATGTCGTGATGCGGCGGCGGCGAGATCAGCGTGACGCCGGGCGTGGACCAGCGCACGCGTGCGATGCGCTCGTCGACCTTGTTGCCGGGAAGCTGGCCGCCTTCGCCGGGCTTGGCACCCTGCGCGACCTTGATCTGCAGATCGTCCGCGTTGACCAGGTAGTGCGTCGTGACGCCGAACCGGCCCGAGGCGACCTGCTTGATCGCGCTGCGCCGCGAGTCGCCGTTCTCGTCGAGCTCGTAGCGATGCGGCTCCTCGCCACCTTCGCCGGAGTTCGACTTCGCGCCGATGCGGTTCATCGCGATCGCGAGCGTCTCGTGCGCCTCCGCGCTGATCGATCCGAACGACATCGCGCCGGTCACGAAGCGCTTCACGATCGAGCTCGCGGGCTCGACCTCGTCGAGGGGAATCGGCTGCGTCGGTGCGAGCGCGAGCAACCCGCGCAGCGTCACGGCCGCGGTGTCCTCGTCGTCGCACAGCTTCTCGTACGCGATGAACTGCTCGCGATCGCCGGTGCGCACCGCCGCCTGCAGCGTCGCGATCGTCGATGGGTTCCACTTGTGCGGCTCGCCGCGGCGGCGCCATTGATAGAGCCCGCCGACGGGGAGCTCGTCCGCGATCGCCTGCGCGGCAGCGCCGAAGCCACGATCGTGTCGCGCGAGCGCTTCGATGCCGAGCTCCTCGAGCCCGAGGCCCTGAATGCGCGACGGGGTGCCCGTGAAGTGGCGAGCGATGACGCCGGCGTCGATGCCGACCGCTTCGAACAGCTGGCCACCGCGATAGCTCTGCACGGTGGAGATGCCCATCTTGGACATCACCTTGAGGAGTCCCTCGTCGAAGGCGTGCAGGTAGCGCGCGATCGCTGCTTCGGGTGGACCGGGCACGCGACCCTGCGCGACGAGATCGCGCACGAGATCGAGCGCGAGGTACGGATTCACCGCGGCGGCGCCGAAGCCGATCAGCAGCGCGAGGTCGTGCACCTCGAGACAGTCCGCGGTCTCGACGACGAGACCCGCTTGCATGCGCGTGCCTTCGCGCACGAGGTGCTGCTGCACGGCAGACAGCGCGAGCACGGCCGGAATCGCGACGTGCGCCGCGTCGACGCCGCGATCGCTCAGGATCAATAGATTGTGGCCCTCGTCGATCGCGAGCTCGGCCGCGCGGCGCAGTCGCGCGATCGCCGCCGCGAGCCCGTCTTCACCGTCGACGACCGGGTACACCATCGACAGCGTGATCGGCTCGAACACGCCTTCTTTGATCGCGCGGATCTTCGCGAGGTCCGCGTTGTCGATCGCGGGGCCGCGCAGCCGCAGCTGATGGCACTGCTCGGGAGTTTCGTCGAACGTGTTGCCGTCGGGACCCATCGTGGTCTCGAGCGACATCACGAGCGCTTCGCGGATCGGATCGATCGCGGGGTTGGTGACCTGCGCGAACAGCTGGTGGAAGTACGCCGACAGTCGCGGCGCGTGATCCGACAGCACGGCGAGCGGCGTGTCGGTGCCCATCGATCCCACGGGCTCTTTGCCCGTGTTCGCCATGGGCTCGATGATGAGGTTCACGTCCTCGTCGGTGTAGCCGTGCGCACGCGCGAGCCGGAACAGCGCCTCGCCGCCGATGACCTCGGGCGGCGGGACATCGTCGAGCTCGTGCATCTCGAACACGTTCTTGTCGAGCCACTTGCGATACGGGAACCGGCCCGCGACATCGCGCTTGAGCTCCGCGTCGTCGACGATGCGGCCCTCCGCGGTGTCGACGACGAACATCATGCCGGGCTGCAGCCGGCCCTTGCTGCGCACGCGCTCGGGCGGCACGTCGATCACGCCGACCTCCGACGCGAGGATCACGCGATCGTCGGTGGTCACCGTCCAGCGCGCGGGTCGCAGGCCATTGCGATCGAGCGTCGCGCCGACGATCTGGCCATCGCTGAAGACAATGGCCGCGGGGCCATCCCACGGCTCGACGAGCGACGCGGCGTAGCGATAGAACGCCTTGCGATCCTCGTCGACGTTCCCGGCTTCCCACGCCTCGGGGATCATCATCATCATCGAGTGCGGGAGCGTGCGGCCGCCGAGCGTGAGCAGCTCGACCATGTTGTCGAACTGCGCCGAGTCGCTCTTGCCCGGCACGATGATCGGAAACAGCCGCTCGAGTCCGCCGTGAAACTTCGCGCTCGTCAGCTGGCTCTTGCGCGCCTGCATCCAGTTGCCGTTGCCGCGCAGCGTGTTGATCTCGCCGTTGTGCGCGATGTAGCGGAACGGCTGCGCGAGATCCCACGTCGGGAACGTGTTCGTCGAGAACCGCGAGTGCACCACCGCGATCGCGCTGACGAGCTCGGGCGCCTTCAGGTCCAAGAAGAACTGCGGCAGTTGCCGCGGCAGGAGCAAGCCTTTGTAGACGATGGTCTCCGTCGACAAGCTCGCGACGTGGAAGTAGCCGTGCGGATCCGCGCCGCGCTCGCGCACGCGATTCTCGGCGAGCTTGCGGATCACGTAGAGCGTCCGCTCCCACGCACTCGGGGGCACGCGACGCATGCGCACGTAGAGCTGGCGGAACACGGGCATCACGCCGCGCGCGACCGTGCCCGTGTGCGCGCTATCGGTCGGCACGTCGCGCCAACCGAGGACGCGCTGGCCTTCCTCGGTGACGACGTCCGCGAGGATCTGCTCGCACGCCGATCGCTGTGCGGGATCGGGCGGCAAGAACACCTGGCCCACGGCGAACCGTCGCCCGCTCGGAATATCGAGCCCGGCCTTCGCCGCCTCGGCACGGAAGAAGCGATCCGCGAGCTGGATCAGGATGCCCGCGCCGTCGCCGGTATCCGGATCCGCACCGGTGGCCGCGCGGTGCGAGAGGCGCCGCAAGATCTCGAGGCCGTCGTCGACGATGCTGCGAGATTTGATGCCCTTGATGTCCGCAACAAACCCGACTCCACACGCGTCACGATCGAAGCTCTTGTCGTAGAGAGTGGCCACCGTGGGCCGACCCTAACGCATCGCGTCACGTGTCGTCTAGGGCAATCGTCGTCGGGGATCCGCTGTGCCGCGCGACTAGCGCGTCGCGATCGCGACGTTGGTCTTCATCGTGATCACGACGTGATCGTCCTTCGTGTAGTGCGCGAGGACGGGCGCGAGGATGTGCGTGATCGAGGCGGTGGCCTGATCGAGATCGATCGCCGAGAACTGCGGCATCACGGCCGCGGCGGCCGCGGTCATGCGCCGCACGAACTCGCCGGGCTCGGGGAACTTCGCGATGATCTCGTGCTCGACGATCTCGACGGTCTCGAAGCCCGCATCCTCGAGCGTGGTCTTGAGCGCGTCGGGATCGCCGAACGAGAACGGCATCCCCGCCTTCTCGATCGGGATGTCGAGCTGGCGCGCCTGCGTCTCGACGAGCTGCTGGAACAGCGTCTGGTGTTCGAGGCCCTTCCAGCACGCGACGATGGCGCGCCCGTTCGACGTCAGCACGCGGCGCATCTCGCTCGCACCGGTGTCGCGGTCGGGAAAGAACTGCAGGCCTTGTTGGCAGATCACGACATCGAAGCTGCTGTTGTCGAGATCGATCAGCGCGGTGCCGTTGCCCTCGCGAAACTCGACGGGGCCGCCGGCGGGCTTCTCCTTCGCCGCCGCGACCGCGAGCATCGGAGCCGACAGATCCACACCCACGACCTTGCCGGTCTCGCCGACGAGTGGAGCCAGCTGCAGCGTGACGATGCCGCTGCCACACGCGAGATCGAGCACGCGCTCGCCGGGCTGCACGGCGGCCTTCTCGAGAACGAACGCCGACAACGGCGCGAAGATCGCCGGGCCGAGGTACTGGTCGTACGCGTCGGCTGGATTCGGTCCACCACTCATCGCAATCCCTCCGCCGGGGACGTTACACCGGAGGCCTACTTCGCCGCGAGGTGCGCGACGAGATCCGATGCGGCCAGGCGCGTGATTCCATCGGCGCCGGTCCGGCGCGCATCGAGGACGTAGCCCTCGCTCCCCTTGGGGATCACGATGTCATCGGCGAGCAGCGCGAACCACGTCGGAGCGGTGGTCGGCGCGATCTGCGGCTGCGCGCCATCGTGCTCCGAGGCGTGCAAGCGGGCGAGGCGAAGCACGGAGCTCTCGCGCTCGCGGCGCCGGTACTGCGTGAACGTGCCGTCGCGCTCGCGCACGTAGATGACATTGGCGCGCGCGGCGGCGTGGATCGCGGCCACGTCCCACAGCGTCGGTCGCGCGCCGGTCTCGACGAGGTTCGCGAAGTCCTTGCCGAGGTGGGCGAGGGCGGCGCGCTTGCCGCCGACGTGGTTGAAGTCGGAGGCGCTCGCGACGTGAACATCGATCCAGCGCAGGCGGCGCGACGCGAGATCGATCGTCAGCGGCACGACGATCACCGAGCGCCCGGTGAGATCGAAGCGCTGCGTGACCGCGCGCGGATCGAAGTGCACGCCTTCCGCCGGCGAGGTCATCAGGCCCGCGAACCCGAACGGGAGCCGATCGAACGCGACCGCGTTGAACGAGAACACGACCATCACCGCGAACCGTGCGCGATGCTGCGTCGCGAGCGCGGCGAGATCGAGGTCGATGAACTCCGAGGCACCGAGCGGCGCGGGCGCATCGGTGAGATCGCCGGAGTGGATCGCCGCGTCGCCGATGCGCAGGTTCGTGAAGTCGCACGTGCCGACGTGGCGCCAATCGGAGTCGTAAAACGCGACGGAGAGGTCGAGGTCCACGCGCTTTTGCGCCGGCTGCTCCCAGTGGAGGAACAAGCGCAGTTTCTCGCCGTCGGGGATGCTCGCTTCGCTGCCGCGCGGCCACGCGACCTTGGACTTCGAGGAGCTGCGCTCGCCGATCGGCACGAGCAGATCGACGAGGCCGCGATCGATCACGCCGCGCGGAAACATGCGGCGGCCTTCAGCGCGCGCGACGAGCGTCTCGCGGACCACGCTCGCGATCGCGCCGATCGCGTCGGCGGGGAGCGGCGCGCGCAGATCCGGCGTGCTCCACGCTTTCATCACCTCGCCCTTCGGGAGGAACACGCGGCGCGGCCACGGCGCCGACCGGCGGACCACGTGCGCGCCGAGCGAGAGCAACATGCCGGGCGCGCCCTTCACCGCGGCGGCTTGGATCGCGCGCACGACCTGTGTCACCGCCTCGGGCTGCTTCGCCTGTGCGAGCCGCACGAGATGATCGGCGCGGCGGAGGAGATCGCCGGGGCGCGATGCGAGGCGCTCGATCGCACCGCGTGTATCGCCCGCGCGCAGCGCATCTTCGACGACGCCGGACCACGACGTGATGCGCAGCTCGTCGTCCTCGACACGCGCGCGCCCGAGCTGCCCGGCTTGCGCGACGAGCGTCTTGCCGAACGTCGCCGTGCTGATCTTCGTCTTGCGCACCACCGCGAAGGCGAGCGCGGCGTTCGGGTACCGCTTCGCGAGCTCGTACGGGTGCAGCTTCTCGCCGACGCGCTGCCACACGGTCCGGTGCTTGCGAACATCGTCGACGAGCTTCTCGGGATCGATCGCGTCGAGCGCCTCGAGCACGCAGCGGCGCAGGCCGCGCGAGATCGGGCCGAGCTTGCCGCCGGCGATCGGCTCGTCGAGTCCGGGCTGGCCCCCGAGCAGCACGACGGCGACGCGCAGCACGTCGGTGGCCGTGCGGAGGTGCTTCGCGGTGGCGCGCACGATCGCGTGGCGATCCGGTGAGATCATCCACAGCCGCGCGACACAGATCGCCATCGTCTCGCGCACGGCGATCTTGTCGGGCATCCACGTCGCCGCGGTCGGGCCGAGCGTGTCGATCATCGCCTCGACCTCCGCCCGATCATCCGGCGACAGCGGTGTCGTTCGCGCGACCAGCCGACCGAACCGGTCTTTGGCCATCGCCACGAGATCGAAGGCGAGGTGGACGAGACGCAGCTGTCCGTCGCTGCGTGTCACGCGCTCCGTCGTCGCCGTCGGCGTCGGCGTCACGAATGGATCGGGCATGTTCACGCGGCGGTGACAGATCGGACAGCCCGTGTAGTTGCCGCCGTCCCAACACGTGCGGCACACGAGGTGTCCGCATGGATCGAGCGCGCCGACGTTCTTGATCTCGCCGCACCACGGACACGGCTGCCCGGGGCTGGTCACGAGCCACGTGAGGATCCGCTTGAGCAGGAGCGTCTTGGTGTTCGCGGGCGTGCCCTCGGGAAACGCGCGGAACAGCGGGACGTGCGGGCGATGCGCACCGACCGTCTTCGCGAGCGTGTCGAACATCCAGTTGCGCAGCTCCTGGATCGCTTGGTTCGGCAAGCGCCGGATCGACATCGCGAGATCGAGGCTCATCACGAAGCCGAGCTGCGCGAGCTCGTCCTCGAACTTCTCGAGATCGCCGTCCGTCATCGGACGTGTCGCGGCATCCGCGACTTGATCCGGATCCATCACGACGATGTGCGTGCGTGCGAGGAGCAGCGTCCGGATCGCTTGCATCGATAAGGGTGGGCGGAGAACGGATGCGCTACCGAATCGAAGAGAGAAGGAAGCGCACCCAGAGCCGCCCGGCCCCAGGGTATCAGAACGCTTACTCGAGGGTCAGCGCGCCGTCGTGCGCGATCGTGTACTCGTGTCCGAGGTTCGAGTCTCGCACCTGCGCGTAGAGCCAGTTGTCTGCGCGGAAGTGTGGGAACAGCGCGTACTGCCCGGGCGCCATGTTCGTGATGCGGATGCGCGTGCCCGTGGTCAGCTCGAGCAGGTAGAGGTTCGCGGCGCCCTTGCTGATGTAGTCAGCAAAGCCCGGATCCGTCGGACCCGTGAAGCCGAGCTCGACCGCGTCGGCGCTGGTGACGTAGTGGTGGAACGCGACCCAGCGCTCGTCGAACGAGAACCCCGGCTTGCCGCCCGAGATGCAGTAGCGCCCGATCTCCGGCGTCGAGTACGCGTACGAGCTGCCCGACGGGGTCGCGATCACCTTGCGCAGTACGTAGCCGAGCTGGTCCTCCTGCGGGTTGGCCACGCGCGACATCACGAGCTTCGCGGAGTGCGAGAGCACCGCGTCGCCTTCGAACGGCGTGTCGACGTTGACCGTGCCCTTGGGGACGAACTGCGTGCCGTTGAAGATCAGCGCGGTGAACGACAGGTACGCCTGCGAGCTGAACGAGGCGTCGGGATCCTTGCGCGTGGGCTGCTTGCCGCCGTCGTCGGACTCGAACTCGTTGTCGAGCGCGAAGTAGTCCGCGCCGGCGCCGAGGCCCTGACCGACGTGCTGGTAGAGGCCGATGTTCGTGATGCGGCGGCAACCGGCCTCGTTCATGGTGACGCTCGCCGGGTTCGACGTGAGCACGCTGATCGCGCACGTGTTGCGCGGTCCGCCTTGGAACACGAAGCCGGAGTTGTCGGGGAAGAACGCCGGGTCGTACGCGGTGTCGATCGGCACGAGCATTCCGTCGCGCTGGAGATCGATGACGTACGAGCCCTGCACGTTCGCGACGCCGTGCGCGACGAAGCGACCGTCCGGCGAGCTGCGCGTCCAGTACGACGAGACGTACGTGTTGTCCGCGAGCACGCGGATGTGGCCTTTGCCGGGCAGCTCCCAGCCCGCGCCGTACGGTTGCGCGGTGGCGGCGGGATACGTCTGCAAGCACTGCAGCGGATCGGTCGCCGCGCCGCAGCCATGCATCGACATGTTGTTCATGCGATCGACCGCGCGCCAACCGGTGGTCGCCATCGCGGCGACGTGCGCGCCAACATCGGCGGAGATTCCGTTGTCACACGTCGACGGCGGCGGATCGGTCACGAGCGTCTCGTCGAGGCCCGGCAGTCCGCGCGAGTACCATTCGGCGACGATGTCGAACTGGTCCTGCGTCATCGGCGTGATGTCCTTGGGCATGCCGGCCGCGGTCTGGAACTCCGCGAGCTGCGTGGCATGGCCTTCGGGATACGCGACGTGGAACACGTACTCGAACCACGGCAGCTTCGACGCGGTCGCGTAGATGCCGAGGTTCTTCGCCTTGAAGTCGCTCGTCGTGATCGACGGCATCTCGCGGATGCAATTGATCATGTTCATCGCGACCTGCTGATCGGTCGGCGCGAGATCCGTGAGGCAGCTCGTCATCGACGTGTCCGACAGCGCGCGCCAATAGCGCAGCTTCTGCTTGGTCACGCCGTGACAGCCGTTGCACGACTGCGGGACGGCGCCTTGCACCGCGGCCCCGAGGATCTGCAGCGACTGCGTCGCGAGGTCCGCGTCGGTGGCCGACGGCAGCGGGTTGCGAAAGACCGGGATAGGCCACGCATCGATCGCGGGAGCCGCATCGGGTGAATCGGAGGACCCTCCGCAACCGACAGCCCCCAGCAACACGAGCGCGAGCAACGTGGTTCGCATGGCGCCGGCATCAGAACCCAAATCGCCAAAGCCGTCGCGACGAAAGTGATGCTTCGCGCTAACTAAATGAGCGTGTTGCGCCTCACCCCGTAAGTGCGCTCGATGTGTAGCGTTCCCGCGGAGCGGGAGGGAGGATGCTCTCGCGCTTGAAGGAATTCGGGGACATGGCCGTCCAAGACCCCGAAAACGTCAATAAGGAGACCTTATGACTCGCACCCGAACTGTGATCGCTGCCCTGTGCCTCGCGACGGCATCGGGGATCTTTGCTCCAGGCTGTGTCGTACGCGGCCGGGGCTACGTCAGTGCGACGACCACCCCGGTCGTCTATGAAGAGCCGCCGCCTCCGCAACAAGAGGTCATCACCACCAACCCCGGACACGTGTGGGTCCGCGGTCGTTGGGATTGGCGCAACGGACAGTGGGCGTGGGTCGCCGGACACTGGGAGCGCGAGCGCGCGGGCTACGGATACAACGAGGGACGCTGGGAGCGCCGCGGAAACTCGTGGCACTGGATCGATGGTGACTGGGTCGTCACGTCGACGACCACCGTGACCACGACGACCACCGACACGCCGGTCGGAACGCCGGGCCGCGATGTCTCCAACTCGTCGGGTGGCGTGGTCGTCACCGACACGCCGCGTGGTGGCGGACCGCCGCCGGTGCGTCAGCCGCCGCCGCGCGAGCAGCCGACCGGAACGCCCGGCCGCGACGTGTCCAACTCGTCGGGTGGCGTCGTCGTCAGCGACACGCCGCGTGGTGGCGGGATGTACCCGACCGCCGCGCCACCGCCGCCGCGGGCCGATTCGCAGGGCACTCCGCGTGCCGGCTACATCTGGGTGCGCGGTCGCTGGAACTGGCTCAACTCCAATTGGGAGTGGGTGCCGGGCCACTGGGAGCGCCAGCGCGCGAACTCGACGTGGGTCGATGGTCGCTGGGAGCTCCAGGGCAACTACTACGTCTGGGTCGAGGGTCGTTGGGACAAGCGTTGAGTGGACTCCGACGACGACGACGAGCTCTATCGCGCAGCTCGACGACGACGCGATCCGCGAGGCGATCCGCGGTCGCGAACGCGCCCTGATCGATCTCGAGCTCGGCGACACGACGGCGCTGCCGCTCGTCGGCACCGAGCTGCTCGATGTCGCGTGGATGTGGAGCGAGCTGCGTGATCGCTGCGAGGATCGCGGGGAGACGCACGCAGCCGCCGATACCGCGAGCGAGGCGTTGGCCGTCGTGAAGCGCGCGTTGCCGAAGCTAGCCGGCGACGATCGCGACACCGCCATCGAGCTGTGGCTATTCCTGGCGAACGAGATCGCCGGCTACCACTTCGATCGCGACCCTCGTTCGACGAGCGCGAACCTCCTGTGGACCGAAGCGATCGCGTTGCGCGAGGCGAACCCGCACCTGTTACCGACGCAGCACGAGGGGCGGCTGTACTCGAATCGAGGAGCCTGGCTGATCGAGACCGGGGCGCTGCCCGCCGCACGTGCGTCGCTCGATCGCGCGATCGCGATCTACGCCGAGCTCGACGAGAATCCGCAGATCCAGCGCGAGCACGCACGGGCGTGGCGCAAACGAGCAGAAGCATCGGAGACCGACGAGGAGCGCGACCACGCGTACGCCGTGACGCTCGCGATGTACGAGCTCGACGCCGAACACCTCGAGACTCTGCACTTCATCGCGGGGGCTCACCACGATCGCGCTCTCGCGGCACGAAAGCGCGGCACGTACGAGGACGCGATCGATCATCACCACGAAGCGCTGCGTGCGTTCGAGCGCGTGCTCGCCCGCGAGCCCACCGACGCGAACCGCGCGACGCGCGCTGCATATCGCGGTTGGCTCGCGCTATCGCTCGGTGATGCGAAGCGCTGGCAAGCCGCGCTCGACGAAGCCCGTCCCGCGATGTTCGACATGCAGCGGCTCCTGTCGTCGACGAACGATCCATTCATCAGCACCACCCTCGGCACGCTCGCGCGCCAGGTGAACGTGTGGCTGTACAACCTGAACCCGGATCCGAGCGTCGCGTGCGTGTTCTGTCTGCGCAATCGCCGCGACGTGAAGAAGCTGATCTCGGGGCCGAAGGTCTACATCTGCGATTCGTGCGTCGGTCTGTGCCTCGACATCATCGCGAAGGACTGGCCGATCGATCCAGTGACCAAGCAGCGCGCGGGAGCTCCGAAGCGCAACGCGAAAGGATCGCGCTGCGACTTCTGCGGCGTCGACGAGCGACGCGCCTTCGTGCAGGGACCGCAGCACGTCATCTGCGATGACTGCGTCGACCTCTGCGTGCAGATCATCGACGAGGAGATCGCGGCAGAGAGAGTCTTCGCATCCGACGTCTGAACGAAGAAGCCGTCATTTCTTGCGTCTACTCGATGGTGATCGTCGCTGACTGCACGGCGATGCCGCCGCGCGCGTCGCGCAGCACGAGCCACAGCGTCGCGCCGCCGGACGCGCGCGGTGTGTGCCACGTGATCGACGCGGACGTCCCCGCGGCGATTTCGGTCGAGTCGACGGGGAACGCGCCGCCGGTCGCGAACCAGGAGACGCGCAGCGACTCGCGGCGATCGACGAGCAGCTGGCGATCGCGATCGTAATAGAGGTAGCCCTCGGCGCTGTCGGCAGACCATGTCGCGGTGAGCGTGACGTCGGTGTCGGCGCGTACACGCGTCGTCGCGTCGACGATCGCGCCCTCGAGCATCGGCGCATCGAGCGTGGGGTTTCTGTTCGCGACGTAGTCGACGGCGTACTGGCGGAACGCTTCGGGGGTCGCGTTCGCGAGGTTGCACGTGATCCGCGACATGCCGAACGCGAGCGGAGCGCTATCGGTGTCGACGCGCACGGGCTGATAGAAGCCGCCGGTTCCATCCGCGTCGCGCGGGCGGAACCCACCGGGCGGAACATCGGGGCCGAAGCGCAGGCAGCCGTCCATCGGCAGCGTGCCGGTCGCGGACATCGCGCCGGCGCCCGGCGCGAGCGGCACGAGCGCATCGCCGGCCACGCACCCAGCGGCGACGACGTTGTCTTCGGTCGGTGCTTTCGGAGTGGTGCAATACGCCCACGTGGGCACGTCGGTGATCGGGCCGTCGGGGCCCGCGAGGATCGCGCGGTAGGTGATCACCGCGCCCGGACGCGCTTCGGCAGGATCGGCGATCACCGCGAGCACGCGCGGCGCATCCACGATCGCGAGGCGCTGATCGAGGGGCTCGTCGCAGGCCGCGCCGCTGATCGCGACGAGCAGCACGATGCCGAGCGCGCACCTCATCGCTCGATCCTCAGCCCGCGATGGCGAGGGAGTCGACGCAGACATCGGGCCCGGTTTCTCATCGCTCGATCCTCAGGCCCGCGATCGCGAGGAAGGGCAGGCTCGTCAGGTACGACTTCTCCGAGTAGTCCGCGTTGTAGATGATCTCCTCGGCGTTCGCGCGATTCGTGAGGTTCTGCAGCTCGAGATAGATCGCGCCGCGCGTCGATCCAGCGCTCGATCCGGCGCTCGATCCCGCACTCGTTCCCGCGCTCGATGTCGATCCCGCGACCGTGAACCGGCGCTCGGCGCGGACGTCGGCGGCGACGTAGGCGGGGAGGCGCTCGCCGTTGTGAGCGCCGCGAATGGGTTGAAAGCGCCCGCTGCGCGTGTCGAAGAACGAGCCCACGACACCCGTGCGCGGCTCGCCCGACGCGAAGCGCACGCGACCACCGACGGTCCACGGCCCGTGCTCCCAGCCGGCGATCGCGACGAGGCCGTGCGTCTGATCGTGATCGAACAATCGCTCGGCGACCTCGGGTGCATCGCGCCGCGTGGACTTCGACAGCGTGTACGACAGCCAGCCCGTGAGGCCGCGCCAGCCGACGAGCCGCGCGGTGACCTGCACGCCGAGCACGCGACCGCTGCCGGCGTGCGTCAGCGTCGCGGCGAGCGGCGGCGTGACCGCGAGATCGCGGGCGACGAGATCATCGAGCCAGCGCGCGTAAGCCGCCGCTTCGATCGCGAACGGTGCCGCGCGATACTGGCCGCCCGCGGTGAGGTGCCACGCGTGCTCGAGGCCAAGCGCGGGCGTGCCGAACACCGCGCTCGCATCGGACGCCGCGCGCGCTTGATGATAGCGACCACCGTCGACGCGCACGAGCGCATCGTCGGTGAGCTTGACCTGCACCGAGCCGCGCGGGTCGGCCGAGTACACGATGTGCTGCGTGCCGATGCCGGGCGTCGCGCCGACACGCGGCGTGAGGCGACTCGCGTCGAGCATCCACGCATCGACGCGGCCGCCGATCGTGGCGGTGACGCGGCCGGCGCGCAGATCGAACGCGCCGTGACCCGCGACGTCGATCGTGGTCGAGGTCCAGCGATCCGCCGAGACATCGTCGCCCGGAGGCTGCCCGAAGATGTGCGGATCGCCCTCGCGCGCGGGGATCGAGAGCGAGCCGGCGCGCGCTAACGTCGCGAGCTCGGCATCGACGTCGGCGCCGAGGATCATCGTCAGCGCGATCGGCACCTTCGTCGGCTCCTCCGGCGCGTTCTGCTCGCTCGATGCGTGTTCGCTCGGTTCGATCAGCCGCGTCTCTTGCTGTGCGCGTGCGCCACCGACCCACGCGCGCGCATCGTGACTCGCGGGCGTCATCCCGAAGGCGAATGCATCGCGCGTGCTGTCGCGACCGAACCACAGCGTCGCGGAGTCGAAGCCGCGCGAGGTATCGCGACGCACGGTGGCTTGCGCGCGGAACCAGCGTTGCGTGACGTCCTCGCGGACCTCGGTCGCCGGATCGTCGGACGCGAGCGTGCGATCGAGCTCGTCGAGCGAGCCGATCACCCAGCCCGAGAGTGTCGCGCGCTCGGACAGTTTGCCGCGCGCGACGATCTGCGCGTCGGCCCAGCGTGGCAACGGTGCGTTCGGTGCGAGCTCGCGCGGATCCGCGATCGCGTCGATCGCGCGATCGAGCAGCGAGTAGCGCGCGGCGGCCGCGATCGCGATCGGGCTCAGTCCCGGGCTCTGCCCTGTGCTGTAGGTGACCGGCGCGGCGAAGGTGCCATTGCCTTGATTGAAGAGGACGCTCACGTCGTCGCTCCCGGCGTTGACCATCGCCAGATCGGGCGTGCCGTTGCCGTCCAGATCCCCCGCCACGACCGACGAAGGGGCCGCGCCTGCCAGGTAGTCGACGCCCGCGGCGAAAATGCCATTGCCGTCCTGGAGGAGCACTCGGACCTTGCTGCCCGCGACGGCGAGGTCC
>JBGARE010000013.1:0-140226 GCA_044230415.1 Kofleriaceae bacterium
TAGCCGAGCACGTGGACCTTCGGGACGCCGGACAGCCGCGCGGCGGTGCGCACGGCGCGGCCGACGTACGTGCCCGCGATGTCGTCCCACGTCACGTAGCGATCCTCGGCACCGGGCGTGCCCCAATCGATGCAGTACACCTCGTGTCCTTGCGCGACGAGCCACTCGATGAACGAGCGCTCGTGGCCGAGGTCGAGCACGTACCAGCGATTGATCAGCGACGGCACCATCACGATCGGCGTCGCGAATCGTCGACCGCCGGGCGGCGAGAACCGGAGCAAGCGCCACTTGTTCTCGCTCCACACCACGCTATGCGGCGTCTGCCCGACGGCGGGCACGAGGCCGCGCGTCTGCTGCCGCTTCCACAGCGCACCGATCGACTCGAGCGGTCCGTTCTTCTTCGGCGGCATCATGCGTAGAGTGCCTCGAAGCGATCGCGAAGTCGCTCGTACACCGCCTTCCGGCGGAGCTTCAGCGACGACGTGAGCAGCCCGTTGTCGACGGTGAGCGGCAGCTCCGAGATGAAGTGGCGCTTGATGCTCTCGTAACGCGCGAGATCCGCGTTGATCTGCTCGAGCCGCGCAGCGACAGCGCGTTGGCGCTCGTCGACGGGTGCGTCGGCCAACGCGTCGGCGCGTACCCACACGGCGGCGACGAGGTACGGGCGCGCATCGCCGTAGACGACCACGCGCTCGATCACCGGATCGTCGACGAACCGCGCCTCGATGTTCGCGGGCGGGATGTTCTTGCCGCCCGCGGTGACGAGGATGTCCTTCTTGCGATCGATGATCTGCAGGAAGCCATCCTCGGTGAAGCGGCCGACATCACCGGTGCGGAACCAGCCGTCCTCGGTGAACGCCGCGGCAGTCGCGCCCGGATCCTTGAAGTAGCCGCTGAACACGCTCTCGCCGCGCGCGAGGATCTCGCCGTCGACATCGAGCTTCACCTCGACGGACGGGACCACCTTGCCCACGGTGTCGAAGCGATACGCATCGGGGCGATTGAGCGTCAGCGTCGGCGAGGTCTCGGTCAGGCCGTAGCCTTCGATCACGAGAAGGCCCGCCGCGTGAAGCAGCTCTTTGATCTCGACCTTGAGCCCCGCGCCGCCCGAGAGGCAGAACGCGAGGCGACCACCGGTCACGCGGCGCAGCGCTTCCTTGCGCGCGTCTGCGGTGTCCGGACCGGCTTGCATCGCGCGCGCGATCTTCTCCCAGTACGCGGGGACGCTGAAGAACACCTGCGGCGCGATCTCGGGCAGCACGTCGAGCACCTCGGATGGCGACGATAGATAGGTCTCCCATCCGAGCGCGTTGCCGACGCACAGCTCGCCGAACCCGAAGATGTGGCTCATCGGCAGCCACGCGAGATCGCGATAGCCCTCCTCGAGCAGCGCCGCGTTGCACACGAGCCAATCGCGGCCGTTCACGCCGACGTTGCGATGCGTGAGCGGGACGCCCTTGGGATTTCCCGAGGTGCCGCTCGTGTACAGCATTTGCGCGGGCGCATCGAGCTCGAGCGCACCGAGGCGCGAATCGACGAGCGTGGGCGCCGCGGCATCGCGAGCGCTCGCGGCGCGGATCGTCGAGTCGTTGGTGACCGGTGCATCCGGCGACCACGCGGCGCCGTCGAGCGGGACCACGTCGATCGACCGCGCGAGCAGCGCGCGCGCCTTCTCCATGCGCGCGAGACACGACGTGCCCGCGACGAACACGAACTTCGCCTCGCAGTGATCGAGGATGTACGCCACTTGCTCGGGCGTGCTCGCCGGATAGATCGGCACGAACACCGCGCCGGCGGTCTGCGCGCCGAGCGCGACCGACGCCCACGCGACCGAGCTCTCGCCGTAGATCGCGATGCGATCGCCGACCTCGATCTCGTGCTCGATCAGCCAACGCGCCACGCCGCGGATCTGCGCGGCGAACTGTCCCCACGTGACGGGTTCCCACGCCGCACCCTTGCGGACCTGGAACCGCACGCGATGACGGTGCGTCGGCAGGCGTTCGAAGACTGCGCGCGGGGCAGGGCGAACTTCCAGAAGCGGCGTGACGTCCATGGCTAGCCCTTCGTCGGCGCGGTGGCCGCGTTGCGAGCGCGCTCGACGAGGAGTTGCTCCTCGAGGTCGTACAGCCGGCTCTCGAGTTGGTTCAGCTTGTGAAGCGAGCGCTCCTGATCGCGGCGGGTGGGCAAGCCGAGCGTGGACCACCACGTCGACATGACCTTATCGGTCGCCGACTTCGTCTTCATGACGGCGGTGAGCATCGCGCCCGCAGATCCGAGGACCGCGGTGTTCGACATCACCTTCTCCATGTACTGCGAGGTCGCTTGCTCCCACGCGTTGAATCCGTTCTTCCACATGTCCCAAATCATGGTGTGACTCCTAGTGCGAAACGCCTCAGATAGGCAGCGGTCGTGAACTCGGCATTCGGCTCGTCGGTGCGGCTCTCCGCGCGGGCGACTTCGCCGAAGCACTCGAACAAGAAGATGACATTGCGGCGCGTGACGACGGGTGTTCCCGTCGACGGCGTGCGCGTGACAAGCGTGCGTACGCGTAACGCCGGCGAGAAGCGCACGTACGGAACGTCGATGCGACCGTCGCCGGTGACCTCGACGGCGATCTTGTCGGTGCCGATAAACGGCAGCCCGTTGACGATGCCATCGGTGATCGCGCCCGTTGCTTCGAAGGCGTCGCCGCCCTCGATCGGAAACCGCAGCACGGGGAGCGGTTGCGCGTAGCGGATCAACGTCTTGCCGCCGGCAGGTGCTTCCTGCTGCGATGCCGTGCCGTCGAGCCACAAGCCCTGTGCATCCTGATGGTAGATGCCATCGAGGCCGCTGCCCGCATCCACCACGAACTGCGCGCTCGCGAAGCTCGCCGCGTACCACTGATCCTTGATCTTCGTCGGGCCGAGCGCGATCACGA
This sequence comes from Kofleriaceae bacterium, assembly GCA_044230415.1. Taxonomy (GTDB): domain Bacteria; phylum Myxococcota_A; class Polyangia; order Haliangiales; family Haliangiaceae; genus JABFXX01. The sequence continues at coordinate 2,921 of JBGARE010000013.1, forward strand.
CATCGTCGCCGTACTCCTCCGAGAGATCCCACGCCATCCCGCCCGTCGCGATCGTGCGCATCACACCCGCGGGCGACGCGTAGTAGTTCGCGGCCGCGCCGAACGCGATCGGCAATTCGTCCTCGGTGATCACGCCATCGCGGTTCGGCACGCAGCTCGGCAGCTCGGGCGCGGGCTCGGGCTGCGGCGTCGCGTTGACGCCACACGCGCCGACGATCACGGTCACTCCGCACGCCATCACGAATCCGCGCATGTCCACGAGGCTGCGCATCTAGAACACGAACCACAGCCGCGCACGCACTGCGTACGCCGGCTTGGCCTCCAGCATGGTGTTATCGAACGCGGGGCCCGGCAGGAAGATCGCGGGCGTGATCGCCGCGGCGAACCCTTCGCGCGTCGCGTAGCGCAGCTCCGGATCGATCTCGACGCCGAGCCCACTCTCGCCTCCGGGCGTACTCGTCTTCTCGACGGCCCAGCTCGCGATCAACGCGGCGCTCGCCTCGAGCCGGCCCTTGCCGACCTTCATCACCGTGGCGCTCGCGCTCGGGCGCACGTAGATCGCGTCCGTGACCGTACCGATGATCTCGCGGAACAAGATCTGATCGATCCGGTAGTCCGGGTGAAACCGAAAGTTGTCGACGGTGTGGTCGTTCGGCAGGTTCGCCTGCGCGCCATCGAACGCCCCGGCCTGCGGCGCGGCGTCGCCGATTTTCGGATACGCGCCGAACCCGGGCGCATCATCTCCACTCGCGTAGCCGGCCTTCACGCCGAGCTTGCCCCACGAGCTCGTCGCCTCGAGCTCGGTCGCCACGCCCAGCTGCCGCGACGTCACCGGGATCGTGATCTCCGTGCCCGGGATCAACGATGGCTGCTCGATGTCCGCACGCGCGTGCACGACCTCCGCCTCGAGTCGCAACCCGCTGCGCGTGATCCGCAACCATCCGCCCGCGTTGAGCGCGCTGAAGCCGCGCGCGACGAGATCATTGCTCGTGAACGTGGTCACCGGCGTGGCCGTCGGCAGATAGCTCGCGGGAACATCCTTGTCCTGCGCGCGCAGCGCGACATACGCGCCGTACTCGACGCTCGTCCGGCCTGCATCCGCTCTCCGCGCCAACGCGGCCGGCGAGTGCATCTTGAGCAGCGCGAACGTGAGCCCGCTCGCGCTGTCCGTCGTCTCGAGCGCGATCGGATGCCCGCCATCGCGCGACTGCGTGAACGGTCCGCGCGCGGCCACATCCCACGCCACCGCCAGGAAGTGTCCCGCGAGCGGCGCCACGAACGCGACGCGATCCGCCGCGTCGCCCTTGTCGCAATCATCGCAATCACCGCCGTTCGCGGCGATGCCCAACCCGAAATGCGCGCCCATCCGCCCGGCGGCCAACACGCCGAACGGCGTCAGCACCTCGCCCCACGCTCTCTTCACCACGACCACCGTCGGCCGCTGACCGGGGCTCGTCGCGGGTGATCCGTTCGACAGATCGGGCTGCCCACCGAGCGCGACGTTGTCGAGCCAATCGATGCGCGCTTTCACCGCGACGCCGACGCCCGGCGCATAAAACGCGACATCGGTCCGCGCTCGCAGATCCGCGGCTTCGAGCATCTGCCCGCCACCGAGAGGCACCGGGAACACCGGCTGACCGCTCGAGTCGAGGCCGCGATCGAGATCGAGGTTGAACAGTCCCTGCTCGCGCAGGCGGAACGAGCCATGAACCACGACGCCGCCCTTCTCGCGCGGCGCTGCATATCGGCGCGGCGTGAGCTCCGCCCCGAGCGCCGCGAGATCCGCACCGACGGGAAGATCGAGGTCGCGTGCCTCCGGCTTCTTCGGCTCGCTCGCGATGATCGCCGCTTCGACGGCGGGATCGAGGTCGGCCGGGCCGCCGCCCGTTCCGCCGCCTGCTCCACCGTCGCCACCGCCTCCGCCGACTTCCGTGCCTTCGCCCGGAAATGCGAGGCGAGCACCGGTCGCGTCGCCCGAGTCAGCGGGATGGGCGTTGGCGTCTTCTCCCTGCGATGCGACGCAGAGACGCAGAGGGCGCAGAGCAGAGATCTTCTTGTCGCTTCGCGACGGATGGGACGTGGTCGGGGCGAATCGGGTCGGATGAGCTGGATCGAGTCGGTCGCTCGCGACGAGGTCTCTGCTCTGCGCGCTCCGCGTCTCCGCGTCGCATTGTCCGACGCCGAGTGTGCTCGAGTGCGAATCGCGATCGAATCGGTCGCTCGCGATAGGCCCGAAATCGAAGCGGTCGATCGCGATGGGCGCGGGGCTCGCCTCGAGCGATGCACTCGGCGGCGCAGGCTCGATCGGAGCCGGCTCCACGGGCGCGACCGGCGCGCGATCCGCGCCGAGGAAGATCGCCAGCTCGCGCGTCGACTGGTTGTGCGCCTCCACCATCGGGATATGCCCGCAGCGCGGATAGCGAACGAGGCGCGCGTTCGGCAGCTCGGCCGCAAGCCGCTCGCCGAACTGGATCGGTGTCACCTCGTCGTTCTCGCCCCACAGCAGCAGCACCGGGCGCGGGAAGCCCTTCAGCTTCGTGTGCAGGTCGGCGAACTGGTGCTTGCGCGCGACCGCGAGCGCGGCGGCGACGGAGCCCTCGCGATCCATGTCGGCTTCGACGCGCTCGACGCGCTCTTGGGTGACCCAGCGCTCGTCGTAGTAGGCGAGTGGCGCGCGGTCTTCGATGCGCTGGCGATAGTAGAGCGAGAACAGCGCCTCGCCGATGCCCGGCTTTTCGGCCCAGCGGAAGAACGACGGGACTTGATCGTCGTAGACGTACGCCGAGTACAGCGCGACGCGACGGACGCGCGCGGGCTCGGCGACGGCCATCGACAGCGCGACCGACGAGCCCCACGAGTGGCCGACGATCGCGACGTCGGTGACGCCGAGCTTGTCGAGCGTGTGCCAGACGAGCTGCGCTTGGGCGGCGGGCGAGTAGTCACCGTCGGGACGCGAGGTCCAGCCGAAGCCCTTGAGGTCGACGGCGATGACGCGATGGTGGATCGCGAGCGCGGGGATGACGGGGAGCCAGTGATCGCTGGAGGCGCCGTAGCCGTGAATCAGGACGACCGCGGGGCCGGTGCCGGAGTCGCGGTAGCGAACGGAGATGCCGTCGACGTCGACGAAGGTGGCATCGGCCGGCGCGCCGGACAGCTTGCCGGTGGCGAACGAGGCGCAGCCGGTGGAGGCGACGAGCGCGTCGACCGCGAGCACGAGCACGAGCGCGAGCGATGTGCGGCGAAGGCTCACGGGGCGAGCCTCCGGACCTCCGCCGGGTCATTGAACTCCGACGACGATTCGAAGTCTTGCGAGGTGACGTTCGCGACGGAGCCGAAGCACTCGGCGACCCAGGCGAACGAGCGCTTGCCGCCGAACGGCGTGACGACCTGGAGCTGAGCCATGTCGGTCGCGACGCGCATGACGGGGAACTCGCCGTACGGCGTCTTCATCGTGCCGACGGAGTCGACGATGGATTCGTAGGTCTCGGTGTAGTTGACGAAGCCGCCGTTGAGCGTGCCGCTGACGGTGCTCGACGAGGACCACTGCGCGTTCGGCGTGATCGGCAGCTTCAGGATGATCGCGGGTGGATCGTAGGAGATGTTGGTGCCGAAGGTGCCCGCGGTCGGCGAGACCACGCCGAGCAGCGTGACGGCGGTGGCGTCGACGTTGAACACGCCGAGCAGATCGGAGCCCGCGGACAGCGGAACCGCGTAGCTGGCGGCGGGGAAGTCCGCGGCCCAATACGCGCCGGCGGACGACGCGAGGACGATCTGGGTGTCGGCGTCGTTGGTCAACGCCCCCGAGAGATCCCAGCGCTTCATGCCGCCACTCGCGGCGGTGCCGGCGGTGTTGAACGTGGCATCGGTCGCGACGCGGAAGTTCGCCATCTTGCCGGCGCGCAACGGCAGCTCGGAGAGAACGACGGAGTTGTCGTGGTTCGGCGTGCACAGATCCGAGGTGCCGTCGGGCAGCATCGAGTCGCTACCGGTACCGCCATCGGTGTCGGCAGCGCCGCACGTACCATCCGCGCGACAGAAGTTCGAATCGCAGTCCTCGTCCCGCGAGCATTCGTTGCCGCTTCCGCCACTGCAGCCCAGCACGTTCATGCTGCAGAGCAGCAAAGCGAGAGCCGAGAACTGCCGGAACATGGGCGCACGCTACGACCGAGCCCTCCCGGTGTCAACCGTTCTTTTGCAACGCAGCAAAAAATGCGCTTGCGGTGCAGCAACGGCCACAGTAGGTTCCGCACACGTGCCACCTGTCGTCATCAAGAAGTACGGAAACCGTCGGCTCTATGACACCGGCGATTCCAAGTACGTGACGCTCGACGAGCTCGCGACTCGCATCCGCTCGGGTGTGGACGTTCGCGTCGTGGGTGCGGAGTCCGGCGAGGATCTGACCCAGGCGACGCTGACGCAGATCGTGCTCGAGACCGGCAACGCCGCGAAGTTCCTGCCGGTGCAGCTGCTCACGCAGATGATCCGGCTGTCCGACGATGCCCTCGCCGAGTTCTTCTCGCGCTACGTGACGGGCGCGCTCGACCTCTATCTACAAGCGAAGCGCGGTGTGCAATCGATCGCGTCGTACAACCCGCTCACGCAGATCCCGGTGGCCGCGACGGACGCGCTCGCGCGGATGTGGATGGGCGGCGGATTTCCGTCGCCGTTTCCGCAGCAGCAGGGCTATCCGCAGAGCTATCAGCCGCAGCCGAGCGCGAGCTTTGTCCCGGCACCGCCGCCGCCGCCCGATGACGAACCGCCACCGGATCGCACGTCCGATCGCGCGATCGATCGCAACGCCCCGCGCGATGGCGGTCGCGACGATGTGGCCGCGATGCGCCGCGAGCTCGACGAGCTGAAGCAGGCGATCCGCGAGGGCTTCGCCGCGAAGGCGCCGGCGAAGAAGCGCAAGCGGACCGAGCCGTCCGAGTAACCACGTTTCGGTGGTCGGTCGGTCGCGGACTCGCGACGCGTCGTTCGACAATGCGACGCGGAGACGCTGAACGCGCAGAGCTTCGTCCCGTCGCGATCGCGCATCGCGATCCTGGCGCGCCCGTCGTCGGACGATGCGCCACAGAGGAGGGGAGCGCACGCACGGAGACCGTTTCGTCCCCGTCGCGATCGATTGCGCGATCACGACCACGGCGCTCACGCGTCCTCGGACGATGCGACGCAGAGCCGCCGAGCGCGCAGAGCAGAGATCTGTTGGACCTAGTCACGAGCGACCGACTCGATCGCGCATCGCGATCCTGGCGCGCTTGTCGTCGGACGATGCGCGACAGAGAAGGGGAGCGCACGGAGACCGTTTCGTCCCCGTCGCGATCGACGACGCGATCACGACCACCGGTGCTCACTCGGAATGCGACGCAGAGACGCAGAGCGCGCAGAGCAGAGATCTGTTGGACCTGGTCGCGAGCGACCGACTCGATCGCGCATCGCGGGGAGCGGCGAACCAATGACGATCGCTGGGAGGGGCGGACCGCGGACGATCGCTGGAGAGGCGGAGCGCGGACGATCGCTGGGACAGGCGAATCGCGGACGATCGCCGGGAGAGGCGAACGAACCGCGGACGAACCTTCAGTGCCCATCGCTCGAGCGGAGCCCGATCGCCGCGGACAATCGAGGCGCGTGGCGCGAGAATCCGCCACCGAGGTCGACCGCCGCGAGGGGTCGGCCGCCCCGGGGCGGAAATCGAAGACCGTCGAGAGCTCGCGTTACGCGAGGCGCGGCGCGAGCCACTTGATCAGGCCGGGATACATCGTCGACGCAGCTTTGCTCCCGACGACGGCACCGACGTGACCACCGGGCACGGACAGCTCTTGCGTGTCGCGCGAGCCGACGAGCTTCAGTAGCGCGTTGGCGGCGGGAGGCGGGCAGATCTGATCGCGCGTCGCGGTGATCGCCAGCGTCGGACACGTGATCGCCGACAGCTTTGCGGGCTTGCCGTTCGCGACGTGCGAACCGTTCGCGAGCTCGTTGCGCTGATACATCTCGGTGATGTACCGGCGGTAGGCTTCGCCCGGGAACGGGATGTTGTCCGAGGCCCACGCTTCCAGAGCGAGGAAGCCTTCGCGCGCTTTCGGATCGGTGGCGAGGTCCGGTTGCGAGACGAGCTTCGCGAGCTCCAGCGTCGGACGCAGCGCGGTGAAGCCGGCCTGCATCTGCGAGGGAGCTACGTTGCCCGCGTCGGCCACCGAGCCGGCATCGAACCAGCGAGGATCGACCATCTGGCGCAGCATTCCACCGAGCGAGAAATCGATCGGTGCGGCGAGTGTGACGAATGCGGCGAGCGAGTCGGCGTACTGCGCGGCGTGGATCGCGGTGAGCGTTCCTCCCATGCAGTAGCCGAGCAGGCCGATCTGCGCACGCCCGGTCTCGCGAGCGACGCGGCGCGTGGCGCGACCGAGGCGGCGAAGGACGCTGTCCCAATCGAGATAGCGATCCTCGGGCTCGGGCGTTCCCCAGTCGAGGAGCCACACGTCGAACCCGGCGCCCACGAGCGCCTCGACGAGGCTTGCCCTCGGCCGCAGATCGAGCACGTACCAGCGATTGATCAGCGACGGTACGAGCAGGATCGGTTTCGCGATGGTCGCAGCGTTCCTGAAGTGCAGGAGACGCGCGCCGCCCTCGAGCGGGAGCTCGTCACGTGGCGTCTGGGCGAGCAGCGGTGCGGAGGGCAGGGGAATCCCCGCGATCGCGGCTGCAGCCTCGGTCCACGCGGACGCGATTGCTCGCGAACTGCCGAGTAGTTCGTTCATCACCTTCGCACCGCCTTCTGCGCTGCTGCGCGCCCGACGTTCGTCGTGCTTGCGATCACGCGGTGACGCCCAGCTTCTTCGCGGTCTCGAGCGAGAGCTTGCGGGCCTCGGCCGACAGCTGCACGCCGTACGCGATGGCATCCTTCGCGAGCTGCGCCCAGTTCGTCACCGCGGCCTGCGCGTGAGACGAAACCTGCTGCTCGATTTGCGCATACTGATCCGCGAACGCGGTCCAGCGCGCCGTGGCGTCGCCCATCAGCTTCTGCATCTGCGCCTGGCCCTGCGCCCACATCTGCATGGGGTCGAACGCCTGGAACGCCTGGAACGGGTTCTCGGCAGTGGGGGCCTTCGGGGGAGTCGTGGTCGTGTTCTTCGCTTCGTTGGACATGGCCGCACCCTAAGGACCGCTTTGCTGCATGTCAATCGAAAATTGTTGCGATGCAACAAAGCGGAGGAGAACTAGGCGCACGTTTTCTGTTGCACCGCAGTAGACGAACGCGATATCGCAGCATCCACGATGACGAAGGCACCCGAGGTCTCCATGAGCGAACAGGTGACAGCGATGCACGAGCCCACACCGACCAAGCGCTATCGGTCGTTCGTCCTGGCGATCCTCGTCCTCGTCTACATGATGAACTTCATCGATCGGCAGATCCTCGCGGTCCTCGCCGTGCCGATGAAGACGGAGCTCGGTCTGTCCGACAGCCAGCTCGGCATCCTTCACGGCCTCGCGTTCGCGCTCCTCTATACGACGCTCGGCATTCCGATCGCCGCGCTCGCGGATCGCTCGAGCCGCCGCCGCATCATGAGCTGGGCGCTCGGCATCTGGTCGGGGTTCACGGTGCTGTGCGGCTTCATCGTCGGGTTCTGGTCGCTGTTCTTCTCGCGCGTCGGTGTCGGCATCGGCGAAGCCGGCGGCGTCGCACCGGCGTACTCGTTCATCTCGGACTACTACCCGAAGGACCAGCGCGCGCGAGCGTTGTCGATCTACTCGCTCGGCATTCCGCTCGGCATGGCGTTCGGCATCCTGCTCGGCACGATCATCGCGTCGAGGATCGGCTGGCGCGCGGCGTTCGTCATCGTCGGCAGCATCGGCCTCGTGATCGCGCCCGTGATGCGCTTCGCCGTTCGCGACCCGAAGCGCGGCGGCTACGAAGCGAGCCCGACCGCGACCGCTCCGACGGCCCGCTTCGTCGAAGTGCTGTCGATGGTCGTGCGCAAGCCGACGTTCTGGTTGCTCTCGCTCGGCGCCGCGGCGTCGAGCGTGTGCGGCTACGGCCTCGCCGCGTGGCTGCCATCGTTCTTCATCCGCAGCTACAAGCTGTCGCTGACCGGCATGGGCGTGTTCTACGCGTCGATCACGCTGATCGGTGGCTGCCTCGGCATCCTCGGCGGCGGCTTCCTCGCCGATCGCATCGGCAAGAGCAGCAAGGCGAACTATCCGCTGATCCCGGCCATCTCGTTCCTCGTCGGTCTGCCGTGCTTCTTCCTCGCCGTGAACTCGAGCTCGCTGGTCGTCGCGTTCCCGCTGTTCCTGATCCCGACCGCACTCAACCTCGTGTGGCTGGGCCCGATCGTCACCGCGGTGCAGCACCTCGTGCCCGCGCACATGCGCACGCGCGCGTCGGCGATGTTCCTCCTGATCAACAACCTGATCGGCATCGCCGTCGGCACGTATTACTTCGGCGCGATGTCCGACGCACTCAAGCCGCACTTCGGCGCCGAGTCGCTTCGCTACGCCATCTACTCGGGCCTGGGCTTCTACGTCATCGCCTCGACGCTGTTCCTGATCGCGTCGCGGAAGATCAAGAAGGACTGGGTCGACTGATCGCGTCGGCCGACTGCGCTACTGTCGACGCGTGAGAACCCTCCTGATCGTCCTCGCGGCGTGCGGATCGAGCGCGCAACCGTCCGCCGATCCCGCGTACCCGCTGCCGCCGGAGGGCAGCGCGTCACCGACGGAGATCAAGGGCGAAGAGACGACGGCCGAGTGCATCCCGAACGGCACGTACAAGGTGCAATGGGACTTCGGCCCGGCGACGATCACCGGCGCGGGTGGGCTCGACGACGAGTATTGCCGTCCGATGTCCGAGAGCCTCGCGACGCAAGGCCTCGCCGAGATGAAGATCAACCACGCGGGATCGTTGGTCGTGCAATGGCCGAATTCGCAGACGGTGATCGAGCGCGGCAAGTGCGCGTTCGACATCACCTCGCGCGCTCCGGTCGTCGCGACGATCAAGTTCTCCGGCGGCACCGGCAACGGCACCGCCAGCTTCTCGATCGAGACGAAGAATCACCCGGGCGAGCGCTGCGACGTCGAGAACGCGACGTTCATGTTGTCCAAGCAGTAGTCACTGGATCGCGACGCCACTCTCCGCGAACGCGAACGAGAACAGGTCGGCCCACTCCTCTTCGATCTGCGTGCGCGTAGAGCCGATGCCATGCCCGGCCTCGCTCTCCACGCGCAGCACGATCGGCTTGCCGCTCGTCGTCGCGGCTTGGATCCGCGCGGTGAACTTCGCAGGGATCCACGCGGGCACGCGCACGTCGTGCCGACCGGCGGTGATCACGAGCGCGGGATACGCGGTGTTCGGTTTCACGCGGTGGTACGGATCCGTTGCGATGATCGCGCGGTAGTCCTCGGGCACGTCGATCGATCCGAACTCGGGGACATTCGCGAGCCCGCCCTCGCTGGTCTGGAATCGCGACAGGTTCACCATCGGTACGCGCAGCAGACCCACCGTGAACAGATCGGGCCGCTTCGTGATCGCGCCGCCCACGAGCACACCACCCGCGCTCGTTCCCTCGACGGTGAGCCGCCGCGTGCTCGTGTAGTTGTTGTCGACGAGGTACTGCGCGCACGCGATGAGATCGTCGACGCCGTTCTCCTTCTTCGCCTTGATCCCGTCGAGGTGCCACTGCTTCCCGCGATCGCCGGAGCCGCGTCCATGGCACGTGGCCATCACGCCGCCGTGCTCGATCCACACCATGTCGATCGCCGAGAAGTACGGCTTCGCGACCGATCCGTACGCTTGATACGCGCCGAGGTACGCCGGTGCGCTGCCATCGCGCGCGAACGTCTTGGGATGCACGATCGACAGCGGGACCTTCGTGCCGTCCTTGCTCGTCGCCTCGACTTCCTCGCTGACGATGCGCGACGCGTACTCGATCGGCCACGGCTCGCGCAGCTTCAGATCCCGCACGGGCTTGCCCGGCTCGACGAGGAACTCGCGATACGGCTCGACCCAGCCCTCCATTCCGAGCATCACGCCTGCACGCCGAGGTTGTCCCCAGATGTTCCCCGCGCCCGCAAACGGCAGCGCGATCGCTTCGGTCTTCGTCTTGCCCCACGGCAATCGCTCGAGCCGGGTCAGCCCGCCATCGAGATACTGCAGATACAGCCCATCCGCGGTGCCCTGGATGCCTTCGAGAACCGCCGCTCGCTCCGCGATCACGGTCTTCGCCGTCGCTGCGGTTCCGGTCTTCATTTCGATCGCCGCGACCTGGTAGCGCATCGCGCCCGCGTGCGTCTGCACGTACAGCGTGTCGCCCTTCGCGGCGTAGTCGACGACGCCATCGGTCGGTCCGCTGATTCGTCGCCACGGGATCGTCGCGCCCGGCTTCACGGCCGTCCTTGGCGCGACGAACACCTCGAGGTCCGCCGACGTTCCCGGCGACGCACCCGCGATCATCCACGTCGTCGTCGCGGGCGCCGATGCCCAGTTGAACGACTCCTCCGCGACCCCGAGCATCTTCGGCGTCAGCACCGGCTGCGCCGTCTCCGGATCGTCCCCGAGCGTGTGGATGTACGTCGCGCTGTTCTTGAACCAATCGGCCTTCGTGTCCGCGGCCTCGGGCTTGCGTCTCCGCCAGTAGAAGAACGAGCGGTCATCGATCCAGCTGATCGACGCGTACTGCGCTCGATCCATCTTCTCGGGCAACACCTTGCCGGTCGCGACCTCCAGGATCTCGATCGTCGAGTCCTCCGATCCGCTCGCCGAGATCCCGTACGCGACGAACGCGCCATTCGGCGACACCGCGGCGTAATCGAGCGAGTGGTGCACGTCCTTCGTATCGCGCGCGCGGGGATCGACGACGATCTGGTCCTTGCCCGTCCACCCCTCGCGCATCCAGATCTGACGCTGGTCATCCTCGGGTGCGCGCCGCCACGTGAAGATGCGCGGCTTCGTCGTCGCGCCCGCGATCGAGAGCACGTTGACGCGCGTGATGCCGCGGTTCGCGATCGCGATCTCCTCGCGCAACTTCGCGCGCCCCGGCGCCGCGGCGAACGCCCTGCGCGCGCGAGCGTTCTGCGCATCGAAGAACGCATCGAGCGCCACGCCGCCTTTCTCCATCCAGCGATACGGATCGTGCACCGTCAGTCCGTGCTGCGTGTCGACGACATCCTCGACGCGCGCGATCGCCGGATCGACCGGCGGTGGCGTCGTGGGCACCGGAGCCGGCGCAGGCGCTGGCTGCGGCGTGGGCTCGACCACGCTCGGCCGTGCAGGCGGCGACGAACAACCGACAACGACGAGCACCATCCACGAAGCGCGCATGCGCGCAGCCTATCTCAGGGCGCGAACAGATCGTGCATCGTCACGCACTCGAGTCCCTGCGCGGACAACGCGTCGACGATGTGCGGCAGCGCGGCGAGCGTCCACGCTTGGCCTTCGTGGAACAGGAGCACCTCGCCGGCCGATGCAGTCTTCGTGCATCGCGCGACGAGCGAGTCCACGTCCTGATCGCTGTGATCCTCGGAGTCGAGCGACCACAGCGCGACCGCGTAACCCGCCGCGAGCAGCGAGAGCACGCTGCTCGGATCGAGCGAGCCATGCGGCGGACGCACCCACGAGCGGCCCGTGGATTGACCGCCGAGCGCGGTATCGGTGCGCTCGCATTGAGCGAGCAGCTCGGCGCGCGAGAGGTTCGTGAACCGCGTGTGATCGTAGCCATGGCCCGCGACCTGATGTCCGCGACGGAGATACTCGCGCACGAGATCGGGCCGCTGCTCCGCGCGATTGCCGCACAGAAAGAACGTCGCGGGCACGCCGAGCTCGTCGAGGAGCGCGAGGTAGCGCTCGGTCATGTGGTCGGGGCCGTCGTCGAACGTCAGCGCGACGCGAGGAGCGGTCGCTGGACCGCGACGGAGGAGACCGGGAATCCGGTCGAACAGCGCCGTCTTCAGGAGAGACCGTAGAGAGGGCGCCATGCCGCGGTTCGGGTGCACGCCACGTACCCGTGCAGGTGCGCGAGCGCATCTCACGGACGGCCCGTAGATTCACGACTCTGCGAGGCTACCGCTGGCGCGACGGAGCCGCAGGTGTGGCGCCACGCCTCAGGTGAAGAATGCCTTGTGCGTTTCGCGCAGCTCGGTCTTCTTGAACTTGCCCGCGCTCGTTCGAGGGATCGCGTCGGAGAACACGATGGCATCGGGGATCCAGTACTTCGGGAAGCGCTCTCCGACGTAGGCCTTGAGCTCGTCGCTCGTGGCTTCGAGGCCCGGCTTGAGCACGACCACGGCGATCGGTCGCTCGCTCCATTTCGGATGAGGCACGCCGATGACCGCGGCTTCTTTCACCGAGGGATGCCCCATGAGCACGTTCTCGATCTCCTGCGAGGCGATCCACTCGCCGCCGGACTTGATCAGATCCGCGACGCGATCGGTGAGCTGCACGAAGCCGTGCGCGTCGACCTTGGCCACATCGCCCGTGCGGAACCAGCCATCGCTCGTCCAGCGCTCCGGCGTCGCGCCGCCCATGTAGCTGCCCGCGATCCACGGCCCGCGCACCATCAGCTCGCCGCTCGTACGGTCATCCGCGGGCACCGTGCCCGCGTCGTTGCGTACGATCACGTCGACGAGCGGCGGTGGAACACCCTGCTTCGCGCGCAGCTTGTAGCGCAGGTTCTCGTCGGCATCGCGCAGGTGCGGAGGGACGCGCGAGACGAGGCCGATCGGCGACGTCTCCGTCATGCCCCACGCGTGGAGCAGGCGCAGACCGAGGCGATCGAAGTCGCGGATCAGCTGCTCGGGCGCGGCGGCACCACCGATCACCATCGTGACGTTCGGCTGCAGCTTCCACTTGCCGGGATGCGCGTCGAGCGCTTCGCGGATGCCGATCCAGATCGTCGGGACGCCGGCGCCGATCGTCACGCGCTCGCTCTCGAACAGATCGAGCAGGCTCGGCGGATCGAGGTGCGGTCCAGGGAACACGAGCCTCGCGCCGACGAGCGCGCACGCGAACGGCAAGCCCCACGCGTTGACATGGAACATCGGCACGACGGGCAACAGCGTGTCCGCGCGCGACAGGTTCAGCGAGTCGGGCAAGCACTCGACGATCGCGTGCAGCACCGTCGAGCGATGGCTGTACACGACGCCCTTCGGCTTGCCCGTGGTGCCGCTCGTGTAGCAGATGCCGAGCGCGTCGCTCTCCGCGAGCTTCGGTAGTGGACCATCGGTGGCCGTGTCGAGGAACGCTTCGTAGTCGCCGTTCGCGCCGACGACGATGATCTTCTCGAACGTCCCGCCGGCTGCCTTCAGCTTGTCGCACAACGGCACGAGCACTTCGTCGACGAGCAAGAACCGATCGCCGGCATCGTTCGCGATGTACGCGATGTCCTCGGGAGACAGCCGCAGATTCAGCGTGTGCAGCACGCCACCCGATAGCGGGATGCCGAAGTACGCCTCGAGGTGCTCGGAGTGGTTCCACATCAGCGTCGCGACGCGATCGCCGGGCTTGATCCCCGCGTTGATCAGCGCGCGCGCCAACCGTTTCGCTCGCGCGACGACCTTGCGATAGGTCGTGCGCGTGATGCTCTTGTCGGGTCGCCGCGACACGATCTCGACATCACCCATCCACGTCGCCGCGCGGTCCACCACGAGGTCGATGGTCAGCGGCACGTCCATCATCGTTGCCAGTACGCTCATGGCGCGACGTTCTCACATCGCGATTCCGAAAACGCGAAAGCCACCGTACCCCTACGATGGCTCCTCGTCGTGCGTGACCTGGGTCAACGCGATCGGGTTACCCCCGGCGTGCGATCCGTACTTCGTGCGGCTTCACGTCGTGGCGCTGCTTCTCGGCTACGTACGTCGGCGGGAGCGGCTCGTCGCCTCCGGTGAGAAGGCCGATCAAGATCCTCGGTGCCTTCGTCGGAAGCGGCGTGCCCTGCGCTCGTACATACGAACCTACGAGATGCGGCTGGGAGTACTGGACCGTCGCCCAGCCTCCCACCGGCTTCAACTTCGTGATCGACATGTCTGCTCCATGGGTCCGAGGCGGACGACGCGTCCGGGTTATCGGCCCGTTCACGGGCATTGCAGTCAGCGTACCCACGTGCACACCAGGCGCAGCGCGGGTTTACGCGGCGAGATCGCCTCCGGAACGCAGCCTCGAAGATGCGATTCGCAAACCGCGGGTTTCGGGACTTCCGACCCTAGGGGATCGAGGTCGACTGGAGCGACAGCGTGCCGGGCGGCAGGTGGAGCGCTTCGGCCCACCACCAATAGAGGTCGCGATCGACGATCTCGACCACGCTCGCGTAGTCGAAGTCCGACAGGCCCGCGATCACCACGCAGGGAGGGCTCCACACGCTGGCGCTGGTCGGCATCAGCCTCGCGAGCTCGGGCGGGAGCACGGGGAACGTCACCTGCGTCGCACCCGAGGGACCGAACGCGTTCCAGTGCACCGTCGTGCCCGCGGTCACGATGTCGGCCGACGACCAGTAGACATCGGCATCCGGCGCGGGCGTGATCACCCACGAGACCTGACTCGATCCCTGATCGGTCGTCGGCGGTGCGGCCACCGGAGCGAGGGTGGAGGCATCGAACTGTCGCGTGCCGGGCCACGAATCGATGCGCTCGTAGACCACGCGCGCGCCGGTCGTCGACTCGAACACGTGAACGAGCTGCGTGCCCGCCATGATCGGCGGGACGTCGAGCGCGAAGCCGACGAACCCTTGCGCATCGGGAACGTCGACATTGTCGGCCAACGGGATCAGATCGCCACCGGCCACCGGGAACGAGAGGTACGCGGCGGCGCTGGTGACGTCGGTGGGGAGGTTCGAGTACTCCATGCCGACCTTGTCGAGATCGGTCCACACATCGGCGGTCCGGTCGACGATCGCTCCATCGGTCAGCGTCACGCTGCCGATCGGAACATAGATGTCGTACGAAACGGCGAAGAGATCGACGGTCTGGCCTTCGCAGCGCGGATCGTAGAGAAGCGCGATCGTCGACGACACATCATGGGCCCAGTCGCTCATGCACATCATCGGGCCCGTGATCCATGCCTCCGTGTAGCCCGCCGGAAACGCGGGGAGGTTCACCGTCACCGATCGTGTCGTCGTCATCGCTCGCGGTGGATGTCCGCCCGCGATGATGCGCGCGCCGTCGTTGATCGCGCGAAACGACGATACGGACCACTCGCTGTTCGAGAGCGTCGGTCGCGCGACGTGCACCGCGGTGTTGCCGAGCACCTCGATGTCGACGGTGCCGTCACTCGCGGTGCGCCACGTGCGCGTCGATCCGTCTTGTTCGATCGCGACGACATACGCATCGACGATCGGTTGACCGGCCGTGGGCTGTCCGTCTTCGCCGATCACCGTCACGCGAGCGACGCCCGGCACGGGCGGCGGATCGATGACGTCGTCTCCCGCCGACCCCGCGAGCTCGTCAAAACCGAACCGACATGCCGTCAGCATCATGCACGCGACCCACGTTATCGCTCGCATCCGATCAGCGTACGCGGGTTACGTAACGGCCGTCACGCAGATTCCTCGTCGGGAACACGGCAAGATCGCTTCGTGGATCGTGCGCTTCCCGAACATGTACGTCCGAAAACGACAACGGCCGCCACGTAGGCGACCGTCGACGAAACCGTGATCGAAGACTACTTCTTCGCGGCTTCTTCCTTGGCCTTCTTGGCCTTGGCCAGGAGCTCCTCGCCGATGTTCTGCGGGACATCCGCGTACTTCGCGAACTCCATCGTGAACTCCGACTTGCCCTGCGTCGCCGAGCGAAGCGGGGTCGAGAAGCCGAACATGTCGGCGAGCGGCACTTCCGCGTCGACGCGCGCCTGACCGTCCTCTTCCGTCGAGCCGACGACGATGCCGCGGCGCTGCATGATCAGCGACAGCATGTTGCCGGAGAACTCGGCCGGACCTTCGAGCGAGACCTTCATGATCGGCTCGAGGATGCGCGGCTTCGCGCGCGGGAAGAAGTCGCGGAATGCACCGCGGGCTGCTTCCTGGAACGCGTTATCGGACGAGTCGACCGCGTGGCTCTGACCGTCGTTGATGACGACGCGAACGCCGACGCACGGCACGCCGAGGCGCGGGCTCTTCGGGATCATCGACTTGAAGCCCTTCTCGACCGACGAGATGAACTCGCGCGGAATCGAGCCGCCCTTGATCTCGTCGACGAACTCGAACTCGCCATCGAACGGCTCGCAGTAACCGGCGACGCGGCCGTACTGACCGGAGCCACCCGTCTGCTTCTTGTGCGTGTAGTTGAACTCGGTCTTCGCGCCGATGGTCTCGCGATACGCGACCTGCGGCGGCGACGTGACGACCTCGGCCTTGTACTCGCGCTTCATGCGCTCGATGTAGACGTCGAGGTGGAGCTCGCCCATGCCGGCGATGATCGTCTCGGCAGACTCGGGATCGACCCAGCACTGGAACGTGGGGTCTTCCTTCGTGAAGCGGTTGAGCGCCTTCGACATGTTGATCTCGGAGCCGGAGTCCTTCGACTTGATGGCGACCGAGATGACCGGCTTGGGAACGAACATCGACGTCATCGCGAGGTTCACGGTGCCGTCGGTGAACGTGTCACCGGAGTTGCAGTCGACGCCGAACAGCGCGCAGATGTCGCCGGCGCTCGCGTCGAGGATGTCTTCCTTGTCGTCCGAGTGCATGCGGACGAGGCGGCCGACCTTGACCTTCTTGCCGTTGCGCGAGTTGACGATGAAATCGTCCTTGCGAACCGTGCCCTGGTACACGCGAATGTACGTGAGCTGGCCGTAGCGTCCGTCCTCGAGCTTGAACGCGAGCATGACGAGCGGCTTGTTCGGATCGCTGACGAGGACTTGCGGCGCCTCTTCCTTGTCGAGGTCGAGCGCGATGTTCTCCACGTCGCGCGGCTCGGGAAGGAAGTTGCAGACGCCGTCGAGCAGGAGCTGGACGCCCTTGTTACCGAGCGCCGAGCCACACATGACCGGCGTGCACTTGAGCGCGACGACCGAGTCGCGCAGACACTTGCGAAGGAGGTCCGGCGTGACCTTGTCCTCGAGCATCGCTTCGGTCAGCTCGTCGTTGACCATGGAGAGCTGGTCGAGCATCTCCTCGCGCATCTTGTCGCACAGCTCTTTGAGCGTGCCTGCGTGGCCGTGCGGAGCGAGCGGGTGCAGCGCCTCCGGGATCGGGCCGCGCTCGATCTGCTCGCCGTTCTCGCCGTGGAACGTGTACGCGACCATGTCGATCAGATCGACGACGCCTTCGAGCTTGTCCTCGAGACCGATCGGGCACTGGATCATCACCGGGTGAAGCTTGAGCTTCTCGCGGAGCTGATCGCGGACGCGGAACGGGTTCGCACCCGTGCGGTCGAGCTTGTTGACGAACGCGATGCGCGGAACCTTGTAGCGGCGCATCTGGCGATCGACCGTGTACGACTGCGACTGCACGCCGGCGACGCCGCAGAGCACCATGATCGCGCCGTCGAGGACGCGCAGCGAGCGCTCGACCTCGACGGTGAAGTCGACGTGACCTGGGGTGTCGATGATGTTGATGTGGTGCTGCGCCTTGATCGGCGAGCCGGGGACGGCCATGACGGCCTTCGCCTTCGCGTCGGGCGGCCACTGGCAGAACGTCGCCGCGGACTGGATCGTGATGCCGCGCTCGCGCTCGAGCTCCATCGAGTCCATCTTGGCGCCGACGCCGTCCTTGCCCTTGACCTCGTGAATCGCGTGGATGCGGGCGGTGTAGAAGAGGATGCGTTCCGTCAGCGTGGTCTTGCCGCTGTCGATGTGAGCGCTAATCCCGATGTTCCGGACTTTCGAGAGGTCAGTCAGCATAAAGGCGCGGGATTGCTACCTTGTCCACGCTTCCAATGCAAGTGCCGACTGGGTAGGTGTGTCCCTCGCAAAGAGGCTTCGTCGTGCCACAGCATTTCAAAGGTTTGCGCGGCTCGGTCACCGCCCCCGGGCTACCCTTAGTCGTTCCCGTGGAGTGCCTCGACGACAACGTGGTCAGTGAATTCGTCTCTGGCTCGCTCGCCGCGAGTGCGTTGACCAAGGTGGAGGGTCACCTCGCCGGGTGCCGCGATTGCCGCGCGCTCGTCGCTGCGATGGCGCAGGACGCCGCGGCCGACTCGAACATCCAGACGGTCCCGCACGAAAAGATCTCGCCGTCGCAGGTCACGCACCTCCCGAAACGCAACTTCACCGTCGGTGACAAGGTCGGTCGCTATCTCGTTCTCTCGACGCTCGGCACTGGCGGCATGGGCGTCGTGTTCGCCGCGTACGATCCGCAGCTCGATCGCAAGGTCGCGCTCAAGCTCCTGCGCTCGGGGCTGCAGCTCGCGACCAAAGATGCGCAGAAGCGACTGCGCCGCGAAGCGCAGGCGATCGCCCAGCTCTCGCATCCGAACGTCGTCGCGGTCTACGACGTCGGCACCACCGACGACGGCGATCTCTACATCGCGATGGAGTTCGTCGAGGGCGACACGCTGACGACGTGGCTCAAGAAGTATCCGCGCACGTGGCGCGAGATCATCGAGGTGTTCCTGCAAGCGGGCAAAGGACTCGTCGCCGCGCACGGCACCGGCCTCCTGCATCGCGACTTCAAGCCCGACAACGTGCTCGTCGGTGGCGACGGTCGCGTGCGCGTGACGGACTTCGGTCTCGCGCGCTCGTTCATGGTCGATCCCGAGTCGGGTCGCGGCCCCACGCCGATCCTCGCGAGCACGCTGAGCTCGTCGCTGACCGCCACCGGCACCGTGCTCGGCACGCCGCGCTACATGCCGCCCGAGCAGCTCACGGGGCCGGACATCGACGCGCGCGCCGATCAGTTCAGCTTCTGCGTCGCGCTCTACGAAGCGCTCTACGGCACGCATCCGCTCCCCGGCGCGACGAGCGTCTCGATGCACGAGAAGGGCGACAAGGCGCTGCCGCCGCCCGAGGGGATCAAGATTCCGGTGACGATCTCGCGCGCGGTCAGTCGCGGGCTCGAGCGCGATCGCGTCAAGCGCTGGCCGACGATGGCGCTATTGATGTCCGAGCTGGTGCCGCCCGCGCCAAAGCTGTCGACGAAGTGGGTCGCGGCCGGGCTCGCGGCGCTCGTCGTCGCGGGCGTCGCGACCGCCGCGGTGCTCGGTCGTCGCGACGAGCCGGTGTTGCCGCCGTCGACAGACCCCGGTACCACCGCGGTCCTCGTCGAGGAGATCAATCGTCTCAAGCAGGAGATCCGCGATCTCAACCGCGAGCGCGAGAAGATCTTGTCGAAGATTCCCAACTCCGAAGACGTGACCGAGCTCAAGCGCCAGCTCGAGGAGAAGGCGCTCGAGCTCGTGGAGAAGGACAAGCGGATCCAGCAGCTCGTCGCGAACATCGAGCAGATCAAGAATCCCGCGTCGGCGCGAAAGCAGCCCAGTCAATCGTCGCTCGTCAACTCCGCCGTCGCCGACGTCAGCCTCGATGGCTGCTTCATGGAGTGGGGCGAGCGCGCGGACGACAACGGCTTGCCGCACACCGAGGCTCGCCTGTTGACGAAGATGGACATCTTGCCCGACGGAGTTGCCTCCAACGTCGCGACCACCGGCGAGACATCGATCGCGCTCAAGCAGTGCATCAACGACGCGATGGCGCGCCAGCGCTTCCCGCGCGGCCCCGAGATCCTCGGCGTCGAGGTGCTGATCGAGTGGACGCCGCAGATGCTGAATCGCTCGACCAAGGTGGTCTCGCACCGTGCGCCTCCGCAGCGAATCGACCCCGATTAGTCGATGATCGCCGCGCGGATCGGGATGCTAAGCTCGGTCGCGATGACACGCGGACTCGTGGTGGTGCTCCTGAGCGCGAGCACGGCGGCCGCTGCGCCGACACGACGCGTGATCGAGGATGTCCCGGCGCAGCCGACGAGCGCGGCGGTCTCCAACGTGCTGTACCTCGAGCGGTGCCGCGGCGGGTGCGTGATCACCAAGGGCAGCGGGACGGATGCGAAGAACAACACGTCGTCGATTCCGGCGCAGACCACGAGCATGGTGTCGGAGTACATCAGCGCGGGCGGGGTGCCGGGGGACGCGTCCGACGAAGAGTGGAACGCGGTGCTCGCGTGCGTGCGCGACGTGTACTCGCCGTATCAGGTGACGGTCACCGACCAGAAGCCGACGGAGGGCACGTATCACATGGCGATCGTGGCCGGCGTCCCGACGGAGGTCGGCCTCGGCAACGACATCCTCGGCATCGCGCCGCTGTCGGCGGACTGCAGGCCGATCGACAACGCGATCTCGTTCTCGTTCGCGAATCATCACAGCCGCAACGACGCGCAGCGCGTGTTCAACGTGTGCTGGACGGTCGCGCAAGAGAGCGCGCATGCCTTCGGGCTCGATCATACGTTCGAGTTCCAGGACGGAACGTCGACGTGCAGCGATCCGATGACCTACCGCACTGATTGCGGGGGGCAGCGCTTCTTCCGCAATTTTCGCGCGAAGTGCGGTGAGAACTCGACACGGCCGTGCCGCTGCGGTCCGTTCCAGAACTCGCACCAGAAGTTGGTCGAGGTGTTCGGTGCGGCGACGGCCAACACGGCAGCGCCGACGATCACGCTCTCGCTGCCACAGCCGAACGTCGCGATCGGCGCGGTCGCGGGCGCGCAAGGCGGCTCCAGCCGCGGCGTGGCCCACGTGGACCTCTATCTCAACGGCTCGAAGTGGTCCGAGGTGAAGGGTGCGCCGTACGGCGCCAATGGCCAGCCGCCGAACGCGTCCTACACGATCCCGATCCCGTCGAACGTGCCCGCACCGAGCAAGTACGACGTCTTCGCACGCGCGTGTGACGACCTCGGCATGTGCTCGGACTCGCCGGTGGTTCCGTCGTTCAAGGGTTCGCCGAACGGTTGCGCGTCGCGCAGTGATTGCGCCGACGAGCAGTCGTGCACCGACGGCTATTGCCGCTGGCCCGCCGCGGCGGCCGCGATCGGCGAGGAGTGCAACTACGCGCAGTTCTGCCTGAGCAACGTGTGTACCGGCACGAGCGACCTCACGATCTGTACACGAAGCTGCACGACGCTCCAGGACGACTGCCCCGACGGTCTTGTCTGCGTCCCGAGATCGGGGACGGACGGCGTGTGTTTCATCGAAGACACGGGAGGTTGCTGCAGCATCGGCAGCGAGGAGCGAGCGGGGACGCGACCGTGGCTCTATGTCGGGTTCTCAGTGCTGATGCTCGCGGTGATCACTCGTCGGCGGCGGTTTGGGAAAACAGCGTGACGCTTCCCGCGACCCTGTAGTAAGACGCACCCATGCGTTCTGCATGGTGTGTAGTGTTTGTCACGGCTACGACTTTCGGCGCCAGCGTCGCTGCGGCCGAGCCTGTTCGAGTGGGCCACCCGATCGGCGTGCGTGGCGGCACGTGCGGCACCGAAGCCGTGCCGTCCGCGGTCGCGAGCACCGCGCTCCCGCACCACCACATTTCGAAGGTCCTGTTCGTCAACCGCTGTAGCGGTGGCTGCAACCTCACCGCGGCGGATCAGCAGAACGCGCCGATGAACGTCACCGCGGTGCCGGGCATTCCCCGCGGCCAGAACTACACCGTGCCGGAGTTCAAGAACTTCGCGGGGCAAACGGGCGCCGCCGCCGACGCGGAGTGGGCGCAGATCGTCGCGTGTGTCGCGGAGACCTATAGCTACTTCGACGTGCAGGTCACCGACCAGCGCCCGGTGTCGGGCTCGTATCACATGGCGGTCGTCGGCGGCACGCAGGCGGCGATCGGGCTCCAGATCGACGGTCTCCTCGGCATCTCGCAGCTCGATTGTGCGAGCGCGCTCGACAACGTCATCTCGTTCACGCTCGCAGATGCACACCGACCGCTCGCAGGGAGCGCGCAGAACTACGTGCGCGATCTCTGCACCACGATCACGCACGAGGTCGGTCACGCGTTCGGTTTGCAGCACGAGTTCCGTTTCATCAGCGACAACTCGTCGGCGTGCTCCGATCCGATGTCGTACGACACCGGCACGTGCAACCCCGACCAGCGGTACTTCCGCAACAAGATCGCGGCGTGCGGTCGCTTCGAGGAAGAGCCGTGCAACTGCCCGAACAACCCGCCGAACTCGCACCAGCTGCTCACGCAGGTGTTCGGCATGGGGACTCCGACGGTTCCGCCTCCGACGGTCGCGTTCACCACGCCCGCTCAAGCGGGTGGCGCGATCAACAACCTCGTCGCGGTGACGTCGGGATCGAAGCGCGGCGTCGAGCGCGTCGAGCTGTATCTGAACGGATGGAAGTGGGGCACGGTCCAAGGCGCGAGGTTCGCCACCGGTGGCGGCCAACCCAACCCGTCGCCGTACGCGTTCCAGCTTCCGGCGAACGTGCCGAACAGCCTTTACGACATCGAGGTCCGCTCGTACGACGACGTCGGCGGCATGACGTCGGTGACCACGACCGCGACCAAGGGTGCGCCGTGCACGAGCGCGGACACGTGCAACAAGGGTCAGAAGTGCGAAGGCGGCAAGTGCTTCTGGGATCCGCCCGCCGGCGAGATCGGCGACGACTGCACGTACAACGAGTTCTGCACGAGCGGTGTCTGCGCGGGAACGGCCGACCAGACCATCTGCACCCAGAACTGCATCCCCGGCGTCGGCGACAGCTGCCCCGAGGGATCGGGGCTCACGTGCGTCGGCATGGGCGCGCAAGGTGTCTGCTTCCCCGTCGATGACGGCGGTGGTTGCTGCAGCGTGGGCACGTCGGATTCGTCGGTGCCGTGGGCACCGATCGCGCTCGGTCTCGGACTGTTCGGATTTGTCGTCACCCGCAGGAGAACCCGCTAATGCGCGCACTGGCGTCGCTCGTTGTTGTCGCAGGCTTCGCGTCGACGGCGGTCGCCGAGCTCCCGC
This sequence comes from Kofleriaceae bacterium, assembly GCA_044230415.1. Taxonomy (GTDB): domain Bacteria; phylum Myxococcota_A; class Polyangia; order Haliangiales; family Haliangiaceae; genus JABFXX01. The sequence goes on from JBGARE010000013.1 coordinate 25,783, forward strand.
ATCGCATTCCTCGCGAGCAAGGTCGGCTCGTCGTGGCGCCGGTCGTGCCTGATCTGCAGCCGCCGCCCGCATCGCACGCGAACGTCTCGAAGATCATTTATCTCGAGCGCTGCAAGGGCGGCTGCGTGATGCACAAGGGCACCGACGACTCGCGCGGCTACACGTCGTCGATCCCGTCGAGCACACCCACCGCGCCCGGTCCCGACTTCGCGATCAGCGAGTTCGAGAACGAGGCCGGCGACATCGGCGCCGCCGCCGACGCGGACTGGGCCAAAATCCTCAAGTGCGTGCAAGAGGTCTACTCGCCGTTCGACGTGCAGGTCACCGACGTCAAGCCGACGGCACCGACCTATCACATGAACATCGTCGCGGGACTCTCGCGCCAGGTCGGCTTGTCCAACGGCATCCTCGGCATCTCGCCCGGCGTCGGCTGCACGCCCGTCGATAACCGCATCACGTACACGTTCGCGAACATGGTCGGCGGTGGTGGCGATGCTCGCATCTGGGAGATCTGCGCGATCGTCTCGCAGGAGACCGCGCACACGTGGGGCCTCGATCACTCGTACTCGTTCGGCACTCGCTCCGCGTGCATCGATCCGATGACGTATCGCGGTGACTGCGGCGGCCAGAAGTTCTTCCGCAACGATCAAGCGACGTGCGGCGAGTACTCGGCGATGCCGTGCACGTGCGGTGCGACGCAGAACGCGCACCTCGCGCTCCTCAACGTGTTCGGCCCGGGCACGCCGACGACGACGCCGCCGACGCTCGAGGTCAAGCAGCCCGCCGCGGGCACCACGACCGTCACCAACGGCTTCACCGTGATCGCCACCGCCGGTGCGCAGCGCGGCATCAAGAGCGTCGAGCTCTGGCTCAACGGGTACAAGTGGGCGAGCGCGCAAGGTGCGCAGTGGGGCCGCGATGGTCAGCCGACCACCGACTACGGCGTGCCGTTCCCGGCCGACGTTCCCGACGGCGTCATCGACATCGTGGTCAAAGCGAAGGACGACATCGACGTCACCACCACGTCGCCGACGATCACGGTCACCAAGGGCGCGCCGTGCGCGAGCGCGGACTCGTGTCTCACGGGTCAGAAGTGCGAAGCGGGCAAGTGCTTCTGGGATCCCGCGGTGGGCGAGCTCGGGGATGACTGCACGTACCCGCAGTACTGCTTGAGCGGCCTGTGCACCGGCACCGCCGAGCGCACGATCTGCACGCGCGAGTGCGTCGCCGGCGTGTCCGACAGCTGCGAAGAGGGCTTCGACTGCATCGCGAACGGCCCGACGAAGGGCGTGTGCTTCCCGAAGTCGCCCCCCGAAGACGGCATCTGCAACTCGTCGGTCACGACGAACTCGAGCGCGCCGATCACCGCGGTCGCGTTCTCGATGCTCGGCCTGGTCTTCGTGATCCGCCGTCGCCGCCCGCGCCGCTAACTAGCCGCGCGAGATCGTGAAGCCGGTGACACAGCGGTACTGCTTGCCCTTGTACTCGCTGAGCACGTACTCGAGCGCGATCTGATACTCGGAGCGAAACGCAGCGAACAGCAGCTGCACGCTCGTGTCGGACAACTCGCGGCCCTTGCACTGGAGGCCGCCCCATCGATAGTTCGTGGTCTGCTTGTCGTGATCGAGCCACACGGCGCCGTGGAACAGCTTGTAGCTGGCATCACCGGGCTCGAGCACCATCAGCTGCGAGACCGCGGTCGAGACGGTGGTCTCCGCGTGGGCGACCCCCGCGGTGGCGAGTCCGAGCGCGACCAATGCCGACAAAGATAACGAGCGACGCATTTCGACCATCCTAACCTACTTCGCCGAGCCGCTGCCGGCCGCGCTGCCCGCGTCCGACGGAGCGGGCGCAGCACCCGGCGTGATCCGCTCGGGCGTGATCGTGTCGCGCGCCGCGATCGCGCACTTGCGGATCGCTTCGTTGTCGACGTTGCTCGGTCCGCCCTTCACCTGGATGATGCACTTCGTATCCGCGTCGAAGAAGCGGTACACGAACACGTCATCGGCGCCGACGGCGACGACCTGCTTGCAGGCGTAGCTGCCCATCGACTCGTCGTCCTGATCCTTCTTCTGCTTGCACTTCAGCTTGAACCGCTCGGGATCCTCGATGGTCCAGCAGTACGCGGTGACGTTGCACAGCTCGTCGCCGGCCATCACGCCGAGGCGGCCTTCCTTCTTCAGGATCGCCTTCTGCTCGGCTTCGGTCGGCCGCTTGCCGCCGCGCGCCAAGCCGCACGAGCTCGCGGCCTCGGGCTCCGCCTTGCGCGTGTCCTTCACCGTCAGCGGCTCGAGCTCGCCCATCGCCGACTGGAACGTCGGGAGATCGATCAGCTGCTCGCAGGAGATGGTCTGCTGCCCCGGCACCGGCGGCTTGATCTTCACGGCGGCTTCGCCGTTCTTCACCTTGTCCTTGAGCTCGGCCTCGGCCTGCTTGCGGGCCTCTTCGGCTCCAGCGTTTTCACTCTTTCCACAAGCGACGAGGGTCGCCCCGGCCAACACGACGTTCGCGATTCCAGCGCGCATATTCCGCGAAACCTAACACGGCCGATGTCGAGAGTCGGCCCCATGCGCCCGCACCACACGAAGACCAAAGGGGACCTCGGGATCCTCCACGCCCTTCTTCGCGAGGTCGAGTTGGGCTTCGGGATTTTGGTCCCGATGACCGAGCACGAGGCGTTCGATCTCGTCGCGTATCGTGGCGAGCGGTTCTTTCGAGTCCAAGTGAAGTACCGCGCGCTGACGAACGGCTGCGTTTCGGTCCCGTTCAAGACATCGTGGGCCGATCGCCACGGCGTGCATTCAGTCGCCGTCGACAAGTCCTCCATCGAGCTGCTGTGCATCTACTGCCCCGAGACCGACCGCTGCTACTACGTCGACCCGACCCGCTTCGGAGCGATCGTCGTGCTCCGGGTCACCGCTCCGCGAAAATGGCCAACGAAAAGGCATCGCGTGGGCGGACGACTATCTCCAGGTGCCGGCGGGTGTGCTTGGAGTTCCGCCAGCTTCGTCATCGCGACTTGAGGACGAGCCCGACATAGGCCAGAGTGCCCCTCCCAACCGGCGCCCATAGCTCAGTTGGATTAGAGCATCCGGCTTCTACCCGGACGGCCGCAGGTTCGAGTCCTGCTGGGCGCACCTGGCACGTTCGCTGCTGATTCGAGCAGCGTGGCCACCCAAACGCTTCTCCCAGAGCATGGCGCAGCGAAGCTGCCCGAGCGGATCCGCACGGTGGATCGCTGGCGCGCGCGGGTCCCGAAGCTCGTGTTCCTCCGGCGGCTGATCAACGCCATCGTCGACGACGACGTGATCGACTACGGCGCGATGATGGCCTACTACGCCGTCCTCTCGCTGTTCCCGATGCTGGTGTTCATCGTGACGATCGCGCTGCTCGTCATCGATCCCGCGACGATCCACGAAGGCGTGCTGATCGCCACGCGGACGCTGCCCGAGACCGCCCGGCAGATGATCTCCGAGCAGGTCACGAGCTTCATCAACGCGGCCGATGCCGGCTTCGCGGTGGGCTCGTTCGCCTTCGCGGTGTGGGGTGCGAGCCGAGGAGCGGCGTCGCTCGGGTTCGCGCTCGATCGGATCGCGAAGCGCGTGGAGACGCGGTCGTGGTGGAAGCGGCAGGTGATCGCGATCAGCGTGACGGTCGGCGTCGCGCTGATGGTGGTGGCGGCGCTCGGCCTGTTGGTGCTCGGGCCGCCGATCGGCCACTACGTCGCCGATCGGTTTGGCCTGGGTGCGGCGTTCGATGTCGCATGGGAGATCGGACGGTGGTTCGGCGCGGGGCTGCTGGTGATGTTCGTGTGGGCGATTGCCTATCACTTCTTGCCGGACACGAAGACTCCGTTTCGGGTGTTCACGATCGGGTCGTTTGTCGGTATCGCGATGTGGATCGTGGTCAGCCTCGGGTTCAACTTCTACCTGACGACGTTCGGCAGCTACGAGACCACCTATGGTGCGCTCGGCGGCGCGATCGTGTTCTTGACCTGGCTCTGGCTGTCCAACATCGCGCTCCTCGTCGGGGCCGAGGTCAACGACGTGCTGGTGAGGCTGCGCCGGGAGAAGGCCGAGGCGTTTCTCGCCGACGAAACAGTGCGTTCTCTGGACATGTCTGCGGACACGTAGGGCCGCAACATGCGTAGGCAGCGCTACGTGCGAAACGCGCACTCCGTGACGCGATCGACAGTGCGCGGAAAAAGGGCGTCAACGATTCCTAGCTGGATCGTGAGACATGCCTATACTCCGTTCACTTTCGCTACTAACGGAGAATTGCATGAACATCCAATGGCGCTGGTTGATTGTACCCAGCCTCCTGATCACGGCGAGCGGCTGTCCCGACATCAAGGTCGACGCCGACGAGGTCGGAACGGCGGGACCGGTGGTCGAATTCGATCCCGGAAATAAGGTCGTTCCCTTCCCGAACAACCTCTTGCTCGATCCGATGACGGGCAAGGTCAACTTGCCGATGTCGTGCGGTGAGGGCGCGGCCACGACGGCGACGCGCACTCTCGTGCTCAACAAGCTCGACGGTTTCGGAACGTACGAGACCGTGATGACGGCGACGTTCTCCGAGATGTTCGATCTCACGAGCGTCATGGACAAGGTCGTCCTCTACAAGCGCGCGGCCGGTGGCACCACCGTCGATCCCGCGATGTCGAATCCGATCCCCGTCGTGCTCGTGCCGAGCATGACGCAGCGGTTCGACGCGAACTGCGCGAACCCGGTGGTCGTCCCGCAGCTGATCATGGTCGCGGGTCGCCCGCTCGATCAGAAGTCGACGTACGTCGCGGGCATCCTCGCCGGCGTGAAGACCTCGGGCGGCGATGACTACGGTCCGTCGTTCACGTGGTCGCTCGTTCGCCAGGCAGAAGATCCGGTCACGCTCGACGCGGAAGGCAATGTCACCGCGAACAAGACGCCGCTCGATCCGACGAACGACGAGGACCTCGCCACGCTGCAGGGACTCGATCTGTTGTGGAAGGCGCACGCGCAAGGCCTCGCGTTCCTCCAGTCGAAGAACCACGCGCGCGCGGACGTGCTCCTCGCGTGGGAGTTCAACACGCAGACGACGACCGACCCGCTCGATCCCGCGGTGACGGACTCGCCCGCGATGAAGGCGCCCAGCGTCGCGCCGCTGCAGGTCGGCTCGCTCACGGCGACGCTCAACCGCACGGTAGCGCCCTACGATCAGTGCCCGGCGTTCGTTGTCGGCCCTCCGGCCAGCGGCGACACGAACGTGCAGTGCTTCTTGAAGATCGCGCTCGGTGGAGCGTCATGCTCGGGCTGCACGCCCGCGCAGATCTACGCGACCGGCAATGCAACGTGTGCATCGGTCGGCTGCGCGGCGGTCGGTGAGGTGCTCGGCGGTGCGTTCAACGCGCCGCAGTACATGGTCGACACACCGAACGCGTTCGACGCGGCGAAGCCGATCCCCGGCCCGTGGGGCGATCCGGTCAAGCCGACGATGGTGAAGAACGAAGCGATCAGCTTCATCGCGATCGTCCCGGCCTCGCCTGCGCCGACGACGGGCTATCCGACCGTGGTGTTCGGTCACGGCCTCGGCAGCTCGAAGAAGACCGTGTTCGCGATCGGTCCGCAGCTGTCTGCTCCGCAGGCGGCGTTCAGCTTCACGAGCGGCTTCATCACCGTCGCGATCGACTTCGTCGCGCACGATAGCCGCGCGGTCCGCACGTCGAACGATGCGGCGATCGGTTGCGACGCGACGACGCCGGATCCGACGGTGAGCCCGCAGTGCTTCGCGCCGTTCCTGTCGACGAACCTCGGCGCGACGCGCGACGGCATCCGCCAGAGCGCGCTCGACATCCACGCGCTCGTCGAGACGCTGAAGTTCTGCGGCAACGAAGCCTGCGCGACGCAGTTCGCCGCGCTCGGCGCCGGCAACTTCAAGGTCGACCCCGCGCACATCAACTACCTCGGCATCTCGCTCGGCGGCATCATCGGCTCGGTCGCGGTCGGCTCGAAGCCGGACTTCAAGTCCGCCGTGCTGAACGTCCCGGGCGCGGGCTGGGTCGACATCCTCGAGAAGACCTCGACGCGCGCGATCAAGTGCCCGCTCGTCAACGGCCTCATCGATGCCGGCATCCTCACGGGCGAGAAGTCGAACGCGACGCTCACCACCGGTCTGTGCACCACCGACGAGTGGCAGATGCAGGCGGCGTATCGTCAGTTCGCGACGATCGCTCGCTGGATCCTCGATCCCGCCGACCCGGCGAACTTCACGCAGAAGCTCGCGACGATGCGCCGCTTCATGATCCAGAAGGTCGTCGACGACGCGGTCGTCCCGAACTACGCGACGGACAACGAGGCCGCGCTCGTCGGTCTCGCCGCGAACCCGATCGCGGCGGCGTGCGCTCCGCAGGCCGGACAGTTCGGTCCGACGCCGCAGGTCGTGTCGCCGATGGCGACGAACAAGTTCGTCAGCTACGCGCCGCTCACCGCGACCGCGACGTGCCCGGATGCCCTGGGTGCGAACCAACCGTCGGCGGGCACCGTGTTCTCGCACTCGTCGCTGCTGCGCCCGGTCCCGGGCAACTGCGCTGTCGCGGGCCACACCTGCACGTCGACCACGCAAGCGGTCGGCGATGCGCAGTGCACCGCGGCCAACGGTGGCACGGCGGACACCTGTGACATCGCGTCCGTCGCGCGCGGTCAGCTCGGCACGAAGCGTCTACAGACCGACGCCATCACCTTCTTGATTCTCAACCGCTAGCTAGGGCGAGGAACTATCTAATGAAGACAACAACTACTTCGTTGCTCCTCGTAGCCGGGCTCGGTGGAGTGGCATACGGCAACGCGTTCAACATCAACGAGCACGACGCGAAGGTCACCGGTCGCGGTGGCGCGGCGGCCGCATCGGACACCGATGCGTCGGCGGTCGTGTTCAACCCGGGCGGCATCCCCGTCGCCGAGGGCACGCAGGTCTCGATCAACGGATCGCTCTACATCGCGCAAGGCTCGTACGAGCCCCAAGGCGGCGGCGCGAAGGTCAAGACGGACTCCGATCCGGCGGTCGTGCCATCGATCTACGTGACGTCTCGCGTCCACGAGATGGTCGCGGTCGGCGTCGCGCTGCACCTGCCGTTCGGCCTCGCGGTGTCGTGGCCGGATCGTCACCCGCAGCAAGCGGTCATTCAGGACCAGACGCTGCGGACGTACTTCATCACCGCCGCGGTCGGCGTGAATTTGAACAAGCAGGTGCCAGGTCTCTCGATCGGCGGCGGCGTGGACATCGTCCCCGCCACCGTGCAGCTCGAGCGCGCCGTCGTGTTCGGCGACACGCAGGGCACCGCGGTGCTGGGCGGTGACGCGTTTGGTGTCGGCGGCCGCGCGGGCGTCATGTATCACCCCAAGGCGCTCGAGCAGCTCAAGCTCGGCGTGATGTGGCGCAGCCAGGTCAAGCTCGACTTCGAGGGCAACGGCGACTTCGACATCGCACAGCCGTACCGCGATCAGCTGCCGCCCGACGGCGCGATCACGACGTCGATCACGTTGCCGCAGTCGTTCGCGGGCGGCGTGGCCTACTCGCCGATCCCGCAGCTCGAGGTCGAAGTGAACGCCGTCTGGATCAACTGGTCCAAGTTCAAGGAGCTCCGCATCAACCTCCCCGGTGACACGGCGACGGTTGCCCCGCAGAACTACAAGAACACGACGACGTTCCGCCTCGGCACCGAGTACGCGATCAACAAGGCGGCCTCGATCCGCGCGGGCTTCATCTATGACCCGACGCCGATCCCGGACACCACGCAGACGGCGCAGCTCCCCGACGTGAACCGCATCAACGTCACGCTCGGTGGCACGTACAAGTTCGGCGACTACGCCGCGTCTCTCGGCTTCCTCTGGGTCACCCCGGGCGAGCGCGACACGAGCGACGCGCTGTACACGCCGCAGTACAAGGGCACGTACGGCGTGCAGGCCTTCGTGACCGCGTTGACGCTCTCGGGCACGTTCGGTGGCAAGACCTCCGAGCCCGCGCCCGATCCGATGCTCGCGCAGAAGTAAGCGCGTCGTTCGGACGTCATGCGCCGTCTCGTTCACGCGAGACGGCGTTTCTCGTTTCGGCCCGGTGCGCGGCCGTTGCGCGGCGAACCGCAGCAAGTATCCTGCGCCCGTGACCGACACCGAGCTCGTACAGGCCTACTACGCGGCGTTCAACCGAGGAGATTGGGACACGATGTGCTCCTACCTCGCCGAAGATGTCGCTCACGATCTCAACCAAGGTGCACGCGAGGTCGGCCGCGCGACGTTCCGCGCATTCCTCGATCGCATGAACCGCAGCTATCGCGAGCAGCTTCGCGACATCGTCGTGATGGCGGGGCCGAGCGGCCGCGTCGGCGCCGAGTACGTCGTCGAGGGCACGTACCTCGCGACCGACGAGGGTCTTCCGCTCGCGACCGGCCAGCGCTACACGCTTCCCGGTGGAGCGTTCTTCGACGTCGCCGGGGGCAAGATCGCGCGCGTCACGAACTACTACAACCTCCAGGACTGGCTGAACCAGGTCGGCGCGTCGTGAGCCCAGGCTGCCTGACGCGGGTCGGAGCGTGAGCCTCGTCGTCGAGCGCGTCGAGGGTGCCGACATCGAGCGCCACCTGCTCGCGCTCGCGAACCTGCGCATCGCCGTGTTCCGCGAGTTCCCGTACCTCTACGTCGGCTCGCTCGACTACGAGCGCACGTACCTCGCGAACTACGCGACGTCGCCCGCGGCGCTCGTGGTGATCGCACGCGACGGCGATCGCGTCGTCGGCGCCTCGACGGGGATGCCGCTCACCGCGCACGGCGATGCCGGCGCCGTCGGGTCCGTGCTCGCGGGCACGGGCTACGATCTAGACCGCGTCTACTACTTCGGCGAGTCGGTCCTCGATCGCGCGTATCGCGGCCGTGGTCTCGGGAACGCGTTCTTCGTCGAGCGCGAAGCGTATGCACGCGCGCACGGGTTCACGACCGCCGCGTTCTGCGCGGTCGTGCGCCCACTCGATCACCGGCGCCGCCCGGCGGACTATCGACCGCTCGACGGGCTGTGGGCCAAGCACGGCTTCGTCCAACGACCCGACATCACGACGACGTTTTCGTGGCGGGACCTCGACGAGTCCGTCGAGACTCCGAAGCCGATGGTGTTCTGGACGAAGGAGCTGTCGTGATCCGAATCGCCGCCTGGCAATACCCGATCGAGGCGCTCGCATCCTTCGACGCGTGGCGCACCAAGCTCGAGGCCACCGTCGCGGCCGCGGCACGCGACAACGCCGAGCTCCTCGTGATGCCGGAGTACGCGGCGATGGAGCTGACGTCGCTGCTCTCGGCGGCGGAGCAAGCCACGCTCGCGACGCAGCTCGCCGCGATCCAAGCGCTCCACGAGCCCTACCTCGCGGTGCTCGCCGGCGCCGCGCGGACGCATGGCATCACGATCGTCGGCGGCAGCTTCCCGGAGCGCGTCGAGAACGCCGGTGGATATCGCAATCGCCTGCGCGTGTTCGCGCCGGCGGGCGAGCCGGTGCTCGTCGAGAAGCTGCAGATGACGCGCTTCGAGCGCGAGCGCTGGGGGATCGGGGGCGGCTCCGCGCAACCGGTGATCGAGCTCGGTGCGATGCGCCTCGGCATCGCGATTTGCTACGACGCCGAGTTCCCGCTGATCGTGCGCCGCCTCGTGGAAGCCGGCGCGAACGTGATCGCGGTGCCGAGCTGCACCGACGGACTCGCGGGCTACCATCGCGTGCGCGTCGCGTGTGCTGCGCGCGCGCTCGAGAACCAGTGCTACGTGGTGCAGGCGCCGACGGTCGGCCTCGCGCCGTGGTCGATCGCCGTCGACGAGAACGTCGGCGCGGCGGGCGTGTTCGCCCCGTGCGATCGCGGCTTTCCCGACGACGGCGTCGTCGCGCTCGGCACGCTGAACGCGCCGCAGCTCTTGGTCGCCGAGCTCGATCTCGCGCGGGTCGACGAGGTGCGTCGGGACGGACAGGTCCTCGGGTACCGCGATTGGAGCTCGCCGCCGCATCACGTCGGCGACGTGCACCGCGTCCGCTTGCGGTGATCAGCTCTTGTCGTCGTCGGGGCGCATGTCGGCCCACTCGATCCGGAAGTCGTAGTCGGGATCCGGTGGCTCGGGCGGCGGCCGCTCGGCCTCGGGGACGTTCACGAGGTTGATCCGGATCCGGTACCACGCGGTCGCGCGACCACGGTTCGTATCGACGAGGACGTGCTCGGGCGCGAGCTTCGCGAACACGTCGGGATAGCGCGCCTTCCACTTCTCGAGGCCCGCGAGCGCGTCGGCCTTCTGCTTCGCCTGCGCGATCGTGATCACGGGCAGCTTCGGACGCGGCGGCTTCTTCGGCGCGGCGGGCTTCTTCGCGCGCGACGGCGCCACGCGCGGTGCTTCGCCATCGCCCTTCGCGTAGTGCGGTGGCCACGGTGCATCGGCGGCGCCCGCGTGCTCTTGCCGATCCGCGAGCTCGAGCAGCGGCTCGAGGCGACCGACCGCGGCATCGATCCCCGCGTGTGCATCGCCCTGCGCGGCGAAGCGCGGCGGCACCGTGCGCAGCGTGTAGTCGCGCGGATCGCAGACGAGGAACTCGTCCCAGGGGAGCGGCATCGACACGCGCGCGTCGGGGAGCGGGCGCACGGAGTACGCGGACGCGGTCGTGCGATCGCGCGCGTTCTGGTTGTAGTCGATGAACACGCCGTGGCGCTCTTCCTTCCACCATTTGGCGGTCGCGATCGCGGGCGCGCGCGCTTCCACTTCGCGCGCGAAGGCGAGGGCGGCGCGGCGCACGGTGGTGAACGGCCACTCGTGCGCGATGCGCACCCAGACGTGCGCGCCACGCGAGCCACTCGTCTTCACCCAGCCGACGAGGCCGACCTCGGCGAGCACGTCGCGGACCACGCGCGCGACCTCGCGGATCTGCGGCCACTCGACGCCGGGCACCGGATCGAGATCGATGCGCAGCTCGTCGGGGCGATCCATGTCCTCGGCGCGCACCGCGTGCGGGTTGAGATCGACGCAGCCGAGGTTGACCACGTAGGCGAGGGCGGCGCGATTAGACACCGCGATCTCGTCGGCGTGCCGCCCCGAGGGAAACGTGAACGTCGCGATGTCGAGCCACGGCGGGCGCTTCACGGGCGCGCGCTTCTGATAGAACGCCTCCGCTTCGACGCCGTTGACGAAGCGCTTCAGGATCATCGGCCGGCGCGCGACACCGCGCAGCGCACCGTCGGCGACGGACAGGTAGTACTGCACGAGCTCGAGCTTCGTGATGCCCGCCTTGGGGAAGTAGACCTTCTCGGGATTCGAGATGGTCACCTCGTGCCCGTCGAGCGTGAGGATCTCCTTCGTCACTCGTGTCACGTTCGCGTCACTTTCGCTCCAGGCGGATCCTTGCACGACTCGACGGGACACTTCATGGTGTCGCCCCCATGTCGGCGAGCCGTTCTCCGCTGCGCACGCTGCTCGTGCTGGCGTTCCCGATGGTGCTCGCGCGCGCGACGCAGTCGGTGATGGGCTTCGCGGATGTCTATCTCGTCGAGCATCTCGGCAAGGAAGAGATCGTTGCGTCCGCGACCGGCGGGCTCAACTCGTTCATCTTCATGATCCTGCCGATGGGCACGGTGTTCATCGTGCAGAGCTTCGTGTCGCAGCTCGTCGGTGGCGGCGATCGAGACTCCACGCCGCGCTACGCGTGGTACGGCCTCGGGCTCTCCCTCGCCGCCGGCGTGATCTCGCTCGCGGCGTTTCCGCTGATCGATCCGGCGCTCGAGGCCGTGGGCTACGACCCCGAGGTCACGCGCCTCATGTCGTCGTACATGAAGATCCGGTTGTTCTCCGTCGCGGCGGTCGTCGGCATGGAGGTGCTGAATAACTGGTACGGCGGTCTCGGCAACACGTGGATGTCGATGGTCGCGAGCGTGATCACGATGTGCATCGATCTGTTCCTCAACATCGCGCTGATCGATGGAAACTTCGGATTCCCGGCGATGGGTGTCGACGGTGCTGCGCTGTCGACGACGATCGGTAGCTTCGCGGGCCTCGCGTTCCTGCTCGTCGCGTTCTGGCGGCGCTGGGGCATGGCGATCGGTGGGCCCGCGCCGCGCCGCCGCGCCGACGGCAATCCGCTGAACCTGTCCTGGCACGAGCTCGCGCGCGTGGTGCGTTTCGGCTTGCCGAACGGACTCAACTGGCTCGCCGAGTTCGGTGCGTTCCAGATGTTCGTCAACATCGTGTTCGGCGGGCTCGGCGCCGAGACGCTCGCGGCGTTCAATGTCGTGCTCGCGATCAACTCGGTCGGCTTCATGCCGGCGTTCGGTCTCGCGTCGGCGGGTGCGATCCTCGCGGGGCAAGCGATCGGCGCGAAGGAGAAGGACAAGGTGTGGCCGCAGGTGCGGCTGACGCTCGCGTGCACCGGTGCGTGGATGGGCCTCATCGGCGTCCTCTATCTGTTCTTCCCCGAGCGCTTGCTGCTGTTGTTCGACAGCACCGGCAGCAACGGTGATTCGTTCGTGCAGGTCGGCTCGACGATGCTCTTGATCAGCGCGGCGTGGCAATTGTTCGACGCGACGGGCATCACGCTGTCCGAGACCCTGCGCGCCGCGGGCGACACCACGTGGACCGCCGCGGCGCGGCTCGTCCTCGCGTGGGGTGTGTTCTTTCCCGTCGCGTACCTCGTCGCGCGGTACGGAGGCGGTGGGGCGGTGGGCGCGATGCTGTGCCTCGTGGGCTACTTGATGTTGCTCGCGGGGCTATTCGCGTATCGCTTCCGCTCCGGCCGCTGGCGTTCGATCGAGCTGATCGAACCGAAGCTCGTGTAGGATCGACGCATGCGCGCCGTGGTGGTGATGATGTTGCTCGCGAGCAGCGTCGCGTACGCGCAGCCCGACAAGATCAAAGCAGAGGCCGCCGCGCGCGATGGCCAGCAGCGCTATCAAGCCGGCGACTACCAGCTCGCGGCCGAGCGCTTCGAGCTGGCGTACGAGCTCGATCCGGATCCCGCGTACCTGTTCAACCTCGCGCAGGCGTATCGCCTCGGCAACGCGTGCGCGAAGTCGGCGGCCGCGTATCGCAAGCTGCTCGGCATTGTCAGCTCGGGACCGAACGTCGCCAAAGTGCAGCAATACATCGAGCAGATGGATGCGTGCGCGAAGACGCAAGAGCCGGTCACGTCACCGGTGGTGCAGCCGCCCGTCGAGCCTCCTCCACCGTCCCCACCACCGCCGGCGCGCGTGCACGAAGGCAGCGCGGGCCTCCGCTACGCGGGCATCGGCGTGACCGCGCTCGGCGTCGCCGGCGTCGTCGTCGGTGCGTTGTCGATGCGGACGGTCTCGGACCTCGAGAGTGAGCGCGAGGGGCTGTGTGCGCCCGGCTGCGTGTGGATGGACGTCAAAGCGCGCGCTGAAGCGCTCGATCAAGACGGCAAGCGCTATCAGCGGCGAATGGCGATCGGCTACATCGGCGGCGGCGTCGCCCTCGCGGGAGGGATCGTGATGATCTTGCTCTCGCGCGAACGCACCGAACAGATCGGGCCCACGGCGAGCATCGTCCCCACCGACGGTGGCGCGATGGCGCTCGGCACGTTTGCGTTCTGACCCACCTGTAGGTGAAGGCGACCAGACCGTGCGCGGGATTTGGACCAGCCGGGCACGTATACTGGTTCGACGTGGATCCGCTGACGCCCAAGAAGCCGAAGTCGATGCCACCCGTCGGAGGTGACCTCGACGACACGTCGGTGACCACCGCGATCGCGCCGTGGGATCCCGCGGAAGCCGCGAGCCTCGACACCGCGCCGGGGACCGATCGGACCACGCAGCAAACCAGCGCGATCGCGCTCCGCGAGTACGAGCTCGGCCCCGGGATGAAGCTCGGCGAGTACCAGCTCGAGCACAAGCTCGGGCAGGGCGGCATGGGCGTCGTCTACGAGGCGTTCCATCCGCTGATCGGCAAGCGCGCGGCGATCAAGATCCTCAAGAAGGAGCTGTGCGCCGATCCGGGCTCGCTCGAGCGCTTCGTCGACGAGGCCCGCGTCGTGAACCAGATCGGGCACCCGAACATCGTCGACGTGTTCGCGTTCGGCGAGATGCCCGATGGCCGCAGCTACTTCGTGATGGAGCTGCTCAAGGGCGAGACCCTGCGGGCACGCATCGCGCGATCCAAGCTGAACCTCGAGGAGGTTCGCAACATCGTGAAGCCGCTCGCGCGCGCGCTTCAAGCGGCGCACGACAAGGGCGTGATCCATCGCGACCTCAAGCCCGACAACGTGTTCCTCGTCGATGTTCGCGACGAGCCTCCCACCGCGAAGCTACTCGACTTCGGCATCGCGAAGCTCGCGAAGAACGATCATCGCGTCGAGAAGACGGCGACCGGCGCCATCGTCGGCACGCCGCAGTACATCGCGCCCGAGCAGGCGAAGGGCTATCCGATCGATCCGCGCGCCGACATCTACGCGCTCGGCGCGATCATATTCGAGCTGCTCACGGGCCGCCCGCCGTTCATCGCCGACAACGCGATGGAGATGGTCGCGAAGCACCTGATGGAAGCGCCCGTGCGTCCCTCGACGATCACGCACGCCATCGCGCCCGAGCTCGACGACCTCGTGCTGCGCATGCTGGCCAAGACGCCCGACGGCCGGCCCTCGCTCGGCGAGGTGATCGCTGTCATCGAGCGGTCACGAACGAGCGGCGCGACGCTGCCGTTCGATCGCCCCACGCCGCCGCCGGCGAAGAGCGATCCGGCGACGCCGGTCCCGACGGCGCCGATCAGCGCACCGATCGCTACCACCGACGAGGCCTCCGCGCCGACGCAGCTACCGGCGTTCGACGCGGTGCCATCGGGCCAGACGTGGGTCCCTTCGACGCGACCGAAGTGGGTCGTGCCGGCGATCTTCGCGGTGCCGATCGTGGCGGCGCTCGCGTTCGTGCTGGTCAGCAAGCTCGGCTCGCACGCGCCGGCGACCGAGGTGCAAGCACCCGGCAGCTCGGCCGCAGCGCCGACCGAGGTGCATGTACCCGGCTCCGCGATCGCGCCGGGATCAGGTGCGCCGAGCTCCGGCGCAGCCGACGCAACGCACGGCACGGGCGCTCCTGCGAGCACGGGCCTCGCACCTGCGAACGCGCCCCCCGCACCTGGAAACGCGTCCGCGCCGACGAACGCGAGCTCCGCGCCGACGAACGCGAGCCCCGCGCCGACGAACGCGAGCTCCGCGACCGCGACCGCGCCCCCCGCACCTGGAAACGCGTCCGCGCCGGCAAACGCGAACGCGACCGACGCTACGCCGAGCGACAAGACGGTGATCCGAAAGCGTCCGGCGCCGAAGAAGGATCCCGTGAAGAAGGATCCCGTGAAGAAGGATCCGTTGAAGAGCGATCCGGATCCGAAGAAGGGACCCGCCGAGAACTTCACGATCCCCGACGGCGACGGTCTCGCAACACCCGGCGACTTCCAGAAGAAGCGCCTCTGATCGCTGTCCGCCCGCTGGACACGCGCTTCGGACAACTCTCGGACAAGACAATCCGCCGCGGATCGTTGCTGCCCGCGGGACAACCGCAACCCCGGTGCGGGAGGTGATGCGTGCTGCACGCGCGGTCTCCCGCAACCCCGGTGCGGTGGGGCCGTGGGATGTCCGCTACTTGGTCCCGAAGATCTCGCGGATCAGGAACGCGGGCGTTTCCTCGAGCTGATCGTAGCGGCAGTCTGCGGGTGGCTTGTCGGGGCGCCAGCGTTGCACGTGGGATCCGTGGCGAAACCGATCGCCCTGCATGTGATCGAAGGAGACTTCGACCACGAGCTCGATGCGCAGCGGCTCCCACGAGAGATCCTTGCCGCGGTTCCAGCGGCTCGTGGCGCCGGGTTTGCGCTGGCCGGATTCTTCGGCCGCATCTTGGAACTCGGCCCATGCGCTCCACGGGTGACCCTCGCGTGCGTTCTCGCGGTACGGCTCGAGCTTCTTCGCCAGCTCGGCGCGCTCGGTCTGCTTGAAGCCGGCCGCGACGCCGACGTGGTGGAGCGTGCCTTCGGCGTCGTAGAGCCCGAGCAGGAGCGAGCCGACGAGCGTGCCCTTGCCGCCCTTGTACCAGCGGAAGCCGGCGACCACGCAGTCGGCCGTGCGCTGATGTTTGATCTTCAGCATCGCGCGCTTGCCCGGCATGTACGCCAGCGTGTCGGGCTTGGCCATCACGCCATCGAGGCCCGCGCCCTCGAACTTCTCGAACCACTCGCGGGCGATCGCGCGATCGCGCGTGGCGGGCGTGACGTGCACCGGCGGCTTCACGTTCGCGAGCGCGGCGACGAGGCGCTCGCGGCGCTCGGCTTGCGGGAGGGCGCGCAGGTCGTCGTCGCCGAGGGCGAGCAGATCCCACGCGACGTACGACGATGGCTTCTCGTCGGCGAGCATCTTCACGCGCGAGGCGGCGGGGTGGATGCGCAAGAGCAGCGCGTCGAAGTCGAGGTGATCACCGGTCGCGATCACGATCTCGCCGTCGAGGACGCAGCGATCGGGGAGCTCGCGGCGCAGCGAGACCTCGAGCTCGGGGAAGTAGCGGCCGAGCGGCTTCTCGTCGCGGCTCTGGATGTAGAGCTCGTCGCCGCTCTTGAACACGATCGCGCGGAAGCCGTCCCACTTCGGCTCGTAGATCCACGTATCGCCCTCGGGAAGCTCGCTCGACAGCTTCGCGAGCATCACGGGGTACGGCGGTTTGAACGGCAGCTGCAACGCCACGAGCGCAGGCTACACTCATCGGAATGCGCCAGCGAGCTGTCAGGCGAGCAACTCCGCGCGTGCTGCTGATCGTGCTGCTGATGTCGGCGACGGCGGTTGCCGACGACAATATCGGCCGCGAGATGTGCACGGCGCAGACGCGCTATCGCGGAGCGCCGCGCGACTTCGACGTCAAGGACGCGGACATTCGCGACGTGCTCCGCCTGCTCGCCGACACCGGCAAGATCAACATCGTCGTCGCGGACGATGTCAGCGGTCGCGTCACGATGCGCCTCAAGAACGTGCCGTGGGATCAGATCCTGTGCACCGTGGCGGCCGTGCACAAGCTGCGCGTCACCATCGATCGCAACATCGTGATGGTGACACGCAAGAAGTGATCACGGGTTCTGCAACACGCCGAGCACCGCGCCCTGCGGATCCGCGAAGATCGCGAAGCGCCCGACGTTCGGGATGTCCGTCGGCGGCACGATGATCTGCGCGCCGAGGCGCTTCGCCTTCTCGGTGGTCGCATCGGTGTTCGCGACCTGTACGTACGGCGTCCACGCGTGCGGCGCTTCGGGCATCGGCGGCTTCATGATGCCGGCGATCATCGTGTCCCCCGTCTTGAGCAGGTGGTACGTGCCCATCGGGCCCATCTCCATCGCGTCGGTCGAGAAGTTGCCGAGCGCTTTGTAGAACGCGACCGACGCGGCCGGATCCTTCGACGTGAGCTCGTTCCAGCAGAAGCGGTGGTCCGCGGCCGGCGACGACTTCTCGTTCGGATCGGTGGGCTGCCACAGCGCGAGCACGCCGCCGTGTGGATCGGCGACGACGGCCTTCGTGCCGACGTTCCCGATCTTCTCCGCGTCCATCAGGATCTTGCCGCCGAGCGACTTCGCCTTTTGCGCCGACGCCTTCGCATCGTCGACGCGCAGGTGCGTCAGCCACATCGCTTGCTTCGGCGCGCTGTCGGGCGTCGGTAGGTAGCCGCCGATCGTGACGTCGCCTTGCGCGATCACGGTGTAGTCACCGCCGGGCAGCGGGACCTTCTTCGTTCCCCAACCGAACAGCTCGCCGTAGAAGCCCTGCGCCTTGGGCGCGTCGGTGGACACGTACTCGAACCAAACGAACTTGCTCATCGTGATCTCCTTTGCGCGTTGGTCGAACGGCGCTCTAGAAGATCGACAAGCTCGCGAACGATTTCGCTAATCGCTCGGGATCACGAGCGAAGCGGCAGCGGCTGACCCTCGTCGACGAACTGCATCGAGACCGAGTTCAGGCAGTAGCGCAGCCCGGTCGGGCGCGGACCGTCGTCGAATACGTGGCCCAGGTGCGCGTCGCAGCGCTTGCACCGGATCTCCACCCGGCGCATGCCGTGGCTGTCATCCACGAGCTCGTTGATGTGCTCGGGATCGAACGGCTGGAAGAACGATGGCCAGCCGGTGCCCGACTCGAACTTCGCGTTCGACGCGAACAGCGGCAGGCCACACAGCCGGCACGTGTAGACGCCCTTCTTCTTGTTATCGAGGAAGAGCCCGCAGAACGGTCGCTCCGTACCCTGGTGCAGGATCACGGTGCGCTCTTCCGGCGTGAAACCTTCGGCGAGCGCGGCGATGCGGTTGGGTGGAAGCGGCGAGAGATCGAAACCACTCCGGGACGTCGTCATAGGCTAGGCATACGACGAAAGCGTCCCGGAGGTTTCACTACCCGAGCGGGTAGTGAACGCGACTAGTAGCCGTCGCCGTAGCCGTCGTAGTTCACGTCGACTTCGTAGTGACCGTTGACCCACATCCACTCGTAGCCGTTCCAGTTCCAGGTACCGGCCACCCAGACGTAGCCCGGAACCGGATCGTAGTTCTCCACGATGATCGCGGGGCGCTGGTAATAGTTCCGATAGCGATACCGGATCACCGGGCGGTTGTAGACACGCGAGTGACCGCCGGCGAAGTAGAACGTGTTGTTCCGGAACGTCGGGCGCGAGCGAGTCACGCGAACGCCACCGCTCCAGCGGCTGCGATCATTACGCTCCCACCGGCGGTCGCTACGGCGGTCGTCGCGGCGATCGTCGCGGCGCTCCCAGCGATCGCGACGGTCATTGTCATGACCACCACGGTGGCGGTCGGCGAGAGCGACTCCACCGGAGAGCGTGAGAGCCGCGAGGGCGAGAGTGATGATTCGCTTCATGCCCGTATCACCAGCATCCGCCGTGCCGACTCCTGCCCGCCTTATTTCAAGGCATTACAGGGGCTTGTGCCTGCAGGTTCCGCAGACTGTGAACGGCCGTAGCTGCGGGTTTCGCAGAGTGTGCGCTGTGAAGAAGTCTTGCGGGCGCAAGCGCTCGATCTCGCGTTGCGCGTCGCGATCCGAGTTAGTCCGCCTCCGCCACGCCGTATTTTTTCAGACGGTCATAGAGCGTCCGTTCGCCGATCCCGAGGAGCTCGGCCGCGCGCCGGCGATTGCCGCCGACCACGTCGAGCGCGTGAAGGATCGCTTCCTTCTCGAGCTCTGCGAGCGGACGCACTTCGGTGCCGGTCGCGCTCGGTGCACCACTCGGCGCTTTTGCGGCGGCGGTGCCGCCTTCGACCCAGATATGGCTGTCCTCGATCACGTCACCGTCCGCGAGGATCGCAGCGCGCTCGAGCGTGTTCGCGAGCTCGCGCACGTTGCCGCGCCATTGGCTCGACAGGATGCGCCGCTCCGCGGCCGCCGAGATCCGCGGGACGCTGCGCTTGAGATCGCGGGCGGCGCGTTCGAGCAGCAGCTTCGCGAGCGGCAGGATGTCCTCTTTGCGATCGCGCAGCGGTGGCAGCTTGATCGGGAACACCGCGATGCGGTGATAGAGGTCCTCGCGGAACGTGCCTTCGTCGATCATCGCGCGCAGATCGCGATTCGTCGCCGCGATCCAGCGGACGTCGCAATCGAGCGTGCGCGTGCCGCCGACGCGCTCGAACTTGCGCTCTTGCAGCACGCGCAGCAGCTTCGCCTGCAGCTCGGACTTGAGCTCGCCGACCTCGTCGAGGAAGAACGTGCCGCCATCGGCCAGCTCGAGGCGACCGCGCTTGCGCTCGGTGGCGCCCGTGAACGCGCCCTTCTCGTGGCCGAACAGCTCGCTCTCGAGCAGCGTCTCGCTGAGCGCGGCGCAGTTGATCGCCATGAACGGCTTGGTCGCGCGCGGCGAGCGATTGTGGATCGTGCGCGCCGCGACTTCCTTGCCGGTGCCGCTCTCGCCGAGGAGGAGCACGGTGGCGTTGGTGCGCGCGACCTTGTCGATCGCTTCGACGACGGGCTCCATCGTCGGATCGCCGTAGGTCAACGGCGGGCCGGACAGATCGTGATGCGATCGATCCGGGCGCTCGTTGCGATCGGCCGCGTCGACGCGATCCTTGAGGCCGCGATGTTCGAGCGCGCGCTGCACGAGCATGCGCAGCTCGTCGGGACCGGACAGCGGCTTCTGGAGGAACTCGAACGCGCCGAGCTTCATCGCCTCGACCGCGTTGTCGACCGAGCCGTGCGCGGTCATGACGATCACCTCGACCTCGGGCTGCTCCGACCGCATCTTGCGCAGGAGCGACATGCCGTCGAGGCCCGGCATCTTGAGATCCGTGATCAAGAGATCGAACCCGCGCTCGTCGAGGAGCTTCGCGGCTTCCTTGCCGTCCTTCGCGGCGACGACCGAGTGCTCGTCGAGCTCGAGGCTATCGGTGATGAACTCGCGCAGACCAGCTTCGTCGTCGGCAACCAGGATGCGGGACATGATCAGGACTCCGGAATCTCGGCGCGGAACAGCGCGCCACCGTGCGGGGATTCGTGAACCGAGAGCGTACCCTCATGCAGCTCCACCACGCGACGCGCGACCGCCAAACCGAGCCCCGTGCCTTGCGTCTTGCCGCTGTGGAACGGCTCGAAGATCTTCTCGCGATCGCCTTCGGCAACGCCCGGACCGTGATCCTCGACTTCGATCACGAGCTGCTTGTCGCGCGCGCGGACGCGGATCTCGACGGGCGGGCCGGCGGCGACGGCGTTGTCGACGAGGTTGATGACGACCTCGCGAATGCGCGCCGCATCGAGCGACCACGTCGCCGGTGCGCCATCCGTGTCGACCGCGACATCGCCGTTCACGCTGCTCGCAGCGTCGCGCACGATCGCCGCGGGGTCGACCTGCTCGCGCTGGATCCCGCCGGTCTTCACGAACCGCAACAAGTCATTGGTCAGCTTCTCGAGCCGCATCGTCTCGTCGACGACGCGCTCGGCTTTGAGCCGCGGCTTGTCGCCCTCGGGCAACGTCTTCGCGAGCATCTGCGCGAGCAGCTGCGCATTGCCTTTCAGCGATGCGAGCGGGTTCTTGATCTCGTGCGCGAGCACCGCGGACATCTCGCCGAGCGTAGCGAGCCGGCGCTCGTGCTCGCGCAAGCGGTCCTCGCGCGCACGGCGTGCTTCGCGGCGAAGCAGTACGATGGCGACGCCGAGAAGGCTCGCGGCGGCGAGCGCGCCGATGCCGAGCGTGATCGTCGAGCTCTCGCGCAGCGCGTTCGCTTGCGACGGCTCGACCTCGATCACGTAGCGCGGAGTGCGACCACCCGCTTTCATGCGGCGGATCGCACGGAGAGTGAGGCGGATACGCCCGTCGGTGACCTGCAAGCGTCGCGAGGAAGGCCCGGCGGTTTCTTCGCCAGAACCAGGCCCACCTCCCACCGGGATACCCGCCGCGGCTACGACCTGCCCGCGATTTTCGACCATCGCGATGTACCGGAGACCCTCGTCTGCATGCGCGTTCAAGATCACGGCGAGGTCCTCGGGCGATGGCACCGCTTCGAGATCCGCGAGATCGGAGCGAACCGATTGTTCGATGGCGAGCGCTTGCCCGCCGCCGACCGCCTCGGACGCATCGATCACCGCGGACCGCGTCGACCAGACCGTCGCGAACAACGCGATACCGATCAGGACGAAGATCGCGACGGTGCTCCACCCAGCCAATGGCGCTGTAGCGAAACGACCACCACGATTCGGTGCCATCACAGGCAGCATAGCCCAGCCTTTCCCTACTGAGCCTTCATGCCGCCGCGGTGATGACCACCGCGACCACGATGATGGCCACCAAAGCCACGCGCCTGCTTGCCGGCGGAGAATTCCGCCTTGCTGAGCACGCCGTCACCGTTCGCGTCGAGCTTGTCGAACATCTTCGCCGAGCGCTCCGCGTGCATGGCTTGCTTCTCGTTGTCGTCGAGCGTGCCGTTCTTGTTGAAGTCGTACTTCAAGAGCATCGCTTCCTTCTTCTCCTTCCACTTCTCCTTCATACCGGCGCGGTCGCCGTCGCCGTCATCGTGAGCGCCCTGCGCCGCGGCGATCCCGACGACGGAACCGACGAGCACCAGGGACGTTGCGAACACCAGTTTCAACTTCGTGAACATGAGCTGACCCTCCTAGGTCAAACCGTGACCATCGCAACAGGCGTGCCGCCCGCAACGCCGCGAATCTCCGTCGGACGTCGGCGGATCTCGCTGCAGGAAGCGCAGCGGCGCCGCGGGAATCGCAGCAGAATGCCTCTTGCTCTCACGTGACGTGAGGGTCCTAGGGTGCGTTTCGAGGACAAACCGATGGCGATGACAGTAGGCGAGCTCTCTCGCATCAGCGGAGTCACGGTACGAACGCTGCATCACTACGACGAGATCGGTCTCGTCGTGCCGTCGCAGCGGACGACCGCGAACTACCGGCTCTACTCGGACGACGACGTCCTGCGCTTGCAGCAGGTGCTCGTGTTTCGCGAGCTCGGCATGCCGCTGGACGAGATCGCCGGGGTGCTCGACGACGCGACGGTCGCGAACCGCGCGGACTTGCTCCGCCGGCATCGCGACGCGCTCGCCGAGAAGCGCGGAAAGCTCGACGCGATGCTCGCCGCTGTCGACCACGCCATCGAGGTCCTCGAGAAAGGAACACCGGTCATGACGGCAGAGGATTTCGAGAAGATGTTCGATGGATTCGATCCCGCGGAGCACGAGCCGGAGGCCGAGCAGCGGTGGGGCGCGACCGACGCGTACAAAGAATCGCAGCGTCGCGTGAAGAACTACGGGCCGCGCGAGTGGCAGGCGATCAAGGACGAGTCCGCCGCTATCAACGCGCGGCTCGTGGAGCTGATGCAGGCCGGCGCGCCGCCGACCGACCCGCGCGTGCAAGCGGCCGTCGAGGAGCATCGCCTGCACATCTCGAAGTGGTTCTACGACTGCTCCAAAGACATCCACCGCGGCCTCGGCGAGATGTACGTCGCCGATCCGCGGTTCACGAAGAACATCGACAAAGCAGGCGCGGGGCTCGCGAAGTTTCTCAGCGACGCGATCGCAGCGAGCTGAGCTCGGCCTCGAGCTCGGCGATCTTCTGGTCGCGCTCGGTGATCGCAGCGGCGACCTCGCGAACATCCACGAGCTGCGGGATGTGCTGCTGGCAGTTCGCGTCCCACGCGCTGACGGTGAGCTCGATCGCTTGCTCGATCTTGCCGGGATAGCCGGGCACGGCGAGCGTGCGCGCGAACGCGGCGTCGTCGATCACGCGCGCGGTGCCCCACACCTTGATGCGCGCGCGGTGCGCGTAGTCGATCAGGAACAGACACACGCGCGGGTTCTCCGACAGGTTGCCCGTGGTGACGTACTGGCGATTGCCCCGGAAGTCCGCCCACGCGATGCGATGCTCGTCGAGCACGCGCAGAAAGCCGGGCGGGCCTCCCCGGTGCTGGATATAGGGCTGGCCGTCGGCCGACGCGCTCGCGAGAAAGCACGTGGTCTGCTCGGCGAGGAACGCGGCGAGGTCGTCGTCGATCGTGGTGGGCCACTCGTTGCCGGGCAGCTCGGCGCGCGCGTAGATCGAGCGCGATCCGCGGGCGGCTTGCACGGCTTTGACCGCAGGCGAGAACGCGACGTTGCTCGGTGGATTCGCCATGGCGTGCGTCTACGCGACACCGCCGTCACGGTAACGGCAGTTGAACGGGAAACACTGTTCGCGCCGCGCGGCAGGACGCGATCGGCCGCGGTATCCTCGCCCCGTGGCGAACTCCGACGACGAGCTGGCGCGTACCGCGACCGCTCATGACGGAGCGCCCGTACCGGATCCGGCCCGCCCGATCGGCGAGATGATCGGCCGCTACCGGCTCGAGCGAGAGCTCGGTGCGGGCGGCATGGGCGTGGTGTACGTCGCGTTCGATCCGGATCTCGAGCGCCGCGTCGCGCTGAAGGTCCTGCGCGCGACGACCTCGCCGGAGGCCGCGCAGCGCCTGCAGCGAGAGGCGCGGGCGATGGCGCGCTTGAACCACCCGAACGTCGTCACCGTGCACGAGGTCGGCACGGCGAACGGACGCGACTACATCGCGATGGAGCTGATCGAAGGCGAGACGCTCGCCGATTGGATCCGCACCGCGAAGCGCCCCGAGCTGGAGATCGTCGACGCGTTCGTGCAAGCGGGACGCGGGCTCGCGGCCGCGCATGCTGCGGGCGTCGTGCATCGTGACTTCAAGCCGCACAACGTGCTGCGCGCGGCGTCGGGCCGCATCGAGGTGACGGACTTCGGGCTCGCGCGCGAGGCGCACTCCGAAGCGATCGCCGCGGATCCGCTGGTCGCGACGTTGCCGGTCGACGCGTCGAACACCAAGAGCGCATCGGGCGCCGTGGGAGTGTCGTCGACGACACCGAGCTCGCTCGCGGGCTTGACGGTGACGGGCTCGCTGCTCGGAACGCCGGCGTACATGGCGCCGGAGCAATGGACCGGAGGCACGGTGTCTCCGGCGACGGATCAGTTCGCGTTCTCCGTCGCGCTGTGGGAAGCGCTCGCGGGGGAGCGGCCGTATCGCGAGCCCACCGTCGAGGGATTGCGCGCGCAGATCCTCGAGGGACCGTCGGAGCTCGATGCGTCGAAGCTGCCGCGCCGGCTGCGCTCGGTGCTGCTCCGCGGGCTCGATCCGGATCCGAAGCGGCGTTGGCCGAGCATGGCCGCGATGCTCGCGGTGATCGAGAAGCGCGGTCGCATGGGATCGATCGTGCTCGCCGCCGGCGGGGCGCTCGTCATTGCCGGCGCGGCGATCGCGATCGCGGTGAGCCTGCGCGGAGCGGGCGAACCCTCGTGTGCTGCACCGGCGCTCGCGCCGGCGACGGTGTGGTCCGATCGGTCGCGCGCGGTGTTGCTCGACGCGGGACACACGTCCGCGGTCAAGCTGCTCGACGCGGACCTCCAGCGCTGGACCTCGGCGCGGTCGCTCGCGTGTGCGGCGCCGATCGAGCGACGCGCGCCGATGCTCGCGTGCCTCGACGGCGTGCTGCAGCGAATGAATGCGGCCGTGCGCGCCGCCGAGCAGCTTCGGGACGTCCCGCCGATCGAGATCGGCGCGGTGCTGATCGATCCCAACGTGTGCGGCACCGAGCGCCCGCCGCGACTGCTCGCGCCGACCCCGGAGATGCGCGAAGTGATCGAAGCGCGCCTGCGCGAGGACGCGATCCCCGGGCCGTCCGATCCGCGCGCGATGAAGACGCTCGTCGAGCGCGTCGCGGCGGATCCATGCGCGAGCAGTTACGCGCACTCGATGCAGGCGTTCACGCTGCGCGACAGCACCGCACAGCGCATGACGACCGAGGCTGCCGAAACCGAAGGCGAGCGCTGCGAGGACGAACGCGTTCGCGCGGACGCCGCGATCCATGCCGCGTTGGCCGCGACGCGCACCGAGTTCCTCGCGGCGTCGATCCCCAAGAAGCTGCGGCACGCCGAGGTGGCCGTGGCGCGCGTCTCGCAGCCCGATCTCGTGGCGGAGCTCGACGTGGTGAGGCTCAACCTCGCCGCGCGCGCCGAGAGCCTCGACGTGGCATTGCAGCGCACCGACGCGGCGCTCGCGGGCTTTGCCGTGCGCGGTCGCATCGCGACGATGATCGAGGTCGGGCTCGCGGGCCTCTCGATCCTGCAATCGCGCGCGACACCGGCCGACCTCGCCGAGGTTCCTCGCCGGATCGCCACGTGGCGCGACGTCGCGCTCAAACAGCTCGGGCCCGCGCACGACATCTTGCGGCGGATCGAGCAAGTCGATGCGTGGTGGTCGTTCGTGCGGGGCGATGTCGCGGGTTCGCACGCGCGACTCGCCGCGGCGCGACGCGAGGAGCCCGTCGACAATCCGCGTGCCGCGCGTGGTCGCGTCGTCGATGCGGAAGGCAAACCCGTCGCCGGAGCGACCGTGGTGAGCGGAAAACGCTTGGTCGGCGACAGCGTCTCGATCGCGATCGCGGAGCCGGAGTCCTCCGCCTCGATGCGGATGACGACGACCGCCGCGGACGGCACGTTCGCGATCCCGGACGTGCCCGAGGACGGCATCGTCGTCGCGCAGCTCGGCGATCGTCGCTCGCTCGCATTCGCGCCGAGCGATGACCTGACCATCCCGCTGCGCTCGACGACGCACGTCGAGGGAAAGGTCGAGCTGCACGGGCTACCGCCGGAGCGGGTGATCGTCGCGATCATCGCCGAAGAACAATCGCGCACTACGCGCTACACCATCGTCGCACCGGTCGCTGCCGACGGAGCGTTCACGATCGCGGCCGCGCCGCGCGGCAAGGTGAAGATCGTCGTGCAGGTCAACAGCATCACCGGAACCGGCACCGCGATGATCGAGCGAGAGATCGAGGGTGCGTCGGTCACCGGCATCGTCCTCGCCGCGCCGAACGCGAAGCGCGTGGTCCACGTGATCGTGCGCAGCGCGATCAGCATGCCGCTCCCGAACGCGCAGGTGATCATTCGCCCGGGTACGTTCACGACGACGAACGCGAAGGGGCTGACCGAGCGCATCGGAGCGAGCAGCACCGCCCGACTCGCGCGCCCGATCATCGGCGAGTCCGCGCCGCAGGCCGTGCGCGAGGTCGCGCGGCCCGATGATCTGTTCGCGACGATGAGCGAGGTGCCCGAGGGTGTCGCGAGCGCGTGCGGCATCGCGTTGCCCGCCGACCTGAGCGCGCCGAACCTCCAGTCACAGATCGATAACAACCTCGAAAAGATCGAGGTTCGCTGCGCGCCGATCGGTCCCGACGACACGGTCGTCACCATCGAAGTGCCGCCGTGGCCGCGCCTCGATTAGCGCAGGTCGGCGCCGTCGACGATCTTGTTCGCGTCGGCTGCTTCGCCGAGGCGGATCAACGCGGACGCGAGGACATCGGGCGTGGTCGAGCGATAGCGATCGCGCACCTTCCGGCCGCCGAACAAGCCGACGACCGCGAGGACACCGTCGCCGACGACGCCCGCTGCCTTCTCGCCCACGCGGGATTCGTCGCGCTCGCCCGTGATGATCGATGGCCGTGCGATCACCCACGACAGCCCCGAGCTCTTCACGACGTCCTCGGCCTTGCCGCGCCACGCGAGGTACGCGGAGCGCGCGCTGGGATCCGCGCCCACGCTCGACAGATAAACGATGCGCGCCGGCACTTCGCTCGCCTTCGCTGCCTCGACGGTCAGCGCGGTGAGGCCGTAGTCGACCTTCTCGTAGATGTTGCCTTCGATCGCGTCGGACTTCGCTTTGCTGCGCGTCGTGCCGATGCAGATGTAGATCTGCGCCGGCTTGGTCGCGCGAAACCGCGCGGCGAGGGAAGGGGCATCCCACGCGGTCGTGTCGACGGTGGCGCCGAGCTCGCCGAACTTGGATTGCCACTCGGCGAGCTGCTTCGAATCGGGACGGACGTGCGCGATCGTCGTCGCGCCGCGCACGCACAGTTGGCGCACGACCTCGCGGCCGACGAAGCCCGTCGCTCCGAGCACGAACGCGGTCATAGACCGTACTTCGCGAGGCCGGCTTGCATGCGCGCTTTGAGCGGCTCGACGACGGCGGGGTCCTTGATGTTGATCACCGGCTCGGTGTCGTACTGCTCGTAGAACACGCTGTCCTTGGTGTCGGCGGGAACACCGAGCGCTTCGCGGATGCGCTTGAAGTCGGGGACGAAGCCGCGATCCATCAGCGGGATGACGGTGCCGGTGATCGTGCCGGTGAGACCGCAGATGTAGATCACGACGTTCTTCGGGTTGAACCCGCCGGGCGCGAGGCCCAGGCGGTGCTCGAGATCGTCGAGGCGCGCACCCTCGAAGAACGCTTCCACGCGGCCCGTGTCACCGGTCCAGCCGGGGGCCTCTTTAGGACGGCTGACCGTGCCCCAGTACTTGAGACCGTGCTCGGTCACGAGGCGGGTCAGCTCGTCGCGATAGCCGAGGTCGGCCGGATACGACGCGCCGTGGAGGAGGACCCACTTCGAGAGGTCTGCCTTCGGGTTGCGGCGGAGCTCGCTGCGCACCATCGAGACGAACGGGGCCGAGCCGGTGCCGGCCGCGACCATCACGCGGATGCGCGGATCGTCGACGCCGATGGTGTCCTTGATGGTGAACACGCCCGCCGCGACCGGGCGCATGTACATGCGGTCGCCGTTCTTCAGCTTCCACAACAGGTGCGTCAGCGGGTTCTCGGACTCCGGCTTCGAGACGAAGCGGACGTAGAACTCGATCGCCCCTTCGTCCTCGGGCGCCGAGGCGATCGACATCGACCGACGCACGGAGCCCAGCTCGGGCTTCTCGGCGTTGTTCATGCCGAGCACGCAGTACTGACCGGGTGTGAACCACGGCCGTTCGGCGGGCATCTGATCGGGCTGCACCCGAAACAACGTGAGCGCATCGGTGACGTCGATGCGCTCGAGGAGGGTCGCGTTGTACTCCAGTGGCTTGGCCATCGGCGCGACGCTAACACGTCACGCCGGGGTCGAGCCGGGAGCGATAGGATTAGCGTATCGACATCTAAGCAAAGCGAAGTTACGTAGCTAGTCTCGTGAAGGAGCCGCAGAAGCCGTCGCCGACTTCGAGCGGTCGCTGACGACGACCAAGGTCGCGTAGCCAGCGGTCTTCCACTCGAGGTCGAGGACCTTCTTCGCGCGGCGCATGAGCTCGCCGGTGGCGGGGTCCCGCGTGATCACGGTGTGATCGCGCGGGTCGATCGCGACGACGACCTCGTAGTGATTCAGGTTGTTATTCTGATCGTACGGCAGCACGAGGCCGAGCACGACGGGACGTCCCGCGCGGAGCTCGTTCTCGAGATCCGCGAACGTGCCTTCGAGTGCGTAGGCCTCGAGGCCGCGGTCGCGCGCGTAGTCACGAAGGCGCTTGAGCTTCACACCGTTCTTCGACGGTGGAACCTTGCGAGCCAGATCGTTGACCGACCAGCTGTGTCCCCACGCACCGGCGACCATGGCCAATGCTGCGAGTCCGCAGTCTGCTCGCGTTTGCTGCTTCACGACCGGAGTCGGAGAAGCAACGAGCAAGTTATCGTTCGAGGACAGCTCTGCCGAGCTCACCGTCGTGGCGCCTCCCTTGTAGGAGAGACGACACGCCGAGAGCCCGGCAAGGCAGACCACGAGCGTGACTACGCGCGCGATGTTCATGGTTAGAGGATCAGGAGGAGGAGCAGGAGCACGACGAGCGCGCCACCCGAGATGCCGATGACGACGGTGTTGCCACCCTCGTACTCACCGACTTGCTTGTCGGCCTGCTCGCGATCCGCATAGGACGTCGAGTCAGACGGGGCGGGGGCCTGGGTCTTCTCCGCCTTGACCGTCTGGGTCAGAGCGTGGGTGGGAGCGGCGATCGCAACAGCGGGTGCCGCACCGAGAGCAAGAGCAGAAGCGAGAGCGAGATTCCGAGTGAGCGACATAAAAGTTACCTCCGTAATGCTAGGAGGTAGAGCAAGCGGCGGACCACGATCGGATCACGTGTGTGATCGCGCAGTTTCGCGAAGCTCACGGTCTTCTGGGCGGGCGCATGCACGGTAGTGGTGCGCGCTACCGCACGACTCAGACTGTGCGCGAAACGATCAGTGCCTTGAATTCGTGCGGGACGAGGCCCATGAGGCGGTCTTCGATCTTGTCCCACCGCAACTCGCCCACGGTCGCGAGGTCGAGCTTGTCGCCGACGGTGTGCGCGAGCAGCGCGGGCGTGTAGCCGATCTTCGGGAGATCGAGGCCGACGTCCGAGGCGAGTGCGCGCAGTGCGCGGAAGTGACTGCGCGTGGTCGCGAGGCCCTTCTGTTCGCGATCGAAGTCGAGCAGATCGATCACGAACTCGATCTTCGCTTCGTGGCCCGCGCCGCGCACCGCTTGCTGCAGCTGCCCGAAGTGCGTGGACAGCTCCGGATGATCGAGGTGGGTCGACAGCTTCGGCCACGCCGCGATGTCGCCGAACTCGGTGACCACGGCCGTGCCCTTCGGCGCGAGCCAGTTGCCGATCTTCTCGACCAGCTCGAACGCGCCCGTCATCAGATAGAACTGCTCGGGCGCATCGTCCAGGTTGACGCCGCGATCGGCGGCGAGGCGCGAGTGTTCGCGCACCTTGTCGCGATCGGCGTTGCCGCCCTCGGGGCCGATCCCGATGTCCGCGCGGGTGAGCTGGATTCCCGGCAGGTCGCCGATCATCTCGTTCGACAGGATCAGATCGAAGCTGTCGTTCGGGAGCGATGCGTGGAGGATGTCGCCCATCACCCACGTAGCCGCCTCCTTGCCGATGCGGTCCTGCTGCGCCTTCGCGAGCGCGGGAGCGAGCTCGGCGATCGTGTACTCGACGGTGCGGCCGATCTCGTTCAGGCGTGCGATCACGTCACGCGCCACGTAGCCGAGGCCCGCGCCGATCTCGAGGACGCGCACCTTCCCCTCGGGCACCGCACCGCGCGCGACGAGCACGTCGACGAGCGCCTGCCCGTACGTGCGGTTCTTGAGCGCGGGGTGGGGCACGCGCAACAAGTGGGAGAGCGTCGTCTCCTCGTGATCGAACTGCGCGTCCGCGTCGGCCACGTCGTGGCGGTAGTAGTCCGTCGGCGACACGGTGCGCACGCGCCCGGTGGTGTTGAGCGCGAGGCCCGGCACCGGCGAGCCCGGCGTCCACGACTCGTACGGCATCGTCGAGGAGAGGTACGGCGGTGCCGACGCGGGGCGCTTCGCGAACACCGACCACGGCATCATCGAGAGCTTGAGCGCTTGCACGTTCGAGTGGACGAGCTTCTTCACGAGCCCTTCCATCTTCTTGTTGTCGAAGTGGTGGCGCAGCTCGATCAAGCGCTTGTTGCCATCGAACGCGTCCCACATCTTGGTCTCGTCCTCGTCGAGGAACAGCGTCTGGATCGGACGATCGCCCCACGCGGTCCATAGCGTCAGACGGCCATCGCGGCGGCGCCACACGTTCCACTTGCCGTGCATGGGCACCGACGCCCAGATGCCTTCGATCTCGTTCTCCTGCGGATCGACGAGCACCGCGTGCGCGGCGAGGATCTCGACGAACGCCTGCGGGTCTGCATCGCCGAGCTTGCCCTTGTAGTAGTCGACGGTCTCTTTGGTATCGACGCCGTCTGCGAAGCTCTCGATCATCATCGCGATGTCGGGGCTCATCTCCATCAAGTAACCGTAGAGGTCGTGGAACAGATACACGGCCCCCATGTGACCGAACCACGAGATGTAACGCGACCGACGAAGGCGTTCGGACACGATGGGAGCAGTGGCCATGCCTGTTCGTATCACGCGGCGCTATGCTCTCGCCGGCCATGCCCTACCTGTTCGAGACTGAAGAGCACGCGGCGATCCGCGCGAGCGCCCGCCGTTTCGCGCAGACCCATATCGCGCCGCACGGTGCCGAGTGGGAGGAGGCCGAAGAGTTTCCCGTCGAGCTGTACAAACACGCAGCCGCCGCGGGGATGGCCGGCATCGGCTATCCGGACACCGTCGGCGGGCAGGGCGGCGATCTCTCGCACGTGCTCGCGGCGAGTGAAGAGATGTTGCTCGCCGGACGATCGGTCGGCACGCTCGTCGGGCTCGGCAGCCACGGCATCGCGCTTCCACCGATCGTGCGGTTCGGGACGCCCGAGCAACACGCGCGGTTCGTGCGCCCGTGCATCACGGATGGGACGATCAGCGCGCTCGCGATCACCGAGCCCGGCGGCGGCAGCGATGTGGCATCGCTCGCAACGAGAGCAGTGCGCGATGGCGACTACTACGTCGTCAGCGGCGCGAAGACGTTCATCACGTCCGGCTCGCGCGCGCAGTTCGTGACCACGGCTGTGCGCACCGGCGGCGCGGGGCACGGCGGCGTGTCGCTGCTCGTGATCGAGAAGGACACGCCGGGCTTCTCGGTGAGCAAGAAGCTGAAGAAGACGGGCTGGTGGGCGAGCGACACGGCGGAGCTGCACTTCGACGGGTGCCGCGTGCCGGTCGCGAACCGCATCGGTCCGGAGAACGGTGCGTTCCCGATGATCATGATGAACTTCGCGAGCGAGCGGCTCATGCTGGCCGGGCAGTGCGTCGCGATCGCGGAGCTCGCGTATCGCGAGGCGATCGCGTACGCGCGCGAGCGGCATGCGTTCGGCAAGGCGCTGACCGGGTTCCAGGTCACGCGGCACAAGCTCGCCGACATGGCGACGCGGATCGCGGCGGCGCGAGCGCTCGTCGGTGAATGCGTCGTGCGCGTGCTGCGTCCTGGCGGTGATCTCCAAGCGGCGGGCCTCGCCGCGATGGCGAAGAACACGGCGACGGACACGTGCAGCTTCGTGTGCGATCACGCGGTGCAGATCCACGGCGGCTATGGCTACATGCGCGAGACGCTCGTCGAGCGGCTGTATCGCGACGCGCGGCTGTATCCGATCGGCGGCGGTACGCGCGAGATCATGAACGAGGTGATCGCGAAGACGGAGGGCTACTGATGAGCACGCAGGAGCAAGCACCACCTTCGTACGCGATGCCGTACGCGATCCTCGTCGCACTCGCGGTCGAGACCGCGTTCGTGCTCGTGCGGTTCGCGCTACCGGCGAGCTGGTTCTCCGAGAAGTACTTTTTGGTCTCGACGGGTATCTACGCGGCGTCGGCGCTGCTGTTCACGATGGGCTGCTCGGAGCTCGCGCGGCGGCTGCCCGAGAAACAGGCGGTGGGTGCGCAGATCGCGACGATCGCCAACGCGACGTTCCTCGGCCTCATCCTCGCGGGCGGCCTCGTCAACATGGCGGCG
Source organism: Kofleriaceae bacterium (assembly GCA_044230415.1). GTDB lineage: Bacteria > Myxococcota_A > Polyangia > Haliangiales > Haliangiaceae > JABFXX01. The sequence goes on from JBGARE010000013.1 coordinate 58,499, forward strand.
ATGTCGTTCGGCGGCAAAGCGGAGCTGCTCTGGACGATCCAGAGCTACATGTATCTCGCGCTCTATCTCGCGACCGCCGCGGGGTTGATCGTCGCCGCCGGTGGGTTTGCACGCGTCGCGCCGGCCGCGATCGCGCTGATCATTGTCTCGATCGCGCTGTCCCCGCCGCAGTTCATCTCGACGAAGATCTTCCACGCGCTCGGATCGAGCTATCGCTATGTCTACGCGGTCGTCGGCCTCTCGCAGCTCGCGCTCCAAGTGTTCCTCGTGCGCGAAGCAGCGCGCTCGTCGACGCGGGCGCTGGCTGCGGAGCCGACGGCGCCGTTCGTGCTGCTCGGGACCGCGCTGCGCACGCGCGTCATCGCGATGTTCGTGCTCGTCGCGTTCTCGTTGTTCGCGACGGGCGGTCGCAGCCTCGCCGCGATGAAGTTCGCGATGGTCGCGGCACCGGTGATCAACCTCGCTGCGTTCCTCGTGTTCGCGGTCGCGGCGCTGCGTGCAGGCCGTGGCCTCGATGCCCGCGCGCAGATCCTGTTCAGCCTCGCCGGCACGGCAGCGGCGTGGTGCGCGGGCGTGCTCTCGATGCAGACGCCGGCGATCTACCAGATGTTCGGCGGCGGCGATTCGTACGCGAGCGAGCGCAACGCCGAGATCGTGCAGGCGCTCTCGATCGCGATGCCGCTCGTCGCGACGGTCGGGGTCGTCGTCGCGCTCGTCGCCGTCGGTGCCCACATCCGACGGCTCGGTCACCACGCGCTCGCCGAGAGCATCGCGCCGCGGACGACGACGTTCGTGATCCTGATGGCGACGAGCGTCGTGGTGCAGCTCTATCTCGCGCCGAAGGTCCGCTCGATGGGCGAGCTCGTGATGATCGGCCTCCTCGCCGCGGCGGCCGGTGTCGCCGCGCTCCTCGTGGCGGCCGGGATCTTCAAGCGCGCGAGCGAAGCGACGAGCGAGCAGTCGCTTCCGACGGCAACGATGCTGCCTCGTTAGCGGCTGCGTCATGCGCATCTTCTGCGCGAGATCCATCCGCGAAAGCCACTTGCGCAATGCATGCGCTCGAATGGCGCAATTGGCGGGTGTGAATGCTGCACGGAACGGGCTGCATGAAGCGGCACCTTCCGCTCGCGAAGTCACCGGACGAGTTTGCGGGGACTGAAGAACGGTTTGGCCTCAACCGGCGCGACTTCTTGTCGTTCTGTGTGGGCCTTGCCGCAACCATGGGCTTGTCGACAGCGGCCGCGCAGACGGTGGCGAAAGCCCTCGTCGAGGCGAGACGACCGTCGGTGATCTGGCTGCACTTCCAGGAGTGCACGGGATGCTCCGAGAGTCTTCTTCGCGCCGAGCATCCGACGCTCGAGAAGCTGATCCTCGACGTCATCTCGCTCGACTACCACGAGACGCTCATGGCAGCCGCGGGACATCAGGCCGAGGAAGCGCGGCGGATGGCGATGGAGGCGAACAAGGGCAAGTACATACTCGTCGTCGAAGGCGCGATCCCGACGAAAGAGAACGGTGTGTTCTGCAAGATCGGCGGGAAGACCGCGATCGAGATCATCGAGGAATGTGCAAAGGATGCGGCGGCGGTGATCGCGATCGGTTCCTGCGCGTCGTGGGGCGGAATGCCGTCGACGTCGCCGAACCCGACCGGCGCGAGCTCGGTGCAAGAGATCCTCGGCAAGCCCATCCTCAACATCCCGGGCTGCCCGCCGAACCCGTACAACTTCCTCACCACCGTCGTGCACTACCTCGTGCTCGGCAAGCTGCCGGAGCTCGACTCGAAGGGACGGCCGACGTTCGCGTACGGCCGATTGATCCACGAGAACTGCGAGCGCCGCGCGCACTTCGATGCGGGCCGCTTCGCCGTCGAGTTCGGCGACGATGGCCATCGCAAGGGATGGTGTCTGTACAAGCTCGGGTGCAAAGGCCCCGAGACGTACGCGAACTGTCCGACGGTGCTGTTCGGTGATGCGGGGCCAGGTGCGTGGCCCGTGGGCTGCGGGCACCCGTGCATCGGTTGCACGGAGAAGGGCGTCGGCTTCACCAAGCCGATCCATTCCCTCGCGACGCTTCTCACCGTCACGCCGCCGACGCAGTTCGCGCGACCCGCCGAACAGCGCGGGCAAGGTGCCACGGTGGCAACCGTCGCGACGGTCGCGGCGGTCGCGGGCCTCGCGATCGGTGCAGGTGCACGCATCGCGAAGAACCTCGGTAACGCTCCGACGGATTCGACGGACTCGGGCACCGAGTCGAAGGGCTAACCCATGATGGATCGGCGCAAGCTCCTGAAGGTGATCGGCGCCGGAGCCGGCGCCTGTGCGGCGCAGGCCGTGATGCCGACGGCCGAAGCGCGGACCGGAAAGAAGATGTCCGGCGAAGCGCTGGGCCTCTTGTTCGACGGAACGCTGTGCATCGGGTGTCGCGCGTGCATCCCTGCGTGCAAGGAATCGAACGGGATGCCACCCGAGCGTACCGAGCTCGAAGCCGGCAACGTGTGGGACGCGCCGCTCGATATCTCGGGCAAGACGCTCAACGTGATCAAGGCGTATCGCGACGGCACCGGCACGAACAAGGATCAGGTCAAGAACGGCTTCGCGTTCACCAAGGTCTCGTGCATGCACTGCGTGGATCCGTCGTGCGTGTCCGCGTGCCCGGTGTCCGCGATGACCAAAGACTCGGTCACGGGCATCGTTCACTACGACGTGGAAGCGTGCATCGGTTGCCGCTACTGCGTCGGTGCGTGTCCGTTCAACGTGCCGCGGTTCACGTTCGACACGCCCGATCCCAAGATCTCGAAGTGCCAGCTGTGCGCGCATCGGTTGCCGCAGGGCAAGTACGCCGCGTGCGCGGAGGTCTGTCCGACGGGCGCGACGCTGTTCGGTCCGGTCAGCGAGCTCAAGAAAGAGATCGCGCGCCGCCGCTCTCTCGCTCCAGGAACCCTGACGGCATTCCCGCGCGGGCGCATCGGCGGACGCGATCACTACGAGGGTAAGGTCGGCACGTACGTCGACCACGTGTACGGCGAGAAGGAGATCGGCGGCACGCAGGTGCTGCACCTCTCCGGCGTGCCGTTCGAGCTGCTCGACAAGCCCGCGCTCCCCGACGAGTCACCGGCTCGTGTGTCGGAGACCGTGCAGCACACGATCTACAAGCATCTCATCGCGCCGATCGGGTTCCTCGGAGTGCTCGGGGCCCTCGCGTTCAAGCACATGCGCGGCGCGCACGAGGAAGCTGAACCCGAGGACGACACCGAAGGGAAGGCGCCATGAGCGAACGCCCGGCACCGATCGGCGGCAAGCTAATCACTCCGTTCACGACGGTGCTCGCTCTGCTCGTCGTGTTGATGTTGCCCGTGCTCGCCGTGCGGTTCTTCGTCGGCATCGGCGCGGTGACGAACCTCAGCGATGGCTATCCGTGGGGCCTGTGGATCGCGTGGGATGTCGTCATCGGCTCGGCGCTCGGCGCGAGCGGCTTCACCGTCGCGTTCACCGCGTACATCCTCAATCGCGGCAAGTACCACTCGATCGTGCGACCGGCCGTGCTGACCGGTCTGTTCGGCTACGTGATGGCCGCGTCGTCGGTCATCTTCGATCTCGGTCGGTGGTGGGACATGTGGCACATCTTCTCGCCGAAGTACGCCCAGCCCAGCTCCGTGCTGTTCGAGGTCGCGATCTGCATCGCGACGTACACGCTGGTCCTCATGGTCGAGGCCAGCCCGATGGTGCTCGAGAAGTTCTCGCGCTTTCGCATCGCGCGCGCCGTGCGCAAGCGGCTCGACAAGATCCTGTTCGTGTTCATCGCGATCGGCGTGCTGCTGCCGACGATGCACCAATCGTCCCTCGGCTCGATGCTGATGGTGTACGGGCCGCAGATCGATCCGATCTATCAGACCCGGATGCTGCCGCTCCTGTTCCTGTCGTCGACGATCGGGATGGGCCTCGCCGCCGTCGTCGTCGAAGGCAGCATCACCTCGCTGTCGCTGCGCCGCCCGGTCGAGACCGACCTGCTCGGCCGCTTGATGAAGGTGGCCGTCGCGCTCTCGGTGGGCTTCCTCCTGATGCGGTTCGGCGATCTCGCGTATCGCGGGCTACTCCCGGCGGTGTTCGAGCCCCGGCTGCTGACCGGAATGTTCTGGCTCGAGACCGCGCTGTTCGCGGCACCGATCCTGCTGTTGTTGGGCAAGGGCAGCCGTCGACCGCGCCGGTTCTTCCTGGCGGCGATGGCCATGGCGTTCGCCGGCATCCTGTACCGGCTCGACGCCTACCTCATCGCGTATCGGACGGGAGATGGGTGGCACTACTTCCCATCGCTGGGCGAGTTGTCTGTCACCATCGGGTTGGTCGCGTTCGAGATTCTAGCGTTCATCATCGCGATCCGATTGCTGCCGGTGTTGCCCAAGATGGGTCGCTCCGTCGGCAGTCAGGCTTGAGAGGGACACATGGGTAAGCGCATCGTCATCGATCCGATCACGCGTATCGAAGGTCACCTTCGCATCGACTGCGAGGTCGATAAGGGCAAGGTCTCCAATGCGTGGGCATCCGGCACCATGTGGCGCGGCGTCGAGCAGATCTTGCTCGGTCGCGATCCGCGCGATGCCTGGGCGATCACGCAGCGGTTCTGCGGCGTGTGCACGACGGTCCACGCGATCGCATCGGTGCGCGCCGTCGAGAACGCGCTCAAGCTCGCGGTGCCGAAGAACGCGCAGTACATTCGCAACCTGATGATCGCGGCACACGCGATCCACGACGAGATCGTCCACTTCTATCACCTGTCGGCGCTCGACTGGGTCGACGTGACGTCCGCGCTCCAGGCGGATCCGAAGGCGACCGCGCAGCTCGCGGAGAGCCTGTCGGACTGGCCGCTCAACGGCGTGAAGGTCCAGACCGCGACCAAAGAACGCCTCGAGAAGCTCGTCGCGAGCGGTCAGCTCGGCATCTTCCAGAACGGCTACTGGGGCCATCCCGCGATGAAGCTGCCGCCGGAGGTCAACCTCCTCGCGGTGACGCACTACCTCCAGGCGCTCGACGTCCAACGCAAGGCGAACAAGATCGTCTCGATCCTCGGCAGCAAGACGCCGCACATCCAGAACGTCGCCGTCGGTGGCGTCTCGAATCCGATCGCGCTCGACAGCCAGTCGGTGCTGACGCTCGAGCGATTGCTCGCGATCAAAGAAGCGATCGGCGAGCTCTCGGACTTCATCAACCAGGTCTATCTCGTCGACGTCGGAGCGATCGCGGCGTTCTACCCGGAGTGGACGACGATCGGTAAGGGCGTGACGAACTACCTCGCCGCGCCGGACTTCCCGTACGACGAAACCGGGACGAAGTTCATGACGTCGGGTGGCTACATCCCGCTCGGCAAGCTCGACCAGATCAAGCCGATCACGACGTTCGGCGATGCACTGCTGCACGACAACGTCGCGGAGAGCGTCAAGCACTCCTGGTATCAGGGCGGCAAGGGCGCACTCCACCCCTACAAGGGCGAGACCGTCGCGCAGTACACGGATTGGGAGGAGAAGGGAAAGTACTCGTTCGTCAAGTCACCGACGTTCGGTGGCGAGCCGGCGCAGGTGGGGCCGCTCGCGCGCGTCCTCGTCGCAGCGGCGGTCGGCGACAAAGAGATCCTGAAGCACCTGACGCGGGTCCTCGGCATCGTCGAGACCGTCGGCAAGATCAAGGTGCCGCTCGAAGGGCTGCATTCGACGATCGGTCGGCATGCGGCGCGCGCCGTGATGTGCGCGCGTAACGTGGAGATCCTCGCCGCGCAGTACGATCTGTTGATCGCGAACATCGCGTCGGGCGACGTGCACACGTTCGAGAAGCCGGTGTTCCCCGACGGCGAGATCTCCGGCTTCGGCTTCCACGAAGCGCCGCGCGGGATGCTGTCGCACTGGATCGTGATCGACAAGGGCAAGATCACGAACTACCAAGCGGTCGTTCCGACGACGTGGAACGCGGCGCCGCGCAACGAGGCCGACGTGATGGGACCGTACGAAGCGTCGCTCATCGATACGCCGCTCGCGGATCCAGAGCGCCCGCTGGAAGTGCTGCGCACGATTCACTCGTTCGATCCGTGCCTCGCGTGCGCGGTCCACCTCGTGGATCCCGACAAGCGAGACATCGTGCAGGTGAGGGCGTTGTAGGTGGGCAAACGCGTGGTGCTCGGCGTGGGCAACCTGATCATGGGCGACGAGGGTCTCGGGGTTCGCTGCGTCGAGTGGCTCGACACGCGGTTGCCGGCAGATGTCGTCGCGATCGACGGCGGAACGTCCACGAACGAGCTGTTGGGCGACCTCGAGTATCTCGACCTGCTGGTCATCGTCGACGCGATCGTCTCGAACCGCGAGCCGGGCAGCATCGTGCGGCTCGAGGGCGATCGCATTCCATCGGCGTTCTCGAACAAACTGTCGCCGCATCAACACGGGATCAACGATCTGCTCGCGAACCTCGCGCTGCTCGATCGATCGCCCGCGCGGGTGGTGCTGCTCGGCGTGGTGCCCAAGACGATCGCGCTCGGCCTCGAGCTGTCTCCCGAGATCGCGAGCGTGATTCCCGTGGTCGGACAGCTCGTGCTCGACGAGCTCGCGGTGACGTGATGACGGTGGGACGGCGGATCACCGTGACGGGGACGGTGCAGGGCGTCGGGTTCCGGCCGTGGGTGTATCGGGTGGCGCGCGAGCTCGGCGTGGGGGGGCGCGTGCGCAACGACGATCGCGGTGTGTTGATCGATGCGTTCGGCCCCGAAGCGACGCTCGAGACATTCGTCGCGCTCCTCGGCACCGATGCACCCGGGCGCGTGCGCGATATCGCGTGCGAGGTGATCGAGCTCGACGCGACGGCGACCGGGTTCACGCCCGAGTTCACGATCGACACGTCGCGCGCGCACGGCGCGGTGGCGGTCTCGATTCCGCCCGATCTGTCGACGTGCGAGGACTGCCTCGCGGAGATGCGCGATCCGAGCGATCGCCGGTATCGCTATCCGTTCACGAACTGCACGTACTGCGGTCCGCGGTTCACCATCGCGCTCGATCTTCCGTACGACCGGCCGCTGACCACGATGGCGGGGTTTCCGCTGTGCGAGGACTGCGAGCGCGAGTATCGCGATCCGTCGGATCGACGATTTCACGCGCAGCCGATCGCGTGTCCGCGCTGCGGGCCGCGCGTGTGGGTCGAGCCCGGTGGCGGCGACCTCGCGGACGCAGCGGCGCGTCTCGCCGCGGGACAGATCGTCGGCATCAAGGGACTCGGCGGGTTTCATCTCGCGTGCGCGGCGACGTCGTCGGCGGCGGTGACGGCGCTGCGCGAGCGCAAGCGACGCGACGAGAAGCCGTTCGCGGTGATGGTCGCGGACATCGCAGCGGCGCGGCGACTCGCACACCTCGGCGCGGCCGATGAAGCGCTGCTCGCGGGCCAAGAGCGGCCGATCGTCCTCGTGCCGCGGCGTGCGGGTGCAGCGCTCGCCCCCGAGGTGTCGCCGGATACGCCGCTCGTCGGGCTGTTCCTGCCGTACACGCCGCTGCATCACCTGCTCCTCGAGCTCGTCGACGGTCCGCTCGTGATGACGTCGGGAAACGTGACCGACGAGCCGATCGCGAAGGACGACGACGACGCGCGCGCGCGCCTCGCGCCGATGTGCGATGCGCTGTTGCTTCACGATCGGCCGATCGCGACGCGCTGCGATGACTCCGTCGCTCGCGTGGTCGCTGGCGCGCCGATGATCCTGCGCCGCTCGCGCGGGTTCGTGCCGCGTCCGATCGCGCTGTCGCGTCCGGTCGCGCAGCCGATCCTCGCCGTCGGTGCGCACCTGAAGAACACGTTCTGCCTCGCACACGGCGCGTCGGCGTACCTCGGCCCGCACATCGGCGATCTCGACAACGCCCTCGCGTTCGAGTTCTTCGCCGAAGCGATCGAGCGCATGGGCCGGCTCGTTCACGTTCGCCCGGAGCTGGTCGCCCACGACCTGCACCCCGACTATCCGTCGACGCGGTTCGCCCACGATCTCGGTGTCGCGCGGATCGGCGTGCAGCATCACCACGCGCATATCGCGGCGGTGGTCGCGGAGCACGGCCTGCGCGGTCCGGTGCTCGGTCTCGCGTGGGATGGCGTGGGGCTCGGCAGCGATGGCACCGCGTGGGGCAGCGAGCTGCTCCTCGTCGACGGTGCGCGCGTGGACCGGATCGCCACGCTGCGATCGATCGCGCTGCCGGGCGGCGACGCGGCGGTGGATCACGTGTGGCGGATCTCGCTCGCTCTCGTCGACGACGCGTTCGATGGTGCGCCGCCGCCGGCGGTGATCGATCGCTTGCCCGGCGCGCAGATCCGCGTGCTGCGCGAGATGATCGCGGGCGGCATTCACGCGCCGCGCGTGCACGGCATGGGACGGTTGTTCGACGGTGTCGGCGCGCTGTGTCTCGGTCGAACGCGCGCGCGGTACGAAGGACAGATCGCGATGACGTGGAACCACATCGCGGCCGCGGGTGATCACGGTGTGTATCCGTTCTCGATCGATCGCGCGTCCACGCCGTGGCAGCTCGATCATCGGCCGCTCGTGCGCGCCGTCGTCGCGGATCTGCTCGCCGGGGTCTCGCCGTCGGTGATCTCGGCGCGGTTTCATCGCACGCTCGTCGACGCGGGCGCCGCCCTCGTGCGCGCCGTCCCCGAAGCGCTGCCGATCGCGCTCGGCGGCGGGTGCTTCGCCAACCCGCTGCTCGTCGAGGGCATACTAGCGGCGCTCGGCGATCGCTCGGTGTACCTTCCTCGCTCGGTCCCCGCCGGTGATGGTGGGCTCGCGTTGGGGCAGGTGTGGATCGCGGCAGAAGGAGCATCGCTATGTGTCTAGGAGTGCCGGGCAAGGTCCTCGCCGTCGACGGCATGGTCGCGACGTGTGACTTCTGGGGCGTCAAGAAGGAGATCCGGCTCGACGTGATCGACGAGCCGGTGGCCGCGGGCGACTACCTGTTGAACCACGTCGGCTACGCGATCCGCCGCATCCCTCCCGAGGACATCGGCGAGACCCTCGCGATGTACGACGAGCTGCTCGGGGACATTCGCGGCGATCTGATGGCGGCGGACGTTCGCGGCGAGCTCGATGCGGCTCCGTCCGCCGGGACGGCGGAGTCGCGCGATGAATGATCCGAACCTGCAGGACATGAAGTTCCGCGACCCCGAGCGCGCGGCCGCGTTGTCCGCGCGCCTCGCCGAGGTCGTCGCGTCGGCCGGACGCCGGATCTCGGTAATGCACGTGTGCGGCAGTCACGAGCAGGCGATCGCGCGCTACGGGTTGCGCTCCGCGTTCCCCGACAAGCTGAGCGTGATCATGGGACCGGGATGTCCGGTGTGCGTGACGGACCTGCCCGAGATCGACGAGGCCGTCGCGCTCGCGCGTGCCGGTGTTCGCGTCGCGACGTACGGCGACATGTTGAAGGTGCCGGGCACCGCGATGTCGCTCGGCGATGCGCAGACCGAAGGCGCGCACGTCGACATCGTGTACAGCGTCGCGCAGGCGGTCGAGCTCGCGCGCACCACCGACGAGCAGATCGTATTCTTCGCGAGCGGATTCGAGACCACCGCGGTCGCGACCGCCGCGGTGATCGTCGCGGACCCGCCGAAGAACTTCTCGGTGCTCTCGGCGCACAAGTACATCCCGCCGGTAATGGAGATCGTCGCCGAGATGCCGAACACCACGGTCGAGGGCTTCCTCGCCGCAGGGCACGCCGCGACGATCACGGGGTCGGCGATCTTCGAGCAGTTCGCGGCGCGCCATCACCGCCCCGTCGTCGTCGCCGGCTTCGAGCCGCTCGACGTGCTCGCGGGGTTGATCGCCCTCGTCGAGCTCGTCGTCGCCGGCGAGGCCAAGGCGATCAACGCGTACCCGCGCTGCGTGAGCCGCGAGGGCAACAAGGTCGCGCAGGCGCTCTTGTGGAAGGTGTTCCGTCCGACGGGTGGGCGCTGGCGCGGCATCGCACACGTGCCGAGCGGCAACCTGCGCTTGCGCGACGAGTACGCGCACGTCGATGCGCGGCGCCGCTTCGACATCGATGTCGAGTCGCTGTGGCGCATGGCACCGCCCGCGCTCGTCGAGCACTGCGTGTGCGGCGACATCATGGCGGGCATCGCGTCGCCGACGGACTGCACGTTGTTCGGGCGCGCGTGCACGCCGGAGACGCCGGTCGGCGCGTGCATGGTGTCGAGCGAGGGGACGTGCCGGATCTGGAAGCAGTACGGAGGTCATCCGAAGCTCGTGCAGATCGGACGCGCCCCGTGATCCGCGATCGCGTCACGCTGCCGATGGGCGCCGGTGGGCGCGCGATGCGCCAGTTGATCGGCGAGGTGTTCGTCAGCGCGCTCGCCGGAGAGCCCGTTCCCGACGGTGACGTCGGCCTCGCGCAGCTCGACGACGGCGCGGCGATCAAGGTCGGCGATCGCTGGCTCGTCACCACCACGGACTCGCACGTCGTGCATCCGATCTTCTTCCCGGGCGGCGACATCGGTCGGATCGCGGTGTCGGGCACGGTGAACGACCTCGCGATGATGGGCGCGACCGAGCCGATCGCGCTCACGCTCGCGGTGGTGATCGAAGAGGGCTTCCCGCGCGCGGATCTCGAGCGCATCGCCGAGTCGATTCGCGTGGCGTGCGCGGAGGCGGGCGCGCGGATCGTCACCGGCGACACGAAGGTGATGGGCAAGGGCGAGGTCGACGGGATCATCCTGACCACGTCCGGTGTAGGCTTCGCGGCGCGCGTCGTCCTCGATCGCGGATTGCGCGCGGGCGATCGCATCATCGTCAGCGGCACGATGGGCGATCACGGGCTCGCCGTGCTCGCGGCGCGTGGAAAGCTATCGCTCGATGTCGAGCTGTTGTCCGACGTCGCGCCGATCAACGGCCTCGTGCGCGCGGCGCTCGCCGCGGGCGGAGTGACGGCGATGAAGGACCCCACCCGCGGCGGGCTCGCGAGCTCCCTCGGCGAGATGGCGGACAAGGCGCGTGTCGGCATCATCGTCGACGAGCGCGCGATTCCGATCACGCCCGAGGTCCGCTCGGTCGGCGAGATCCTGGGCATCGATCCGCTGCACGTCGCGAACGAGGGCAAGGTCGTCCTCGGCGTGGATCCCGCGCACGCCGATGCGGTGCTCGCGGCGCTTCGCGCGCATCCGCGCGGTGCGAACGCGGCGATCATCGGCACCGCGATCGCCGACTCGCCGGGACGGGTGGTGCTCGATACCGGCTTCGGGCGACGCTTGCTCGTCGAGCTCGAAGGCGAACCGCTGCCGAGGATCTGCTGATGACCCACATCCACACCGAGCACACGGGTGCCGTCGCGACGCTGACGATCGCGCGCCGCGAGCGGATGAACTCGCTCGACGTCGAGACCGCGCGTGATCTTCGCAAGGCCGGCCTGTCGCTGGCTCGCGATCGCGCGGTGCGCGCGGTGATCCTGCGCGGACAACCGGGCGTGTTCTGCAGCGGCGCGGACCTCAAGTACATCCGCGCGGGCGGAAACGCCGACGATCTCGGATACCTCGTCGCCGGTGGTGCGCCTCCCGCGGCGCCCGGCGGCTACGGCGCGATCTTCAAGCAGATCCTCGAGTACCTGCACTCGACGATCTCGGAGATCCGCCGCGCGCCCAAGCCGTTCATCGCCGCGATCGATGGCGCCGCGGCCGCGGGTGGGCTCGGGCTCGCGATGGCGTGCGATCTCGTGATCGCGACCGAGCGCTCGACGTTCGAGTGGGCCTACTTCAAGACCGGCCTGACCGGCGCAGAATCGACGACGTTCTTCCTGCCGCGGCTCGTGGGTCTGCGCAAAGCGATGGAGCTCGCGTTGCTCGGCCAGCGACTGACCGCGCGCGAAGCTCTCGACATCGGCCTCATCAACAAGGTCGTCGCCGACGACGCGCTCGACGCCGAGGCGCTCGCGCTCGCGACGCAGCTCGCCGCCGGACCCACCGACGCGATGGCCGTCGCGAAGAGCCTGATGAACGCGGCCGCCGGTGTCGATCGGCTCGACGTGCACCTCGATCGCGAGCTCGAGGAGCTGGCGCGCATCGCCGACGGTGCAGACTTCGCCGAGGGCCTCGACGCGTTCTTCGCGAAGCGCGCGCCCGCGTTCCCCGGCCCGAAGGGAGAGCGCTGATGCACGAGTACTCCATCATCTCTGCGCTCGTGGATCAGGTCGCCGTGCAGGCGAGCCGTCACCCCGGCGCGAAGGTCCGGCGCGTTCACGTGGCGATCGGCGAGCTCGCCGGCGTCGAGCTGCAGCTGCTCGCGACCGCGTTCGAGACGTTCCGTGCGACGACGATCTGCGCGGACTCCGAGCTCGCGATCGAATCGCGGCCGGCGCGCTGGGTGTGCCCCAAGTGCAAGACCCCGATCCCGCGCGGCGCCAAGCTGCGCTGCGATCCCTGCGAATCACCGGCGCGCCTCGACGGCGGTGACGAGATCATGCTGCAACGAATCGAGATGGAGATGGAGGACGACGATGTGTGAAAAATGTGGCTGTGGTGATCCGGAGCTAGTCCCGGTCGAAGTCCAGGGACACATCCTCGCGGGGAACGATCAGACCGCGCAGCACAACCGCGAGCACTTCGCGGAAGCGGGCGTCCTCGCCATCAACCTCATGGGCTCTCCCGGCGCCGGCAAGACGGCGATCCTCGAGGCCACCGCGCGCTACCAGCGGGATCTACGACTCTCGGCGCTCGCCGGTGATCTCGCGACGGATCGCGACGCCGCGCGCCTCGCGAAGGCGGGGATTCCGTCGCTCGCGATCACGACGGGACACGCGTGTCACCTCGACGCGAAGATGGTCCACGACGCCCTTCACGATCTGCCGATCAACGGACTCGACATCCTGTTCGTCGAGAACGTCGGCAACTTGGTGTGCCCCGCGGTCTACGATCTCGGCCAAGCAGCGAACGTCGTCGCGCTCTCGATCACGGAAGGTGAGGACAAGCCGCTCAAGTATCCGACGATGTTCCGGAAGGCCGACCTCGTGCTGCTGACGAAGATCGATCTGTTGCCGCACCTCGAGGTCGATGTCGACGCGATCAAGGACGCGCTCGCGCGCTCGATGCCCGATCCGCGCGTGATCATGGTCTCCGCGAAGACCGGCGAGGGCGTTCCCGAGTGGCTCGCGTGGCTCGCCGCGCGACGCGCGCGAGCGCCGAAGGTGACGCACGCGCACGCGCACGCCCATCACCACTAGTCACTACTTCTCGGCGCGCATGCCGAGCTTGCCGACGCCGAGCCACGCGACGAGCATTGCAGCGCGGCGGACGTTCGCCGTGGTTTCGGCCGGGTTCGAGAAACCGCGCGCGCGATGCTAGTGTTGAATCGATGAAAGCTCTCCTGGTCGTGGTGGCCGTCGTGTCGAGTGCGAGCGCCGAGGGTGTTCGCGAGGAGCCCGTGGTCGCGATCAAGACCAAGGTCAGCAAGGCGAAGACCGAGAGTTCGCTCACCGTCGACCAGGTGTCGGCGACGTTGCAGCTGAGCTACGTCGAGCACATCCAGCGCTGCTACCGCGATCGCTTCGGAAAGAAGCCGAAGGCGAGCGCGAGCGGCACGATGAAGCTCGTGTTCGGCGTCGAGCCCGATGGAAGAACTATCGGCGTCGTCGTGGCCTCGTTCGACAAGAAGCTGGACGCATGCGTCGCCGGGCGCGCGCGAAGCTGGACGTTCACGCCGCCGAAGGACAAGGCCGACAAGCCGATCGCGACGAGCTTCGTCTATGAATTCACGCTGGCCGCGCTGCCCGCGGCGAAGCCGACGGGTAGCGACAACGTCGTGATGTCCGAAGAGGAGGCAGCCGCCCACGCGACGATGTTGACCGGCGCCGAGGTCGAGCCGCCGCTGGATTCGACACGGCGTCCGGGAGCGAGCCTCGGCCAGCAGCTCGAGGACGTGAAGAACAGCGGCCGCGAGGTGACCGTCGGTGGAGCCGGAGGGCGAGGAGGGCGCGTGACCCCGGTGCGCGGCTCGGCGACGACGCCGGATGCACCGAGCGGCCGGATCGCGGTCGCGTCGAAGGCGGCGCTCGATGCGTCGACGCTGTCTGCGGAGACGGTGCTCGCGAAGATCCAGTCCGCGTACATGGCGGGCCTCAAGCGTTGTTACAAGACGCAGCTGAAGTCGAACCCGACGCTGCGGGGCAAGCTGCGGATGACGTTCACCGTCGAGGCGACGGGAACGACGAGCAACGTGATCGCGAAGTCGTTCGACGCCGCGCTCGACGCATGCGTGAAGGCAATGATCGAGAACTGGCGCTTCCCGAGTCCGAAGTCGGGCGACCAGCCGACGACCGCGCGGTTCGACTACGCGCTCGCGCTGACCCCGGACTAGGACACACTCGCGAGCTCGCGCTAGCCGAGGCCGTGCCGGCGCAGCATGCGATACAGCGTGCTGCGCGCGATGCCGAGCCGGCGCGCGGCGTCGCTCAGGTTGCCGCTCGTCTCGGCGAGCACGCGGCGCAGCGCTTCGCGCTCGGCGACATCGAGCTCGCCCGAAGTGTGCGCGGGAGCCGCGAGCTCCGGCGGGAGATGCGCGAGCTCGATCGCGCACGCGCCATCCGCGTGAAGCTTGGCGACCGCGAGCGTGGACTTGAGCTCGCGCACGTTGCCGGGCCACGGGTACGCGGCGATCGCGGCGGCGGCGTCTGCCGAGAGGTCCACCGACGGGCCGAGCACGTGGTGCGCGAGCGCGAGTACGTCCGTGCGTTCGCGCAGCGCGGGAATGCGAACGGTGGCGCCCTTGAGACGATAGAACAGATCCTGGCGGAACGTCCCGGCGGCGACCATCGCCGCGAGATCGCGGCACGTGGCGCAGATGACGCGAACGTCCGTGCGCTCGAGTCGGGTGTCGCCGACGCGCCGATACGTGTTGGTCTCGATCACGCGCAGCAACGCGGCTTGCATCGCCGGCGACATCTCGGCGACCTCGTCGAGGAACAGCGTGCCGCCGCGCGCCGCGTGGAACAGACCGTGGCGCCCAGCGCGCTCCGCGCCCGTGAATGCGCCGGGTGCATAGCCGAACAGCTCGGTCTCGAGCAGCGATGCCGCGAGCGCACCGCAGTTGATCGAGAGCATCGGAGCGGCGGCGCGTGGGCTCGCGGCGTGGATCGCGCGCGCGAACAGCTCCTTGCCCGCGCCGGTCTCGGCGAGGAGCATCACGGGGAGCTCGCTCGTCGCGAGGCGTCGACTCCACGCGATCGCGGAGAGCACCGCGGTGTCCTCGGCGAACAGTGCATCGAACGCGTCGCCATCGCGATACGAGTGATCGCGAACCGGGCCCGACGTCGAGCCCGACGTCGAATCGATGCGCGGCGCCGACGAGCGCGACGTCTCGGGAAGGGTGAGCGCCGCGCGGCCGGGCTCGAACACCACCATCACCGCGACGACGGACCCGCCTGGACCGGTGATCGGCTCGACCTTCATGCGCCACGCGCGACGCTCGGTGCCGCGTCCGATCTCGATCGGCCGTCCAGCGGTGGCGGGCGACAGCGACTCCGCGACGAGCTCGCTCCACGACAGGCGCAGCGCATCGTCGACGGAGCGCCCGGCGATCTCACCACCGAGAAGCGCGTTCGCCGGGGTGTTCGCGCGCAAGACACGACCCGGCGACTCCACGATCAGCGCGGGATCGCGCATGCGCTCGACGCTCCGCCCGAGGATGCGCGTGATCGAGACGCCTGCGGTCGCGTACGCTTGCAGGCGAAGCAGCTCCTCGAGCGCGAGGGCGGCGCGCGTGATCACGCGACCGACCTGCGGATTCGCGGCGGCGAGGCGCGAGGTCGCGTCGAGCACGGCGATCGGCATGCCGTCGATCCCGCGGATCGGCGCCGCGTAGCAGACGAGGTCGCGGTAGCTCTGTCCGAAGTGCGCGTGGCCGTGCACCTCGACGGCGCAATTCGTGGCCGCGGCCGTGCCGATCGCGTTCGTGCCGCGGTCGCGCTCGCTCCACGATGCTCCCTCGATCAAGCGCAGATCGCGCGCGGTCGATTCGAACGCTCCGCCGCCGCGCGTATCGATCACCACGCCATCGGCATCGGCGAGGAGCAGCACGAAGTCGCGATCGGCAACCCGCGCGGTCGCGCGATCGAGGACCGCGTCGCCGATCGCCTGCACGAGCTCTACGTGGCCCGCGTGCAGACGCAGTGCATCGCCGCGCAGGAGTTGCTCTTCGAGCGGGGCGCCGAGGATCGGTGCACCGAGGGCACGGGCGCGCTGCCAGCACAGCAGGAGCTCGCGGGTGAGCTGGGGGGTGGCACCGGATTGGAACTCGCCCCATACCTCAGGCCCGACATCCGGAAGGACCATCGCGCCGCCCATGACCATCTCGCTCACCCACCGAGCGTGGCTGGCTGCGCCGACGAGCGCAATCCCCGAAGTGCAGCGCGACAGGTCACTGTAGCGGACGGACTGTTTCGTTTCGATACAGGTCGACGCACCGCGCCGTCGTCATCTCGCGCGCCTGCCTGGTGGCCATCGCGTTGCACGTGGGGGCGTCGAGGAGGAGACACATGAAATACGCACGTCCCAACACGCCCGGCGCGAAGGTCAACTTCGAGTCCCGCTACGAGAACTTCATCGGCGGCGAGTTCGTACGCCCCGTGAAGGGCCAATACTTCGAGAACGTTTCGCCCGTCACCGGGCGGCCCTTTACCGAGGTCGCACGCTCGACGGCCGAGGATGTCGAGAAAGCGCTCGACGCCGCCCACGGTGCGAAGAAAGCGTGGGGCAACACCGCTCCCGCCGCGCGCGCGATCATCTTGAACAAGATCGCCGACATCATGGAGCAGAACCTGGAGCTGCTCGCCGTCAGCGAGAGTTGGGACAACGGCAAGCCGATCCGCGAGACGATGGCGGCCGATCTGCCGCTCGCGATCGATCACTTCCGCTACTTCGCGGGGTGCCTGCGCGCCGACGAGGGCTCGCTGTCGCAACTCGACGCGAACACCGTCGCGTATCACCTCAAGGAGCCGCTCGGTGTGGTCGCGCAGATCATCCCGTGGAACTTCCCGCTGCTGATGGCCGCGTGGAAGCTCGCGCCCGCGCTCGCCGCCGGTAACTGCGTCGTGCTCAAGCCCGCGGAGCAGACGCCCGCGACGATCCTCCTGTGGGCCAAGCTCGTCGGGCACCTGTTGCCGCCGGGCGTGCTCAACATCGTCAACGGCTTCGGCATCGAGGCCGGCAAGCCGCTCGCGCAGAATCGCCGCGTCGCGAAGGTCGCGTTCACCGGCGAGACCACGACGGGCCGGCTGATCATGCAGTACGCGTCGGAGAACTTGATCCCGGTGACGCTCGAGCTCGGCGGCAAGTCGCCGAACGTGTTCTTCGCGGACGTGCTCGATAAGGACGATGACTTCCGCCAGAAGGTGCTCGAAGGCTTCGCGATGTTCGCGCTCAACCAGGGCGAGGTCTGCACGTGCCCGTCGCGCGCGCTCGTCGACAAGAAGATCTACGGCGCGTTCATGGAGCTCGCGACCGAGCGCACGAAGCGGATCAGGCAAGGCGATCCTCTCGACACCGACACGATGATCGGCGCGCAGGCGTCCAACGATCAGCTCGAGAAGATCCTGTCGTACATCGACATCGGCAAGAAGGAAGGCGCGAAGGTCCGCACGGGCGGCGAGCGCGTTCGACTCGGCGATGGCCTCGAGGACGGCTACTACGTCGCGCCGACGATCTTCGAGGGCGCGAACAAGATGCGCATCTTCCAGGAGGAGATCTTCGGCCCGGTGGTCTCCGTCGCGAGCTTCGATGGCTACGACGACGCGATCTCGATCGCGAACGACACCCTGTACGGCCTCGGCGCCGGCGTGTGGACGCGCGACACGAACACCGCGTTCCGCGCGGGTCGCGCGATCGAAGCCGGTCGCGTGTGGACGAACTGCTACCACCTCTATCCCGCGCACGCGGCGTTCGGTGGCTACAAGCACTCGGGCATCGGACGCGAGAACCACAAGATGATGCTCGATCACTACCAGCAGACGAAGAACCTCCTCGTCAGCTACGACCCGAAGCCGATGGGCTTCTTCTGAGCATGATCGCGGCCACCGACGCGGCGCTCGAGAAGATCGCGGACCTCGTCGCGCGGTTCGGACCGCTCATGTTTCACCAGTCGGGTGGCTGCTGCGATGGAAGCGCCCCCATGTGCTACACGCGCGGCGAGTTCAAGCTCGGCGCGCGCGATGTTCATCTCGGCGATGTCGGCGGTCAGCCGTTCTACATGGGCGGCGATCAGTACGAGCTGTGGAAGCACACGATGCTCACGCTCGACATCGTACGTGGACGCGGCGCCGGCTTCTCTCTCGAGGCGCCCGACGGCGTGCGGTTCTTGATCCGCTCCGACGTCTGCGCGATCTAGTCTCCGGACTTGAAGCGCACGTGCAGGTGATCGGCGTGGTGCGGCCAATGACGCACGATGCCGGCGAGCGTGTCCTTGCCGCGCGGATACTGGAAGATCGCCTCGAGGTCCGCGTCGGGCGTGCCGCGCTTCTTCGCGAACTTGTAGAGGCTCGCTTGCACGTCGTAGTCGAGGAAGATCATCTGCACGCCCGTGTCGAGCTCCGAGGTGCGGACGAACGCGGTCAACAGCGCCCACGTGGCGTCGAGATCGAGATCGCTATTGGCGGCGACGAACGTGTCGGGGTAGCCCTCGGGCACGCGGTGAAAGTAGAAGCCGACGTCGACGTCGAGTCCCGATTGATGCGAGTGATGGTCGCCGATCTTGCCGCCCTCGGCCGCCGAGA
Source organism: Kofleriaceae bacterium (assembly GCA_044230415.1). Classification (GTDB taxonomy): domain Bacteria; phylum Myxococcota_A; class Polyangia; order Haliangiales; family Haliangiaceae; genus JABFXX01. The sequence goes on from JBGARE010000013.1 coordinate 77,241, forward strand.
GATCGCCGATCGCGAGCGTGTGCACGTCGTACATCGCACGCACGCCGGCGATCGCGCGCTGCAAATGCTCGACGACATGGTTCGCACCGTACGCGCGGCTCGGCCGGCGGATTCGATAGCCATCTCCCTCGGGGAGCGCGGCGCCGTTGACGAGCCGACCGTTCCACGGCTGACCGACGCTCTCGCTGTCGCCATCGTCCCCGGGCTCCGAGATCTCCTTCGCGCGGGATGACTTCACGGTGGCCGTACCGTCGATCACCGCGAGCGCCTTCTCGGCGCGCATGTCGCGATCATCGCGCAGCGCGCGCGCGCGTGGCTTGCCGAGCTTGCACGTGGGAATCGCGACCACGGTGCCCGGTCGCACGAGCGTCGTCTTCAGGTTGTTCGCGCGCAGGACGGCATCCGTCGAGCAGCCGTAGACCTTCGCGACATGCTCGAGGGTCTCGCCGCGCTGCACGACGTGCGTACCCGCCGCGGCGGATGACGCGAGCAGGGCGAGGATCAACAGTGCGCGCACGACGAGGATCTTCGCGTGCGCCTCGATGGGCGGGCCAGTTTTAGTTGTCGTTCACTTCGAGGACGACAGCCTCGAGGTCGCCGGCCGGGATGCGCGAGTTGGCGCGCAGCTGCTCGACGAACTCGGCCTTGTCGCCGCCGACGTTCTCGAGGTTCGCGCCGATGCACTTGGGATGAAGGTAGCCGGCGCTGCGGCCCATGTTGCCGCCGAGCTCGATCTCGCGCTCCACCGCGATGCGCCAGGTGTCCTTCGCGATCGGCTCGCCGCACTCCATGCACTTCGCGCGGCCCGTGGGGGCCTTGTCGATGTGCGGGAAGCCGCCCGGCTTCGCCTTGCCGCCCTTGATGGCGTCGTCCATCGCCTTGTCGAGCTCGGCCTTGTTCGCGATGGTGCCGCTGTAATCGGCCATCGCGGCTTTGAGCTCGGCGGGGAGCTTGCCGGCGGCACACAACAGGTGATGCCACTGCATGCTCGGCGTGTCGCCGAAGTTGTTCGGTGTCTCGACGCCCAGCCGCAGCTCGCCCTTGGCGATCGGCTTTTTGCAGGTCCGGCACGCGGCGCGGCCTGACTTCGCTTCTTCGATGATGTTCGCCATCGAGCCGAATCTAGTACATTCGCCGCGATGTCAGGTGGCGAGCAGCCGTATCCCGTCGTGGCAACGAAAGCGGATCCTCGAAGCGAGGAGTTCCGGGCAAACACCACGACCAACCGAGCAGCGATCGACAAGCTGCGCGCCGCGCTCGGCGAGGCCACCGTCGGAGGCGGCGAGAAGTACACGAGCCGGCACAAGGCCGCCGGCAAGCTGCTCCCTCGCGAGCGGGTCGAGCTGCTCCTCGATCGGGACTCGTACTTCCTCGAGCTGTGCCCGCTCGCCGGCAAGGATGTCCCCGGCCACACCACGGGGGCCTCGATGATCGGCGGCATCGGCCGGGTGTCCGGCGTCGAGTGCCTGATCACCGCGAGCGAATCGACGGTGAAGGGCGGCGCGATCAGCGAGATGTCCGCGTGGAAGTCTGGGCGCCTCAGCGACATCGCCGAGCAGAACCGCTTGCCGTCGATCTCGATGATCGAGAGCGCGGGTGCGGACCTGCCGAATCAGTCGAAGATCTTCGTCCCCGGTGGTCGCGGCTTTCGCGATCTCACGCGGCGCAGCGAGATGCGGATCCCGACGATCTGCCTCGTGTTCGGCAGCTCCACCGCCGGTGGCGCGTACATCCCGGGGATGAGCGACTACACCGTCATGGTCGAGAAGCAGGCGCAGGTCTACCTCGCCGGACCGCCGCTCGTGAAGATGGCGACGGGCGAGGACTCGAATCACGAGGAGCTCGGCGGCGCCGAGATGCACTCGCGCGTGTCCGGCGTCTCGGACTACATGGCCCGCGACGAGCGCGACGCGATCCGCCTCGGCCGCGAGATCGTCGCGCACCTCAACTGGAAGAAGGGCGCGCAGCCGCTGCCGCGCACCGTCGAGCCGCCGCGCTATTCGTCCGAGGATCTCCTCGGCATCGTGTCACCGGACGTCAAGGTCCCGTTCGATCAGCGCGAGGTGATCGCGCGCATCGTCGACGGCTCGCGGTTCTCGGAGTTCAAGCCGCTGTACGGCTCGACGCTGATCTGCGGCTGGGCACACATCCATGGCTTTCCCGTCGGCATCCTCGCGAACAACGGCGTGCTGCTCTCGGAGAGCTCGCAGAAGGGCGCGCAGTTCATCCAGCTGTGCAATCAGAGCGACGTGCCGCTCGTGTTCCTGCAGAACATCACCGGCTTCATGGTCGGCAAGAAGGTCGAGCAGGAAGGCATCATCAAGCACGGCGCGAAGCTCATCAACGCCGTGTCGAATTCGACGGTCCCCGCGATCACGATCATGACGGGCGCGAGCTACGGCGCCGGCAACTACGCGATGATGGGTCGCGCGTACGCGCCGCGGTTTCTGTTCACGTGGCCAAACCATCGCATCGCGGTGATGGGCGGCAAGCAGCTCGCGGGCGTGCTCGACATCATCCAGCGCGACGCAGCGGCGAAGCGCGGAGAAGCCGTCGACGAGCAGAGGCTCGGCGTGATGAAGGCGATGACCGAGGGCATGATCGACAAAGAGAGCGATCCGTACTTCGCGACGGCGCGCCTGTGGGATGACGGGATCATCGATCCGAGAGACACGCGCACCGTGATCGCGATCTCGCTGTCGGCCGCGTACTCGAAGCCGTTCGAGGGCACCACGAGCTGGGGCGTGTTCCGTCACTAGCCCATGCCGCGAAAACCCAACGATTCGCCGACCACCGCTGCGGATGGATCGCGCGACGGTGGCAGCGGCACCGGCACCTATGTCCTCGTCGTCGGTGAGGATCAGATGTTCACGCGACCGCTGCCGAGCGATGGCGAGCTCGTGCTCGGCCGCGATCCCGAGTGCGGTCTGCCGCTCGAGAACGCTCGCATCTCGCGCCGTCACGCACGCTTGTCGATCGATGCGGCCGGGGTCGTGCGGATCGAAGACATCGGGAGCACGAACGGCATCAAAGTCGGCGGCGTGCGGATTGCACGTGGAGAGGCCGTGGCTCTTCCAGTCGGTGACAGCGTCCGTCTCGGACCGTACACGCTGATCGTTCTCGCGAACCGCGCGGCCGAAGCAACGGACGGCGGTGCGATGCGCGCGGCGGTCGTCGTTCGTGATCCGAGTGTGAACGGCAAGACCGAGCTCCTCGAGCGGATCGCGAAGCACTCCGTGAGCGTCTTGATCCGCGGTGAGACCGGCACCGGAAAGGAGGTGCTCGCGCGCACGTTGCACGTGTTGTCGCAGCGCCCCGGCGAGCTCGTCGCGATCAACTGCGCGGCGCTGACCGGCACGCTGCTCGAGAGCGATCTGTTCGGTCACGAGCGCGGTGCCTTCACGGGCGCGCTCAAGACCAAGCCCGGTCTCCTCGAAGTCGCCGGCAAGGGCACGGTTCTCCTCGACGAAATCGGTGATCTGCCGCTCGAGCTGCAAGGCAAGCTGTTGCGCGCGCTCGAAGCGCGTCAGGTGTATCGCGTCGGTGGCGTACAACCGATCGATCTGCACGCGCGCGTCATCGCTGCGAGCCATCGATCGCTCCCCGATCTCATCGCGCGCGGCGAGTTCCGCGAGGATCTCTACTTCCGCCTCAACGGCATCACGCTCGAGCTCGTTCCGCTGCGCGAACGCCGCGCGGCGATCCCGATCCTGGCGCACGAGTTCCTCGCCGAGATCGCACGCGAATCGGGTCAGCCCGCGCACTTCACGCCCTCCGCGCTCGCGGCGCTGTCGAGCTACGACTGGCCGGGCAACGTGCGCGAGCTGCGCCTCGTGATCGCGCGCGCGGCGCTGCTCGCCGGCACCGGCACCATCGACGTCCATCACGTACTGCTCGAGAATGCGCGGCCGGTCGCGATGCCGAGCGCGGCGCCGATCTCGACCGCGAGTGGAGACACGCGCGAGGGCTTCCTCGCAGTCGCGCGCGAACACCAAGGAAATGCCAGCGCGATCGCGCGTGTCCTCAGCACGTCGCGCTCGCACGTGCGTCGGCTCGCGACTCGGTACGGCGTCGATCTCGAAGCGCTCCGTCGCTGAGCGGATCTGCTGGACCTGGTCCAGCGCGGGTCCACCTCCGGTCCACGCCGGTCCAGGCTGGTCCACCTAGGTCCAACTCGCGCGAGCCGGTTACGCGGTCTTACGCGTGGCGCGACGCTTGCGAATGAAGTCTCGCGAGTCAACTCGACGCTCGACGGAGAAATTCATGAACAAGATGATCGCAGCAGGTGTCGTGGCAGTTCTCTGTCACGTCGGTACCGCATCCGCCGGTGTCCCCGGTTGGTGCAAAGACGCGGAAGACGCACGATACGACCTCAGAGATCTGTCCTCGACGGAGGTGGGGGAGGTGATCTCGACGCTCGCGCTCGCCACGTGCAAGCCGACGGCAGAAGCCTCTGGCTCGGCGGCGCAGATCGAAGCGGCTCGCCAAGCGTGGGGCAAGAAGCTCTCGATGATCGATGCGGACTGGGCCGATGCGGTCGCCTACGCGAATGTCGGCGGGCGCACGGAGAAGCTCGAGCTCTCGGTCAAGGACCTCGCGGCGATGACGCCGATCGATCAGTACATCGTCATCTCTGGCGGCGGCGATCGCATCGAGTACTACACCGACATGTTCGAGCCGAACCTCAGCGAGGTCGGTCGCTTCGCCTACGTCGATCGTTGCACGTCGAGCCCGGACACACGGTTGGCCGCGGCATACGCGCAGTGTCAGGGCGACATCGACGCGTTCGACAAGGCGAAGTTCGCCGTGCAGCTGCGAAGCGACCCGCATCCGCGCGCGAACAAGATGGCGCTCCGCCTTCGCGCGTACGGGATGACCAAGCAGATCGCAACGCATCTGGAGTTCGTGAAGAAGACGTTCCACGCGAAAGATCCGGCCGCCTACAAACAGCTGTGGGACGCGGCCGCGAAGGGGCGCGCGCGCTGGACGTCGACGATGACCGACAAGTCGCTCCTCGCACTCGTGACGAAGCTCGACAGCGCGACGCTGTACCAGTCGCGCAAGCAGTTCGATGGCTGCGAGGCTCCGGCGACGGCGGCGCTCGAAAGAGCGATCCGCGAGAAGGTCCCCGCGAATCTGTTCAAAGACATTCCACTCGACGGGACGATGGATCGGCAGCAGTACGAACGAGAGTTCGAATACACGAAGCGCGTCGCATCCAGCTGGGCGGCGGCCGCCGCGCCGCGGTTGGCGAACGTTCCAGAGTTGATGCTCGCATCGGTGGCGTACATCGAGTGCGACAAGACCGATCAGGACGTCGCAGGATTCTTGCGGCAGCTGTTCCACGAGGGACCCGGGTTCCGCGGGCCACGCCTCGCCGCCCTCGATGCGATGCGCCGCGAGAAGATCGTGCTCGACGACATGAACGCGAAGATCGACATCGGCAACGCGCTGCAGATGTTCGAGGAGAAGTACGGAACCATGGGCTCGGCGGGCGGCGTGGTGCACTCGACGAAAGAGGAGAACGACAAGCTCACGATCTCGTTCGCGCCGAATACCCAGCTGGAGGACGACTGCGTGAAGAGCCACTACACGAAGAGGATCCTCGGCTACAACTCCGACAACAGCCCGCGGTACGAGCTCATCTGCGACAAGATCGGCAAGGTCAAGGTCGACCACTCGGCCGAGTCGATGGTCGTCGACAAGAAGTACAAGCCGCTGCTGAAGAAGGGCACGCAGTTCTCGACGTTCGGCGAGGTCGTGATCGTGGTCTGGCCGACCTCGAAGTCGACGCAGCCGTCTCACTTCCTCGGCGTGGAGGTGAAGTGATGCGCGCTCTCCTGTTCGCGACCTTCGTCTGCGCGAGCGCGTGCTCGCTCGTCAAAGGCACGCACTCGTCGACGATTGGAGGTGGCAGCACGCCTTCGAGCACGAGCGACGCTACGCCGGCGTCCTCCGACACCACGTCATCGGGCGGTACGAAGTCCTATTGGACGCGCGAGGATCTACAGACGCTGCGTGGCTTGACCGTGGAGCAGGCAACGGCGAAGGCAAAGAGCCAGGGCTTCACGGGCTGGATCCGGACGCAAGTCTCGAGTGACTTCATCGAGGGCTGCAAGCAGAACACCGTGTGTGACGTCCAGGATAGCCACGGGATGGGGGGCGGGACCGCCGCCGACGACGGCATGATGCTGTACACGAACAAACCGCCAATCGAGATCTCGACGCCCGACTGAGCGGGAATACGGCCCGCGTCGCGATAGGTTCGAGCCCGCTCATGCTCGAACTGCTGCAGTCCCCCGAAATCTGGCTCAGCTTCGCCACGCTGGCCGCGCTCGAGGTCGTCCTCGGCGTCGACAACATCATCTTCATCGCGATCCTGTCGGGGCGGCTGCCGCCCGAGCAGCGCGAGAGAGCGCGCAAGGTCGGCCTGGCCGGCGCCTTCGTCTCGCGGATGGGGCTCCTCGCGACGCTGTCGTGGATCGTGCAGCTCGACCAGCCGCTGTTCCACATCGGCAGTCAGGGCTTCTCGGGCAAAGCGCTGATCCTGCTCGGTGGTGGTCTGTTCCTCGTCTACAAGGCGACGAAAGAGATCCATCACAAGCTCGAGTCGGGCGAGGAGGACGCCTCCATCGCGAAGACCACAGCCACGTTCGGCGGCGTGATCGCGCAGATCGTGCTCCTCGACATGGTGTTCTCGATCGACTCCGTGATCACCGCGGTCGGCATGACGGACTACATCGCGGTGATGGTGGCGGCCAACGTCGTCGCGCTCGTGGTGATGCTGATGCTCGGCAAGCGGATCAGCGAGTTCGTCGAGCGGCATCCGTCGGTCAAGGTGCTCGCGCTGTCGTTCCTGCTCATGATCGGCGTCGTCCTGATCGCCGAAGGCTTCGGCGCCCACATCGGCAAGGGCTACATCTACGGGGCGATGGGCTTCAGCGTGTTCGTCGAGATGCTGAACATCGCGTCGACGCGGAAGACCAAGGTCGTCGCGCTCAATCAAGTGCCGCACACGAGCGAGATCACGCCGTAGCTCGTCGGCGGCGACACGGTTCCCGAGGAACGAGTCGGGTGACGACGGCTCGGACAAGGACGCCTGATCCGCCCTCGTAGGGTGCTCCGATGGCACGTGCCGCCGCTGCGATTGCGGTAGGTTCGGCGCGTGCCGAGCATCGACAAGGTTTTGGTAGCGAACCGCGGCGAGATCGCGCTGCGCGTGATGCGGACATGCCGCGCGATGGGCATCGCGACCGTCGCCGTGTACTCGGATGCCGACGCAGATGCACCATTCGTCCGGTTTGCGGACGAGGCCGTCCGGATCGGCCCGCCGCCGGCCCGCGAGTCGTATCTCGTGATCAACGCGATCCTCGACGCGGCACGCATCACGGGTGCGCACGCGATCCATCCCGGGTACGGGTTTCTGTCCGAGAACGCGAAGTTCTCCGAAGCGGTCGCCGATTCGGGGCTCGTGTTCATCGGCCCGCCCGCGGACGTGATCGCGAAGCTCGGCAGCAAGCAGGGCGCGAAGCGGATCGCGAAGGCCGCGAGCGTCCCGACGGTGCCGGGCTACGAAGGCGACGATCAGTCGGCGGGTGCGTTCGCCGCAGCGGCGAAGACGATCGGCTATCCGCTGCTCGTCAAAGCGAGCGCCGGCGGCGGCGGCAAGGGCATGCGCGTCGTACGCGCCGAGGGCGAGCTCGCGGAAGCGATCGAGCGCGCGCGGGGAGAAGCGTCGAGCGCGTTCGGCGACGACACGCTGCTGCTCGAGCGATACGTCGAGCGCCCGCGCCACATCGAGATCCAGATCCTCGGCGACACGCACGGCAACGTCGTGCACCTGTGGGAGCGCGAGTGCTCGATCCAGCGGCGCCATCAGAAGGTGATCGAGGAAGCGCCGTCGGTCGCGCTCGACGACGCGAAGCGCGCCGCGATGGGTCGCGCTGCGGTCGAGCTCGGTAAAGCCGTCGGCTATGTCGGGGCGGGCACCGTCGAGTTCATTGCCGATCCAGCGGGCAACTTCTACTTCCTCGAGGTCAACACGCGCCTCCAGGTCGAGCATCCGGTCACCGAGCTGACGACGGGCCTCGACCTCGTGCGCGAGCAGATCCGCATCGCTCGCGGTGAGCGGCTCGGGTACGACGCCGCACCCGCACAGCGCGGCTGGGCGATCGAAGTGCGCCTGTGCGCCGAGGATCCCGAGCGCGACTATCTGCCCACGACCGGCACGCTCCACGCCGTCGACGTTCCGGACACGGTCCGCGCGGACATCGGCGTCGTCGCCGGCAGCGAGGTCGGCATCCACTACGACTCGATGCTCGGCAAGATCATCGCCCACGCGCCCACGCGCCGTGACGCCGCGCAGATCCTGCGCCGCGCGCTCGACGAGCTGTGGATCCCCGGGCTCGTCACGAACCGCGAGCACCTCGCGAAGATCCTCGCGCACCCGGCGTTCTTGTCGGGCGAGCTCGACACGCACTTCCTCGAGCGCCACGCCGGCGAGCTCGCGGCGCGTACGCCCGGCCTCGATCGCGTTCGCGTCGCGGCGATCGCGCTGACGGTGCACGGCATCGCCACGCGCCGCGATCCGGCCGCGCTCGCGCCGCCGGGCTGGCGCAACGTGCCGGTCGCGGATCAGACAGCGACGTACAAGCTCGGCGACGCCGAGGTGCCGCTCGGCTATCGGCCCACGCCCGACGGCGGCGTCGACATCTCGCTCGGTGGCAAGACCACGCACGTCGCGAGGTTCGGTGCCGACGGCGATCACGTGTGGTTCATGGATGGCCCGCATCGCCGCACGGCGCGCGTGGTCACCGTCGGTGCGCGGAGCTGGGTCCACAGCGAGGGCGCGACGCTCGCCTTCGTCGAAGAGCCGCGGTTCCCCGATCCCACCGCGCGCACGATCCCGGGCGGCCTCGTCGCGCCGATGCCGGGCAAGGTCGTCAAGGTGCTCGTCACCGCCGGCCAGGAGGTCGCGCAGGGTGCGGCGCTCGTGGTGCTCGAAGCGATGAAGATGGAGCACACGGTGCGCGCCTCCGAAGCAGGCACCGTGCGCGAGCTGCACGTCGCGGTCGGCGATCAGGTCGACGCGGATCGCCTGCTCGCCGTGGTCACCGCCTGAGCTACTTCTTCTTCTTCGTGGCGGGCCTCGTCTCGGCCTTCGCGAATTTTCCGTCGGCGCCCATCGTCCACGTCTCGTTCGCGAGCACGCACGACTCGGTGTTGCTGCTCGTGGTCTTGCCCTTCGGCGTGAACACGATCGCCTGGTTCGCGTCCACCTCCCACGTGGCCTCGCAGCTCTCGGCCTCGGACTCGTTCTCGACGGCCGCGCTCGAGTCGTACGAGAACGTGCGCGACAGCGCGCTTTCCCACGTGCCGTTGACGAGCTTGGTCACTTGCAGGGTCGACTCCGCGTATCCGCGGCGATCGCTCGAGAAGACGTACAGCACCTCGTCGGTGCCGTCTTTGTCGAAGTCGATCGCGCGATAGTCTCCCGAGCCCGACGAATCGATCTGACCCGGCGCGATCTCGCCGTCGGACGACGACACGATCGCACCCTTCGCGTCGATCACCGCCGTGCGATCGAGCCACGAGCTCTCGCTCGAGATGTACGCGGTGACCCACCAGCCCGGCTGCGGGAACTTGCCGGCGACACAGCCGGCGTTCGAGATCCCACCCTTGGTCTTGAAGATCTCTTCGAGCTTCGCCGTGAGCGCTTCCTCCGTCGTCGGGCACGGGGGCAACGTAGCGGGGGCGGCGACCGGTGCCGCGGCCGCGGAGCCCGAGCCCGCCGAGCCCGAGCCGGCCGAGCCCGATCCCACGGCAGAGCCAGCGGGTGCAGCGTTCTCGGTCTTCGAGGAGGACTTGCCGCACGCGGCGATCGTTACGAGGAACAGAAGGGAGTATTTCGTCATAGGCGCTCCGACGGACTTGTCGGTGAAACGCGCAGGGACGGTCAACGCATTTCGTGAAGCGCGATCTCGTTTTGGGGCTGGCGCGCGCGAGCACGCTTCACGTCGTCGAGTCACCGGCGACGCACGCGCCGCGCTATCGTGTGGTGTGCGCGCGTTTGCAGTTGTTCTCGCCACCTTGGCGATCGCGTGCGGACACGAGGCGCCGCCCGCGACCAAGACGGCCGACGACGTCGCGCCCCGGCCCGAGCGGTCGCAGTGGCGCCCGCGCGTCACGCCGCCCGGCCTGCGCTTGCCCGACACCATCGAGCCGCTCGGCTACAAGCTGCGGCTCGAGATCGATCCCGATCGCGAGACTTTTCGCGGCCACGTCGATATCCGCGCGCGCGTGACGAAGGGCATCGACGTGATCTGGCTCCATGCGAAGGAGCTCGAGATCTCGCGCGCGCAGGTCCGCGTCGGTTCGGCAGCGAGCGAAACGCTGACGATCGTCCCCGAGAAGGGCGACGAGATGCTCGGCTTCACCGCGGGTCGCATGATCTATCCGAACGAGATCACGCTCGCGTTCGATTACACGGGGCACCTCCGCAGCGACACGAACGGCCTGTTTCGCCAACAAGCGGACAAGAAGTGGTTCGTGTTCTCCCAAGGCCAGGCGGTGTTCACGCGCCTCTTCGTCCCGTGCTTCGACGAGCCGCGCTTCAAGACACCGTGGCAGCTCTCCGTCGTCGTTCCCGGGGACAACATCGCGCTGTCCAACGCGCCCGCGGCGGTCGAGCAGGTGCTCGCCGATGGACGCAAAGAGATCACGTTCCAAGAGCTGGGGCCGCTGCCCTCGTACCTCGTCGCGCTCGCGGTGGGCCCGTTCACGCTCGTCGACGGCGGCACCGTCGGTGCGAACACGCCGTTCCGCATCGCCGTGTGGCCCTCGCGCGCGGGCGCCGTCAAGCACGCCGTGAAGCGCGTCGGGCGCCTCCTCCACGAGCTCGAATCCTATGTGGACCAACGATTGCCGTGGCCCAAGCTCGACTTCGTGGCGGTGCCGCAGTTCTTCGGCGCGATGGAGAACGTCGGGCTCGTGACGTTCGAGTCGCATATCCTGTTCGACGAATCCGACGGCGAGTACGGCTTCGCGCGCGTCGCGGCGCACGAGCTCGTGCACCAGTGGTTCGGAAACCTCGTGACCCCGCAGTGGTGGGACGAGCTATGGCTCTCCGAAGCGTTCGCATCGTTCCTCGGCGACAAGATCGCAGAGCTCGCGGGCGAGACGCGCGATCCGATCCTCGACCAACAACTCGCGCGCGCCGAAGCGCTCGCCGCGGATGCGTCCACGCCGCTGCCGCTCCGGCGGCGCGTGGTGGGCAACTCGACCGTCGACGACACGTTCGACGAGATCGCGTATCAGAAGGGCGCCTCCGTCCTCGCGATGTTCGAGGCGTACATGGAGCCCGACAAGTTCCGCGCCGCATTGCGCGAGCTGTTGCGTGCGAACGCGCATGGCTCGATCACCACGGACTCGTTCGTCGCGGCGGTGCGCACGATCGATGCCTCCGCGGCGGACGCGGTGCGAACGTACGCGACCCACGCCGGCGCGCCCATCGTCGAGATGGAGCTCGCGTGTGATGCAGGGGCGAACGGCGCAGGCACGAACGGCGCGGGTGCGAATAGCGCGGGTGCGAGCTCCTCGTCAGGACCGCGCGTGATCGCCACCGCGCGCGACGGCGCGGTGATCCCCGTGTGCGTACGCTATCCCGGTGCCGGTGGCCCATCACGCGCGTGTGCGATCGTGAGCGCGCGGACCGAGATCCCGCTCGCCGCCACCGCGTGTCCCGCGTGGATCGCGGGCAACGCGAACGGCACCGGCTACTACGAGGTCGTCGCCGCGTTCGATACGCCCGACAAGCACGACGCAAAAGCGAAGCAGGTGCCCGGCGGCCCGCCCGATACCAACGCGCGGCTTCCGCGCCAGCTCGACAAGCTGTTGCCCGCAGAGCGGATGGCGCTCGGCGCCGACGCGGCGACGGCGATGACTCGCGGTGATCTCTCGGTGCGCGATGCCCTCGCGCTCGTGAAGTCGCTGCTCGCGTCGAAGGATCCGTACGCGCGCCTCGGCGCGGTCTCGATCGTTCGCGCGGTCGATCCGATCGTCGACGACACGACGCGTCCGCTGTGGATCGCGTGGCTCGCGAAGCGCTTGCCGCCGATCGGCAAGCCAGCGAAGGCCGTCGAGCGCGAGCTGGTCAATGCGACCGCCGAGCTCACGCCGCTGCCGGGCGGCGTCAGGGCGTTCGACAAGGTCGTCGCGCTCGCGCGGTCGAAGCAGAGCGATGACCAGCGGACGCTGCTCTCGCAGCTCGGTGGCTTCGGAAGTTCGGTCGCTCCGCGGATCGTCGCGCTGCTCCTCGATCGCAGCCTTCCCGCGACGTCCGTGTTGCAGTCGTTATTCGAGCAGCTCGCTCGCGGAGACACGCGGACCGCGGCGTGGATCGCGCTGCGCGCGAAGCTGTCCGAGGTGATGGCGCAGATCACGCCGCGCGATGCACGCGACCTGGTCAGCGCGACAGCGTCGCTGTGCGATGCCACCGTACGCGCTCAAGTCGCGGCTGCCTTCACGCCGCGCGCGGCGGACATTCCCGACGGAGCAACAACGCTCGCGGCGGCGCTCGCGTCGATCGATCGCTGTGTCACGCGCGCGAAGACAGCGGGCGATCTGAAAATTGTGTTGCGCGCGCTGTAGCGTTCGTCATCATCGAACGATGCTGACCTACTACAAGCAAGAAACCGAACCCATCTTCTCTACTCTCGAGCGCTACCGCACGGAGCTGCTGGAGCATCCATTGCTCGTCGCAGCGAAGAGCGGACAACTCGAGAGGACAACCCTGATCGAGCTCGCGTATTACCAGTATGCGGATTCCATCACCTGGATCCCGATGCTGGCGCAGATGAAGGGACGAGCGCTGAAGTCGCGCCGCCTGCGCAAAGCCATCGAGGACAACATCGCGCACGAAGCCGGCATCGGCTCCACGAGCCACGTCACGCTCGCGGCGTCGCTGATGCGCAGCTTGGGCGTGCGATCGCTCGATGGCCTGCCGACCGACGGCATAACGCGCACCGCCTCGCTGTGGCTCTCCGACGCCTTCGCCGAGATGTCCGAACCCGCGCTCGCGGGATGGCTCCTCGTCGCGGAGACGCTCGTACCCGCGATGTTCGCCGTGATCGCCTCGCACTACGACGGCATCGCCGATACGACCTACTTTCACGAGCACATCCAGGTCGACGGTGACGAGCACGCCGCGTGGATGAGCGAGTCGGTCGCCGAGGTCGTCTCGATCTACGGTCCCGCGTGCATCCCCGAGATCCTCGCCGGCATGGCCGACGCGCGCGACGAAGCGCACGACGACCCCGACGCGATCTGGGCGAAGGCGGTGGTCCGATGAAGATCGCGATCACCTACAACGAGAAGCGCAGCACCGACGAACGCGACGCCGAGTTCGACACGCGCGACGCGATCGCCACCATCGCGCGCATGGTCGCGGGCCTCGGCCACACCGTCGTGCCGATCGACGTCACGGGCTCTGTCACGCGGCTGCTCGCCGAGCTCGAGCGCACCACACCGGACCTCGTGTTCAACTTCGCCGAGGGCGAACGCGGCGCCTTCCGCGAAGCGTTCTACCCGGCGCTGTTCGAGCAGCTCGGCCTCGCCCACACGGGCAGCTCGGCCTCCACGCTCAGCCTGTGCATGGACAAAGCGCTCGCCAAACGCGTCGTCGCAAACGCGCGCGTCCGGGTGCCGCGCGGCCAGCTCGTACGCACGCTCGAAGAGCTCGTCGCGCCTTCGAGCATGCCGGTGATCGTCAAACCGAACCTCGAGGGCTCGAGCAAAGGCATCACCGCCGACAGCGTGATCCGCGATCCATCGCGCCTCGCTCCCGCGGTGCACGCCGCGCTCGAGCGCTACCCGAGCGGCGTGCTGGTCGAAGAACTGATCGCGGGCGTCGACGTCGGCGTCGGTTGGGTGTCATCGATCGGCCTGCTACCGCCGATCGCGTATCACTGCGGCGACGACCCGCACGCGATCTACGACTTCGCGCTCAAGCACGAGCACCCCGAGCTCGTCGACGTGCGAATCCCGGCGCCGCTCTCCGAGCTCGTGGCAGCGCGCCTGTCCGCGTGCGCGCACCGCGTGTTCGCGGCGCTGAACGTCGAGGGCTACGGGCGCGCGGACTTCCGGATCACGCCGGAGGGCGAGGTGGTGTTCCTCGAGATGAACCCGCTGCCGTCGCTGACACTGTCGGCGGGCCACGACGAGCTGTACGTCGCGGCCGCGGCACGCGGGTTCTCGCCGCGCGAGCTGCTCGCGGCGATCCTCGGCGATGACGCGAACGTCGCCATGCGTCGCAGCGGGTAGCGCACGCGAGCGCCGGGCGGACCGATTCGCGTTTCGCCCGGCCATTGCTTCTCTCCCGGATCGCCCGACCGAACGTCCGAGAGAAGTCCGGACGCCATAGAAGGGCGATCTCCGGATCGTGATCGATCAAGATCCTCGTCGGCGGATCACGCTCGAGATCCGAAAAAAAAGAGCAAATCCCCACGATCAGCGCGCGTTGCGGTCCGCCGCGAACGAGGCCGGCGACATCCAACGTCGCGCGCGGCCCGAATAGCGATGTCGCCGAAATCAAAGCCTCCTCGGTCGCCTCGTCAGTCGCGTGAGCAGAGGCGAAATCTAAACGGCCGCACACAACAGGTCGCCTCATCGGTCGCGTGTGTCAACCGTGTCGGCGAGCCCGCGCACCGTGCATCGACGCCCTCGTCATCATCGGCGACGACGAAGCGATGTCGGCGAGGCCGAAGCGCCGCGCATCGCGGTCACTCGTCGGTCGCGTGGGCCGGCCACGGGATCACGGGCGGGCCGGCGAGAGGCTCGGTTCGTGCCTCGCACGGTCATTGCTCGCGTTCTCACGAGCTCGCCCGTGGCAGCGTGTTTCGAACCGATCAAGAGCAAACCCGTCGGTGGTTCGTGCTCAGGCACAGAAAAGGAGCATCGTCCCGAGGATCGCCCCGTCGGACCGCAAGCATTCGTCGCGGCGGATCTCGCCGAGCGTGCGCTCTACGTCGCAGAGGTACGGCGTCGGGGCGATGTGTTGGAGCCGGGAACCTCGAAGAGGCTGATGAGCCCGTGCCTTCGCCAGCCGGTCGTGAGTAACCACGATCGTGGGTACCAGATCGCGATCGGCTCGAAGCCGTCGGGCGTGGGTGGCACGAACTCCAGGTCTGCTCGCTCGCGCCAGCCGCCGAACATCCAGCCCGACGAGAACCAGTCGTGCTCGAACACGACACCCGGTCGCGCGGGGAGCGCGCGATCCTCGCGGTGCTTGCGCCAATTGTTAAGAACGTACGCGAGCGCGTTTCGTGCCTGGCGCGGGCTGGTGATGTACTCGGCGTAGTAGCGGTCGGTGAACACCTGACCATGACGCGGCGTCTTCCACCGCAACGCGGCGTTCAACCGCTTCGCGGCGGAGACTTGGAACGCCTTCATCCCGCGAGCGAGGGCGCGCTCGTCGTTCGCCCAATCAAGTGGATATGATCGCGTTGCACGGAGATATGCACGATGCGGCAGTCGTCGTGGTTCGTCGCGAGCGTGAGTGACGCGCGGCGGAGTGCTTCGTACATGTGGCGCTTTCGAAGGCTTCCGATCACCGCCACTACGCGAAGAGTGACGTGAACCGGTGTGCCGGGCTTGAGAGGTGGCCGTCGCTTGTGCCGCGAGCCGGCGCGCGGGCCTTTCGGTGGGCGACCTGCGCCTCGGCGCTTGCCGCCACGGTTCTCGATGGGTTTGGTTCCCGTGACATCGAGCCAGGTGGTTTGAAGATGGTGAGCGAGACGGAGGCGCGGCATGGTCGCGATCTAAGCACGGCGGTCTGACATTTGAATTCGCCGACATTAGAGAGGATCGGTGGCCAATTCCCCCGTTGGTCCGAGCCGAGCGATGTCTGGGTGCGACGCAAGGTGCGTGGTGCCGGCTGGTGACTCGAGCGCGCAACCAGTCCATGGGCCGCGCGGGGCCGGCGACGCCGCGTTTTGATTTCGCCGACATCGTGAACCCGCGGGCGATCAACGCGCGAGCGAAGCGCGAGCGATGCGATGGGACAAACGCGTCGGCAACGCGCGAGCGATGGCCCACTAGGAAACCACGTGAAGCTTCACTCCGCCGCGTAGCGCGATCCACGCCGAGAGCTCCACCACGCTCCAGCCGAGCTTCTGCGTTGCCTCGATGTATTCGATGACCGCGTCGTACTCGCCGGCATCGATCAGTGCGCGCGCGAGCTTCGCGTCGGGCTTGTAGCGTGGGCGATCGGGCAGCGCGGTCGCGGCGCGCAGGTGCTTCATTGCCTCGGTGATATCGCCAGCCCCCAACGCGATGCGGCCGAGCACGATATGACCGCGGTGGAGCCGCTCCGCAGCTACGCGCGTGTCGTCGCCTTCGTGGGGTTCGAGGAGCGATCGCGCGGTTGTCGATGCGCGCTCCATGTCGCCCGCCACGAAGTAGACGTTCGCGAGCTCTACTTCCTGCTGCGAGCGCCGCGCTGCGTCCAAGCTCAGCGAGATCGCGATCACGAGCTCGTTCGCCGCTTCGCGTGCGCGGTCGACGAACGCGGCTTCGTCGGAGTGATCCGAACCGAGCATCAGCAGGAACGCGATCCGTTCGTGCCACTCCATCACTTCGGGGTGGAGAGCCACGCAGCGTCGCAGGAGATCGAGCGCGAGGTCGGTGTCGGCGACCGCGAAGAAGTTGCTCGCGTTGACGAGGATCGGCCACCGGTGTGGATCGCGGTCGATGGCGGCGAGCCATGCGAGGCGTGCGCGCGCGTAGCCCTCGGAATGCGTGATCGTCGCGGGAGGTCCGAGGTCGAGCTCGGGGCGATGGTCGACGAGCCACACGACGTGCTCGACGTGTCTGGATGCGTGCGATCCGGTGCGCCAGTAGTGAACGAGGAGCTGGACCCGCGCACGGACGTCGTTCGGCTCGACAGCGACGTGGTGTTCCAGCGTCGGGAGCGACTCATCGTCGAGTAGAGGCGCTCGGAGGCAGGCGTCGATCCAGGTGTCCAGGTCTTCCATCGCTGCTCGTGTTTCGAGATGCATCGTAAGGAGCGGCGAGGGCGGGTTCGTCGCAAAGAATCTTCAGGGGTTCGGTCCGGATTGCTGTGCGACTGCACGGGGCGGTGTTGCGTCCGGATGACTCAGCAGATGGTCGTCTCCAGCGTGTTAGGGTCGCCGCCGATGACGGTGGGCACGAGCTCGCGCTCGGTTCCGGTCGCTGCGTTTCCGCATGGCGGGACGCTGGTGATCGCGACCGACGATGGAGAATGGATGCGGCTCGGAGCGGGCGAGGCGCTCGAGCCGATGACCGCGACCGGACCGATGTCCGATGTCGTCGCGGAGTCCGACGGAACGCTGACGGTCGCGTGCTGGGAGCCAAAGCTGCATCAGCTGCGCGGTGGCGCGTGGACCACGATCTCGCTCAGCGCGCCGGCGACCGCGCTCGCGGCGACGCTGCGGGGCATCGTGATCGCAGATGCCGGCGGTGGGCTGTCGCTGTTGTCGGGTGCGGCGCGCGTGCCGGTACAGGAGCTGACGTCGCCCGAGCCGATCTTGTCGCTCGTGTGGGCGGGCGGCGGCTTGGTGGCGCTCGGGGCGAGTGGATCGGTCGAGGTCACGACGTGGCCGGTGGTCGAAGGCGGACTCGTGCCGATTCACACGGGATCGATCGGGCGTGCGCACGCGATCTTCGTCGGGATCCGGCCGGGGACCGCGCTGATCGCGGGGGCGCGCGGGTTGGCGGTTCTCGATGCAGATGGGACGCGGCCGCGGATCCAGGCGGTGACCACGGATCTCAAGGAGCGCGTGAGCGGGGCGGCGGTGTTCACCGATCGCCAGCGGGCGTTGGTGTACGCGGATAGCGGCGATGCGTGGATCGTCGACGAGGGATTGGTTCGCGCGACGCCGGTGCGGCTGTCCGCGGGTGTGATCGGCGCAGCGCCGAGCGGTGATGGCAGCGTGCTCGCGTGGACCGCGGATGGCGCGTTGCACACGATCGGCAGCGACGGCGCGACGTGGCGCGTGACCGGAGATGGTGTGGTGTTGGCCGTTCCGGATCCGGGGCGCACGGGGGCGCTCGCGATCCATTGGACGGCGAGCGGTGGTACGCGGGTGACGCGAGGACACGTCGCGTGGAACTAGACAAGGTCAACTGGTCGGCCGCGGCGGTGGAGCTCGCGGACGAGCATCGACGCACGGGAACGCCGAAGGCACGGCGAGCGCTCGCGGCGGTGTCGAGCTTGCGCGGACGATTCAGCGATGACTTCACGCTCGCGGCGGCATCGACGACGGCGGCGATCGCTCTCGAGCCGCTCGATCCGATTCACCGGGTGCGCGATGCGCTCGTGCGCCTGCGGTTCGGTGATCTCGATGGAGCGATCGCGCGGCTCGATGCGTTGCCCGAGGCGGTCGCGGACCTGCCGCTCGTGCTCGTCGTGAAGTCGCTCGCGATCGCGCGGCGGGGCGAGCCGCGCACGGCACGCAATATCGCGGATCGTGCGCTGCAGGTGGACGGACGGCACGCGGGCGCGAAGTTCTTGCACACGGAGACGAACCTCGCCGCGTCGACGAAGGGCGGACTCGACAAGCTGTCGGAGCTGCCGAAGGGCGCCGCGTACGATGCCGCGTGGGCCGATCTGCTCGCGCGGTTGGCGATCATGCGGCCGGGCGATGCGAAGGCCGTCGCGGCGCAGCTCGAGCGCGGCGTGATCAGCAAGGGCACGCGCGCGGACACGTTGGCGCGCACGGTGATCGCGTGGACCGCGGCGACCGCCGACGAGCTCGCGCGCGCTGTCGAGGCGCAGCCTCCGAGCTCGCGCGCGGAGCAGCTCGCGTTGGCGCTGCTCGCGGACAAGCTCGAGGAGCCTGCAGCGGCGGTGAAGCTGCTGCGCGCGCTAAACGATCGCGTGACGGATCGCCCGGCGGTCCGACGCGCGCTCGTGGCGGCGCTGACGCGGCTCGCGATGGACGAAGCGACGAACGAGCGGTTCTCGAATGCGCTGCGTGCCGTGCAGGTTTGCAGCGAGCTCGAGCCGCACGAAGCGGCGCACTATCAGAATCGTGCGGCGCTGTTCACGCTGCTCGGCGAGCACGAGTCCGCGCTCGACGCGTGGGCAGATCTCGATCGCCATCACTATCGGCTCGCGCTCTTGGGGCGGCTCGATGCCACAAGCGCGCGCAGGTACGGCGCGCCGCATCGCATGTTCTCGCAGGCGGCGCGCTTGTCGGGGCGCACGGGTGTGTTCGTCGTCGAGGAGAGCAAAGAGGGCGCGATCACGAATCGCGAGCTGGTCGTCAACCAAGAGGTGATCGACAAGGACCCCGAGCAGCTGCGGCAGTGGCTGCATCACACGCGCGCGGCGCTCGTGTTCGGCTTCGTCAGCCTCGGCGCGGATCGCGATCGCGTGCTGCTCGTGCCGTCGACACCGGCGGTCGCCGAGGCGCGCGCCGAAGGGCTGTGCTCGCTCGCGCAATCGCTCGCGGTGCTCGTTCCCGACGAGGGACGACGCCTCGCCGACAAGCTCGCGGTGCGATTCCGCGCGGCGGCGGCGAGTGCGCCGATGCGCTACGCGGCACCCGAGCTCGCACCGGATGCGCTCGCGGTGCATCGCCACGCGGTGGAGACGTTCGCGGAGCTCGGCATGCTCGCGCTGCGCTGGGAGCCGGATCCCACGAAGCGCGCGGTGTTCGATGAAGTGCTGGACACGGTGCGCGCGGTCGCTCCGCTGTTCGACGAGACCGTGCTCGACGGCATGCTCGTCGATCGACAGGCGGCCGCGACCGTGGCGCCGCACGCGCTGCGGTTCTTGGATCAAGTGATGCGCGTGGTCCTCGAGGTGCAGACGCGGAACGCGCGCCTCGATCCCGCGCAGCGGAAGCGCCTCGGCGATGTCATGGTCGCGAACCTGCGCACGAGCCTCGTCGAGCGGCGCGTGATCGATGCGAAGAGCGATCTGTCGCGCCACGAGGTCGAGTCGCTCGTCGAGCAGCTCGATCTCGCGCGCAAGGATGATCAGGAGAACGCGCGACTCGAGTACTGGGCCGCGCACCTGTTGATGGTCGGTGACTTCCTCGACGAAGCCGTGGACGCGATCGCGCGCTTCCATCAGATCGCGAAAGGCGAGCACCCTCTCGCGTCGCGCATCGAGCGCATCCAAGAGCTGATCGACGAGAAGAAGCAGCACGGCAAGGGCAAGACGCGCTCGGGCGATCACAAGGCCAGCTCGCGAGCGAACGCCGGCGACGATCGCGATATCTCCGCGCGCGAAGCGGAGCTCGAGCTCCAGCCGACATCCATGCAGCTCTACACCGAGCTGTGTCACGAGCTCGCGCTCGCCGATCGCTGGCGCGATGCGCATGCGTGGGCCGCGCGTGCGCTCGCACGCTGTCTCACGCCGGCGGGGCAGACGCGTGCGCGCGAGCTCTCGCTCGAGCTGCTCGGTCTCGAGGTGCTCGGTGCGCGCGATCCGGGCGCGATGGCGAGCTACATCGCCGGCGCGCGCGCATCGGCGGTGCCCGCGCTGGAGACGTTCGACTCCGCGACCACGATCGCCGGCCTCGAGTATCTGCGCGGGCTGTGTCTGCTCGCCGCGGATCGCCGCAAGGACGCCCAGGCCGCGTTCGCGCGCGCGCTCCAGCGCTGCACGCGCGGCATCTATCTCGCGGTGCTGCGTCCGCTCGCGCAGGACGTGGAGACCGCCGTGCTGGAAGCGGCGAAGAAGGACATCGGCGAGGCGCTGGCCGACGGTCGATTCCGCGACGCGTTCGAGCGGATCGCCGAGCGCATGTCCACCGTCGCGCGCCCCGAGCCGTACGTGATCGAGCTCGCGCGCACGCAGCTCTCCGCGCTGTTGCCCACGATCGGCAGCTCCGACGTTCCCATCGGCCCGCCTCCGATCCGCGTCGAGGCGGCGTGGCGAGGTGATCTCGCGAAAGCGCTCGAGCTCCGCGTGATCCCCGATCGCATTCGCGCACTCGCCGCGCTCGCCGCGAAGGTGCACGAGCCATCTGTCCGAGAAGCGGACGCTCTGATGCGCAAGCTCGACGACCTCGACGAGCAGCTCGCGATGGCCGCAGCCCTCGACGAATCGACGAAGCGCGCGGCCGCCGGTGATCACATCGGTGCGCTCGCGCTGCTCGCGGATCTCGGCCCTGCCGGCGAGAAGTCCGCGCGCGTACTGCGCCAGCGCGTGATCATGTTCCTGCGCCTCGAGCGCTACGCCGAGGCCGACGCGGAGATCGCGAAGCTCTCGCAGCTGCCCGAGCCACTCGCGCGCGAGTTCACGGCGCGCTACCCGGGCCTCAAGTTCCGCCAGCAGATCGCGGCCGCGAGCGCGTTCGTGCGCGGCAAGGACTTCGCGAAGGCGCGCACGCTCCTCGCCGACCTGCGTCCCGCCGCACCGGATCAAGAGGTCGAGCTCGCGTACTGCAAGGCGTACTGCGCGGCGGCCGATGGCTATCGCGCGAAGGACGCGGGCGATCGCGAAGGTTCGCGCCGCTTGCTCCTCGAAGCGCTGCGCTACGTCGAGGAGAAGCTGTCCGACGCGCGCTTGCTCAAGCACGAGCGCTTGCTCGAGCTCCACCAGAAGCTAGAGGCCGATCAATGAGTACGTCCGGTCGTCCGCGTCCGAAGACACGCCTCGCGATCGACACCGAGAACGCCTACGCGAAGCTCGGCGCGTCGCCGCTCGCATCGATCGACGAGATCAAGAAGATCCTGTCCGACAAGCGCGGCAAGGCGATGGCCGCACGCCGCGCGAAGGGGCAGGCCGCCTCGGGTGACGACGAGGCCGAGATCATCGAGCTACAGGCGATCGAGAAGCAGATCGGCAGCCCCGCATCCCGCGAAGCGTACGATCGCGAGCACCCGCAGAACGCGCTGCTCACCGTGCAGCCCGCGCCGCGCGACCGCGCGTTCGAGCCGGCGAAGATCGCCTCGCTCGTCACCGCGTGGCTCGTCGACGAGCTCGGCGCGGAGTCGATGCTCTTGCACCCCGACGCGTATTGGCTGTGGCTTCCAAGCGGACTCGATACCGAGCTCGCGGCACAGCTCGCCCCGTTCTCTGAAACGGTGACTCAGTAACTCACGTGGAGTAGCCATGGCGGAATATCACAAGGTAATCGGCATCGATCTCGGAACGACCTACTCGGTCGTCGCCGCGTACAGCTACGCGAAGAGCGAGGTCAAGGTGATCCCGAATCGCCAGAACGAGCCGACGACACCGTCGGTCGTTTACATCTCGAACACCGGCCAGGTCTCCGTCGGCAAAGCGGCGAAAGAGAAGATGTCGCGCGAGCCCGGCAACGTGATCTTCGAGGTCAAGCGCATCATGGGCGAGCGCAATCCGCTCGGGCAGAAGTCGATGGCGCGCGCCGGTGGCCGCGATCTCGATCCCGAGTTTGTCAGCGCGTGCATCCTCAAAGAGCTCAAGGCCGCGGCCGAGCGCTTGATCGGCGAGCCGATTCACGACGCCGTGATCACCGTGCCGGCGTACTTCAAGGAGCCACAGAAGAACGCGACGGCGGAGGCGGCGAAGATCGCGCGTCTCAATCCGCTCGCGATCATCAACGAGCCCACGGCGGCCGCGGTCGCGTATGGCCTCGACAAAGGCGAGCCGCAGACGTTCGTCGTCTATGACTTCGGCGGTGGCACGTTCGACGTGTCCGTCGTTCGCATCGAGGACGAGCGCACGGCGACGGTGCTCGGCACGGGCGGCGACGCGCACCTCGGCGGTGGCGATGTCGATCAGCAGATCGTCGACTGGGTGCTCCGCAAGATGCGCGAGCAGCACGGCCGCGATTTCTCGCAGGACGCGAAGCTCCTCGGCAAGCTCCGTCTTCGCGCCGAGGGCGTGAAGATCAACCTGTGCAACGAGGGTCAGCCGCAGGAGTTCGTCGTCGAGAACCCGACGAGCGGCATCGACGAGATCAACTATACGATCACGCCAAGCGAGTTCGAGCTGATGGTCAAGCCGATCATCGACAAGACGCTGCGCCAGTGCGACGTCGCGATCGAGAGCGCGGCGAAGACCTCCGGGCTCAAGCACGACGAGATCGACGCGTTCGTCCTCGTCGGTGGATCGTCGAAGATTCCGGCCGTGTCTCGCGCGCTCAAGGAGCGCTACAAGAAGACGGTCAAGAGCGACCTCAACCCCGACGAGATCGTCGCCATGGGCGCCGCGCGATTCGCCGCGTCGTTCACTCCGTCGCTCGCGCCGGAGATCACGGACGCCGCGCCGAAGATCGACAACAGCATCACCGTCTCCGCCGAGCTCGCGAACACGAACATCAAGGACGTCGTCAGCCACACGCTCGGCATCGGCCTCATCGACGACATCTACGACGCGCTGATCCCGAAGGACCACGTGATCCCGCACCGCGTCTCGCGCGGCGGCTACACCACGGCGCGCGACAACCAGACGAACATCTTCGTGCCCGTCTACCAGGGCGATAACCCGAAGGCGTCGCAGAACGACAAGATCGGCACCGTCGTCATCGATGGCCTGTCGCCCGAGCCGAAGGGCAGCCATCAGTTCCAGATCACGTTCGCGCTCGATGCGAACGGCATCTTCGAGGGCTCGATCGTTCACGTGCAGAAGGGCACGGTCACGCCGATCAAGCTCGATCGCGCCGACGTCGGCCTCACGCAGAAGAAGCGTGTGGAGCTCGCGGCGATCCTCGACGCGAATCAGCTGCCGCAGACCGGCCCCACGCCGGCGCCGTCGTTCGGCGGCAGCGGCGCATCGGCACCTGCACCCGCGAGCGGCAGTGATCCGGTCGACGCGCTCGTGCAGCAAGCGAGCGACCTCGTGTCGAGCCTGTCCGCGGACCGCCAGCGCGAGATGCTCGATGCGATCCACAAGGTGATCCAGGCGCGGGCCTCCGGCATCAACGTGGCCGGCGCCGTCGCGACGCTGACCGCGCTCGTGATGCGCAGCCGCAACTGACCGCGATATCATCGCGGCGGTGGCCCTCGCGCGAACGGTCTTGTACGCAGCGCTCGTCGCGGGCTGCGGTCGCGTGGGCTTCGAAGCCGACGTGCCGGACTCCGCGCAGGGCGATGCGTTCAGCGCCCGCATCTGCGATCGCTATCCGCAGGCGCTGTACTGCAACGACTTCGAGGACGGCCTACGCGATCTCGAGCTGTCCGATGGCACGGTGACGTCGAACGGCGGCTTCGGCGGCAGCGTGGGACTGTCGTTCACCGCGGGCGGGATGCCGCGCGTGACCCACGAGCTCGCGCAGCCGGTCGAGTCGGGTGCGTTCCACGTCGCGGCACGCGGGTTTCTCGAGCCGGGCGCGTTCATCGGTGACTACCTCGTGCTCGCGCAGACGACGTCCAACGTGGACAGCAAGATCTCGTTCGACCTCGTCGATCTGGACACGCCTCAGGTCGTCAACAGCGTGAACGACGCCGGAGGCCAGCACGCGGCGACCGGGTCGTTTCCGCGCGGTCGTTGGTTCTGCTTCGAGCTGACGATCGATGTCAGCGCGGCGAGCGACGGCGGCGTGTCGCTCTCCCTCGACGAGCAGCAGGTGCTCACCGGCTGGCAGGGACTCTCGACGCTACCGATCGGTGGGTGGCCGCGCGTCGAGCTCGGCGCGTTCGCGAGTCTCGCGAACTCCGCGGTAGCGACGGTGACCTTCGACAACTGGGTCGTGCAGACCTCGCCGATCGGCTGTCCGTAGCCCGCATTCGACCGACGGGGCCTACTGATCACCGTCAGCCTCGGGCGTATGCTGCGCCGCGCATGGCGACGTTGCGGCTCCCCGTCGGTGACATGTCCGAAACGCCGGATGGCCGCGTGCGCGTCGCGATGGCGCTCAACGCGCGCACGCGAGGCTCCGTGCAATCGATCGTCGAGCGCCTCGATGGCGTCGCGGCGGAGTGGTTCTGGATCCCCACGACCGTCGACGAATACGAGGGCGATCTCGTTCTCGACTATTCGCTCGAGCAATCGAAGTCGATGACGTTCTCGGCCGCGCTGCCCCGCTTTCGCGCGGAGCCACGCGTGTATCTGCCCGAGCTCGTCGAGCTCGCGCGCTATCTCGAGGCGTGCATTCGCGTGCTCGAGCGCGTCGAGGTGCCCGCGCTGATCGGGCCCGCGTGTCTGCGCTACGCACCGGATCGCACGCAGGGCGCGTGGCGCTTGATGGTGGTGCCGCTCGTCGACGTGTCGCTCGCGGATTGGGCGCGGTCGTCACCCGATGCATGGATGTGGACGCCGGGGCGAACGCTGCTCGGCAAGGCGCCGGCGGATGCGGCCGCGTTTGCCGTCGGGGCGGCGTTGTGCACGGCGATCGGCGGCGATCTGTTTCCCTCGCACGCGCCCGCGAGCGTGCGGTTCTCGCGTGCACTGCGTGGATGGATCGGGCAGCCGCAGCGCGTTCGCGCATCGGTGAAAGACGGGCTGCCGGCGAGCTTCTCCGACGAGGGCACCGCGCTCGCGGCGCTCGCACTCTCGCTGCTCGAACCGTCGCCGCCGTCCGACTGGGGCAAGCTCCTCGCGCAGGTCGGCGATCAACTGCATCCGTATCGCACCGCGGTGCGCTGGGAGTACGAAGGCAACGTCGATGTCGCGCGCGACATCCTCGAGCGCTACGCCGCGACCACACCGAAGGAGCACGTGCCGTGGGACGTGCTCGGTCGCTTGCGCAGCGCGGATCACGATCCGTCGGGTGCGGTGCAAGCGGCGATCGATGCACTCGGCACGGAAGACGGAGTTCGTGATCTCGCAGCCGAGGTTCGCCGTCTCGCGCACTCGCGTCCGCCCCAAGAAGCGCGACCGCTGATCGAGCGCGCGGTCGCCGCGATCGATGGCCTCGGATCGCGCGCGGGCGATTTCGGCCGCCTGCACTTCGCGCACATCGAAGCGCGCTACCTCGATCGCGCGGACGCAGCGCTGCACCGCTTGTCCGCGGCGTTCAAGGATCCGTGGGACACGGTCGTGAAGTCCACGATCCAGTCGCGACTGCTCGCAGGGCAGGGGCACCACGCGCACGTCGCGCGGATCGCCAAAGAGACGAAGGCCGCGGTTCGCGCGATGCCGCTCGGTGGTGGCGAGCTCGGCAGGTACGTCGTCGCGTATCTCGACTACCTCGACGGCGTCGCTCACTACGGCGCGACGACCCAGTACAACGATCCCGGCTACCTAGCCGACGCGTTCTCGCGAATCGTCGCGTCGCTCGATGCGACTCCCGGCGTGTGCGATCCGTCCGACCCTCTGATCGAAGCCAATGTTCACTGGCTGCATTGGATCGGGGACCTCGCTAATCAGATGAAGATCGACGGTGCAAAGGCAATCCGGACCGGGATCGACGCGTACCTCAGCTCGACCGGGCTGACTCGGCGGATCTCGGAGCAACAACGCCGCGAGCGACCCCCACTCGTGTGGTACGACGCTGGACGGCTGCTGGCGCTCTCGGGAGCGCCATAGGGGAGCATGTCGACGATCATCATTTGGATCCTCGCGGTCGTCGGGCTCGTCCCGGCGATCGTCGCAACACGGGCGTACTTGCTGGAGAAGCGGGAGGGCCTTCCGCGCTCGACCCTGCGCTTCGGCGTCTCCCTCGTTATGGCGCTCGGCCTGTTCGGCGTCGCGGCGTACGCGCAGTTCGCGGGCACGCCGAAGGCACCGGAAGCGGCCAAGCCGATCGAGCACGACGCGGCGACCAAGGAGAAGATCGAGCTCCTGAAGAAGGAGGTCGCTCGTCTCTCCGAGGAGCTGGGCAAGCGGACCGCGGAGCTCGAGAAGCTCGATCCGACGATCATCCCGCCGGCGGTCCAAGAGGCGCCGCAGTGGCCGCTCATGGTCGCGTTCTCGCTCGTGCTGTTCGCGTTCGGCGCGCTCGCGCTCGGTGATCTCTCGACGCTGCTTCCGAAGAAGCGCAAGAAGGCGGAAGACGCGACCGCGGAAGCCGCGGCGGAGCAAGTGCCGGGACAACCGACGCAGCTCGACAAGCCGCTGCCCGCGACGATGGCGAACCTCACCGCGCACGCGACCGCGGGCCGGTACAAGGCCGGCCTCGCGATGGCGGCGAAGATGTCGATCGAGCAGCTGCACAAGCTCGAGCAGCTCGACTTCCTCTATCTGCGTGCGTACTGCGCGCTGATGGCGGTCGCGAAGCCCGAGGGAGACGCGGCGATGGGATCGGCGGAGCGCACCGAAAAGCTCGGGGCCGCGCAGAAGGATCTCGAGAGCCTGCTCGGGCTCGCGCCGCACATGGCGGAGGCGAAGTACCTGCTCGGCATCGTGAAGGCGCGCGCGAACGATTGGCAAGGCGCGCTCGATACGCTGCGCGATGCAAACACCGCCGACATCGCGAACATCGAGCAGATTCCGGTCAAGGAAAACGAGAGCGCGTGTCTCCTCGCGCTCGCCGAGCAGAAGCTCGCCGCCGCCGACAACGAAGGCGCGACGCGCATGTTCGACGAGGTCACGAAGATCGGCGTGCTCGCGGGACAGATTCCCGTCGCGATGGTCACGCATCGCATCCTCGCCGTGCGCGAGGCGATCAAGCAGAACAAGCTGACCGAGGCCGCGGACGGTATCGCGCGCATTCGCGAGGTCACGGGCCTCGAGGAAGAAGCGCAGAAAGCATCGGGCGCCGCGTGCGACGTGTACGACGTCGCGATCCAGTACAAGGCCGGCGAGCTCGACAAGACCCTCGCCGCCACGCGCGCCTTCTTCGCGCGCTGGTTGCCCGCGCAGCTGCCCGACGTCGAGGATCAAGTCGCGGACGAGTTCCTGCTGCCCGCGATCGACAAAGCGAAGCTACTCCTACCCGCGGATCTCTATCGCGCGCTGTTCTTCCTCGAAGCGGTCATCCGGATCGATCTCGCGTCGCGCAAGGGCGCCGCGCTGTCGACGGACGAAGTCGACGTGCTCGCGACGCTGCTGTTGCGCGCGCTGCAGTTCCAGCCGCGCCATCGCGAATCGCTCGCGGCGCTCGGTGCGCTGTACCTCGCGTACAAGAAGGAGCGCACCGAAAAGGCGCTCGCGTGGCTCGATGCCGCGATCACGATGGGCGTGCGGAGCCCGCGTGCTCGCGCGTTGCTCGCGGAAGCTCGGCGTGCGGAGCAGGAGCGCAAGGAGCTCCTGTCGATGTTCCGCTCGGCGAGCGCGCGCTTCCTCTCGGATCCCGCCGTCGGGATCCAGGTGCGCAAGGCCCTCATCGAAGAGCTCGGTCGCTTCGACGAGTTCCGCCCCGTCGTCCTCGATCTGCAAGACAGCGGAGCGCTCGAAGCGCCTCCCGTCGGCGAGATCACCGTGACCGCGCTGCGCGAGCGCGCTGCGTTCGTCGGTGGCATCGCGTCCGAGGTCGTGCGCCGCGCGGATCCCGCCGCGGTGGGCAAGCTGTCCGAGATCCATCGCGAGCTCACCGCGCTCGCGAACAACGTCGACACGTCGGCCACTCGCATCGCCGCGCTCGAGCGCGCCGTGATGGAGCAGCTCGGCAGGATCGTGCTGAGGTAGCCATGGCGGACGAACAGAACAGTGGGTCCAAGATGCGCCAGGGGCTCCTCGCGCAAGTGCCGGTGCTGGAGTATCGCGGCGCGTCGGTGCTCGAAGCGCTCAAGCTCGACGCGGACAGCGATCTGCGCGGGACGATCGAGGTCGACGTCGAGGCATTCCTCACGCCGCTCGAGCTCACCACGCGGCGGCGCGGCTGATGTCCACCGAGCCGGCGCTGGCGGCTTGCGAGAACTGCGGGACGGGATACGACGCCTCCGCGATCGTGTGTCCGTTCTGCCGTGCACCGCGCGGCCTCGGTGGTCTCGCGCGGATGGCCAATGATGGCGATCGGCTCGATCGCATCGTGACCGAGAACCTCCTCGCGCGCAGCGATGCGTCCGTCGAGGATCTGCTCGCGCGCGACCTCGCGGGCCCGCTGTCGCCCGGCGATCTGCGCGATGCGCTCGTGCGCGTCGACGAGCGGCTCGATCCGAGCGTCGCCGAGCTCGAAGGTGCGCTCACGCTCGATGCCGCGATCGCACTCGATGGCATCACGCTCGCCGACCTCGTCGACAAGGGCGGCAACGACATGAAGATCGTCAAGCGCGGGCTGACGTTCCTCAAGGCTCGTCGCTTCAACGAGGCGATCGAGTGGTTCACGCTCAACCGCGAGAACCTCTCGCCGTCGCAGGATCGGCTCGCGCTGTTGCTGCTGTTAATGGAAGCGTTCGCGCATCGCATCGCCGGTGATCACCGTCGAGCGGAGGCCGTGCACGCGAAGATCGTGGCGCATCCCATCTACCGGAAGATGCGCGGGCTCGTGACCAAGTGAGCTGCGGAGTGAAGGACACCATGAAGAGAACCTCGATCGCTGCCTTCGTGTTCGCGGCTGCCGCTGCTCTGGGCGGGACCGCGACCGCGGCCCCCTCGTACAGCCGTTCGCTCGACGACTTCACGCTCGACCGCGCGAAGGAAGAGCTGCGCAGCATGGCGAAGGCGGAGGGCATCAGCGACGACGCGATCGAGCTGCTGTTCAAGCTCGACGTGTTCGCGACCTCGAACGACACGGGATGCCCGGGCGTCGATGTCGACGTGATCAACAACACCGGTCGCACGGTGTGGAACATCGAGGTCACCGTCACGCAGAAGGACGGCCTGACCAGCTCGCGCGTCGACAAGATCCACCTGCCGTACATGGTGAAGGACTCGAAGGTGCGCGTCTCGACGTCGTGCATCTCCGACTACAAGTCTCGCTATGACTACGCCAACGATCCGATCACGCTGAACTACGACGCGAAGGGCTCGCGCTCGATCGATCTCGCACTGCCCGAGATGCTGAAGGCGAAGCGCGACTACGTGCCTGCGACGATGGGCGTCGCGCCCTCGAACGTCGCGCAGACCGTGAACCTCCTCGAGGACGCGCTCGCGATGGACGACGAAGCGGTCGCGAAGGAGCTCGTGCAGGCGATCGCGCGCACCGGTGTCGGTCGCGAGGAGCTCGGCAAGGCCGTCATGGGCAACACCGAGGGCGTGATCGCGAACGAAGTGCTGCAATCGCTGTCGAAGCTGCCGGCGGCGCAGCAATCGCAGCTCGCGCGCGCGCTGCTCGGCTCGCCGGCGGCGGGCGGGTGGAAGGACAAGCTCGATCCGATGATCGATCGCACGCTGTGCACGGGCAACCGCGCCGACGTGATCGGCCTGTGGATGCAAGCGCAGAGCGAGAGCGGAATTCCCGTCGAGTACTACCGCAAGAAGATCAGCGCGAAGTGCGCGCCGACGGCGAAGGACGGCCCTGGCTTCGCGGGTGCGATCGACAAGTCGCCCGAGATGGCCGGCGCGCTCGACAGCCTCGATCCCGCGCTGTTCGCGCAGGTCGTCGGCATCTGGAAGGCGAAGCCCGGAAGCGCGGGCCACCTCGGCTTCCTGAAGCTGACGCGTGACTCGGCGAAGTTCACCGAAGCTGCGGGCGTGCTGAGGCCCGACCTGTACTTCGATGCGGTGCTCGAAGTGATTCACGCGACCGACGGTCCGGCGGCGAAGACGAAGTCGGACTGGGTCGCGGCGATCGGCAAGGATGTCCCGACGGCAGAGATCGACGGGCTCGTTCGCCAGGCGATGACGAAGATGTTCGACGGCGAAGTGTCCATTCCCGGGATGCGCGATGCGATCAAGTCGTACCGCTCGCTCGCGCCGAGCACCGCCGACGAGATCATCGCGAACGCGGCGGCGAAGACGTCGATCGTGTTCGACCCGACGAAGGTGAAGGCCGCGGGCATGGACCTCGCGGACTTCCTCGCGTTCGAAGCCACGCTCGGCGGTGACTGCACGAGCAACGCGGGAATGCTCGGCGAGTGCGCGAAGAAGATCGCCGCGAACCCGGCGATGGCCAAGCTGACGAAGACCGCGCTCAAGAGCGAGTTCGAGACCGCGATGACGCGCATCGTGGGCGATACGCGCGACACCGACACGCTCGTCGCGCTCGCGACCGACCTTCGCGGCGCTGGCTTCGACGTCGGCTTCGTCGCGCAGAACGCCTGCCGCGACGCGATGAACGCCGTCGAGTACAACGGTGACCCGCAGCAGTACATCGAGATCGCCGAGCGGATCGCGCCGAACGCGCCGTGCATCGAGGATGCGAAGGACGCGGCGAACAAGAAGGGCCGCAAGGCGCTGATGTTCTCGATCCTCGCGATCGCGGGCCTGTTGATCCCGCTTCCCGTCGGTGGCTGGCTCGCGAAGCGCCGCTGGAAGAAGGTCCAGAAGGAGCTGCCGCCGGAGACCACCGGCGAGCCCACGGGCGAGAAGATCGACGACCGCCTCGGCGCGAACGGCCTCGGCCGCATGCTGCGCGACGGCGTCGCCGAAGCGAAGCGCGACCTCGGCGGCACCGCCGGTGGCGCGGGCCTCGCGCAGATCGACGACTCGATCATCTTCGCCGCGCAGGGCACCGTGAAGCGCGCGGTCAAGACCGGCGACGCGGCGACCGTGATCATCAAGCGCGCGTCGGACGCGGTGTACATCGTCGCGCTGCCGGTGCGCGATGCGCGCCCGCAGGTCGTGCAGCGCTACCTCGGCGCGCCGTGGCCCGAGCACCTCGAGCAGATCCAGGCCGCGGCCGGCATGCCGGTGCTCACGCTCGTCGTGATGTGCGGCCCCGATGTCAGCGAGTCGACGCTGCTCGTCGGCTGGCACATCGGCACGGCCGCGTCGGATCCCGATGCGCTGCTCGACGCGAAGGAAGCGCGCGAGCGCGGCGCGAACCAGTTCCGCTACACCGCGGCGCTCACTGCAAAGGCAGCCTGATCATGTCCACCATCGATTACGGAATCGACCTCGGCACCACGAACTCCGCGCTCGCGCGCCAGGAAGGGCGCCAGCAGCGTCTGCTGCCCGGTCCCGACGGTGATCCGCTACTGCCGTCCGCGATCCACATCCTCGCGAGCGGCGAGATCATCGTGGGCTCGAAGGCACGCGAAGCCCTCGACGAAGATCCGCAGAACGCGACGATCGAGTTCAAGCGCCTCATGGGCACGGGCGAGAAGAAGCGGTTCCCCGCGTCGGGCCGCGAGTTCACGCCCGAGGAGCTGTCGTCGGAGATCCTGCGCACGCTGTGCGAGCGCGCTCGCGCCGCCGACGGAGAATCGCCGCGCGCTGCGGTGATCACGATCCCCGCGATGTTCCAGCTGCCGCAGTGCGATGCCACGCGTCGCGCGGCCGCGCTCGCCGGCATCGAGCACGCACCGCTGCTACAGGAGCCGATCGCCGCCGCGATCGCGCACTCGGGCACGGGCGAAGTACGCGAGGGTAGCTGGCTCGTCTACGACCTCGGCGGTGGCACGTTCGACGTGTCGCTCGTCCGCTGCAAAGACGGCCGGCTCCAGGTCATCGATCACGACGGTGACAACCACCTCGGCGGTCGCGACTTCGATCGCGCGATCGCGCGCAAGGCGATCGAGCAGATCCGCGACGCGGGGAACCACGGCGACTTCAAGCGCACCGATCCGAAGCACGGCGACGCGTTCGCGCGGATCAAGATGGAGTCGGAGCGCGTGCGCATCGCGCTGTCCTCCGACGAAGCCGCTCGCTTCCAGATCCCCGAGACCGCGTTCGATCTGGACCGCGAGGGCCTCGAGGATCTGCTGATGCCGCTGATCCAGCGCACCACCGCGCTGTGCAAGAAGCTGCTGCAGCGCAACCGCATCGACGCGAAGGAGCTCACGGGGCTCGTCATGGTCGGCGGTCCCACGCTCACGCCGTGTGTCGCGCGGCAGATCCACTTCGACGTCGGCGTCGAGGCGAAGCACTACGTCGATCCGATGACGATCGTCGCGCGCGGTGCAGCGCTGTTCGCGTCGACGCAGCGCCTCCCCGTCGGCATTCGCAAGAAGCGCGCGGGTGCGGCGATCGAGCTGCACCTCGAGTACGAGCCGATGACCACGGATCCCACGCCGCTCATCGTCGGCAAGGTCACCTCGCCGGTGCCGCCGCCGCCGGGCTTGAAGATTCAAGTCCAAGGCGCGCCGCTCGCACCGGTGCAGCCCAACGGCGCGTTCGCGATCGATCTGCGCCTCGCGCCGAACCAGCTCAACGCGTTCGCGCTGCAAGCGTTCGACGGCGCGGGCAACCCGCTCGCGACCGAGCCCGACTCGATCAAGATCCTCCACGGGTTCTCGATCGCGAAGCCGCCGCTGTCGCAGTCCGTCGGAATCATGCTCGCGAACAACAACGTCCACTGGTACCTGAAGAAGGGCGTGGTGCTGCCGGCGCGGCAGACCGTGACGCACCAGACGACGAAGTCGATCAAGCGCGGCCAGTCCGGCGAGGCGATTCACGTGCCGCTCGTGCAAGGCGAGTCGACGCGCGCGGATCGCAACAAGGTCATCGGCGTGCTGCACATCCACGCGGACAAGATCGGTCGCGATCTGCCCGAAGGCTCGACGGTCGAGGTCACGCTCGCCGTCGACGAATCGGCGCAGACCGTCGGTCGCGCGTACGTGCCCGCATTGGATCAGTGGTTCGAGGAAGTGGTCCGCTTCGATCTCGAGACCAAGCCCGCCGGCGATGTCGCGAAGGGCTTGTCCGAGCAGAAGGATCGCCTCAAGGCGCTCGAAGCGCTCGCGGACGATCTCGATGCATCGGTCGCGAACAGCGGATCGTGGATCCGCGACGAAGAGGAGAAGGATCACCACGCGGATCGCATCGCCGAAGTCGAAGCGCTCCTCGAAGAGGGCGATCGCGACTCGATCGATCTCGCGGATCAGATGGTGCGCATGATGTCGCAGGACATCGACGCCACCGAGGACGGCGGTCGCAAGACGCGCCTGACCAACGAGCTCGAGGACGTGCGCGGTCGCGCGACCGAGGTGATCAGCTCGGATGGCGAGCCCGCCGACAAGCGCCAGCTCGCGATCCTCCTCGCCGAGGCCGACAAGGCGCTCCAGCGCGGCGATCTCGATCTCGTCGAGAAGAAGATCGACGATCTGCGCTCGCTGAACCTCACGGTGATGACGCGCCAGCCGTGGTTCTGGGAGGGCTACCTGAGCTACCTGCTCAAGGAGGCCGAGAAGCTCGGCGTGCTCGACCTGACGCGCAAGCACTTCGAGCGCGGCGCGCAGGCGATCCAGAAGCAGGACCACCACGAGCTCCCCGGTGTGTGCCGCGAGATCGTGCAGATGTTCCCCGCCGAGCAGCGCGAACGCGTCGGCTCGATGATCCGTTCGGACGTGAAGTGAGGACATGACCATGGCCACCACTGCAGAAGCCCCCCGATCCGACGAACAAGCGCGCACCATCGCGCGCTCGCCAGGTCTCGCCCAGTACCGCAAGAGCCCGTTCCGCCTGCTGCGCCTCGCGATCAACGCGACCGCGAAGCAAGCGGTGTGGCAATGCGACAAGGCGCTCGCTCGCGCGCGCGTCGGCATGTCGCTGCCCGATCCCGATCCCGTGCCGTGGCTCCCGCCCGGCGACGAGATCGAGATCCAGGAAGCCGCGCAGACGATGGAGGCTCCGCTCGCGCGCCTCGTCGAGCAGATCCTGTGGTTCGATCTGCTCGAGGACGCCGACGGCAAGCACCTCGAGGCCGCGCTCACGAACGCGGACGCCGGTCAGCTTCGCCAATACCTCCACCTGAACCGCGATTGGTCGCAGCAGCCCGCACCCGGTACGCACGCGTCCAATCCCTATCGCGACGCGGCGGCGACGCCTCCGACGTCGATGATGGCGCACGAGATCAACCAGGCGAACCTGCGCCTGCTCCTCGGCTTCTCCGCGCTGCGCAGCGTGGGCCCGAACATCTACGCCGCGAACACGGCCGCGCAGCGCGCCGCGCTCGCGTGGCAGGACCGCGCGGGCATCGTCTCCGTCGAGGATCCGCATCGCATCATCAAGAACCAAGGCGTGCTCCTGTCCACCGCCGATGCGTGGGCCACGCTCCTCGGCGAAGCGGTCATGCGCTGGGGCGCGCTCCTCGGCACCGATCAGTTCGCCGAGTACGTGAAGGCCAAGATCGCCGCGCTCGGTGACGAGCTGCTGTCCACCGACGACGTCGAGGCCGTGGTGTCCGCGATCCGGACCCGCATCGCGGATCTCGTCGTCGGCGAGACGAAGCTCGAGATGGCGCAGGGCCGCATCGGCAACGTCGGTCACCTCTCGGGCCTCGCGGGCAAGTCGCAGACCGAAGGCAAGTTCGACGCGGAGACCTGGCTCGTCGCGTTCCGCCCGCTCAAGACGCAGTTCCAGTCCGAGCTCGCGGACCTCGCGCCGGATGCCGAGACGGGGAGTGGTCTCGTCGAGGACGTGAACGCGTACCTCGATCGCCTGAGCACGCTCGCCGCGCGCTGGCGTCCGCTCGACGAAGGCCAGCTGCTCGGCCTGTCCGCGCTGATCGACGAGGCCGTGCAAGAAGCGTTCGGCAAGCTCCGCACGATCCCGCGCGAGAAGCAGCTCGAGCCGCGGTTCAAGGAAGTGCTCGGCCGCATCGGCCAGATCGCCGTGTCCTCGTCGATCAAAGAGCGCGTGAAGGGCTACTTCGATCGCCTCGCCGACGTGCAAAAGGCGATGTGCCACTTCTGCGGCAAGCGCGAGCTCGAGGCCTCCTCGTGCGCCTCCGTCTCGTCGCAGATGGAGACCGGCCGCGAGTACTACGGCAACACCACGCGCATCCACTACCAGGTCGGCGCGCGCCCCGTCGCTCGCTGCCCGCGCTGCGCGCAGGTCCACGGCTACATCCGCAACGTCGGCACGATGGCGTTCTGGACGCTCACCACGTCGATCATCTTGTTCGCGCTGCTCAAGCCGTCGACGTGGTTCGCGAACACCGAGACCGCCGTCGGCGTGGTCCTCGTCTGCATCGGCATCGCCGCCGCGTGGGGCCTCGGCTTCCTCGCGCGCGAGATCGCCGCGAACATCGTCACCAACAAAGGCGATCGCAAGTTCGGCGACTACAACGGCTCCACCGCCGTCGAAGGCCTCCGCGCCGATGGCTTCGTGTCGATGAAGTACGACTTCCGTCCCGACGCATGGGAGCGCGTGAACAAGCACGGCGTCAAGGCGAGCCACGGTGGTGGCGGCGGCGCCGAAGCGCTGAAGACGCTGTTCTACATCGGCCTCGTGATCGCCGCGATCGCACTCAAGGTCTGCGCCGCGGGCGGCTCTCGCTACTAGAGGTGCGGGCGCGCGTACAGCGCGTCCGGATCGCTCAGCCGCACATCGCTGAAGCCCGCCTTCACCGCCGTGTCCATCGCCAGCACGATCTGCTGATACGACACGGGCTCGGACTTCGTGCTCTCCGCGGCGACCTGGATCTCGTTGGTCCCGGTGAACCACGTCGAGGCTTTCTGGGCCTTGAGTGCTTCCTCGAGCTTCGACCAGTCGTAGCCGCTGTCCGTCTTCGGGATGCGCTGGTACTCCTCGAGCCGCGACACGCCGACCCAGATCTCGTCGTTCTCGATCAACACCGAGAGCTTCGGGTCGTCATTCTCGGGCACGAGCTGATCGCGCGCCTTGCCCGACGTCTTCACGTCGAGCTGCGAGATGTTCACCCACACCGCCGTCACGAGCAGGAACGCCGTGAGGCAGCTCATCAAGTCGATGAACGGGATGATGTTGAGCTCGATGTTTCGTGACTTGCTTCCGTCTTCGGTGCCGATCGCTGCGCCCATACAGGATCGACACGAGGCTCATCGAAGCGTTGCAGGCACGTCGCCGTAGCGATTTGCCACGCCTTCAATCGCCGGGAAGTTCGAAGACCCCCGCAAAGATGTCGTCGACGACGAGCGTTGCACCGTTGCCGAGGACGATCCGCTCTCCTGCGCCCGCCGCTCGGTACGTCCATCCATCCGCCACACGCTGGAAGCGCTCGATCCGTGCCGCGGTTTGCGAAACGAGCACGTAGTCGGTCAGCGATTCGATGCGCTGATAGCCCTCCCACTTGAGGCCGCGGTCGTACTGCTCGGTCGATGATGACAACACTTCGACGATGATCTGCGGGTTGAGCAACACGTCGTTGCTCTCGATCTCGAGCTTGCCGCACACGACGCTACCGTCCGGATATGTGAAGTGTGTGCGGGGACCAACGCTCGTGCGCTGGTTCGACGACAACGCATGGCATCCGCGCTGCCGCAGCTCGGCGGCGAGTGCCGACAAAATGATGCCGCTCAACGCGTTGTGACGAGGACTCGCACTCGGCATCGCGAACACCTCACCGTCGAAGAACTCGTGCTTCTCCGGCTGCTCGCGCTCCCACGCGAGGTACTCGTCGGCGGTCATCTGCGAGCGTGTAGCGACCCGGCCCATCGTCTTCCAATCTACCCGAAGCGTGCTGTGTGCCAGGCGGGCAATTCGCGCAGCGACGAGAACACGACATCCGCATGCGCGAGTGCCTCGGGCGGATCACTGCCGGTCGTCACCGCACACACCGTCGCGCCACACGCTCGCGCCGCGGAGATGTCGTGGATCGTATCGCCGACGACGATGACCTCTTTCACTTCGCGATCGCGCTTGCCGCGCTCGATCGCCGCCGCGACGAGATTCGCGCGCTCGCGCGAATCGCAGCCGTATCCACCGAGCACGAACCACTCGTGCAGCTTCGCCGCTGCGAGCTTCGCGGCCGCGCCTTCTTTCACGTTGCCGGTCGCGATGCCGAGGATGACATCGGGCTTGCTCGCGAGGAACGCGAGCGTCTCGAGCACGCCGTCGTAGACCTTCACGCCGTGCTTCTCGAGATGCACGACCAGGCGCGGCAAGTAGCCCGCGAGAAACGCGGCGTGCTCGTCGGCGGTCGCGTCGCGCCCGAGGCGCGCTCGATAGATCTCGTCGATGATGCCGGGATCCGTCTTGCCGCCGTAGCGAATGCCTTCGCTCGCGCCGATGATGCCGTGGTGCTCGTGAAACACGGCGTCGAACGCGTCGCGCCCCGAGCCGTGCGCGCTGAGCAGCGTGCCGTCGATGTCGAACAGATAGAGCAGCGACACGCTAGGGCTTGCCGGGCTTCACGCCGCGCTTGACCGCGACCTCGATCAATCCATCGAACGTGTCGCGCAGCGCCCACGCTTTCTCTTTGTACGTGGTCAGCGTGCTCGCGCGGAGCAGGCCATCGCCGAACGCTTTGCCCACGCCCTTGCACGGCGGATCGCGCTCGAGCTTCGACGAGGTGCCCTCGTAGATCCGGAAGCACGCCTCGATGTCACCGCGGTTGTAGAGCGGCGCGCCGACATCGATCGCGGAGGTGATCGCTTCGACGACTTCGACGATCTGCTGATCGCTGCAGCCATCGAGCACGGTGAGCGGATGCTGCGGCACCATGCGCGTGATCGCGACCTTGGGTCCGTCCGCTTCCTTCTCGTCGGCGGACTTCGTCTCGTCGGCGAAGCGGGTCATCGTGATCGCGTTGCTCTGGCTGACCATCGGCTTCAAGTAGTTGCCGGGAACCGCGAGGTTGATCGATTGGCCGGCGGTGATGATCGCGGTGGTTACGCCGATCACCTCGCCGAACTGGTTGAACAACGGACCGCCCGACGAGCCTTGCGAGATCGGCGCGGAGATCTGGAGCAGCGAGAAGCCGCCGGGCGGACACGACCGCTCGACCTTCTTGCCCGTCTCGGGATCGGTGACCGTCTCGTTCTGCGTGCACAGCGTGCGGACCTGGCTGACGAGGCCTTCGGTGACGGAGTAGTCGAACACTCCGAGCGGGTTGCCGATCGCGATCACCTGATCGCCCGCGGTCATCTGATCCGAGTCACCGAGGCGAAGGCTCTTGAGGCCCTTCGCGGGCTTCACGATGCGAAGGATCGCGAGGTCGCGGTTCGGGTCGTAGCTCGCGACCTGCATCACTTGATGCGAGGTGCCGTCGTGCAGCTTGACCTTGATCTGGGTTTCGCCGGCGACGACGTGGAGGTTCGTGGCGACGAGACCCGAGCCATCGATAATGAAGCCGGTGCCGACCTTCTCGGTGCCTGCTTCGATCCGGACGATGCCGTCCGTCGATTGCTGGACGATGTCCTTCGGCGTCATTCGCATCCGCGGCGAATGCGGATCGCCCTTGTTGGGTCCGCAGGACATCAACCCGACGGACCCCACGACTCCGACGAGGACGAGCAACTCGCGGCGCATGACCAAAGTTTACGTCACTGCGGAGGAGCGGGCGAGGGCGGGTTGCTCGCTTCCAGCTACTGCGTAGGGGGCGCTTGGTTCTCTCGTTCCTGGGTGTTCAGGCGGATCGAGCGAACAGCGTTCTCGCCAGCGGCGCGGAAGCCCTTGGGATCGCGCTTGGGATCGACGCCGCTCTTGACGCCCGCATCGAGGTGCTCCTGGTAGAGCGTCATGCGCACCTCTTCCCAGCTCGGGCAGCCGCCCTGCAAGGCGCGGCAGGATGCGAGCGCGAGGGTCGCGTAGTCGAGCGCGGCCTTGACCTCGAGCTTGTCGACGTAGGCGACCGAGGCGGCGAGGAGTGCCTTCCACTCGGTGGGCGAGCCCTTCGCGTGGGCCGCGCCGTCGACGGAAGCTTCGATCGCCCAGTCCTTGTAGTTTGCGTCGCCGAGGCGGCGGCTGAAGTCGCCGAGCTTGTTGCCGTCGGTGGGATCGGCGATGGTGCGAGCTTCGCTGAGCGCGAGGGCGAACTGCGCGGCGTCGTCGCCCTTCTGCGCGGGCGACGCGTACATCTCGCGCGGCGGCAGCACGACCATCACGATCAACACGGTGATGACCGCGAGGTCGACGAGGCCGATCGAGCGCGGCAGCTTCATGTGCCTACGACACTACTCGCGCCGATCCGTTTCGCGCTTGTTCGTAGGTCACCGAAATAAGCGCACATGTAGGAGGTGAACGCGATTGCTGTGACGGGCGTAGCATTTCGCCCCGAGGGCGAACGATCTCGTCCCGAGATGCCACGGCGGTTTCGTGTTCGCAAATCGCGCATGTGCCCTGATGTCACGGTCTTGCGCGCTCGGATCGACCGTTGCACATCGCGGCAGGACCAGATTCGTGCACCTGCAATCTCAGCGGAGGATGTTCTAGATGCTCACTGCAATTTCGACCGCGTTCCACAAAGGCGGATGGGGTATGTGGCCCATCCTTTTCACCTCGGTGATCATCATCGCGATCATCGTAGAGCGCGCGGTCTATCTGTTCCGCGCATCGGTCGATAAGGACAAGCTCCTCGCGCTCCTCAAGAGCCAGGTGATGTCGGGCAACGTGCAGGGCGCCATCAAGGTGTGCTCGGGTAACCCGACGCCGATGACGCGCATCGTCCAGGCCGGTCTCATGAAGTTCAACAAGTCGGACGACGAGGTCCAGGCTGCGATGGACGAGGCCGCGCTCCGCGAGCTCCCCAAGATCAACACGCGTACGCCGTACCTCGCGATGCTCTCGAACTTCGCCGTTATGGCCGGCCTCCTCGGCACCATCTCCGGCATGATCAAGAGCTTCGGCTCGGTCGGTAGCGACGAAGGCGGCAACAAGGCCGCGATGCTCGCCGAAGGTATCTCGGAAGCACTCAACTGCACCGCGTTCGGTATCGGCACGTCGCTCGTCGGCCTGCTCGGTTACTCGATGCTCCAGGGCAAGACGACCCACGTGGTCGACGACATCAACGAGGTGACCGTTCAGGTCGTCAACCTCGTGACGTCGCACCGCGCGCAGATGCAGCCCACGGCGTAGTTCCTCCCTCGCAACGTTTTCAACTCTAGCGAGGAGGACCCACCATGGGTGCAGCAGTAGGAACAGACGAAAAAGGAAGCGTCAACGTCGAGCTGAACATCATCCCGTTCATCGACCTGATGAGCTGCTTGACGGCATTCCTTCTAGTCACCGCAGTCTGGGTGAACATCGCCCAGATTAACATCCAGCCGAAGGGCAAGACCCGCGACACCTCGAACGTCCAGAAGGACGACGAGACGGTCGTGTTGTCGGTGCTCGTCACGGCGGATCGGATTTGGGTCGGACTATCTCGTGTAAACGAGTTCCAAGAGATTCCGAAGACGGCGACCGATCAGGACTGGGCAAAGTTCGAGACCACGCTCAAAGAGCACAAGGCCTCGGCGTTCTTTGCTGATCGCGCTGACCTCGAGATCGCTGCGGAAAGTACGACGCAATCCCCGGTCAAATACCAAGATGTCATTCACGCGATGGACGTGGCCGTTAAGGTCGGCTTCATCGACGTGGGACTCTCTGACCCGGCGGGCCTCGCGGCTCGACCGTCGTTGTAAGGAGGCCGCATGCCCGTTCATGCAGCAGGCTCACGCCTCTACCGCTCGGTTCCGTTCAAGCATCTGGTCAAGAAGTCCGGCAGCGCCCACGGTGGTCGCGCGTCGAACATCTCGCTGAACCTCGTGCCGTTCGTCGACATGATGACGATGCTCGTGTGCTTCCTCCTGATGGTGTTCTCCGCTTCCGGCGAGCTCCTCCAGGCGCAGCGTGGCCTCGACCTGCCCACCGCAGAGTCGAAGCAAACGCTGCAGCAGGCGCCCGTCATCATCGTGACGAAGTCCGAGATCACCTATCAAGGACAGTTGATCGCGACCGTCGAGAGCGCTCTGCGCGACGATTCGCCGACCTTCAAGATCGATGCGCTCTACGAGCGTCTCGACGCTGCTGCCAAGCAGATCAAAGAAGACGTCGGCATGGGCAAGCTGCCCAAGGATCTCGCGAAGGCGTGCGACGACGCGAAGAACAACATCCGCCCCACGCCGGGTCACATCTGTCCCGACGGTCTCGCGATCCTTCAGGCCGACGAGTCTACCGACGCACGCCTGATCAACAAGATCGTGAACACCGCCAAGGCAGCTGGCTTCGACAACCTTCTGTTCGCCGTCAAGAACAAGTGATTGTGCGCTCGCAAGCTCGCGCAACCCAGTTCTCGAGGACGAACAGAGATCAGAAAGAGACCTCATGACGCGCCCGCTGGCTTTCGTCATGCTGGTGGGGCTCGCGAGCCTTACCGGCTGCCCGGACAACCAATACGACTACAAGACTTGGACGAAGAAACTCGACGATCCAGGTCAAGCAGAGCGCGCCGTTACCGAGCTCGAACAGCTCGGTAATCCAGGCGCGATTCCTGCGCTGGGCAATGCCTGGAAGTCGCAAGGCAAGCCCGTTCGTCTGCTCCAGGTGATCATCGGACTCGCACGTCCGCTGACGGCCGAGGAAGCGAAGGCGAAGTTCGTCACCGATTACGAGAAGACGGGTCGCAAGGCGTCGTGGGACGCGGCGATGCCGTTCCTCACCGAAGCGCTCACCGGCGTCGATGAAGCGAACCCTCGCTCCGTCGATTCGGCGAGCAAGGCCGCGGACGCGCTCGGCGAGTCGCAGCAGACGGCCGGCCTCGACGCGCTGATCGACATCGCGTCGAAGCCCGTGTCGAAGAAGCTGATCGCGGCGCAAGTCGGCGCCGTTCGCGCGATCGGAAAGTTCCAGAGCGAGAAGGCGCGCGCTGCCACGGCGCTCACGAAGATCATCGATCGCGAGCCGCCGCCGCATCCGCGCACCGCGAAGGACAAGGAGCAGGGCCGCGCACTCGAGGAGAAGTTCGGTCTGTTCCTCGGTGTCACCGGCGCCGCGATCAACGCGCTCGGCGATCTGCGCTACCCCGCCGCGGCGAAGACGCTCGCACTCTCGATGTACCGCACGCCGGAGCTGTTCATGCAGATCCGTCGCGCGCTCGTCGCGACCGGCCCGTCCGCGAAGGACGAGCTGCGCAAGATCCTCCGCGGCGATCACGCCGAGGTGAACCAGCTGTTCAAGGACAAGCGCCTCGACAAGTACTGCGGTGACAAGGGCGACGCGCCCCCCGATCAGTGCCAGCCGGTCAGCGCGAAGGACTTCTACCCGGCCGTCGTGCTCGGTGACTTCTACGACACCGCCGCGACGCCCGACCTCCTCGCGGCGCTCAAGCGTCCCGCGCTGCCCGTCTACTTCATGGACGATCAGCCGTCGCCGAACACGCAGTACAACGCGCTGTTCGACGCGCTTCGCAAGATCGGCGCTGCCGATGCGGCGGCTCCGGTTCGCGCGATGTGGATCGGCGCTGCAGCAGGTGCACCGAAGAAGGGCGCGGCTCCGGCCGAAGGCGGCGCCGATCTCAACACGAAGATCCTCGCGATCAGCGCGTACCCGTTCCTCACGCGTGATGGCGCGGGCACGGAAGAGCTCGGCAAGATCGCCGCGGATAACGGCGCGGACGATCAGCTTCGCCAGGAAGCCGCGACGGCGTTCGCGCGCCTCTCGACGAGCTCGAAGTCGCTCGACGTCCTCGAGGGCCTCGCCGACAAGTACTTCAAGGCCGCCGCCGACAAGCAGAAGGAAGCGGACGGCAAGCCGAAGGCGGATGCCGAGGCCGCCGACAAGGTGTTCGAGGGTCAGA
Source organism: Kofleriaceae bacterium (assembly GCA_044230415.1). Taxonomy (GTDB): domain Bacteria; phylum Myxococcota_A; class Polyangia; order Haliangiales; family Haliangiaceae; genus JABFXX01. The sequence goes on from JBGARE010000013.1 coordinate 120,560, forward strand.
AGAAGACGCTCGAGAAGGCCAAGACCGACCTCATCAAGCTGACGAACGACAAGTCGAAGACTGCCGAAGACATCAAGGCCGCGACCGCCGCGACCAAGAAGATGGAAGAGGAGTTCAAGACCTTCAAGAAGAAGCACAAGGACGCGACCGCGCAGTTCAAGGCGCTCGAAGGTGCCGTCAAAGCCTATAAGGGCTACGCGCGCATGTTCCAGACGCACATCGCTCGCATCGAGGTCGCGATCCGCTGCAAGCAGGACAAGAACTGCTACGCCGCGACGCTCAAGCTCAAGCCCGAGGAGAGCGCGAAGAACGTCGCGCAGTACATCAAGGACATCAAGTCGTGGAGCGACGACGAGAAGAAGGGCCTCGTCGACGCGAACGTCGAGCGCGCGATGCTCGAGATCGGCAAGATGGGCGACAAGGCCTCCGATCTGACGGACACGCTCCTCGACGCCGCGAAGTCCGACGTGCGCCTCGTGCGCCAGTCGGTCCTCCTCGCGCTACCGAAGATCGCGAAGATTCCGTGCGCGAACTGCGAGACCAAGCTCGACGCCGCCATCAAGGCCGGCGAGGGCAAGAGCACCATCGGCGACTTGAACCTCGAGACGACGATGCTGCGTAACTACTTCTCGTGGGCCGGCGGTAAGACGCCGAGCTCGGGTCCGGCGGAAGCGCCGCCCGCCGAAGCGCCCGCCAAGAAGTAGCCTCGGTCCGACCTGAACGAAAAAAGACCCGCTCCGAAAGAGCGGGTCTTTTGTCGTCGGGGCGAGAGGATTCGAACCTCCGACCCTCTGGTCCCAAACCAGATGCGCTACCAGGCTGCGCTACGCCCCGAGGCCCTAGGGATTACCCGGCTCGGGGCGTTCTCGCAAGAGCCAATCGTTACTTCACGGTGGCGGCGTTCGGAGACGTCGAGCGATCGACGATGATCTCGACGCGGCTCGCGCGGCCCCTCCCGTCGGCGACGGGCCTAGCGTAGACGCGCGGTGGACGGGCGCACCTTCGATACGGCCCACGCGCCGGCACGCACGAGCATCGCGCCGCGCTCCTGGATCTCCTCCGGGAGATCGCCGGTGAACGCATCCTGGAGCGCATCCGCGAAGTCCGTGGCCGACGCGAAGCGATCCGACGCACGTTTCGCGAGCCCGATCGCGAGGACGAGATCGACATCCGACGGCATCTCGACGAGCTCGCTCGGCCGGCGCGGATGCGTGTGGATCACCTTGTACAGCGTTTCGGCGATCTCGCCGGCGGCGTACGGCGGGTGACCGGTGAGCGCGCGATACGCGATCGCGGCGAGCGCGTAGAGGTCCGTGAGGTGATCCACCGTCGAGCCGCTCGCTTGCTCGGGCGCCATGTACGACGGCGTGCCGACGACGTGGCCCGCGGTGAGCGTGTCACCCGAGTCGATCGCGCGTGCGACACCGAAGTCGAGCACCTTCCATGTCTTGCCGTGATGGAGGAACACGTTCTGCGGCTTGAGATCGCGATGCACGATGCCGGCTTCGGCGGCGACGGTGATGCCCGCGCCGACCTGCCGCACCATCTCGACCACTTCGTCGGCGGGGAGCCCGCGTTGATTGCGCAGCATCTCGGCGAGCGTCTTGCCGTGCAGGCGCTCCATCACGAGGTACGGCACCGGCGCTTCGCCGACCTCGATCACGCGCACGACGTTGTCCGCGACGAGGTTCGCGGCGGTGCGCAGCTCGCGCAGGAACCGCAGTACGTGGTTGAGATTTCCGAGCGACGCTTGCGAGAGCAGCTTGATCGCGACCGCGTTTCCGTCGGGCGCCGTCGCTTCGTAGACCTCGCCCATCGCGCCGCGACCGATCACCTCGCCGAGCTGATATCCGCCGAGTGTTTGATCCGAGAACCGACCGCGGCCCGAGCGAAGTGCACGCTCGAGCTCTTCGCGCGCTTCGAGGAGGAGCGCTTCGCGATGCGCCGCGAGACGAACGGCGCGCTCGAGCTCGCCGACCGCCGCGAGTGCGGTCCGTCGCGAGATGCGCGCCGTGATGTACGTGCCGGCGAGCACGACCTGCGTGAGCGCTTGCACGAGCCATTGATCGCGCATCGCCATCGGCTTGATCTGCACGATGCCGGTGTCGTGCACTGTTCCGGTGATCACGAGGATCGCGATCAGCGCCTGTGTGCCCGCGCAGACGGCGTACACGGCCGCTGCGAGCCCTTTGCTCTTTCCGAGCCCGGTGAAGTAGATGCCGAGGACGAGCACCACGGCCGCCGGCGAGAACACGCCGAAGAACGGGATCACGGAGGTCACGCACACCGCGGGGACGAACCACCCGAGCAGCGTGGTCGGGCGGCGGAACGCGATCGGATCGCTCGTCCGCATGTAGAGGAAGAGGATCGACGCGAGCGCACCACCGACGCACGACAGGAGCAGCGCGCTCGCGGTCGGATCGCCGGGGAGTAGCGGCACCGAGAACGCGCCCGCGAGCGCGATGCACGCGCCGATCACGCAGAAGCGTCGCGTGCGCAACAGCTCGTCGCGCTCGAGCGCTTCGAGGGGCGAGCCGATCGTCGTCGAGCCTGCGCCATGCGACGTCGCCGACGGCTTGGGCCGCACCGTCGCACCGGTCGGTTCGACGGTGGGCTCTTCCCGCGGCGCAGGCAGCGGTGTCGCCTCGCCGGTGCTCGAGTCGATGGTCGGATCGGGCGCGGGTAACGGCAGTGATGACTCCGCGCGTGCGACGCGGCTCGTGGCGCGATCGATCGGTGTGGTGACGCGGTCGAGCGGCGTCGTGACGCGCTCGATGGGATCGGTCACGCGCTCGAGCGCCGGAGTCGGGCCATCGAGCGTCGGTCCGGCGGTCGGCCGCTTTCTCTGGATCGCGGTGGCTTCCGGCCCCGTGCCCTCGTCGTCGACCACCTCGCTATGCTACGCGCAGGTCCGCTAGCGGTCGAGAAGACGCTCGTCGAGCCACGCGAGGACGGGCTCGACCGGCAGCTCCGCGTGGATCGGAATCAGCATCGAGCTATCGGCGCCATGGGCCTGGAGCGCTGCGTCGTAGTCGTCCGCGAGCGCGACCGGCGGCATGATCGCGAGGAGCCGTAGCTCCGCGAAGATGCGGGCGAGCTGGGTGGGCGGTGGCAGGGGCGACACCAGGTAGCCGGACTCGCGGATCAGCGTGCGCCACGGTTCCGCGTCGACGAACACGACCGCGTCGGCGCGACGGCCGAGGCGTAGGAGATATCCCGATAGTTGATCGAGGTAGCCGCGGGGCCCGTTCGTGATCTGCATCCCGGCGCCTCGCTTGGGCCCCTCGGCGATCACGTAACGGACCTCGGCTTTCACGGTGAGCGTCCCACTTCCGGGGAGCTCGATCGTGACCGAGACCTCTTCGCCGACGGTGAGCTCCGTCGCGTCGCGAATGAACATGCCGCCGAGTGCGAGCGTGTCCGCGTATTGCTCGACGAACTCGACAGCGCGACCGTAGCTCACCTTGAGGTGAACTTTGTGCCGGGGATGGCGCCGCTCCTTCTCGTACACGGACGCCCCAGAGTATCAGGCGCCGAGCGTCGCGAGCGCGGCTCGCGCGACGCTCTGATCGTGTGGCGTGGCGAGCCGCTCGGCACCCGCGAGGCCGGCGCGCAGCGAGCGGATCGCGCGGCGGCGCGACCCCGCGAGCTGGTGGTACAGCCCGAGCCGGATCTCCGACGGAGGCCCGGCGATCGGGAGCAATCGCGCGAGCTTCGCGAGCTCGGCGATCGCGGCGCGAGCGGGGCCGCTGTATGCCTCGTCGCCCGTGTGCTTCCACAGCGCGAGGTACGCGTCGGACAGGCCGACGAGGCCCTCGGTGATCGAGAACACCGGCGGTGTCTTGCCGGCGATCGCGGTAACGCACGCGTCGGCCGCCGCGCGAGCGCGCGCGACATCGCCCGACTTCGCGAGGGCGCTCGCCCACATCCCGCCGCACAAGATCAGCGATGCGCGGTCCGACATCTGCGCGAGCATGTCCATCGCGCGGCCGAAATCGGCGATCGCGGTGGGGAGATCGTCCTCGTACAGCGCGACCCGCGCGATCGTGTAGATGCCCCACGCCTCGTGCTGCGCGTTCGAGCGGCTGCGCGCGGAATCGCGAAGCGCGATCGCGAGCTCGCGCGCGCCGCGATAGTTGCCGGTCGCGAACTCCGCGTGACCGAGGATGGTGAGCGAATCCTCGGCGTCTTGCGGGTTGCGGATCTCTCGCGCGAGCGTGAGCGCCTCGGAGGCGGTCTTGCGGACCTCGTCCCACGCGCCGATGCCGATCGCGAACGCGGCCTCGGTGTTGAGCGTCTTGATGAGACCGTTCGTATCGTGCGTGCGATGCGCGACCGCGCGCGCGTGCGTGAAGTATCCGCGCGCGACACCGGCGAGGCGCGCGAGCCCGGATGCGTATCCGAGCTGCGCGTAGATCTCCGCGATCGGCAGATCGTCACCGCCGCCGCTCTCCGCGAGATTGATCGCGGACAGCGCGGCGTGGACGAGACCGAGGGAGTCGTCGTTGAAGAAGTAGTGCGTGGTGAGCTGCGCGGATGCGAGCGCGGCCTCGACGATCGCCGGCTCGACCTTCGTCGCGGGCGGCCGCCGCAGCGTGCGGGACCACAGCTGCTGGGCGAGCCCGGCCGCCACGCGCGCGCCGAGGCGAATCCTCGACGAGGGCAGGGCGCGATCGAGCGTGTCGAGCGCTTGTCGCGAGTACGCGGCGAGACCCGCGAGATCACCGAGCGCGTAGCTCGCTTCGCCGAGGCGGCGCAGCCAGCGAGCGCGGCGCGCGGCGACGGCATCGGGCGAGAGCTCGAGCAGGTGGACGAGCATCGTGCGCGCATCGCCGAACGCCGCGCTGTCGAGGGCATGCTCGGCCGCGCGCTCGAGGTAGTCCGTCGCGAGGCCGCGATCGCCCGCGCGCTCCCAATGGTGGGCGAGCTCCGCGAAGCGCAGCGGGAAGTCCGCGTCCTTGCGGTGATAGGCCTCGACGGCGATCGCCGCTCGACGATGCAGCACGCGCCGCGCATCGATGGACAGCGACGCGTACGCGAGCTCGCGCAAGCTGTCGTGCTCGAAGCGAAGCTGACCGTTCGCATCCTCGATCACGTGGCGCTGGATCAGCTCCGCGATTCCCGCGGTCGCGTCGTCGGCGCCCATCGCGGCGGTCGCGGTGAGCACGTCGAGATCGCACGAGCGACCGAGCACCGCGGCGGCTGTCGCGAGATCGCGCGCGTGCTCGCCGAGCAGCTCGAGACGGCGGCGCCCGAGCTCCTGCACGGAGCCCGGCGTCGGCAGCTTGTCGTAGCTCTCGTCGTCGCGATGGCGGATGCGCCAGCGGCCCGAGTCATCGCGAACGACGACGCCGCGATCCACCGCGATGCGCAGGTACTCCGCCGCGAACAACGGGTTGCCGCCCGAGCGCGTCGACACGTAGTCCGCGAGCGTCGGCGCATCCTCGTCGAGCGCGAGCATGTCGCGCACCATCGCGCCCACGGCATCGCGATCGAGGCGCGGGACATCGAAGCGCTTGGCATCGAGCGCGCGCAGCGTGGTCTCGAGCTCGGGCGTCATCTCGTCGGAGCGCGCCGTGAGCAGCAGCGCGATTCGCGAGCGCGAGAAGAAGTCGTGTCCCACGAAGCGCAGGAACGCGAGCGTGAGCTCGTCGGCCCATTGGAGATCGTCGAGGACGAGCAGGATCGGCTCCTCGGACACCAACGACGCGATGACCTCGCGCAGCACGCTGAATAACCGGAACCGCGCGACGCTGTTCGACGAGCGGTCCGTGGCCTTCACGAACGGCGCGATCGCCGGCTCGTAGGCGGCGAGGATGCCGCCGTCGACGCCGAGCACGCGATCGGTCTCCGCGCGACCACCTTCGCGACAGCGATCCGCGATCGCGCGCAACAGCGGACGCAACGGATGCAGCGGCGCCGCACGCACGGCTTCGTTCACCGCGACCGGCTCGCACTCGCCCGCGATCACGCGGATGCCCACGCTCGCACCGCGCGTCGCGATCTCCGCCGCGAGCCGCGTCTTGCCCGCGCCGCTCGCACCGAGCAGCGCGACGCAGCTGCCGCGACCGACCGCGAGCTTGCCGAGCTTCGCATCGAGCTCGCGAATGATGTCGCCGCGCCCGACGAAGCCCGCGCGATACGTGTACGACCGCGCGCGCGGCGGATCCGGCAGCGGATCGGTCGCGCCTTCATCCGCAGCGATCCGTGCGAGTGCGCTCGCGACATCGTCGACGTAGCCGAGCCGATCGCGCGGGCGCTTCGCGAGCATGCGCAGCACGACCTCGTCGAACACGCTCGACGCGGGCACGAGCTGCGACGGCGGTCGCGGCATGTCCTCGAGGTGCTGCAGGAGCACCGAGCGGCCCTCGTCGAGGAACGGCGGGCGTCCGGTGAGCGCCTCGTACAGGATGCAGCCGAGCGAGTAGATGTCCGCGCGAGCGTCCACGACTTCGCCGCGCGCCTGCTCGGGCGCCATGTAGTGGATCGTGCCGAGTGCGTATCCGCCGATCTCGAGCACCTCGCGCGCGCCGACGGCGGCGAACTGCGCGGCGAGCCCGAAATCGAACAGCACGGGGCGATCCGCGCCGTTCACCGCGACGAGGAAGATGTTGTTCGGGGACAGATCGCGATGGATCACGCCCTGGCCATGCACGTACGACAGCGGCTCGCAGATCTGGCGAAACAGCGTCGCGACATGACGCAGCGAGTACGGCGGCGGTCGCGGCGGTGCGCGCTTCGGTGCGATCGGCGCCGACGCGTCGAGCTTGCCGGAGCCCTTCTTCAGATCGCGCGTGCTGTCGTCTGGACCGTCGGGCGTGGGGAACCAGCTGCGCAGATCATCGCGCAGCGTGCGTCCGTGCAAGAGGTCCATCGCGTACCAGGGCACGCCATCGAGCGCGACGCCGTGATCGCGGATCGCGACGACGCCCGGATGCCGCAGCTCGCGCAGCATGAGGATCTCGCGGCGGATCGACTCGAGCGTCGACTCCGTCGCGACGCGCACCGTCTTCACGGCCGCGGCTTCGCCGTTCTCGTGGATCGCCTCGTAGACCACGCCCATGCCGCCGCGTCCGAGGACGTCGAGGACCTGGTAACTCGCGATCTGGATCGGCTCGGCCATGCGTTCAGCGCTGTGCGACGACGCGCCCCGGCATCATCGTGAAGTCCATCTGGCACCAGAACCCGAGCTGCGACCGGACTGTTCCGCTCGACAGCCCGCACTCGCTCGCGATCGGATGGCTGTCCGCCGGCGCGATCACGATGTCGTGCGGATGGCAGACCCCTCCACCGTGGAACTTGTCGAGGCGCGCGGGCGCTTCGATCACCGCTTGATACGCGGCGCGCTGATCGGTGGTCTCGTCGCGGAACTGCTTCAAGAAGATCATGGGCACGTCGCCGGTGACGAGCATCGTCATCGCGTCGCGGAACTCCTGCCAGTCCGAGAGCGGCAGCTTCTGCGTGTCACCGCGAATCACCTCGAGATCCTTCCACAGCATCTCGAGTCCCTGGCGCGCACTCGCCCACGTGCCCTCGGGCGCGGGCACGCTCTGCGTCGACGTCGCGGTCAGCAGCCGGATCGACTTCGCCTCCGACTCCGGCGAGTACTTCTGGATCACGAGCGCATCGATCGTGAACGGCCCCGACGCTTTCGGCGACGGTGGCATCTGCAGCGTCGCGATCTGCTTGAAGAAGCCGAACACCTCGCGGCCCGTCACCATCGCGGCGACGTTGTCGACGAACACGTACGGCAAGTACCAGCCGATCCGGCCCTTGTTGTCGACGACGGGCACCCAGATGCCGAAGTCGCGCTCCGCCATCCAGCCCTTCGTCGAGTCGGGCGGCGTCGTCGAGTACGACTTCGCGATGTCCGCGCACACGAGCGACACGGCGGGCATCAGTGGCTTGTAGGTCGTGCCGCTCGCGGCGGTGACGCTGTTGAGATGCGCGTCGCACATCGCCGTCAGCTTCTCGATGTCCGCGTTGACCAGGAACGAGTACATCGTCGCGTTCGTCAGCGCGAGCGGCGGCATCATCGCGAGATCGCCGCCGCGCTGGATGTACGGCGGGCGCACGGTGAACGCGCTCGCCGACGAGCTCGAGCTGCCCGAGGAGCTCGCGCCACTCGACGAGCTCGAGCCGCTCGACGTGCCGTCGCGTTGATCGCGCGGGCGACCGCCGCCGAGCATCGAGGAGACTTGACGGACCAGGTCCGATGCCGCGCTCGTGATCGCGGTGACGAGCTCGGTCGTCCCTTCGATGATCGCGTCGAAGATCGACCCGCCTCGCGCGGATCCCGACGACCCTCCGGGCGACCACGTCGAGCCCGATGACGACGAGCCGGATGACGACGAGCCCGACGTCGACCCCGATGCACCCGATCCCGACGATGGCGACGGCGGCACAGGCTTCCACGTCTTGGACGCTTCTTCCTGCTCGTCGGTCAGGTCACCGATGATGTGCGCGGGGCGCCCGCAGATCGCGCGCGAGGCGTGCATGCCGCCCATCGTCGCCGCTTCGACGCAGCCGACGTTCATGCCGGTCTTCACGTAGTCACCGGCGAGGTAGAGGTTGCCGATGCCGTGGCCCTGCGTCGTCAATCGATACGTCACGCTGTTCGGCATCGCGAGCACGTAGCGATCGGACGGGTTCATCGTCGCGAGCCAGTACTGCGAATCGAACCGCGCGACACCGCTCGCGGTCGAGCCCACGAGCAGGTCCCAGTTGAAATCGCCGTTCTTCTGCGCCAGTGGCCACAATCCCTTGCTGCTCTTGCTCAGCCACGAGATCGCGTTCTGCTTCACCATCGCGTTCTGCGCCCTCGTGTAGCCGTGCTCCGTGCGCGCCGGCAGCGGCCACACCGTGTCCGGAAGCGGCGAGCACAGATACGCGAGGTTCTTCGGCACCACGGGGCTCTTCGACCAGTCCTCGCGCGGAAGGAGGTGCGTCATGTCGGCCCACGTGTCCATCGGCTCCTCGTAGCCATCGAGCACCGGGCTCGGCAGCGTCCACCCGAGGCCCGCGAGGTCGGGGGCCAGCCACACCTGCGCCGCTTGCGTCTGCGTGGTCTTCACGTTGTGGACCATGTCGCGGAACGGCTTGTTCTTCGCGATCACGTCCTTCGCGATGTAGTCGAAGATCCCGATCGAGCAACCGAGGATCACGCGATCGAAGCCGTTCTCCTCCGCGCCGAACGTGAGCACGAGCGGCGCGACCGGATCCTTCCACGCCGTCCACCAATCCTCGACGTCCTCGCCGGACGCCTTCAGCGCATCGCCTTGGTCGAGCAGATGGAACTTCGGCGTGCTCGGCCAGCACTCGAGATCCACGGCGGTGATCAGCGGATCGTACGAGCCGCCCTTCGGCGTCGCTTGTCGCCCGATCGTGATCGTCTCGACGTACGTGCCTTCACGCGACAGCTGGATGTCATCGACGCGATGAAAGAACTCGAACTTCACGCCGCGCTTCGCGAGCACCTTGTAGAGCGGCACGAAGATCGTGTCGCCCATGCCCGCCTGCATCTTCCACATCACCGCGCCCTTGTAGGTCCAGCACATGCGGAGGATGCCGTTGATCGCGGTGCCGGCACCGACCTGTCCCTCGAGCGAGAACCCGAGGTCGTACATGCCCGAGATGTACGCGCTGTTCACGGCGGTCGGATGCGCGCCGTACTTCGACAGCCATGCGCGGAAATCGAGGCCGTCCTGCGAGAACCAATCGCCCGTCTTCACCACGCCGCTCTCGATCACCCCGCGCGTCGCGGCGAACCCGAGATCGCACGTGATGAAGTCGCGGCGCCAATCGGTCTTCGTCTCGAGCTCCTCTTCGGCGCCCTCGATCTTGCGATGCAGCCAGTCGTGCACCTTCGCGAGCTCGTCGGCGACGCGATCGTGGTTGCCGAGCTTCGCGTGCAGATGCGCGGCGTCGAGGTTCGGATGGCTGTCGGGCAGCTTCGGCGAACGATCGAAGATCTGCTTCAGCCAACCGACCATCATCTCGACGAGCTGTGCCGGCGTCGGCAACACACCGCCATCGCCCGGCACGCCCGTGTTCGGCGGGAAGTCCATCGCCCACGGCACGTACTCGCCGTTCGCGAGCTGCTCTGTCAGCACGACATAGTTGTGCGGCTTGAACGCGTCTTGCCACGTCGCGAGCGGCGTCCCCGGTTTGCGCTCGAGCAACCCGTACGCTTTGCGCAACACCCGAAACGCGTTCTCGTAGAACCCGAGCAAGATGTGGAGCCCGTGCTCCTCGATGCGCTGCTCGTGTTCCGCATTGCGACCCGACGCGCCCTTTCCACCGAGTCGCCAACCGAGCTGGTAGACCGTGATGTCGTAGTCGTTCTGCCAGCCATCGACATCGGTGAGCTCGAACGCTGCCGTCAGCGCACCCATCCCGCCGCCCAGGATCGCGATCCGTTGCTGTCCCATCAGCGACGGAGCATATCGGGGATGCTCGCTACTTACGACCGCGCCCGCGACCGAGTGCGTGCTCCACCAGCGGCCTGAGCGCTTCCCCCAGCTCGGGTGCGTAAATCAGTCGGATCGCCGACATCGGCTGCCCGAGCGGCATGTCCTCGAGCAAGCGCGAGAGCGTCACCGCGCCGTACCGCGGATGATCGATCACGTGCAGCTCTTCGTCGTCCGCGGCGAGGTAACCGACCTGACGCGCGGTATCGAGGTGCACGTAGCTCGTCGCGTGTTGACCGAATCGCTGCTGCGCGACCTCGAGCGCTTGCGGCCACAACCGATCCGCCGCCGCCTTGTCATCCCCGAGATCGAACGTCTTGAACAATCGCCGATCGAGCAACCGCGACGCGAGATCGTGCAACACGGCATCGGCCGCGGGCTCGCCATCGCGACCGGCCCACGCATCCATCGCCGTCGACAGCGAGATATCGTGCAGCCGCAGATAGTCGTCGACGCTCACCGTCGCACCGCGCGCCATCTCGCCCGCGACCGGCAACCCGCGCGGCTCGAGCCCCTGCCGCGCCAGCTGCGCGAATCGCTCGAGCGTCTTGATGAACATCCACTCCGCCGCGCGCACCGTCTTGTGGTGATAGACCTGCGCGTACATATACGAGCGCGCGAACAGGTACTGCTCCACCGCATACATGCCGCGCCGATAATCGACGACGAGATCCGACGGATCATCATTGCCCGCGTGTACGTTGCCGACCTGGATCGCATGAATGATCCAATCGAGGTCATACGTCGCGTAGCCCGCGCCCGAGTAATGACCATCGCGCAGCAGGTAATCCAATCGATCCACATCGAGCTGCGAGCTCACCAACTTCCGCGCGAACCGTGGCCGAAACCCGCTCTTCTTGCTGAAGAACCCCGCGAGCCCCTCGACCAACCCGGGCTCGAGCCGCTCCAGCGCATCGCGTAGCTCGGCATTCTCCGCGACGATGCGCGCGCCCCACCGCTCGTGATCGTTCCCCGGAAACACGTGCTCCCACGCGTGCGAGAACGGCCCGTGCCCGACATCGTGCAACAGCGCCGCGACGCGCACCTTGCGCGCGAGCCCCTCGTCGAGATCCAGCCGCTGCGTCACTCGCTGCGCGATGTGAAACGCGCCGAGCGCGTGCCCGAACCGCGAATGCTCCGCGCCCGGATACACGAGCCACGCGAATCCCATCTGCTTGATCCGTCGCAGCCGCTGCATCGCGTGCGTGTCGAGCAGATCGGCGATCGGCCGATCCTTGCCCTTGAACTCGATGAGCCCGTGCACCGGATCGCGGAACACCCGGTCTTTGATGGGAGTTGCCATCGGCCGGACCATACCTCGTCACGCGCTCCGACGGTGATCGGGTGGGACAGTCCACCCCGATCGGGGGACTCTCCCCCAATACGCAATTTGCGCAAGCCGTGGTTTGATGCACGTATGAAGCGCGCAGGGGCCTTTAGCTTGTTCGCCGTGCTCGGGTTGTCATCGAGCGCGTTCGCTCACATCCACCTGACGAACCCGCTGTCACGAACCGACAACGTCCAGGGCGATCCGCAAAAGAACGGACACTGCGGCGATCCGGCGTACTCGCGCGCCGCGAATCCGACGCGCACCACCGTGATGCCGCCCGGCGCGACGATCACCGTCACGTGGGCCGAGACGATCAACCACCCGGGTCACTTCCGCATCGCGTTTCAGCCGAACGGCGACACGTTCTCGCTGCCCCCGATCGGCACCGCTGTCGGCAACTATCCGAGCGCCGCCGAAGATCAGACGGGGATGACCGACGCAGCAACCGGCACCATGATTCTCGCCGACATCGTTGCCGACGGAACTCTCTCCAAGGAGATCACGCTTCCCAACATGGAGTGCACGAACTGCACGCTCCAGTTCATCCAGGTGATGACGAACAACCCGCCGTACGACCCTGCGATCGTCAATCAGAACGACCTCTACTTCAACTGCGCCGATATCACACTACAGGCCGGGGCACCGCCACCGCCTCCTCCGCAAGACGATGCAGGCGTGGGTGGTGGTGAGGATGCGGGCCCTGGTGGAGGCGGCGGACCGGGCGAGGTCACAGGTGGATGCTCGACCGGCGGCTCTTCCGCGACCGCGCTGTTCGGACTCGCGCTCCTCGTGGGCCTTCGTCGTCGCCGTCGCTAGGCGCGATTCACTACCAGCAAGCGTCGTCAGGCGCGCGCCGCGGCTTCGCGCTCGCACAACGCCGCGGCATCATTCATCGCCTGTTGGACGGCGAGCTCGTACGCGCCGCGCTCGAAGCGAAACGGTCCGAGCGGAAGGATCGATCCGTGGCGCACGAGATCAGTCCACGTGACGTGCGTATCGTCGACGCGGATGCGTGCGTAGATCGGATCGCAATCGACGATCGCACACGAGCAACCGAGGAGCGCGAGCCGACCGTCCTCGAAGGCCGCGCCGCGGGACGCGAGGTAGTGACCGCGCACCGACGAGAACCACGAGAGTGGCAGCCCACCAAACAGCGGGTGGGCCTCGGTCGTGATGGCGCGCTGGACCGACGAGCGCAGATCGATGCCATCGATCACGGGCACGATCCAGGGACGGTACTCGCGGTCCGGATCTTCGAACTCGACGAGGAAGGTCAGGTCGTTCGTGGCCACCGTCCGATCGAGAATAGCAGCGGGCGTTTCGCGTGCACGAGCCGTATCTCGGCGGTAGCGTTCGAGCATGAAGCTCGTGCTCGCGATCGCGTTCCTCGTCGGCTTGGTAGCGTGCAGCAGCAAGCCGGCGGAGCGGTACACGGTCAACGGCAAGGTCGTCGGCGTCGGCGCGAAGGCCACCGACAAGATCGACATCCACCACGAAGCCATCCCGAGCTACAAGCATCGCGACGGCAAGGTGCGCGGCATGGGCTCGATGGTGATGTCGTTCGCTCCGACGGGCGCGAACCTCCCGGCCGTAGCCGTCGGAGATATCGTTCGCGTCACGTTCACCGTGCATTGGGACTCGGATCCGGGCACGCGCATCGAGGCGATCGAAAAGCTGCCGCCGGATACCAAGCTCGTCCTCGAGTAGCAACCGCGCCCGCGTGGGCGTGTCAGCGTCGTATGGACCTGTTGGACCATCGTGGCCGCGCGCTGCGCTTGCTCGTCGCCGCGGTGATCGGTGCGGTCGCCGGGGTGGGGGTCGTCGTCGGGTTCGCGCAGATCTTGGACCACGACAGCAGCTTGGCGCCCGGATGGTTCGCCATCTTCACGTGGAGCATGACGTTCGTCCTCGTCACGGTGGGCGCGAACGCACTGTTCGCCGCGTACCTGAAGCGGCGCTGGCGTCTGCCGATTCCGATGGCGCGCGTCGTGCGCCGCTGAACGGGGCGCCGTATGGTGCGGGAGATGCGCACCTTCGAAGGCAAGCACTCGACCTTCACGATATCGCGCGGCGCGTGGTCGCTCGTCGCCGACGTATGAAGCCCACGCACGAGGTCACGATCGAGCGGCTCGACGGGCCGGTGCGTGCGAGCGCGCGGGATGCGGTCGTCGTCGAGGCGCCGTTGCAGTTGCGCGCGCGCGGAGCGCCGGTCGCGACGATCATGCGCACGCCGGGCGCGGACATCGAGCTCGTGCGTGGCTTGCTGCACGCCGAGGGCATCGCGATCGGTGCACACGCGCACACTGCGGGCATCGTCGGTGACGCGGGCATCGGTTCACGGGCGATCGTTCAGATCGACGAGGACGCGGTCGAGATCGATGTGCCGGCCGATGCGTTCGCGGGGCGCGGGTTGCTCTCGTCGGCGGCGTGCGGGGTGTGCGGGCGCGTCGCGATCGCGGACCTCGAGCTGCGCGCGACGGAAGTCAGCGCGGACACGCGAGTGAGCGCGAGCATCCTCGCGACGATGCCGGCGACGCTGCGCGAGGCGCAGTCCGTGTTCGCGACGACCGGCGGGCTGCACGGCGCGGGATTGTTCACCATCGATGGCGCGCTCGTCGCCGCGCGCGAGGACGTCGGGAGGCACAACGCGGTCGACAAGCTCGTCGGGTGGGCGCTCGGCGTCGGCGCGGTCGCATCGTCGTCGAACGCATCGTCGAACGCATCGTCGAACACATCGTCGAACGCATCGTCGAACGCATCGTCGAACGCATCGCGCGTCGATCCGAGCAAGCACGTGCTCGTGTTGAGCGGTCGTGCGGGATACGAGCTCGTGCAGAAGGCGATCATGCTCGGCGTCCCGATCGTCGCGAGCGTGAGCGCGCCGAGCTCGCTGGCGATCGAGCTCGCCGAGCGGTTCAATGTCGCGCTCGTCGGGTTCGTGCGCGATGGACGCGCGAATGTCTACGCGCACGGCTGGCGCATCGCGTCGCCGTAGACCGACCGGCGGGGTGTTACGTTGAAGGGATGATGCGACGTTGGTTCGTCTCTCTCGTCATGGTGGCCGCGTGTACGAAGGCAGGCACGGGCCAGGAGTCGCCACCGGGCGAGCCATCGCCAGGCAAGCCGACGCCAGGCGTGTCCCCGACGGCCCCGACGGCTCCGCCCGCGAAGACCATTCCGCCGGCACCGAACGCGAAGGTCGAGCTCACCGCTGTCACGCTCGCCGATGACTGCGGAGGGTCACCGCCGTGGTCGCCGCCGACGAAGCAGGCCGCGAAGCAGGATTCGGCGCGCCCCGACAGCAAGGCCAAGGCGAAGCGGCGCTGCGAGCAGACGTCGATGCAGCTCTCGATCACGGCGGCGGACGCGTCGAACCTCAAGGTGAAGAAGGTCGAGTTGTTCGATGACAAGGGCACGTCGCTCGGCACGTTGGCGGCGAGTAAGCCGACGAAGTGGTCCGAGGCAAGCGCGAGCTACGAAGCCTGGGACGAGACGTTCGCGCCCGGATCGATCAGCGTGAGCTACGTGCTCGCGCAGCCGGCGTGGGACGGGATCGCGGATCGCTGGAACAAGACATACACGCTGAAGACGGTGGTCTCGATCGGCGGGGCCGATCAGTCCGCGAGTAAGGACGTCACGCTCAGTGCGCCGACGACCTTGCCGCCGAACGTGAAGACCTGAGCGCTACCCGAGGCAGTCGGTCCTGCCCGACACTGCGAAGATTCCCGGCGAGTCCGGAACGACTTCTCGTGGGCCGTGCGCACCGTCGGACCTTGACGTTCGCGTGGGAGTGGAATACCGACGAGGCTTCGATTGTTCGCGCCCCGTCGTCGGGCCGTTTCTTGCGCTCGCTCCCCCCATTCAATAGGGTCATCGTCGATGAACCGTTTGGTCGTCACATCTGCACTTCTCTCGCTGTCGCTGTTCGCGTGCGGCAAGAGCACCAAAGAACAACCTTCGACGACCGCCGAGTCGAAGGTCACCGAGTCCGGCGCGCCGGCGAAGACCGCCGCGGCGGGCTCGCCCGAGAAGCCCGTGACCGCACCCGCGAAGGCCGCGGATCGCGGACCCGAGCGCGCGGTCTACTCGCTCGTCGACAATCGCCTCGCCGCGCACCTGACGCGCGGCGGCGGTCTGCTCGTCAACGGCGGCTCGGCGGGCATGGCCAAGTACATGCGCTTCGGCAACATGATGTCGAAGGATGCGAAGAAGGCGTGGAACCTGCGCCAGACCGAAGGCGACGTGAAGGTCGCGCGTTTGACGGGCAAGACCGGCAGCGTGTTCGTTCCCCTCACCGCCGCGCAGGCGGGACGTGGAACGGTGCGCGCGCGCATCTTCGCGCCGGGAGAAGGCGCGCTGAGCCTCAAGGTCAACGAGGGCAAGGACATCAACGCGAGCTTCCAGGCCGGCTGGTCCACCGTCGAGCTCGCGGTTCCCGCGGGTCAGCTCAGGGAAGGCGAGAACCAGCTCGCGTTGTTCACGAAGCCCGCGGAGGTCGCGGTCGCGTGGATCCAGGTCGGCGGCTCCGCACCCGTCGGTGATGACGGCCAGGTCGGCTTCTACGATGCAGGCAAGAAGGCGCTCGTCGTACCGAAGGACAGCGGCATGTCCTGGTACGTGATGGTGCCCGAGAAAGCGAAGGTCACCGCGGATCTCTCCGACGGAAGCTGCACGGTCAACGTGCTCGCCACCGCCGAGGATGGTGCCACTGCCGATGGCAAGCTGAACGGCATTGGCAGCGCCGTCGATCTCGGTGCGCTCGCAGGCAAGGCCGTGCGCCTCGATCTCGAAGCGACGGGTTGCGCGAAGGCAGAGCTCGCGAACGCGGCGCTCGTCGTGCCGGGCACCGCGCCCGCCATGAAGCGCGGCGAGCCGCCGAAGCACGTCGTGTTCATCATCATGGACTCGCTGCGCGCCGATCGCGTTCGCGCGTTCAACCCGAAGGCGCGCCCCGAGACGCCGAACTTCGACAAGCTCGCCGAAACCTCGTCGGTGTTCCTGCAGAACTACGTGCAGGGCAACGAGTCGCAGGTCTCGCACGCATCGATGTGGACGTCGATGTGGCTCGCGAAGCACAAGTCGCCCAACATGAAGGACATCCTTCCCGACAAGTTCGTCACCATCGACGAGGTCGCGAAGAAGGCGGGCAAGTTCACCGCGGGCGTCTCCGCGAACGGCTACATCCGCCCCAAGCGCGGCTACGGCTCGGGCTGGGACAAGTTCGTGAACCACATCGAATCGTCGATGGGCCTCAAGGGCGCCGACGTCTTCGAGAAGGGCATCTCGTTCATCACGCCGAAGAAGGACCAGCCGTGGTTCCTCTATCTGGGCACGATCGACACGCACGTCACCTTGCGTCCGAAAGAGCCGTGGATGTCGAAGTACGACGGCAAGTACGACGGTCGGTTCAAGACGTTCGGCGACGACGGTCCCGGCGGCATGCCGAAGGATCTCCCCGAGCGCGACATGGAGCACGTGCGCGCGATCTACGACTCGAACGTCTCGTATCAGGACGACCTCGTCGGTCAGCTCATCAAGCAGCTGGAGACGTGGGGCATCGCGGATCAGACGATGATCATCATCACTGCCGACCACGGTGACGAGCAGTGGGAAGACGGCCGGTTCGGTCACGGCGGATCGATCCGCGAGACGCTGCAGCACGTGCCGCTGCTCATCCACTACCCGCCGATGTTCCCGACCGGCAAGTTCGCGTCAGGAACCGACGGCATCGACATCGTCCCCACGCTCGCCGACGCGCTCGGCGTCGCCATCGATCCCGAGTGGCAGGGCCAGTCGCTGATCCCGCTCGCGAACGGTCAAGTCGTGTACCCGACGATGTCGTTCGGCTCGAAGTACGAGCTCGGTCACGGCGGTCGCATCGCGCACTGGAAGGGCATGCTGATGTCCGCGGGCGCGCCGAAGGTGTACGACCTCGCGAAGGACAAGGGCGAGATGAAGGACCTCTACGGTTCGGCGCACATCGGCACGCGCCTGATGCTCGATCCGATGTGGACGCTGCGTCAGTGGGCGGTCGAGTGGAAGAAGTCCCAGTGGGGGAACGCGGCGAACGTGTCGAGCCGCTTCGCAGCGGATCTCGGCGAATAACTTTGGCGCGAGCACGTAATCTCAAGCCCACCGAGGGCGCGCGCTTCGTCCTCGAGCGCCACGTGGATCCGACGCCGAAACGCGCGAGCGAGCCATCGATCGATGTCGCCAATGACGGCGCGACGAGCGATCATGCGACCAGCGCGAGCGGCGATGACGGCGCGACGAGCGATCACGCGACCAGCGCGAGCAACGGGGACGCGGCACTCAACACGCGAGCCACCTATCGCGCCTCGATCCATACGCCGGACGGCGAATTCGCGACGACTGCGACGCTCGCCGAAGACGGCACCGTCGTTCTCGCGGGATCGACCGGCGCGCCCGGAGATCTCGACGAGCGACTCAAGAACATCGCGAAGCTGGTCGCCCGCGATGCGCCGAAGCGTCGCGACGACGGCCTCGTCGTCTGGCCCGCGCGCATCATGCGCTGGCGTAAGTAACCTCACGCGAGCGCGGGCATCGCGACGACGAGCTCGATACCGCCGTCACCGCGCACGCTGCGCGTGACCTCGCCGCCGGCGCGCGCTGCGAGCGCCTCGACGAGCCGGAGGTCGAAGTGGTCGCCGTCGTTGCCGGCACGCGTACCGCGCACGAGCTCGATCCACGGTGCGCCTTCGATCGCGCGCTCGCGCACCTCGAGCTCGATCCACGGCGCGTCGACGACATCGAGCATCATGCCGATCGCCAGGTGAGCGATCGCCGGCTCGTCGAGGGCGGTCGCGGCATCGACGTCGATCGCGTAGTCCACGCCGACCTCGACGACGTCGGCGAGCTCGCCGATCACGCGACCGATCGCGGGACCGACCGGGGCACCGCGCGCGAGCGGAGCATCGCCGCACAGGGCCGCGCGTCGCGGCGGACGCGCGATCGACATCAGCGACTTCAGTTGCAGATGCGCGTCGTCGGCTACGCGTGCGATGTCTTCGACGAAGATGCGCGTATCATCGTCGACGGCGCTCGCGAGGTGCGGCGCCGCGAGCTGCACGACCTGCACGAGGTTCAACAGGTCGTGCGTCTTGCCAGCGACCATCCGCGCAGCGCTCCGCGCGTACTCTTCGCGCGCGAGGTCCCACGCGAAGCGACGGTGGTTCTCGACGAGGGCGAGGCGTGCAGCCATGCGCTCAGTCTTCGTCATCTTCGTAGTACTCGACAGGCTCGTAGCGGATCTCGCGACTCGCGGGACACAGACTGCGATAGGAGCAACGGTCACACCACGATCCTGGATTCGTGCGTGGCCCGTCGTCGACGGCGAGCGCCGCCGCTTCGATGTTGTCGAGCAGATCCGGCATCAGCCGATCGATGACGTGCTCGGGTGCCACGGGCTGCGCCCACTCCACCGCGCGTTCGGCGATCCAATGCACGCCGAACCAGAACCGCCGCACGTGGCGGAACGCAGCTGCGGCGAGCACCGCGTAGCCCTCGAGCTGATCGGCGATCGACGTGCCGGGGATGCGCGCGCCCGTCTTGTGATCGACGAGGGCAAGCGAGTCATCCTCGAACAGATAGCCGAGGTCGAGGACGCCGCGGTAGTACGCGTCGCCCGAATAGAACTGCGTGGTGGTCAGGTCCTCGCGCACGGCGAGCGAGTACTCGACGAGCTGGCGCGCGACGCGGCGGCGCCGGCGGAACTGACCGATGCGCGTGACGAACGCGGGAATCCCGGTCGCGAGCGCGTCGTATCGCATCTGCTCGATCTCGCTCGGCAGCTCCGCGCGGACCGCGGCGGTCGCTTCTTCGATCGGCGTGCCCATCAGCACCTGCTC
>JBGARE010000013.1:140235-152426 GCA_044230415.1 Kofleriaceae bacterium
TTGCTCGATCTCGCTCGGCAGCTCCGCGCGGACCGCGGCGGTCGCTTCTTCGATCGGCGTGCCCATCAGCACCTGCTCGACGGCCTTGTGGATCGCCTTGCCGATCCGCGCCTCGGGCATGACCTCGGGCTCTTTGATCTTCTGGATGTACTTGAAATGGAACAATCGCGGACAGCGCAGCCCCGTCGACACCTTGGAGGCCGACCACGGAGCGTGGATGAGTGCGCGTGTCGACGGCACGGTCCGCTAGACTAGCCGAAAACTTGTCCCTCGTCGGCGCGTGCCCTACCACCGAAGGGGTGAACCACGCGAGGAACGAACCCCTCCACGCCTGCGAGGTCTGTAACGCGAAGGTGTCCGAGCTGCGTCGCGGACGCTGTTGGGGGTGTTACGCACGCTGGGTCGATTCACGGCCGGTTGGCATGGGCGCCAAGTGCGTCACGTGCAGCGAGAAGCGCCGCAAGGTGCTACGCGCCGTCGAGCTGTTCGGGAGTTGGAAGCCGATGTGCTTCAACTGCTCGGGCCAGCTGCTCACGCTGAACCCGATGCCGAACACGATCGCGGACCTCCGCATCGCCGTCTCGCGCGAGCGCCGGCGCGTGGATCGCCGCATCGGCAAGGCCGATTCCCGCGTGTTCCGCTACGAGCGCCGCGTCGGCGAGCGCCGCACGGAGCGCGAGGACATCGCGCCGATCGACGACGACATGATCATCGAAGTCAGCATCAGCCTCGATCCGGCGCCTGCCGAGTTCGAGGACCTCACGACGATCCGCGAGCTGGTCACGCACCTGCGGCGGACCGAGCTCGTGGGCTGAGTCAGTTCTTCTTGCCGCCGAGCGCCGGCTTCGGCGCGGTCTTCTGCGCGGGTGCGGGCTGCACCATCGGCTGAGGCGGCGACATCTCCATCTTCGCGCTGCGGCCCGTGAACAGGAACAGGCCTGCGGCCGGAAGCGCGAGCCCCGCCGGCACGACATCGCTGAGCGACTTGCCCTGCGCGCGGACGGTCAGTCGGAGCGTCTTCGGATCCTTGGTGATCGTCTGCTTGAAGTTGCCGTCGCCGGTATAGGTCTCGACGACCTTCATCACTTCGGCCTTGCGGCGCAGCACGTCATCGATCTGCTTGTTGGTGCCCCGGTATGACTCGAGGCCACCGAGCATCATCTTCGCGATGCCGCGCGGCGCGATGTGCCCGGCCTTCATCAGCTCGAGCGTGCCTTGCGACATCATCTCCATCGCGTCGAGGCCGGCCTTGTTCGAATCGATCCACGTCCAGCCGACGCCATCCGCGAACACCGAGAACGCGGCCAGCTTGTGGCGCTGCACGACATCGGTCGCGAAGTTCTTGCCGCCGATCTTCGCGACCGCTTCCTTGCGCGCCGTCGGCGACAGCGTCATGACGAGCGCGAACACCGGCTTCTGACCGAGCACCTCCGCGGCATACGCGAGGTTCGAATTCGCGGCGCGCGCGGGCGCTTTCCACGTGGCCGCGACGCGCTCCTTCACGAGCCCGACCGTGCCCGCGATCATCGTGCCGTCCTTGGTCACGGCGATCGCGTTCTCGTCACCCATCTCGACCATCGACGCATCGCCGACTTTGACGACCGCCATCCCCTTCTTCATCTTCGCGATCTTGTCGACGTTCGCGGCGCTGAAGTTTCCGTGCATCACCGCGACGTAGTTCGGGTCGCGATTCGGCACGATCTGGAAAAACATGGTCGCGTCGTTCACGTCGCTCGCGAGGTCGATGCCGGTCGCCGTCTTCGCGAGGCCACGTCCACCTTCGACTTCGCCGATCGCCTTGCGCACCATCTTCGCGAGCTCGGGCGACGCCTTGATGCCGGGGTTATTCGGGAGCGCGGTGAGCACCTTGTAGTTGTTCGGCACGACGCTTCCCGCGTCGAAGTGCACGACCACATCCGCATCCGGCATCGCGTACTGAAGCGACACGTCCGGCGTCGGCGCCTTCGGGTTCTGCTGAATGCCGAACCCGGAGATACCGAGCAGCAGCGTGATTATCTCGACGAATCCACTGTCCATGACGTCCTCCAGGTCTCGATCTGCGGGCAATCGCGCCCCGGCCGAGCATTCGCTCACAACACGCCGGTTCGCAATACCGTCGGCCTCTCAGACGGCCCACACCGCCAGAAAAATTCAACCTCGATCATGCGCGCTTCACACGACCCAAAACCTTCCGGAAAAAAAACACTGTCAAGACTGGTTCCGGAAACCGACGGCGCTAGGATGGCCAACGTCTCGACGGTACGTGAGTCGCAAATTTTCGAGGGAGGCACGACGGTCATGAGTACGCTTGCTGTGGTTGAGGAGATCCTTCGCGAGACCGCCGTTCCGATGTCGGTTCGCGAGATCGTGGAACGGGCCGGTGTGCGCCTTCCCAGCAAGTCGAAGACTCCTGACACTGTCGTCGCTCGAGACCTCTCGATGGACATCAAGCGCAAGGGCGAGGGCTCGCTCTTCGTTCGCACGTCCCCCGGCCGCTACACGCTCCGTACGCTCGCTACCGCGACCACGCCCGCCACGACCCCGATGAGCGCGCTCCCCGCGCGCAAGCCCGCCGTCGCCGCACCGTCCAGCTCTACGCGTGCCCGCACCGACAGCGAAGCAACGGGCGGCGGCTTCGCCGGCTGATGCACCGTTGAAGCACCGCAGTTGATGCACCGCAGCGCCACGTGCGCGTGACGTAGCTGCGATGCGTTGGTACGGTTAGTCGTCCCGATGATTCGTCGCGCCGAGGTCAGCGACCACCCGTGGATCGTCGCGACCGGGGCCGAGGCCTACGCGGACCTCGGTGACTACACGCGCATCCTGCCCTCGTGGCTCGATCAACCGGGCGTCCTCGCCTGGATCGACCACGATGTCCAAGGCCGCGGTCGCGGCTTCGCGATGCTCGGCTTCTACATGGAGGACCCGTCCGGCACCGCGAACCTCGCGGGCCAGCGCGTCATCGCCGACCTGCTCGCGCTCGCGGTCCTTCCGTCGCAACAGCGCCGTGGCATCGGCTCCAAGCTGCTCACGCACGTGATCGAGGTCGCCGAGCGCGTCGCACCCTCGTCCAAGATCGACGCGCTCCGCCTCACCGTGGCGGAGACCAACACGGGTGCCCAGCGCATGTATGCGCGCGCGGGCTTTCGCGTCATCGATGGCTCGGCCACCTACGACCGCGGTCAGCGTGCGCTTCGCATGGCGCGCCCGCTCATGCCGCGCACCGCATAGCCGAAAACGAAAACGCCCCGCCGAAGCGAGGCGCTCGAGTCACGCACAGCGTGGCTCTAGAAGATGACGCTACCGCAGGGGAACGTCGCCGAGACCATCGGGTTCTGCGTGGTCTTGAGCTGTGCACACGCAGCGCCCTGGACGCGGATGGTGTTGCCGTTCACGAGGATCCAGTCGACGCCGTACATCAGCGTGACACCGTTGACGACGACCGTGCCGCTCGATGCTTGGGCATCGTCGATCGTGGAGGTCAACGAGAGGTCACACGAGATGACGCCGTTGATGATCGTCTGGAACGCGGCTGCGAGGTCTGCCGCGTTGGTGGTCGGGTAGTAGGTGATGTTCGGCTGACCAGCGACCCATCCTTGACCGGCGTTCGCGACGTCCTGGAAGTGTTGGCTGTTCTGGTTCATCGCCAGGACGTACACAGGAATGCCTGCGGCGAATGCGGCGCCAGCAGCAGCGACCGAGTTTGCGTTTGCCTGAGCCTGAGTGAGGTTGCCGTTGCAGCTATTTGGTTCGCCGTCTGTTGCGAGCACGATCACCGGTGGTGAGCCTGCGGGAGGCGGCGCCGCAGCAAACGTCTGACGCGCTTCGGTGAGGGCTTCGGCCGTCGGAGTGTTTCCGGCGGGCGCATTACCAGCGAGGTACGTGTCGATCACCGTCGCGTTGTTCAGCGCGCGAGGGACCGGATTGATTAGAGTGGTTGCGGCTCCACACCCATAAAGACCTGCACCGAAATACGCCTTCGTCTGCAGTCCCGTCACGACACCGGTTCCACTCGTGAGAGCAGTGCGCATCGCTTGGTAGCGAGTCATTCCTCCACCGAGGTTCATGTCCATCGAGCCACTGCGATCCAGAACTAGCAGGATCGATGGCGTTGCTGGCATCGGCGTGAAGTTCACCGCCGGGCAGTTCGCGTCGGGTCCGTTGCTTCCCGGTCCGCTGTTGTCGACGCAGTTACCGTCCGAGCTGCACGTATAGCCATCGCCGCACTCACTTCCGCCCTGCGTGCACTGCGCATCGCAGAAGCCGTCGGGCGAGCAGTGCCAGCCGCTGGCGCACGTGTTGGCCGCGCCGGGCAACGGATCACACGCGCTCGCGCATTCGGCCGGAGCGGTGCTCGGGTCGTCACAGAGGCTGCCGAACTCTTTAGGTCCGCAGCCGCCAGCGAGAGCGAGCGCAGCAGTCAGGAAGGCGTAGTGCAGGCGATTCATTCGGACAGCTCCTTGGAAGTGGTCGATCACTGAGCAAACGCCGCGCCGTGAGGCAAGTCGCCCCAGGATCAACGGATCCAGGATATTGCAAATGGGGTCTGTCGTCCCCGGGGGAAGTTTCCCCCCTCAAGCAGTGCGCAAACTGTGCACTTCGCAGAGGAAAGGGGTGTGGGTGCCCAGGCTACTGGATCTCGTCCGCACCCAAGTCAAACCCAGCACCGCGCGGTCGGGGATCACCATCGGCATCGGTTGCAGGACCGGACGTCGCGACATCCCGTGCCGGACTACCACCGCTCAGATGGAAGTTGTTTGCGTCTGCGTTCACGAAGAGCGGGTCCCCCGTCGTTCCGCCCGGAACACTGGCGGGACCAACGATGGTCGAGCTCAACGTGCACGCGCCCGTGTAGCCAATGGTTTGAAGCGGCACGGGCGTCCATATGATCGAAGAACGGATCGTCGCGGTTCCCTGGCAATGCATGCCTGGCGGTGAAGTCGTACTGCTCTTCCCGAAGATCGTGCTGAACGCGATCGAACCGCTCGTTCCAACCATGTCCACAACGGTGCCGGTTGTGCCCCAAGCGACGAGGTTCGAGATCTCTACCGAACCTCCGTTCGAAAGGATCGCGTTCTCACCACCGCTGATTCGCACACGATCGATCGTGAGAGATCCGATGTTCGAGATACCGGTGCGTCCAGCAACGATCGTCAAGTCCCTGGCGAAGACGGATCCGAAACAACTCAGGCCGATGTCGCCTCGCAACGTCACACGTTCGAGCGTTGCCATGCCCGATACTCCGACCGCATTCGAACTTCCAACCGTCGGGTTCACGATCTCGAGATCGCGGAGCGTCGTGGGAATTGCGACCCGAACAAAGCCATCATCCGAGCCACCCGTCAACACCGCGCCGTGACCATGGACAACGACGCTCGTGGCCGTGGTTTCGGTCGACGCGAAGTCGAGCGGGCGAAGCGGCAGTTGATATGCACCCGGTGCGTAGACGATGTGATTCCGGACCGATGTCGTTTGCTGAATGCCGAACTCGAGTTGTTTACACGGGGCCGAACGCGAACACGGAACATCGTCGATTCCGTTCATCGCCAAGTACACGACGTTCATCTCCGCCACGCATGCGCCACTATCTCCACAAGCCCCGCTCGCGCATTCGTCGTCCGTTCGGCAAGCACGGCATTGCTTCCCCTCGCAAATGGGTTGGTCCGACGAGCAGTCGCCGCCAGTCACGCACTCGACGCACGCGCCGCTGACCTCGGCATCGCACACGAGCATCGCCGAGAACCGTGCGCAATCCGCAGAATCGGAACAACCAACGCACGTGTCCGTCGCGGTTTCGCACACGGGCGCTTCTGAAGAACAGCCTGTGGTCGCACACGATGCGGGCTCACACGCGTGATCGATGCACGCGAGTCCGTTAGCACACGGACTGATCTCGCTCGTGCCAGCCGCCTGGCAGTCGGCCTCGGTCAGGCAACAAAAGTTCGGGTTCTTGGTCGTCGAACACCCTGCCAACGCAACTAGCATCACGCCCATCGCCAAACGCATCATGTGTCGATTCTACACGCGCTCGATGCCTGGTGGTCGGCAGTCCGTCCTCCGGATCCAGCAATCTCAGGTCCGCCGCTTCTCTGGCCGTCAAGCAGTGTGCCAAGCGTCAGTGATGGTCCTGGTAAAAATATCGGCGCAATCAGTTGACCGATGGTCCGGCCATCGCTATGAACGATGCATGCCGAAGGCGAAGCCGAAGCGCCGTCGTCCCCTGAAGCGTCAGCAGCAGCTCGATCTGTTGAACGCGGATGGGACCAAACCGAAATCGGCGCGCGGCGGAACGCGCCGGCGTGCAGGCCGACCCGCGAAGGGGCCGCGCCCGAGCTCACCGCACCGCAAGCGTCCCACGCTCGAAGCGCGAAACCCGGTGCACGTAGTGCTGCGGGTCGCGGCACTGGTGGCCACGCTCCGCGGCTTCGACATCTACCACGCGATCCGCAAGGCCACGATCGTCGCCGCGAGCAACCCGGCGTTCCGGATCGTTCACCTATCGATCCAGCACGATCACATCCATCTCCTCGTCGAGGCCGAGAACCGCACGGCGCTCTCGCGCGGCATGCAAGGGTTCCAAATCTCGGCGGCGAAATGGATCAACCGAGCGATCAGCAAGGGGCGCAAGGAGCGTCGCCGCGGCCAGGTGTTCACGGATCGCTTTCACGCCGAGATCATCACGAGCCCGCGCCAGGCGCGGCACGCGCTCGCGTACGTGCTTAACAACTGGCGCAAGCATCGCGAAGATCGTAGCGAGCGTTCGCGGACGTGGTGGGTGGATCCGTTCTCGACCGCGGGCTTGTTTCGCGGCTGGAAGGAGCTCGAGGGGTTGGGCGCGTGGAAGCTGCGTGACGACTACAAGCCGATGACGGTGTGGGAACCGAGAACCTGGCTACTCGCCGTCGGATGGCGACGGCACGGGCTCATCGGTTGTCACGAGGTACCGGGTAGCGCGCAGCGAGCGAAGAAGCGAGCGACGACTTCTCGCTGACGCACTTCTGCGTTCGAGAAGATGTTCATCAAACACCTGTACGCTCGTTCGCGTTCTCGAATCGGGAGAGGAACCAGTTCCGGGGCCCCCCACAGACACATCACGGGCTCGTACAGCCCACGTAAAGCGAGTCGTTCGAGGCTTACTGCGTTAGCGACTCGAGGGACACGCCATGCGTTTCGGCGCGGTCGCGCAATACGTTTACGCTAGCGGCGAGACCACTCCACGTCTTCACGCACCAGTCGCGACATCGCCAGTCGTCGCCTTGGCAGAGGTCGTACCGACGTTCCACGAGCCAACGAGCATGATCGGCGACGTCAGTCATGTAGTGGTGTGGACCACCGGGCTCGCGATCGAGTGCGTGGAAGGTCTGCCGAGTTTCAGCGATTCGCCGAAGCGAACTGTCCATGCTCGCGCACATTCCGATCACAGCACGAACCGATGCCGGATCATCATTCGACGCGATTGAGGCGATTGCTCGAGCCGTCGGGCGAAGGGCCGATAGGTCGCCATTGATCCGACGCACCGCCGACTCCCACTGATTCTCCGTCGAAGAGCATGCCGCGACCAACAGGAGGAGAATCGCTTTCTTCATTCCGAGGTGCCCTTGAGGATTCTCTGGGGGACAAGATCGGCTAGCAAGAGATCGAGACCGATCTGTTTGAGGACCACGTCGGGCATGGCCATGTCTTGAGGTCTACCGACGATCGCGCGCCTACGAAGCCATTCAGCATCGTCACCACCACCAAAGACAACACCCTGTTCGTTGATGCGAACCGTGAAGTCTTCGCCACTCGACACGTGGCACATGATCACGCGCGGGACACGAGCCGAGGACAGTGGCTTTCCTTTGTACTGGTCACGAATGATCTCGTTCACGCCGTTGAGGTAGGCGTGCGTGACCGTCGTTGTTCCGGACATCCCGTAGTACCCGGTGTCGCCGATCATCGGAATCGCCGGCAGCTCGGCTTGCACGGTTAGGACCCCTGGCGCGACGCCGAGAAACGCCTCCGCCTTATCCGGCGAATCAGTTGTTGAATGGTTACCGGGACGGCGCTGGTTATCTGCCTCGCGCTGCGATGAAGGTGTGAGATCGGTCGTAGGTCCAAGGTCGATGATGTCGTAGTTCTCGTCGATCGCCTTCGAGTGACGAACGCCGTACTTCATCTGCGCGAGGTACGTGACCCATGCATCGCGGCTCGCGACGTAGTGAAAGTCCGCCGCTTGCGCCATCTGCGGCTGAGTGAGTGATGCCTCGAGAGCGTCGGCCTGGACCTGCGTGCGCACTCGGTGACGTCCCTTGTGTACCCAGCTCGCCTGAGCCTTTCGATAGAGGTGACGTGCCGCTGCTTTTTGTGCGGCGATGAACGCGGTCAGCGGTTCGCTGCTCCCTCGCAGCGCGCCGGCTCCAATCTCCAGCGCTTCCCCGACGCTGCTTTCGAACGCCGACTTCACGAGCTCGCGAAGAGCTTCGGCCTCTCCACCGACGAGGAGTCCGGCAACATATTCGCTGGCACCGCTCGTCGCGGCACTGAGTGCGGTTCGAAAGGCAGCACGAATTAGCTGGTCACCAAACGTTGGATCGTCCTTCGCGCGCAGATCGGCTTCGAGAGCGGATAGGCGCGCTTCGACATCGGTGCTCATCCAGCCAAACGCCAACGTCACGACGTCCTTCGTGTCCGCCAGCTTCATCTCGGGAGAAATCTCTGGCTCCGGTTGATGGTCGTCATCCGTCCACGGGTACGGTCGAACGACGTTCCCGTGCGGCCTGGCATCAGCGAGATCCGGTTCGGCCACGGGGAAGAACGGCGCACCGACCGGTGCAGTCGAGGAGGTGGTCGCGCCGCTGGTTTCGGAGATCGCATGTTCCGACATGGGCGGCCCTATCGAGGGCCACACGTCGGGTTGCGAGGTTTCTTCGCGCGGCTAAGGCCGCGTCCGGCCTACTTCTTCGACGGCTTCAGCGCGAGGTAATAGAGCAAACCGAGCGA
Organism: Kofleriaceae bacterium; assembly: GCA_044230415.1. Taxonomy (GTDB): domain Bacteria; phylum Myxococcota_A; class Polyangia; order Haliangiales; family Haliangiaceae; genus JABFXX01. The sequence goes on from JBGARE010000013.1 coordinate 149,218, forward strand.
GAGGCCCACGAAGATCAGCGACGGGAACCGCAGCACGCCGTACTCGCCGTCGAACAGCGCGATCGCGTTTTCATCCGCGGTCGCGGCGACCGGCACCGCGAGGCCGATGCCCATCAGCGCTTCACCCGTGATGAAGCCCGCGGCGCCGAGGAGGCCCATGCGCTCGACTTCGGAGCGGCGCTCGTGGGTCGCGTTGGTCTTGTCGAGGTGGCGATTCACGAAGTACGCGATCACGCCGCCGAGGAAGATGGGCACGTTGAGATCGAACGGCAGGTACACGCCGACCGCGAAGGCCATCACGGGGATGCGCGTCTTCGAGCCTTTTGCCGTGAGGATCGAGTCGATAATGATCACGACGACGGCGATCGCTGCGCCGATGCCGATGACGAGCCACGGAAGGCCGCCTTCGAAGACACCGAACGAGACGGTGCCCATGAGGTTGGCTTGCGGCGCGGGGAGCTTGTCGCCGATGCCGTAGCCTTTGTGCAGGAGGTTGAGGATCGGGGCCATCGCGAGCGCGGCGACGACGACACCGAGGATCTGCATCGTCTGTTGCTTCCACGGCGTGGAGCCGACGAGCTGGCCGCACTTGAGGTCTTGCAGGTTGTCGCCGCCGATCGCGGCCGCGCAGCAGACGACGCCGCCGATGAGGATCGCGGCGACGGGGCCGGCGGGGGACTTCATGCCCAGGCCGAGGAGGAGCAAGGCGGACACGAGGATGGTCGAGATCGTGATGCCCGAGACCGGGTTGTTCGACGAGCCGACGAGGCCGGCCATGTAGGACGCGACGGCGGAGAACAGGAAGCCCGCGACGATCACGACGACCGCCATCACGGCCGAGATCAGGAACGAGTCGGTGAAGTGGTTGAAGATGAAGAACAGCGGGACGACGGAGGCGGCGATGAGGATGAGGATGATGTTCATCGGCATGTCGCGCTCGGTGCGCGGCACGTCGGCGGCGCCGGACTTGCGTGCCTTGTAGGCGGCGAGGCCGGCGGTGACTCCGCCGAGCAGCGACTTGCGGAGCTTGAACAGCGACCACAGTCCACCGACGAGCATGCCGCCCACGCCGAGGAAGCGCGTGACGTACTTGTGCATGAGCTCGGACGCGTTGATCGCGTCGCCGCCGCCGTCGCCGGCGAGGAGCTGGGCGAGCGTGAAGTGCGTGTTCGCGTCGGCGATCTTCGCGGAGACCGCGGTGGCGCCTTGCGAGATGAGCGCGATGGCTTCGTGGATGGACAGGTCGAAGCCGTGGAGCTTCTCCGTGATGATCGTCGACGGATCCCCCGTCATGCCGAACACGGGGACCGCGACCCAGCGGTTGAGCACGGAGCCCGCGAAGATGACCGCGGCGACGTTGAAGCCGACGATGTAGCCGACCGAGAGCAGCGCGGGAGATGCATTGATTCCGAAGTAGGCGGGGGCGCCGCCCTTCATCAACGTTGCCTTCGCGCCTGCTTTGGCGCCGACGACAGTGGTGACCGCACCGCCGATCCACGTGCCGACCTGGACGACCTCGGCCCAGAGCTTGAGGCCGGTCGCGCCGAGCTTGATGATCGCGCCGATGATGCCGGACAGCGCGAGCACGCCGACGCCGCCACCGCCTTCCGCGCCGACCTTGAGGACCTCGGCGGTCGCGACGCCTTCGGGGAACTGCAGCGGTTGATCGATGATCAGCGCGCGGCGCAGCGGGATCGTGAACAGCACGCCGAGGATGCCGCCGAAGCCCGCGATAAGGGTGGTCTCGACGTAGGAGAACTCGGACCAGCGACCGAGGAGCACGAGCGCGGGCAGCGTGAAGATGACGCCGGCGGCGAGGCCTTCACCGGAGGCGGCGGCGGTCTGCACGCCGTTGTTCTGGAGGATGTTGCCGGTGCGCAGCAGCTTGAGGATCGCCATCGAGAGGACGGCGGCGGGGACCGATGCGGACACCGTCATGCCCGCGAACATCCCGAGGTACGCGTTCGCACCCGCGAGCACGACCGAGAGGACCGAGCCGAGGATGATCACACCGACGGTGAGCTCGGGCAGCGACTTGCTCGCGGGGATGTACGGCACGACTGCGGGCGGACCGCCGCCTTCACCGACCTTCGTGCTGCCGACAACTTCAGCGCGCGGAACCTCGTCAGCCATGAGCGGAAACATCCTCGCGAACGGCCAGGGCGGTCAAGTGCCGCGGGTTGCCGCCTGTTGGCGGATGCGGCCACCAAGGCTGGCGTATGCGATCGAGTTGGGTCTTGTAGTGTGCGCGGTATGAACAAGATCGCCGTCGCGCTCGTGTTGCTCGTGGGGTGTACGGGTGGAGGGACGTTGCCCGCGTCGGCGGTGTGCGAGCAAACGTCGGATTGCGATGACGGGCTGACGTGCGAACCGTTCGCCGTGTTCCAGCAGAACGTCTGCATGGAGCAAGGCCTCATGTGCACCACGACGTGCGAGACCGATACGGACTGCGCACCGCTCGGAGCGTCGTTCAAGTGCTTCGCGAACTGCGACGGGAAGGTGTGCGGAGACACCGCATCGCCCTGAGAGCTTGGCGTAGCTTGGCGCGGCCGTAGACCTACTGCCAGCCGGATCTCCGGTACTGTCGCAGAACAACGCGAACCCTGGCGTGGTGCGTTGTGAACTGGCAGTCCCGGAGGCTCCGTGAAGGCACGACGCTCGATCTTCGTTCGCGGTATCGCATTGGTCACGCTGTTCTCGGTCGCGACGACCTCGTGTGGTGGACGCACCAGCTCGTCGAAAGCGCCGGGTGGATCGTCACCACTCGCAGATTCGGTGCTCGTGCAGCAGAAGGATCTGCCGCCCGGGTTGGACCTCCGGGTGTCCGATGGCAAGGCCGGTGCGCCCGCGTTCGATCGCGCGAACCTCGCACCGGCGACGAAGCTATCGGCCGCGGACTCCGAGCAGCTGCTCGCGCGCGCGAAGCCGATCACCGTCGACGTGCAGGACAAGCAAGCGTTCGCGTTGCGCGCGAAATCGCTGCCGCCGCCGCGCACGGGCAACGTGATCAAGAGCAGCTTTCCGGCGCCGCCGTCGACGCTGTTGCCGCCCGCAAGTAACGATGCCGGCAAGGACCTCGCGGTGCTGCGCTACATGCCCGAGGGGAATGTTCCGCTCGCGCCCGAGCTGAGCGTGACGTTCTCGCAGCCGATGGTCGCCGTCACGTCGCAAGACGATGCCGCCGCGACGACGCCGGTGAAGCTGACGCC
>JBGARE010000013.1:152700-154115 GCA_044230415.1 Kofleriaceae bacterium
AAGATCCAGGTGCTCGCGAACGGCGCGTCCGTGCCGATTCGCCTGATGACTCGCGAGGACATCGCGAAGGACAAGACGCTCGACGCGCTCGTGAAGTCGACGATCGCGAACGAGCAAGATGGTCGCTGGCTCGCGTTCCGCGCGACGCGTCCATTCCCGAAGGATGCGCAGATCGACGTGAAGATTCCCGTCGGCACGCCGAGCGCGGAGGGGCCGAATCGCACGGAGAGCGAGCAGTCGTTCTCGTTCCGCACGTATCCGCCGCTCGCGATCGAACGCGCCGAGTGCGGGTGGGGCGGCGATTGCTATCCCGGCCTGCCGTTCAACATCGTGTTCAACAACCCGCTCGACGTCGACACGTGGGACGACGCGCAGCTCTCGATCACGCCGCCGATTCCGTCGGTGAAGATCACCACGGGCGGTCGCGGTCTTTCGATCGCGGGGCTCACGAAGGCGCGCACGACGTACAAGGTCGTCGTCTCCGGCGGGATCCTCGACGAGTTCGGCCAGACGCTCGGCAAGGACGCGACGCTCGAGTTCCGCGTCGGCGATGCGCAGCCCACGTTCTTCGGACCCCAGGGCATGGTCGTTCTCGATCCCGCCGCGAAGCGCCCGACGCTCGACTTCTTCTCGACGAACTACTCGCAGCTGAAGGTGAAGCTCTACTCGGTCACGCCGAGCGACTACGACGCGTACGCGTACTACATGCGCAATCAGTGGAACCACGACAAGCCGCCGCGCATGCCGGGCAAGATGGTGCAGGACGGCCTGATCAAGACCGCGCTCGGCACGAACGATCTCGTCGAGACCGCGCTCGATATTTCGGCCGCACTGCCCAAGGGCTCGCTCGGTCACGCGATCGCCGTCGTCGAGCCGTATCCCTGGAAGCAAGACTACGAGCCGCCGCGCTTCATCAGCTGGGTGCAATCGACGCGGCTCGCGGTGGACGCGTACGTCGACAGCGGCAACCTCGTCGCGTTCGCGACCGATCTCGCGACCGGCAAGGCCGCGGCGGGCGTGTCGCTCGTCCTCGAGCCGACGGGCACGAAGGCGACCACCGACGACAAAGGGATGGCCACGCTCGGACTGCCGGCCGCGGCGATCAAGGGCAAGCAGTACCTGACCGCGAAGCGCGGCGATGACGTCGTGTTCGTCACCGATGACTCCGGCTACTGGAGTGAAGGCGGTAGCTGGATAAAGCAGCCACGCTCGACGAACCTCGCCTGGTACGTCATCGACGATCGCAAGATGTACAAGCCCGGCGAGGACGTCACGCTGAAGGGCTGGCTCCGCACGATCGATAACGGCAAGGGCGGCGACATCGGCAGCATCGGCAGTGCCGTGAGCTCGGTCAGCTACACCGTCGTCGATCAGACGAACAACAAGATCGCGCAAGGCAGCGCGCAGATCAGCGC
>JBGARE010000013.1:154206-154600 GCA_044230415.1 Kofleriaceae bacterium
AGCTCGTACCAGCACGGGTTCCAGATCCAGGAGTTCCGCCGGCCGGAGTTCGAGGTCAAAGCGAACGCGTCGCAAGGACCATTCCTCGTCGGTGGAACGGGCGACGTTACCGTGGACGCGAAGTACTACGCGGGCGGGCCGCTCGCGGGCGCGCAGACGAACTGGTACGTCACGTCGAGCCAGGCGAGCTACACGCCGCCGAACCGGGACGACTTCATCTTCGGATCGTGGGAGCCGTGGTGGGGCTATCGCGGTTGGGACGACGACGAGAGTGGCTCGCGCTACAAGCCACCGCGCACGTGGGAGCACACGGCGAAGACCGACGCGACCGGCGCGCACACGCTGCACTTCGATTTCCTCTCGGTGAACCCGCCGCGCACGATGTCCGTCGTCG
>JBGARE010000013.1:155241-191025 GCA_044230415.1 Kofleriaceae bacterium
GTCGATCTCGTCGGCGCCGCCGCGCGCACCGACGACAAGGGCGATCCGGATCCGCGGTTGCCGAAGCGACCGGCCTACGCGGTGGGCTCGATCAACCTCCCGGTCCCGCCGAAACAGCGCACGCTCGACGTGAAGGTCGTGTCGAGCGTCGCGAAGCTCGCACCGGGCGAGGCGACGACGCTCACTGTCGACGTGAAGGACGCCTTCGGCAAGCCGGTCGCGAACAGCGAGACCGCGGTGCTCGTCGTCGACGAAGCGATCCTCGCTCTCTCGGGCTATCAGTTCCCGAACCCGATCGACGTGTTCTACGGCGGTCGCGGACCGGACACGCGCGATCACTATCTGCGCGCGAACGTGAAGCTCGCGAAGCCCGACGCGAACGTGCTCGCGAACCAGCAACAAGCGAACTCGCGAGACGCCGCCGCCGCGGTGGGCGGCGCCATGCCGACCACGCCGCCACCGCCACCTCCCGCGCCGCCGCCCGAGGAAGCGCCGAAGAAGGAAGCGCCGGCGGATGGCGAACCGTCGCGCCCGCAGCCGACCACGGCGATCGCGGTGCGCTCGAACTTCAACCCGCTCGCGGCGTTCTCCCCGACGGTGAAGACCGATGCGAACGGTCGCGCCACCGTCGAGGTGAAGATGCCCGACAACCTCACGCGCTACCGCATCGTCGCGGTGACCACCGCAGGCGACAAGCAGTTCGGCAAAGGCGAGAGCGCCGTGGTCGCGCGCTTGCCGCTGATGGTGCGGCCGAGCCCGCCGCGGTTCTTGAACTTCGGCGACACGTTCCGCTTGCCCGTCGTGGTGCAGAACCAGACCGATGCACCGATGAAGGTGCGTGTCGCGGTGCGCGCGACGAACGCGGCGATCACCGACGGCGCGGGTCGCGAGGTCAGCGTGCCCGCGAACGATCGCGTCGAGCTGCAGTTCCCCGCCGCCGCCGAGATGGCGGGCACCGCGCGGTTCCAGATCGTCGGCTCCGCGATGACCGCCACGGGCAACGCGACGGACGCCGCGGAGCTCGCGCTACCGGTGTGGACTCCCGCTACCACGGAAGGCTTCGCGACGTACGGCGTGATCGATAACGGCGCGATCAAGCAGCAGGTCGCGCTGCCGGGCAAGGTGGTCACGCAGTTCGGCGGCCTCGAGGTCACGACGGCGTCGACGAACTTGCAGGCGCTCACCGACGCGTTCCTCTATCTCGTGAAGTATCCGTACGAATGCGCGGAGCAACGCAGCTCGCGCATCCTCGCGATCGCCGCGCTGCGCGACGTGCTGACCGCGTTCAAGTCGAAGGATCTCCCGTCGACGACCGCGCTCGAGGCGAGCGTGAAGACCGACATCGAGCGCCTGTCGCAGATGCAGAACTACGACGGTGGCTTCGCGTTCTGGGATCGCGGCTATCCCTCGAATCCGTATCTCACCGTCTACGTCACGAGCGCGCTGCAGCACGCGAAGGACAAGGGCTTCGCGGTGCCGCAAGGCATGATCGATCGTGCGAAGCCGTACCTGAAGAACATCGAGAACTACTACCCCTGGTACTACTCGAAAGAAGTTCGCTGGGCGATCAGCTCGTATGCGTTGTACACGCGCAAGCAGATCGGCGATCTCGACATCGCGAAGGGCAAGAAGCTGTTCGTCGAGGCGAGCGCGACACAGGTCAAGACCACCGCGACGATGGAGACCCACGGCTGGCTGCTCGGGTTGTTCGCGGGCAACAAGGACGCGACCGACGAGCGCAAGGCTCTCGTGAGGCACGCGATGAATCGCACCACCGAGACCGCGGGTGCAGCGAACTTCGTCGCGAGCTACGGCGACGGCAACTACCTGCTCCTCGCGAGCGATCACCGCGTCGATGCCGTGATGCTCGAGTCGCTGATCCAGGAGCAGAAGGATCTCGATCTCATCCCGAAGGTCGTCACCGGCCTGCTCGCACATCGCAAGGCGGGGCGCTGGCTCAACACGCAAGAGAATACGTTCGCGCTGCTCGCGCTGGATCTGTACTTCCAGACCTACGAGAAGGTCACGCCGGACTTCGTCGCGCGCGTGTGGCTCGGCAACGACTACGGCGGCGAGAAGGCGTTCAAGGGTCGCTCGACGGACTACTACCAGATCGACATCCCGATGAAGGATGTCGCCGCGCACGACAAGCAGGACCTGACGATCCAGAAGGATGGCAAGGGCCGCCTCTACTACCGCGTCGGCATGACCTACGCGCCGGCGAACCTGAAGCTCGAGCCCGCGGACTACGGCTTCGTCGTCACGCGCACGTACGAGAGCGTCGACGACACCAAGGACGTCGTGCGTGACAGTACTGGTGTGTGGCACATCAAGGCGGGCGCGCGCGTGCGCGTCAAGCTGACGATGGTCAACGAGAACCGCCGCTATCACGTGGCGCTCGTCGATCCGCTGCCGGCAGGACTCGAAGCGATGAACTCCGCGCTCGCGGTGACCGGCCCGATCCCCACGGATCCGACCGAGCAGAAAGCGCGCGGCGCGTACTGGTGGTGGTACGGCCCTTGGTACGAGCACCAGAACCTGCGCGACGAGCGAACCGAGGCGTTCGCCGCGCTGCTGTGGGAAGGCGTTCACACGTATAGCTACGTCGCTCGTGCGACGACGCCCGGCAACTTCGTCGTGCCGCCGACGAAGGCTGAAGAGATGTACATGCCGGAGACATTCGGACGCAGCGGCTCTGATCGGGTGGTGATCGAATGAAGCGCATCGTAGCGAGCACGGTTCTCCTGACGTTTCTAACGACGAGCTGCGGCGGCAAGAAGGCCACGCCGCCACCCGAAGGCGACGGGTCGGGCACGAAGGCGGACAAGCCGTTCGTGCTGAACAAGGACGCGCCCGACGGTCTCGACCTGCGGCTGACCGAGGGCAAGCAAGGCGCGCCCGCCTACGACCGCGCGAAGCTCGGCACCGCGACGAAGCTCGCGGACACCGAAGCGACGCAGCTGTTGTCGCGCGCGAAGCCGATCACCGTCGACGCGCAGGACAAGCAAGACTTCGCGCTGCGACCGAAATCGCAGCCGCCGCCGAAGACGGGACAGACGATCACCGGCGCGTTTCCTCCACCGGCATCGTCGCTGTTGCCGCCGAAAGCGAGCGACGAGGGCAAAGCGCTCGAGGTGCTGCGCTACATGCCCGAGGGCGAAGTGCCGCTCGCGCCCGAGCTCAGCGTGACGTTCTCGCAGCCGATGGTCGCCGTCACGTCGCAGACCGATGCGTCCGCGACGACGCCGGTGAAGCTCACGCCACAGCCGAAGGGCAACTGGCGCTGGCTCGGCACGCGCACCGTGCTGTTCGATCCGGAGATCCGCTTCCCGCAGGCGACGACGTACACCGTCGAGGTGCCCGCGGGCACGAAGTCAGCGAACGGTGGCGCGCTCGCGAAGGCAACGAAGTTCACGTTCGAGACGCCGGCGCCGACGATCGTGTCGAGCTATCCGACCGGTGGTCCGTACCGCCGCGACGTGCCGATGTTCGTGCTGTTCGATCAGAAGATCGATCCGAGCGCGCTGATCCAGCGGATCAACGTGACGAGCAGCGCGGGTCGCGCGTCGCTCCAGCTCCTCGATCAAAAGGACATCGCGAAGAACACGCAGATCGCGAGCATGGTCGAGGCCGCGAACAAGAACGAGCAAGCAGGGCGCTGGATCGCGTTCCGTGCCGTCGGTGAACTGCCCGGCGATACGACGATCACCGTCGAGATTCCGAAGGGCACGCCTTCGGCGGAGGGCCCGAACACGACGAAGGGGCCGCAGTCGTTCTCGTTCCAGACCTATCCGCCGCTGCGGATCGACGAGGCGCGGTGCGGTTGGGGCAGCGAGTGCCGGCCCGGCATGCCGTTCCAGATCCGCTTCAACAACCCGCTCGACATGGACGCGTTCGAGGAGGGCAACTTCACCATCTCGCCCGAGATCCCCGGCGTGAAGATCCTGCCGCAGAGCTCGTACGTGATGGTGCAGGGCCTCACGAAGGCGCGGACGAAGTACACGGTCGTCATCTCCGAGAAAGTGAAGGACGAGTTCGGGCAAACGCTCGGCAAGTCCGACACGCGCTCGTTCAACGTCGGCGATGCGCAGCCCACGTTCTTCGGGCCGAACGGCCTCGTCGTGCTCGATCCGATCGCGACGAAGCCGACGCTCGACTTCTTCTCGACGAACTACGACCAGCTCAAGGTGCGCCTCTACAAGGTCACGCCCGCGGACTACGACGCGTACGGCTTCTACATGCGCAACCAGTGGAACAAGGACAAGCCGGCACCGATCCCCGGCACGAAGGTCGTCGACAAGATGGTGAAGACCACCATCGGTCGCAACGATCTCGTCGAGACGTCGGTCGATCTATCGCAAGCGCTGACGAACGGCGCGGGTCACGTGCTCGCGATCGTCGAGCCGTTTCCATGGCGCGAGCAGTACGAACCGCCGCGCATGATCAGCTGGGTGCAGGCGACGAAGATCGCCGTCGATGCGGCGGTCGATGGTGACGATCTGCGCGCGTTCGTGACCGACCTGGCGACGGGAAAGCCCGCGAGCGGCGTGGATCTCGAGATCCGTCCGTTCGGCACGACGGCGAAGACCGACGACAAAGGCGTGGCCACGATCCCGCTGACCACCGCGAGCAAGACCGGCGCGAACTACCTCGTCGCGAAGAAGGGCAACGACGTCGCATTCGTCGCGGAAGACAGCGGCTGGTGGCGCGACAACGGCTCGTGGACCAAGCAGAACCGCGAGAAGGTTCTCGCCTGGTACGTCGTCGACGATCGCAAGATGTACAAGCCGGGCGAGGAGGTCACGCTGAAGGGCTGGCTTCGCGTGCTCGACACCGCGAAGGGCGGCGACATCAACGGCGTGAGCGATCAGGTGTCCACCGTCACGTACGAGGTCACCGACTCGCAGGGCAACAAGATCGCGAACGGAACCGCGCCGGTCGCGATCACCGGTGGATTCGACACGAAGTTCACGCTGCCGAAGACTCCGAACCTCGGCTACACGCAGATCCGCTTCCTCGCGACCGGCCGTATGAGCGGCGACTACTACCACTCGATCAACGTCGAAGAGTTCCGCCGGCCGGAGTTCGAGGTCAGCGCACAGGCGTCACAGGGGCCATTCCTCGTCGGAGAAGGTGGCGACGTGACGGTGACCGCGAAGTACTACTCTGGCGGCCCGCTGCCCGGGGCGACGACGAACTGGTACGTCACCGCGAGCCAGACCTCGTTCACGCCGCCCAATCGCGAGGACTACACGTTCGGCGCATGGACGCCGTGGTGGAGCTATCGCAGCTACGACGACTACGACGACGAGGGTGGCTATCGCTATGGCGGATACAAACCGCCGAAATCGTGGACGCTCGAGGGCAAGACCGACGCGACCGGTGCACACACGGCGCACATGGACTTCTTGTCCGCGAAGCCCACGGTGCCGATGAGCGTGTCGGCGACCGCACGCGTGATGGACGTCAATCGGCAGGAGTGGTCGGCGTCGGCGACGATGCTCGTGCACCCGTCGTCGGCGTACGTCGGGCTCAAGCCCGCGAAGCCGTTCGTCGAGAAAGACGCACCGTTCGAGATGGACGTGATCGGCGTGGACCTCGACGGCAAGAGCATCGACGGCGCGAAGATCGACGTGAAGTCGGTGCGGCTCGATTGGACGTACGAGAAGGGTCGCTACAAGACGAAGGAAGTCGATCCGCAGGCGTGCACCGTCACGGCCGCGAGCGCGGCATCGCACTGCACGTTCAAGACGGCGACGGGCGGCACGTATCAAGTGACCGCGACGATCACCGACGCGAAGGGCCGTCCGAATCAGACGACGATGACGTACTGGGTGTCCGGCGGTGATCAGCCGGCTGCGCGCGAAGTCGCGCAGGAGCAAGTGCAGTTGATTCCGGACAAGAAGGAGTACGCGGACGGCAACACCGCCGAGGTGCTCGTCCAGGCGCCGTTCTATCCGGCCGAGGGCGTCGTGAGTTGGCGGCGCTCCGGCATCGTGAAGACGGAGCGGATCACGATGCAGGGACCGACGATGGTTCTCAAGGTGCCGATCACCGACACGATGGTGCCGAACCTGTTCGTGCAGGTCGATCTCGTCGGCGCCGCCGCGCGCACCGACGACAAGGGGCTCCCCGATCCGAAGTTGCCGAAGCGTCCCGCGTACGCGGTGGGCCAGCTGAACCTGCCCGTGCCGCCGAAGAAGCGCACGCTCGCGGTCAGCGTGACGCCGAGCGCCGCGAAGATCGCACCCGGCGACGCCGCGAAGCTCGCGATCGAAGTGAAGGACGCGAGCGGCACGCCGGTGGCCGATGCAGAGACCGCGGTGTTCGTGGTCGACGAAGCGATCCTCTCGCTCACGGGCTATCAGTTTCCGGATCCTGTCGGCGGCTTCTATGGCGGCCGCGGTCCCGACGCGCGCGATCACTACATGCGCGCATACGTGAAGCTCGCGAAGCCCGACGCGACGAAGCTCGCGGACTCCACGAACGCTGCACCCGGCGGGGGAGCGCCCACGCCGGACATGGCGATGCCCAAGCCCGCAGCGCCCGCGATGGCCGAAGCGGCTCCGATGGAGATGGCCAAGGAAGCGAAGGCGGACAAGAAGCCCGAGCCAGCCAGGCGCATGCGTGCCGAGAGCGAGAAGAACCTCGACCAGGATGGCAAGGACTCCGGCGGCGAGTCCGCGGCGTCGGCGATCGCGATCCGCTCGAACTTCAACCCGCTCGCTGCGTTCGCACCGTCGGTGAAGACGGACGCGAGCGGCAAGGCGACGGTCGACATCAAGGTGCCCGACAACCTCACGCGCTACCGCATCATCGCGATCGCGGTCGCGGGCGAGCGCCAGTTCGGAAAAGGTGAGAGCGCGGTCACCGCGCGGTTGCCGCTGATGGTTCGTCCGAGCCCGCCGCGGTTCTTGAACTTCGGCGACACGTTCCAGCTGCCCGTCGTGGTGCAGAACCAGACGGATTCGGCGATGCAGGTGAAAGTCGCGATCCGCACGACGAACGCGACGATCACGGATGGCGCCGGTCGCATGGTGAGCGTGCCGGCGAACGATCGCGTCGAAGTGCTGTTCCCCGCGGCCGCCGAGATGGCGGGCACCGCGCGGTTCCAGGTCGTCGGCAGCGTCGGTTCGTACAGCGATGCCGCCGAGCTCGCGCTGCCCGTGTGGACGCCTGCGACGACGGAAGCGTTCGCGACGTACGGCGTGATCGACGACGGCGCGATGAAGCAACCGATCGCGCTGCCGGGGCAGGTGGTCACGCAGTTCGGTGGTCTCGAAGTCTCGACGGCGTCGACGAACTTGCAGGCGCTCACCGATGCGTTCCTCTACCTCGTCCACTATCCGTTCGAGTGCGCCGAGCAACGCAGCTCGCGCGTGCTCTCGATCGCCGCGCTCCGCGACGTGCTGAGTGCGTTCAAGACGAAGGACATGCCGTCGGCCGCGGAGATGTCGACGAGCGTCGACAAGGACGTCGAGCGGCTGTCGCAGATGCAGAACGGCGATGGTGGTTTCGCGTACTGGGAGCGCGGTCGTCCGTCGGAGCCGTACCTCACCGTCTACGTCGCGAGCGCGTTGCAACACGCGAAGCTAAAGGGCTTCACGATCCCGCAAGCGATCCTCGATCGCGCGAGGGACTACCTCCGCTCGATCGAGGAGCACTATCCGCACTACTACCCGGCGGACGTGCGCCGCACGATCTCCGCGTACGCGTTGTACACGCGCAAGCAGATGGGCGACCTCGACGTGGCGAAGGCGAAGAGGTTGTTCGCCGAGGTCGCGATCGACAAGCACAACATGGAGACGCTCGGCTGGATCTTGGGGACGATCGCGCAGCAGCCCGCGGCGACGCCGGAGCGCGCTGCGATCGTTCGTCACGCGACGAACCGCGTGAGCGAGACGGCCGGCGCGGCGAACTTCGTGACCAGCTACGCCGACGGTGGCCACCTGCTCCTCGCGAGCGATCACCGCGTCGACGCGATCATGCTCGAGTCGCTGATCCAGGAGCAGAAGACGAGCGATCTGATCCCGAAGATCGTCACGGGCCTGCTCGCGCACCGCAAGGCGGGCCGCTGGCTCAACACGCAAGAGAACACGTTCGCGTTGCTCGCGCTCGACCTGTACTTCCAGACCTACGAGAAGATCACGCCGAACTTCGTCGCGCGGATCTGGCTCGGGGATGACTACGCGGGTGACCTCGCGTTCAGGGGCCGCACGACCGACACGTTCGCCGTGAAGATCCCGATGAAGGAGGTCGCGGCGCACGACAAGCAGGACCTGACGATCCAGAAGGACGGCGCGGGTCGCCTCTACTACCGGATCGGCATGACCTACGCGCCGGCGTCGCTGAAGCTCGAGCCAGCGGACTACGGCTTCGTCGTCACGCGCGAATACGAGGGCGTCGACAACAAGGGCGATGTCACTAAGGACGCGCAGGGCGTGTGGCACATCAAGGCCGGCACGCGCGTGCGCGTGAAGCTGACGATGATCAACGAGAACCGTCGCTATCACGTCGCGCTCGTCGATCCGCTGCCCGCGGGCCTCGAGGCGATGAACCCGGCGCTCGCGGTCACCGGCCCGATTCCGATGGATCCTGCGGCGCAGGACGACAAGTCCGGCCCGGGGCGGTACTGGTGGTGGTACGGCCCCTGGTACGAGCACCAGAACATGCGCGACGAGCGCATCGAAGCGTTCGCGCAGCTGCTCTGGGAAGGTGTGCATCGCTACGACTACGTCGCGCGCGCGACGACGCCCGGCAACTTCGTCGTTCCGCCGCCGAAGGCTGAAGAGATGTACATGCCCGAGACGTTCGGCCGGGGCGCGAGCGATCGCGTGATCGTCGAATAGCTACTGCGTCAACGTCTGCCACACCACGGTGCCGCTGTCGCCTTCGACCGGCCAGCGCGCCGCGGGTGTCCAGCCGAGGAGTCGATCGAGCACCGTCGTCGCTCCGCCCATGACCGCGACGCGGAACATGTCGTACGGAGGTGCGTGCGGATCGGGCGCGAGCTCGGGGTGCGGTAGTACGGGGAGCACGATGCGCGCTTCGTCGTCGCGCCGCGACAGGATCGTCCACTGGAGGAGCGTGTCCGGCGTCGCCCATTGCATGCGCGCGGTCGTGATCACCGGTGCGATGCCGATCGTCGATTCGGTCCACACGATCGTATTCGCCTCGGGGACGTAGCGCGCGGGCGACGTCTGATCGCGCAGATCGTACTGGGCGAGATCGATCGTGATCTCGGCGGTCGCCGGTCGCCAGTCGAGCAGCGCTTCGGAGCCGGCTGCATTCCCGTCCGCGCTGTAGGTGTTCGTGAGCGCGGTCGCTTCTGGAAGCAGAGGCCCCAGCGTCGACAGCGAGATGGATCGATCGACGACGTCCTGCACCGTGCCGCCCGAGTGCACCACGTTGGGACCGAGCGCGATGCCCTTCTCCACGTACCAGCGCTGCGCTTGGTCCGGAACACCGACGACGTTCACCGTCGATGTCTCGAACGTGCGGTACTGCCGATCCGCGAGCGACACCATCACCATGGTCCCCTCGGAGAGCATCACGTCGTTCTCGTAGATGTAGACATCGCCCGCCGGCGCGTGCGCGACGACGATCAGATCCGCCGATGCGCCGCAGCCCGACATATCGACGATGATCGATGCCATCGCGGCCTGGCTGATGTCCGTGATGCCGCACGGGGTCTCGAGCGTGTAGAACTGGGTGCCCAACAGGGGAGGGATGCGGATCCGGATCTGCGCGCCACCCTTGGTCGTCTGGTTCGGATCGATCACGAGGGTGTCGCCGGGCGAGACGTTCGCGTAGGTGTAGAACGGCGTGACGCCGCCGACGATCTCCGGGATCACGGTGACGAAGCCGTGCGGATGCAGATACCCCCGCGCGCGCCCGTTCTCGTCGAGGTGCGTGGCCAGCGCGAGCGAGGAGTCGCGCTCCTGGAAGTACACGCTCGTCGGGCGAAAGATATCGACCGCGAGCACGTGGACCTCGACGATGCCGCGCTCGGGGTCGGCGTCGGGCATCGTCGCATCCGGCGCCGCGATGCCATCGCCGCACGCGCACAGAGCGATCGCGAGCCACGCGCGCGTCATGCTGCCGCCGTGAGCGCGCGCGTCGTCGGCAAGAGTTGCCGCAGATGCCACGCTTGCACCTCTGCTTGGCGCATCGCGTTTCGCCGCGAGATTGTCAGTGCGCTCGAGAACAGCGCGAACACGATGATGGTCAGCACGTTCGATCCGATCAGGATCGCCGCCGTGTGAGCTCCGCCGATCGTCATCACGCTCGACGCGAGCACCACCTTGTTTCCTTCGATCCACCAGGTCGGCGCGAGGACACCGACCTGTTCGAGCACGACGGGCACGACCCAGCTCGTGACCAAGAGGCCGATCACGGTCCACGTGCGATCGACGAGCTGCGGATACGCCGTCAGCGACAGCGCCATGATGCAGGTGACCGCGGGGACGATCACCATCGATCCATACGTGCGAGAGATCAGCGCCGCGAGCAGCGCGTTCGACGCTGCGACGATCAGCATCCTCGCCGGCGTCGCCGGTCGCTGCGTGATCCACCACACCACGCTCGCGTGGACGATCAGGTATCCGACGAAGCCACCGACGAACGTCCAGTCCTGCACTCGATTCGTGATCGCGGTGGCGAGGAACGCGAGGATCGCGAGGAACGATCCCATCGCCACGCGACCCTGACGGCGTTGGATCGCGAGCTCGGATTGCTGGAGCTCCGCGGCGAGCTGCGCCGGATGCTCGCGCGAGGGCGTGAAGATCAGCGTCGACACGATCGCCGCAGCTTCGTTCGATTCGGGATCGAGCACGAGCGCTCGCCCAGCCGCGTGCATCGCCTCGGCGCGGCGGGATACGTCGCCGGAGTCCATCGCTTCTTTCGCGCGCTGCTGGAACGTCAGCGCGAGCAGCTTGCGCGCCTCGAAGTCGCGGTCACCGTCGAGGAATCCCTGGATCTTCTCCGCGAGCTGCTTCACGGTCGGCCGTGCGGCCGCGTCGCTCGCGAGCGCCGACACGCACAACGAGTCGAGCTCGGGAGGCACGTTGCGGTCGGGCCGGCGCAGCGCGGGCGCGACGATGTCGCCCTTGAGCGTGCTCGCGATCGCACCTCCGCCGCGTGGATGCGGCGACTCGCCGGCCAGGATCTCGTAGAGGATCGCACCGAGCGAATACACGTCCGCGGCGGGCCCCACCACGTGCGCGTCCTCGATCTGCTCGGGGGCCATGTACCCGGGTGTGCCGAGCATCGCCCCTGCCTGCGTCACACCATCGAGGCTCTCGACATCCGTGGACATCCACGGCTGCGACTCGCGCTCCGACATCAGTCGCGCGAGTCCCCAATCGAGCACGTACACCTCGCCGAAATCGCCGACCATGATGTTCGCGGGCTTGAGATCGCGGTGCACCACGCCGCGCGCGTGCGCGAACTCCACGGCCTGACACACCTCCACGAACACTCGCAGCATCCGCGGACGCGGTAGCTGCTCGCTCCTCGCCAGCAACGACAACAGCGTCGTGCCCGCGAGCTTCTTCATCGTGAAGTACGGTAGCCCCCGCTCGTCGGTCCCCATGTGATGAACGGGCACGATCGCGGGATGCTCGAGCCGCGCCTGGATCCGCGCTTCTCGCAAGAACCGCGCGATGATGTCGGCCGTCGGCGCTTCCGCGCGCAACAGCTTGATGGCGACATCGCGGCCGATTTGCTTGTCGTGCGCCACCACGACCTCGCCCATCCCACCGCTTCCGAGCACGTCGCCGAGGTTGTAGTCCTGCAGCGATAACCGACGTGTACGAACCGGCGGCTGCGACGAAGTGGCGATCGTGGAGAGCGAATCAAGCGTCGACGGCCCGGCGAGCGTCGCGTCGTGTGCTGGGTCGGAGTCGTCGATCGCCATGGGTCTTCGATGGTACTACTGCGCCCGTGGAGCCTCTCGTGTTCATCGACGGCAATGACTTCCGCGCGGGCGAGCTGGCGCAGATCGCTCCCTCGCTCGCGTTCACGGTCGAGCCGCTCTCGTCCGGCTTCTCGACGAGCGCTCCCGAGCCGGGCCAACGCGCTCGCGACAAGGTCCTCGCCCACGCCGTCACCGGCGGCTGCTTCGCCGAGGCGGTCGATCTCACCACGATGGAGGGCAAGTCCCTCCGTCTCGAGCTCGACTCCGAAAACCCGAACCGCTTCTGCAAGTGGTGGCGCGAGACGCCCGTCAAGATGCAGCTCGTGATCGCGTTCCGTCGCTCTCCCGACGCCGAGACCGAGCTCGTTATCTCGACGAGTGAAGGCGTCATCGCGAACCAGCCCGCCGGTCCGCTGATCCTCGGCTGGGATCGCCTGTTCGTCCCCGCCGGCGAAGACGACACGGTCGCCCAGATCTCCGAAGCGGGCGATGTTGTCGCGTTCCGCCGCACGGCCTACGAGCAGCTCGCCAAACAGCTCGGCCTCTGATGGCTCGCTTCGACGATCGCGCGACCAAGCCCGACCGCGGCCCGCGCGATCTCCTTCGCTGGCGCTTCGGCGCCAAAGAACCGCGCCGCGACGACTGGGCCGCGATCGATGCGGTCCGCCCAGCGATCGTCCCGAGCGGCGCCTCCGCGCTCGCCGCGAGCTCCCCCACCGCCGTGTGGATCGGCCACGCCACCTGGGCGCTCCGCCTCGGCGGCCAGCTGATCGTCACCGATCCGATCTGGTCACCCTCGATCTCCGGGGTGAACAAGCGCCTCGTGCCGCCCGGCATCGCGCTCGCGGACATGCCCCCGATCGACATCGTCCTCGTCACGCACGATCACCGCGATCACATGGACGCGCCCACGATCGCCAAGCTCCCCGCGACCGCGACGTACATCGTGCCGCTCGGCAACGGCTCGCGCATCCCGCACCCGAACGTGATCGAGCTCGATTGGTGGCAATCGCACACGATCGGCTCGCTCGAAGTCACACTCGTGCCCGCGCGCCACTGGTCGATGCGCATGCCGTGGAATCGCAACGCGACGCTATGGGGCGGCTTCGTGATTCGCTCGCCCGAAGGCGTCGCGTACCACTCGGGTGACACGGCCTGGGGAGACCATTTCGCCGACATCCGCGCAAAGCTCGGAGAAATCGATTGGGCGATGCTGCCGATCGGCGGCTATGCGCCGCGCTGGTTCATGGAGCCGCAGCACATCGATCCGATCGAAGCGGGCCGCGCGTACGACGCGCTCGGCGCGAAGCACTTGCTCGCGATGCACTGGGGGACGTTTCGTCTCACCGACGAGGCCGTCGGCGAACCGCCGGAGAAGCTGCGTACGTGGTGGGCCGAGCGCGGCTTGCCCGACGAGCGCTTGTGGATCCTCGGCGTCGGCGAAGCGCGCTCGTTGCGTTAGGACGCCGCAATTTGCGGCACCGTTCGCGTTCGATGGCGCACTAGATGTGATCCACTAATCATGTGTACTTCCTGAGCTACGCGACTGCGGATGTCGATGCGTCTCTCGAGAAGTTCCTCGCGGATCTCGTGACCGAGGTCTCGTCCTCCACGAGTCTCCCGGCGTATGACGCGCGGAAGCTGCGGAGCTCCTTCCAACCTGGGGAGGATCCGGTCCTCGCGACGGAGGGCGCACTGGAGTCATGCCGCGTGTTTGTCGCGGTGCTCTCGCCCGCGTTCCTGAGCAGCGCCGACTGTGCACGCGAATGGGCGGCGTTTGCCCGACGGGCGCGACAAGATCCGTTGCTGGGCGTTGTCGTCGTGAACTGGGAACCGACAGCATCGTCGACATTGCCGGCGGGAATGGAACAGTGCGAGCTACTCGACACTCCGATCGGGGAGGCGCGAGCACATGCAGGCGTTCGACGTCTGGTGAATTCGGAGACCAGCGCCGAATACACCGCGGCGGTCGTGACAACGGCCGACGCGGTCGTGCGCCACGCCCCGGGCACCGGAGCGTCTCGGCGAACTCGTGGCGTGTATATGACTGCCGAGTTGACGATCGTCCCGAATCCGCTCTTTCAAGCGGCACACTCGGAGCCGGTGCCGAACCGTTCGACTCCACCACCGACTCGCGGCCGCGGGCGAGTCTTCATCTGCTATCGGCGAGTGGACTCGGAAGGAATCACGGGCCGGCTGTACGACCGGCTCGTCGCGCGCTTTGGAAAACCGGCAGTGTTCAAAGATGTGTTCTCGATCCAGCTCGGGCGCAACTTCGACACCGTCATCGACGATGCGCTCCAGCGATCATCCGTCATGCTGGTCGTGATCGGCGATCGGTGGGAGGTCAGCAAGCTAGACCTGCCGACGGACCCCGTGCGCCGCGAGATCGAGAGAGCAATGGCGCTCGGTGTGCCGATCGTTCCGCTGTTCGTTCGTGGCGCGACGATGCCGGAGGCCTCGAAGCTTCCCGAGTCGCTCCGCGGACTCACGCAGTACAACGGGATGCCGCTCCGCGAGGATCCGGACTTTCACAAAGACGTCGATCGACTCCTCGAGAACCTTCCGTCGCCCGCTCGGACGAAGTGGCTGTTGATCGCCGCTCCGGTGGTCGTGGCGATCGCCGTGGCCGGCGTTGCAATGGCGGCCCGGTCCGGCAACGGTTCGACTCGGAAGATCTCGCCGGATGCTGGCGTAACGACGGCTGCCGATGCGTCGATCGATGCTGCGGTGATCGATGCTGCGGTGATCGACGCAGCGGCGATCGATGCCCCGATCGACGCTGCGATCGATGCTGCGATCGATGCCGCGAGCAACGTCGGAAGACCCGATCCACGTCTTCGCGTGTCAGCGTCGATGCCGCGGAACGACTTCGCGAAGCTCGATGGGGCGTACTGCCCGGACAAACTCGAAGCTCTCGACTGGCAATCGAGCGCGGTCGCATATGCAGAGCTCCAAACCTACTGCAAGGCAGACGACCACGCGTGTTGGGAGTCCGCCGGCAGCGGGACGTCGTGCAAGAAGGTGCCCGGCTTCTGGTGTTATTGGACGTGGGACCACTACGCCGACGGCATCAAGGGCGGTCCGTCGTATTGCGGAGCGAATAAGAGCGATTGCGAGGGAATGCGAACGGGGGCGGTCCGCCGGACCAATCCCGATGGACCCGGACGAATCGCGACGAGCGATCGTTGCTACTTCATCAAGCTGTGACGGGGGACTCGCGATGGAGCGAGGGCACCTCGCATGCGAGCGCGAGGATGTCCGCGTAGAGCGTCATGGTCTGGCTCAGCGCGGCGAGCTCGTCGCGCATTTGTTTCTCCTTGGGCCACGCGCGCTCGTGCTCGACGTTCGTCTTGCCGGGGTGAGGCTGCGCTTCGTAGTTCTTCAGTTCGGGATGCCACGCCGAGAGGAACGGGCGCAGGTGCTTGTTCAGCACGTAGATGGCGATCTGTCCGAGCGACAGCATTCGCTTCTTGTCGGGGATCGCGATGTCGGGACCGTACTCGCGCATCACGCGACGCGTTTCGCCGAACAGCGCGTAGAGCGAGTCGAGCGCTTCGCGAAGCAGGCCTTGGTTTGCACCGAGTGGAGCGACCGCGATACGCGTGACCAGCTCGACGTAGATCTCCCAGGCCGCTTTGCGTTGCGCGTCGTCGACGCCCCAGGTTCCGGTGAGGCCGCCCACCGAGACGCTGATCTCTTTCAGCTTTGTCGCCATTCGCGCAGCGTACCGCTAGCGGTTGCGGATCTTGCGCAGCGCCGTGGTGCTCGCGGGCGATTTGTCCGCGGCGAGGCAGCGCGCCGCTTCACGAAGGTGACCGCGTGATGCGTTGTCGATGCTGACGATCGTCTGGATCCGCGTGATACCGGCAGGCGTGAGGGCGGAGAGGATCGGCTGCGGCGGATCGAACGCGAGATCGGCGCACAGCGCGGCGGTAGCGGCGAGGGCAACGCGTGGATCGACGTCGGAGATCACCGCGCGAGCGATCGGATCGCGGAGCTCGGGAGGAAGTGGAGATGGAGCGTGCGCGAGGGCGGCGCGGCGGATCGCGGGATCCGGATCGGCGAGCGCGGCCGCGAGCGGGACGCCCGTGCCGTCGGCGCGCGTGGGATCGAGGGGCG
This sequence comes from Kofleriaceae bacterium, assembly GCA_044230415.1. GTDB lineage: Bacteria > Myxococcota_A > Polyangia > Haliangiales > Haliangiaceae > JABFXX01. The sequence goes on from JBGARE010000013.1 coordinate 171,281, forward strand.
TACCGGGTGCGGCCAGGCGCGAGCGCTCGAGGTAGACCGCGGTGTCGATCGCGAGCACGCGGACCTCGATCCAGCGCGTGCGATCGAGCGCGATGTCCGAGAAGCGATCGCGCCACGCGACGATGTCGGCATCGGCGATGTCATCGGCCGGCTCGTGATGCGCGAGCTCGCGTGCGATCTGGGCGGCGGCGCGAACCGCAGGGATCGCGGTGCGACGATCGGGGCCGCGCGCGATCGTCGCGAGAGGCTCGAGGAGCTCGGCGCGATCTTCGACGCGCGAGGCCGCGGCGATGCCGGCGAGGACCGTGGCGCGGTCGGGGGACGCGAGCGCGGCTTCGACGATCGCGGGACCGGCGAGGACGCCTTGGCGCGAGGCTTCGTCGACATCGCCGCGTTCGATCGCGGCCTTCATCGTCGCGACGGACGCGTTCGACAGCACCGCCACGAACAGGAGCGCAGACCAGGCCACGGCTCATCCTCGTCGCCACGCCGGGTTTTTCGCGAGAATCGCAGCGAAAAAATTGACAGGCTGGTAGGGCGTTCAGTACGGTGAGTCCGTTCAGTAGACTGCTGAACGCCTCCGAAACGCGCAAGAAGGTGCCATGGCCGACGCTCTGACTCATAGGCAGCGGGAAATCCTCGATTTCATTTCAGCTTCCATCGTCGAGCGCGGGTTTCCGCCGACGTTGCGAGAGATCGGGGAGCACTTCCACATCCGGTCGACCAACGGGGTGAACGACCACCTGAAGGCCCTCGAGAAGAAGGGTCATCTCCGTCGAGAAGACCTGAAGTCCCGTGCGATGCGGCCGGTGATGCCGGATGGCAGCGGAGAGATCGTGCCCCTGCGCCGACCGGCGATGGGGACGGGCAACGTCGAGGTCATCCATACCGACGACGACATGGCCGAGATCCCGATCCTCGGACGGGTAGCCGCAGGCCAGCCGATCCTGGCCGTCGAGAATGCGACCGATACCGTGCGTGTCGATCGCGTGCTGATCGGCGGGCATCGCGAGGTTTTCGGTCTGCGCATCGTCGGCGAGTCGATGATCGAGGACGGGATCTTCGACGGCGACTACGTGTTCGTGAAGAAGACTCCGAGCGCGGGGAACGGGGACATCGTCGTCGCGATGATCGAGGGCGAGGCGACCGTGAAGCGGTATTACCCCGAGGGGGATCGCATCCGGTTCCAGCCCGCGAACTCGAACATGGCGCCGATCATCGTGCGCCGTAGCGACTTCAAGTCCGTCGACATCATCGGGATCGTCGTCGGCGTGTACCGCAAGCTGTAGAGCTCCGGGAGTGCGGTTGTCCCGCACGCTGCGCGCGGGCAACACTGGGTCCGGAATCGGTCATTTCCGGTCATCGTCGATCAACGTTAGGTCACGAATTCCGACGGAAAATCCGGCCAACCAGTCCGGGGTTCGTATGTCAAACTGGCGTGACAGTGGGACCCAACGGAAGCAAGCCGCGGAGATACCGCGACCGCTGGATCCTGCTTCCTGCGGTCCTGTTCTCGGTCGGCGTGCAAGCCGCCGCATTCGCGACGTATCAGCTCACGCTCCCCGAGCCTGATCCTGCGCTGACGATCCGGCTCGATGGTGCCGGTCGCGGCACCGTGCTCGTGACCAAGGTCGGCGACACCTCCCCGCTGCTTCGCTGCGTTCCGAAGGACCAGGAGATGGAGCGGATCCGAACTCTCCCGACGGAGAAGCAGATCCCCGCGACGGCGCAGTACATCGAACGACTCGTCGGCGAGATTCACGCACGGCTCCCCGGCACGAAGCAGATCGTCGGCACCAAGTGTCGCGTCGAGCTCCCGCCGGGTACGCAGGTCCGGCTGACCGCGGTGCTCGACGAAGAAGCGACGTTTGAAGGGTACGCGCAGTCGCCGATGCGACCACCGGCGCAGCTCCGGCCGTACCTCGGCGATCCACTGGCGACGTGTCTCGACTTCGACGAAGCAGCGATGGCGCGCGGCGAGGTTCGCGATGTCATGGAGTGCCCGATCACGGTGACCGCGAACACCGAGGTCGCCGCGAAGTTCGGCCTCGTGCCGAAAGAAGTCGATGTCGCGTTCGCGAATGACGAGCAGATCGACGCGCTGATCAAACCGAAGGCACCCGCGCCGCCGCCCGCGCCGATCGATGCCGAGAAGCTCGAGGACAAACCGCTCCAGGTCGCGATCGCGCCACCTCCGCCGGACCTCGTGAAGCCGCCGCCTCCGCTTCCACCCCCACCTCCTCCGCCGCAGGAGAAGGAGCAAAAGAAGCCCGAGCAGCCGCCACCGAACATGGTGATGGTCGAGGTGAAGGACGACAAGAGCGTCGTCGACAAGGCACCCGACGACGCGACGAAGCTGTCCGACAAGAACCGCGACGTCGCGGAAGAAACGAAGGCCAAGGAGACGAACCTCGACAAGGAGTCGCAGGGCAAGGCCGTCGCGTCCGTCGAGAACGATTCGAAGTCGACGGAGATCGGTGGCCCCGACGACAAGATCCGCCAGCTCGAAGAGACCACGGCGACGACCGATGAACGGATCGATCAGACCGATCACTCCGGCGAGAGCGAGACCGCGAAGGGTGTGATCGTCGGTGAAGGCGGCGAGAACGGCGATGACGGCACGGGCGAGCGCGAGCCGGGTGTGCTCGCGATGCGCGGCATCGGCGGTCGCGGCTCGGTCCAAGATCAGGGGCGCGACGGCAAGAAGGCCGGCCGCAAGGGAACGATCGGCGTGAACACGCCGCTGTCGTTCCAGGACTACGAGCGCATCATGGGCAAGGAGAAGGTCGACGAGGAGCGCCAGGTCGCCGCGCGCAAGATGTCGGCGCGCAAGGGACGCTGGGAGCGCAAGCTCGACGCGATCAAGAGCTCGCTCGAGAACTTCGTCCCCGACGTGCGCACCGGCAACCAGACCGCGCTCAAGACGCGAGCGCATCCGTTCGCGGTTTATGTCGCGCGCATGCACCGCCGTATCCACGAGCTGTGGGGCTTTGGTTTCCTCGAAGCGCTCGACGATCGCGGCGCGTCCGATCCGCTGAACAACCCCGATCTGTGGACCAACCTCGAGGTCTCGGTGAACCCGGACGGCACGCTGCACAAGGTCACGATCGTGAAGACCTCGGGCAAGACCGAGTTCGACGTCGCGGCAGTCGACACCGTGATGTCGTCCGCGCCGTTCGAAGCGCCGCCCGAGGCGATTCGCTCGTCCGACGATCGCATCTACTTGCGCTGGGGCTTCTATCGCAACTGGCGCCAGTGCGGCACGTTCAACGTCGAGCCATACATCCTCACGGACATCCCGAAGGACTCGGACCAGGGCGTGCTCGACGACAGCGCGATGGTGAAGAACACCGCGAAGCTGCCGGGCAAGAAGAAGCTCGCACCGGTGAACGCGAAGCCCGTGACACCCGACGATGGCAAGGCCAACGAGCGCGTGTCGCCGACATCGTCGGTCACGGACAAGGAAGCGCTGTTCGCGGCCAATCTCTGGATCTCGGCGTTCGCGACGGCGTCGGTCGACAAGCTCGTGAAGCTCTCGACCGTGCCGTTCTACGCTGGCGGAAAGATCGCCGCACAGACGACTGGCGATCTCCACGACATGTACGCGGGCCTCGTGGTCGAGTCCGGCGCGATGAAGGATTGGAAACTGCTCTCGCCGAGCGAATACACCAACGGCGGATCGTTACCCGAGGGCAACTTCGTACTTCAGGTGCGAACGGCCAAGGAAGCGTTCGCGCTGGTGCTCACTCGCACCAAGTCAGGCGACTACCGAGCGACACAGCTCGCGCGTTAGCTCGGCGGGGACGCGTCTTCGAGGACCTTCAGGACCTTCGCCGCGAACAAGCCCTTGGGACCTGTCTGCTCGTCGTACTCCACCGTTTGTCCCTGGACCAGGGTGCGAAACCCTTCGCCCGAGATCGACGAGTAGTGCACGAACACGTCCTTGCCGTCGTCAGCACGGCTAATGAAGCCGTAGCCCTTGGCATCGTTGAACCACTTGACGGTACCGAGCGCCATTACATCCTCCTCAACGACAGCCACGCCACCCGTGGCCCAATTCCGGTTTGAACATTCGGTCGTCGTGCGTTCAATCGGAATCTGGGAGAAAGCGATCTCGGTGTGTAAAGCTTCATGGATAGCGAAACGTCTAGAACGACTCGGGTAACCGAGCACACCAGCGCGAGTCGAGTCGAAGACTTTTGCCACAGGGTCGAGCGTTGATCCGGCACGTGCGCTGGTTGCTTTGCCTTTGCGTCGCATGCGCAGGAATTGCGGATCCCGAACGCGCAACATCGACACCACCGAACGCATCGCAGCGGTCGGTCCACTCGGTTGTCGAGCCGCCGCCGCCGATCTCGGGCACCCACGGCGCCGCCATCGCCATCGTCGCCGCCACGACGGAGGGCGACGCCGCGATCACCGCGGATGTCCACGGAGCGATCCGCGTGTGGCCCGCGCTCGATGGCAGTCGCGAACCCGTGGTGCTCCATGCAGGACCGCCGAGCGAGCTCGCGATCGCACATGACGGCGACGGGTTCGTCGTCGCCAACATCGACGTCGCGAAGGGACTCGAGCTGATCCGGATCGATCGCGAGGGCCGCGTGCGCGAGCGCGTCATGACACGCGGCGAAGCGATCGAGGATCTCGCGTGGAACGATCACCGCGCGGTCGTACTGCGCGCGGATCAGACGATCGACGTCCTCGAACCGAACGGCGCCCGCGTCGCCGCGCTCGTGCCGGAGGCGGGGACGCGCGTGGTGCGACTGCTCGCGGCAGGCGACCGTGTATTGGCGATCAGCGAGCGCGGCGCCACGACGTTCGCGCGATGGATCGACGAGCGCGCGTGGGGCTCGACCACGCCCTCGTTCGCGCCGCCGAAGCACGCGCGGCTGTCGGTGTCGCCCGATCGCACGCTGCTCGTTACGAACCAGCTCGGCGTCGCGCGGACGATCTCGCTCGCGACCGGCAAGCAAGGGCCCGCGGTGTGCAGCCTCGCGCCGTCGTCGATTTCGGTCGCGCTCGGCTTCATCGATGCCGACACGGTCGCGTGCAGCGACGGCGGCGGCGGCCTCTCGTGGTGGTCGATGAAGCAGCGCAAGACCATCGGAGGCGTGTCGCAGACACCGCCGCTCGACGAGGCGCTCGATGTGATCGCTGGCGGTGTGCTGCTCTCGCGCTCCGGCCACGATCTCGTGGTGCGCAGTCCCGCCGTCGCCAAGCAGCTCGGCTACGCGACGAGCTCGAACACCGTCGTGCGGCTCGCGGCGGGCGGCATCACGATCGCGGGCGGGCGGCGCTCGCTCGTCGTCGATAGAACGCTGCGCGCACGCTCGAGCATCGAGCATCCCCTCGACGAAGGCCTGCTCGCGATCGGCGATGGCTTCGCGATCGGTATCTCGACGCCGGAGGTCTCGGTCAACGATGCGTGGGGCGAATCGCACGCGCTCTCGGTGTTCGACATCGCCCGCAAAGCGACGCATCAGAAGCTGGCGGTCCGCACCAGCGACGCACTCGCGTTCGAGCGCGCGACTGGCTTGCTCGCGACGATCGATGGGGCACAGACGCACGTGCTCCGCTACGATCCGAAGACTCACATGTTCGGCGCACCGGTCGCCCTCGAAGCCGACGGCGTGATTCATCGGGTGGCCTTGCTCGATCCCGCGCTGTCGAACGGCGTTGTCGCGATGACGCTCGAGAAGCGCGTGTCGAGCGTCATCGTCGGCGAGATCGATGCGCGCGACCTCGTCGGTTCGACCGTGAAGACGAAGCGTACGTATCGCGTGGCGGGCGATCTGCTCGCCGTGGATCGCGGAGGTCGCGTGTACACGCTGGATCCCGGCGGTCGCGTCCACGTCGCGAAGGGCGATCATCCACCGCGCGAGCTCCCGATCCCCGGTGCGATCTCGCTCGTTCCCGACGACGATGGCGCGCGGTTCGTGGTGGTGACGCGTACCGAGATCGCACTCTACCTCGCCGACGGCACGCACGTGTGGAGCGCAGCCGCGCGCGATGTTCGCCAGGTGCGCTGGGTCGGCAAGGACCTCGTCGCGAGCTTCGCGAATTCACTCGCGCGCTTCGATCTCGCGACCGGCGAGCTCGCCGCGCGGCAGTGCGGCTGGGAGTTCGGGCTTCACGACATCACGCCCCCCGATAGCGCGGACAACCCGAACGTGTGCGATGCGGACTAGCCTCGCGATCGTCGCCGGCATCGCGTGCATGTCGTGCAACAGCGGCGCACCCAAGCAAGCCGACGTGGCGAGTGGTTCGGGAAGCGCGGTCGCCGAAACGCCGCCGCGCGTGGGACCGCACAGCGGCGCGATCGAGCGCATCGCGATCACCGACGACGGTGGGGCCGCCTACACGATCGACACGTTCGGCCAAGCGCGGCTGTGGCTGTCCCTCGACGGCACCCGCGAACCGGTGGTCGTTCGCGGCGGGCGCGCGACACGAGTCACGCTCGGACGCACCGACGAAGGCTTCGTCGCCGCGCTCCTCGACGAAGCAGGTGGCATCGAGCTCGTACGCTTCGATCGCGACGGCCGCACGCGCGGTCACGTCACGCTCCCCCCAGAGCCCGGCTTCGTCGATGTCGTCGCGGTCGAGGGCGGCGTGCTCGCGCGACGGCGCGACGAGTCGCTCGTCTGGTACGACGCCGGCGGACACGCGCGCGGACAGATCGTGCCCGACGCCGGCGAGCGAATCTCCGGACTCGCGGCGCGGCACGGACGAGCGATCGCGGCGCTCAGCGGTGCGGAGAGCAGGGGGCGAATCACGCTGCGCTGGATCCTGTTCGGTCAGACGCTCGCGTGGGGAACGCGTCCACGGCTCGAGGCCGCCGTCGAGGCGCCGATCGCGTTGTCCCCCGACGGTACGAAGATCTCCGCGATCGATGCTTCGACGAAGCGCTTCGAGATCGTCGACTTGACCTCGGGCCTGGGGCTGTACGCGCAGAGCATCGACAGCGCCACCGTCTCCGACGCACCGGTGATGGGCTTTCTCGACGACAACACCGCGCTGTTCTCGGACGTGCGCGGCACGGTGTGGTGGGCGCTCGCGCAGAAGGATCCGTGGGCGACCTCGCGACGCGGGACACCGAGCGAAGCATCGGACATCGCCGTCGGCGATCACGTGATGCTCGATGCCTCCTCGACGAGCCTGACGCTCACGACCGAGAGGTCGATGAAGTATCTCGGGTATCGCGATGTCGGTCCGAGCGTGTTGTGGCCGACGACCACGGGCATGGCGACGCAGCGCGGATCGACGAGCGTGTGGCTCGATCGCGAGCTGCGCGAGCGCGCCACGCAGGTAGCGCCCTCGGCGCAGGTAAGCGCCATCATCAGCGATCGCCACCTCGTGATCTCCGAAGCGGGACGGATCTACATCCTCGATGCCGAGACTCGCGAGGAGAAGTCGCTCGGTGCGTTCGCGGAGGCGGCCGGCGTGACGTTCGACGCCGCGAGTCGCGTGATCGCCGTGACGATGCAACGAGAGGTCGTTCGCTACCAAGTCCAGCTCTCGCCGTTCACCGTGACGCCGCTAGCGTCGCTCGCCGTCGAGAAGGACTACGGTCAGACGATCGTGATGGATCCGAAGACGGCGAGCGGCGTGATCGCCGTCCTCTCGTCACACGACGCCGGGAAGATCCGGCTCGATTGGTATCGCGACAGGCCCGCAGCGACCGCGCTGACACGCACGGCCGTCGTCGCGGTGAAGCAGCCGTCCATGCCGATCGGCGCGGACCGCCGCGGCGTGGTCTACTTCGTCGACCGTGCCGAGTCGAAGCTCCTCATGATGCAGCTCGATCATCCAGATCGCGAGATCCCCCTCGACGTCGGGGACATCGCGACGGCCGCGCCGCACCCCGACGGCACGCTCGTCTACGTCGCGACGGGCAGCGAGATCATCGCGATCGACACCGCGACCGGCGCGCAGCACTGGAAGCTCGCAGTCCCGGGCATCGACACGCTGAAGCTCGGCAGCGACGGCCAGACGCTGTTCGCGTCGGCGCAGGGCGGCATGGTGTCGCTCGAAGCGCGGAGCGGCGCGCGCATCGCGACGGCGTGCGGGTGGAACTTCGGGCTACACGACGATCAGGTGTCCGCGCAGGTGTTCGCGGTCCCGAACCTGTGTGCGGGGCTCGAGTGAGGATCGCGCTCGCGCTCCTGGCCGCGTGTTCGTCGACGGCGAGCTCGACCGACCCGCACATCCCGGCGCCAATCTCGACCGGCCCCGCGACGCCGCTCGTGCCGGCACCCGAAGCGCCGCCGACGAGCGCTGTCGTGGGCTTCGCCTCGCGCACGCGCATGATCGAGAGCCGGCACGGCGGAGAGATCAAGACGCTGGCGGTGACGCCCGATGGGACCGCCGTGCTGTCCGTCGACGATCTCGGCGGCACGCGGTTGTGGCCCGCGCTCGACGGCAGCGTCGAGCCGCGCGTCGTCGATCTGCCGCGCGGTCGTTCGCTCGCGATCGGTCCCGATCCGCGTGGCTTCGTCGCCGCATCGATCGACGATGCAGGCGGCATGACGATCGCGGTCATCGATCGCGATGGGCTGATCCTGCAGCGCGCGTCGCTCCCCGGCGAGCCGGCGCTCACGCAGGTGGTGATGACCTCGCGCGGAGTGATCGCGACGCGCGCGGATCACTCGATCGTTCGCCTCGGCAGCGATGGTGCGATCCAAGAGCGCATCGCGGTAGGCAACGGCGAACGGATCGCGGCGATCGCGTCACGCGGCGACAAGCTCGTCGTTCAGATCGAAGGCGACAAGCGCAAGCTGCGGTGGCTCCTCGCCGCACCGTCCCTGCAGTGGGGCGACTGGATCCCGACGAAGGTAGAGCCCGAAGGTGTCGTCGCGGTCTCGCCACGCGGAACGACGATCGCTCTCGCTGTGGGCATCCCAGCACAGCGCCGGCTCGTCATCATCGACGCGGCGACGGGTGTCGTGCGCGATGGCGAATCGCTCGCGGGAGCGACGCCCTTCGACCTCGCGTTCGCCGACGAGGATCACGTCGTCCTCGGGATTCGTGGAGCGACGCGCGTCCACGTCGTGGATCCGAAGACCACGAGCAAGGCCGTGATCCCCGATGCCGCGCCGACCCAGGTCGATCCTCGTGCACTGTCGGCGGGAGGTGAACGCGTGATCGGATCGGCGAGTGCAGAGCTCGCGATCATCGGCCGCGCCGGCAAGGAGTACCTCGGCTACGAGATCGAGGCGCCTACCGTGGCCGCACCCGCGCCCGACGGAGCGATCGTGATCGGCGTCGGGGCGACATTCGCGCAGCTCGACAAGACCCTCGCGACCGTCGCGACCCCCGAGTTCAAGCTCCCGCCGCTCGCGTCGGTGGCCGAGCTCCGCCACGTCGAGGGCAACGCGTGGCTCGTCGAGTGGGCGAACCTCGACGACGGCCGCACGACCGCCGCGTACATCGATCTCGCGACCGGCGCACGACAGGATCTGCACACCGAACGCGACGCTGTTCATGCGCTCGGCTACGACGAACGCTCGCGGCTCGCGACGTTCGCGCTCGGTGAATCGACCGAGGTGCTTCGCTTCGATCCGAAGACGAAGAAGTTCACCCGGCTCGGTGGCGTGAAGCGGAGCGGTGCGAGCTTCTGGCAAACGGCGTTGACCCCGCTCGCACCCGCGCTCGCCGACGGCAACGAGCTACTCGTCGTCACGATCGGTGATCGCTTGACGCTGCGCTGGGTACGCGACGCGCGCTACCTCGACAAAGGCAAGGCGATGCAGCTCGACGGCACGTTCGCGGCGGCGGATCCCGTGGGCAACGCGTACGTGTGGATGCGCGACGCGAACGCGTTCGCGACCTTGGTGCTGCGCGACGGGAAGCAGATCGCGAAGCTGCGTACCGAGCGGCCCGTCGCGATCGCACCGGATCCGGCGGGCAAGCGCTACGTCGAGATCTCGCAGCACGAAGTCGCGCTCGTGTCGCACGATGGAACGCGTGCGTGGGCGCTCCCTGTCCCGGGTGTCAACGAAGTGCACTGGCTCACCGACGGTGCGCTCGCGCTCCTCGGCACCGGCGGGCTCGCGCGCGTCGATACCGCCACCGGGGTGGTCCAAGCGGCGCGCTGTGGATGGCGGTTCGGCCGGTCGAAGACACAGCACCGCAGCTCGTCGCGCATCGAGCCGCTGTGCACGCAGCTTCGCTAGATCGCCGCTCGGGTTGTCCACGCGTTCACCGGGCGTCGGTCCTCCCATGCGTCGCGTAACAGTGCCCTCGGTCGTCCCCAGTGGTGTGGGGAGCACCCGACATCGCACGTGCTCGAAGGCGTCGCGTGCGAAGTAACTCCGCGAAGCCCGCCGTGTAACGCGCGTGTTCCGCGTCGGCACGCCGGCTGCTTTGGTGTTCGCCAACCGAACAGTCGTCGTCGAACAGACGTCGTTTCGCAACGTCGCGGGAGGAGGACCCTGTGGCAAAGCATCCTTTCACCAAGCGTGAAGAAGAGCGGCACGTCACGCGCCGTGCACTTATCAAATGGTCACTCGCAGCCGGCGCCGCGCTCGGAGTATCGCGCGCGAAGGTCTTCGACATTCTCGAAGGCACCGCTGGCCGCGACGTCGCGATGGCGGCGGCCGAGCGCAGCGTCGCGAGATCCGTGCACCTCGTCGCCGGCGCGGGTGGGCTCGCGTGGTTCCAGTTGTTGTGGCCGCACGTCGAGGTGGCGATGGCAAACAACAACAACTTCGCGTGGCACAAGCCGGGGCAGGCGTCACTGATCGCGGGCACCGCGAAGCCACTCGCGAAGGGACCCGATACACCGTTCGCGAACCTGTCGGCGGATCGCCAGATGACGTGCTTCACGTGCGGAACGAACGAGACCCACACGCTCCAGCCGAGGACGACGGCCGAGCTGAACAACGTCAACATCTTCTCGATCGCGAGTGCGTTGCAGACCGCGACATCGGCGGTGCTGCCGTTGATCACCGTCGGCAACGACGTGGTCGCGATCGGCGCCTCGGGCGGTGTCACGCCGTCGAAGGTCGGGACGCCCGATGGCATCGTGCAGCTGTTCGACAGCGCCGCGTCGCGCGCGGGTGGATTGCTCGCGAAGACGACGGATGCGGGACTCTATCGCGCGCACTACGACGCGCTGATCCAGCTGAACCGCGCGGGCAATCGCTCCACGACGCGCGGCTCGTACGTCACGGCGCGAGGCGCCGCGCAGTTCCTCGGGACGAACCTGTCGTCGAAGCTCGCCGTGCAACCGGCCGATCTGGTGCGCTACGGCATCGACGGCGGAACGCGGGCGAACGTCACGCAGATGGCGCGCACGCTGATCATCGCGGTGAAGGCGTTCAAGATGGGACTCACGAACTCGATCGTCGCGCCGGCGATGACCGGTGACACGCACACCGCGTTCTCGTCGGGCGACGTCAACACGATCCCCGCACAGATGAAGAAGGTGTTCGACGCGTTCATGACCGATCTGACGACGACGATCGACGACGCCACGACGCGGTCACTCGCCGACGACACGGTGCTCACGATCTGCGGCGACACTCCGCACAACGCGCTCGATCGCAACGGCTGGCCCGATCCGACGCCCGGCAACACGAACATGGTCTACGTGTGGTCCGCGGGTCACCTGAAGTCGGGTTGGTTCGGTCAGGTCAAAGCGAACGGCACCGCCGAGGGCTTCGACGCGAACGGCAACGCCGCGCCGTACAACGGTGCGAACACCGCGAAGTACGCGATGGCATCGATCGCCTATGCGATCGCGAAACGCGACGAGCGTGCGATCTCGGCGTTCGCGAACGGGCTCACGATCTCGGGGCGGTTCGGTAACCCGAAGCAGGTCTAGAAGCTCAGGGCGAGCAGGGCAGAGCTCGCGAGCTGGAAGCGCGAGTCGTCGATGCCGTCGACGATCACGTACGCGGACAGATCGAACACGATCGCCAACGGAGCGACGACGGCAAGCGTCGCCCGTGCCCCCGCACCGACGAGCGGGGCAGGGCGCGCGAGATCGACGCCCGCGTCCGCGTGCAGATCGAGCACGAGCCGCGGCCGCGCCGCCGCACCTTCGTAGACGAGGCCGCCGACGAGGAGGCCGCGGTGATCGCCATCGAACTGGCGATAGCCAGCGGTGACGCCGTAGCGGCTCTTCGGCTTGAGGTCGATGGCGATGTCGTAGCGGAGGTGATCGCCTCCGGCGCCGGTGATCGCGATCGAGCTCCCGGCGCCGGCGGTGGCGTGGAGCGGCCGATCCGCATACGCACGCGACGAGAGCAGGAGCGCGACGATCGCAGCGCGCATCAGACGGCGATGCGGCCGGCCGTCCGGATGTTCGTGCCGGGCGTGAGCTCGTGCGCGGCGAGCACCGCGACGCCGGGGAGCTCGGGCTCCAGGAGGCCGCGCAGGTGACGGCGCACGTCGCCGCTCGTGAGGATGACCGCGGCGTCCGTGCCGACGGTGGATTTCACCGCGGCGACGATGTCCTGCGCGATCGCGGGCTCGAGCGCGAGGATCTGCATGCCTTCGCGGCGATCGACGGCGCTACGCACCGCGTCCTCGATCATCGCGTCGATGGTGTAGACAGCGAGCTGGCCGCGCGGCGCCCACCGCGCGCTGATCTGGCGGCGCAGGCCTCCGCGGAGCTGCTCGATGAGCTGCGGCGCGTCTTTGACCGTGTAGCCCGAGGCGGGCGCGGGCGCGACGGCGATCGCTTCGAGGAGCGCCGCGAGATCGTCGACGGGAACCTGCTCGCGCACGAGGCCGCGCACGACCTCGGTGAGGACGGGCAGGGACACCACGCGCGGGACCACCTCGCGCACGAGGATCGGCGAGCGCGCCGCGGCTCGCTCGAGGAGCGCCGCGACTCGATCGACACCGACGAGGTCGGGCAGGATCTGCGCGAGCGCCGCGGGCAGCTTCGCGCGGAGATCGCCGGACAGCCACGCGACCGGCGTTGCATCGAGCGTGAGCACGACGTCGTCGCCGGCCGTGGGATCCGCGGTGACCGAGATCGGCGGCACCGTGATCCCGCTCGTGGTCGCGAGGTCCGCGCGAACGTCGGCGAGCGTGGCGTGCAGCGCGGCGAGATCGGGCAGCGTCGAGAAGCGCAGCCCGACGCGCGGGCCCTTCACGCTACTCGCGCCTGCTTCGTCGGCGACGATGGCGGTCTTCGGCGCCCGGCGGATCGCGATCACCGCGAGCGCGCCGGTGATCACGCCGAGCACCAGGAACGGCAGGTGCGGCAACCCGGGCACCACGCCGAGGGCGACGAGCAACACGGCCGCACCGACGAGCACGCGCGGCTGACCGAGCTGGAACGGCAGGTCCACGCCGAGCGCTTTGTCACCGGTGGAGGCGACGCGCGTGACGAGCAAACCGGAGGCGACGGCGACGATCAGCGACGGGATCTGCGCGACGAGCCCGCCGCCGATCGAGAGCAGCGAGTACGTCTGCACCGCGGCGCTCGCGCTCATCCCGCGCTGGCCGACGCCGATGACGAGGCCGCCGATCAGGTTGATCACGACGATCACGATCGCGGCGATCGCGTCGCCCTTCACGAACCGCATCGCGCCGTCCATCGCGCCGTAGAGCTGCGACTCGCGCTCGAGATCCGCGCGGCGTTCGCGTGCGCGCTCGCCATCGATCGCGCCGGAGCGCTGCTCCGAGTCGATCGCCATTTGCTTGCCGGGCATCGCGTCGAGGGCGAACCGCGCCGCGACCTCGGCGACACGCTCGGCACCGCGCGCGACGACGATCAGCTGGACGATCGTGATCACCGCGAACACGACGAGGCCGACGACGAGCGAGCCCGCGACGACGGAGCTGCCGAACGCGCGAACGACCTCGCCCGCATCGGCATCCGCGAGGATCAATCGCGTCGCGGAGACCTCGAGCCCGACCCGGAATAGCGTCGTGACCACGAGGAGCGTCGGGAACGAGGTGAACGAGAGCGGGCGCGGCGTGAACACCGCGGCCATGAGCAACGCGACCGCGATCGCGATGTTGAGCGCGAGCAGCGCGTCGAGCAGCGGTCGCGGCAGCGGGACGATGAGCATCGCGACGACGGCGATGACGAGGGCGCCGATCGCCAGCTCGCCCCACCCGCGCGACTTCACCGTCGCTGCCACTAGGTTGCGTCCACTTCTTCCAGCTCGCTCGCGTCGAGCTCCATCGCGTCGTCATCGACCTTGTCGCTCGGGCCACCGAGGTGGCGGATCAGCGACAGGTGGATCTGCGACCGGATCATGCGCAGCACGCTATCGAGCTCCGCCGCAGGCAACTTCAGCCGCGCGCGGAGCGTGTCGAGCGTCTGGCGAACGAGCAGCTCCTTCGCCTTCTCGAGCCAGCGGAACGCGGTCACGCGATGGACGCGATAGATCGCGCCGATCTCGTCGATGTTGAGCCCGTCGACGTGGTGATAGCGCAATAGCGTTTGCTCGCGCGGACCGAGCTTGGACAGCGCATCGGAGAATGCTTGTTTGAACTCGTTCGAGTACGTGCGCTTCATGTACTCGACCTCGGGATCGTCCGAGGACACCGCGTGCTGCGCGATCAGGTGATCGTCATCGACGAGGACCTCGCGCTTGCCCTTGCGCAGATCGTTGAGGCAGGTCCGCACCGCGACCGAGCGCACCCAGCGCCGCAGATCGCCGCGGCCACCGTACTCGGCAATCTTGCCCACGCTCGTCGGCGCACCGGCCGTACCACCGCCGACGAACAAGCGCTGGCGGACAAGCTGCTTCACATCCGAGAGCCGGGGGGGCCCGATGCGCATGCGGGCGAGGGCGATGTCGACTTCCTTCATGTAGTCGCGGTCGAACGCGTTGATCGCCGCCGTCAGGCCCTTCGCGCAGGCCGCGGCGAGGTACAGGTCGGCGGGGCGAAGCCCGTCGAGGGCGCCCTCCGCGAGATCTTCGGTGATCTGGCGTGCGACGAACTGCACGACATCCTTTGCATCGATCGTGAGGTCGGGCCACGCGGCGCGTCCTTCGGCGACGATGTTCCAGAGTCTCCGATCCAGGTCGGGAACTGCCTCGAGCGCCGGGCGGCTTCCCGCAGGTACGGCATCGAGAAACGCAGGCACCAGGCTCGGCGTGCTCACCGTGACCGATTAGGCACCACCGATGCCCGATTGGTCAATTGATCCTGATCCGCTATCATCCTCGTCGAGGTTTCGACGAGGCATGGAGCCGAACCGTAAGGTCCGCAAGCAGGGCCTCGAGCACTTCATCAAGTTCGTGCGCGAGTTGCCTAGCCCGTCGCCCCAAGCGATGTTCCAGGCGCTCCAGGAGCATGGCTATCGCGGGCAGGACCACGCACGCCGCGCGCTGTGTCTGATGGCGTATCGCCACGTGAAGCGCATCAAACGGATCTACGTCGACGGCGTCGACCGCGCCGAGCTGCCTCGCAAGTCGAACTTCTTGTGCGTCGGACCTACCGGCTCGGGCAAGACGTTCCTCGTCGAGACGCTGTTCGGCAAGATCCTCAAGTTGCCCACCGCGCTCGTCGACATCACCACGTACTCCGAGACCGGCTACGTGGGTCAGGATCCATCGACGATCCTCACGCGACTGCTCCACACCGCCGACGAGAATCCGATGCTCGCCTCGATCGGCATCGTTTGCCTCGACGAGTTCGACAAGATCGCCTCGGGCCAGAACAACGCGATCTTCGCCGGTGCGGGTACGACGAAGGACGTCACCGGCATGGGCGTTCAGCGCGAGCTCCTCAAGATGCTCGAGGCGAGCGAGGTCGTGGTCCCGCTCGATCTGACGCACAGCTCGTATGCGGATCACGTCGTCATGTCGACGGCGGACATCGCGTTCATCGCCGCGGGTGCATTCAGCGGCTTCCAGCAGATCGCTCATCGCCGCGCGATGCGTGACCAGATCGGCTTCGGCCGCGACCAGACCGCGAGCGGCGTCGACCCCGACGCGATCGCGGTCGATTTCTCCGCCGAGCAGGTCGAGAACGTCGCGAACTTCCAGGCGTACGGGTTCTTGCCCGAGCTGGTCGCCCGCTTCACGCGCGTGGTCCCGTTCCGCGCCCTCGATGCGGAGACGCTCAAGGACATCCTGCGCACCGACGTCATCCAGCGGATGAGCCGCGAGTTCAAGCTCGAGGGGTTCGACCTCGTGATCGAGGACAACGTGCTCGATCACGTCGTCGCGGATGCGCTGCGTCGCGAGACCGGGGCTCGCGGCCTGGCCTCCACACTCACCCGCCACCTCGAGGACGCGGCGTTCGGGGTGTTTGGAGTCTCCGAAGGTGCCGGAACGACCGTCCGCGTGACCATCATCGACGACGATCTAGCGGTCCGAGTCGGCTGATCTCCCACCTGTCGAGTTCTCTCCACCGGCCGACCTAACCTGGGTGACGCCACGTCCCGGTTGGATCGCGCTCGTGATCGCGGGGGCTACCTCCTCGCACGCACAAGCGATCTCGGCCGAGGTCGAGCTCGGCGCCTACCGCACCGATGTCCGTGAGGTTGGATCCCTGGTCGCACGCGTCACAGTGATCGTGATCGCGCTGTGCATGGTCGCCGGCGTCGCGCACGCGGCGCCGTCCGAGGCGGAGGCCAACGTGGCGGGTCGCCAGCTCCTGATCGCGCTGCGCATTCTCTCGTACGACAAACAGCTCGCCGAGCGCAGTCCCGGGACGACGATCACGGTCGCGCTCGTGTCGAGCCCGACGACGGCAGGCCGCGCGCTGCGCCAGCGCTTCGAAGCAGGCTTCGCGCTGATGCCGAAAGCGAAGGTGGGCGGTCGCGCGCTCCGTCTCGTTTCGTTCGATGCTGGGAACACCAAGGCGATCACCGCCGCGCTCACCGCGAAGGCGCCCTCCGTCGTGATCGTCGTCGACGATCTCGGCGACAGGCTCGCTCCGCTGAAGACGGCAGCGCGCGCGCGCCGCGTGTTGACCATGTCGCTGCGCGAGAGCGACGTGACGAACGGCGTGTCGGTGGGCATCGTCGCTGGACGCGAGCGAGAGCAGATCGTGATCAACGTCGAGGCGTCGCGTGCCGAGGGCGTCAAGTTCGGCGCGGGCCTCCTGCAGCTCGCTCGGCTCGTGGAGGCGGAACGATGAGGATTCGCTCGTCTCTCGGCGCGCGCATGGCGCTGCTGTTCAGCGTGCTCCTCGCCGCGATCGGCGTGTTCATGCTGCTGTTCTTCCCGGCTCGCATGTCGAGTCAGGCGCAGACCGACGCCGAAGAGCGCGCGACATCGCTCGCCCAGGTGATGTCGACCGCGCTCGGTCCTGCCGTCGAGTTCGACGATCCGGACAACGCGTCGTCGATCTTGCAGTGGCTCGTCGCGACCCACGACGCGCGCTTCGGCCTGGTCCGTCGCGCGGACGGCAAGATGCTCGCCGCGTGGCGACCGGATGCAATTCCGGTCCATCAGACGTGGCAGACGAGCGCGCATGTCGAGATCGACGGCGAGCTCCTCCACGTCACGCTTCCGATCGCCGCGACCGGCGGCATGCTCGACGTCGGTTTCTCGCTCGAACACCTGTCGCAGGAGCGCGATCAGATGCGCCGCACCGTCGGGCTGACGGTGCTCCTCGTGGTCGCGATCGGAGTGCTCGCGACGATGGGCCTCGCGGCGTTCTTGCTGCGACCCGTACGCACGCTGACGAAGACCGCGCTCGAGATCTCGCGCGGCGAGGGACCTGCCGAGCTCCCGCACGTCGACGGCGCCGACGAGCTAATGCAGCTCGCAGACGCGCTGCGGGCGATGCTCGAGAGGCTGCACGAGAGCAGCCAGCAGGAGCTCCTCGCGGCGTCGCGGCAGGCGGGCATGGCCGAGATCGCGACCGGCGTGCTGCACAACGTCGGCAACGTGCTGACCGCGGTCAACGTGACGATCGAGGTCATGCGCGAGCGACTCGAGACGCATCCGCACGAGCGCATCTATCGGCTGCGCGACTTGCTCGCGGTCTCCGTCGAGTCGGGCACCGTCGATCTCGAGCGAGTGCGGACGGCGGTGCAGTATCTGACGATCCTCGGCGAGACGCTCGACAAGAGCCGAGAGCGAGCGCGCGGCGATTTTCAGGCGCTCGCGAATCACATCGATCACGTCAAGCGCGTGGTCTCGATGCAGAACGCGTATGCGCGGCTGCGCAGCACCCCCGAGCCCACTCGCGTGGCGGAGGTCATCGCCGAGGCGATCGAGATCGGGTGCCCGCCACACCGCCGCGGAGACATCACGATCGATGTCTCCGTCGACGAATCGCTCGCGGCTATGCCCGTGATGGCGGACCGCCATCGCATCCTCCAGATCCTCGTCAACCTCGTGTCCAACGCGCGCGACGCCGTGCAGGCACACCACGGAGCGCACCGGATCACGATCGCGGCCGAGCGCGAGGACAAGCGCATGCACATCCGCGTCATCGATTCGGGCGTCGGCATCCAGCCGGATCTGGCAGCGAAGATCTTCGGCGCGGGTGTGACCAGCAAGGCAAACGGCCACGGCTACGGACTTCATTCGTCGGCGCTCGCGGCCCGACAGATGAGCGGCGCACTGGAGTGTACGAGTCAGGGGCCAGGTAAGGGCGCCACGTTCACGCTGACGATTCCGTTCGAGGAGCTGAAATCATGAACCGCCACCTTCCCAGTATTCTCGTCGTCGACGACCAAGAGCCGATTCTCGAAGGGTTCGCGAAGCTGCTCGATACGGACGCGAGCAAGTCGAGCGATGCATCGATCTCGCTCGATTCGCTCGAGGCCGCGCTCGGTGGCGTCGTTCCCGCCCCGAAGAACACGGGACTGCCGACCTACGACGTGCACTATGCCCGGCAGGGCCTCGAAGGCGTACGCTCGTGCAAGCAAGCGATCGCGCGAGGCAAGCCGTTCTCGGTCGCGTTCGTCGACGTGCACATGCCACCGGGCATCGATGGCGTCGAGACCGCCATCGCGCTGTGGCAACTCCAACCGGACCTCGAGATCGTTCTGTGCACCGCTCACGCGATCTATTCGTGGCAGGAGATCCTGCAGAAGATTCCCTGCCGCCGCGATCAGCTCGTGATCCTGCGGAAGCCGTTCGACGCGATCGAGGTTCGCCAGCTCGCCTCGTGCCTCACGGAGAAGGCGCGGCGCGGTCGCGAGCTCGCGATGCGCATGCGCGAGCTCGAGGGTCGGGTCGAGCAAGAGGTCGGCCGCCGCCTCGAGGTCGAGCTCGCGCATCACCAGAAGTTCGAGGAGCTCGGTCGCCTCGCCGCCGGCATCGCACACGAGATCAGCACGCCGGCTCAGTACATCCAGTCGAGCCTCGATTTCCTCGACGAGCTCGTGACGGAGATGACCGAGAGCCCATCCGCCGTGGTGCCGCTCGACGATCTCCGCACGGCGGTGCGCGATGCGGCTCGCACGGCGTCGGCCGGATCACCACGATCGTCCGCAGCGTTCGCGAGTACTCGCATACGAGCAACGATCCCGAGCCGATCGATCTCAACCATCAGGTGCAGATCGCGGCCGAGCTCGCGAGCTCGCAATACAAGTACGACGCGAGGCTCGTGCTCGATCTCGCCGACGTGCCGTTGATCCAGGGCCACGCCGACGAGATCGGTCGCGCGATCATGAACCTCCTCGTCAACGCGGCGCACGCGATCCGCGCGAAGCTGCACCCGGGTCTCGGTGTCATCACCATCGCGACCCGCGCGAGCGCCGCTGGCGTGAGCATCGCCGTCACGGACACGGGCACGGGCATCGCGCCCGAGCATCGCGACAAGGTGTTCGAGCCGTTCTTCACGACCAAGCCGCGCGGTGTCGG
>JBGARE010000013.1:191037-212726 GCA_044230415.1 Kofleriaceae bacterium
ACTCCCGCTCGTGCGCGCGACCGTCGAGCGTCACGGCGGCTCGATTCACTTCGAGACGATGTCCGGCGAGGGCACGACGTTCGTGCTGATCTTCCCCGTCGAAGGCCGCGCGATCGTCGCGGCGTGACTACTGCTTCGCGCGCTTGATCTTCGCGCCGACCGCGCGGAGCTTCTTCTCGATCGATTCGTACCCGCGATCCAGGTGATACACGCGCAGCACGTCGGTCTTGCCGCTCGCGACGAGCCCCGCGAGGATCAAGCTCGCCGACGCGCGCAGATCCGTGGCCATCACCGACGCGCCCGTCAGCTTCGCGCCGCCGCGCACGATCGCGGTGCGGCCATCGATCACGATGTCCGCGCCCATGCGGCCGAGCTCGGGCACGTGCATGTAGCGGTTCTCGAAGATCATCTCTTTGATCACCGATTGGCCCTTGGCGATGCACGCCATCACCATGAACTGCGCCTGCATGTCCGTCGGAAAGCCGGGGTGCGGCTGCGTGACGATATCGACGGGATGGATGTCGCCGCCGCCCTTCACGCGGATTCCACCGGCCTCGGCGACGACGGTGACGCCGCACGCGCGCAGCTTCGCGATCACCGCGTCGAGGTGCTCGGGGATCGCGCCTTCGAGCAGCACGTCGCCCTTGGTCATCGCAGCGGCGACGGCGAACGTCCCGGCTTCGATGCGGTCGGGCATGATCGCGTGCTCGATCGGCAGCAGTTCCTCGACGCCTTCGATCGTGATCAGCGGCGATCCGGCGCCTTTGATCTTCGCGCCCATCTTGTTGAGCACGGTCGCGAGCTCTTCGACCTCGGGCTCGCGCGCGGCGTTCTCGATCACGGTGCGGCCCTTCGCGAGCGCCGCGGCCATGAGCAGATTCTCGCAGCCCGTCACCGTCGGCATGTCGAGGACGATCGTCGCGCCGCGCAGGCGCTTCGCTTCGACATCGACATAGCCGTGATCGAGCGTGACCTTCGCGCCGAGCGCCTGCAGGCCCTTCAGGTGCTGATCGATCGGACGCGCTCCGATCGCGCAGCCACCGGGGAGCGACACGCGAGCGCGGCCATAGCGAGCGACGAGCGGTCCGAGGACGAGCACGCTCGCGCGCATCGTCTTCACCAGGTCGTACGGCGCTTCGAGCTTTGGCTTCTTCTTGCCGGTCGGCGGCGCGATCGTCAGCGACGTCTTCGACTTCGTCGCCTCGACTTCCCAGCCGAGCATGCGAAGGAGCTTCGCCATCGTGCGGACGTCCGCGAGCTGCGGGACGTTCTTGAAGGTCGACGGGCCGGTCGGCAACAGCGCCGCGGCGAGGAGAGGAAGGGCAGCATTCTTCGCGCCGCTGATCGGGATCTTACCGACCAGACGCGAGCCACCCTCGACGACGATTTTGTCCATACGGCACCGGTGGACGTATCACGGATAGTCCATCGGTAGAACGCCGCGGGATCTGTCGCTATTCGTGCACGCTGCATGAAGCCCGTAGTTCACGAAGTACCTCGCGAAGGGGCTATTCTCGTGTGGCACACCGCGTGCTGGATGCGGTCCACGATGCGCCTGACGTTCATGGTGATCCTCGTCGCTGCTTGTGGCGGCAGCTCGACGCGCGGCCCGACCACGATGCCGGCGACATCGTCCACGCCGCAGCTGCAGCCTCAGATCGGCGAGCTGACCTGGTACCGCGCGGTCTCGACGTGCGCGCAGGGACCGTTCGAGGTCGAGGTGCCAGCGACGGGGAACAAGTGGGGCGAGGAGTTCGAGCTGCGGCTCGCGACACCGCGAAAGATCGCGCTGCACGCGGTGGTCGTCGTCGACGGTGTAGAGCTCGCGAAGAACGAAGCGACGATCGATCGCGATGGGCAAACGTCCGGTGCGCCGGACAACTCGAAGTGCGTCGCCGACGCGCGCGAGCGCTTGGTGCTCGGCCGCAGTGGTGGTGGTGGCACGCCGGGCACACCGGGCACCCCGATCGTTCCGGGGCGGCGTGTTCCCGGCGATCTGCCGGTGCCCGACGCGCCGGGTGTTCCGCTCGAGATCGCGGAACCGCCGAACTACGTCGTCCCCTCGACGGTGATCCACGTGCGGCTCGACAAGCCGCCGGCCCCCGGCGCGCGCGTGCGCATCCGGTTCTGGTCGATCGAGCCCAACGATCTGACGGGCGTGCTGTTCGGCGCGGTGCGCATCGCGTGGCGGCCGAACATCGGCGACGCGGAGTACGAGGCGTACCTCGAGCGCAGCGCGCGCGAAGAAGAGGCGCGTCGGGTTCGGTTCGCGCAGGAAGAGGAAGCTCGGCGAGCGCACCGCGACGAGGAAGAGCGGCTGCGTGCCGAGCGTGCGCGCCTTCAGATGGAGGAAGCGCGGAAGAACTATCGCCCGCCGCCGCCGGATCCCGATGCCGAGCGGCGCGCGCGCGAACAGGCGATCCGCGATCGCGAGCGTGCCGAGGAAGAGCGGCGGCGTGCCGAGCGTGCCGAGCGCGAGCGCATGCGCATCGAGGAAGAGCGGCGGCGCAAGCGCGCGGTCGAGCTCGCACTCGAAGCGGATCGCGCGCGCCGCCGACGCGAGTGGTGCGACGCGCATCGCGATAGCCGAGACTGCTGGGGCGCGGGTGGCTTCCAGGTGCACGCGGAGCTGCTCTCGCGCGGCGAGGAGCGCGAGCAGTACTGCCGGGCGAACAAGCAGGACGCGCGATGCTGGACGGACACGGAGCGGAACGAGCGCGCGGCCGCGTGGAAGCTGCGCGTGACCACCGCGCTGCAGCCGCCGAAACCGCCCGATGGTCCACCGCCGGCACCGCTCGCCGACGCGCAGCCGCCGAAGCTGTCCGAAAACGCCGAGTGGCGTCCGGGCTACTGGCAGTGGCTCGACGGCAACTGGGTGTGGCTCGCGGGCCAGTGGCGCGTGCCCGACCAGGACATCGAGCAAGAGAAGACCACGCGCGCACCGAGCGCGCCGCCGCCTCCGCGCGTCGAGACGATCGCGGTCGCGCCGGCACCGGCCGTCGTGTGGGTCGCGGGCTTCTGGATGTGGAACAGCACGCAGTGGATCTGGATCCCGGGGTCGTGGCAGATGCGGCCGCGCGCGGGCGTGCGCTGGCGTGCGCCCGAGTGGCGAGCGCGCGGAACGATCCACGTGCTCGTGCCGGGAGGATGGATCCGATGAGGGCGCGCGCTGTCGCGATGTCGATCGCCGCGTCGGTGGCAGCGTCGGGCTGCTTCACCTCGTGGGTCACCACACAGGCGGTGGGCACGCAGCGCTTCCTCGACGAGGGCGTGCGCGAACAGACCGTGCCGCTCGCCGGCGTGCAGGAGCGACTCGCCGTCTCGATCCCGCTCGCGATCGAATACGACATCGATCCCGCCGCCGCGAATTCGCAGACCGTCGCGCCGCAGAACAGGACGGAGCGTCCGTTCGCGCTCACGTGCTCGACGCGGCAGTACGCGCAGGATCGCGTCTATCACTCGGCGTTTCGTTATGGCTCGCGGTGGAAGAAGACCGCGGGCATCAGCTTCCTCGTCGAGGCCGCGCTCGGCGCGACGTTCCTGCTCCTCGATCGCAATCGCGATCAGAGCGATCCGATGAAGGCAAACGATCGCACGGGCCTGGTCGCCGGTGGGTTCTTCGCGATCGATGCGGTCGGCACGCTCGCGATCCTGTTCATCCCGCGCAAAGAGGTGTTCACCGTCGACGACAAGGCCGTGGTGACCCCGATCCGCGACGACTGTCCCGACGGTCTCGTGCTCGATATCGGCGGCTCGTCGTACCCGATCGACGCCGCAGGTCGCATCGGCGAGATGGGCGAGGCCGCGCTCGACGAATGGATGCAAGCACCCGCGGGGACAATCGCGCTGACGTTCGAAGGTCGTCCGATGCCGCTCCGGATCGAGGCGCGCGAGCAATGCGCGTGGATGCGCGCCCGACACCCGAGCAACGGGATCCGTCCGGGCACGCCCGATCCGAACGCCACGTCATCGAATGACGCTCGCGAGATGGCAGCCACCGAGCGCGCGTGTAGCTCGCCTGGCCAGATGGTCACGACGATGGATCTGCCGCGCGTGACGACCGCGGTGATCACCGTACCGACGGGCTCGCTGTCCATGGCGGCGGGACCGGTAGCGCAGTAGTCTCGCGCCCAGTGACGCGACCGCTGATCCTCGGGCTGCCCAAGGGCCGCATCCTCGACGAGACCGCACAGGTGTTCGCGAAGGCGGGCTATGACCTGTCGCCGCTGTTCGCGGACTCGCGCAAGCTCGTCTTCGAGTGCGGGCCGCTGCGCGTGCTCGTGCTGCGCAACTCCGACATCGCGACCTATGTCGCGTACGGGGCCGCGGACATCGGCGTCGTCGGCAGCGACGTCCTCGCCGAGGAAGGCCGCGACCTGTACGAGCCGCTCGATCTCGGCATCGGTCGCTGCCGCATGATCGTGGCGGAGCGCGCCGATCAACGCGTCGACGATCGGAGTCTGTCGCACCTCCGGATCGCCACGAAGTATCCGCGGACCACACGCGCGTATCTGCAGAAGAAGGGCATCACCGCCGAGGTGATCGAGCTGTCGGGCGCGATCGAGCTCGGACCGCTCACGGGCCTGTGCGATCGCATCGTCGACATCACGCAGACCGGCGAGACGCTCAAGCAGAACGGGCTCGTCGAGATCGACACGATCGCCAATGTCTCGTCGCGGCTCGTCGTCAACCCCGCGCGGCTCAAGCTGGATGGCGAGCGCATCGGGGCGATGATCGATGCGCTCGAACGCGCCGTTCACGGGTAAGATCCTCGTCGGGGGCCCCATGTCGCACATTTCGCGCACGCTTTCGGTGTTCGTCCTCGTCGCGGCCTGCGGCGGCGGTGGAGGTGCCACGGGCGAGGCACCGCAGATCGCATCGTTCGCGGCGTCGCCCGACACGATCCTCGCGGGGGAGGCCACGCAGATCACGTGGACCTGGACCTACGCGAACGATCCCGATTCGCCGGACTGCGAGATCATCGAGCTCGGGACATCGATGGACAGCGGCGGATCGTCGACGGTGACGCTCGCCGCGTCGACGACGTACACGCTGCGCTGCTCGAACGCGGCGGGCGCGGATACCGCGGTCGCGCCGGTCACCGTCGCGAGCGATCCGGTCGCGCCGTCGATCGCCACGCTGACGGCGACGCCGTCGCAGCTGCTGACGAACGTCGCCGGCGATGTCACGTTCTCGTGGACATACACCGCGCCCCCCGTGCCCACGCCGAGCTGCACGCTCGATCACGGCATCGGCGCGGTCACGAACAACACACCGAAATCCATCACGCTGCCGTCGACGACGCAGCTGCTCCTGACCTGCACGAACAGCGAAGGCACGGACACCGAGACGGTCACGGTCACCACCGTCGCCGCGCCGGTCGCGCCCGACATCGCGACGTTCACGACGAACCCGGCCACCGTGGTCGCGAGCACCGCGACGAACGTGACGTTCAACTGGACCTATAACGGCACGCCGACGCCGGCTGCGACCTGCATGATCGACAACGGCATCGGCGCGATCACGCCGGGCCAAGCGAAGTCCGTCAACATCGCGGCGAACACCACGTACACGCTGACGTGTACGAACACCGCGGGCACCGACACGCAGACGGCGGCGATCACCGTCCAGGCGCAGGTCGCGCCGATCATCGCGACGCTGACCGCGACCCCGAACACGGTCGACAACGGCGTCCAAACCGCGGTGGTGTGGACGTGGACCTACGCGAACACGCCGGTGCCCGCGCCGACCTGCTCGCTCGATAACGCGCTCGGTGGGATCACGAACGGCGGGATGACCGACATCACCATCATGAGCGACACGACGTACACCTTGACCTGTACCAACACGGCCGGCAGCGATACCGAGACCGCGACGATCACCGTCAATTTGTGACCGCGAACTGAGCCGGTCTCGCCGAGACGGCGGTGCACGCGGCGTGTACTATCGCCGCTCAGGTGTCCTCCGATTTGCGCCCGTTCGTCGCCGAGGAGATCCGGCTGCACCCCCGGGTCGCGTACCAAGGTTTGCTCGCTGAAGAAGGCGCGGCCACGCGCGTCGCGGCTGCACTACCGCCGCTCCAGCGGTTCCGCCACGACTACGCGGGCGCGATCTCGATCGTCGATTGGGACCACCGGCTCCCGTCGTCGAACCTGATCCTCCGCATCTACGGCTACTACGGCAACGACACGCTCGAGGCCGGCTACGAGGCGTTCGACGATCGGCTCGAGCAGATCGCGGAGCGCGACAAGTTCCCCGAGTTCGACGTCCCGGACTTCGATGGCCTCGCCGCCGACGAAGCCTACGAGGTCGAGCTCTCGCCGAGCGGGCAGATCGGTCGCTGCCGGCTGACCTCCGCGTGGCGCCGCACCGTCGCGACGCGCGATGCCTCGGTCGCGGTGGGGCTCGTGCAAACCTGCGACGAGTACCAGAAGCTGGTCGCGGCCTCGCCGTCGCGACCCACGTACCTCGGTGACCTCGAGGCGGTGTCGTGGACGCCGCCCTGCGAGTCGGACCACACGCGGTGGACGCTCGACGTCTGGTACCTGCTGGCCTTCGACGGGCGCATCGGAAGCGGCCGCAGCTTCCTCGCGGACCTCGAGAGCAAGCAGATCGTCAGCGTGCGCGACTTCTCCGTCCGCACCGGCTAACTGTCGCGCGCTACGACGAGGCGCGGGCGCATCGTTCAAACCTCGGTTCACACCTCGCTGTCCTGTCCTGTCCGCGGGTTGTGAGGTCCGTGGCTGACCACCGCTGACCGACGACGTTCACGCTTGCAGCGGCCCTGCGGTCGAGGCGTATGCTCCGTCCCGGAGGCTCCATGCTGCGAACGCTTACGCTCGGTCTCGTGGTGGTGATGGCGGCGTGCGGTCCCGACGAAATTCAGGGCGGCGACGACACCGCGATGTGCAGCCCCGGCGAGCGCGAGGACTGCTACTCCGGCCAGGCGGGCACATCGGGTGTCGGCCCGTGCCATGGCGGAACGCATACGTGCGAAGCGAGCGGGACGTGGGGACCGTGCACGGGCGAAGTCGCGCCGGTGCAGGAGAACTGCTCCGACGGCGTCGATAACAACTGCAACGGCATGATGGACGAGGACGTCGACTCCGATGGCGACGGCTTCACGACGTGCGGCGGCAACGATTGCTGCGACTCGACGGAGTGCACGAATCCGAGCGGCGTGAACATCGGCGCGTTCGATGCCGCGGGCAATAACTTCGACGACGACTGCAACGGCATCGTCGATGACCAAGTCGCGCTGTGCGATTCGAACCTGTCGTCCGCATCGCAGAACGCGATGGACTACGCGAAGGCGATCGACCTCTGCCAGACGACGACGATGACCGACAAGAAGTGGGGCGTGATCAGCGCGACCCTCACGCTCGCCGACGGTACCGGCACCAGCGCAGCGAACGCGCAGTCGATCCGTCCGCGCTTCGGACCGGGCGTGTTGCCGAAAGCCGGCTCGAGCCTCGCGCTGCTCTCGACGGGAGCCGCGGCGGCGATGGGCGACACGAACCCCAACTTCCAGGACTTCGAGATGACGCCGACGCAGCTCGGCAACAACAAGGAGTCCAACTTCCCGAGCGACTTCTACATGGCGAACGGCAACAAGCTGCCGAACGCGCCGAGCTGTCCGAACGCCGCCGGCAACAAGGCCGAAGACCCGGTGATGCTCACGCTAACGATCCGCGTCCCGAGCAACGCGAAGAGCTTCAAGCTCGCGACGAACTTCTTCAGCTCCGAGTTCCCCGAGTGGACCTGCTCGCCGTACAACGACTTCTTCGTCGTCCTCCTCGACTCGACGTACACGGGAATGCCCGCGAACCCGACGGACAAGAACCTCGCGTTCTACTCGGCCAACGGAATGAAGTACCCGGTCGGCGTGAACCTCGCATCGGGCAACACGGGTCTGTTCACGCAGTGCAAGAACGGCCGCACGGGATGCGCTCCGGCCGGTCCGCTCGGTGGCCCGGTCGCGGGCACGATCAACACGTGTATGGGCATCGATCAGATCTCGGGCACCGGCTTCGACAAGGCGAGCCCGAACGTCTGCGATGCGGACTCGATGCAGGGCGGCGGCACGGGTTGGCTCGAGACCACGGGCAACGTGACTCCCGGGGAGATCATGAAGCTCCGGATCGCGATCTGGGACACGAGCGATCACATCCTCGATTCGATCGCAGTCATCGATAACTTCAAGTGGGACGTGGACACCGCGCAGCCGGGCACGGTGATCTTCCGCCAAGCGCCCTCGGAGTAGTCGCCCTCTAACAAGAGGCGCCCTCACCGCAGTCATTGACAGGACGGGCTCGATCTTTGCGCTTGCTCTTTTAGCGCAATCGAAGCCAATCTCCGGCCGCTTCTCAGGAGCCCGTCATGTCTTTGCGTTCGCTAGCTTATCTGGCTGTCTCCCTTATCGGGGTCGGGTGTGGTCCTTCCAACGGCTCTCGCGTCTGTTCCGGTGTCGATACCGACATCAACATCGACGCCGAGAACTGCGGTCGTTGCGGCAACGTCTGCAACGAGGGCTACCAGTGCATCCACGGCTCGTGTCTGTCGGGAGACTGCGCCCCCGGCGACGAAGAGGATTGCTACAACGGCCAAGAGGGCACCGAAGGCGTCGGCCCGTGCAAGAAGGGCCACCGCGTCTGCGGCGAGGACGGCCTGTGGTCGCGCTGCGATGGCGAAGTGATCCCCGTCGGCGAAGACGGTCCGCGCTGCAACGACGGCATGGACAACAACTGCAACGGCACGGTCGACGAGAACGACGATCGCGACATGGACGGCCAGTCCACCTGCGGTGGCGACTGCTGTGACTCCACCGAGTGCGACAAGCCCGCGCTCGTGAACCAAGGCGCGTTCGATGCGCCCGGCAACAACTTCGACGACGACTGCAACGGCGTCGCCGACGACACGCAGCTTCTCTGCGATCAGAACATCCCGTCCAACACGCAGGACGCGATGGAGTACGCGCGCGCGATCGATCTGTGCCAGACCGCGACGCTGACCGACCGCAAGTGGGGCGTCATCTCGAGCGCGCTCACGCTCGCCGACGGCACGGGCGTGCCCGATCCCGAGTCCCACTCGATCCGTCCCAAGTTCGGCACGGGCCTCCTCCCGCAGGGCGGCGTGAACCTCGCGATTCTCTCCACCGGTGGCGCGGCCGCGAAGACCGACACGTCGCCCGGCTATCACGACTTCGTCTCGTACACGCACGTGGGCACGCAGACCTGCGACTTCACGTCGAACACGCAGTGCTCCGCGTACCCGTCGGACTTCTACATGGCGAACGGCATGAACCTGCCGAACGCGCCGGGCTGCCCCGATCCGTCGGGCACCACCGCGAACGATCCGGTGATGCTGACGCTCACGATCCGCGTCCCCACCAACGCGCGCTCGTTCAAGCTGTCCACGAACTTCTACAGCGCCGAGTTCCCCGAGTGGACCTGCAGCTCGTTCAACGACTTCTTCGTCGTGCTCCTGACCTCGGCGTACACCGGCATGCCCGCGAACCCGACGGACAAGAACCTCGCGTTCTACCAGCCGATGGGCTCGATGATGAAGGTGCCCGTCGGCGTGAACCTCGGCCACGGCAACACCGGTCTGTTCACCCAGTGCGTCAACGGCGAGACCGGCTGCTCGGGCGATCCGGGAACCATCTCCACCTGCATCGGTACGAACCAGCTCACGGGCACCGGCTTCGATGATCCGGAGTCCGGCTCGTGCGACACGAACTCCGTCACCGGCGGCGCGACGGGCTGGCTCGTCACCTCCGGCAACGTGAACCCGGGCGAAGTGATCACGCTGCGCATCGCGATCTGGGACACCTCGGATCACGCATACGACTCGCTCGCCGTCATCGATGGCTTCCAGTGGAGCGTGGACCTCGCGCAGCCCGGCACCGTGATCTTCAATCAGCACCCAGGGCTGCCCACGCTGCCGAAGGACGCGCAGATCACGTCCACGCCGCTCGCGCACTGAACACGCCAGAGCTCTCGCTGCATCCACCGAGCAGCGCGACCAATAACCAGCGCATACAAGAGCCTCGCATGCCCTGGGTGCATCGTTCGTGCGTCGCCTGCCTTATCCGGGCAGGATCAGCGGCCACCAGGCGCCCGAGACACACTCGAGCCTGCGCACGGCCTGGCTGTTGTCGTGGCACTCGCGAACGAGGCCGATCGTGCCTTCCGGGTACCACTCGATCGGAGTGGGCTCCTCGGCGAACATGAGGCTCGGACAGCCTTCGCCGTTTGGGCCGGGAGCCTGGATCGCGTCGCCGCGGGGCGTGCGATAGCCAATGTCGGGCTCGCACACCTCGCCCGCGCATCCCGCGACGAGGATCAGGAGGAGTGGCCTCACTGGACCGAGACCTTCGCATTCGTGCCGATCATCGTTCCTCCCTGGACACGAGCTCGTACCAGTCGCGGTAGCCCAGGCACTCAAACTGCCGCCACCCGCGGTTGTCGCGACACTCGCGAACGACAGCGCGCGTGCCGACCCGGTACCACACCGTGGGAATCTCGATCTCTTGGAACTCGAGATTGGGACAGCCCATCCCTTCGGGACCCGGCTCGGAGCTGTAGCGAATGAGCGGCTCGCACTCGTCGACGCATCCGGCAGCGACAACAAGCACACTCAGTATCCGCCACATACGCAACAGTTACCCACGCGCCAGCGAGGAGCGAGAGAGCACGTGCAACACGCGCTGACGCACGTGCTGATGTCTAGGCGCATCGTTGGTACAGCAACGATTACGGCTCGCTGAGCGTGAAATGGGGCGTTTTGTTGTCGCCTAGCGATCCGCGGCGGTGCGACCGAGCGTGGTGGCGAGCTCTTCGGCGAGCGCCGTCTTCACCGACGCGAAGTCGATCGTGCCGAGCTGCTCGGCCATCGTGGTCATCACGCTCGACTCGAAGCCGCACGGGTTGATCCGGCGGAAGTACGCGAGGTCCGTGGTCACGTTGAGCGCGAGGCCGTGGAACGTGACCCACTTGCGACACGCGATGCCCATCGAGCACAGCTTCTTGCGACCGAGCGGCGTGGTCATCCACACGCCCGTCTTGCCGGGCTCGCGATCGGTGGCCAGACCGAACCGCGTGCACGTGCGGATCACGGCCTCCTCGAGGTTGCGCAGGTACGCGTGCAGATCGCGCTCGGGGCCTTCGCGCAGGAGCACGATCGGGTAGGCCACGAGCTGACCGGGGCCGTGATAGGTGACATCGCCGCCGCGCTCGATGCCGATGACCTCGACATCGCCCGCGTCGAGGACGTTGCCCTCGGCTTCGCGGCGGCGACCGAGCGTGAACACGTGCTCGTGCTCGACGAGGAGCAGCGTGTCGGGCACCTCGTCACGCTGGCGCGCTTCGACGAGGGCGAGCTGGCGCGCCCATGCATCGCGATACGAGGCGCGGCCCAGGTCGACGACGCTCCACGGGGTCACCGTGACCGCTTACCACGTTCTCTACGGCCTGACATTGTCAGCCGAGAGCCGTATCCTGTGCCTATGGCAATCGAGCTTCCACCTGGAACGGATACCCATCCGGCGGTCGAGAAGCTGATGCTCGACCACTGGCGTCGAGCGAGCCCCGACCAGAAGCTCGACCGCATGTTCGCGATGGGCCACTCGGTGAACGAGCTCGCGAGAGCGGATCTGCGAACACGCTATCCTGATGCCACACCGCGCGAGATCGAGCTCCGGTTGCGGTCGCGGAGTTTGGATCGCGAGACGATGATCCGCGTGTTTGGCTGGGATCCCGACATCCACGGCAAGTAACGATGCTCCTCACCGAGTTGGAGCTCGCGATCGACGTGGGAGGGCACCTCGACGCGGTCGGTGCGCGATGGTGCATCGGCGGATCGGTAGCCAGCTCGTTGCTCGGAGTTCCGCGAGCGACATTGGACGTGGACCTCGTGGCAGATCTGCGCCTGGTCCACGTCAGGCCGCTTTGCGAGCGACTTCTTGCCAACTACTACGTGGACGAGGACACGTGTCGCTGGGCGGTCGACACGCGTCGTTCGTTCAACGCGATCCATCAGGGCACGATGATCAAGATCGACATCTTCTGCGCGAAGGACGACGTGCTGTCGCGCGCCGAGCTCGATCGACGCGTCATGTTAGACGTCCGCGGACAGCAGGTTCCCGTCTGTACCCCCGAGGACATCGTGCTTCAGAAGTTGCTCTGGTACGTCGAAGCGGGTGGCTCCGAGCGGCAATGGAATGACGCTCTCGGAGTCGTGAAGACACGTGGAGCATCGCTCGATCGTGCGTATCTCGAGCATCACGCAGCCACCGCGGGATTGGCCGAGTTGCTCGCGCGCTTGCTCGCATCCGCGTGACAACGATCGATATACTGGAGCCGTGCTTCGCCTCGCGTTGATCGTGTCCGTCCTCGCTGCGTGTCAGACCAAGCCGACGGAGAAGGCTCCCGAGCCGAAGCCCGAGCCCAAGCCGGCGGAGCCCGTGAAGCCGGCCGCGCCGATCGCCGCGCCGATGGTCGACCTCGCGGGCTTCGCGAAGGACTGCAAGGAGGCCACGGACTGCGTGCTCGTGAAGCGGGCAGGGTGCGATCCGTGTGCGTGCGCGGTGGATGCGATCGCGTCGAAGGAGATGGCGAAGTTCGACGAGGCCGCCGGCAAGCTCGAGTGTCCTCCGCCGGATCTCGATCGCCAGATGGCGTGCGGTGGTTGCGACAAGCAGGTCGCCGCGTGCACGAACGGTCAGTGCGTCATGGCCGCGCCGGCCGCGCCGACGCCGTAGGCTTCGGGAACTCCGCCGTCATCCCGTTGCGAGAGATCGGCGTGCAGGCGCCGACGCCTACTGCGGGCGATTGATGATGTGAATCGCTTCGCCGAGCGCGGCGGCGGCGGACTCCATCATGCCTTCGGACAGCGTCGGGTGCGCGTGGATCGTGAGGCGCAGATCGTCGACGACCGCGCCCATCTCGATCGCCAGCGTTGCTTCGGCGATGAGGTCCGCGGCGCCGTTACCGACGATGTGCACGCCGAGCACTTCGCCCGTCTTGCCGTCGGCGATCGTCTTCACGAAGCCCTCGGTGTCGTTGACCGACAGCGCGCGACCGAGCGCGGCGAACGGGAACTTGCCGACCTTGAGGTTCGTGTGGCCCTTCGCCTTCGCTTCGTCCTCGGTGAGTCCGGTGACGGCGATCTCGGGATCCGTGAACACGACCGCGGGGATCGTGCGCACGTCGAACGCGGCCTTGTGGCCCGCGATGATCTCGGCGACGACTTCGCCTTCCTTCGTCGCTTTGTGCGCGAGCATCATGCCGCCGATGAGGTCGCCGATCGCGTAGATGCCGCCGACGTTGGTGCGCAGGTGATCGTCGGCGACGACGTAGCCGCGCTTGTCGACGGTGACACCCGCGGCGTCGAGGCCGAGGTTCTCGCTGTTCGGACGGCGGCCGATCGACAACAGGATCTTGTCGGTGTCGACGGTGGCGGTCTTGCCATCCGCGAGCTCGACGGTGAGGACGGCGCGATCACCTTTGTCCTCCCACGACTTCGCCTTGGTGTTCAGCATCACCTCGACGCCCATCTTCTTGAGCTTGCGCTCGACGACGGCGACGCAGTCCTTGTCCATCGTGCCGAGGAGGCGCGGCATCGCTTCGACGACCGTGACCTTCGAGCCGAACTTCGCGTAGACCATGCCGAGCTCGAGGCCGATGTAGCCGCCGCCGATGACGACCATGCGCTGCGGGACGTGGTCGAGCGCGAGGGCGCCCGTCGAGTCGATCACGCGCGAGGCGTTGTCGACCTTGAAGCCGGGGATCTCGATCGGGCGGCTGCCCGTGGCGAGGATGATGTTCTTCGCGATGATCGTCTGATCACCCGTCTTCGTCTTGACGGTGATCCGGTGACCGTCGGTGCCCGACTTCTCGAGCTTCGCGGTGCCATCGATGATCTCGACGCCGTTGCCCTTGAGCAGCGTGCGAACGCCGGAGGTCAGCTTCTGGACGACGCCGCCCTTCCACGTCTGCAGCTTCTTCATGTCCATCGTCGGCTTCTCGGAGATCATGATCCCGAGCTCGTCGGCGTGGCCCATCTTCTCGTACGTCTTCGCCGCGTGAATCACGGCCTTGGACGGGATGCAGCCGACGTTGAGGCAGACGCCGCCCCAGTACTCGCGCTCGATGATGGCGGTCTTGACCTTGAGCTGACCCAGGCGGATCGCGGCGGGATACCCACCGGGACCTGCACCGATGACGACGGCATCGAAACGTTGCTCGGGCATATGTCCGCCTCGTACCACACTCGTGGCTGGGCGTCAGGAAGCGGCGCGCGCGTCGATCGACACCCGACCGCGAATCGCTACCGCGCCGACGTCATCGGCTTTGTCACGTCGGTCAGGCGCAGGTCAGCGAGCTGGTTCTGGAACTTCACGCGCGCGAGCATGAGCCCTTCCTGCGCTTCGACGAGCGCGATCGTCGCCTTCTGGATGCGCTCCGACATGTCGGCCTGCTTGGCGCGCAGGGTCGCCATCAGCTCGCCGCTCGTGCGGACGGCTTTGAGCGTCACGAGCTGCGCGTTAAGCTCGCCCGATCGCGAGCGATACTCGGCGAGCTGCTCGCGAAGCGTGGCGATCTTGTCCATCAGGTCCGAGCCGCTGTGATGCGTCGCGAGCACGGCCTCGATCTGCGCGCGCAGCTGCGGCGATGCCGCGGGCTCGGCGATGAACACCTTCATCATGCCGAGCGCCTCGTCGGAGCCGAGCTCGAACGTGCGCTGGACCGGCGTCGCTTCGGTGATGTTCACGTACTTCGTCTCGCCGGGGCCGAGATCGATCTCGAATAGCTGCGAATCACCGACGGTGGTGAACGTCGACGGCGCTTCGACGAGCGTCCACCCGGAGGCGAGGCGATGGCGCAGATACACGCGCGCCTTGTCGGTCGAGCGGCTCGTCACCGTGAACCGCGATTGCCGGCGATGCTGGACCTCGGCCGTCATCACGCCGCGCTGCACGGTGACGATCTTCGCGATCCGATCCTCCTCGGTGCCGTTCTTCGCGACGACGATCTGCTTGTCGAGCGCGAACGGCACCACGACGGAGGCATGCGGCAACACGGCCTCGGTGATGCCTTCGCCGATGAACCGCCCCTCGCCGTACACCGTGACCGGGCCGGGCTCGAGCGTCTCGCCGGTCGGGTTGTCGAGGCGCACCGCTTTGAAGGCGAAGCGCTCGTCACCGCGATCGCTGATCGGATCGTAGAGGTACACGACACCACCGGTGGTCTCGCGCTGCAC
Source organism: Kofleriaceae bacterium (assembly GCA_044230415.1). GTDB lineage: Bacteria > Myxococcota_A > Polyangia > Haliangiales > Haliangiaceae > JABFXX01. The sequence goes on from JBGARE010000013.1 coordinate 206,299, forward strand.
CATCGACACCATCGCGCTCGATCCCGCGCGCACCGTCATCGGGCGGTCGGACTCGAAGTGACTCTCGCCCACCGGCGTGTCCGGCCCGAGATCGCGGCGCTCGGGAGATCCGGCCTGCTTCGCCTGCGGTGACACCGCGAGCACGCGCACCGTCTCGGGCTCGCCGGCACCGACCTTCGTCGTCACGTGCACGCGGTTCGCGGGGACACCATCGTCGACGAGCTTGTTCTTCACCGCCGCGGCACGCGCCTCGGCATCTTTGTCCGTCGAGGTCGGGCTTCGCACCTCGATCAGCACGTCGCGCTTCTCTTTGATCACGCGCGCCGCGATCGACTTCAGCTTCTCGTCGCCGTCCTTCACCGGATTGCGCGGCGGCGGCGGCGTGTAGTCATCGTTCGAGTAGTCCGAGGAGACCTTGGGATCGAAGCCTCCGAAGTCCATCTGCCGCCCCGGGCTCTTGCTGGCCACGCCCTCGAACGTGCGGCCCGGCACCGGCGTGTTGCGGATGTAGCCGCCGTTCACCGACACGCCTTGCTTGCCGCCCGTCGGATCGATCGTCGGCGCGGTGTCTGCGATCTGGATGACCTCGCCGCCGCTCCTCGACGTATCGATGTTCTGCGCGACGATCGTGGGCTTCTTGCTCGAGACGTTCACGTTGCGACGCTCGAGCGTGACGTCCGCGTAATAGAACGTCAGCGTGTACGTTCCGCTCGGAACCGCGATCGAGTAGCGCCCTTGTTCGTCGGTGATGGCGGTCTGCATCTCCTTGCCCTTGGTCGCGACGACGGTCACGCCGGCGAGCTTCTCGCCCGTGCGCTTGTCGGCGACGGTGCCTTTGAGCTGGTTGCCACCGTCGCCGCCGGACGTCATGCCGGTCGTGTTGACGCCCTCGACGACGAAGTTGTTCTGCAAGCTCGTCGATCCTTTGACCTCCGTCCCGGGCTTTGCATCCTTGCGCAGCTCGTCCGTATCGAACATCGCGAGCTCCTCGGCGCTCGCTTCCGCGTACGGCGACACCGCGGTGGGCGGTGCGATCGCGAACTTCTCCTCGCCCGCGAGCAGATCGCGATCGATCTGCCGCACGCTCCACAGATCGTAGCGGAACGCGAGGGCGGAGCTCGCGCCCACGCCGACGAGCACGCCTTTCCAGTCCTCGCTCGTCGTGTTGTCGACGATCGCCCAGCCCTCGAGCATCACGTGCTGGTTGTCCTTGTTGACGTACACGCGATAGCTCGGCTTCCACGCCGGTGCTTCCGTGACGTAGCGCAGGTCGACGTCCGCGCTTTGCACGCCCGGCGTCTCGAGCATCATCGTCAGGTAGCTGCCGTCCTCGGCTTCGCGGCGCGGGATCGAGATCACGAGCGGCTTCTTCGTGACTCGATCGACGACGGTGAGCGACTTCAGGAAGTCATCGACGCGGTCGCGCGGTACATGGACGGTCACGCGGCCGTCCTCGACATGGGCGCTCCGCTCGTAGAACGCGACGCCGTTCCGGTACACCACGACACGACCGAGCACACCACCATCGATGTGACCGCGCTGCGCACCACCACAGGCAGCGAGCAACGCAGCGGCGAGAAGAAGGCGAAGTTTGCGCATTCATCTCGAATACGCGCCCGCTCGTGGCCGAGCCATGTCCGGGTGCTCACGCCGCGTGTCGAGCTGTCAGCGCGATGCGGTGTCGCACGGCGCGAGCGTGTCGCACCCTCAGTGGCCGTGGTCGTGCGGGTTCGCGGGGCGTGCGCCGCGTTCCACCTCGGCGAGCTGCTCGCGCAGGTTCCAGGTCGGCGTCTCGTAGACATCGTCGATCAGCGTGGAGAGCACCGGCTTGCCGACGGCCTCCTGCCTCGCGATCGCATCGCGCACGTCCGTCTCGAGCGTCTTCGCCAACGCTTCCGCCTCGCCCTCCGCGAGGAAGCCGCGCCCGAGCAAGTAGGTCTCGAAGCGACGCAGCGGATCTCGCTGCCCGCGCCAGATCTCGGTGACCTTCTCGTCGCGATAGCGCGACGGATCATCCGACGAGCTGTGCGCGCTGACGCGATACGTGAGCAGCTCGACGAACGTGGGTCCGTCGCCGCGGCGCGCTTTCTCGGCCGCGTACGACACGGCGTGATAGACGGCGAGCACGTCGTTGCCGTCGGCGCGGATCGCTTCGACGCCGTAGCCGAGCCCCTTGAGCGCGATCGTCTGCGCGGCGGTCTGCCCGCTGCCGGGCGTGGAGATGGCCCACTGGTTGTTCTGGCAGATCAGCACGACAGGACACTTCTGCACGCCCGCGAAGTTCAACGCGACGTGGAAGTCGCCTTCGCTCGTGCCGCCATCGCCCATGTAGCCGAAGCACGCGACGCCGCGATCGCCTTTGATCTTCATCGCCATCGCGATGCCGACCGCGTGCGGGATCTGCGTCGACACGCACGACGACATCACGACGTAGTGATGATCGCGATCGCACGGGTGACACGGCATCTGCCGGCCCTTCGTCGGATCCGCGGCGTTGCCGAAGATCTGCGCGATGTACGAATCGAGGGTCATCCCGCGAAACAGACCGACGCCGGCTTCGCGCAGCGCGGGGACGATCCAATCGTCGGGCTTGCTCGCCGCGGCCGATCCGACGACCGCCGCCTCTTGGCCCATCGCCTCGCCATAGAAGCCGATGCGGCCCTGACGCTGCAGCGCCATCATGCGCGCGTCGGTGACGCGGATGCGGAGCATGCCGTCGAACAGCTTGCGAGCGAGCGCGCGATCGAGGTTCGCGACCGCGGCGTCGTCGATCGGCGTCCCGTCCTCGCGGATCAGCTGGAACAGCCCGCGGGCCTTGGTCTCCGCGTCACCATCGAAATACGAGAACGCGCCTTTGTCGTACGACGAGGACTGCGGGGCGGCCATGCCGCGCACTCTACATCACGATCACTGCGCGGTGTCCGGGCTCGTCCACCACGCGCGGCTCTCGAGGTCGACGCACAACACGTTCGCGTGATCGCGCTCGACCTGATCCATCGCGCGCACTTCGAACGTGCCCGCGAACTCGATCGGCGCGAGCGTCTCGCCGACGGTGTACTGGTACACCGCGTTACCGACCTCGTCGTAGCTCGTGGTCGCCCAGCCTTCGATGAAGTCGCCGTTGGCGAGCATCGCGGAGAAGCCACCGTTGCCGCACACGAGGATCGCGTCGCCGGCCGTGGACTTCAGCATCGTGTCGTCTTCGCCATCCCAACCACCGCAGGCAAAGCAGCCGGTGGCGAGGAGGGAGGAGGCGAGGGCGACGGACGCGAGAAGAGTGCGCATGACCCTCCTTAGAGCAGGGTCGGGACCACTCACGAGAGATATGAATCCGAGCACTTAGCTGCCACGAGATGGCGTCGAAGCGCTCGACCCTGACAACGATGTCAGTGCGCCTAGCGACCGCAGTCGTAGGTCAGGGATTCGACGCGCTCCCAGCGATGGCGTCCCGGCAGGTCCGGCGAGGACAGGGTCTCGAGGTCGAAGTCGAAGGACATGTCGATGGTCTCGGTCCGCGCGATCGAGCCTTCGAGCAGGTATGTCCCGCGCAGGGGCCGCATCGCGAGATCGATGCTCGCGCGACCGTTCGTGCACAAGGTCAGCGTCTGGTAGCAGGCGTTCACCGTCGACGAGAGGCACTGTGCTTCGCTGTCGTAGGCATCTTGGAGACGCCGGTACGCCGTATTCTCGCCGATCGTGTCGTCGGTGCATGCGGTCGCGAGCGGGGCGAACAGCAGGACGAGAGTGGGGAGGGCGCGCATACGGCCTCCTCGAGCAAGGCATGCGCCACGCCGTGCACGTGGATCTTCACGCGGTTGGCGCGTCGGTGAGTGGGGGCAAGGCCCTGTCAGCGAGGGATCACGATCCCATGCCGAAGCCGCCGATCGCCGAGCCCTCGTCGCCGCGACCGAATCCCGAGGCGACCGCCGCCGCGAGCATGCGTCCGGCGAGGCGCGAGAACGGCAGTGACTGGAGCCAGACGCGGCCCGGTCCGGTCAGCGTCGCGAAGAACAATCCTTCGCCGCCGAACAGCGCGCTCTTGAAGCCACCGACCCATTGGATGTCGTAGTTCACGCTCGGCTCGAACGCGACGAGACATCCGGTGTCGAGCCGCACGGTCTCGCCGGCCTTGAGCTCGCGCGACACGATCGTTCCGCCCGCGTGGATGAACGCGAGGCCCTGGCCTTCGATCTTCTGAAGGATGAAGCCTTCGCCGCCGAACAATCCCGCGCCGACCTTCTTGTTCCACGCGATGCCGACGGCGATTCCTTTTGCCGCGCACAGAAACGCATCCTTCTGACAGAGCAGCGTGCCGCCGTGCTGGCGCAGATCGACGGGGATGATCTTTCCCGGATACGGCGCCGCGAACGCGACCTTCTGCCGCTCGTTCGCGCCGTTGCCGAACACCGTCATGAACAACGACTCGCCGGTGAGCACGCGCTTCGCGCCCGCGGCGAGCTTGCCGAAGAAGCCTTGCTGCTGCGACTGCTGCGAGCCGTCGCCGAAGATCGTCTCCATCTTGATGCCCGGGTCCATGTAGAAGAACGCGCCCGCTTCCGCGATCGCGGCCTCGCCCGGATCGAGGACGATCTCGACGAACTGCATCTCCGCTCCGATCACCTCGAAGTCGATCTGATCGGCGACGGTGGGCGCAGGCCCGACGGGCGGCGGCGGCGGTGGCGGCGGCATCTGCGCGAACAGCGGCGCGAACGTCGCGATCTGCGCGATCGGAGTCCACTGCGGTTGCGTCTGTCCGTACGCGTAGGCCGTCGTCGTGATCTGACCCGCGCGGATCATGTCGACGACCTGCTGCGTCCCGAGCGGACCCTGCTGCTGACCGTTGATGCCGATGTACCAGATCGCCGCGTCACTCATGCCGCGGTCTTACTACGACGCTCGCGGCGGCGCAGCTAGCGTTTCTTCAGGTCGTGCTTCTCCATCAGACGGATCAGCGCGAACCGCGAGATGCCGAGCTTCTTGGCCGCCTTCGTCTGGTTGCCCTTCGTCGATTCGAGCGCGTCGAGCACGCTCGTCCGCTCGACATCGGCTACGCGCTGGCGAACGTCGATCGCGGGAGCATCGCCCGTTCCGACGGAGATGCGCTCGAGCAAGCGATCGGGCAAGTGCCCCGGCTCGATCGGTGCGCCGCCGCTGAGCACGAGGGCACGTTCGATCGCGTTGCGCAGCTCGCGGACGTTGCCCGGCCAATCATGCGCTTCGAGCACGCGCAGCGCCTCGGGCGTGACGATCGCCGTGCGGCCGTCCGGCGACAGCTCCTCGGCGAAGAACGCCGCGAGCGGCCCGATCTCCGTCTTGCGATCGCGCAGCGGCGGCACCGGAATCACGAAGCCGCTGACGCGGAAGTACAGGTCCTCGCGGAACCGACCGCGCGCGACCTCGGTCTCGAGATCGCGGTTCGTGGCGCACACGAGGCGCACGTCGATAGGGATCTCCGTGGTGCCACCGATCCGCACGACCTTGCGCGTCTCGAGCACGCGCAACAGCTTCGCCTGCGTGGCGACCGGCAGCTCGCCGAGCTCGTCGAGGAACAGCGTTCCACCCGACGCCACTTCGAAGAAGCCGGGCTTCGCGGTCGTCGCGCCGCCGAACGCGCCCTGCTCGTGCCCGAACAGCTCGCTCTCGACGATCGTCTCGGACAGCGCCGCGCACGAGAGCCGGATGAACGGTCCGCTCTTGCGCGGGCTCGCCTTGTGGATCATCTCGGCGACGACTTCTTTGCCCACGCCGGTCTCGCCGCGGACGAGGACCGTGATCGGCGACGGCGCCACGCGATGCGCGAGCACCAACACCTGCTTCATCATCGGATCCACGATCACCGGCTGCGGCGGCTCCGCGCCCGGCCGCGTCGAGCGATCGAGGCCGCGCAGACGATCGCGCGCCACACCGATCAGCTCGCCGACGCTCGAACCATCCTCGGGATATGCGGCCACACCCGCCGACGCGATCAACCCAGCGGGCACCGCCTTCGCGCGCGCGGCCACCGATCGGGTCGCATCGCGATTCGATTCGGGCAGCACGATCGCGAGCTCCTCGGAGCCATACTCCGCGAGCAGATCCATCCTGCGCAGCTGCCGCGCGAACGTCTCGACGTGCTCCGTCATCTGCTCGATCGGCCCCTCGATGCGAAGCATCACGATGCCGAGTGGACGGTGATATCGCGTCGCGCGATCCACCTCTGCCGCGAACCGATCCTCGAGCTCCGTGATCGTTCCGATCTGCCGACTCGCCCTGACCGCGCTCGACGACGCGACGATCGCCGTACCGGGCCCGACCTGGATGACATCGCCGACGGACAGGCGCCGCGGCCCCGTCGTGGGTTGCCCGTTGACCAGCGTGCCGTTACGGCTGCCGAGATCCTCGACGACGATCTGGTTGCCATACCGCCGCACGGCCGCATGCCGGCGCGA
>JBGARE010000014.1:0-34176 GCA_044230415.1 Kofleriaceae bacterium
GCGATGTTCAGTGGTATCGACATCGAGGCACGCCGCCATTGATCGACGAGCGCCGAGTACCCTCTCGGGACGTTGGGAATCGATTCGAAGACGAACGCGAGGTGTTGGATCGCGCACTGATAGACGTCGATGGCCCGAAATCGTGTCCGTGAACGAGTGACACGAGCACGTGCACGCTAAGTGAGCGGCATCGGGCCTAGTTGGTGCGGAGCGGCTCGTACGAGCCGGTGATCACGGTCTCCGCGATCACGCTCGTCTTGAGCTCGGCGATCAGCGACAGGTTGTCGCTCGTGACATCGGCGGCCGTCTTGTAGCCCCAGATCTGCACGTACGCCGTCGGGTTCGGCTGCATCTCGATCGCCATGAACAGGCCGTCCTTCGACGAGAACGCCTGCTGCGAGTGGCGGACCGGGAGACCGACCGAGGCGGAGAAGTAGTACGTGTCGACGCCGTCGAGGAACGTGGGCGGCGTGTTGTTCGCGCCCGACGTCGACGACACCGTCGCGATGAAGTTCGAGACCTCGAAGCCCGCGCAGTCGCGCATCGCGCCGGCGAGGACGCCCGTGCCCTCGGTGCGCGAGACACCGATCAGCGCCGGCAACGTGGCCGCGGTGGCCTTGGACACGATCTGGATATCCGAGACGGTCTGCGGCGTCGTCGTCGGATCGGCCATCACTTGGTTCAGGAGCAGCGTGTCGAGCGAGTCGCTCGTGTCGACCATCTTGTAGCCGAAGCGCTTCGTGTTGGCCGGGACGGTCGCGGTGAGCGCGCCCGTGTCGTCGGACATCGTCGCGGCGCCCTCGGGCGAGCCGACGTTCTGCTCCTTGAACACGGTGACGGAGACGCCGGGGTTCGCGTTGCCGCTCTGGAAGTCCGTGACCTTGGTGGTCACGGTGATCGCGGTGGTGGTCGCGACGTCCGCGCTCGGAGTACCGAGGCACGACAGATCCGCGGGGCCCTTCTCGACCCAGTTGTTGTCGCCTTCCTCGTTGTTCGCCATCAGCGGCGCGGTCGGCTTGTTGAAGCCGATGTCATCCGGCTTCGCGTCGGCGGGCTGCGTGCCGCCGTCGTCGCCACACGCGCCGAGGAGGAGGGTCAAGAGAGGCAGAGTCGAAGACAAACGCATAGCGGGGCTCCCGTCGCCAAAGGTTCAAGCGATGCGGCTTTTTAGCCACCCTGCGAAGCGGAATCAACCATTTCCCGACTTCACGGCGACCTCGGTGTGACCTGGGTGTGATCGCACGCGCGCACGGTGTACAACGCGGGCCATGGACGCCCGCCAGATCCGCGACTTGCTCGGCGACAAAGCCAGCCTTCTCGAGCATCAGTGCAAGACCATCGCTGCGAGCCAGCTCACGCTGCCATCGCCGACGTACCTGGACGATGTTTTCAGCCAGACCGACCGGACGCCGCGCGTGATCGGCGCGATGCAACGGATGTTCTCGCACGGCCGGTTGGCGAACACCGGCTACATCTCGATCCTCCCCGTCGATCAGGGCATCGAGCACTCGGCCGGCGCGTCGTTCGCGCCGAACCCGATGATGTTCGATCCCGAGAACATCGTGAAGCTCGCGATCGAGGGCGGCTGCTCGTGCGTCACGTCGACGTTCGGCGTGCTCGGAACGGTCGCGCGCAAGTACGCGCACAAGATCCCGTTCATGGTGAAGCTCAACCACAACGAGTTCTTGAGCTACCCGAACACCTACGACCAGACGATGTTCGGCAGCGTTCGCCAGGCATTCGACATGGGCGCGCAGGGCGTCGGCGCCACGGTGTACTGGGGCTCGGCCGAGTCGCGCCGTCAGCTGCACGAGACCGCGGAAGCGTTCGCCGAAGCGCATCGCCTCGGCATGTTCACGGTGCTCTGGTGCTACGTGCGCAACGGCGCGTTCAAGACCGCGAACGGCGACATGAGCTTGTCGGCGGATCTGTCCGGCCAAGCGAATCACCTCGGCGTGACGATCCAGGCCGACATCATCAAGCAGAAGCTCCCCGAGCTGAACGGCGGCTACAACGACCCCGCGCTCAAGAACTTCGGCAAGACGCACAAGAAGGTCTACACCGAGCTGACGACGGACAACCCGATCGACCTCACGCGCTACCAGCTCGCGAACTGCTTCATGGGTCGGATCGGCCTCATCAACTCGGGCGGCGCGTCGGGCGACAACGATCTGCGCGACTCGGTGACGACTGCCGTGATCAACAAGCGCGCGGGCGGCATGGGGCTCATCCTCGGACGCAAGGCGTTCCAGAAACCGTTCAAGGATGGCGTCGAGCTGCTCCACGCGGTGCAGGACGTCTACCTCTGCAAAGACGTCACGATCGCGTAGTCAAGCGCGCGCGGGGTCAGCATCGTCAGCGTACGTCCTACGCTGTGTCTCACCGTCTGAGGCGGTCGGTACGGGCGATCGCCGCGTAGTTGTTGATAGGATGGCCCGCGCATGGCCAGGCTCGGGGAGCTGCTCGTTGCAGCAGGGCTGCTCACGACCGAACAGGTCGAGCGCGCCCTCCGTGCGCAGGTCATGTGGGGCGCGCGCCTCGGCACGAACGTGATCGAGCTCGGGTTCATCGATCTCGACACGCTGTCGACGGTGCTCGCGCAGCAGCACAAGCTGCCCGCCGCGCTCGCGCGTCACTTCGAGAAGGTCGATCGCGAGCTCCAGCGAGAGCTGCACGCCGATGTCGCCGAGATGTACACGTGCTTGCCGCTCGTGAAGATCGGCGGTCGCGACATCGTGCTCGCATCGAGCTCGCCGCTGACGAAGAAAGCGCAGGCGCGCATCGCCGACGAGCTCGCCGTCGAGCCCGAGCACATCATCTCCGCGATCGCGGCCGAGCTGCGCATGCGCTACCAGCTCGAGCGCGTCTACGGCATCCAACGCCCCGCGCGCTTCATGCGCTCGCCGGGCAAGACCATCCCGCCGTTTCCCGCGTTCGACGTCGAGGAAGCCGAGGGGAACGACGACGATCTGCTCGAGGTCGAGGTCGCGCCTCCAGACACCGGCGACGTCAAAGCGACGCAGCCGTTCCTCGCGACGTACACCGCGCCGGCGGGCCGCACGCCATCGATTCCGCCGGCGACGCTCGAGGTCAAGAAGCCGGTCCCGACCGTCGACGAGGATCTCTCCGTCGACATCGACATGGACGACAGCTCGTCGCGCGTGCCTGCCAAGCCCGCACCGCTGGCGGCGATCGGCAACCTGCCGTTCACGACGCCATCGCTCCCCATTCCCGGCGTCGAGCCAATGGTGATCAAGCCGCGCACCGCGGAGGCAAAGACCGGCGTCGCGAAGCCTCCCGCGCCGCCGATCGCGCCGGCGCCTGTCGCGCCACCCGCGCCACCCACGCCAACGCCATCGACGACCGGACGGATCGCGATCGTCGTTCCGTCGAGCGAGGACGAGATCGTGACCGTGCCGGTCGCGAAGCTCGAGGAGCGCGAGGTCACGCTCGACAGCGAAGCACCCGCGCGCCCGAGCGTCGCGACGGTCGATCCCGTGAGGCCGAGCTTCGTGAAGCCGGTGCCGGCGCACAAGCCGGCCAAGCCGCCGTCGGATCCGGCGACGAGGTTCCCGTCGCTCGCGAAGTTCGACGCGATCGTCGACGAGGACAGCGAGAAGATGGAGGCGGCGATTCCCGAGCCGCTGACGGACGCGGCCACGCGCCCCGCATCGGTGCCGAGCCTCGCGAAGCCCGATGCTCCCGTCGTCGCGAAAGGGCCGAGCATCCCGAAGGGCGGCGCCATCCCGAGCGTCGTCAAGGCGAAGCCCGTCGAGCCCGCGGTGTCCGACGACGCCGCCGATGTCGCGCGCGCGCACGATGCCGCCGAGCTCGCGCGCGCGAAGGCCGAGGAGGCGCGCAAGAAGACCGACGCGGCTGCGGACGCTGCCCGCGCGAAGGCGGAGGCCGCGCGAGCGCAGGGCATCGTCCCGAAGCGAAACCAGACCACGCCCGGCGTCGCGATCCCGCGGCTGCCCGCGAAGCCCGATGCGATCCTCGAGGTCGCGCCCGCGAAGCCCGATGCGATCCCCGAGGTCGCGCCCGCGAAGCCCGATGCGATCCCCGAGGTCGCGCCCGCGCACGAGATCAGCGACGTCGTCGCGAAGCTCGGCGAGGGGACGTTCGCGAACGATGCCGGCGAGCCCGACGGTGCGCGCCGGGACGCCGACGTCGTCGACGCGATCCCGTATCGCCGCGCACGGCGCCCGAGCACCGAGTCCGGTGCGATCGCGATCCCGACGCACAACCTCGCCGACCTCGACGCGCTGAGCTCCGCGGTCGACGACGCGCTGTCGATCCCCGAGGCCGTCGAGGACGACAAGTCATCGGGCCGCGAGCGCCGCCGCTACGTGCGCACGATCGCGGACGCACCGACGGACTCCGAGCGGCAATCGCAGTCGCTCGCGCGCATCGCGATCCGCAAGGTCGCGCTCGCCAAGCAGAACGAGACCGAGGGCAATACGATCGGCGAGGCCACGCGTGCGATCCGCCGCGCCGGCAATCGCGATCGCGTCGCGGAGCTGTGCATCGATACGCTGTTTCGCTTCGCACCGTCGTGCGCGGCCGCGAGCCTCATGGTCGTGCGCGGTCAGGTCGCGACGACGTGGAAGGGGTTCATTCGCGATGGCTCGCCGCCGCCGGAGATCGCGGTGCCACTCGATCAGCCGGGGCTCATCCCGAAAGCCGTGCATCGCAACACCACGGTGCGCGCACCGTCGACGGATCTCGGACCGATCGATCAGCTGCTGATGGTGTCGTTGGCGCAGAAGACGGGCGAGATGGTGATCGTTCCGATCTCGATCGCGAAGCAAGTGATGTGCGTGATCGCGCTCGTGACCGACGTCGATGCACCGATCGCGACCGCCGAGTCGGTGGCCGCGGGCGCGGGTGCGGCGTTCGCGCGCCTCATGCGCGATGCGTCGCGGTAACTACCGGGTAGCCAGCACGCGGATCGCGCGGTTTTTAGCGATGCGGCGAACCGTCGGCGTACACTTCTTCGGTGCGCCGTCTCGGTGAACACCTGGTCCAAGCCGGGTTGATCAAGCGCGAGCAGCTCGCGGAAGCGCTGCGCGCCCAGGTCGTGTGGGGCGCACGCATCGGGACGAACCTCGTCGAGCTCGGCCACGTCGAGATCGACGATCTGTCGCGCGCGCTCGGCCGCCAACTCAAGCTCCCCGCCGCGCTCGCATCGCACTTCGAGCGCGCGGATCCGGCGTTCCAGAAGAAGCTGCCCACGGACGCGGCGAAGCACCTGCAGTGCATTCCGCTCGTGCTCGCGAATCAGTACGCGGTGGTCGCGATCGCGAAGCCGCTGTCCGCCGTCGAGCTCGACGTGATCGCGACCCACTTGGGCGTCGGTGCCGACAAGCTCGTGCCGTCGGTGGCAGCGGAGCTGCGCATCCACTACCAGCTCGAGAAGGTGTACGGCATCCCGCGCGATCCGCGCTTCGTCCGCACCGCCGGCACGCGCAGCGAAGACAGCCAGGTGTTCCAGCTCGCGCCGCCGGTCGATCCCGCCGCCGAGAAGAAGTTCGGGCGCGACGAGGACGAGATCAGCGTCGTCGACGGCATTCCGCAGCCGGTGTCGTCGGTGTCCGGTCACAACATGGCCGGCGACGACGACGACGCGCCGGCGCCGAAGTCGCCGCTGTCAGACGCGCGCCTCCCTCCCCCGCCGTTCGATCCGCTGGATCGCGAACGCCGCAGCTATCTGCGGACGCTCGCCGACATGCTCGCCGATCGCCCCGACGAGCAGCACTCCGTCGTCGCTCACGTGGAGCACCTGCACGCGAACGCGCGCGGCGGAATGGCGGCGCCGAAATCTCTCGATGCGGCGGCGCAGGCGATCTTTCGCGGCGCGGATCGCGAGCAGGTCGCGCAGCGCGTGATCGATGCGATCGACAAGTTCATCCCGGGGGCACGCGCGGCGATCTTTCTCGTCGTGCGCGGCCAGGCCGCCGTGAGCTGGACGAGCTTCTGCCGCGACGGCACCCAGATCCCGCCGATCGCCGTGCCGCTCGATCATCCCGGCGTGGTCCCCGTGGTGATCAAGCGCAAGTCCCTCGCGCGCATCGCGTCGGGCGATCTCGGAACGCTCGACTTCCTCTTGCTCGCCGCGCTCGGCGCGCGACACGGCGAGCTCGTCGCCGCGCCGATCATGATCGGCGACCAGGTGATCTGCATCGTCGGGCTCGCGACCGGGACCCGCGGAGTCCTCGACGGTCTCGAGCAGATCACGATGGCGACCGGCGCCGCGTTCGCCCGGCTGATGCGACAAGCCGGCGCGAAGGCCTGACGACGGTTGACGCCGCCCGTGGCGTCGGGCACGTTCCCGTCGATGAGCGCCACCGCCGACTCCGAGACCGCCGGAACTCCCCGGAAGAAGCACCGGCATGACCTCGGTCACGAGGATCACGGCCCGAAGGTGGCGGCGGGGACGACCAAGGCGATCCAGATGATCCTCGGTCTGTGGATCGCGCTCACGCTGGCCTTGGTGGTCTACGTGCTGGTCGATGGGGCACGTCCTCATCCCTCCACCGACACGACGGTGAATGGCGCGAGCGTCACACCCGCGCACTAGCCTCGCGTTTGGTGGCGTGATCGGTCATGGTTCGAGGTCCGCCGCTCGTCGAGAGTGGGGACACAGCGCGAGCAATTCTTTGGGGTTCAAGTGATTCCGGACGAGGTGAAAGACCAGATCCGTGACAAGGCGGACATCGTCGCTGTCATCGGCCAGCACGTCCAGCTCAAGAAGGCTGGGCGCAACTGGAAGGGTCTGTGTCCGTTTCACGGCGAGAAGACGCCCTCGTTCAACGTGCATCCCGATCGCGGGACGTTCTATTGCTTCGGCTGCCAGAAGAAGGGCGACGTGTTCACGTTCGTGATGGAGATCGAGGGCAAGGGCTTCCTCGAAGCGGCCGAACAGCTCGCCGCGATGACCGGCGTCGAGCTGCCGAAGTACGAAGAGAATCCCGACGAGCGTCGGCGTCGCGGCGAGAAGCTCGCGATGCTCGACATCAACAAGATCGCGACCGCGTTCTATCGCGAGATGCTCGCGTCGCCGCGCGGCGAGCCCGGGCGCGCGTACCTCGCGAAGCGCGGGGTCACGCAGGAGATCGCCGATCGGTTCTTGCTCGGCTACGCGCCGAACGAGTGGGGCCTGCTCGCGGATCACCTGAAGGCGAAGCGCGTGGACATGCAGCTCGCCGTCGAGCTCGGTCTCGTGCGCACGCGTACGCAGCAGGGCGGGTACTACGATCTCAATCGCGATCGCCTGGTGTGCCCGGTCGTGATGCCGGGTGGCGAGGTGTGGGGATTCTCGTCGCGGACCGTGAGCTCGCAGAAGGCGCCCGACGGCAGCGAGCCGCCGAAGTACATCAACAGCCCCGAGAGTCGGCTGTACAAGAAGTCCCAGCTGCTGTTCGGCTTGGCCCAAGCGCGCGAGGCGATGCAGACTTCAAAACGCGCGGTCTTGGTCGAAGGCAACTTCGACGTGATCACGCTTCACCAGGCGGGGTTTTGCGAGGTGGTCGCGCCGCTCGGGACCGCGATCACGCCCGAGCAGGTCAACAAGCTGAAGAAGCTGACCGAGCGCGTGGTCCTGCTCTACGACGGTGACAAGGCCGGCTACAAGGCGACGATGCACGCGCTCCAGCTGTGCGTCGAGGCCGACGTGGAGGTGCAGGTCGCGCGGCGTCCGGGCAATGCGGCCTCGCGCGGCGCGGGCACGCTCGGCGAGGTCGATGCCGGGAGCGACCCCGACAGCATGGTCTCCGGCGGTGGTGCGCAAGTGCTGCGCGAGTCGATCGATCGCGCGCTCGGCGGCATCGAGTTCTTTGCATTCGACGTGTGGGGGCGCGCTCGTAACAACTCGGATGCGCGCGCGCGCGCCCTCGAGGACGCGGGCCGGCTCCTCGCGAAAGTTGCGAACCCGGTCAAACGTGATCTACTCGTGCACACCTTGGCGACCGCGATGGGAGTGGACATCGCCGTGGTCGCGAACGCGATCGCGCGCGCCCACGGCCAGAGCCAGCAGCAGGGCTACGGGCACCGCTCCAATGCGGGACGACACGGACCGACGCCGGGTCACCCAAACAGCCCAGGAACGGAGGGCGGCGCAAACGCTGCGAATCCGTCGGGAACGCCCGTTCCCAAGACCGGCCCACAGACCATGCCAGCGATCGACGAGCTCGAGGTGATCTGCCTCCTGGCATCCCACCCGAGTTTGATAGCAACCGTCGACGCAGACAGGGCTTTTTGGCTCTTGACGGACGCGCGCCTTCGCGACATGTATTCCGCGGCTCGGGATGGACAGGCCCTCCAAGAGCTCGCCCCTGTGCAGTTGCCAACGCCCTCTGCGAAGTTCGTGATGTCCGGCAAATATGCCGAGACAAAAGATCCGCGCGCAGCGCTCGTGAAGATGGTCGAAGGACTCGAGCTCCGCTCGTCCGCGCTATCGCGCACGAGCTTGGCCACCGATATGAACGACGCGATTCGTCGCGGCGATCGAAAGCGCGCGAGCTTGTTCGCGCAGCTCGTTCAAGCAGAGCGCCAAGGTGATCGCGACGCGATTGCACGGCTCAAGGAACTGCTGGCGGCTCCGAGCGCCACGTCCCCAGTGTCCGAAGAAAAGAAGGTCGATTAGTCATGGCCACGAAAGCCCAGCCGAAGAAGCCCGCCGCGCCCGCACCTGCCAAGGCGAAGAAGCCAGACGCGGCGAAAGACGCGAATGCGAAGCCGGACGTGAGTGGCAAGAAGAAGCCCGACGCGAAGGACACGAAGGACGCGACGAAGGACAAGGCGGCGAAGCCGGCCGTCGCGCCGAAGGGCGCGGGGAAAGCACCAGCGGCCAAGGCAGGCGCGAAGCCGGCCAAGGCGCGCGGCGAAGAAGACGGAGACTTCGACGGCGACGACGAGGAGGACGATGACTTCGTCCCCGCGCCAAAGGCGAAGGGTCCGGGCAAGGCCCCCGGCGCTGGCAAAGCCGGCGCGAAGGCGAAGACGGGACCGACGGAGATCGATCTCGGTGACGACGACGGCGATGCCTTGGGCTTCGCCGGTGGCGACGAGGACGAGGACGACTTCAGCGTTCCTCCGGCCAAGCGTCCGAGCGCGTCGACGGAAGCCGATGCGGCCGCGATGGAAGCGGAGACTCGCAAGGGCAAGGGCGGCCGCGGTGGCAACGCGAATCGCGACGGGTCGGTCTCCGGCTCCGCGATGCGCGACAAGCTGATCGAGCTCGGCAAGACGAAGGGCTTCGTCACGTACGACGAGGTCAACGATCACATGCCCGAGGATGTGGTCTCGACGGATCAGATCGACGGCTGGTTGTCCGCGCTCGGCGAGCACGGCATCGAGGTCGTCGACGGATCGGGCGGACGCCGCCCCGATCTGATCGATCAGCCGCCCAAGGATGCCCTCGGCATCGGCGGCGAAAAGGAAGAGAAGGAAGAGGTCGACGAGGACGAGGAGTACGCGTACTCGCGCACCTCGGATCCCGTCCGCATGTACCTCCGCAAGATGGGCTCGGTCTCGCTGCTCACGCGCGAGGGCGAGGTCGAGATCGCGAAGCGCATCGAGGACGGCGAGCGCAAGATGCTGCAAGCGGTGCTCAACTCGACGGTCGCCGTCGAGGAGCTGATCGCGATCGGCGAGCGCCTCCGCCACGGCAAGGTCCGCGTGAAGGATGTCGTCAAGGACATCGACGAGGACGAGGCCGAGTTCAACGAGCAGTTCTACGTCGACCGCGTCTGCAAGATCATCGACAAGGTCAAGCGCCTCCAGCGCGACACCGAGAAGCTCGAAGAGAAGCTCGGCGAGCAGGACACCGAGGGCAAGAAGAAGAAGACCAAAGAGGCGATGCGCGACAACCGCGCGCAGATGTTCGAGGAGCTCAGTGACCTCCGCCTCAACAAGCCGACGGTCGATCGCATCGTCGCGCAGCTGAAGAACATCATCATCAAGCTCGACAAGGCGGAGACCGAGGTCCGCGAGTGCGAGCGCAAGGCCGGGATGCCGGCCAACGAGATCCGCAAGACGCTGCGCGAGATGCGCGCGAACCCTGCGCGTGCTCGCCAGGTCGGCAAGAAGACCATGATGACGGTCGCCGACTTCGAGGAGATGGAGGAGCAGATCAAGCAGGCGATGCGCAAGGTCGCCATCATCGAGGAGGAGGCCCGCGGCAACGCCACGGAGCTCCGCTCGACGTTCCGCGATCTGCACGAGGGCGAGCGCATGGCCGACCGCGCGAAGAGCGAGCTGGTCGAAGCCAACCTTCGCCTCGTCGTCTCGATCGCGAAGAAGTACACGAACCGCGGCCTGCAGTTCCTGGATCTGATCCAGGAGGGCAACATCGGCCTGATGAAGGCGGTCGACAAGTTCGAGTACAAGCGCGGCTACAAGTTCTCGACGTACGCGACGTGGTGGATCCGCCAGGCGATCACCCGCGCGATCGCCGACCAGGCGCGCACGATCCGCATCCCGGTCCACATGATCGAGACGATCAACAAGCTCGTCCGCACGACGCGCTACCTCGTGCAGGAGCTCGGTCGCGAGCCCACGCCCGAGGAGATCGCCGAGCGCATGGAGCTGCCGCTCGACAAGGTCCGCAAGGTCCTGAAGATCGCGAAGGAGCCGATCTCGCTCGAAACGCCGATCGGTGAAGAGGAAGACAGCCACCTCGGTGACTTCATCGAGGACAAGTCGATCGTCTCGCCGTCCGAGTCGGTGATAAGCGTCAACCTGGCGGATCAGACCCGCAAGGTGCTCGCGACGCTCACGCCGCGCGAGGAGAAGGTCCTCCGCATGCGCTTCGGCATCGGCGAGAAGTCGGATCACACGCTCGAAGAGGTGGGTCAGGACTTCGAGGTGACGCGCGAGCGCATCCGTCAGATCGAGGCGAAGGCGCTGCGCAAGCTGCGGCACCCGTCGCGGTCGAAGCGGCTCAAGGCGTTCGTCGAGAACTGACCGCCGCCAAGGCGCCAGGGCTCACCTCGGATTTGCCGCCATGACGCCGAGGCGGTCCGAGGACGCCATTTTCGGATTGGCCGGCATGACGCCGAGGCGGTCCGAGGACGCCGGTTCGGATTTTTACCGCCATGACGCCGAGGCGGTGCGAGGACGCCATTTCGGATTCGCCATGAATCGCGACAAGTCGCTGATCGATTGGATCGCGAGCGACTCGAAGCTCGCGGATGTTCGCGCTGCTCGTCGCCGCTCGGGACGCGCGTCGCTAGCGATGGTCGGGCTGGAGCACGCGAACGATCTGGACTCCACCAACGAGGAGCAGTGCGTGTGCTGCGATCAGAATGAGGACGCTCATGACGAACCTCCTGAGAACGATTCGCCGCCAAACGGGGCGGCACTCCTTGGATGCGGCGAGCGGAGCAACTGGCTCCGTGTCACATCGTGATACAAGAATAAGTCGTCCGATGACGCATTGCAACATGCAATTGTCACCATGACAGTTAGATGCTGGCTAACTGGCCAAGGTATCGGATTCACGACATTCCTGACGGACGTTCGGAGCGCGATGGGATGGTGTACCTCGGCCTCTGCGATACTGCCGTGGTGATCGACGCGGGTTCGAGCGGCGCGTCGCGGGTCGCGTTCGTGCTGCTCGTCCTCGCGAGTGCGTGCGGGGACAACCTCCCGCCGCCGGATGCGAGGGACCCGCGCGGGACGATCGTCGCGTGCGAGCAGCGCGCGGATCCCGCGTGCGAGGTCGGCGAGATCGGATGTCCGTGCGACGCGGTGACCGGCGGCACGACGACGGGTTGCGCGCTGGGCGTGTGCGTCGACGGCGTGTGCCGCGCGACGTGCGAGCTGCGCGCGGGTGTGCCCACGTGCGATCGCGCGACGACGTGTGTCTCGCGCGAGGATGCGATCGCGGAGCCGATGGGCGTGTGCGAGCCCACGTGCGATCCGCTGACCCAGTGCGCGCTGATGTCTGCGCGGCCCGATGCGTGCGGCGCGAGTGACACGCGGGCTCCGGATCGCGGATGCGTGGGCGTGCCCGAGCTGACGTGTCGCGCGGTGCCCGCGAGCGCGCTCGCCGCGACGGATCGCGAGGCGCCCGTGAGCGGCGTTCCGATCGATCGCGCGTGCGCGCCGGGCTATGTCGCGCTGCTCGAGGAAGCGACCGGATCGACGCGGCGGATCTGCGCGGGGCTGTGCGCGGTGCTCGAGACGGACGCGACGCCGATGCACGCGGGCAACGCGAAGGGCGATGCGTCGGCGGCGGGAAAGCTCGTCGGGGAGCGTGCGCCGCGCGTGGGTGACGCGACGTGCGATGTGGGCGCGAAGGGTGCGGAGCCGAGCTCGATGTGCCGCTTCGTGTGGCCGTTGCTCGGCGACGAAGTGCCCGCGTCGTTCGTGTTGCACCACCTGGATACGCTCGGCGTGTGCATCGCGATCGCGCACTACGCGTACGACGCCGACGGAGACGGCACGGCGGAGACGGCGATGCCGGACTGCGCGACGTTGCCTCCGCGCAGCGCGGCGACACCGGGGACGTTCGATGACGCCGCCGATTGGGGCTGCCAGAAGCGCGCGAACGGTGCCGCACCCGCGTTGCGCGATTGGCGCGTGGAGAGGTCAGCGCGATCGAGCGCGCAGGATCCACGCTAGCGTGGCGGTACACACGACGAGCTGGACGAGCGGGCCGACGGGCAGTTGTTGGCGGAACAAGATCGAGCGATCCGCACCGACGATCAGGATCACCCAGCACGCGATCAGGCCCGCGGCATTCACGACGCCGATCGTCGCGGCGATGCGAGCGATGCGGCGGGCGCCGGAATCGCGAGGAGCATCGTCGGTGCGCGCGGCATCGACGCGATGGGCGACGAACGTCGCGATCGCGGCGACGAGATGGACGGCGCCTTGGATCCCGCACGCGATCAGGATCCAGTGGAAGACGCCGGCGGAGACCTCGCTCGCGGACATGTCGATCAGCGGCGACATGAACACGCGCGCCAGCAAGAACGGCGCGAACCACAGCACCGCCCACGCCGGAACGGCGGCGAGGCGCGAGGCCGGCGGCGGCGTGGGTGGTCCATCGGCGCGGTAGGCGAGCGCGGGACGCGCGTAGCCCCACAGCAGCAGCGGGATCACGAAGCCGAGGACGCCGCTGGCGATCCATTGGACGAGGACCATCGTCATCATGTCGTTCGACAGGTGGCCCGCGATGATCTGGTAGCCCACCATCAGGCCGATCCGGACGACGCTACCGACGATGTCGAGGAGCACGTACGTGACCAATGCGCGGTGTGCGTGCTGACCTTCGACCGTGGGATCGAGGAGGCGTCGCGCCGCGATGATCGCGTAGGCGCCGACGAGCACCTCGTAGCCGGCGAAGACCAGATCGGTGATGTAGCTCCCACCGCCGCTGCCCGCGCTGACGAACATGAGGACGATCGAGACACGTGCGAGCACGGTGCCGACGATCGACAAGAGGCCGATGCCGACCAACGTCACGCCGACATCGAAGCGCCGCGCGGCGATCGCGGCGGTGTCGCGCTCCGCGGTGAGCTGCGGTGTCGACGACACGAGGTGCGCGCGCGGGATGCGCGGTGCCGGCGGGAGATCGCCCGCGAACAGCGGCACGAGCCACGCGATCGCGGGCCCCGCGAGCGCTTCGACGTACATGATGACGAGGCCCGTCGTCGTGGTGTCGGTCGCGACCATGTCGCGCGCGAGCACTGCAACGGCGACAGCGACCACGGTCCACGCGAGCAGCGCGAACCGTGCGTGGACCCAACCGACGGCGATCGCGATTCCGGCTGCGAGCTGCGCGACCGACGCA
Source organism: Kofleriaceae bacterium (assembly GCA_044230415.1). Classification (GTDB taxonomy): domain Bacteria; phylum Myxococcota_A; class Polyangia; order Haliangiales; family Haliangiaceae; genus JABFXX01. The sequence goes on from JBGARE010000014.1 coordinate 13,802, forward strand.
CCGACGAGGAGCCAGATGACCGAGTCGAAGGCGCCGCTGTCGCGCGCGAGCATCGCGACCATCGGAACGAGCTGGTGCAGCGAGAGCACCGCCGCGATCACGACGACGATGCCGAGCGCGGCGGGGATGCGGCGAGTCACGGCGCTATGGTAGCGCGGCGCTCCGAAGATCCAGCGCTAGAAAGACTCGTGTAGGCGGCGCCACGCCCGCGCTCCTGCATTCGCTATGATGGCGGCATGCACCGTCCGTGGCTGCTGCTGCTCGTTCTCGGTCTCGTGGCTTGCAAAGACAAAGAGCCGAAGCGCGAGCTCGAGCCGAAAGTAGACAAGTCGGTCGGCTCCGGATCGGATGCGGGCTCGAGCGCGCCGATGCCGAACGCGAAGCCGATCGATCCGCCGAAGGGCACCGCGCCCAAGCTCGTGTGGAAGGATCTCGAGGGCGAGCTCCTCATCGCGACCGACGACGGCAAGACGTTGACCGGCCCGTGCGGCATGACCGGCACGCTGACGGCCACGGATGTCTCGATGGGCACGCAGAAGCCCGAGGCGTGGAACAAGCTCCTGCGCGACGGCAAGAAGTACAGCTTGCCCAAGCTGGATTGGATCATCGAGGTCTCGCCGACGGGCGACGTCGTGCTGAAGCAACACGGCGACAAGAAGCCGCTCGGCAACGTGACCGGGCTCGACACCGACGAGGCCGCCGCGTGGTTTGGCGCGTTCGTCGTCGCGGCGCCGATGGTGCAGCACACGATCGAGTGGACGTCGGCCGACGGGAAATCCACGCTCTCGATCGGCGGCGCGGCAGACTTCCGGGCGTGGACGATCAGCGAGGGGACCACGAAGCTGTCGTCCCGCCAGCGACAGGACGCGGCGCCGCTGCTCGGCGGTGACAAGCCGGCGTGGGATCCGATGAAGATCAACGTCGCGATCGACGGGCCGAAGAAGTACATCGTGACGATCAAGCGCGATGACGATGCGACGAAGGCCGCGTTCCCGTACGACCAGTACGACGTCACCGAAGCGGACGACGGCACGCTCACGATGGCGGTCGGTGGCTCCGTGAAGAAGGCACCACCGCCGACGAAGATCGGCAAGCTCACCGGTCGTGTGGCGTGCCGTGCGCACGATCAGGCGCTCCCTGCCCTGCTGTGGACGCTGTTCGCGTCGAAGTCGGGTCACGCGAAGGTGTTCGGCGCTTGAACCACGTCGGTGCGATGGCCGAGATGTTCTGGGCCGAGCGCACGCCGTTCGTGCTGCTCGCCTTCTTCGTCGTTCGCGCACTCGTCAAGAACGCGAAGAACGTCGAGCGCTATCACACGCGCGCCGCCGGCACGCTGATCGGCTTGCACCTCGTCGCGATCTCCGTCGCGGCGATCCAATCCGCGCTCGGCTACGAATCCGCGATCGCCGAGACCGTGGGACTCGCGTTCTCGCTGCTCGCCGTTGTCTCGCTCGGCGTGACGCTCGTGTTCCGCGTGCTGTTGCCGCGCGTCGGCATATCGCTTCCGCGGATCATGATCGACCTCATCACCGCGGTGTGCACGATCATCGTCTTCATCATCGTCGGCAAGCGCGCGGGCTTCTCGGTCGCGGGTCTCATCACCACGAGCGCCGTCCTCACCGCGGTGATCGGCTTCTCCTTGCAGGACACGCTGGGCAGCGTGATGGGCGGCCTGTCGCTGCAGCTCGACAAGAGCGTGTCCGTCGGTGACTGGATCACGCTCGGACCGGGCCAGCCGACCGGCCGCGTCGTCGAGATCCGCTGGCGCTACACGTCGATCGAGACGCGCAACTGGGAGACCGTGATCATCCCGAACAGCCAGCTCGTGAAGAGCCAGGTGATGATCCTCGGTCGCCGCACCGGCGAAGCGACGCTGCTCCGCCGCCACATCGAGTTCTTCGTCGACTTCCGCACGCCGCCGACCGACGTGATCGCCGCGTGCGAAGCCGCGCTCAAGGCAGATCCGGTCCCGCGCATGGCCGCGACGCCCGCGCCGAACGTCCTGTTCTTCGGCGTGCGCGACAGCTACGGGGTCTACGCCGTGCGCTACTGGCTCGACGATCTCGCGGCCGATGACGGTACCGACAGCGCGGTCCGCATCCGCGTCTGGTTCGCACTTCGCCGCGCGAACATCCAGCTGTCGATTCCCGCGTCGACGGTGTTCCTCACGCACGAGACCAAGGAGCGTGACGAGCGCAAGGAGCGCGAGGAACGCGAACGCCGGCTCGCCGCGCTCGCCTCGGTGGATCTGTTCAGCGGTCTGCCGCCCGCGATGCACGAGGAGCTCGCGGTCGAGCTCCAGTTCAAGCCGTTCGCCGCAGGCGAAGCCGTCACGCGCGAAGGCGATCGCGACGATGGCCTCTACATGCTCGTCAAAGGCGACGCCGCGGTGCGCATCGGCAAAGGCGCCGACGAGAAAGAGGTCGCGCGGCTCACCGCGGGTCAGTTCTTCGGCGAGATGTCGCTCATGACGGGCGAAGCGCGCACCGCGAGCGTGGTCGCCGCGACCGACCTCATCACGTATCGCATCGACAAGCCTGCGTTCGAGAAGGTGCTGCGCGCGACGCCTGCGATGGCGGAGCAGATCGCCGACGTGCTCGTCGCGCGCCGGACCGCGCTGTCCGCGGCGCAGAACGAACGCGATGAAGTTCGGCGCAAACGCATGGAGACCGCACGTCAGGATCTCGCGTCCAAGATCCGCGGCTTCTTCGGCATCGACCGATCGAACTGACGATAGAGTCGGGGCATGGCCCACCGCTCCGACTCGAATGTTCCGTTCGCAGACTGGGATGCATTGGTCGCGTACGTCAAAGCGAACTGGGAGCTCCAGACGATCAGCGCGGACAGCGACACGTTCGAGATCGTGTGGGAGTGGAGCGACGATCAGCGCAGCCAGCACGTGACGTTCGCGAAGGTCGTCCACGATGGCGATGTCTGGGTCGCGTGGGCATCGGCGATCGCGGACTCGATGACCGACGCGCAGATCATCGAGGCCACCGCCGGCGAGGTCGGCCGCATCGTTCGCGAGGACGGCGCTTGTTGGCTCGAACAGCACATCCCGCTCGCCCTGCTGTCGCCACGCCTGTTGGATCGATACTCGGACTCGTTCGCGGAGCGCGCCGACCACCTCGAGCTCCAGATCACCGGTGCGGATCGCGAATGACTAGAACGCTATGTCATCGAGATGATTGGTCGGACCGTGTGCGTAGGCCCCTTCGCACCCGGTGACGGTCTACACACCTGATTGGCTCTCAAACGATCCAGTTCGCACCGATCCCCGGTGTCATTCCAGCGAGTTGCCGCGTCGCGGCGCTGGCACAAACGGTGCTCCTCGAACGAATCGACCACTATGACTGATCGTGAAGCCAAGTCCCGCGCCGTGAAGATCCTCGCCAAGTCCATCTACCGCGATCTCGAAGCGCAGGGGTTCGACGAGAAGCAGATCGTCGCGCTGGCCACCGAGCTGATCAGCGAGGTCACCACCAAGATCTCGACCAGCAAGCTGGCGGCACAACAAGTCGCCTGATCCACGCAATCGAGATCACGTCGTGAGCACCCTCCGGGGTGCTTTCGCATTTTCGGCGCATCGCTACGCGGTGCGCGGCTTGTCGATCCGTCCATCCGCGTGCTTCGCGAAGCGACCTGCATCGCGCGCGTGCACCGGCTCCGGCGAGCTCCACGACCACCCGCCGAACTGCGTCTGCTGGTAGTCGCGGATCGCTTCTTGGATCTCGCGCTTCGTGTTCATCACGAACGGACCGTGCTTCACCACCGGCTCGCCGATCGGCGCGCCTTGCAGCACGAGCGCTTCGGTCTCGCCCGCGCCGTTCGCGAGGATACAGGTCGCGTCGGCGCGCAGCTCCGCCACGTGACCCGGCGGAATCGCGCGGCCGTCGATCGACAGCGATCGTCCGCTGAAGAAATACAGCCAGCGATTCGAGCCCGCGCGCGCCGGCGGCATCGTCCACGTCGCGTTCGCCGACATCTTGATCGTCCAGATCGCGACATCGTTGTTTCCCGCGGCCCACGACTCGGGCGGTGGCGGCGCCGCGGCGACGTTGGCGAGCGAGCCCGCGATCGTCACGATCTGCGTCGCGCGCCCGGAGGCATCGCGCATGTCGTGGCGCGGAATCGCATCGGCCCACAGCATCGAGAAGTACGGCTGCGCGAACTTTCGCGCGGCAGGCAGGTTCATCCAGATCTGGAACAGCTCGACGGGGTTGGGTGCGTGCGGATCGACGAGCGGGAACATCTCCGCGTGCTGGATCCCTGCACCGGCGGTGAGCCACTGCACGTCCCCCTTGCCGTAGCGCGCCGTCGCCCCGAGCGAGTCCGAGTGATCGAGCAGACCGCGCCGCACGACGGTGACGGTCTCGAAGCCGCGATGCGGATGCACCGGAAATCCCGGCACCGCGCGACCGTGATACATGCGCCAGCCATCGCGCCCCGCGAAGTCCTGGCCCATCTCGCGGCCGGCGAACGCGGCGGGATCGGGTCCTTGAACGTCGTTGCCGACGGGGTACGCGTCGTCGTGGTGCACGCAGAACAAGAACGGATCCGGGACGGGCCACGGGTTCGGCGAGGGCGGCAACTCCGCGACCGCGAGCACGGGGTTCGTTGCCGATGGCGACGCGCGTTCGGACTGGCAGGCCGCGGCCGCGCCGATCGTCATCCACTTGAGTGCATCGCGTCGTCCGATGTTCACAAACGCAACGTTACCCGCGGGCGCTCCCGGCCGGTAGCGTGTCCTTCGAAACGGTGCGTCTCTGTCCCTGGCACCGTCGAGAAAACCGATCTAGCCTGCGCCGCATATGGCGAAGGTTCGCATCGGCATCAACGGTTTCGGTCGCATCGGTCGTGGCTTTGTTCGCTGCCTGTCGGCGGCATCCGACACGTTCGATCTCGTCCTCATCAATGACCTCACCGACGTGAAGACGCTCGGTCACTTGCTCAAGTACGACAGCGTGCATCGCAAGTTCCCCGGCACCGTCGACGTCAAGGATGGCGGCCTCGTCATCAACGGCGACATGGTGAAGATCAGCGCCGAGAAGGATCCCGCCGCGATCAAATGGAAGGACGCGGGCGTCGACGTCGTTCTCGAGTGCACGGGCAAGTTCGTCGACAAGGAAGGCGCCGGCAAGCACATCACCGGTGGCGCGAAGAAGGTCCTGATCAGCGCGCCGGCCAAGGGCCCGGACGTGACGCTGTGCATGGGCATCAACCTCGAGATGTACAAGCCGGCCGAGCATCACGTGATCTCGAACGCGTCGTGCACCACGAACTGCCTCGCGCCGGTCGCGAAGGTCCTCCACGAGACCTTCGGGATCGAGTCCGGCATCATGAACACGATCCACAGCTACACGAACGACCAACAGGTCCTCGATCTGCCGCACAAGGATCTGCGCCGCGCGCGCGCCGCCGCGCTGTCGATGATCCCGACGACGACCGGCGCTGCGAAGGCGCTCAAGGAAGTTCTCCCCGCGCTCGCCGGCAAGCTCGACGGCATGTCGATCCGCGTCCCCACGCCGGACGTCTCCATCGTCGATCTCACGGCGAAGCTGACGAAGAAGGCGTCGATCGACGAGGTCAACAACGCGTTCCGCGCGGCCGCGAACGGCGCCCTCGAGGGCATCCTGTTCGTCAGCGACGAGCCGCTCGTGTCGAGCGACTACATCGACAACCGCCACTCGGCGATCGTCGACTCGGCGCTGACCACCGTCGTCGGTGATCAGGTCAAGGTCCTCGCCTGGTACGACAACGAGATGGGCTACTCGCAGCGCCTGTTCGATCTCGCGAAGTACGTCGGGGAGCGCCTGTAGTCATGGCGCTGCCGGCCGGCATCAAGCATGTCCAAGATCTGGCGGTCGAGGGCAAGCGCGTGTTCGTGCGCGTCGACTTCAACGTGCCGCTCGACAAGAAGACGAAGAAGATCACCGACGACGCTCGCATCACCGCGACGCTGCCGACGCTCAAGCACCTGATCGATCGCGGCGCGCGCATCGTGCTCGGCTCGCACCTCGGTCGCCCCGACGGACAGGTCAAGCCCGAGCTCTCGCTCGAGCCGGTGGCCGCGCGGTTGGCGGAGCTGTTGTCGATGGAGATCGCGCTCGCCGACGAGCCGGTCGGTGACGGCGCGCGCAAGGTCGTCAGCGATCTGCGCGATGGCCAGATCGCGATGCTCGAGAACCTGCGCTGGAACGCCGGCGAGGAAGACAACGACGAGACGTTCGCGCGCCAGCTCGCGTCGTACGCGGATGTCTACGTGAACGACGCGTTCGGCACCGCCCACCGCGCGCACGCATCGACGGCGGGCATGGTGAAGTTCGTCCCCGAGAAGGGTGCCGGCTTCGTCATGGCGAAGGAGATCGAGTACCTCTCGAAGCTCCTCGGCGACGTCGATCGTCCGTACGTCGCCGTCCTCGGCGGTAGCAAGGTCAGCGACAAGATCGAAGTGCTCGACGCGCTGCTCGATCGCTGCGACTCGATCGTGATCGGCGGCGCGATGGCCAACACGTTCCTCGAAGCGCAGGGGCGCAACGTCGGCAAGAGCAAGGTCGAGACCGACAAGCTCCCCAACGCGCGTAACTTCCTGCGCAAGGCGAGCGAGAAGAAGAAGACGGTGTATCTGCCCGTCGATGTCGTCGTGTCGGCGGCGTTCGACGACGAAGCGGGTGCGAAGGTCGTCGCGATCGACGCGATTCCCGCCGAGGGCATGGCGCTCGACATCGGGCCCGCCACCGTCGAGAACTACAAGAAGGTCCTCGCCGCCGCCCGCACGGTGTTCTGGAACGGGCCGATGGGCGTGTTCGAGAAGCCGAAGTTCGCCGCGGGTACCAACGCGATCGCGCGCGCGCTCGCGGACAACAAGCTCGCGCTGACGGTCGTCGGCGGTGGCGACTCCGCCGCCGCGATCGCGCAGGCCGGCCTCGCCGACAAGGTGAGCCACGTGTCGACGGGTGGCGGTGCATCGCTCGAGTTCGTGCAGGGCCTGGATCTGCCCGGCATCGCGGCGCTCCGTCCCTGAGCTCCGCGTCACCTCGCGGTCGGCCGCGAGTACAGGACGAGCTCGAGATCGACATCGAGCGTCGAGTAGACGATGTCGTCCGCGCCGACCACCTCGAGGCCCGTGACGTACGAGTTTCCGCTGATGACGGGCTGGTACGTCCCGCGCTCCGCGCGGCCGATCTCGTAGTGGTCCTGACAGATGGCACCGACCCACAGCACTCGTTCGTCGGGCGACGCTCCCACGATCGTGAGGATGCAATTCGGAACGACAAACTCGTCGACGATCTTGCCGGCGGGTGTCACGCGCGAGACATGGCCGTCGCGGCGGGGCACCAGCACCGAGCCGTCCGCGAGCACGTCGACGTTGATGATCGCGTTCGCGAGCGTGACCGTCTGGCGATCTGCGAGGCGAAGGATCGACACGCTCCCATCTCGCTGCGAGGCGGCGATCACGCAGTGATCACGGCCGACGTGACAGCGCACCTCGCGGTAGATGCCCGGGCTCGCGACCACGAGCGGCTCGCCGGCTCCGACGAGCGGGGCGATGGTGAGCTGGTCGCCCGCGCCGGTGACGCTGATCGCCGCCGAGTCACGGATGCTCGGAACCGCTCCCACCGGCAGTGGAGCCGTCATCACCACCTCGCCCTCGAGACTCAGAATCCGGGCGACGTCACCGGGCTCCGCGCCGATCGCGCGTGGCGCGGCGATCAACTGCCCGCGCTCCCGATCGAGCGCGTGGAGCGTGAGGCCGTTGGTCTCGGAGGAGAGCGCGCGCGTGCGGCCCGCCGTGTGGCGGTTGAGACGCGGGACGAAGATGTACCGAGAGGCGAGGACGCGACCCGCGCCAGCATCCTCGACGACGAGAGATGCGTCGGGGTCCTCGATACGAAGCTCGGGGTATCGGGTCGGCTTGCCATCGGGCCCGATCGACAGCTCCCAGATTCCCTCGTGCGCGCTCTCTGCCTGTCCCGAGACGACCAGGGTGCCGGGACCGATCCATCCAAGGCCAGGATGCCCGGTCTTGTCGTGACGGAGGCGAAGCGGGATCGAGTGCACGACGAGATCACGGAGATCGACGATCTCGAGCGTTTCGTGGGATGCGGTAGCGAGCCGCGTCCCGCCGGGCTCCCAGCTCATGACGATGGCCCGGGTCGGAATGGTCAGGATCCGTCGGTCGGGCTCTGCGACGCGGACAACGTGGACGGCCTCGGCGTCACGATAGGCAAGGAAGACGCCGTCGTCGCTGACCGTGTTGTGGCGGGCAATGTTGAACTTCGGATCTGAGGGCAACGAGATCGGAGGTGCGTTCGACGAGCGGAGCTCGAACGCGTGATCCGCGCGCTCGAACACGAGACGGCCATCGGTGAGCCAGTCCGCGATCGTTCCGGCGTCCTCGTATCGGCGCGTCGCGTGCGGCGGCGAGACATCGACCACGCGCGGTCGGTCGCTGCCCGTCGAGACGGCGATCTGATCGGCCCGCGGCGCGAGAACCGCGACCGACGAGCCGACGCTCGAGATCGCACGCGGAAAGCGCGTGGGTGCCGTGGGCGCCGTCGCGCAATCATCGAGAGCGGGCAGCTCGGGCCACGTGGTGCTGGTGTGAGCGATGGCGACGCGAAACCGGTCGAGCGCCGCGCCGAGGCAGGTCTGCATCGCCGCCGAGCCGTTGTTGCGACACGCGTCCCGCCGGAGTCCGGCCCAGCGCTCCGCGAACGCATCGAACCAGCGAGCTTCCTCGTCGACCCACGCTCGATCGGCGAAGCGCGCGCGATGCGCGGCCCGCGCGTCTCGCCACGCGTCGCTCGCCGTGTGCGCCGGTGTCTCGCAGTCGATCGAGGGGACCGTGGCAGCGCGATCGCTGCCCGCATAGCGCGCGCCTATCGCGATCGACGCGGCGGCGATGATGGCACCGGCGGCGATCAATCGCGTGCGGGTTCGCCGCGGACCGAGCGCGGCGAGGAGCGCATCCATCGAGGGAAACCGTGCGGCGGGGTCTCGCGAGAGCCCGCGCTCGAGCGCCGCTGCGAGCCAGCCCGGCACTCCTCGCGGCAGTGGGGAGCGCTGTTCGTGCGCCACTGCCTCGGTGATCTCCTCGATCGTCGTCGCCCCCGGCGCGTGGGGACGCTGCCCGGTCAAGCCTTCCCATACGGTGACGCAGAAGCTGAACTGGTCGCTGCGTGCATCGGCGTCTTCGCCGCGAAGCTGCTCGAGCGGCATGTAGGCCGGCGTGCCGAGGATCGCGCCGGTCCGCGTGACGGCGACGAAGGCATCGCCGGATGCATCCGCGCGCTCCTCGTGATCGACGTGCTCCACGTCGGAGCGCCGCGCGAGCCCGAAATCGGTGACGACGACCCGACCATCATCGCCGAGCAGAACGTTGTCGGGTTTGAAGTCGCGGTGCACGATGCCCGCGGCATGTGCGGCGGCGAGTCCGCGCCCCGCGGGAATCGCACGAGCGAGCACGTCGCGCCAGGGATGTGCCGTCTTCGCGAACCACGAGCCGAGCGTGGTGCCGTGCACCAGCTCCATGGCGACGAACAAGTCGTCCCCAAACGTGCCCACGTCGAAGACGGCGACGACGTTCGCGTGCGTGAGCCGAGCGATCGCCTGGCCTTCACGTAACAGCCGCCCGCGGGCGTGCCGGAGCTCGCTGCGCAGCACCTTGATCGCGACCGGACGATCGAGGTCGGGATCGTGTGCGGCGTAGACGATTCCCATTCCTCCACGACCGAGGATCCCCGTGATGCGATAGCGGCCGATCGTCGCTCCGATCGGCATCGTGCTCGCGCTCGCCACCGGCGTCGGCGTCAGGGTCGCGTTCGTGGTGTCCGGGTCGACCGCCGCGGTGTCCGCAAACGCACCCTCCGCGGCCGTAGAAACCAGCGGATCCGGTCCCTTCCCACCACGATCATCTGACACCGCGCGAGTATAGGCTTTGGTGCCGCCGTGCCGGGCGTCCGGAGCGCCTCGCGGGTAAGATGACGCGATGGCAGCGAAGCGCCTCGCGGTCTTCGACCCTTCGGGTCGATTGATCGCGGACCTGAAGCCGCTCGCCGAGGCTGCCGACGTGCAGCTGATCAGTGTCACCGCCAAGGACTCGCCTGCGGGCTGCGCCGCGATGCTCGTCGCGCCGCTCGTCGCCGGCGACCTGAGCCCCGCGCCCGCGAATAGCCCGCCGCGCTGGATCGTGGGCGACGGCTCCAACGCTGCGCGCGTCGCGGGAGCTGCGGCCCAAGCGGGCGCCTCGGGCGTCCTGCTCACGCCGACGTCGGTCGAAGCGATCGATGCGGTCGCACACTCGGACCCCACGTCGCCGGACTTCGACCTCGCTCGCGCGCGCGGGCTCATCGCGACGTCGCTCGTCGATCTCACGGGCAGCGCGACGGAGACGCTGATGGCGGTGGCCGAAGGGTTCACCGCGAACGATTGCATCGTGTGGTGGCGCGACGGCGCGCAGATGGTACCGACGGCGGCGCGCACGCATCCCGACGAGCAGTACCGCACGCAGATCGCGGCCGCAGCGCGCATCGCCGCGGCGGCGGCCGGCACGGTGATCGTCGCGGGCCCGAAGCCACGCTCGGTGATCGCGGACGCGCTGCGCTCGGGACCGACGGAGGTCGCGGGCCTCGTCGCGATCGTGTCCGACAGCGGCCGGCGGTTCTCGGCGGCGGAGCGCACGGACCTCAAGGCGATCGCCGCGCGGCTCACGCGCGAGCTGTCGTGGCTGTCGAGCCATCGCCGCATCGTCGCGGAAGGCGAGCGCCTCCTCGCGACGAGCATGCACGATCCGCTGACCGGCGCGATGACGCGCGGCGCGTTCGAGCAATCGGTCGCGCACGAAGTCGCGGCAGCGGGACGGCGCGGCGAAAAGGTCACGCTCGCGATCTTCGACGTGATCGGCACGCGCCGCATCAACCTCGCGTACAGCCACAAGGCCGGCGACGAAGTGCTCGCGCAGGTGACGGCGCGCATCCGCGCGACGGTGCGCGGCAACGATCCGCTCGGCCGCATGGGCGGTGACGAGATCGCCGTGCTGCTCGTCGGCGCGAACGACGACCAGGCCGCGCTCGTCGTGCGCAAGATCATCTATCGCCTCGAGAACGAGGTGATCAAGGTCGACGACACGACCGAGGTCTCGATCAAGGTGCGCGCGGTCGCGAGCGAGATCGGCGGCGGCGAGCGCAGCGGTGAAGCGGCGCTCGCGCGTTGTTATGCGGCGCTGCGCACGGCGCCACCGTCGGACGTTCGCATCGTCGCGTCCGACGAGCGCACCACCGAAGCGGATGCGCACGCCGAGTCGAGCTCGCTGTCCGCGGGCACGATCGTCGGCGGCACGTATCGCGTGGTGCACGAGCTGTCGCGCGGCGCGATGGGTGTGGTCTATCGCGGCGAGGATCTCGGCCTCGGACGCGCGGTGGCGATCAAGGTGCTGCGAAGTGACCTCGCGAGCGATCGCGATCTCGTCACGCGGTTCCGCGCGGAGGCCGCGATGCTCGCGTCGCTGCACCACCCGAACCTCGTGCAGGTCTACGCGCTCGGCGAGCACCAACGCGATGTCTACTTCGTGATGGAGCTCGTCGAGGGCCAGCCTCTGTCCGAGGTCATCCGCGCGTCGCTCGAACGCAAGGAGTGGTTCCCCACCGCCGCGGTCGCGCAGATCACGCTCGAGATCGGCGACGCGCTCGATGCGATGCACGTGCTCGGCCTCATCCACCGCGACGTGAAGCCCGCGAACATCTTGCTCGACCGCGAGCGCGATCGCGCGGTGCTCGTCGATGTCGGCGTCGCGGTCAAAGCCGGCGATGCGCGCGACGCGGCCGGCACGCCGGGCTTCGCGGCGCCCGAGTCATTCCTCGAGCAGACCGACGGCCCGACGACGGACGTGTACGGCCTCGCGGCCACCGTGTACTGCATGCTCACCGGCCGCCCGCCGTTCGGCTCCGGCCCCGCGCCGCAGGTCGTGCAGCGCCAACTCTCCGATCCGCTCACGCCGCCCTCGCAGCTGCGCCCGACGCTGTCCGAGGCCGTCGACGCCGTGCTGCTCAAGGCGCTCGCACCCTCGCCGAAGCGCAGGTGGGCATCGGCGTCGACGTTCGCGATCGCCCTCGGCCGCGCGCTCGAGCGCCTTCCCGCAGATCACGTCCCGACGCACGCGCAGGTCGAGGATCCCGCGCAGGCGTTGTTCGCCCCGACCGCCGGCATCGTCGCGGGTGGGGAGCCGCCGTCGATCTCCCAGAGCGGCGCACGCACCGTCAGCGGCCAGGTCCGCGCCGCGCACCTGCGCGTGCTGAGCAAGCTCCTCCAGCACCACCTCGGCGAGAGCGGCATCGCGAAGCTCGCGAACGAATCGCCCGCCCTCGCGAACGCGCTCGCGCCCACCCTCGCACCGCTCGCGTGGGTCGATCTCGCGGATCTGATCGCGATGCTCGACAAAGCGCACGAGAAGATTCCGAGCCAGCTCGTCCCGCGCAAAGTGGGTCGCGGCACGATGTCGGCGACGTTCGCGCATCTGTTCGGCGCGGATCCCGGCACGTTACCCGCCGAGATCGTCCTCGCCGCCCTGCCCTCGTTCTGGGACCGGTACCACACGTGGAGCGGCGTCGACGTCGTCGTCCATCCGGGCAGCGCCGACGTGATCCTCTCGGGCTTCTCGGGCTCGCCCGACATCTGCACGATGATCGCCTCGGAGCTCGAGCGCATCGTCGAGCTCACCGGCGCGAGCGGCGTCGGCGCGATCCACACCGCCTGCATGTGCCAGGGCGCCCCGACCTGCGACTACCGACTGAGCTGGATGACTTCGTGATGTGCAAGTCCGACGAACGTCGGGCGCGCAGCATTCCCGAAGGGAATGCGGAGTGATACGAACGCTGCATGGCGCGTATCCCGTTCGTCGTCGGTAACTGGAAGCTCAACAAGTCGATCGCCGATTCGCTCGCGCTGGTCACCGAGCTGAAGAACCAGCTCGGCACTATCAAAGGCGTCGCGGTCGGCGTCGCCCCGGTGTTCACGTCGCTGTCCGCGGTCGCGAAGCGCCTCGAGGGCACCTCGATCGCGACGTGCGGTCAGAACTGTCACTGGGAAACCTCGGGTGCGTGGACCGGCGAGGTCAGCGCGCCGCTGCTCGCCGACGCGGGTGCGTCGTGGGTCATCGTCGGTCACAGCGAGCGCCGTCAGTTCTTCGGCGACACGAGCGAGTCGGTCGGCAAGAAAGCGAAGGCCGCGATCGCCGCCGGCCTCGGCGCGATCGTCTGCGTCGGCGAGATGCTCGCGGATCGCGACGGTGGCCGCACGCTGTCCGTCGTCGACGAGCAGCTCGCGGGCGGACTCGCGGGCGTCGAGAGCGCGGCGACGGCGAAGCTCGTCATCGCGTACGAGCCCGTGTGGGCGATCGGCACGGGCCGCACCGCGACGCCCGCGCAAGCGCAGGAGGTCCACGCGCACATCCGCAAGCGGCTCGTGGATCGCTACGGCGCGGCGGTCGCGGACACCATCCGCATCCAGTACGGCGGGTCGGTCAAACCGGGTAATGCCGAGCAGCTGATGTCCGAGCCGGACATCGATGGAGCCCTTGTCGGCGGCGCTTCGCTCGAAGCTGCGGATTTCATTGCGATCGTGAAGGCTGCCCGCCCGTCCTAACAGGTTGCGCGAGCTAGCCAAAAGAACTACAAACCCGGTTCGCAATGTCGACGCTGATCACGGTCCTGCACGTCATCGTGTGCTTGTTCTTGATGCTCACGGTGCTCCTGCAGAGTGGCAAGGGCGGCGGCATGGGTGGCGCTTTCGGCGGCAGCAATGCCGGCACGGTGTTCGGCGGCTCCGGCGCGTCGACGTTCCTCCGCAAGCTCACCGCCGGTGCCGCGACCATCTTCATGATCACCTCGATGGTCCTCGCGTTTATCGCGAGCCACAACGCGGCCGACGCTCTCGAGAAGTTCGGCGATTCGCAGCAGAAGCTCGCGAAGGAAAAAGAGCAGGCCCGCAAGGACGCGCTCAAGAACGGCGCGGGCTCCGGCTCCGCGGGCTCGAACGCTCCGTCGATGATGACGCCGCACACGATCGATCTCGGCTCGGGCGCTCCGTCGTCGGGCTCTGCGACCGAGGTTGGCTCCAATGGATCGATGATGGTTCCCGTCGAGCAGCCCGCGGGTAGCGGTAGCGCTGCAGCACCGGCGGAGAAGCCGGCCACGCAGCCGACGATGGGCAACCCGTCGTCGCAGCCGGCGAACCCACCGGCCGCTGGTAGCGCCACGAAGCCCGCGACGCCTCCCGCCGCGGGAAGCGCGAAGGCTCCGACGACCGCGCCCGCGGTGACGCCCGCCCCCGTCGAGAAGAAGCCCGCAACCGGCACCGCCGCGCCCGTGAATCCGCAGCCGACGACGCCCTAGTCGACGTTCGCGCTCGCTGTTCGCGACCGCGATCGCGATGATTGGCTCACGCTCGCATCCCGAGCAGCGCGCCACGGATCGCTGGCCCTACCAGTGCTAGGGTTTGGGCCATGCGCTTCGCGAAATACCACGGCCTCGGCAATGACTTCCTCGTGGTCGATCTTCGCACCGTCGACGCGGCCGCGGCGCAGGCGGTGCAGGATCCCGCGACGGTGCGCGCGCTGTGCGATCGCCAGTTCGGTGTCGGCGGCGACGGCGTGCTCGCGATCCTGCCGTCCTCCACCGGCGATGACGCTCGCATGCGCGTGCTCAATAGCGACGGCAGCGAAGCCGAGATGTGTGGCAACGGTCTGCGCTGCGTGGTCAAAGAGCTCCACGATCGAGGCGGGATCGCCAAGGACGAGATGGCGATCGACACGGGCGCCGGTCGCTTGGTCTGCGCGATCGCACCCGACGGCATCACGGTATCGATGGGCGCGCCTCGATTGCTGCGCGGCGAGATTCCGATGGTCGGTCCGATCCACGAGCGCTGCATCGATCAGCCGATCGATGTCCACGGTCAGCCCACGCGCAAGATCACGTGCGTATCGATGGGCAACCCGCACGCGATCACGTTCGTCGAGTCGCACGACGAAGCGCGCCACCTCGCGGCGACGGTCGGTCCCGCCGTCGAGCGCCACGCGTATTTTCCCCAGCGCACCAACGCGGAGTTCGCCTACGTGCGCTCGCGCCAGGAGATCGATCTCGTGGTGTGGGAGCGCGGCGCGGGCCTCACGCTCGCGTGCGGAACCGGCGCGTGCGCGACCGTGGTCGCCGCGATCCTCACGGGACGCTGCGACGAAGGCATCGCGGTCAAGGTGAACCTGCCCGGTGGTCCGCTCACGATCCGCGTGATGCCCGAGCTGCAGAACGTGAAGATGCACGGCCCCGCGCAGCTCGTGTTCGACGGCGAGCTCGATCTCGCGAAGCTCGCGAAGCGCCCGAGCTAGCGACAGCGTCCGTTGTCCCACGCGTCTGGATCGACCAGCGCGTCGTGCATCCTCGGCACGCTCGGCACCTGCCCGTGCACCACGGTGACCGAGCACACACGCACGCGATCACCGACGTCGGTCGACTGCAGCGCCGCGTACGCCTTCCAGCCGACGCTCTTCGTCGAGTACACGAGGAGGAACGTGCGATCCGGATCGCTCGCGAGCCAATCGTGAACGATGTCCTCGCCGCGTCGCGGGCCATCGCCGAGGAAGTCGCGCGCGCCGTCTTCCCACGACGGATCGAGCAGCACGGCGTGCATGCCGTCGTCGTAGAACGCGAGTCGGCGCAGCATCGCGTGACGCCCCGAGCTGTAGCCCGCGATCACGTCGGGCCAGTACGTGCCGAACGAGTACGTGTCGCCCCACGGCTTGCCGTTCGTCGGCGGGATGTAGATGTCGTCGCTGGCGAGCACGCGCTCGCAGCCCTTGCCGCCGGCGCAGCCGGGATTGCCCGGGAACAGGATCGTCGCGGCGTCGGGATCGCCGCAGCGCAGGTTCGCGGGGCATGCAGCGTCGTCGGCTTTGCCGGTGCCTTCGATCGCGTCTTGCGGACCATCGAGACCATCGGAGTCGTCGGGAGATGCGACGCAGCCGCTGGCGAGCAGCGCGAGCACAGCGATGCGATTCACGCGGCCGTGTCGTGCAGCGTGCGTGCCGTGGTCGGGCCAACACGGACGCCGAGTTAGCGCGCGCTGGCTACTCGATCAGTCGGGACTCGCGTGCGACGGAGAATCGCGAGTCTCCAGGAAGCAACGCGCTCGATCAGTAGTAGCCGCGCGGCGTGGGCGGCGGCTGATACGGCGCGGGCTGCGGGCTGCGATATGGATCGCGCTGCGGTGGGGGCGCGCTGCCGTACGCTTGGCCACCGTACTGACCCGAGTACGGATCGCGCTGGTTGCCGCCGTACACCGGCTGCGACTGCGACTTGCGCCAGCCGTTCCAGTCACCGACGCGATCCTTGCGATCGCTCCACCAGCGCCCGTTGTACTGCCGGCCCTGCGGATCGAACACGAGGAAGCCTTCGCCGGTGAGCGGCGGGTTGTTCGGCTCCTGCCAGCGGAACTGCAGCACGTTGCCGCGGAGGTTGCCGGCGAAGTAGCCGACCACTTCCGCGCCTTGTCGCTGATACACCCAGACGCCCTGCACCGATCCGGCCTGCAGACCGCCCTTGGAGTTATCGGCTTCGATCTTCACGGCGCCGAAGTTGGTCTGCCACAGACCGAGCGCCGCGGATGCTTCCATCTGTTGCGGCGGCGGCGGCTGACCGACGTTCTGCGTGGCTCCACCCGTGTTGCGCGGCCCTTGCGCCGGCGGTGGATTGCTCGAGCTCGACGTTGCCGAGCCTGCAGCCGCGAGACCCGCAGCGAGAACCAACGCGATCCGCACGACATTGCCAGCGCTCATCGTTGGCCGAGTATAGCGCTCCGATGCCGGAGCGTCCGGGCAACTTGCGTCGGGGTGTTGTCGTTTCCTGGCAAGGTGATAGTGTGCGCGTCGCTGTCCGTGCGGGTTTCCACACCAGGTGGCACCGCCGGCTGCAGGGCCCATAGCTCAATCGGTTAGAGCGGCCGGCTCATAACCGGTGGGTCCCAGGTTCAAATCCTGGTGGGCCCACACTGAAAAGTAGCTCGAAGTCGAAAGGCAACCATCGTGATCGTGCGCGAACAGCTCGTCCACCTCCTCCAGCTCCAGACCTCGGACGTCAAAGTCCGCGAGCTCGAGCAAGCAGCGACCCAGCTCCCCGCGAAGCTCGATCCCCTGCGGCGCGATCTCGCGAAGCTCCAGACCATGCTCGATGGCGAGCGGGCGAAGCTCTCGGAGACCGAGACCTGGCGCAAGAACCAGCAGGATCTCCTCGATCGCGAGCGCGAGGCGCTCAAGCTCGCGCAGAGCAAGCTGCAGCAGACGAAGAACACGAAGGAGTACAGCGCCGCGACGCGCGAGGTCGAGAACAAGCGCAAGTCGATCAGCGATCGCGAGACCGAGCTGAAGAAGGTGGCCGAGACGGCGAGCACGTCGACCACGCAGCTCACCACGCGCGACAAGGACGTCGAGAGCGTGCGCAAAGAGCTCACCGACAGCGAGGCCGCGCAGGCCGATCAGCTCGCCGACATCCACGCGAAGCTCGCCGCGGCGAAGACGGAGCGCGACGCCGCTCGCGCGCAGGTCGACAAGCAGTGGCTCAAGACCTACGACTCGCTCGTCGGCAAGAAGGGCTACGCCGTCGCGCCGGTCGTGAAGGGCGTGTGCCAGGGCTGCCACATGACGCTGCCGCCGCAGCTCAACAACATCCTCGCGCGCATGGAGTCGATCGAGACGTGCCCGCGCTGCGCGCGCCTCGTGTACCGCAAAGAGCTGCTCGACGTTCCCGCCGCGGTTCCGGCTCCCGCCGAGCCGGCGCCCGAGTAGTCAGCGCTTCGACGCTTCGATGCGAGAGTGCGCGGTGCACGGCATGTCCGCGCCCCGCCGATCCGCTTCGTCCGTGGTGCAGGTCGCGTCGACGTACGGAATCTCTTCCTCGTTCGTCTGCTTCTCGATCACGAGGTGGCTGCCGTCGAGCGTCGCGCGAGTCTCCGACAGCCCGAGCAGGCACGTGCCGCCCGCCTCGGTGCCCGACGACGACGTGAGGTGGCCGAGCCAACCGCCCGCGATCGGCTCGGTGAGCGCGCCGAACAGACCACCGCTGCTCTCGCAGTCGGTGCCGGCAGCATCCATGCAGTCTTGATAGTTGTAGATGGTCGTTCCGAGGAACTCCCCGCGCGTGAACTTGATGTACGGCGCGCCTCCGGTGACCGGCTGGTCCGCGCCGCACGGCGACGATGCGACCTCGGAGGTCACCTCGTAGATGCCCTCGAGCTCCACGTCGTCGGCGCATCCCATCAGCACGACGATCGCCAAGCATGCGCGCATGCGCCGATCGTACCAGGCATGGTATTTCCGCAGCGATGAAAGTGGAGGGCCGCTGGAGGCGATCGATCGAGATCGACGAGCGCGGCGATGTCCTCGTCCTCGATCAAGTGCGCCTGCCCTACGCGATCGAGTGGCTCGCGCTGCGCGATCTCGACGACGCCGCTCGCGCGATCCGAGACATGCACGTCCGCGGCGCACCGCTGATCGGAGCCACCGCCGCGGCCGGTGTCGCGCTCGCGCTACGCGGCGGCGTCGCCCTCGACCGCGCGTGCGATCAGCTCGCGGCCACGCGGCCGACCGCGGTCAACCTCGCGTGGGCGCTCGCCGCGGTGAAAGCCCGCCTCGCCACCATCGGGGCCACGGCCGATGCAGCGCTGGCGATCGCGCGCGAGGTCTGCGAGGCGGACGTCGTGCGCAACGAAGCGATCGGCACGCACGGCCTCGCGCTCCTCGCGCCGCGCGATCGCCCGCTGCAGATCCTCACGCACTGCAACGCGGGCTGGCTCGCCACCGTCGATTGGGGCACGGCCCTCGCGCCGATCTACAAAGCACACGACGCGGGCATCCCCGTGCACGTGTGGGTCGAAGAGACGCGCCCGCGCAACCAAGGCCTGCTCACCGCGTGGGAGCTCGCGCAACACGGCGTGCCGCACACGGTGATCGTCGACAACGCGGGCGGCCACCTCATGCAGCGCGGCGATGTCGACCTGTGCATCGTCGGCACCGATCGCACGACCGCGAACGGCGATGTCTGCAACAAGATCGGCACGTACCTCAAAGCGCTCGCCGCCCACGACTGCAACATCCCGTTCTACGTCGCCGCTCCGTCGCCCTCGATCGATTGGACGCTCGACGACGGCGCCGCGATCCCGATCGAGGAGCGCAGCGGCGACGAGGTCCGTCACATCGCGAACGCGCTCGTGATGCCCGCCTCCACCCACGTCGCGAACCCCGCCTTCGATGTCACCCCGCATCGCCTCGTCACGCGCCTGATCACGGAGCGCGGCGTTGTCGCGGCCACCCGTCCCGCCCTCGCCGCCCTGTTCCCCGAGCACGCCCGATGACGATGGCCCTCCGCGACAAGCTCGTCTCGACGGCCAAGAAGATGTCCGCGCTCGGCCTCACGCCCGGCATGTCCGGCAACGTCAGCGTGCGCACGTCCTCGGGCATGCTCGTCACGCCGTCGGGCATGCCGTACGAAGACCTGGTCTCCGACGACGCCGTCGCGGTCCAGCTCGACGGCACGATCCGCCCCGGCCAGCGCGCGCCCTCCAGCGAATGGCAGCTCCACCGCGACATCCTCGCGTCGCGCAAAGACGTCGAAGCGATCGTGCACACGCATTCGCTGTTCTCCACCACGCTCTCCATGCTGCGCCGTTCGATCCCCGCGGTGCACTACATGGTCGTCCTCGCCGGTGGCGACGAGATCCCGTGCGCCGAGTACGCGACGTTCGGCAGCGCCGAGCTCGCGCTCAACGCGGTCACCGCGCTCCGCGGCGGCAGCGCCTGCCTGCTCGCGAACCACGGCATGGTCGCGCTCGGGAGCTCGCTCGAGGGCGCGCTGCGCCTCGCGGCCGAAGTAGAAACGCTCGCGTCGCAGTACTGGCACGCGGCGCAGATCGGCCAGCCGGTCGTGCTCGATCACGGCGAGCTGACCCGCGTGCGCGCGCGGTTCGCGGAATACGGGCAGAAGAAGCGTCGCTAATACGGGCGCGTCATGCGCCTGTGCATCGTCCGTTCGCGCGCATCGATCCGTCCGTCGTTCACGCGCAACGATGCGGGTTCGATCGGTCCGTCCGTTCACAGGCATCGATTCCCGCGGTCCAAGAAATGCGACGCAGAGACGCAGTGTCGCAAAGAAGAGACCTTTCCTAACCTCGCATCGAGTCGCCCGACGAGACCTGCAACATCGAGGATCCGATCTCTGCTCTGCGTCCGTCTCTGCGTCGCATTCTCCGACGAGCAGGCTCCGACGAGCGATGTTCGACGATGCAGCCTCCGACGTGCGATGCGCGATCGAATCGGCCGATCGAGACAGGCTCAA
>JBGARE010000014.1:34276-199626 GCA_044230415.1 Kofleriaceae bacterium
ATCGAATCGGCCGATCGAGACAGGCTCAACCGATCTCTGCTCTGCGTTCCCTGCGTCTCTGCGTCGCATTCTCCGACGAGCATTCTCCGACGAGCGATGTTCGACGATGCAGCCTCCGACGTGCGATGCGCGATCGAATCGGCCGATCGAGACAGGCTCAACCGATCTCTGCTCTGCGTTCCCTGCGTCTCTGCGTCGCATTCTCCGACAAACGGTGCCCGACGAACGATGACCGACGAACGATGACCGACGAACGATGACCGACGAACGATGACCGACGAACGATGACCGACGAACAATGACCGACGCGCGGTTCGACGTACGACGCGCGATCTCCGACGAGCGGAGCTCGGCTCCCGAGGCGCGACTACAGCGATGCCGTGCGCTCGAGGCGCTCGGCCAGCGCGAACAAGCGATCGCGACGCGTCTCGATAATGTTGCCCGCCGCGCGCGCGATCGCCGACACCGGCGCGATCGGCTGCGCCGCGAGGAAGTCCGCCGCGGTGGCGCCGCCCGCCCACCAACGCTTCGCGTGCTCGACCTGCTTCATCACGGCGCTCTCGCCGACGGTGGCGTGCAGGAACGCGCCGAGCGGCGACGGCCCGGTGTCGAAGCTCGACTCGGATGCGCGGCCCTCGGCGAGCAGCCGGTGCAGCGGCGGATCCAGATCGCGCGCGTTCTCCATCACGGGCAGGAAGTGCTCGATGCGCTTGAACGCGTGATCGGTGGCGAACGGCTGCTGCTGGCGTTTGACGCCGCCCATGAAGTAGTCGAGCGGCACGTCGCCGCCGGTGGAGTCGGCGATCGCTTCGACGAGCGCGATCGAGTACAGCTTCGCGCGCAGGTAGCGCACCGCGAGCTCGAGGTTGCCGGTCGTGCGCGCAACGCGGCGCGCGTGGATCTCGGCCTTCGGCTCGCCGCCCCACGTGTGGAACACGCGCTCGGCGGGAAGCTGCGCGAGGAAGCTCTCCATCTTTTGCAGCGCGATGCGGTAGTCGCGGACGGTGTAGACCATCGGCGAGTGAAGCGCCGGGTTCGATTCGGGCAAGAGCTTCCACGTGTTGTCGAGGAAGCGCGCGGCGTCGTTTTCGGCGAAGTTCTCGACGTCGCGGTTGCCGACGCGGACCGCGCGGCGAACGGATTCGTCGAGGGCCTCGCCCGAGAGGCCGAGATGCTCGAGCCGCGTGCGCAGCGGCGGGACCGGGTCGGCGCGGAACGGAATCGTCTGCTCGATGCACGCGGCGACCGCGATGTGCTGCTCGCGGGTCAGCGCTTTGGCGAGCTGGACCGAGCAGACGAGCGCGCTCGCGAACTCGTTGAGGCCGGTCGTCGGCGTGACGACATCGCCGACCTGGCGATCGAACACCGCGAGAACGTCGCTGGTTCCGGGCGCCGCGGCGTGCGGCAACACGCGCCAGCCGAACGAGCTATTCTCGAGCACGGGCGAGAGCTCCGCGCGCATCGAACGCGGCGAGCCTTGGTCGACCTGGATGTAGACCGCGTCGTGATAGAGCGCCGCGATGATCTCGAGGGGGTCACCTTCGCGCAGCAGCGACGCGACGTGATCGTGGTTGTGGAACTCGCGTCCGGGCGCGGACAGCGCCGCGTGGATCGAGAAGCCCCAGCGCTCGATGTCGGCCATGTCGGCGGGCGACCGGAGATCGTGCAAGGCGCGCCAGAGCGCATTCACGATCTCGTGAACAGGCGAGCGCTGATCCCCCACCGATCGAACCTATCACACGATGTTTTCGGATCGGGTCGTGCCCGGGTAAAAGCCCGGCGCGAATGGTTTGAAAAAGGCCCGGCTCGACGGAGAGGTCAATAAGCCGAGTTCTGTGTCACGGCGATCATTCATCTAGGCCCACCATTGCTGGTGGGCTCCAGCGACCAACCCGGAGTCATCGTGCGGGCAGCACGACTCCTGTCTGGTCTTGCTTCGGGTGGGGTTTACCGTGCCTCCACTGTCACCAATGGAGCGGTGCGCTCTTACCGCACCGTTTCACCCTTACCTGCCTTGCGGCCGGCGGTTTGTTTTCTGTTGCACTGTCCTGCGAGTCACCTCGACTGGTCGTTAACCAGCACCCTGCCCTGCGAAGCTCGGACTTTCCTCCCGCGAACGACTCGCGCCGTTCGCCAGCGATCACCTCGACCTCTCCGTCGATACGAGCGGCCTGTGATTACCACGAGTCGAGCGGAGGACCGCCATGTTTTTTCTGCTGTTGTCGACGGCGGCTCGCATGTTATGGCGCCGCCCCTATGAAGCTTGGCTTGGTCCTGGGAACGGTCGTGTGCGCGCTGTTCGCAGCGTGTAGCGATGGTGGTGGGAACACGGGCGACGACGAGTGCGTCGGCCCCACGTGCAACATGCCTCCGCAGTTGTGCGGCAACGGTGACGTCGACATCGCGACCGAGGACTGCGATGACGGCAACGCGGTGGGCGGCGATGGCTGCTCGGCGACCTGCCACAACGAGTGCGGCGACGGCTCGGTCGACGGCGACGAGCGTTGCGATGACGGCAACCTGATCGCCGGCGATGGCTGCGATCTCCGCTGCCTCGTCGAGCCCGGCTTCACGTGCGCGGGCGAGCCGAGCGAGTGCATCGAGCCCACGGGCGCGTGCGCGGATCCGTTCCTCGTCGCGCTGACGAACAACGGCAACGGCGCGCTCGTCGGTGAAGGCACCGGCGATACGTCGACCGGCATGGATCAGGTGATGGAGGCGCCGTGCGACTACGGCACGAGCGGCTCGGCCAAGGACCATCTCTGGCGGTTCACGATTCCGGATCGCCGCGACGTCGTGATCCGCATGGATGGCGCGACCGCGTTCGACTCCGCGATCCGCCTCCTGTCGATGTCGTGCGATGTCACGAGCGAGATCCCCGAGCATCCCGGCGAGGATGGCTGCGCCGACGATTTCGGCACCGAGGAAGAGCTCCACTACAACGGCCTCCCCGCCGGCACGTACTACGTCGTCATCGACGGCTACGACGATCAGGAGATGGGCACGTACAAGTTCTACGTCACCGCCGCGGAGTCGGTGTGCGGCAACGGCATGCCCGATGGCACCGAGGAGTGCGACGACGGCAACACCGCGCCGAGCGATGGCTGCGATGGCACGTGTGGCGTCGAAGCCGGCTATGTCTGCGACGCCGCCACGCCGAGCGTGTGCACGAGCGCGTGCGGCAGCGGCACGCTCGAAGAGGGCGAAGAGTGCGACGACGACAACACCGTCGGCGGCGATCGCTGCTCCGCGACCTGCACGCTCGAGTTCGACGTGATGGAAGCGGCCGAGCCGAACAACACGGCGCCGCAGGTGATCACCGCGACGAACCACCAGATCCGCGGCTCGCTCCTCGCGGACGATGTCGACCTCTATCAGTTCACGCTGACCTCGCCCGCCACCGTGGAGATCGAGCTGTACAACGCGATCGACGCGTCGTCGTTGTACACCGGCGTCGGCACGCAGACGCAGCTCGACTGCGTGGGCTTCGACAGCGAAGTGCGGCTCTACGCCTCCACCGCGGACGTGACGATGGACGCGATGGCGCTGGCCTACGACGACCAGGACGGCGATGGCTCGTGTAGCTACCTCGGCCCGCACGACGGTAGCGACTTCGGCATGACGCTCGCGACCGAAGGCGTGCTGCAACCCGGCACGTACATCATCAAGGTGCAGGACTACTTCGGCGACGCCGACCCGTACTACATCATCGACTTCAAGATCTCGTCGTCGGGCCCCGTCGCGCCGATCGCGGGCGACATCGTGATCAACGAGTTCCTCGCCGCGGACAACGTGTCCGACGCGAACTGCGATGGCGCCACCGTCAACACGAACGACGAGTTCATCGAGTTCGTGAACGTCTCGTCGAAGGTGCTCGATCTCCAAGGCGTGTCGATCGCCGATATCGTCGGCGTGACGCACATCTTCGGGGCGAACACGCTGCTGCAGCCGGGCAAGTCGATCGTCGTCTACGCGGGCGGCGCGTCGATGTGCCTCGACGTGAACGGCGTCATCGCGAACGGCGATGGCACGAATCCATCGCAGGGCCTTCGCCTCAACGATCTCGGCGACACGATCACCGTCAAGAACGGCGGCGGTGACACGCTGATCACGCTGACCTATCCGGGGCAGACGATGAACGTGTCCTCGAATCGCTCTCCGGACATCACCGGTGCGACGTTCGTGAACCACGACACGGTCACCGGCGCCGTCGGTGCGTACTCGCCCGGCAAGCGCTCGAACGGGATGCTGTTCTAGCCGGCACGACCGTTGCTGTAGCGACGGTCATGCGGAAACTACCTTCGACGCTCGTCGCGATCACGCTGGGTTGCCTGCTGCTCGTCGCGTGTGCGGCCGGCGATCCGAGGTTCACCACCGCAGAACCTGCGGGGTTCTGGGTGGGCATCTGGCACGGCGTGATCGCGCCGATCACGTTCGTCATCGGTCTATTCGACGGAGACGTCGAGATCTACGAGCGCCTCAACACGGGCAGCTGGTACGACGCGGGCTTCCTGTTCGGCCTCGTCTGCCTCGGCGCGGGCAGTCACGCGCGCCGGCGCCGCCGGTGCGACGACTCGTCGGAGTGAACGAACGACTTGCGTGCGTACCGCGCGGCTCGCGCAACGCGTGCGCGTCGGCGATCGTCGCGCGTCACGGTTCCACGACGAGGATCAGCTCCGCGAGGAGCCCGTCGAACCGAGCGCGCACGACGTACGTTCCGGGGGCGTTGGCGCGGAACTGACCGTCGTGGGAGAGGAGCCCGGTGGTCTCGAGCCGTGGCGCCGCACTCGGGACCCGTCGCCCGCCTGCGAACACCGCGGCGGTGAGTCGAAACAGCGCACCTCGTCGCAGCGGCTGTCCCTCGCAGGCATGGACGGATTCCCCGTCGAAGACCGAGCAACCGATCCGGATCGCGTCGGGGATCACGACCTCGACATCCGAGGTCCATGTCTTCTCGATCGAGCCGTTGTCGATCACGAGCGTGACCGTATGCTTCCCCAACGCGCCGAACGCGATCTCGAGTGTCCGCGAGGTCCCGCCGAGACCCTTGACGATCGTGCAGGGACCCGGGTTGCAGCGAACACGCGCCGAGAATCCTTGCTCGTTGCAGGACACGAGGCTCTTCGACCGGTCGACACCGATCGAGAGACTCTCCTTGTCGCCCGTGAGAAACGGTAGCGACCACGTCTCGTCGCACTGCGCTTCCCAGCGAACCCCTACCGCCATCGTCCCGGCGACCACGTGATCGACGGTCTCGACCACGAGCGGCGGCGTTCCCGGTGGCGCGGGAGACACGCTACGGCACGCGGCGAGCGCACCGATCGAGGCGAGGAGGATCTGGCGACGCGTCATCGGTAGGTCGAGTACAGGTCGATTCCCACGGAGAGCGACACGTAATAGGCCGTGCGCGAGCCTTCGTCTCCCCGGGCATTGAAGATCTCCGCCCCCGCGCGCGCGCCGATCGTGATGGCGATGGCGTCGGTCGACATCACCTCGTAACCGCCGAACAGCGCGGCGCCGAGCGCGATCGGACTCTTCTCGTACGTCACGCCGAGCACGCTCCCGATCTGTCCACCGATGTGGACGCGCGAGTACATCCTCGCGAACCCGACGTCGATCTCTGCGCCCCAGTCGGACATCCCATCGCGAACCGCACGTACGGGACCACCCGAGAGCCGGAGCTGCGCGATGCGATCCACGACGTATCCGAGCGTCAGCTCGAGGCCATCGCGGCGATGGTACGTCGAGAGTGTCGTGATCGGGCGAAGCCCCAGGCTCTTGCCGTCGCGAGCCGGCAGCGCGATGAAGTCACGGTACACGGCGAGTTGTTGCGTCGGCTCCACGCGATCCGTCGAACAGACGTAGCTCGTGTCGGCTTCGGTCTCGTCACCGCACGGCGACGCGCTCGCGTGACCGACGAGCACGGCGACGACGAGGCTACAGCGAAGCACGCGCCACTATATCCGATGCTCGAAACGGATCAGGCGGCCGACGGAAGCTCCGCCGACGCTTGGTTGTAGACGCCGGTCTTGAGGTTCTTGCGGATCGTCAGCGCTTCCTTGATCACCTTCCACAGGTCCTTCAGTGGATTGATGCGCGAGCGATTGTCGTCCTTCCACTCGACGCCGACCTCTTCGATCGCGAAGCCGCGACGGCGCGCGAGCGCGAGAATCTCGAGATCGAACGCCCAGCCGTCGATCTTGCCGCGCTTGAACAAGTCGCGCGCTGCTTCCGCGGTGAACGCCTTGAAGCCGCACTGCGTGTCCTTGATGCCCGGCACGAGCGACCGCTGGATCACCTTGTTCGCGAGGCGCGACCACAGCACGCGATAGAACGGCTGCTTCACGTCGGTCTTCGCACCGTCGGCGTAGCGCGAGCCGATCGCGATCTCCGCCTTGCACGCGATGATCGGCGCGAGGAGGCGCGGCAGTTGTTCGGGCGGCATCGAGCAGTCGGCGTCGCACATCACGCGGATCTGGCCGCGCGCCGCGAGCATGCCGCGACGAACCGCTGCACCCTTGCCGCGGTTCGGCAGCTGGCGCA
Organism: Kofleriaceae bacterium; assembly: GCA_044230415.1. Classification (GTDB taxonomy): domain Bacteria; phylum Myxococcota_A; class Polyangia; order Haliangiales; family Haliangiaceae; genus JABFXX01. The sequence continues at coordinate 40,820 of JBGARE010000014.1, forward strand.
CGAGGCGCAGGTGCGGGATGCGCGTCATCGCCGCTTCGACCACGTCACACGTGTTGTCCTTCGAGCCGTCGTCGACGATCACGATCTCGTAGCGCAGCGGCTGCGACGAGAGGAACGCGTGCAAGCGATCGAGCGTCGGCGGAAGGCGCAGCTCTTCGTTGTACGCGGGCACGATCACGGAGAGGTCGACGAACGAGACGAGAGTGGACATACGAGGCTCCTTGCGTGCCGAGGCACGCGTCAAACCGAGATCAATGTGGTGCTGCCCGAGCCGGCAGTCACCGTGGTTCACGCGATGATCACGCTCAGGCGATCGACGACGCCGGCGACGTATCCGCGTGCGCGCGCACTTGCGAGAACACGAGCTTGCGCTGCGCGGGATACGTCCAGAGCATGAAGACCGTCACGGCGCACAAGAGCTTCGCCACCACGTAGGGGACGCCGAGCTCGACCGCGACGAGCTTCATCGCGAGGGCCATCAGGAGCGCGGTCGCCACGGCAACAGCACCGAAGCGCGCGACCTGCTGGATCGTGATCGGCGACCGATCACGGAAGGCGATGTACTTGTTCAACACGAAGTTCATCACCGCACCCGCCCCGCTCGCGAGAAACGCGGAGACCGGAATCGACAGTCCGATGACCTCGACCAGAAGGACGAGGACGGAGACGTCGACGATGGTCGCTGCGACACCACCGAATCCGGCGGTCACGAGCTCGCGGGTTTTCTTCGTCACGACCACGAGGTAGAGCACCCCTTATGCCACGCCAAAGCTGCTAAGGCTTCCGCGTATCTACCGCTTTTCGGGTGTCGATTTTTTACCACTTGGCATTGGTTCGACCACACCAGCGTCAGGACGTTCGACGACTTCGGGAGCAGCTTCATCAGGATCCGGAGCGGGATCGTCGGTCTCGACCTCGGGCTCCTCCGTACATCTCGTACGTTTCTTCGGCGTCGCCAACTTCTGAGCACCCTCGATCGTACGAGGCGGCGCGCCATCGAGATCGTAGACGACGACCCCGTCGTCCGCGGCGACCGCGAGCTGGCGATCCGAGATCCACTCGATCGCGAGGCCTTTCGTCGCGCGCACCAGCTCGGTGGTCTTGCCCGTCGTGACATCGGCGACCACCGCCGCCGCGCTGACCGTGCCGGGCGCGCAGGTCTCGTCGAGCTGCGCGACGAACGCGAGGTGCGTCTTCTGCGGAGAGAACGTCGCGGTGTTGCCGTCGATCAAGCCGGGGCTCGGCACGGTGAGCACGCGGTTCGACGCGGCGAGGCGGATCGCGCTCGCCAATCCTTTGTCGTCCCAGTCGGCGACGATGCCCTTGATCGGCAACACCGTCAGCGCACCGTTGCGCGTCTTCACCTCGAGGTGCGGCCCCGGCGGACGCGTGGTCTTCGGCGGCAACGCGACGAGCTTGTAGTCGTCCTCGAGCCGACGCCACGCGGGCTTCGGTCCACCGTGGATGTAGAAGCCGATCGGCGCCTTCGCCGAGTACGCGACCGTGATGCCCTTCGCCGTGCCGAGCTCGGCCGGCCGCGTGATGGTGCCGCTCGCGAGATCGACGACACCGATGGCGAGATCGCGTTTCTTCGTCGCTTTGCCATAACGCGGGACCACGCGCCCGACGTACGCGAGCTTGCGCGCCGACGGAACGTACAACCCCGCGATCACCGTCCCGCCCGTCCTCGTGAGCCTGAACCAGCGCTGCGTTTGCGGATCGATCGCGAACAGATCGCCCGCTGCGATCACGATCGTCGAGCGCCCGATCGCCGCCGCGAACGCCGCGCGATCGAGCTCGACGCGACGGATCCACGCCTTGCCCGTCGGCGTCTCGCGAAACGCAGCGAGCGCGGGCAGCTCGAGCGACGCCGCGCCCCACTTCGCGAAGTCGCCCGCGACCGCGGTCTGCAGCGGCTCGACGAGGTCGGTGCTGCCGGACCGTCCGAGCGCGGCGGCCAGCAGCCACGATGCTTCGAGGTGCGTGGGGTCCGCGGCGAGCGCTGCACGGCACGCGGCGATGACCGCGGGCCAGTCTTCCCGAGCCTCCGCGGCGCGCGCTTCGCGGAACTTCGCGTGCCCTGCCCGATCGCGCCATCGGTGCGCCGCGAGATCGGCAAGGCCGAGCGGACGCTCCGCCAGCTCGATGACGCGATTCGCGGCATCCGCCACCGCCGGGGCGGCGTCGCGTTTCGTGGGTGATGACGTGCCCTTACCGCACGCCGCGACGACGACGAAGGCGAGGATGATCGCTCGGCCAGGCACCATTGCCGACACAGGGGCATCCTGTTACAAACCGCCGCCCGTGTCTGCACTCCCGCTCCTCTTGCTGACGGTCGCTGCGTGCCAAGGCACCACCGCGTCCGAAAGCGAGAAACCCGCTTCACGCAAGGCAATCGAGCTGCGCGACGCGAAGGGCGTGGTACTCGCGCGTGTGACCGAAGGCCGGCCCTGCCGCGTGACCATCGAGGACGAGGAGCTGATCGTCGGCGGACGTCCGCTCGTGATGATGCTCGGCGAGACGCGCTGGGGCGGCGACGACATCGAAGGCTCCACGGTCCTCTCTCGCGATGGCGAGAGCTACGCGCGGATCTTCCCGTCCGACGTGAAGAACGACGAGCTCCAGCTGTTCGATCGCGAAGGCGTCGCGCTCTTCCGCGTGACCGCCACCGGCGATAGCGCGGTTGTCCGGGATCCCGGACAGTCGCCCGTACGCGAGCTGCACCGCACGACCGCCGGTATCACGATCAAGACACCGTCCGGAGACGCCACGGTCACCGGTACGCAAGACCTTCTCCTCGCCGCGGTCCTCTCCGCGACCGAGGTGAGCTCCGAGGTGCGCGCGCTCGCTGCGTGTCACCGCCTGTTGCCCCCGCAGAAAGCCGCGATCTAGATGTCCTCCCCCAACATTCGCAACGTCGCGATCATCGCGCACGTCGATCACGGCAAGACCACGCTCGTCGACGGCCTCCTCAAACAAGCCGGCACGTTCCGAACGGGCGAGGTCGTCGCGGAGCGCGCGATGGACTCGAACGATCTCGAGCGCGAGCGCGGCATCACCATCCTCAGCAAGTGCACCGCCGTCACCTGGAAGGGCGTGCGCATCAACATCGTCGACACGCCGGGCCACGCGGACTTCGGCGGCGAGGTCGAGCGCGTGCTCGGCATGGTCGACTCGGTGCTCCTGCTCGTCGACGCATACGAAGGCGCGATGCCGCAGACGCGGTTCGTGACGCAGAAGGCGTTCGAGATGGGTCTCAACCCGATCGTCGTCGTCAACAAGATCGATCGCCCGGGCGTCGACCCGCACGAGGTGATGGACCAGGTGTTCGCGCTGTTCGATTCGCTCGGCGCGAACGACAAGCAGCTCGACTTCCCCGTGATCTACGCGTCGGGTCGTCAGGGCTACGCGATCCGCGAGCTCGGCGACACGCCGAAGGATCTGAGCCCGATCCTCGATCTCATCATCGAGAAGGTGCCGCCCGCCGCCGGCGATCCGGAGGCGCCGCTGCTCATGCAGGTCGCGACGCTCGATTACGACGACTACCTCGGCTACATGGCGATCGGCCGCATGCGCGCCGGCCGCAGCAAGGTCGGCGATCGCGTGCTCCTCGCGCACCGCGATGGCACCAAGGAAGAGTTCCGCGTGCAGAAGGTCCTCGGCTTCCAGGGCCTCAAGCGGTTCGAGCTCGCCGAAGCGGTGGCGGGCGACATCGTCGCGTTCACGGGCATGTCGAACCTCAACGTCGGCGAGACGATCACGTCGATCCAGAACCCGACGATCCTCCCGTTGCTCAAGATCGACGCACCGACGATCACGATGAACTTCCGCGTGAACGACGGACCGTTCGCCGGCAAGGAAGGCAAGTACGTCACCTCGCGCAACCTGTCCGAGCGACTGCAGCGCGAGCTGAAGTCCAACGTCGCGCTGCGCGTCGAGGACACCGCCGATGCCGGCGTGTTCCGCGTATCGGGTCGCGGCGAGCTCCACTTGACCGTGCTCATCGAGACGATGCGCCGCGAGGGCTACGAGCTGTGCGTGTCGCAGCCGCAGGTCATCCTCAAGACCGACGAGGCGACGGGCAAGACGCTCGAGCCGTACGAGGACGCGGTCATCGATCTCGACGAGAACTACGTCGGCCCGGTCGTCGCCGAGCTCAACCGCCGCCTCGGTCAGATGACCGAGATGCGTCCGTCGGCCCCGGGCCGCACGCGCCTCGAGTACAAGATTCCGGCGCGCGGCCTCATCGGGTACCGCTCGCAGTTCATGACCGACACGCGCGGCACCGGCGTTCTGTACACGCAGTTCGCCGACTACGGCCCGCAGGGTCCGGACATCCGCACGCGCCAGAACGGCGTGCTCATCTCGAGCGAGACCGGCGTGTCGAACGCGTACGGCCTGTTCTACCTGCAAGAGCGCGGGCAGATGTTCATCGGCGCGAGCGTGTCCAACTACTCGGGCATGATCATCGGCATTCACCAGCGAGACAACGATCTCGTCGTGAACCCGAACAAGGCGAAGAAGCTGACGAACATCCGCACCACGGCTGCCGACGAGAAGTTGATCCTCGCGCCGCCGCGTCAGCTCACGCTCGAGTACGCGCTCGAGTTCATCAACGACGACGAGCTCGTCGAAGTCACGCCCGCCACGATCCGGCTGCGCAAGATGGTCCTCGACCACAACGTGCGGAAGCGGTTCGAGAAGAAGGCGTCGGAAGTCGACGATTGATTCAGGGCGCTTGTTCGACGACGAACAGGTAGTCGAACCGCGCCGCGAAGCCCTCGGTGCCGAGATAGGTCTGGCCCGTCGGATCGCCGTTCGTGGACGCGACCTGCTGGACGTTCGATGCCCCCTGGATCGCGCGGCAGTCGACGTCGGTGGCCAGGTCGAGGCGGAGCGTGATGCGCGAGTTCACGACGAACGTGCCTGCCCAGCCCGTGCTCTGCGACTGAGCGCCTTGCTCGCGCGCACGCACGTTGACGTTCGAGCCGTTCTTCGCGATGGCGCACTCGTACTGCCCGTTCGTCGGCGTGTTGACCGCGACCCCGATGCTGCCGTTCGTGTTGATCAGATCGTCGACGACGAGCTCCGTCATCACGAACGGAACGTTCACGTTACCCGGCGGCGCCCATCCGCTGATGTTCGCGGTCGCCTGCTTGAGGTAGCCGTTGGCACCCACGGTGGCGATCGTGAACGTGCCTTGCCCGCCCCATCCGGCGATGTCGTTCGTGTCGTAGAAGCCGACCCATAGCTTGCGGCGATCGGCGTTGTTCGCGGGTCGCGGGTCGCACGCGTCGCCGACGCCATCCCCATCGCCGTCGGGATCGTTGGGCGATGCGAGGTGCGGGCACCCGTCGCACACGTCACCGAACGGATCGCTATCGTGGTTGCGCTGGTCGGTGTTCGCGACGGCGACGCAGTTGTCCAGCGTATCGAGGATCGTGTCGCCGTCTTGGTCCCCGGGCAGCGGGGTCATGTCGATCGGCATGTCGACGGGCATGTCGACCGGGACATCGGTGCCGATCATCCCGTCCGCAGCGTCGCCGGGAGGACCACCGTCGCCGGTCGAGCTGCCACCGGGGATGTGGAAGCCGCACCCTGCAGCGAGGGCGAGTACGAGGGCGCTGCGCACGGCGGCATCTTATGCTCGTGACGTCCGTTCTCGACGAGGAACGGGACACATTCGTACCCCATGGCTACCCCTGCCCGTCGCACCGGAGGCGGGCGGTCATCGCAGCTCCGCAGGTTGTAAGTGCGCGATCCGAGCGCGCTCCACGCCCCCGCCCTACGCTGCCGACATGAAGATCGCGTGGTGCCTCCTGGCAGCGACTGGATGCGCGACGATCGACGACGGCTTCAGCCTGCAGATCGAAGCGCGCGATGCGCCGGTCGTCGTGTTTCGCGACGGAGATGGCCCGTGGCAACAGCTCGCGACGACGCCCGACGGCATCGCGTACGTGCAGGTGCACGAGCCCACGTACGGCGTCGGTGCGCTGTGCGGCAACGCGATCTGGACCTCGGCCCCGTTCATCTTCGACACGCAGCCCGGCACCGTATTCCTGAGCTGCCCGATCACGACCGCGATCACCACGACGCTGCACGTCCGCGGCACGACCGCGCCGATGGCGATGGTGTGGATCGGCGGGGAATCGGAGCGCGCGGATGCCGCGGGCGCGTTCGATCTGACGCTGTACGAGCAAGGATTGCACGACGTGATCGCGATTCTGCCGAGCACGCCACCGCGCATCGTGGCCAAGCGGGCGATCGCGTTCAGCCAAGACACGCTCGTGGATCTGCCGGCGACTGACGCGACCGAGATGACGGCGCTGTACCCGATGGTGGTCGGCGCGGATCCGGCGACGCTCGAGCTGTCGTCGGATCTCAACACGCCGACGGATTGGATCTCGCTCGGATCGGGTCCACAGACGGTGTACGTACCGCCGTCGACGTTTCTCGCGTCGACCGATCGCCCCGCGATCGCCGCGCGCGATCACGGCTGCGTCCGCCAGCACCCGCTGTCCGATGCGAACGAGCCGCTCGTGATGCCGGCAGCCCTCGAGTACTCGCTCGATCGCACGCAGCTCGCGTGGACCGCCGACGCATCGGTCGCATGGGACAGCGCGCTCCTCGAGGTCAACAGCTTCGACGGCGGGACATCGCGCTACTCCGCGTACGCATCGGCGAGCTGGCGCGAGCTCGCGGGCGACGCGATTCCGATCGTGGCCCTCGACGCACTTCCCGGCTGGACGGCCGGCCTCGCGCGCCTGTCCCCCGACAAGCCGGCGTCGTTCAGCTTCTCCGTGTCACGCGGGAGCTACGACGGGGACCTCACATCGTGCGGAGCAAACGCCCAGCTCGACCGCTGGTAGTTGTATCGTGGCCGACATGCGCGTGTGGTGGTTGGCATTGGTGATGGCGACGCTCGTGGGCTGCGGTGATGACCATCCGGTGAACCCGGATGCGCCGATCGACTCGCCCGACGGGCCCGCTGGAGAAATGGTGACGGAGATGGTGGGCCCGAGCGGTGGCACCGTGGAGCTGCCCGGGCTCCAGCTGATGATTCCGCCCGGCGCGCTGACCAGCGATCAGACGATCGCGATCACCAAGACCGATGCCCCGGCACCGTCGGGATACACCGCGGCGTCGGCGATCTATCACCTCGCGCCCGAGGGGCTCGTGTTCACGCAAAACGTGACGGTGACACTCGAGCTCGCGAGCGTCGCCTCGCACACGCGCGTGTTCTGGTCGAAGATCGGTGGCTCCGGCTTCGACGATCGCGGTGGAACGATCAGCGGCTCGTCGATCACCGCGGCGAACACGCACTTCAGCGACGTGTTCGCGGGCCTGTTACCCGTCGAGCTCGCCATCACGCCCGCGACCGCGGACTTCGGGACCATCGGGGTGGGAACGACCTCGCCGGGGACCGTGTTCACCGTCGAGAATTTCGGCGCGCAAGAGACGGGAACGCTCGCTGCCACGATCAGCGGCAGCGGCGCGTCGGCGTTCGCGATCACGCAGAACACGTGCACGACGCTCGGCACCGCCGAGTCGTGCGCGACGACGGTCGTGTGTTCGCCACCGACCATCGGCCAGAAGACGGCAACCCTGACCGCGAGCGATGGCACCGAGATGGTGTCCGCCGCGCTCGAGTGCAACGCCACGTCGCCGCCGTCGATCATCGTGTCGCCCTCGTCCACCTCGTTCGGGAACGTCGTTGTTGGCGCAGTGTCGACGAACACGACGTTCACGATCACGAACCCCGGCACGACGACGACGGGTCTATTCACGCTCGCGACGAGCGGCACCGATCCGACGCAGTTCGCGATCAGCCAAGACACGTGTAGCGGTGCGTCGCTCGCGCCGAGCGCATCGTGCACGTTCGCGGTGCGCTTCACGCCGACGAGCGCCGGTAACAAGTCCGGGTCGATCGTCGCGAGTGCCACGCCGGGTGGAACGGCAGCGGTCGCGGTGACGGGCGTCGGCATCGCACCGGCGCAGCTGTCGGTGACACCGTCCACTCTCGACTTCGGCACGGTGACCGGGGGCACGGTGTCGAACACGCAAGCGTTCGTCGTGCGCAACACGGGGGGCGTCGCGACGGCGGCGCTGGGCGTGACGCCGACCGGCTCGTCGCGGTTCGTGGTCACGAGCGATACGTGCTCTACCGTCGCGCTCGCGCCGAACGCGACGTGCTCGCTCCAGATCCGCTTCGAGCCGACGTTGCCCGGCGCGGTCGCTGCGAGCTTCGTCATCGCCGATAGCGCGGGCGCGAGCACGACGCTCTCGGTGACCGGCACCGGGATCCCGCTCGAGAGTATCGTCGTGACCCCGAGCGTCGTCTCGTTCGGCTCGTTCGTCGTCGGGATCGGGAGTCCCGCGCACACGGTGACCATCACGAACCCGAGCGGCGTTCCGACCGGTGCGCTCGGTGTCGCTTCAACCGGCGCGCATGTGGCGGACTTCGCGATCACGCACGATGGATGCACGGGAATCGCGCTCGCTCCGGCGGCGAGCTGCACGATCGATGTCGCGTTCACGGCGACCGCGCCGGGCACGCGAACCGCGAGCGTCGATGTCAGCGGGACGCCCGGTGGCATCGTGTCGGTCGGGCTGACCGGAACGGGCATCGCTCCGTCGCAGCTCGTCGCGACACCGCCGACGCGTGACTTCGGCTCGGTCGGTGTCGGTGACCCGGCACAGACGACGTCGTTCACGGTGAGCAACACGGGCGCGGCCGCAACGGCGCCGATCGCCCTCACGACCACGGGCAGCGCGGACTTCACCGTCGTCTCCGACGCGTGCTCGGGACTCGCGCTCGCGCCGATGGCAACCTGCTCGTTCGGGGTTCGCTTCGCGCCCACGAACATCGGCATGCACACCGGTGAGGTCACGCTCGCCGGCGGATCCGGCGCGAGCGTGGTCGTCGGCGTGTTCGGCCAGGGCGTGACCAGCGAGGGCATCCTGTCGACACCGGGCTTCCACGCGTTCGGGTCGTTCCTCGTCGGTGTGACGAGCCCGTCGCGGACGTTCACGATCACCAACAACGGGATCGTCGCCACCGGTGCGATCGCGACGTTCACCACGGGCGCCAATGCGGCTGACTTCACGATCACCGGTGATACGTGCGCCGGCGCGATGCTCGCTCCCGCCGCGAGCTGCACGATCGACGTCGTGTTCGCCCCGACCGCGCGAGGGGCGCGAAGCGCCACGGTCACCGCGACCGCGTCGCCCGGTGGAACGAACAGCATGGCGGTGCAAGGCATCGGCCTCGCGCCCGCACACCTCGTCGCGTCCCCCGCGCTCCACGACTTCGGCAGCGTCGCCGCGAACGCCTCGAGCGCTCCGCTGACGATCACCGTGACGAACGATGGCGACGCGCCGACCGCGGCGCTCGGCAACATCGTGCTCGGAGGCGCTCAGACCGAGATCTCCGTCGTGTCCAACGGCTGCGCGGCGACCTCGCTCGCCGGTGGCGAGAGCTGCGATGTCGTCGTGCGGTTCACGCCGACCGCCGTCGGCTCGTACAGCGGCACGTTGTCGATCGCGAGCTCGATCGGCGGCACCGCCGAGGTGACGCTCGCGGGAACGGGCATCGCTCCGGCGAGCCTGTCGATCTCGCCAGCGGTCGTCAATTTCGCTGCGCGACTCGTCGGCTCGTCGAGCCCTCCGTCGCTGCTGACGATCACGAACACCGGCAGCGTCCCCACGGCGACGCTCGCGACGGCGATCAGCGGCGCGAATCCCAGCGACTTCGCGATCCAGAGCGATACATGCGTTGGCGCCACGCTCGCACCGGGCGACACCTGCGCGATCGCGATCGCGTTCACGCCGTCGGACACCGGCGCGCGCATCGCTGGCCTCGATGTCACGGGCGCGGGTGATGCGACCGCGTCGCTCGCCGGCACGGGCCTCGCGCCCGCGCAGATCATCGCGACTCCATCCGTCCTCGCGTACGGCAACCTCGTCCTCGGCGACACCGGCGCCTTCGACCTGACGATCACGAACCTCGGCGGCGTCCCTACCGGTGCGCTCGCGACATCTCTCGTCGGCGCGGACAGCGCGCACTTCTCGATCGGCTCCGATAGTTGTAACGGCGCGACGCTCGCTGCGAACGCGAGCTGCACGCTGTTCGTGTCGTTCACACCGACCGCGCTCGGCACCAAGTCCGTCGATGTCCGGATCGCGGCTGCACCGGGAGGCACGGTCGTCGTCGCCGCGATCGGGACGAGCATCGCGCCGGCGCATCTCGCGATCAGCCCGCCGCTCGCCGACTTCGGCTCGGTCGTCGTCGGTCAAGCGAGCTCGCCGATCACGTTCACGGTGCAGAACACCGGCGCGGTTGCCACCGGCGCCGTCACGCGCGGCCTCCTCGGACCCGATGCATCGCAGTTCTCGATCGAGCCCGCGAGCACGTGCGCCGGCTCGGCGCTGGCCCCGGGGGCGAGCTGCACGCTGGTCGTGCGGTTCCAGCCGACGACCGCCGGCGCGAAGAGCTCTTCGGCCAACGTCTCGGCATCGCCGGGCGGAGCGGCGTCCGCGAACCTCGCCGGTACGGGCCTCGCACCCGCGCAGCTCCAGCTCTCGCCCGCGAGCCGCGATTTCGGATCGGTCGTCGTCGGCGAGCAGAGCGCGCCCACGCTGTTCACGATCACGAACGCCGGCGGGGTCACCTCCGGCGTCGTCGACGGCGTGTTCCTCGCGCCCGATGGCTCGCAGTTCATCGTCGACCTCGCGCTCACCACGTGCGGCGTCACGCTCGCCCCCGGCGCGAGCTGCACCACCGCGGTTCGCTTCGCGCCGACCTCGCCGGGCACCAAGACCTCGACCGCACGCGTGTCGGCGACCCCCGGCGGCACCGTCGACGCCGCGCTCGCGGGCACCGGGATCGCGGCCGCGGCCCTCGTGATGTCGCCGACGCTCGCGGACTTCGGCGCTGTCGTCGTGGGCGAGACGAGCAGCCCGGTCTCGTTCACCATCACGAATGTTGGCGGCGTCACCAGCGGTGTCGTCGACGGCGTGTTCCTCCCGCCCGACAACTCGCAGTTCATCGTCGATGTCGCGCTCACCACCTGCGGGGTCACGCTCGCTCCGAGCGCGAGCTGCATCACGGCGATCCGCTTCGCGCCGACCTCGACGGGCACCAAGACCTCCACCGGCCACGTGTCTGCGACACCAGGTGGCTCCGTCGACGCGGCGCTCACCGGCACCGGCATCGGCAGCGCGGTCCTCGCGATCAGTCCGCCATTCGCTGACTTCGGGTCCGTCACCGTCGGGAACACGAGCGCGCCCGTCGTGTTCACGGTCACCAACATCGGCGACTCGGCCTCGGGCTCGCTGATGGGCGCGCTCGCCGATCCGACCGACTTCACCGTCGACATCGCCGCGTCGACCTGCCTGTTCGCCACGCTCGCCCCGACCGCGAGCTGCACGGTCACGATCCGCTTCGCACCGGCGAGCACGGGCGCGAAGTCGACGAGCGCGAGCCTGACCGGATCGCCGGGCGGCACCGTCGCCGCCGCGCTCTCGGGCACCGGGATCTAGCGCCTCGGCGGTGGCTTCGCGGGCTTCGCGCCGCGCTTCTCGACGGTGATCGAGAACAGAAACGTCGGGCGATCCGGATCGAGCCCGGCGCGACAGTCGGTGGTGCCGGCCTTGAGACCCTTGATGACGAACACGTTCGTCTCCTGGGTCTTGTCGCGCATCTCGGCCTCGACGACCGTCGCGTCGTCGCAGACGTGCATGCGCGCGAACCCGACCTCGATCTCCTTGGTCTCGCCGACCGCGATGCGCACGGCAATGCGTTCGCCGTCGTACGCGTCGGCCGCGACGGTTCGCGAGCCGAGCAAGGCGACCAGGACGAGCGATCTGCGCACGGCCGAAGCGTACTCGGTAACGAACACCCGTGCGTAGTTTATGGGCTCGCGGCGACCGGCTAGGATGGCCACGTGTCGGACGAGGATCTGAAGTTCGCCGTCGTCGCATTGTCGGCGGTGTTCTTCGTCATCGATCCGCTCGCGAACCTGCCGGTGTTCCTGACGATCACGACCGGCGATTCTGTCGAGCAGCGGCAGCGCACGGCGAAGCGAGCGGCATTCGCCACGTTCGTGATGCTGTCGACGTTCGCGGTCGCGGGCGGACTGATCTTCCAGGCATTCGGCATCTCGCTCGGCGCGTTCAAGGTCGCCGGCGGGATCATGCTGCTGCTGATGTCGATCGACATGATGCGCGCGAACACGTCGCCGACGCGCACGACACCCGAGGAGCAAGCCGAGAGCAAGTCGCGCGACGACATCGCGATCTTCCCGCTCGCGATCCCGATGCTCGCGGGACCGGGGGCGATCGCGACGGTGATGGTGCTGATGTCGCGCGCGCAGTGGCGACCGATCGCGACCGCATCGGTGTTCGGCGCGATCGTGGTCACCTGTATCGCGACCTGGCTCCTGATGCGGTACGCGGCGCGCGCGGAGCGGCTGATCCCGAAGACGATCCTGCGCGCGTTCGAGCGCGTGATGGGCCTGCTGCTCGCGGCGGTCGCCGTCGAGTTCGTCGCCGGCGGCGTGCGCGATCTGATCGCACACGTCTGAGGTCACCTGGTGGGAGGACGCGCTGCGGTGAGCGCGGCCATTGCCGCCGCCGCGGCGGGCGCGGCCGTGTTCTCGTCCAGCGCGTCGGCCCAGCGCTCCACGCGACGCTGCCAGTTCGGCCGCTGCGCGACGGTGCCCGGCACGTTGTGCGGAAACGGATCGAGCGCGAGATCGTCGAGCGCGACGAGCACCACCTCGGCGGGGCCGAGCGCGAGATCCGTGGTCGCGGCGACCATCGCGCGCTCGACCTCGGTCAGCGTGTCGCTCGCCGGCTTCGTCGCGGCGAACGCGAGCAGCGCCGCGCGCTGTCGGTCTCGCTCGACTCGCTCGCCCGCCTCTTGCTGCGCGGTGATCAGCTCGAGGTCGCGACGATCATCGATGTCCGCGCCGCGCCACCACCCCGCGAACGTCGGCATGTCGTGCGTGTTGAGGCTCGCGATGGACTCCGGCGGCGATGGCACGGGCGCATTCCCGATCTTGCTCGGCAAGTGCCACTGCCCCACGTGCAACCGAAATAGCCCGTGACGCGCCATTGCGGGACGCACGTGCGGCGGCACCGTGCCGAGATCCTCGCCGACGAGCGCGCACTTCGCGCGCTGCGACTCGAGCGCGAGGATCGCGAGGAGCTCCTCCGCGTGATAGCGAACGTACACGCCGTCGGTCGCGGGCCGCCCCTTCGGCACGCAGTACAGACGGAACATGCCCATCACGTGATCGATGCGAAGCATCGTCGACACGCGCATGTGATGTTGCACGCAGCGAATGAAGTACTTGTAGCGATCGCGCCGCAGCGCGATCGGCGAGAGTGGCGGCAGTCCCCAGTCCTGCCCGCCCAAGAACAGCGAATCGGGCGGCGCCCCCGCGGCGAGCTCGGTCACGAACAGGTTGCGATGGCGCCACACCTCGTACGCGTCGCCGTTCACGCCGACGGGGAGATCGAGATACAGCCCCACGCGCGACGACGACGCGAGCCGCGCGAGCTGCTGCTGCATCGCCCACTGCGCCACCACGTGTGTGGTCACGCGCTGCTCGTCGCAACCCGCGCTCACCGCTTGCGCACGAGTCTCGACGAGCGGCGTCGCATCCCGCCACGGCGACGGCCACGCCGCCCAGCCGGTCCGGTGTTGCTCGCCCATCGCCCGAAACGCGGCGTAGTCATACGCGCCCGCCTCACGCGCCCACGCATCGATCTCGAGCCCACGCGTGCTCGCCGCCAACGATGTCGCGATCGGATCGAGCGCGGCCCGGCGCCACGCGTACTGCGCGCGATAGTCGATCCGCGTGCCCGGCACGATCGCCGGCGCGCTCGGCGCTTCGTGTCCCGCCTCGGCCGCGAGCACCGCGAGATCCAGATACAGCTCGTTCCAGAACAGTCGACTCGCCGGCGAGTACGGGCTGAACTGACACGGCTCGTCGAGAAACGCGGCCAGGATCGGCAGCGTCGCGACGTACCGCCCGCCGCGCCGCTCCACCGAAGCGAACAACCGCGCGAGCGATCCCAGATCGCCCGCTTGTCCCGACTGCGGTGACGCGAGTCCGTACACGGGCGCGAACACGCCCCACCGCCGCGGTCCGTGCCCCGGTCCCCCCCACGCTTCCGTCGGCGCTGCGATCGCGAACGCCTCGCCCTGCTCGCCCAGCGCTCGCCACTTCGCGCTGTGATAGCCGTTCTCTCCGTCGAGAAACACCGTCGCGCTGCGCACGCAATGGACGACCCCACCCGGCCACGCGTGCCCGTGCGCGGGCAGATCGAACAGCCGACCGTGCGCGCGCACGATGCGTCCGCTCTCGGTCGTGACCTCGATCTCCCAGTCCTGATCCGCTGCCGCCGGCACGCGAAGCGGCACGACGATCGATCCGTCCCAGCCAGTCACGACAGGCGGAACGATCTGCTTCCACTTCTCGCGCTCGAGCACCGCCAAGGCGCCCGCTGCATCTTCGATACGTTCGATCTGGATCCCGAGATCCGGCGCGAGCGCACGCAGCGCCGCCAAGACGGCCTCGTCGCTCGCGAACGTGAGCTCGTCGCGCCAGTTCTGGTAGGAGACGTCGATGCCGGCGGCGTTGGCGAGAGCGTGGAGGGTGGTCATAAATTCACATCGGATGGCGCCAAGGGCGCCATTCACATGGCCGCCACCGCGTGCCGCCAAGGCGCCATTTCGGATGGGAGCCGCCAAGGCGCCATAGCGCCAAGAAGAGGTCTTTTTGTCGCTTCGCGACGAATGGGATCGGGTCGGAGTCATCGCTTCATCAGCCTCGTGTCGGAGGTCATCGAGGCGATGACCTCCTCGCTCCATGGGTCGCGGATCGCTATCCGCCGCGACGAGGACAGGTTTATATCGGTCGACAGCGTATCGTTTGAGGGCGCATCGTTCGACGCCGCATCGCTCGAGAGCGCATCGTTCGAGGGAGCATCGTTCGACAGCTCGAAAGCGCATCGTTCGACAGCGCATCGTTCGAGGCCGACGAGCTCGACCGACGAGCTCGACACCGATGAGCTCGACAGCGACGTGCTCGACAGCGCATCGCTCGACAGCGCATCGCTCGACAGCGCATCGCTCGACAGCGCATCGCTCGACAGCGCATCGCTCGACAGCGCATCGCTCGACACCGACGAGCTCGACACCGACGAGCTCGACACCGACGAGCTCGACAGCGCATCGCTCGACACCGACGAGCCCGGAAGCGAGGAGGTCATCGCCTCGATGACCTCCGACCCATCGCCGCGTGAAGCCGACGCTCCGACCCGATCCAATCGGTCGCGAAGCGACAACAGATCTCTTCTTGGCGCTTTGGCGCCTTGGCGGCTCCCAGCCGAAATGGCGTCGTGGCGGCCATCCGAACTGGCGTCGTGGCGGCCATCCGAAATTTGGCGGCCGTGCGATGGCGCCTTGGCGGCCAGCACCGCGCCTAGCCGATCAGCTTGAGCCACCAGCCCGGCATGAGGCCGAGCTCGAGCACGATCAACGGACAGATCGCCATCACGAAGAGCAGGCCCGGCGACCGCGTCGGCGCGAACGGCGCGTTCGCCTCGCGGAAGTACATCGCGGTCACGATGCGCAGGTAGTAGTAGATGCTGATCGCCGAGTTCACGACACCGACGATGACGAGCCACAACAGCTGCCCGTCGTGGACTTCCATGGCGGCCTTGAACACGTAGAACTTGCCGAAGAAGCCACCGGTCGGCGGCATGCCACCGAACGAGAGCAGGCACACCACCATCGCGAGAGCGGCGGCCGGGTGCTGCGAACCGAAGCCCGCCCAATCGTCGACGAGCAGGCGCTCGCGACCCTTGTTGCCGATGTACGCGACGACGGCGAAGGCACCCATCGTCGAGAACGTGTAGGCGATCAGGTAGTAGACGATGCTCGTGTTCGCGGACTGCGAGCCGAGACCGAGCGCGCAGATACCGACGAGCAGCACGCCCGCGTGCGAGATGGACGAGTACGCGAGCATGCGCTTCACGTTGTCCTGACGAACCGCGGAGATGTTGCCGATGGTGATGGTCAGCGCGGCGATCACGACGAGCGGCGAGGCCCAGCCGAGCGCACCGAACGGGATGACGTCGCCGCCGAGGGCGATGCCGAACACGCGGATCATCGCGGCGATCGCGGCGGCCTTGACCGCGGCGGCCATGAACGCGGTGACCGGCGTCGGCGCGCCTTCGTACGCGTCCGGAGCCCACATGTGGAACGGCACCGCGGCGACCTTGAAGCCGAACGCGACGACGAGCAGGAAGCCGCCCGCGATCACGAGGCCCGGGTTGTTCGTCTGCGGCAGCATGCCGGCCATCTTGACGAGGCTCGACGTACCGGCGGCGCCGTAGAGCAGCGCCATGCCGTACATGAGGAAGCCGGTCGCGAACGCGCCGATGAGGAAGTACTTCATCGCCGCTTCGTTGCCGCGGCGCGAGCGACGGCGCATCGCCGTCATCACGTACACGCCGATCGACATCGTCTCGATGCCGAGGAACACGGTGACGAGGCTCGCCGCGTGCGCGAGCATCACCATGCCCGACGCGGACAACAGCATCACGCCGTAGTACTCGCCGATCTGCCAGTCGTGCTCCTTCTGGTGGGCCGGCGACATCAGCGCGGTGAACGCGGTGGTCACGCAGAACAGCGCGGACAACACGTACGACATCTTGTCGGCGAGCAGCGCGTCGCCGAGGACGGGGATGCGTGCGTCGCCGATCTGGCGATAGAGGATCACGGACGCGACCGCGCCGGCGATGGAGCCACCGACGGCGAGGCCGGCGAGCGCGGTGCGATCCTTGCCTTTGTAGAAGGCCTCGGCGAGCACCAGCATCATGCCGACGACCGCGAGGATCAGATACGGAACCAGGTAGCCGAGGTCGGCTGGATTGAAGCTCATTAGTGTCCTCCTCCCGCGGGCGGAGGTGGTGTGGGCGGCGCTCCGGGCGGTGGCGCCGGCGGCGTACCGTCCATCGTCTTCTTCACCGCGTTCGCACCATCGATCGCTTTGTCGAGGTTCTTCGCCATGTCGTCGGTGGTCGCGGGCAGCGTGCCGTACACGTGCGCCGGACCATCGGGCTCCGCGACGCGCGTGCGGAAGTCACGCAGGAACTTCTGCGTGCTCGGCTCCATCACCGCGAGGATCGGGCGCGGGAACAACCCGAGCACGAAGATCAGGATCACGAGCGGGATGAACGTCCCGAGCTCGCGGCCGGACAGATCCTTGAGGCCACCGTTCTTCGCCTTGTCGAGCTTTCCGAAGAACACCTTCTGGAACATGTACAGGAGGTACACGGCACCGAAGATGACGCCCGTCGTGGCGACCGCACCGAGGAAGCGAGGCGCCGGCAGGAAGTTCGGATGCGTCGGTGGGAACGTGTCGCCCGCGTTGAACGTGCCGAACAGCGTGAGGAACTCGCCGACGAACCCGGACAGCGCGGGCAGACCCGCGGAGCCCATCGTGATGATCAGGAACAGCCCCGCGAACACCGGCATCTTCGACCAGACACCGCCGTACTCCGCGATGCGGCGCGTGTGGCGACGCTCGTAGAGGACACCGATACCGAGGAAGAGTCCGCCGGTGGTGAGGCCGTGCGAGAGCATAGCGTAGATCGATCCGCTCACGCCGTACGCGGTGAGCGCGAAGATCCCGAGGATGCAAAAGCCCATGTGGCTGACGGAGGAGTACGCGACGAGCTTCTTCACGTCGTCCTGCGCGTACGCGACGAACGCGCCGTACACGATGCCGATCACCGCGAGGATCGCGAGCACCGGTCCCCACACCGCAGCGCCGTGCGGGAACAGCGGCATCGCGTAGCGAAGGAAGCCGTACACGCCGAACTTCAGCAGCACGCCGGCGAGGATCACGGAGCCTGCCGTCGGCGCTTCGACGTGCGCATCCGGCAACCACGTGTGCACCGGGAATAGCGGCACTTTGATCGCGAACGCGACGGCGAACGCCGCGAAGCACCATGTCTGCGCACCGTACGGCAGCGACACCGTGAGCAAGCGCTCGAGGTCCGTCGTGTAGACGCCGGTCACCTGCGCGTGCTGGACGTAGACATAGAAGATCGCGACGAGCATCAGCAGCGAGCCGACCATCGTGTAGATGACGAACTTGATCGACGCGTAGAGGCGGCGCTGGCCACCCCAGATGCCGATCAAGAGGTACATCGGGATCAGCATCACCTCCCACATCACGTAGAAGAGGAAGATGTCGAGCGCGACGAACGCGCCGATCATGCCGGTCTCGAGGACGAGCATCGCGGCGATGAACTCGCGCACGTGCTTCTCGATCGCCTTGCCGGTGCCGAGCAGCGTGATCGGCATCAGGAACGTCGTCAGGATGACGAGGAACACGCTGATGCCGTCGACGCCGGTTTTGAAGTGCGCACCGAGGCCGGGGATCCACTCGACGTCGAACACGAGCTGGAACTGATCCGACTTCGCGTTGAAGTAGCGGAAGCAGAGCAGCGAGACGAGGAACGTGATCGAGGTGGTCGCGAGACCGATGCCGCGATGGAGCGTGGACTCACCCTTCGGCGTGCACATCACGAGGATGGCGCCGAGGAGCGGAAGCCCGAGGAGGAGCGGAAGTACGAACGAGCCCGGCATGGTTACTTGCCCTCCGTCGGCGTGGTCGCTGCGGCTGGTTCCGGTGCTGGCGGCAGCTTGATCGCTCGCTTGATGACGAGCGTGGTCCGCTTGATCGGATCGTCGATGAACAACGTCACGTGCGTGCCGGTATCGCCGAACAGGACATAGAGGTCCGGTGTGGAGTACGGCTGGCCCGTGGCGGGATCGTTGTCGGCGACACCGTCACCGTCGACGTCCCAGCGCAGCTTGCTGGTCGCGCCGACGATGCCGGCACCCGGCTTCGCGGTGAGGTGGACGCGATCGCCGACGAGCTCGTACGTGAAGCCCGGGTTCGAGCGACAGTCCGAGATGGCGAACACGAGCGCGCCACCGACGACGAGCCCGGCGAGGTAGCGCTGGACCTGACCGTTCTGGAACCAGCGCGACACGCGACCGAACAGGCCGACCACCATCGCCGAGCCGTTGACCGCGATCGTATCGATGATGAGGCGATCGACGACCTCGAACAGGCCGCGTGCGAGCAGCTTGAACGGACGGATGATGACCGCGTCGTAGATCTCGTCGACCCACAGCTTCGCCTTCGATGCTTGATAGAGCTCGGCGAACGCCCCGCCCTTCTCGACCTCTTTCTCGACGGTCTTCGACGGTCCCTTGCCGTACAGCGCGTAGGCCATCGCGATGCCGAGCGCACCGACGCCGAGCGCGATGACCATGAGCATGATCGTCGTGCTGTCGCTCTGGTGGTTCGTGATCACCTGCACGAACGCCGGGTCGTTCACGTCGGGCTGGTAGTAGGTCGGCGTCACGCTCGGTGCGAGCCAGTTGGCGAACGCGTGGCCCCACTTCGGGAAGTGGATGCTCTCGAGGTGCGGCAGACCGATGAAGCCGGCGATCGACGCGAGGAAGGCGAGGATCACGAGCGGCATCGTCATCGACGGCGGCGACTCGTGCGCCTTCTTCGCTTCTTCGGTGCGCTCTTCGCCACCGAACACGAGGAAGTACAGGCGCCACATATAGAACGCGGTGCCGAGCGCGGCGACGAGCAGTCCGCCCCACAGGAACTTCCCGTAGAGATCCGGCCAGCCCGGCGGCGTCACGCCCCACGCACCCGCGAGGATCTCGTCCTTCGAGAAGAAGCCCGCGAACGGGACGATGCCCGCGATCGCGAGACACGAGATCATGAACGTGATCCGCGTGATCGGCATGTGCTTGCGCAGGCCGCCCATCTTCATGATGTTGCCGGGCTCCGTCGAACCGCCGTGCTCCATGCCGTGCATGACCGAGCCCGCGCCGAGGAACAGACACGCCTTGAAGAAGGCGTGCGTGCCGAGGTGGAAGATCGCGGCGGTCCAGTTGCCGGTGCCCGCCGCGACGAACATGAAGCCGAGCTGGCTCACCGTCGAGTACGCGAGCACCTTCTTGAGGTCCGTCTGCGCGAACGCCATGAACGCGGCGACGAGCGCGGTGAGCAGGCCCACCGTCGCGACGACGATCATCGCCGTCGTCGATGCCGAGTACAGCACCGACATGCGGCACACCATGTACACGCCCGCCGTCACCATCGTGGCGGCGTGGATCAGCGCGGAGACCGGCGTGGGGCCTGCCATCGCGTCCGGGAGCCACACATACAGAGGAAGCTGCGCGCTCTTTCCGCACGCACCGAGGAACAAGAAGATCGCGGCCGCGGCGGCGAGCCGCTCGTTGCCCCAGAACGGCTGGACGAACTGCGCGCCCGTGGTCTCGAGCTGCGCGAAGTCGAGCGTCTTCGTCGCCCAGAACAGGAGGAACATGCCCAGCAAGAAGAAGAAGTCGCCGATGCGGTTCACGACGAACGCCTTCTTCGCGGCGTTCGCGTACTCCTCTTTCTCGAACCAGAAGCCGATCAAGAGGAACGAGCACATGCCCACGCCCTCCCAGCCGATGAACATGACGGGCATGTTCGCGCCGAGGACGAGGATGAGCATCGCGCCCGTGAACAGGTTCAGATAGCCGAAGTAGGCCGCGTAGCGCTTGTCGTGCGCCATGTAGCCCGTCGAGTAGATGTGGATCAGCGTCGAGCAGAACGTGACGACCATGATCATCACGGCCGACAGCGTATCGAGGCGGAACGCGAGCTCGAGCTTGAGGTTACCGACCTCGATCCACGTATAGACGGACTGCGTGATGCCGACACCGCCGGCGCCCGCCTTGTAGGCCGAGTACAGATCGGTGAACACGAGGATGCCGGACAGCACGCACGAGCCGGCGACCGCGGCGATCGCCACGGTGTGGATCACGGCCTTCGGCATGCGCCGGAACAGCGTCAGGTTGAGCAGCGCTCCGAGGAGCGGCAGCAGCGGGATCCACGCGAGGGTTGGAATGTAGGCGAACATTTAGTGCCTCAGCGTGGTGAGTCGATCGACGTCGACGTTACGGCGCCCTCGGAACACGGCGACCACGATCGCGAGACCGACCGCGGCTTCCGCCGCCGCGACCGCGATCACGATCAACGCGAACGTGTGCCCCGACATATCGCCCCACATGCGGGCGAACGTCAGCAGCGTCATGTTCGCGGCGTTGAGCATGAGCTCGACGCTCATGAGGATGATGAGTGCGTTGCGGCGCACGAGCACGCCGGCGACACCGATCAAGAACAACACGGCGGCGAGGACCAAGAAGTGTCCGTAGCCGACCTCGAACAAGATGCTCTGCATCAGGCGGGTCCCTCTCCGGCGTGCGACGGCTCGCCGGCATTGTCCTGATCTTCGTGAAGCGGTCGCGCGACGGCGATCGCGCCGACGACGGCGATGAGGAGCAGGATCGAGATGGCCTCGAACACGAACAGGCCGGGACCGAACAAGTCGGTGCCGACCGCGCGAACGCTGCCCCAGTCATGCCCTTCGGCCGTCGGCACGGGTGCCGCCGAGGCAGCGGCCGGGTTCGGCGGCTGCACCTTCATCAGCATCATCACGAGACGACCGACGAGGTAGACGATGGCGAGCCCGCCGATCACCTGCCCCGCGCGTCCCGACGGTGCGACGGGCTCGTCCTCGGGCCGGTTCAAGATCATGATGACGAAGACGAACAGCACCATGATCGCGCCGGCGTACACGAGCATCTGCACGACACTCAAGAAGTGCGCGTACAGCATCATGTAGATGGCGGCGATGCCGAGGAAGCTGCCGACCATGCCCATCGTCGCGGCGATCAGGTTTCTCCGCGTGACGACGAACAGCGCACCGCCGACGCTCGCGGCGGCGAACGCCCAGAACAGCAGCGCCATCCCCTTGCCCTGGCTCTCGACGCGATCGTCGTGCGGCGAGCGCTTCGTGATCCGCGCGGCCTTCGCGCGCGACTCCTTGTCGAGCTTGCTCTCGGGAATCGGATCCGCGAACGCGGGGGTGACGAACGACTCCACCGCGCCGAACGCGAGGATCGCCGTCATGATCAACATCAAGATTCTCATGCGGCCCTCCGCTTGATCTTCGCTTCGAAGTCAGCACGGAACTTGGTGAGGAAGCCGAGCATCGGCCACGCCGCGGCATCACCGAGCGCGCAGATCGTGTTGCCCGCGATGCCGTGAGCGATCGACGACAACAGCTCGATGTCATCGGGCTTGCCGTTGCCTTCCGCGACGCGGCGGCTGACCTTCTCGAGCCAGCCCGTTCCTTCGCGGCACGGCGTGCACTGACCGCACGACTCGTGCGCGAAGAACTTCATGATGCGCCACACCGCTTTCGGGATGTCGCACTGATCGTCGAGGACGACGATGCCGCCGGAGCCCGCCATCGAGCGCAGCATGCGGCCACCGCCGAGATCGAACTGCTGGCCGGGGCGCACCATCACGGGCTTGATGCGCTCGTCGGTCTGCAGCGCGTCGAACTCCGCGGGAACGTCGAGCTCGTCGGCGTCGAGCGGCGGCATCGACACGCCGCCCGGAATCACCGCCTTCACCTTGCGGCCCTTCCACACGCCACCACAGACGTCGTCGATCAGCTGGCGGAACGTCATGTCCATCGGCGCTTCGTAGACCGACGGCTTGTTGACGTGACCCGACACGCACAACATGCGCGTACCACCGGAGCGCCCCATCCCGAGGCCGTTGAACCACGCGCCGCCTTTGTCGACGATGAACGGCACGTTCATCAGCGTCTCGACGTTGTTGACGATCGTCGGGTTGTCGAACAGGCCCTTCACCGCCGGGAACGGCGGCTTGAGGCGAGGCTGACCGCGCTTGCCCTCGAGCGAGTTCAGGAGCGCGGTCTCTTCACCGCAGATGTACGCGCCCGCGCCGCGATGCACCGTGAGGTGAATCTCGAGGCCGGTGCCGAGGATGTTCTTGCCGAGGTACCCGCGCGCGTACGCTTCGTCGACGGCCTTCGCGAGCACGGCGTACTCGCGCATCATCTCGCCGCGGATGTAGATGAAGTTGTGCACGGCCTTGAGGGCGTGCGCGCTGATGATCATGCCCTCGATGAGGAGGTGCGGATCCCAGTAGATGAGCTCGCGGTCCTTGCACGTGCCGGGCTCCGACTCGTCCGCGTTGCAGACGAGGTGGACGGCCTTGGCATCCTTGGGAACGAAGCCCCACTTCACGCCGGTCGCGAAGCCAGCGCCGCCGCGGCCGCGCAGGTTCGAGGTCTTGACCTCGTTCGTGATGTCCTCGGGGCGCATCGCGAGCGCCTTGCGCAGCGTCTGGTACCCGCCGAGCTTCTCGTAGCCCGCGAGCGTCTTTGCACTCTCGTCGCCGAACTTGGCAGAGACGAGCTTGAACCCCTTCTCGACGGGCATTACACGACCTCCGATTCGGGCGACGGATCGCGCTCGAGCTCCGCGATGATCTTCGCGACTTCATTCGGTGTGATATCGAGGAAGTACTTCGTCCCCACCACCGCACACGGCGCGTTCGCACACGCCGCGATGCATTCCTCCTCGACGAGGTGGAACTTCTTGTTCGCGGTGGTCCCGCCCTTCTTCACGCCGAGTTGCTTCTCGAACGCGGCGAGGACGTCGTAGCCGTCGCGCAACATGCACGAGATGTTCGTGCACATGCGGATGGTCGTCGTACCCGCGGGCTCGAGCTTGTACATCGTGTAGAAGGTCGCGACTCCGTACACGTGCGCGTACGGAAGTCCGAGCGTGGTCGCCACGAGGCGCATCGCGTCCTCGCTCAGGTGACCGAACTCTTTTTGCGCGAGATGCAGTGCCGCCATGACCACCGGTTGCTTCGTTTTGGAAGCCGGCAGATAGCGGTCACAAAGAGCCGCGATTTTCTTCTGGGCGTCGGCGGAGAATTCGAGTGACATCGAGTGGTTGCCCCGTGCCTAACCGAGTCGGTAAGCCGGCGAAAATTAGTCCTCCCAAGGCATAGGGGTCAATCGATCGGCCGGCCAAACAACGCTTGGGGATCGTGGGGTTGGACCTCCGAAAGCCGCGTCAAAACGCCGCGCCCCTTGTCTTGGTCAAAGCGACCCGTGATATCTGGTCGCGCCATGGCTCAGGATGCGCCGCTCAGCCGTATCGAGAAGCTCGCGCTCAAGTTCGGCGAGCTCGCGAACGAGGACCCTCGTGGGAAGTGGCTCCAGACGCGGTTTCTGCGCGGAATCTCCTATGTGTGGGTCCGCGCCGGCATCTCCAAGCGGATGATCGTCGAGGGTCTCGAAGGCCTCAAGGCGCTCGAGCCCAGCAGCGGCGTCATGCTCGTCGCGAACCACCGCAGCTTCTTCGATTCCTACGCGATGCTCCTGGCTTGCTACATGGGCAAGGTCCCGTGGGCCAAGTCGCTGCAGTTCCCGGTCCGCTCGAACTTCTTCTACGACAGCCCGGCCGGCATCGCGATCAACGCCGCGATCGCCGGTGGCGCGATGTACCCGCCGATCTTCCGTGACAAGGAGCGCCGCTCGCTCAACGACGAGGCGCTCGATCGCATGGTCGAGATCCTGAAGAAGCCCGGCAACGTGCTCGGCATGCACCCCGAAGGCACGCGCGGCAAGGGACCCGATCCGTACGAGCTGCTCCCCGCCCAGCCCGGCGTCGGCAAGATCGCGCTCCTCTCGAAGCCGATGGTCGTGCCCGGCTTCATCAACGGCCTGGGCAACAACATCGTCGACGATATTCGCGTCACCTACACCAAGGAGGCGCGGCGCAGCCGAGCGATCGTGTCGGTGTTCGGCGCGCCGATCGACTACTCCGCGCTCGCCGCCGAGAAGCCGCGGCCCACGCTCTACAAGAAGTGCGCGGACTTGTTCATGGCCGAGGTCAAGAAGCTCTCGGTGCGGGAGCGCGAGCTGCGCGCCGACGTGATGGCCGGTCGCATCCCCGACGACGATCCGCGATGGATCGACAACTGGGGCGCCTCGAAGCTGTACGCATTCGAAGGCTGAGCCCTGTACGCGCTCCGGATCTGGTCGAACCGATCCGCAAGATGCCGTCGCAACGCCTGCTCAAGATGCTCGACCCGCGCGGCCACATGGGCCATCGCGTGCTCGACGCGCGCGGGAGCGTGGCGGTCTGCTTCGTCGGCGTGCCGCTGCGCGAGTGGGTCGCGAGCGAAGCCATGGTCGCTGGCGTCACGCCGCTCCTCGCGACGTCGTTCCGGCATGTCGCGACCAGCTTGCACGCATCCGCCCGCCCCGCGGCTCGCTTCGCGATCCTCGACTTCGACATCCTCGGCGCGGGCGAGCTCTCGCAGCTGGCCTCGATCCGGTGGATGGGCTATCGCGGCCGCATCATCGCGCTCGCCCGCAGCGGCGTCATCGACGCGCGCACGCGACAGCTCGCGAGCATCGAGCTCGTCGTGAAGCCCGATGGCACCTCGCTGCGCGACGCGCTCGCTCGCTCCGAATCGATCGCGCTCGACGACGACGCGTTCGATAGCGCCGGCTAGAGCACCGTCGGAAACACGAGCAGCACCTGGATGCGGCCGTCCGCGTCGACCTCGCCGGCATCGAAGCCTTCGATCGATTTCCCCTCGGCAAACTCGGTGATGTAGCGAAAGCGAAACGTCGTGCCGCGCACGTCCTTCGCGACGACGCGGACTCCCACGATCCGCGGATCGGCAAAGAAGCGATCGTACATCGCGAGCAGCGCTGCGCGTCCCACGAGCGTGCGTCCGCCGTGCACGACGAGACGACCGTGCTCGGCCCAACACGCATCGACCATCGCTGCGCGCTTCGTGGCATCGCGCTCGTTGGCGACGGCGATGTACGTGTCGACGGACTCGTTGGTGCTCGGCATCGAGCGAACCTAGAACACGATGCCGTCGCAGAGCTCGCGAATGCGATCGGCGACGCCCATGAGCCCCCGCTCCTTGGACACGCACGCGTCGGCGCCGGAGTCGCGCACGATGTCCTCGAGCTC
This sequence comes from Kofleriaceae bacterium, assembly GCA_044230415.1. Taxonomy (GTDB): domain Bacteria; phylum Myxococcota_A; class Polyangia; order Haliangiales; family Haliangiaceae; genus JABFXX01. Next base: position 66,813 of record JBGARE010000014.1, read on the forward strand.
GTGCTCGGGCGTGCTCGAGTACACGACGATCGGGATGCGATTCGTCGGCATCTGGCGGCGGATCCACGCGCACAGCTCGGCGCCCGACATCTCCGGCATGTGGAGATCGGTGACGATGACGTGCGGCTTCCAATCGAGCAGCGCGTTCAAGAACCGCTGCATCGAGCTGACGGCACGGACCTCGAAGCCCGCATTCGCGAGCATCGCGCTCGTCGCCTCGAGCACGATCTCGCTGTCGTCGATCAGCAGCACGCGCAGGCTGCGTTCGGCCGGCGCGATCACGATGCACCTCCCGCGATCGGCGCGATGTGCATGAGCTCGTGGATCGACGCGATCACCTGACGAAGCCGCATCGGCTTGTCGAGGAACATGTTCGCGCCCGCGGCCATCGCGACGTCGCGGGCTGCATCGCCGCCGGCGCTGACGGCGATGATCGGCAGCTTCGCGAGGTTGAGCTCGCGGCGCGCTTGCTCGATCACCGCGGGTCCGTCGATCACCGGCAGGTACACGTCGACGATCGCGACGTCGTAGTGATTCGCTTTGAGCAGCTGCATGGCGATGCCACCATCGTCGGCGGTCGCGACGTTGAACGAGACATCGGTCATGCCGCGGCGACCGGAGACCTCGAGCCCGTTGCGCACGAGCTCGGAGACATGGCGATTGTCTTCGACGACGAGCACCTCGATCACGCGCTGCACGGCCTTGGGATCGCGTTGCTCGATGCGATCGACGATCGCCGCGAGCTTGTCGCGCCCGGCGCCGGAGAGAAACTCCACGCCGACGCCCGGCTCCTCGTTCTCGCGGCGCCAGCGCACGACCGCGTCGACGGAGATCGGCAACAGCAGCCCGGGGAACGACAGCACGAGCTGGATCTGATGACCGAGCGGCAGCTCGCGCGTGGTGTGGATGAACGTGCCGCCGCGCGACAGGTTCTCGGTGTAGTCCCCGAGGAAATCGTCCGCTCCGGCGTAGTCGACGACGAGCGAGACCGGAGTCCGGACCTCTTGACGCTTGTCGCTCGACATCAATCTCCTCGCGGGAGGATTCCGCGCACCGCGGTGATCACGGCATCCATCCCGCGGTTCTTCGAAATGAAGCCATCGATCTCGGCCCACTTCGCGCGCTCCGCGAGCTCGGCTTCGTCGAGGCTCGACAACAGGTAGATCGGCGCCTGCACGCCGTACGCGTGGCGCAGCGTCATCGCGATGTCATCGCCGAACGCCTCGGGCATCTGCACGTCCATGAGGACGAGATCCGATGCGACCTGCGAACGCACGCCATCGAGCTCGGCGAGGTTCGACGCGCAGACCACCGCGTAGCCTTCGTTCTCGAGCGCGCTGCGCATGACCTCGAGGAAGATCGGGCTGTCGTCCATGAGCAGGATGCGCTTCATGCCGACCTCCCCTGCTTGACGACCAGGCGCTCGAGCGTCGTGAACACGTCGCGCATCATCACGGGCTTGTCGAGAAACAGATCGGCGCCGGCGGACAGGAACGCATCGCGCGCCACCACGCCACCGACGCTGAAGCCGATCACCGGCAAGTCTGCCTCGGTGGTTCGCAGTGCGCGCACGAGCGCTGCGCCATCCATCGGTCCGGGAAGGTAGAGATCGACGAGCACGAGATCGTAGGTGTGGCCGCGCATCACGTCGAGCGCGGCCTCTGCACTATCCGCGGTGTCGACGACGACACGCACACTGCCGCGCGTGAAGCGATCGGCGCCGAGCTGGATGAAGTCGCGCATGAGAGCGCTGTCCTCGACGACGAGGATCCGCGAGACATCGGCGCGCGGCACTTCCGTGGTCACGTCGCCGAGCAACCACGCGAGTCGATCGCGTGCGTCGGGCGCTGCATGGAACTCGAGCTTCACGCCGGCGGCGTAGCCGTGTCCGAGTCCCGGATCGATCGACACGACGTGCGCGTCGAGATCGAGCGGCGCGAGCAAGCGCGGAAACGATAGCCGCAGCGACACGCTCTCGCCGAGCGCGAGCGGTTCGTCCGTGCGGACGAAGACGGAGGCTGATGTCAGCTCCGTGGTGTGCGCGATGATCTGTCGCGCGTGATGAACGAGCTCTGCTCGCAGAACCATCCGCTCTGATTGCGTCACTGCCATGTGGCCTTCGGTCCTACCCGGGACCGACTCGATCGATTGTACTCACGATGCTCGCGCGAACACATCAACTTCGCTCTATGATGCGTGGAGTATTTTGCGGCAGCGACGAACGAGCAAGTACGGCGCAAGTGTGGACGCAAATCTGGACGAACGATGAAAGCCCCCTACTTCCACCTCGCATTCCGGCCAAATATCACTCTCGTCTCGACCGTTCGGCGGTTCATCGGCGAGTTCTACCGCCGGCTGCTGAGCGATCAGGAGGTGGGCTCGCGGCTCGCCCTCGCCACGCACGAGCTGCTCGAGAACGCGGTGGCGTACGCGACGAGCGATGACACCGAGATCCGCATCGAAATCGTCGACGATCAGCTCGTGATCCGGACGTGGAACCGCACGCTCCCGGAGCGCATCGCCAACCTCCGCGGCGCGCTGGACGAGATGAACTCGGCGCCGGATGCCGACCTGTACTACCAGCAGATGCTGCTGCGGACCTCGAAGCGCACCGAGGGGTCAGGGCTCGGACTCGCCCGAATTCGTGCCGAATGCGACATGAAGTTGGGATTCGAATTAATGCACGATCGAGTCTGCATGATGGCGACGACGACGATCCATGGAGGTTTGACGCAATGACGCTCGGCATCACCATGCCTCCACGCACGAACGAGGCGCTCAAAGTGGACGCGAGCTTCGCGAACCACATCCTCGAGGCGCGCTTCGTCGGCACCGCGGATCTGGAGACGCGCGCGGACCTCGAAGCGGTCGTCACGGCGTTGCACGCTCACTCGATCCGCGAAGAAACCTCGACGGTCGTCCTCGATTTTCGCGAGCTCGAGTTCATGAACTCGTCGTCGTTCAAGATCTTCGTCGCGTGGCTCGCGAACGTCCAAGAACTGCCGCCGGAGAAGCAGTACAAGATCACGCTCCGGTCCAACCCGAACCTCCATTGGCAACGCCGCAGCCTCGCCGCGCTGAGCTGCTTCGCCGCCGAGCTCGTCACCATCGAGGCCTGAAAGGAACCGGGAGGACCACGTGGGCGCCGAAGCCCTTCCCGAGGGAATCATCACGCGCTTCCGCTCGCTCTCGCTCGAGCGGGTCGGGCGCGTCGAGGGGACGTGGAACTCGGTGATCGCGGGCGTTCGCGATCCGAAGGCGATCCGCGACCTGCTTCGCGAGTTGCACACGCTCAAAGGTGATTCGCGAATCGTTGGTTTCGACGAGATCCACCTGCTCGCGCACAAGCTCGAGGAGTTATTCGCACTCGCGAAGATGCTCGACTACCGAGTCTCCGAGGATGTCGAACTCGTGATCACGATGTCGATCCAGTTCCTCGGCATGCTGCTGCGTCGCAAACAGGCGGGCTCCGGCGGCATCGACTTGCCTGGATTCGTACGGCAGGTGGACGAGGTCTTGCGCGAGGCGCGCACGATGCCGATCATCTCGACGCCGCGCGCGCAGACGCAGACGAAGATCGAGTCGCGCGACAACTCGATCGCCCGCCTCTCCGAGGCTACCCGCCACCGCCTCGCGATCGCGGCGACCGGTGCGTTCCTCGAGTACCTGGGTGCTCGCGGCACGACCTCGCGCAATCGGCTGCGCTCGGTGTGGGCGGCGCTGCGCGACGAGCTCGCGTCGCTGCGCGCGGTGTCGCTCGTGGACGTCCTCGAACGCCATCTGTTCTCGGCGAGCCGGATCGCGCGCGACCTCGACAAGCGGGTCGGCATCGAGGTCGAGGTCGGTAACGTCTACGTGGACGCGCGCGTCGCCGAGGCGATCGACATCGCGATGGTCCACCTGATCCGCAACGCGATCGATCACGGCGTCGAGACGCCCGCGGTGCGCGCGAGCGCCGGCAAGCCCGAGCAGGGCAAGATCGTGATCCGCGCCGCCGACAAGGACGGGCTGACCACGATCACCGTCGAGGACGACGGCGCCGGCATCGACGTCGCGGCGATCCGTGCCCGCGCGGTCGAGCGCGGCCTGCTCGAGCCCACGCGCGCCGCGCGGTCCACGGATGCCGAGATGCTCGCGTACGTGTTCCAGGCGGGCTTCTCCACACGCGACGAGGTGGGCGAGGTCAGCGGCCGCGGCGTCGGCCTCGATGCTGTCCAGACGGCGCTCGTTCGCGCCGGCGGCGTCGTGCGGGTCGCGAGCACGCCGGGACGCGGCTCGATGGTCACGCTCGAAGCGCCGAGCGCGTCGCGCCAGCTGCGCGTGTATCAGTTCCTCGCACTCGGGGGCCGGCTCTCGTTCGCCGTCACCGCACGCTGGGACGTGCAGCTCGACACCGGTGCGATCGGCGCGCTCGATCCCGCCGCCGTCATCCAGATCCCGGGCACGAGCCGACAGACGGTCGATCTCACGCCCCAGACCAGCGAGGTCGCCCTGCGCTTGCGCTGGGGGTTCCTCGATATCCTGCTGCGTGCGGGAAGCGCACCGACGCTCGTGACCGCCGATCGCATCTGCCCCACCCCGGACGACTATCCACTGGAGGTGGTCGTCATCGACGGGCGCGAGACGATCCTGCTCCGCCCCGAATACCTCGCGACCACCACCAACGTGGCGTTGACGACACGATAGTCGCCACTGCCGCATTTCGCGGCATGCAGCAATTCGCTCCAGATTAAGTCGCAGTTCTCACAACAGAGTTGAGCAAAATCGAGTCACAACTTCGGGGGGTGTCGAAATGTATGGTCTCGTGAACAAGGCCGTCGTGGATTTGGTGTGCAGCAAGTTCGGGGAGGACACGTGGAACAAGATCAAGGCAAAGGCCGAGGTCGACATCGACGTGTTCGTGTCCATGGATGGATATCCCGACGACATCACGTACAAGCTCGTCGGTGCGGCGAGTGAGGTTCTCGGCATCACACCCGCACAGGTGCTCGAGGCATTCGGCGAGTACTGGGTGCTCTACACGGCCCAGGAGGGCTACGGACCGCTGCTCAACGCGTCGGGAGACACGCTGCGGGACTTCCTCATGAACCTCGACGCGCTTCACGCTCGCGTCGCGCTGACGATGCCCGCGCTCAAGCCGCCGCGGTTCCGCATGACCGATATCGATCCGACGACGCTCAAGCTCGAGTACCACTCGACGCGTGAGGGGCTCGCCCCGATGGTCGTGGGTCTGCTCAAGGGCCTCGGCATTCGCTTCAAGCAGCCGATCGACATCTCGTACGTGCGCGCGGGCGATCACGACGACTTCACGATCAAGCTCGTCTCCGCAGCAGCGTAGACTGTGGGACGCGCATGACCGTCGGACTGACACCCGAGCTGCTGAACCAGACGTTCCCGTTTCACGTCGCGTTCCGTTCCGACGGCACGATCGTGCAGGCGGGTCCTGTCATCGGCCGGGTGTGTGCCGAGCTCGTCATCGGCCGATCGATTCGCGATGCGTTCCGGATCGATCGCCCGCAGCTCGACCTGACGTTCGACGCGATCCGCGCGCATCCGCGGACCGTGTTCGTCCTCGAAGGGCTCGAGTCGAAGCTCAAGCTCAAGGGGCAGATGCTCTACGTCGAGCAGGACGACCTCATGCTGTTCCTCGGCTCGCCGTGGATCAGCGAGCTCGAGGAGCTCAACGCGCACGGCATCAAGCTCGATGACTTCGCGGTGCACGATCAGGTCGTCGATTGCTTGTTCCTGATCCGCGCGCAGCAGGCCGCGCTGTCCGACGTCCGCAAGCTCGCGAGCCAGCAGTCCGTGAAGCTCGCGCAGCAGCAGGCGAACCTCCTCGAGATCGAGAAGGTCGCGCGCGAGCGCCTCGAGAAGGAGCTCGAGCTCGCCCGCCAGATCCAGGTCGGCATCCTGCCGCGCCACCTCGCCGCCGAAGGCCTCGAGCTCTCGGCGATGATGACCACGGCGACCGAGGTCGGCGGCGACTACTACGACGTGTTGCCCGTCCAGGGCGGCTGCTGGATCGGCATCGGCGACGTCTCGGGTCACGGCGTGACCTCGGGGCTGATCATGCTGATGGTCCAGAGCGTGATCGCCGGCATCGTCGCGAAGGATCCCGAGGCCAGCCCGCGCGAGGTCGTCACGATCTTGAACCGCGTGCTGTTCGAGAACATCCGCCACCGGCTGATCAAGGACGACTTCGTCACGCTGTCGCTGCTGCGCGTGTCGTCGCGCCGCATCGTGTTCGCCGGCGCTCACGAGCAGTTCCTCGTGTGCCGTGGCAAGACCGGCATCGCCGAGCGCATCGCGACGCCGGGCACGTGGCTCGGCGTGGTGCCGGAGATCGGCAAGTTCACGACGGAGACGACGATCGATCTAGAGCCGAACGATCTCGTCGCGCTCTACACCGATGGCATCACCGAGGCGCGCAACACCAAGGGCGAGCAGTACGGCATCGAGCGTCTCGGTGCCGCACTGGAGAGCTTTCACGGACAACCGATCGAAGCGGTCCGAGACGGCGTCCTCGACGAGGTCGCGCGCTGGACCTCGAAGGTCGACGACGACGCGACGCTGGTTCTCCTGCGCCGCGCGCCGAACTAGCTCACTCGACCTTGGCGCGCACCATCAACGCGCCGACCCACGGGTTCGCGAGACCGACGAAGTTCGCGTGGCAGTGGACGCACGACGTCGAGAACTCGGTCGAGACGGCGAGCGACTTGCGGACCCAGTAACGTCCGCGGATCCTCTCCGTCCGCGAGAAGTTCTGGCCGAGCTTCGCCGCCGCGAGCGCGTCGCGCTCGAAGCTGTCCTGCGGCCGGTTGCTGTTCTGGAGCGGACCGACATCACCGACGAGACGCATGAGGTCGTTGTCGTCGTGGAAGATATTGCTGATGGCTGCAGTGCCGACGTCTGCATTATCCGGCGTGGTGACGGCGAACTCGCGGAACAACAACGCCACGAGCCGGTCGATCATCGCATCGGCGACGGCGGCGGCGAACAACTCGTCCTGCGGATCGGGGCCGTGACCGTGGCTCGCTTGCGCGGTCGTCGACGTCTCTTCCTCCTCGACAACCGTTGGCTGATCGATACAGGCGGCGACGGACGATGCGAGACCCACGAGCAAAACGCCGAACAACTTGTGGTTCACTGATTCCTCCCGGTCTCTCGAAATTGAGAGAAGAAGCTCATTCTGCACTGACAACGCCGCTTGTCGATTGGGGTGTTTCGAGCACAACCTGCGTGCGAGCGCTCGGACCTGCAGCGAATTGCGGCGGGTCGTTGGTGTCCTCGGTGCAGGCCAACGGTTGGCTGAATCTGGCAAGTCGTTCCACTGCCAGTGGTTAGTCGATCGGGCGGCGTGTGGTACGTGCCGCGACACTGGCAACGCGTTCAGCGAGTGCCGGCGAGGAACGCGCCGAGGAACTGGTTCGCGCGATCGCCGACCTGATTGCGGAGCGCGAGGAACCGCGGCTCCGTGCGGATCTCGGTGAACAGCGGGCAGTTGTCCATCCACACGACATCGATGAGGCCGAGGTCGGCGGCGAGCGACAAGGCTTCGTACAGCTCGTCGGGCCGGCTCATGATCGCGGCGAGCTCCACGAGGCGCTGCAAGATGATCAGGTGGTGACGGCTCGGGATGTCCGTCTTCGACTCCGCGATCACGTTCGCGATGTAGCGCTTCCAGCCGAGAACATCGAACACGCCCTCGTCGCGCCACCGGAGATACAGCGAGACCTGCGAGCTCGCTCCGGTGTTCAGCCGCGTCACGAGGCGGCGCATCGCCTCGGTGACCTTGTCGTGATCGCGGCGCCATACGGCGAGCCGCATCTGGAACACCGAGCCGAGCTGAACGATCGGCGGATCGGGATCGACGATCAGCCTCTCGATCGTGCGATCCGCGGCGATCCAGTTGCCGAGGAGACCGTCGATGCGTGCGAGATCCGTCTCGATCACCTGCTGCCGGCCCGGATCGAGGCCGATCGCCGTCTCGAAGTGATGGCGACCGCGCGCGACATCGTCGACCTCGACGAGGAGACGGCCCGCGAGCTCGTGGACGGCCGCGGACATCGGCGCGCGGGCCAGGGCCTGCGCCAGCATCGTGCCGCACGCGACGACGTTGTAGCGATTGATCTCGAGGTTCGCAGCCGCGAGGTACGCGTCGCCGTGGCCGGTGTGCAGCGCGCGCTCGACGGCCTTCTGCGCCGGAGCGAGTCGCGCCGGATCGCCGGTGCGGATCCACACGAACACGGTCGCGGAGGCGAACGCGCTCAGGATCTGCGGCGCATTCGGTGCGAACGCGAGCGCTTGTTCGAGCAGGTCGCGCGCGTTGACGAGGTGCTCGCCCCAGAACCGTCGCTGCTCCGACTTCGCGCGGAGAAACAGATCGACCGCGCGCGGATCGATCTGCGTCGAGGTTCGCGCCGCGGCGGCCTTGGTCGACAGGGCTTCGAGCAGTTGGTTCGCGAGCTGTCCCGATGCGGCGAGGATCTCCTCGGCCGGGCAATCGATGCGCTGCGCCCAGATCTGGAAGCCATCTTCGACGCCGATGAGGCGCGCGGACACGCGGACGCCGGTCGGTGTACGACGCACCGAGCCCGCGACCACGTGATCGACGCCGAGCTCCTTGCCGACATCTTTCGGATCGCGGTTCGCGTTTGGGCGCGCGATGCCGGCGGGCTTCACGCGAAGCGTGCGGCTCGTCGAGAGCGTGTCGACGAAGTCTTCGAACACGCCGTCCGCGAGGTACTCGTCCGCCGGCGTGCTAGTCAGCGGCAGCACGGCGATCGTCGACTCGTCGGGCGACTCGTCGATCGTCGCCCCGAGCGACCCGAGCGTGGCCGATGCCAGCGACGGCGAACCTCTCGCCGGCGTGACGGGCGAGAGCCGCGCGAGCGCCTCGGTGGCGACGAAGCCGGCGATCGCCGCGCCGATCTCCGCCGCGGTCGATGGTCGATGATCGCGCTCGAGCGCGAGGCACTGCCGCACGAGCGCGACGTACCCCGCCGGCAGTCCACGCACGTGCATCTCGCGCGGCGGCTGTGTCTGCTGCGCGACGGCGATGGCGACGAGCGAGTCACCGCCCCACGGGCGCTTCCCTGTCGCGAGCTCGAACAACATCACGCCGAGCGAGAAGATGTCCGCGCGATGATCGACATCGGTCCCCGCGATCTGCTCGGGGGCCATATAGCGCGGCGTTCCGACGACAGCGCCCACCTGTGTCACCCCGGCGTCGTCGCCGCCGCGCGCGATCCCGAAGTCGGTGATCACGACGCGCTCGGTCGCCTTCTCGACGAGAACGTTGTCGGGCTTGAGGTCGCGATGGATCACGCCGGTCGCGTGCGCCGCGGCGAGCCCCTCGCAGATCTGCACGGCGAACTTCTGCAGCCGCGGCCACGGCAACGGCTCGCCGAGCTCGCGCGTGAGCGGCTCGCCGTCGACGAGCTCCATCGTGAGGAACTTGTCGCCGTTGTGCTCGCCGATATCGAACATGCGCGCGACGTTCTTGTGTTGGATGCGCCGCGTGAGCCGCACTTCGCGACGGAAGCGCTCGATCGCTTCCTCCGACAAACCGCTCTTCAGGACCTTCAGCGCGACGCGCTCGTCGAGCTCGGTGTCGAGGACCTCGTACACGCGGCCCATGCCGCCGCCGCCGAGCCAGCGCACGAGCTTGTAGCGACCCGCGACGGTCTCCGCGACCGGCGACGACTCGCCGGACAGCGTCGGCAACGAGCTGGCGACCGTGTCGTCGTGTCCGCCGGCCATGTGCGGCTAATGTAGCAGGGAACAGCTCGAAGCCGTCGTACGCGACGAGCGTCTGCGAGCACGCGCGTGTCAGGGGGCTGCGAGGACGAGGTTGACCGGCGCGCCGCCGTCGGACATGAGGCCGATATACACGGCGCCCGCGCCGAGCGTGACCTCGTGTCGACCCTTGATCGTCGCGCACGCGTCCGAGCTCGTGGCGCTCGATAGCGTGGCCGGCGTGCCCGCGCCCTCGAGCGCGTTCACCATCAAGCCGCGATCGAGATAGACCACGTAGCGTCCCGCGGTCGCGTCGACCTTCACGTAGCCAAAGCCCGAGCCGGTCAGCGTCACCGTGTACGCGTTGCCATCGTCGGCGACCGTGGGCGTGCTGACGTCGCGCGAGGTGGTCGCGCTCACCTGCGTGTACGGCCCCATCTCGAGCTGCATGCACGCATCCGTATCCGACGCGGGCGGCGGATCCTCGCCGCAGGCGGTGACAGCGACGAGAACGACGACGATCGAGGCGCGATGCATCGCGCGGAACGTACCCCAGAACACCGCCCGAAAATCAGAAGAGCGCGCCCTCTCGAGCGCGCTCCTTCGAACGTGACCTACGCGGAGATCAGTCCTGCGCGGGGAACGTCGCCTTCTTGGTGACGACCTTGATGCCGAGCGAGAGCGCCGGCGTGCCGTCGATCTCGACGTCCGGGGCGAGGAGCGACTGGATCAAGCTGTTGTTCTTGATCTCGTCGACCGTGACCATGCAGTCCTTGGTGCCGGCGTCGAACAGGTTGAGCACCGTCTCACCCGTCGAGCCCGCCATGCATCCGCAGCCCGGAGGCGCCGTGAGCATGTTGCAGTCTTCCGCGATGAGCGGCGCGATCTGCGCGTGGATGGCCGGGATGACCTTGGTGTTGAGATCGCTCTCGGTCAGCGCGCCGCCGAGGATCACGCTCGTCATGCCGGTCTCGGTGATGCCGCTCGCCTTCGCGCGCGCGCCGATGAGGTCGAGCTGGATGGCGTCCGTGCCACCGAGCGCGATCTGCAGCGAGATCTTGCCCGGGCCGCCGTTGAACGTGCCGTTGACGATCTTGCCGCTGACCGCCGCGTTGTCGGGCGAGCCGGCCTTGATCGCGAACATGCCGTTGCCGTCGAGGTGCTTGCCGCACGTCGCGGGCGTCGGGTTCGCCGGATCGGTGCACGCGGCCGGCATCGGGTTGTCTCCGAGGAGAACCTTGAGGCCCGCGGCGCTCGTGTTCGTGAAGTCCTTCGTCTGGAAATCGACGAGGAGGATGATCGAGCCCTCGAGGACGGCGGTATCGATCGTGCCTTGGACGTCGAAGCCCATCGACGACAGGGTGCCGAGCACCATGCCGAGCTGGTTGTCGGGCTGCTTGTTGCCGTCGAGATCGAGGCCGTACTCGCGAGCCTGCGTGTTCGTCGTGGGGACGAACGCTTCGGAGGAGACGAACTGGTAGTGCGTGCCTTCCGGGGTTGGTTGCGACGTACCGCCATCGTCGCCGCAAGCGACGAGGGTCATCGGAAGGGCTGCAGCAAGCAAAAATGAACGTAGCGATGCCATGTCGTCTCCCCTGACTAAGGTTAGGAGCGGTTCTATCGCAGAACCGCGAGCCCGCACAATACGCGCAAAACTGTAAGGTTGCCTGCGGAGTCGATCACGGAGTGATCACGGTGTCGACGATGTCACGCCTTCGAATCGCACCTTGGCGCCAGCCTTGATCTGCTTGGCCGCCGTCCAACCACCGTTGACCTCGAGGACGTAGAGCGATGGTTTTCCGACGCGGCGCAGCGTTTCGGTCTTCGGCTCGGCATTCTCGACGATTCCGACGACCGTCATCTCCTTGTTGATGAACAGCATGTCGAGCGGAATGAGGGTGTTCCGCATGTAGAACGCGTGGTCGTACTCCTCGCCATCGTTCATCACCCCCATGAGGAAGAGCATGCCGTTGTCGATCGGAAGGTGCTCTCGGTACATCAGCCCCTTCATGATCTTGGGCGTGGTGGCCACGACCTCGACGGTGACAGGCACCTCACCCTGGGGGCCGGTCAGCCAGACCTTGGCGCTGGCAGCCTCAACTGGAGCGGCTTCGGTGTGCGTGATCGGCGGCGCGTCGTCGTGCTTCGCCTTGGTTCCGTTGGAGCAGGCGGCGAGCCAGACGAGCCCGACGACGAGAGACACGACGGAGCGCGACACGCTCGAAAGCTACCATTAGAAGATCGCGCGCAGCAGCGACACGACGCCCCAGATCGCGAGACCGAGCACCGCGAACAACGCGAAGAACGCGCCGATCACCGCGAGCCAGTCGGTCCACTTCGCCTTTCCGTCGCCGACCGTGCGCTGCTCGAGCAGCACGACGTTCTTGTCGTTCGCTTTCCACGCGAGATCGAACATGTCGCCGACGAGCGGGATCGCACCGATGCCCGCATCGATCGCGAGGTTCAGCAGCATCCGCGCGACGATGATCGGCGCGACCTTGCGGCGCAGCGCGAGCCCGACGACATAGAGGCCGATCGCCGAGCCCACGAGGTCACCCGCGCCGGGGAGGAGCAGACCGAGCAGTGGATCGATGAACGCATCGTCCATGAGCCGCGCGATGCGCTTCACGCGGACCAGCTCGCGATCGGTAGGCGTGGTCACGAGGCGAGTAAAGCATGCTGTTACAGTGGAGGCATGGCCTACGCCGTCGTCACGCGAGAGCTCGATGCGACGAGCGCGTACGCGACGATCCTCGCGCCGCTCGGGCTCGACGTGATCGCGATGCCGGTGACGCGCACCGAGCCGCCACGCGATGCGAACGCGCTCGTGCGCGCGCTCGAGGCAACCTACGCGGCGATCGTCGTCGCGAGTGCACGCGCCGCGGCCGCGCTCGCCACCGCGCGTGGATCGCAGACGCTGCCGGAGGTGTGGGCCGTGGGGCCCGCGACGCTGCGTGCGCTGCGAGACGCCGGCATCGCCGCGCGCATGTCCGATGCCGCGAGCGACGGTGCCGCGCTCGCCCACGCGATGCTCGCCGCGCGCGACTTCGCGGGGCAGCGCGTGCTCGTGCCGCGCGCCGAAGAGGGCCGCGAGGACGCGATCGCGATCCTGCGCGCCGCGGGCGTCGAGGTCGTCGACGTCGCCGCGTATCGCACCGTCCCTGCCCCGCCCGACGACGCCGCCGTCGCCACGGGTCGCGCGGTCCTCCTCGGCGGCGATGCGGCCGTGTGCATCGTGTTCGCGCCGAGCCAGATCCGCGCGCTCGCCGCGATCGTCGAGTGCCCGCTCGCCGAGCTCGCGACGCGGTTCGTGGCGATCGGCGACACCACCGGCGCTGTCCTGCGCGAGGCCGGCATCGAGCGCGTCTCGGTCGCCGCGACACCGACGCCCGAAGGCGTGGCCAATGCCGTCGCCGCGGTGTATCCCCGAGGCAGGAGCTGATCGATGAACTACCCCGATTATCGCCCGCGCAGGATGCGCCGCACCGAAGGCCTCCGTCGCATGGTGCGCGAGACGCGCCTCTCCGTCGACGACTTCGTCTATCCGCTGTTCGTCGTGCCGGGCTCCGGCATCGAGAAGCCGATCAACTCGCTCCCCGGCCAGTACAACTACTCCGTCGACAAAGCCACGGACGCCGCCGCGCGCGCCGCGGACCTCGGCATCCCGAGCGTGATCCTGTTCGGCATCCCCGAGCACAAAGACGCGGTCGGCTCCGAGGCGTGGAAGGACTCGGGCGTCGTCCAGAAGGCGATCCGCTCGATCAAGAAGGCGCGGCCGAACCTCGTCGTCCAAGCCGACGCCTGCTTCTGCGAGTACACGGATCACGGCCACTGCGGCGTGCTCCACGATGGCGAGCTCGATAACGATGCGTCGCTCGAGAACCTCGCGCGCGCGGTGGTCTCGTACGCGAAGGCCGGCGTCGATGTCGTCGCACCGTCGGGCATGCTCGATGGCTTCGTCGGCGCATGCCGCGCATCCCTCGACGAGCAGGGCTTCGATCAGATCGGCATCATGGCCTACTCGGCGAAGTACGCCTCCGCCTACTACGGCCCGTTCCGCGAGGCCGTGGACTCGGCGCCGCAGTCCGGCGATCGCCGCGGTCATCAGATGGACTACTGCAACGTCGCCGAAGCGGTGCGCGAAGCCGCGATGGACGCTGCCGAGGGCGCGGACATCGTGATGGTGAAGCCCGCGCTCGCGTACCTCGACGTCATCCGCGCCGTCTCCGACGAGGTCAACCTGCCGATCGCCGCGTACAACGTCAGCGGCGAGTACGCGATGATCGAAGCCGCCGCGCGTAACGGATGGATCGATCGCGATCGCATCATCCTCGAGACGCTCACCGGCATTCGCCGCGCCGGCGCCGACATCATCATCACGTATCACGCGCTCGACGCGGCCAAGCTCCTCGCTCGGTAGCTCGGATCGATGCCGCAGCAGTACAAGTTCGTCGAGCTCTCGATCGTCACCGACGAATCCCTCGAGACCTGCGTCAACGAGTGGGTCGCGCAAGGCTGGACGCTCGAAGGCATCCGCTTCGTGATGACCGAACACTCCAAGCGCCCCGCGATGGCGTTCGTGTCGTTCATCCGCGAGGCCGACATCCCCGGAATGGCACGCGTGCGCGTCAAGGAGTGACGAGGAACCCGGCGCCGTCGGACGTGCGGCCGATGACGTGGACGACGACGCGCACCATTCCAGGATCGTGCGCCGGCACGGTCACCAGGATCGACGTGTCCGTGTACTCCAGCACCTCCCCCGGCTGCTGATCGAACAGCACCGTCCCCACGTTCGCGCACGTGGGGTCTTCGTCATCCTGCGGCTGCTGACAGAACGAGCTGCCCTCGATCATCACCTGCACGCCGGGTGGACCCTCCTCGGGAAACACCGAGCTGATCCTCGGCGCGGGCACGTCCGCGTTTCCGCTGCACGCGGCCACGATCACCATCCATAGCGACAGCCATCTCACCCCCCGACTGTAGCGCTGACTTGACGGAATCGCTCCTGGGTGGGAGAAACGTCGAACGTGTCAGGTGCAACTCGGATGCAACAGCGCGCGGTCGCCATCGCGGCGGCCGCTTGCGTCTTGCTCGCGCACCTGATCTCGTTGCGGCACGAGACCACGGTCGCGCACGTCCGCGATAGCGTGGGCGTCCTCGAGCACGCGCACGCGCTGGCCGAGTACCACGCGAACAGCACGACGCAGCACCTGCACGGCAACGGTGCGCGCGACCACGCCGACGTCGGCGCCTGCACGCTGCTCGTCGGTCTCGAGCAGTCGACGATCCTCGCATCGGCGCCCGCCGTCATCGACGCGGTCGGCGCACACGTCCTCGATCTCGCACTCCCTCCGCCCACGCTCGCCGTCGCGGTATCGGTCCTCGCGTTCGCGCCGAAGACCTCGCCGCCCTCGATCGCGTAGGCGAATCGCACGTTCGCGCGTGAACCGAGGTTCGCGCGCGCGTTCATCGATCGATGTGTTCACGAGGAGGTCTCTCGTGCGTCTGTTCATTGCGAGTCTCGTGCTCGCGATCGTCGGAGTCTCTCCGGCGTTCGCGGATCCTGATGTTCCACTTCCTTCCGAACCGACACCGCCGGCGCCGCGCGATGCGTGCACGTTCAAGCTCGATGGCCACGTCGTCGACGCGAAGACCCACGAGCCGATCGCCGGGGCGACGATCACCGTCGACACCGACGCGGATCCGAGCACCGACCAGCCGTCCAACGCCGGCGCCAGCGCGATGTGCGATGGCGACGGGCACTTCATGATGGAGAATCTGTGCCCGGGCCTCTTGGTGTTGGGCGTCGAGCGCGAGGACTACAAGAAGACCGAGCGCAGGCTCGTCATTCCGGGAGACAAGTCCGTCGAAGTGCTGCTCGATGCCCTCGACGAAGAGGTCGTCGAGATCCACGACAAGGCGCCCGATACGACGGACACGCGATCGACCACGACGATCTCGGGCGCGGCGCTCGAGAAGACGCGCGGCAAGGGATTGGCCGAAGCGATCGCCGAGGTGCCCGGGGTCGGGGAGCTCAAGAGCGCGAGTGGCGTTGGCAAGCCGATCATCCGCGGACAGTTCGGGCGGCGGCTGCTGCTGCTCGTCGATGGCATCCGTCATCGCGCGCAGGAGTGGGGACTCGATCACGCGCCGGAGATCGATCCGTTCGTCGCCGACAAGCTCACGGTGGTGCGCGGCGCGAGCGGCGTGAGGTACGGACCCGATGCGATCGGTGGCGCGGTGCTCGTCGAGCCGCCCGAGCTGTTGCGCGAGCCGGGGACCGAGGGCGAGGCGCACTTGATCGGCATGACCAATGGCCGCGGCGGATCGGTGGCGGCGCGGCTGAAGCAAGCGCCGCTGGCGCTGCCCGGCTTCGCGTACAACGTCGACGGGAGCTATCGGCGCTTGGCCTCGGCCGAGACGCCCGACTACGCCCTCGAGAACACCGGCGTCGAAGAATGGAGCGCGGGCGCGACGGTGGGCTATCGACGAAAGAGCGCCGCGTATCAGGCGTCGTTCCGGCACTACCAGGCACGCATCGGCGTGTGCGCGTGCTTGCACGTGGAGTCGCGCGACGACTTCTACGCGCAGATCATGCGAGACAAGCCGATCGGCTACGAGCTGTTCGAGTCCGATCTGCAGATCGATCGGCCGTATCAGCGCGTCGCACACGAGCTCGCGATCGGTCGCGCGTCGTGGGACGTGGCGGCGGGGACGCTCGGAGCGACGTACTCGTTCCAGTACGATCATCGCCGCGAGTACGACGTCGTGCGCGACGCCGTGACGGGCCCGCAGTACAACTTCGAGCTCGCGACCCACGAGGTCGATCTCTCGTACGCGCACGATCCCGTGCACCTGAACGACCACTGGCATCTGCGCGGGCAGTTCGGGCTCGTCGGAGTGGCGCAGACGCACACCTACGCGGGGCTCCCGCTGGTTCCGGATCACACGGGCGCGGGCGTGGGTGCGTATGCGATCGAGCGGCTCGTCGGTCACGAGCTCGAGCTCGAGGGCGGCGTGCGCTACGACCTGCTCGCGCGCACCGCGCAGATCGAGCGACAGAACTATCTGCGGCTCGTCCGCGATGGCCAGCTCGCGATGGATGCGTGCTCGGGTGGCGTGGGTGATCCGGTCGATTGCTCGTCGAGGTTCCACACGCTGTCCGCGTCCGCGGGTGGCGTGTATCGGTGGAGCGACGTCGTCGCGACGAAGCTCGATCTGTCGACGGCGTCGCGACCGCCGAATCCCGACGAGCAGTACCTGAACGGCACGTCGCCGACGTTTCCGGTGCTCGGGCTCGGCAAGCCGGACCTCGGTCCGGAGACGACGTACTCCGCGTCGGTGACGACGTCGATCACGCACGAGCGCATCACGGCGGAGGTGTCGGCGTACGCGAACCTGATCGACGACTACATCTACTTCGCGCCCGCGCTCGACGACAACGGCGATCCGATCTTCGACGTGCTGATCAAGGGCACGTTCCCGCGCTTCGTCACGCGTCCCGTGAACGCGCTGTTCTACGGCGCCGACGGTGGCGTGACCGTGAAGCCGATCGATCAGCTCGAGCTCTCGACGCAGCTGTCGTGGGTACGCGCGAAGAACCGCACGGACAACGGCTACCTCGTGTTCGTGCCACCGCTGCAAGTGCGCGGCGAGCTCACCTACAAACCTCCCGCGATGTGGGGCCTCCACGACGCGTTCGTCACCGTCAGCAGCACGTTCGTCGGCAAGCAGCACCGCTTCGATCTCGCAGCGGACTTCGCGCCGCCACCCGATGCGTACCTCCTCGTCGGCGCCGAAGCCGGCGCCTCGCTTCACGCCGGCGATCAGACCGTCAAGATCGCGCTCGCCGGTACCAACCTCACCAACGCGCGCTATCGCGACTACACGAGCCTCCTGCGCTACTTCGCAGATCAGCCGGGATGGCAACTCGTGCTTCGCGCCAGCGTGACCTTCTCGTCGAAATGAAAGGCATCTCCATGCGCAACTCTCTCGGTTTCGTTCTTGTTCTCGTCGGGCTCGCCGCGTGCGGCGACGACGGCGCCAGTGATCCCAATGCCTCGCAGGAGGTCATCACCACCGTGACGCTCACGCTGACCCCGACGGGTGGCGGCTCGCCGATCGTGGTGGAGGTCGATGACCCCGACGGCGATGGCGGCGATCCACCGACGATCGACTCGATCGGGCTTCTTGCGGGAACCATGTATGGCGTCACCGTCGGCTTCCAGAACCGCCTCGAGACGCCGGCGGAGGAGATCACCGACGAGGTGCGCGACGAGGCCATCGATCACCAGATCTTCTTCACGGGCACCGCCGTCAATGGACCGGCGAGCGGTTCCTCGAACGCCGCGATCACGCACGCGTACGCGGATACCGACGCCAACGGACTGCCGATCGGTTTGTCCAACACGTTTACGGTGGCGTCGGCTCCCGGTGGCGACCTGATCGTCACGCTGCGCCACATGCCGCCGATCAACAATCGTCCCGTCAAGACGGCCGACGCGGCGGCGATGGTCAAGGCGAGTGGGTTCTCCGCGATCGGCGGCGAGAACGACGCGCAGGTCACGTTTCCCGTCGCGATCGCGGTGCCGTAGTTATCGCTCGCGCTTCCGCGCGCGCTCGAGGCCATCGAGGATCAGCTCGAAGCCGTAGTCGAACTCGTTGCCGAACGCGTAGCCCGGCTTGGAGATGTGCGCGGCCATGAGCTCCGCGAGGTGCGGGAACGCATCGACCGGGAACTGCGCGAGCATGTCGCTCGCGAGCGCGTGGGTCTCCTCGGTCGTCTCGAACGGCAGCTGGATCTCGGTGTGGACGAAGCCGTAGATGTAGCTATCGAGGACGGCGTACGCGTGCGCTGTCAGCTCGAGCGAGAAGCCGGCCGCGCGCAGACACCCGAGCACGGCATCGTGATGCGCGAGCGTCGCGTGACCGGGCGTTTTCCGCGACTCCATCAGCGTGATCGCCCAGCGATGCCGTAGCAGCACCGCGCGCATCGAAGCCGCGCGCCGGCGCATCGCCGTCTTCCAATCGACATCGCGCGACGGCAATTCGATCTCGCGGAACACCACGTCGATCATCCCGTCGAGGATCGCGTCCTTGCTCGGGACGTGGTGATAGAGAGACATCGCCTCCACGCCCAGCTCGTCGGCGATCCGGCGCATCGTCAGGTCGGCGAGACCGCCGCCGTCCGCGACCTCGATCGCCACGTGTAGCGCCCGCTCCCGGCTCACGGGTTCGCGCTTGCGTTTCGCGGTCTTTCGAGACGTCGCCATGTCCTAGCTTGACAACCTTATGACGTAAGGTTACCCATGGTCAACGTCCTTACTTAGTAAGGTTTTCAACCAGGAGATCGCCAGATGCAGGCACTGCTTCAAACAGGGTACGGATCCACCGAGGTATTTCGCGTCGACACGACCGCGCGGCCGACCGCGGGTCCCGGCGAGGTGATCGTGAAGGTCGAAGCAGCCGGCATCGACCGCGGAACGTGGCACCTGATGACGGGTCGTCCCTACCTGATGCGCATCATGGGCTTCGGCTTCTCGGCCCCGAAGGAGCCGGTCGCGGGCTTGGACCTCGCGGGGACCGTGGTCGAGATCGGCGCGGGCGTGACGCGTTTCCGCGTGGGCGACGAGGTGTTCGGCATCGGCCGCGGCTCGTTCGCCGAGCTCGCCCGCGCACGCGAAGACAAGCTCGTTCGCAAGCCGCGCGGCCTGTCGTTCGCGGAGGCCGCGGTGCTCGCGGTGTCCGGTGGAACCGCGATCCAAGCGATCGACGCGGCGAAGCTCGTCGCCGGCGAGCGCGTGCTCGTCATCGGCGCGTCCGGTGGCGTCGGCACGTACGCGGTCCAGATCGCGAAGGCGCGCGGTGCGATCGTCACGGGCGTCGCGAGCACCTCGAAGCTCGCGACCGTGCGCGCCGCGGGCGCCGATCACGTCATCGACTACACCACCACCGACGTGACGGATGTCGAACAGCGCTACGACGTCATCCTCGACGTCGGCGGCAACACACCGCTGCGTCGCCTTCGCCGCGCGTTGTCACCGACGGGCCGCCTCGTGTTCGTCGGCGGCGAGAAGGGTGGAGACTGGACCGCCGGTTTCGGGCGCATCCTGCTCGCGATGCTGTTGAAGCCGTTCGTGCGCCAGCGCTTCATCATGCTCGGCTCCAAAGAGCACTTCTCGCACTTCCAGCGCGTCGCGGATCTCGTCGAGGCCAAGCAGCTCGTGCCGATCATCGATCGCCACATCGCGATGCGTGACGTACCGAGCGCGCTGCTCGATCTCGAAGCGGGGCGCGTGCGCGGCAAGATCGTCGTCGAGATCGCTCAGTCGTTGCGATAGACCACCGCCGAGAACATGGACTCGAAGCCGAGCCGCTCCAGGATCGGCGCCGAGCTCTCCTCGCGCGCCTGCGTGACGGCGAGCGAACGGCCCGCCGCGATCGCACGCGCGAGTCGCACCGCGAGCATCGCGCGATACACGCCGCGGTGCCGAAACGTCGCGAGCACGTTGCCCCCGACGAGATAGACCGATCGCTCCTTGTACACGGAGCCGCACGTTCCGACGGGCACGCCATCGATGCGTGCGAGGAACGTCTCGAAGCGCGTGCTCGCGATCGCACGCGCGATCGTCGATCGCTGCTCGCCGGGCATCGGCACGTTCCACCCCGCAGCGAAGCACTCGTTGTACTCGTCGAGCGATGCGAGCGTGACCAGCTCGACGGTCACGTCGGGCGGCGCCGCCGCGGTCCACGCGGTTGGCTCGATCGCCATCCCGCGCACCGGCACGCCGCGAAACCCGCGCGCCTCGAGTCGCCGTCCGAGGTCGCTCGGCCGGGTCTCGGGTCCCACGAACCACTTGAACGGCACGCCTGCAGCGGCGTACTCGGCGCACGTGCGATCGATGACCGCATCGCTTTCGTCGTCGGGAATCCGCGACACGGCGACTTCGTTCGCGATCGCAGACCGCGTGCTCGGCGTGATCAGCTGATACCAACCGTCGCGCTCGATGATGCGCGTGTCGGGCCACTCGAGGGCAGCGCCCACGGGGGCCAGCAGCGTCTCGCGCAGCTTGTCCACACCGCGAGTCTATCTGTCCGCCGAGCGGACATCGGCAACCCGTGTGGCCAACGACGGCGCCCACCGTACCGGGGTTGGGGATGGAGAAAGGGCTTGCCCGGACCGAGCTTGCGCGACATTGCAATGTCGCATGCCATGCATGCCGGACATGCCGGACACGCGGCTAGCGAATGATCGAGACGCCGCTCGCTGCGAGCGCGGCAGCACCGACGATGCCCGCGTCATCGCCGAGCACCGCCTCCGCGATCGACAGCGGCTCCATCGACGCGACGGGCGCGACCAGCGGCAGCATCGTCACGACGAGCTCGTATAGCGTCGGCGTGCGGCCGAGCAGTCCGCCGCCGAGCACGAGCCGCTCGGGGTTCAGGACGGCGATCGCGTTGCCGAGCGCGACGGCGAGCAGCGGCGCGAGCTCTTCCCACAGTCCGAGCGCCCACGGATCGCCCTGCCCCGCGGCCTCGTCGACGTGCGACGGCGTGACGGCATCGAGGCCACCGGCGAGCTCGATCGCCGACGATGCGGCGCCCGCCGCGAGCTCGGTCGCGATGCGCTTCGCGACGTAGCTACCACCGACGTACGCCTCGACACAGCCGCGCTGGCCGCACGCGCACGGAGCGGCGTCGTCATCCCAGCGAACCTTCACGTGCCCGATCTCGGCGGCGCAGTTGGTCGCGCCTTCGACGAGCGCACCGTTGACGATCAAGCCACCACCGATGCCGGTGCCGACGTAGACCCCGAGGACGTCGCGGAAGCCCTTCGCGGCGCCGAACGCGTGCTCGCCGTACACGATCGCGTTGACGTCGTTGTAAATGCCGAGCGCGTAGCGCGGTCCGAGGCGCTTCGCGAGCAGGTGTCCGAACGGCACGTCGCGCCAGCGCAGGTGCGGCGAGTTGGCCACCGTGCCTTGCCGATCGCGCAGCATCGCGGCGATGCCGATGCCGACGGGCGTTGGCTCCGCGCCCGTGTTTGCGAACCGCTCGACGAGCGCGCCGATCTTCGCGACGAGCGTCTCGGGATCACGCGGCTCGCCGACGGCTTCCTTGTGTTGCTCGACGAGCGAGGGCGAGTCCGGTCGCAGCGACGCGATCCGGAGGTTCGATCCGCCGAGGTCGATGCCGATGCGCAGGGGCGCGGTCATGCGGAGACTGTGGCCGTGGCCGCGGCGATCGTCGACTCGATCAGCCCGCGAATCTCCGCGAGGTTCGCCTTCGTGTCCGCTTCGCAGCGCATGACGAGCACGGGCCCGGTATTCGACGCGCGCACGAGGCCCCACCCGCCCGCGAACTTCGCGCGCACGCCATCGACATCGACGACGCCGATGACATCGGGATGCTCGCGCAGTCGCTTCGTGACCTCGGCGACCACCGCGAACTTCTTGTCGTCGGGACAATCGACGCGAATCTCCGGCGTGTTGATCATCACCGGCAGCTCGTCGGCGAGCTGCGCCAGCGTGCGCGTGCTGTTCGAGAGCAGCTCGAGCATGCGCGCGCCCGCGTACACCGCGTCGTCGAAGCCGAACCAGCGATGCGCGAAGAACATGTGCCCGGACATCTCGCCGGCGAGCTGCGCGCCGGTCTCTTTCATGCGCGCCTTGATCAGCGAGTGGCCGACCTTCCACATCTCGACCTCGCCGCCCGCGGCCGCGAGCTGGTCGTACATCGCCTGCGAGCACTTCACCTCGCCGACGAACTTCGCGTGCGGCACCTCGGCGAGCACCGCCTTGCCGAACAGGATCATCAGCTGATCGCCCCACAGGATGCGCCCCGTCGAGTCGACCGCGCCGATGCGATCCGCGTCGCCGTCGAGCGCGATGCCGATCTCGGCACCGGCGCTCTGCACCATCGCGGTCAGATCCTTCACGTTCTCGGGCTGCGTGGGATCCGGATGATGGTTCGGGAACGTGCCATCGAGATCGCAGTACAGCGGCACGACGTCGAAGCCGAGGCGGCGATACAGACCGACCGCTGTGGGCCCGCCCGATCCGTTGCCCGCATCGACGACCACCTTGAACCGGCGCTTGCCCATGCGCAGTCGCTGCTGGACCGCGGCGTCGTACGCGCTGATCACGTCGCGCGAGTGCATCGCGCGCGTGGGGTGCGGCGCGGGGCTCTCGAGGAGCTTTGCCACCTCGTCGCGCAGCGCCGCGATCGCGGGGCCGTGCAGCGTGTCCTTGCCGATCATGATCTTGAACCCGTTGTCCTCGGGCGGGTTGTGGCTCCCCGTGATCACGATCGACGCCGACGGCGCGAGCTCGGGCACGCCGCCGACCGCGCAGAAATAGACGAGCGGCGTGGGCACGACGCCGATGTCGATGACCTCGGCGTGCACGCGAATGCCCTCGGTCAGCGCGGCGAACAACCGCGGCGACGTGGTCCGGCAATCGCGCCCGACCACGACCGGACCGGCCTTCGCGCCGTCGATCAGGTTCGCCGTGACGCGTTGTCCGATCGCGATCCCGAGCGCGCGCACGGTCGCGTCATCGAGGTCGCGCTCGGCGACGCCGCGAATGTCGTACTCGCGAAACGCTTTCGGATTCACGTGTGCCCCGCTTTCTCGACCGCTCTCTGCACGGGGCTATAGGTAGCGCGTCAGCTTTTGCGAGGAAAGCATTTCCACGACCTTGCGGACGTCTTGTGCCTGGTCTTTTCGGATGACCAAGACGGCATTGCCGGACTTCACGACGACCAGATCGTCGAGGCCGACGACCGCCACGACCGTCTCGTCGTCGGTGATCACGAGGTTGTTTCGCCCGTCGATCGACATCGCCAGCGGATCGAGCGAGTTGCCGTTCTCGTCGGCACCGCGCACCGCCGGAATCGCCGCCCACGATCCGACATCGTCCCAACCGACGTCCGCGGGCACCGTCACCACCCGATCGGCGTGCTCCATCACCGCGTGATCGATCGAGATCGACTTCAGCGTCGGATAGATCGCCGTCGCGTCCGCGCCCGCGGCGATCTCCGCGAGCGCCCTCGCGGTGTCGGGCAGCCGTGCTTCGAGCTCCGCCATGATCCGCTTCGCGCTGACCAAGAAGATGCCGGCGTTCCACAGAAACCGCCCGCTCGCGACGTACTGCTCCGCGGTCTCGCGATTCGGCTTCTCGACGAAGCGCTTGAGTGGAACGACACCCTCGACGAGCGCGCCGTCGATCTCGAGGTACCCGAACCCGGTCTCCGCGCGCGTCGGGGTGATGCCGATCGTCGCGATCACGTCATCCTTCTCGACAGCGGACATCGCAACGTCGAACAACCGCGCGAGCTCGTCCTCGCGCGCGACATGCTGGTCGGCGGGAAGGATGAGCATGGTCGCGTCCGGATCCCTGCGGAGAAGAATGGCGGCCGCGAGCCCGACGGCGGCCGCGGTGTTGCGTCCGACCGGCTCGGCGATGATCTCGGGCAACGAACCGCCGCTCCGCGCGAGCACGTCGCGCGTCGCGGCCACCTGCGACGCCGCGGTCACGATCATCACGCGGTCGCCCGCTAACGACCCTCCGCGCGCGATCGCGGCCTCGAGCAGCGTCGTACCGCCCGGTCCGATCGGCAGCAGCTGCTTGGGCCGTTGCGTGCGGCTCGCCGGCCACAGTCGCGTTCCACTTCCACCGGCGAGGATCACTGCGTGACGCACGGGCGCACTCTCCCACGTGAACGACCGGCGTGGTATCGCCGGGCCATGAAGCTGATCCCTCGGGTGGGCGCGATCACGGGCCGCACCGTGCTCGCGTGTGGCTCGCTCGCCGCGGTTGTCCTCGCGATCGCATGCACGCCGAAGCCCTCGGTCACCGTCGCCGCGCCTCCGCCGAATCCGTTGGCGGACGTCACGCCGCGCTCGCCGGATCCGGTGCCCGCGCCCGTCGAGCCGGTGCGGCAGGCGAAGGGCAACCCGCGCACGGATCTCATCTCGCGAGCGGTGCTGTTCGGCAACCCCGAGCGCACGAACGTGCAGCTCTCGCCGGATGGCACGCAGCTGTCGTGGCTCGCGCCGAAGGACGGCGTGATGAACCTCTGGATCGCGCCTGTCGACAAGCTCGACGCCGCGAAGGCCGTCACGTCGGACACGAAGCGTCCGATTCGCTCGTATCGCTGGGCGTTCACGAACAAGCACCTCGTCTACATGCAGGACGCCGGCGGCGACGAGAACTTCCACGCGTTCGGCGTGAGCCTCGCGGACGGCAAGGTCACCGACCTCACGCCCGTCGACGGTGCGCGCGCGAACCTCGGGCGGCTGAGCTGGAAGAAGCCCGGATCGATCTCGGTGCTCGTGAACGAGCGCGATCGCAAAGTGATGGAGCCGTACGAGATCGACCTCGCGACCGGCAAGCGCACGCTCTTGATCTGGCAGCCCGTCGAAGAGATGGCCGACTTCGTGCTGGACGATCAGCTGCGCGTGAAGCTCGCGTCGAAGCGAATGCCCGATGGCAGCATGTCGGTGGTGCGCCCGCCCGGGAAGACCGAGAAGGCGACGTGGGTGCAGGTCGACTCGATCCCGTTCGAAGACACCCGCACGACGAACATCGTCGACGTCGCGGCGGATGGAACCAGCGTGTTCGCGATCGACTCGCGGGGGCGCGACACCGCGGCGCTCGTGAAGATCGAGCTCGCCGGCGCGACGAAGAAGACCACGGTGCTCGCCGAGGATGCCAAGGCCGACGCGGGCATGGTGATGACGAACCCGAAGACCTTCGCGCCGCAGGCGGTGCTGTTCGACTACCAGCGCGCGGCGTGGAAGGTGATCGACAAGGCGATCGCCGCCGACATGGCCGCGATCGCGAAGATCGATCCGGGCGCCGATGCCAGCGTGGTCTCGCGCACGCTCGACGACAAGACGTGGCTCGTGGCGACGAGCTCGCCGCAGAAGCCGCGCCGGTTCCACCTCTACAAGCGCGCGACGAAGAAGTCGACGCTGCTGTTCGTCGCGCAACCGGCGCTCGATGGCCTTCCGCTCGTCGCGATGGAGCCCGCGACGATCAAGGCGCGCGATGGCCTCGATCTCGTCAGCTACCTCTCGAAGCCCGCGGGCGCGACCGGCCCCGTGCCGATGGTGCTGCTCGTCCACGGCGGGCCGTGGGGGCGCGATGGCTGGGGCTACAACGCGTATCACCAGCTGCTCGCGAATCGCGGCTACGCGGTGCTGTCGGTGAACTTCCGCGCCTCGATGGGGTTCGGCAAGAAGCACGTCAACGCGGGGAACCTCCAGTGGGGCAAGTCGATGCACGACGATCTGCTCGATGCGGTCGCGTGGGCCGTGGCGCAGAACGTCACCACGAACGACAAGGTCTGCATCATGGGCGGCAGCTACGGCGGCTACGCGACGCTCGCGGGTCTGTCGATGACGCCCGATGCGTTCGCGTGCGGCGTCGACATCGTCGGCCCGTCGAACTTGCTCACGCTGCTCGCGTCGATTCCCGCGTACTGGGCACCGCTGCGCGACGAGTTCTACGCGCGCATCGGCAACCCGACGACGGACGAAGGCAAGGCGCTGCTCGTCGCCGCGTCACCGCTCACGCACGCGGCGAAGATCAAGAAGCCGCTGCTGATCGGACAAGGCGCGAACGATCCTCGCGTGAAGCAGGCCGAGTCCGAGCAGATCGTCGCGGCGATGAAGGCCGCGAAGCTGCCCGTCACCTACGCGCTGTTCCCCGACGAGGGCCACGGCTTCGCGCGCCCCGAGAACAGCATCGTGTTCGTCGGCCTCGCCGAAGCGTTCCTCTCCGCGCATCTCGGTGGCAGCTACGCGCCGCTGACGAATGACGAGCTGACGGCGTCGTCGCTTCAGATCAAGGACGGCAAGAGCGGCGTCCCCGGGCTCTAGCGGCGCCCGCGCACGAAGCTGACGATCGGCTGCAACGCGCTGCGCGCCGTGGCGCGAAGGAGCTCGCTCTCGCCGATCACGCCGGCAAGCGGCGGACCGAACGTGTAGTACGACTCGACGAACAGCTCGCCGAGCACCGTCTTGCGCAGCACGGAGTCGCGCACGCTGCGCAGCATCGCGACATCGTTCGCGAGGACCGATCCGTACGCGGCGGTTGCGACGAAGCACGCATCGACCTCGCCGACGAAGCGCGGCGGCGTGGTGAGGGCGAGCGACGCGATCGCGCCGGCGTTCTTGCAGTCATCGATCGCGCGAATGCCGACGGTGTACTTCGTCTCGGGGAGCAGCCCCGGAATCTCCAGCTCCTGGAGCTCGCCCGCCGGCACCGGAACGATCGACATGGGCACGGTCGTGGTATCCGCCGCGTCGAAGTTCTCGGGGGTGAACGGCTCGTCGCCGGTGCGATAGCGAATCTCGTACGTGCGGACGGTCCCCATGACCGCGTCATCACCCGGCGCGACGAACGACACGCTCGCGGTGCGGCTCGACAGTGCGGTCACCGCGAGCTGCGTCGGCATGTTCGGGACGACGACATCGAGCTCGACGCGCGAACGCACGCGGACGCGGAACGTACCGTCGGCATCGGTGACGAGCGCGAGCCGGCCAACACCCGAGCCGAGGACGTTCGTGGTGATCGTGTTGTCGGGTGGATGCAGGTCGCCGTTGTCGCCTTCGGGATCGCCGTAGCCGGCGTACGTGGAGGTCTCGGCCACCTTCGGCTCGTCGGCGATCGTGAACGGCACGCGATACACGACCGATGGCTGACCGCGATACGGCTCGCCATAGTCGGAGAACGTGACGTTCGGGCTCGGGCGTGCGGCTTCGCTGTACGTCGCGTTGTGGTCGTACTCCGTCGATGCTTCGACGAACAGCACGTAGTCTCCCGTCGACAGCTCGAACGGCAGCGGCCAGCCGATCGTCGCGAGCTGGCCGACCGGCGGCGTCGCCTGCGAGATCGCGTCGTACGGGTTCATGTCGCGATACGTGTCGACGCTCGCGCTGTCCGCGCCGGGCGAGCGCGTCATGTCCTGCCGCGGTGGATACTTGCTCTCGATGCTCGGCTCGCGACGCCCCTTGTCGGTGAACACCGCGTTCGGCGACGCGCACGTCATCGCGTCGTAGTGCGGCGCATCCTTCACGCTGTTCGGATCCGGCGTCATCGGCCGGCAGAAGTGCTGCTCGCGCGAGCTCTCGTCGAAGGCGTGCGAGAGATTGTTCTCGTTGCCGTCCTGAAACATGATCGAGTCGAAGCGCTCGGGCTTCTTCGTCGCCCACACCGGGAATGTCGTGGTGCGCCGGCCGTACGGCCAGTTCGGTGCGCTGTTGAAGTCGTAGCGTCCGGGGCGATTGCCGAGGCCGTACGTACCGACCGCCTGCGTGATGAACACGGTGTCGATGAAGTTGCCCTGCGCGTCCTCGACCCACACCACGATCTGCGGCGGCTGATTGCGAGCCGGACGCAGGTCGGTTCGCGCCTCCGGCTGCATCTGCACGTCCACGATGTGGCACACGCCGGGCGCCGCCATCACGGGCGATAGCAGGCCGATGACGAGCGACGAGGCGACGAGGGTTCGGCCGAACATCGACGACAGGATATGCCGGTCAGGGCTCGGCGGCGAGTTGCTTCGCCAGCTCGGGGGCCTTGAGTGTGTCATTCCCCACGAGCAGGTACCGCATGCGCTTGTGCTTGTCGTAGACGCGGAAATGAGGCAACGCACCGATCTTGTAGTGCTGCGCGACCGGCGTGAATCCATCGCCGACGTCGACCTTGCGAATGATGATCCCGTCGTCGAGCGCGACCTGCACGGCGAGCATCCCTCCGACGACGACGCACGCCCCGCAGTGCTCGCCCCAGAAATCGACCACCGAGACATAACCGACCGGGAGCTGCGCCTCCACGTCGATCAGCTCCCCTGGCTGGTTGAGCTGGACCGACTTCTCCGGCGCCTGAACGTTTTTCGGCACGGCCGGCGCGGCCGTGGTTCCGCACGCGACCAGCACGAACAACGCTGCGTACTTCACGGCGGCGATTCTGCCATGGCCTTCGCCAGGCGCACGACATCGGAGCGCGCGAGTCCCGCGTGAAACACTTGTTCGAGCTGGAGCCGCTCCCCGGACACCATCTCGCTCGCGCCGAGGCGGATCGTACCGTCCGTGTCGAGCGTGACCTCGACGAGGACGAGCACGTCTCCCGCCGTGGCCTCCGGCAGATCGAGCACGGCATACCGGCTGAGGTGACGGTTCTGCGCTGGATCGGGCGACTCGCCCTCCCAGATGTCGAAGTCGATCCGCGTCTGATCATCTTTGCGCGTCGCGAACACGCGATGCTCGCGTGTCGGCACGACGGAGCTCCGCGCGATCACGGGCTCGCATGCATCGGTGCCCGTCGCATTCGCGCCGCCCACCGACATCATGATGCCGCGCGCGGTGACATCGATGAGCAGGATGCCTTCGATCGTTCCATCGAGGCGCGCGACCTCGAGCGCCGCGCCGACGGCCACGACCTCCTCGGGGTTCGCGATCACGCGCGGCTCGCGCCCCAAAATGCGCTGGATCTCTTTCTTGATCGCCGGCATGCGCGTCATACCGCCGACGAGCAGGATCTCCTGCACGTCGGTCGCTTTGCGGCCACAGCGTGCGAGCGCGTCCTTGATCGGCGCTTCGAGCCGGCGCACGAGCGGCGCCGTCCACAGCTCGAGCTCGTCGCGGCGGATCGCCTTGTCGTACTCGACCGTGCGCCCCGACGGTAGCTGGACGAGCTCGGGAATCTGCACCGAGGTCCCGCTCGCCGACGAGAGCTCGTGCTTCGCGCGTTGCGCGGTCGCGCGCAGTCGCTCGATCGCGATCGAATCGCTGGAGATGTCGAAGCCCTTCTGCGTGCGGACGTCGCGCACGAGTTGATCGACCATCGCGTGATCGACATCGTCGCCGCCGAGGAACGGATCGCCCGTGGTCGCGAGCACCTCGAACGTGCCGCCTTGCACGTCGACCGCGGCGACATCGAACGTGCCGCCACCGAGGTCGCACACGAGGTAGCGCCGATCGTCGCCGCGATGCGCACCGTGACCGAGCGCCGCGGCGGTCGGCTCGCTCAGCAGGCGCATCACGCTGATGCCCGCGATCTGCGCCGCATCCTTCGTCGCTTGTCGTTGTGCCGCGTCGTACCAGGCGGGGATCGTGATCACCGCGCGCGACACGGGCTTCTTGAAGTGAGCTTCGGCGACCTCGCGCAGCTTCCGCAGGATCAGCGCGCAGACCTCCTCGGGCGAGATCAGGCGCCCGGTGCCGAGCGCGATCCACGTGTCGCCGTTCGGAGCCTCGGCGAGCTCGTACGGCAGCGACCGCGCGAGCTTGCGGATGTCGGGGTGATCGAAGCGGCGACCGAGCAGCCGCTTCGCACCGAAGATGGTCAAGTCCGGCGCGTACTCGAGGCCCTCGCGCGCAGCTTCACCGACGACCGGGCCGTCCGGCGAGAACCACACGACCGATGGCATCGTCGTCGAGCCTTCGGGCGTGGTGAGGATGCGCGGTGCGCCATCTCGATCGAGCACCGCGACGACGGAGTTGGTAGTGCCGAGATCGATCCCGACGGCGAGGCTCATTGAAACAGTCTCCGGATCGCGTCGTGATCGCCCCCGCCGTGCTGCTTCAAGTAATCGAGGATTCGCGATGCCTCGATGCACTGATCGTAGTGCGCGAGCGCGGTCTCGAGCTGCGACGTCGCGAGCATCAGCTCGCCCTTCTCGAGGGCGGCCACGGCCGACGCGACGTAGTACAGCGAGCGCAACGGACGCGATCGCGGATAGACGACTAGCGCGGCCGCGAGCACTTCTTGGGCGTTGTCGGCTTCGCCCTGGACGAGCATCGCGCGCGCTCGTGTCTCGAACGTGTCGCCGCCGTGCACTTGTGGCCCCGAGCCCGCCGCGTCACCGACCGGCGGTGGGATCGACGCGACCGCCGCACGCTTCGGCGGCTCCTGCTTGATCGCGGCCGGCGTGCGTCCCGCGCTCGCGATGTCGTCGAAGCCGACGAGCCACCCCGGCGGCGCCGTCACCGTGGCCCCGATCGACGTCGCGCGACCTTCCGCGACAAGCGAGAGGCGGAGACGATCGTAGGCGCGGTTGCACAGGATCGTCAGCTCCTCGGCGAGGTGCGTGATCGCGGGAGCCTTGCGCCGCGCGACGAGGTCCGGGTGATGCCGGCGCACGAGTCGCATCCAGCCCGCGCGGATCGCATCGGCGTCCGCATCGCGCTCGACGCCGAGCACCTCGTGCACCGCGGCTTGGCGCATCCGCTTGAGCTCCGCGGTCAGGTGTTGGAACAGCTGCCGCTCGTCGGCGGGTAGATCGTCGCTCGCCTGTGCGGTCGCGGTTCGCGCGACGGTCGGTGCGGTCGATGCGCGCGGCGGAGCGGGTGCCATCGGTGGCGGCGTCGTCGGCGTCGTCGGGGCGGCGACGGGCGGCGGTGTCGTCGGCGCCGCGCCGGGCTTCGCGACCGCCATCCCCGACGCCATGTTCTTGATCCGCTGAACCACCTCGTCGGTGAAGCCGTGCAGCTCCACTTCGATCCACGTCTTCGCATCGCCATCGATCGGCGATGCCTTGAGGACGGTGCCATCGATCGCCACGACCACCTCGTTCGGCAACTCGAGGCCGAGCGTCACCGAGCCGCCGGGCATCGCGGCGAACGGGACCTTCATCGAGAGGAGCTTCCCTTTGCGAAGCTTGCGCGAATAGAACGTCTCGACCTGCTCCCAGGTCGAGCATCGAACGTGGAGGGTACGCCCTCCTGCCACTACTTCCCCTTCTTGGGGTTCTTCTTGTCCTTGGGATCCACCCAGTCCGGGTCAGGTACTAAGGTGATCGTCTTTTCGATCGTGGCTTTCTTCGGTGCTTCGTCGATCGACATGTTCGGGTTGCCGCCGTCGCGCCATTCCTCGTCGGTAATCGACGCGTAGCCCGGCTTGAAGCCGTCCATCAGCGCGCGCAGCTCGTACGCGCGACCCGCGATCGTCGGGAACGGCATGCCGGTGTCGCCGTAGCCGATCAGCAGCCACACCTCGGCCCCGGGAGGGTTCGTCTGGATGTTGATCGGACCTTCGCCCGGCGTGAATCCCGTGTCGGGCACCGACAGGTTCGGCGGACGCGCGGGCAGCGGCTCGGCGAGCGACTTGCCATCCTTGCTCTTGCCCACCGCCTTCAGCGTCAGGTTCACCGTCGCTTTGCGGCCCATGCCGGCGGGCATCGCGGAGCCCGAGCCTGCCTTCGGAGCTTCGGGCGCCGACCAGTTCGCGGCGAGCACCTCGGTGTCGACGGCTTGATAGCCATCGAGCTCGATGCGAATGCGATGCATCTGGCTCGACGTCAGCGGGATCGTGTTGAAGTCCGCGCCCGAGCGACCGAGCTTGAGCCACACGCTCGCGCCCTTCGCTTCGCCGGGCTCGACCTTGTAGGTGATCGATCCCTTGTCCTTGAGCGCGTTCTGACGGCGCTTGCTCTCGGCTTCCGCGTCGAGCTTCGCCTGCTCGTCCTTCTTCTTCTGCTCCGCCGACTTCGCCTTCTGATCTTGGTAGATGTAGTAGAAGCCGACCGCGCCGCCGATCACGACGAGCATCGAGATGATGCCGAGCGCGCGACTCTTGAGCCGCGGCGGCGGGAGCTCCTCGAACGCCGGCATCTCCGGCAGGTTCGGCTTCGGCACCGGGCGCGGCGCACTCTTCGCGGGCGCGCTGTCGCTCTCGCTGTCGACGCGCTTCGCCGCTGCTTCGGCGCGGCGCGCGGCGGACTCGAGCTTCTCCGCGGCGACCGTTGCCTGCTCGGCGGCGCTCGACATCCGGCGCACCGGCTCGTCGAGACCGGCGAGCGCGTCCATGGCGGCGTTCTCGCTGGCGCCCGAGCGCAGGCGAACATCGGTGTCCGATTCCCGCGCGGGGAGGGGCAGCGGCAGCGGCGTGTCTTCGTCTGGATCGTCGAGCGATGGCACGCGCGACGACGAGCGCACCGGCTTGACCTGGACGATCGCTTCCTTCTTTCGCGGATCCATCTGGATCAGCTCGGAGATCGGATCGCGCTTCGCGAAGCCGAGATCGTCGACGGAGGTGTGCTCGCGCGAGTCGTCGAGATCGGCGAGCAGCGCATCGAGACGATTGCTGCTCGTCGGTGTCTTGTTGTGCCGCGCGTTGATCTCGGCCGCGCGCGAGTCCATCGATGGACGCATCGGCGTGACGTTGACCGCGGAGTTACCGAGCGACGCGAGGAGATCCTCGGTCGCGTCGTCGAGACCGCTCTCGCTCCCCGCGCGCGTGAGGCCGGCCGCTTTGATCACCTCGCCGCGCGACGCGATCTCCCAGCGATCGTCCTCGAACGCCTCGTTGAGGTTCTCGAGCAGATCGGCCGCGTTCTTGTAGCGACGCGTGACATCGGTATCGAGCGCGCGCTGCACGAGCCGCTCGACGGCAGGCGTGACGTTCAGCGTGCCCGGCGGCGCTTCGCCCGAGAGCATCGTGAACAGCATCGCGCCACACGCGAACACGTCGGCGGCCGGCGTGGGCTCCTCGCCGACGACGAGCTCGGGCGCGAGGTAGCCCGCGAGCCCGCGCCACAGCGACGAGTCCGCCCCTTGCGCGACGGCGGTGGTCAGCGCGCGACCGACGATGAAGTCGGCGAGCCGGACCGTTCCGTCTTCGTCGACGAGCACGCTGCGCGGATGGACGGCGCCGTGAACGACCTTGCCGCGATGCGCGGTCGCGAGCGCCTCGACGACGCTCTTGCCGATGGCAGCCGCGACGGGAAGCGCGAGCTTGCCGCCCTGCCCGCGGTTCGCCTTCGCGGAGGCGATGAGGTCCTGCACCGTCACGTAGCGACCGACGCCGCGAGTGACGATGACGACATCGGGCCCCCCGTCCTCGACGGTGACGGTGGGGACGATGTTCGGGTGGGACAGCTCGGTAACCGAGTGGATGATCTTGTGGTCCGTGAGCGCGATCCGGAACGAGGCCTCGGCCAGCATCTTCGGATCGACCACGAGGCCGCGTTGATTGCGCTGCCCCTCGAACTGGGCACGATGAATCGCGCCATACATGGTCACGGCGAGACGCTCGCTCAGGACAACGCCGGCGATGATCTGCTCGGCAGCTTGACCACCCACACGCTCACTATAGCAGCGAGAACTGGACCACGATCCATGGCTCGGCAAATAGATAGAAGACGGCGCCGATCGCGAGGAACGGGCCGAATGGCAGCTCCGTGCGCATGAGCGAAGGCGCGTCGGTTGGTGCAGCCGCCGCGGACGCGCCCTCGGCCTCGTCGGAGGCGCCCCGATAGAACAGTGTGCGAGCGACGAACAACAGCGCGAGACCGCCCCCGGCGAGCACGCCCGCCACGATCGGAGAGCGAAGCAGCGTCGCCGCCACCGCGCCTGCCAGCACGAGGGCCGATGTCATCGCGAGGAAGGCGGGTGTGCGGGTAGGTGCAGCTTCGTCGCCGACGACCCCCTCGGAGGATTCCTCGGCGGCGTCTTCTTCGTCCGCGATCGGCGGTTCGAGCTTCCGCGAGATCACGAGGAAGACCAGCGCGGCGACACAGGAGACTCCGGCGATCGCATACCAGCCGCGCAGCGCCGCGATCGTGGCCATCACGGTCGCGCCGACCGCACCGACCGCGACGAGCGAGCCCGCCCGTGACTTCTTCTCTCCGCCGGGCGATCCGGCGCGAACGAGGACGAGCACGCCGACGATCGATCCCGAGAGCGCGCCCAGAAACAGCGATGCGACGACGCCGCGCCACCCGAGGAGCGCACCGACGATCGCGAGCAGAACGCTGTCGCCCAGGCCCAGGCCTTCGCGCTCGGCGGCGATGAAGTAGATCTCGCCGATCACCCACGGCAACCCGTAACCGATCGCCGCGCCGACGAGGCCGACCCACCACGGCTGGCCGATCGCCAACGACAGTCCATAGAACACGAGCACGGACCACACGCGGTGAAGGATCAGCTTGTGGTCGATATCGATGAACGCGATCACGACCATCGTGAAGCAGAACGCGCAGCTCACGACGAAGCGGATCAACTGGTGATCGAACGGCTCGAACAGCGCGCCCGCTGTCACGTTCATCCACCACGCGAATCCGAACAGCACGCCGGTCAGCGCTTCGACGATCAGGTAGCGCCCCGAGAACGGCGCCTGGCACGTGCGGCACTTCCCCCGCAACCACAGCCACGACAGCAGCGGGACGTTGTCGTACCAACGAATCGGCGTCTTGCAGGCGAAGCAGTGCGAGCCCGGCGCGACGACGGATCGGCCCTTCGGGTGCTCCGAGGTCGGCGGCCAGCGATAGATGCAGACGTTCGCGAAGCTGCCCCAGAGCAAGCCGAGCAGGACCGCGAACGCATACGCGCCCCAGGACGACGCGAGGGGTTCGAGCTCGGCGAGCACCTACGTCCACTCTAGTGTAGAACTCGCCCATGAGCCGCCGGTTCGCGATCGCATGTTTGGCCCTCGGGCTGGGATGCGGCCGTGCGCAGGGTGTCGACGACAAGGACCTCGGAAACCTCGTGGTCGCGCCGGCCGAATCGCACGAGCCGATCAAAACGGCACGCGCGGCCGCGGAGCCTGCCGAATTGTCACGCGCGCTGATGCAGCCGTTCGCGCAGGTCGCGGCCGCGATCGGGCCACACCGCACCGAGATCACGCAGGTGACGGTGGTGGACGAAGCCGGCAAGGTCACGAGCGAGATGACCGAGACCACCGTGCTCGAGCTCGGCGAGAAAGCCGCGTACCACGGCACGTACGCAAACACCGCCGACTACGGTCGCGAGGTGATCTTCGACGGGACCTCGCTGTTCCTTCGCCCGCGCTACCAGCGGTGGCATCGACGCGCGCCCGAATCTCCGTCGGAAGCGGCCGAGCAGCGTGACAAGTTCGTCGCGCCGATCGCGGCGACCTGGGAGCTGTTCGCGCCGGCGGTCGAGCTGATCGACAAGGGCAACGCCACGGTCGCGGGCCGGAGCGGTCACAAGATCGAGATTCGCAAGGCACCGAAGCCGGCCGCGAATCCGCCCGAGAAGCTCGTACAGCGCAAGTGGCGCGAGGCCCGGGTGATCGAGGACGTGTCGGGCGAGGTCATCCTCGATGCCGACAAAGCGGTTCCCCTCTCGGTCAAGCTCGCGGGTACGATCTCGTTCATGCGCGACGGGCGCCGGTTCAAGATGAAGGTCACGCTCGACGAGAAGATCACGTCGAGCGTGGCAGCGGCGATCGCCGCGCCCGAGAAGACCGAGGTCGTGGCCACGCCCGAGCGTCTGCGCGAGGTCGATGATCGCGACAAGCTGCTCGAGGGCATCGCACCGCCCTCGCGCAAGCAGAACGAAGGCAGCGCCGGGAGCCCGCCGTGAGCGTTGCCCTCGCGACTCGCCGCGACTACCTGACCAAGCACCGGCGCATGATCATCGCGCGCTCGGTCGTCGGCAGCCTCGCGAGCGTGATCCCGCTGCCGTTCGTCGACGATTGGGCGAAGGAGAAGGTCCTCGGCGCGGGCTACAAGCGAATCGCGTCGATGCACGGCGTCGATCTCGACGACGAAGCCGTGGCCGCGCTCGTGCACGGCAACTCGGCGCCCACGAACATCGCGAACATGGCCGCGAGCGGCGTCATCTATCGCATCGCGAACCTCGCCGCGAAGCGGTTCTTGTTCGTGCTCGCCACCGTCAACCGCGCGCGCGCCGCGTCGTCGACATATGTCGCGATGACGCTGTTCGATCACTACTGCGCGAAGCTCCACGTCGGCGCGGGCCTCGACGGCAAGACCGCGCTCGCGCTGCGCGAAGAGATCGCGCGCGCGATCGATCAAACGCCGGGCGCGCTCTCGTTCGCGCCGTTCCGTCGTGGTGCGCTGTCCGCGGCGCGCGCCACGCTGCGTGCCCCGCTCGAGCTCGCCGATCTCGCGACCGGCGGTGCGCTGCGCCGCATGTTGGCGAAGCGCAGCGACATGACCGAGGGCGAGGCCGTCGACGCGCTCGAGCAGACGATCGAGAGCGCGCTGTCGCAGAAGACGAACTTCTTGTCGCGCACGGTCGCCGCCGTCGAAGTGCAGCTCTCCGCGGAGAAGAACCCGTTCCTCGATAGCGCCATCGACTCGCTCGATATCCGATGGAAAGCGCGCGTGGCCGCAGGCAACTCGTGACGGTGCCGGAGCGCGCAGCACTCCTCGGCGCGAAGCGCGTCGTGGTGAAGATCGGAAGCCGCTTGCTCGCGGAGAGTCCGGCGAGCCGTCCCGCGACGGTCGCGGATCAGGTCGTCGAGCTGCGCCGCCGGGGTGTCGAGGTGATCATCGTCAGCTCGGGCGCGATCGCGCTCGGCATCAAGCGCCTGCGCCTCGCGGGTCGCCCGCACGAGATGCCCGCGCTGCAAGCCGCCGCCGCCGTCGGCCAGAGCGCGCTGATGCAGCACTGGGAGCACGCGTTCGCGGTGCACGACGTCGCGATCGGCCAGGTGCTGCTCACCCACGATGACCTCGGCGATCGCCGGCGGTTCTTGTCGGCGCGGCTCACGCTGCGCGCGCTCCTCGATCACGGTGTCGTCCCGATCATCAACGAGAACGACACGGTCGCGACCGAGGAGATCAAGTTCGGCGATAACGATCAGCTCGCCGCGCTCGTGGTGAACCTCGCGAGCGCCGATGCGCTGGTGATCCTCACCGACGTCGAAGGCGTGCGCGACGCGACGGGCGTGCGCATGCCGATCGTCCGCGACATCGAGCGCGAAGCAGCACCGGTCGCCGGCGGATCGACGAGCGGCGTGGGCTCGGGGGGCATGGCGAGCAAGGTCGGCAGCGCGCGCATCGTGACGCGCACCGGTGTTCCCGCGATCGTCGCGCCCGGCCGCGAGCCCGACGTGATCACGCGCGTGCTGGCCGGCGCGGATCTCGGAACGCTGTTCGTCCCGGCCCGGCCCGACGCGCAGGAAAAGCTGTCCTCGCGCAAGCACTGGATCGCCTACGGCGCGAAGCCCGAGGGCCGGCTCGTCGTCGACGACGGCGCCGTGCGCGCGCTCACGACCGGGGGCAAGAGCCTCCTCCCCGCCGGCATCCGCGAGGTCCACGGGGAGTTCGAGCTCGGCGAAACCGTGAGCGTGGTGAACGCCAATAACGTGGAAATTGCTCGTGGTCTCGTCGCGTACCCCGCGGCCGACTTGCGCCGGATCTCGGGCTTGCAATCGGCTGCTATCGAGGCCAGGCTGGGTTACAAGTCCATCGACGAGGCGATTCACCGAGATGATCTCGTGATCCTGTGAGCAGCGCGCTGGCTGAACAGCAACAGACCGACGACCGGGCGACCATCATCCGTCACGTCGCCGAAGCTGCACGCAGAGCGGCCCGCGTGGTCGCGAAGGCCGATGCATCGACGCGCACCGCGGCACTCCACGCGATCGCCGATGCGATCTCTTCGCAGGTGCCGCAGATCCTCGCGGCGAACGCGATCGACGTCGCGAACGGCAAGGCCGCCGGGCTGTCCGCTGCGATGATCGATCGCCTCGCGCTCGACGAGGTCCGCGTGAAGAAGCTCGCGACGGCGGTCGCCGAGATCGCCGCGCAGCCCGAGCTCCTCGGTCGCGTCGACGCGCACGATGTTCGCCCCAACGGGCTCGATGTCTCGCGCGTCCGGATCCCGCTCGGCGTGATCGCGATGATCTACGAAGCGCGTCCCAACGTGACGACCGACGCCGCGTCGCTGTGCCTCAAGGCGGGTAACGCGTGCATCCTCCGCGGTGGACGCGAAGCGATCGAATCCAATCGCGCCCTGCTCCGCGCGGTGCAGACGGGGCTCGCACGCGCCGGCCTCCCGATCGATGCCGTGCAGCTCGTGCCGGTGATGGATCGCGAAGCGATCGCCGAGCTGGTCAAGCTCGATGATCTGATCGACCTGTGCATCCCGCGCGGCGGCGAAGGCTTGATCCGCTACGTCGCCGAGAACGCGCGCGTGCCGGTGATCAAGCACTACAAGGGCGTCTGCCACATCTACATCCACTCGACGAACGACGCCGACGCAACCGCCGCGATCGTCGCGAACGCGAAGGTCTCGCGCCCCGGCGTGTGCAACGCCGTCGAGACGGTGCTCGTCGATCGCAGCGTCGCGGATCGCGTGATCCCCGCGCTCGTCCGTGCGATGCCGACGGTCGAGCTGCGCGGCGATGACGCGGCACGCGCGATCTCACCGATGCGCGCAGCCACGGAGGACGATTGGTACGCCGAGTACCTCGATCTCGTCCTCGCGGTGCGCGTCGTCGATGGCTTCGACGCCGCCGTCGAGCACGTCGAGACGTACGGCTCGTCGCACACCGAATCGATCCTGACGACCGACACCGCGATCGGCGAGCGCTTCGTGCGCGAGGTCGATTCCTCGACGGTGATGGTCAACGCGTCCACTCGATTCGCCGATGGCGGCGAGCTCGGCCTGGGCGCGGAGATCGGAATCTCCACCACTCGTCTTCACGCCTACGGACCGATGGGCGCCGAAGGACTCACGACGCTGAAGTTTGTTGTTCGAGGGAGCGGCCACGTAAGGAACGCATGACACACAAGAAGAGCGGAGCGAAAACGGCGACTCAGGGCAAGGCACGGCGCATCGCGGAAGATCCACCCGCGACGAAGGCCACCTCCACCGAAGGCCTCGAGGGTGCGATGAAGGCCCTCGCCCTCGCGCTCGACAAGAAAGCTCTCGAGCCGGTGCTGCTCGACGTGCGCGATCTGTGCTCGTTCTGCAACTACCAGCTCGTGCTGTCCGGGCGCTCCGATCGCCAGGTCGATGCGATCGCGGACGGCATCAGCGCGGGGCTCAAGCAAGACGACCTGCGTCCGATCGGCTCGGAGGGCGCGCGCACCGGTCAGTGGGCCCTGCTCGACTACGGGGACTTCGTCGTCCACGTGTTCCTGCACTCGGCGCGCGAGCACTACGACCTCGAAGGGCTGTGGAACGACGCTCCGCGCGTGCACATCGACGTGCCGCCGGAGGCGCGCATCCCCGTCGACGAAGTCTACGACTCCGCCCTCTCGTGAAGGTGACCCTCGCCGTCGTCGGCCGTCTCAAGGAGCGCTACTTCGTCGACGCCGAGGAGGAGTATCGCAAGCGCCTGCGACCGTTCTGCTCGCTCACCGTGACCGAGTCCAAGGACGAGCAAGCGCTGATCGCGTCGCTACCGGACAACGCGCACCTCTACGCGTTCGACGAGCGCGGCAAGTCGATGACCTCGGTCGCGTTCGCGAACGACATCATCGGCGCGGAGCAATCGCACGGCGGCGGCGCACCGGTCGTGTTCGCGATCGGCGGCGCCGACGGCCACAGCGATCTGCTCCGCCAGCGCGCGAAGAAGCTCGTGTCGTTCGGCCAGCTCACGATCGCGCATCGCCTCGTGCGCCTGTTGGTCCTCGAGCAACTCTACCGCGGGTTCAAGATCCTGCGCGGCGAGCCCTACCACCGCGACTGAGGCTTCAGCGGCGAAGCAAGCCGATCACGGCCCCGGTGCTCATCGCGAGGATGACCGCGGCGCCGGCGACATGAAAGATCGGGAGACCCGCGACGAGACCGACTGCAACGCCGATCGGAAACCCGGCAGCGGCCGCTTTCGTCGCGCCGCTCCAGGCGCGAGCAGCGCTCGATGCCATTACTTGCCCCAGGTATCCCAGATACCCTTCGCGGCTCCGCCGATGTATCCGGCGGTGCGACCGATGCCGTAGCCGAGACCCGCCCCCGCGGCCGTTCCCGCTGCCCATCCAGGAACCGATCCAATACCGGGGATCGCGACCGCTCCGCCGCCCGCACCGATCACACCACCAGCGACGCCACCAACGGCCGCGCCGGCGGCGCCAACGTGATCCGATCCTGCCTTGGCGGTATTCGCGACGTGATTCCAGTCGACGCCACCGTTGATGGTTTCGAGAGATGCGAAGTCGAGCTCCAACAGT
Organism: Kofleriaceae bacterium; assembly: GCA_044230415.1. Classification (GTDB taxonomy): domain Bacteria; phylum Myxococcota_A; class Polyangia; order Haliangiales; family Haliangiaceae; genus JABFXX01. Next base: position 107,451 of record JBGARE010000014.1, read on the forward strand.
TGGTTCATGGTGTCCGGAAAGTGCAGCCCGAATACCAACTCGTGTAGTCGTCGATTCGAGCACTTCGACGCCGTGATGGAGCATGAACTGTCTCCCGCGCTACACGAACGTCAACCGCGATCGGCGGATCGCGACGGTACTAGCGCCAGAAGCGCGCGACCGCGAAGTCGGCGTTCGAGTTGTTCGCGAAGCCTGCAACGACGATGCGATGCGTGGGGACGCGGTCGTCGATCTGGATCGCGATCGCGCGGCTCTCGTCGGCCTTCGTGCCCTGCGCCATCGGCGTGATCACGATGCCCGTGCCCGCGAACGACGGATCGAGGTGACCATCGGTGAGGTAGCGCAGCGTGACGAAGTTCCCCGCCGACGAGTTGCCGTCGTACGCCCAGCCGCCGACGACGAGCTTGCCGCCCGTGTCGATCGCGATCGCGCGCGCGGCATCCCAGTTCGAGGTGATCGGCGTGATGACCTTCCCCTGGTTGCCGAAGAACGGATCGACCTGGCCCGTGTCGTCGAGCTGGAGCAGCGCGACGTCGTTGTGCGAGTGGCCCGCCAGCGCGATCGATCCGGTCGGCGTGATCGCGACGGCGTACGCGGCGCCGATCGTCGAGCCGAGCTTGTTCAGCACGGAGCCGTTGGTGCCGAACGTCGTGTCGAGCTGGCCATTCCAGCGATAGCGCGCGACGACCATGTCGCCTTCGCCACCGGCGGCGACGATGCGTGCCTCGCCGTCGAGCGGCTGGAACGCGAGCGCGTAGATCGAGTCGCCCGCGTTGCCCGGGCGGAACGCGCTGAGCGTGACGCCCTGATCGCCGAAGTTGCGATCGAGCTGGCCGTTCGACGCGAAGCGAGCGAGCGCGAAGTCGACGCCCGTCGCCGCGGCGCCGCGGTTCGCTTCGCCGCCGACGACGATGTAGCCGTCGACCGTGACGAGCGCGGCGTACGCGACGTCCGAGTCCGCGGTGATCGTGTGGACGACCTTCCCGCCGTCGCCGAACGACGTGTCGAGCGAACCATCGGTGTTGTAGCGAGCGATCGCGAAGTCGTTGCCGTTCTTCACGGAGGAGCCGACGGCGACGATCTTGCCGTCGGGCTGGAGCACGAGGCCGTTGATGTTGTCCGACGTGCCGGAGAAGTCGGTGAGCACGCGGCCGCCGGTGCCGAACGTGGGGTCGAGGTTGCCGTCGCGGTCGAGGCGGATCAGCGCGAAGTCACCTTGGTGCTCCGCGCCGCGGCCACCGAGGACGATCTTGCCATCGGGCTGGACGACCACCGCGTTCGCGTAGTCATCGCTCGCGCCGGCCGGGATCATCACGCGGCCACCACCGAAGCTCGTGTCGAGCGATCCGGGCGGGCCGTACACGGTCATCGTCGCCGGCGTGACGGCCGACGCGGTGCCCATCGTGCCGCGCACGGAGATCTGCGTCGGCAGCGAGTGCGGCGCGTCGGTCATCGCCTTGAAGGTGATCGTGCCGGACGTCTCGGTCGCATCGATCGTCAGGCCGGTCGCGGTGACGCCCGCGGGGAGATCGTCGACCGTGATCACCACGGGACCGTTCGCACCTTCGAGACGCTCGACCGTGACCTGGACGTCGATCTGCGTGCCTTGCAGGATCGGGAGCTTCTCCAGCGTCGAGACCCACAGGTGAGCTGGCTCGACCACCGCGGCATCGGGGAGCGTCTGCGGGTCCGACGGATCACCGCACGCTACGAAGCTGCCGACGACAAGGGAGGTGAAGGCGACCGCCGAGAGAACGTTTTTCATCCCCGCACCCTAAGGCCGCGCTCGAAGCCGCGTTCCTAAGTGCTTCGTATGTCTTCCCTAAGAACTTGCTAAGGGCGCTTAGCGACGCTTAGCGACGGCCGAACATGGCGGCCACCTGCTTCGCGAGCTGCTTCGCGCTGACCTTGCGGGCGGGGGCGATGAAGATCGTGTCGTCGCCCGCGATCGTCCCGATCACGCTATCGAGCCGCGCTTGATCGACGAGCGAAGCGATCGCCGGAGCGACGCCGGGGCGCGTGTGGACCACGACCATCGCGTCGCCATCGATGATGCCGATGACGAGATCCGCCATCGCCGCGAGCTGCGCCGGCTCCTCGCCCGTACGCGCGGTGAACCCCTCGAGCTCGTACGCGGTGCCGCCATCCGGCAGCGATACGCGGCGCGCGCGCAGCTTCGCGAGATCGCGCGACAGCGTCGCTTGCGTGACCTCGTAGCCACGCTTGCCGAGCAGTTCGCCGAGCTCGGCTTGCGTACCCACGTGGTGCGTGCGCACGAGCTCGACGATCGCCGCGCGGCGTGCGCGCGTGACGTCGGGCACTAGCTCGCCTCCGCACGCACGATCGTTCCGACACCGCGATCCGTGAACAGCTCGGCGATCACGTTGTGCGGCGTGCGGCCGTCGATCAAGTGCACGGCCTGCACGCCGCCCGACAGCGCGTCGAGGATCGACGTCGCCTTCAGCGCCATGCCGCCTTGCACGATGTGACTCGACAGCTTCTGGCGCAACGTCGTCGGCGTGAGATCCGTGACGAGCTCGCCGTTCTCGACGATGCCGGCCGCGTCCGTCATGTAGATCAGCTTCTCGACCCCGAGCGCCTTGGCGACGCCCGCCGCGACGGTGTCACCGTTCATGTTGAACACCTCGCCCTCGGGCCCGATGCCGATCGGGGTGATCACGGGGATGTAGCTCTGCGCGAGCAGCGACTCGAGGAACGTGCGGTTCACCTCGACGAGCTCGCCGACCTGTCCGAGATCCTGACCATCGGTGCGCACGAGCTTCTTCGCGCGCAAGAGCGCCGCGTCCGAGCCCGACAAGCCGATCGCGTGCGCGCCGCGCCGGTTGAGGAGGCCGACGAGATCCGCGTTGATCGCGTCGAGCACGCTCTCGACGGTGTCGATGTCATTGGCCGGCGTGACGCGCAGACCGTCGACGTACGACGTCGCGCTACCCCGCGACTCGAGCGCGCGCGTGATCGCCGCACCGCCGCCGTGCACCACGATCGGCGACAGCCCGACGGAGTGCAGCAACATCACGTCGTCGCAAAACGCGCGCAGCACCGCATCCTTGGCCAGCGCACCACCGCCGAGCTTGATCACGCAGCGCTTGCCGCGAAACCGCGAGATGTACCCGAGCGCCTCGACGAGCACGCTGCGCTTGAACGACGGCGTGTAGTTCGTGAGCTTGTTGTCCGTGCCGGTGCCACCGTCCGCCTTCTCGACGATCAGCGACGTGTAGTCCGCGTTGAGCTTCACGTAGTCGTACGACAGATCACAGCCGTACGCCTTCGCGAGGTGATCGCCCGCACGCAGCTCGACGACGATCGAGCACTCCGGGTCGCGCAGCTTCGCCTTGATCGCCGCGCGATCGAACGGCAGTGGAGCGCGGTCGTAGACGTTCATGCCCTGGATCGTCACGCGGGCCTGGTGCGGATCGATCGCGAGATCGAGCACGCCCACCCGCGCTCCCACCGTCGCGAGGATGCGTCCCCAGTTCGGATCCGCGCCGAAGATCGCCGCCTTCACCAGCGGTGATCCACAGATGCTCTTCGCCAGATCGCGAGCGATGTCGTGCGTCGGAGCGCCGGCGACGTGAACCTCGAGTCGCTTCGTCGCGCCCTCGCCGTCCGCCGCGATCTCGCGCGACATCTCGTCGAGCAGCTCGACCAGCGCGGCGCAGAACACGTGATATCCGGTCGAGTCCACGCGCGTGATCTTCGCGTTTCCCGCGCGACCGTTCGCGAGCACGAACACGCTGTCGTTCGTGCTCATGTCGCCATCGATCGTGAGCTGCTCGAACGTCTCCCGCGTCGCGCCATCGAGCGCCGCGTCGAGCACCTTCGGATCGATCGCGCAGTCCGTGACGATCACCGCGATCACCGTCGCGAGCTGCGGCGCGATCATGCCGCTGCCCTTGCACACCACCGCGAGCGTCACCGCCTTGCCATCGATCTCGATCGAGCGCGACGCGATCTTCTTCGTCGTGTCGGTCGTCATGATCGCCTCGGCCGCCTTCTCCGGATCGGCGCTGAGCGCCGCCACCGCCGCGGCCATCGCCCTCACGGGCTTGTCGGCGGGCATCGGCATCCCGATCACGCCCGTGCTCGCCGACACGACGGCCGACTTGTCGACGCCGAGCTCCTTCGCGGCTGCTCCGATGATCATCGCGACCGCCTCGGCGCCGCCGGGCCCCGTGATCGCGTTCGCGTTACCGCTGTTGACCACGATCGCGCGGATGCCCTCCGCCGGCAATCGCGCCTCGCTGTCGACCACGGGCGCCGCCTTCGCGCGATTGATCGTGAACGAGCCCGCGCACGTCGCCGGCGTGTCGGATACGAACAGCGCGAGGTCCGGTCGCATCGGCTTGATGCCACACGCCACGCCCGAGAATCGGAAACCGATCGGTAGCTTCATCCGTGCCTCGCCAAGTGCATGAGTCCCGTCATGCGCGGCAATCCGAGCATGACGTTGAGGTTCTCGATCGCCTGCCCTGCCGCGCCCTTCAACAAGTTATCGATACTCGCAGTGACCACGGCGATATCGCCGCGCTCCGCAACGCCGATGCCGACGTGGGTTTCATTCGTGCCCACGACCTTGCGAATCGAGACATCCTCGGGAGTATCGAACACGCGCACGGTGGGATCGCCCGCGTAGTCGTCGCGGAAGACCCGGGTGAGGAGATCGGCAGAAGATGGCGCACGTAGATGAACGGTGATCGTCGCAAAGATTCCCCGCGCGATCGGAAGCAGATGGGTCGTCAGGATCACGCGTGGTGGACTCGTCGAGCCCACACTCGTCGAGCCCGTCGAGCCCGTCGAGCCCGTCGAGCCCGTCGAGCCCGTCGAGCCCGTCGAGCCCGTCGAGCCCGTCGAGCCCGCACTCGCCACGCGCGCGAGCGCCATCTCGATCTCCGGCACGTGCTGGTGCCGGAGCACCTTGTACGCGCGGACATTGCCATCGAGCTCGCCGAGGCTCATCGCCTCGTCCTTCGACTTGCCCGCGCCGGTCACGCCCGAGCCCGCGGCGACGATGACATCGCGCTCGATCAGGCCGTGGCGCACGAGCGGCGCCACCGCCGTGATGATGCAGGTCGCGTAGCAGCCCGGATTCGCGACGAGCGGCGAGCGCGCGATGTCCGGCGCGAACAACGACGTCAACCCGTACACCGCATCGCTCGACGCGCGGTGCGCGTTGGACAGATCGACCACCTTCGTCCCGCGCGCACGGAGCTGCGCCGCGAGGTTCGGCGCCGCTTCGTGCGGGACCGCGAGCAGCGCGATGTCCGCCTTCGTCTCCAGTGCCTGCTGCGTGGTCACGAACGACAGCGTCGAGTTTCCGCCGGCGAGCGCGGAGACCGGCTTGCCCGCGTGGGTGTCACTCGCCGCGCAGGCGAAGCTCACGTTCGGGTGCAGCGGCAGGAGCTTCGCGAGCTCGAGGCCGGTGTAGCCTGCTGCTCCGAACAACGCGACGCTCGCATGCACCATGTGCATACTTATGCGTTCCGCTAGCGCATATGCAAGCGTTGTTATGCAGGATCTGGATGGGGTCGTCGGCCCGTCGGAGCGAGGCCCGCGGTCGCGCCTCGATCAGTTCGCGATCGGGCAGAACTGGAACGGGATGCAGGCCCCGGTGTAGCAACCGTTCGCGACGCCCGGCGTGGTGCCGCTCGGACACGACGGCGGCGCCTGACGGCACGAGGCCCCGACGCATTCACCCGCCTCCGTGCGCGTCTCGGTGATGCACTCCTTGAACTGCGCGCCGATGCATTGCTCGGGTGCGAACGCGTTGCACTGGCCGGGCGCTCCGTCGTAGAGCGCGCTGCAGTCCGATTGCCACGCGCACTGCTCGGCGTCGAGTCCCTCGCAGCGCTCGACATCCGGCGCGGGTCCCGTGTTGAGCGGGTAGCACCCCATGTAATCGTCGGCGGTCGAGTACGGCGCGTAGTAGTCGTTGTACGAGCGCGCGACGCGGCACTGATCATCGGCCAGACACGCGGACTCGGACAGCCCGACGCACGGCGAGCTGCACTCGCCCCACGGCGGGACATAGATCGCGCCGGCGGGGCACGGGCCACATGCTTCGTCACACCCGGGCTGCGTGAACGTCTGACAGGCGAGGGTGTCGGGGTTCACGAGGCGGTGCGAGTAGCCCTCTTGGATGATCGGGCGATCGCAGGGGTCATCGTCGTCGTCGCCGTTGAAGTAGATCTGACAGGCGGGAAGAATCGCGAGCGTGGCAATCAAGGCGAAGCGCATGCCGTCGGTTCAGCAAGGGCCTTGCCACGTGCGCCCATATGGATTTGGCGGACCTACCGCGAGCCCCTCTCAGATTTTCGAGCGGGCTCCCCGAAACACTCGCGATTTCCCGCGCGTGTACGAGAGGTGCACAACGAGTCAGCGGCGACGATGGGACGCGAAAAACGCGCTCATCGCGTTGCGCGATCGGATCACTTGCACCGGGAAGTACGCCGGCTCTTCGGCCGCGTGGTTCTGGTAGCTCTCCAGGTGAAACATCGTGAAGCCGAGCCGCGTGAACATCATGGGAACAGACACAGCAACCATGGGGCCATTGCGACGCATTCCCTAACCGCGCGATTGATCGCGATCCGGAGTGCGCCGCGTGCCCGATTGGCACCGCCCGCGGATCGGCGAGGCCCACTCTGTCCGGGGCGCTTTTACTTCAGCGACTTGATGAACGCGGTCAGGGCTGCGATCTCGCGGGGCTGAAGCTGCCCGTCGAACGAGGGCATGCTCGGCGGGTAGCCCTGCAGCAGGAACGCCGTCGGCGCGAGCAGCGACTCTTCGACAAACCTCTCGTCGACCGTGCGGGTCGTACCATCGGATGCCGTGACCGTCGTGCCCCAGATCCCGCGCCAGGAGGGTCCGATGCGGTTCGTGCCATCGAGCGTGTGGCAGGAAACGCAGCCCTTCTTCTCGTAGAGCGTCTTGCCGACCCGCTCGGCGTTCGCGGGCACGGCCGGATCGTTTTCGGCGATGAACGCGTCGTAGTCGGCAGCGGGGATCGCGTGGAGCGGCTTGATCGGGTTCTCGCTCGCGAGCATCTCCGGACTGGGCGCTGCGCCGCCGGTGGAGGGTGGCGGCGTGATCGTCGGGCACTTCCATTCGTAGACGCCGGGGCGATCGATCCGGAACACGACGTCGACGGGTGCGTCCTTCTCGATCGCCTTGGTCAGCGTCGTTCCGACGAGAGACACCGCTTTGCCCGCGCCGATGCCTGGAGGCTCCGGTGTCCACACGTGCAGCTTGATCGCGCGACCGACCGGAACTCGCAGCTCGTCGGTCTCGATGCCGTGCGCGTGGACGATGCGGCAGCTCCAGCGAACCGCGAGGACATCCAGCGCGACCGCGTCGGCGGGCGCTCGATCGAGGACGACGATCGTCGCGGAGCTCGACAGCGGCGCGCTCGGCGCCGGCGGGGACGATCCACACGCTCCGAAGAGCACCACTACGACGAGGCCGCGCATCACGGCGCGACTCTACGTCAGAGCTCGCCGCGCGTGGGACACGGCGGCAGCGGCGGGTCACGTCCGATGGCGGTGCTACGGTCTGTCCATGCCGACCCCCGAGCTGATCGATCGAGTCCGCGTGCTCCACGAGCATGCCGAGAACGAGCCCCACGCCGCGCTCGAGCCCGTCCGGCCACAGCTGCGCACGATCGTCGAAGAACCGCACGATGCGGCGCACTACCACTCGTTGTCCGAGCGGCTGCAGGCGGCGTACGAGTCTCTCGAAGCGGACCACCCGTCGCTCGCGGCCGCGCTGCAAGCCACGATGAACGCGCTGAACGCCGCTGGCCTCTAGGCGCGGTTCTTCTGCTTCATCGCGCGATCGATCTCGCGCTTGTCATCGGCTTCGCGCTTGGACTCGCGCTTGTCGTGCTGCTTCTTGTGCGTGACGAGGCCGAGCTCGATCTTCACGAACGGGCCCTTGAAGTAGAGAGCGAGCGGGATCAGCGTGAAGCCTTTGAGCTGCACCTTGTCGCCGAGCTTCGCGAGCTCGTGGCGATGCAGGAGGAGCTTGCGCACGCGATCGACATCGTGCCCCCAGCGGTTCGCTTGGGCGTACTCGTTGATCTGGATGCCGTGGAGATACGCCTGGCCTTTGCGAATATCGACGAAGCCGTCGGCGATCGTGACCTTCGCGTCGCGGAGGCTCTTCACCTCGGAGCCCTTGAGCGCGACGCCGGCCTCGATGCGTTCGTGGATCGTGAAGTCATGCGACGCCTTGCGGTTCGTCGCGATCACTTTGAGGACAGGCTCGCCGGTCTTCGCCATGGTGCGTTACCACTCGCCGACGTTGGGCATCGACGTCCAGGGCTCGGCCGGCGGCTTCGCGTCGCCGCGCTGGAGCAGCTCGACCGAGACGAGATCGGGCGAGCGGATGAAGGCCATGCGACCGTCGCGGGGCGGACGGCTGATCGTGTAGCCGAGATCGACGAAGCGCTGGCAGGACGCATAGACGTCGTCGACTTCGTACGCCACGTGGCCGAAGTTTCGCCCGACGGTGTACGGGTCTTGCTGATCCCAGTTGTGGGTCAGCTCGATATTCGGCGAGTCGGAGTCGTTCTCGCCGAGGAACACCAATGTGAACCTGCCTTGCTCGTGGTCGCGGCGGCGGATCTCGCGCAGCCCTAACCCGTCGCAGAAGAAGCGCAGGGCCGCTGGCAAGTCGCGCACGCGGATCATCGTATGCAGGTAGCGCATGGCGCTGACTTAGCAGATTTCGGTATCCTCCAGCACATGAGCAACGTGTTGGTGAACTTCCGCCTGAACCCCGACCGCCCCGTGCGGTTGAAGTGGCTCGCCACGGACGGCGTTCCGGGCGACGGCTACAAGGCGCAGATCACCGCTGTGAAGGTGAAGCAGAAGAGGCTCGAGATGGACAGCTCGGCCATCCTCGAACAGTCCGCCCCCGACCCCGCCGGTGGCGTCGGCGGCTACATGGTGACCTTCAACGGCATGGTCGGGTTCGGCGACGACCATCCGCACCGCAAGTTCGTCGAGACCCTCGAGGATGCCGAGATCGAATACGAGCTCACGTTCGTTCACGAAGAGAGCGAGCGCGTCGCCGTCGAAGACGAGGACTACAAGATCCTCGAGCGGCCGAGCGCGATGGCCCACCGGATCAGCGGCCGCGCGAAGACCAGCCCGGTCTGAGCGATGCGCGACGACACGCCGAGTAGAACCGCGCAGTGGGTCGCCGCCGCGCGTGGCCTCGGGATGCTGCTGCCCGACGACGTTCGCGTCGCCGACGATCCGTACGGCCTGGCGTTCACGTCGACGCGGCTCGCGGCGCTGCTCGCGGAGCGCGGCCCCAAGGCGCTCGCGGCCCTGCCGGGCATGCGCACGTGGATCGTGTACATGCAGATCCGCACGAAGCTCCTCGACGACGCCGTTCGCCGCTTCGTCGACGACGGCGGCGATCAGGTGGTGCTGCTCGGTGCGGGCTTCGATTGCCGCGCGCTGCGCTTGCCCGAGCTCGCGGACGCGACGGTGTTCGAGGTCGATCATCCCGCGACGCAGGGCCACAAGCAGGCCACGCTCGCACGGCTCGAGATCGATTCGCCCGCGCACTACGTGACGTGGGACTTCGAGACGCGCCCGCTCGACGAGCTCGGCGACGCGCTCGTGGATGCCGGCCACGATCCCGCGCGTCCCACGCTCACGATCTGGGAAGGCGTGACGATGTACCTGACCGAGACCGCGATCGATGCCTCGCTGCGCGCGATCGCCGAGTGGAGCGCTCCACGATCGCTGCTCGCGATGACGTACTTCTCGAAGTCGCGCTTGACGGCTCCGTCGTTGGCGACGCGGCTCGTCCGCGCGGCGGTGGCCACGCTCGGCGAGCCGTTCAAGTGGGGCTCGTCTCCCGACGAGCTCGTCCCGTTCCTCGACGAGCGCGGGTGGACGGTCGTCGACGACATCTCGACGCAGGAAGCGGCCGAAACGCTGATGCCGCCCGACCTCGCGCGTAGTGTCCGCAGCGCGGACAGTCGCGTTGCACTCGCGGTTCGTCGCTGATCAGATCGAATAGACCCTAGCGGGCGGTGGTTCGTTACGATCAGCGGTCGTTCGCATGTCAGGATGATCTCATGTGGCGCACATTGATCGTGCTTGGAGGGTTGGCAGGTACCGTCGCTGCAGCACCAGCTCCAGACTCGAGTCCGTTCGGGGCTCACACCGTGGTCAGCCCGACGAGGAAGACCGCCTACGTGATGACAGAGACAAACGGCAAGGCAACCCTCGTCGCGCTCGACCTCGCGACCGGTAAGCGGCGATGGACGTCGACCACCGCCGCGAAGCCGATCATCGCGCGCGGCGACTCACTCGTCGCGCTCGATGCGGGTGGGAAGGCGATGGTGCTGGATGCGCGCACCGGCCGAAAGGCCAAGCCGTGCTCGGCGATCGCCGTGAGTGCACCGTTCGTCGACAGCCTCGGCACGAACCAGTCCGCGACGGGTCACGACGACGGAACCACGCTGTACATGACGTGGACACGCAACACGCACTACGCCGGCGGTGCCGCACCGTCGCCCGAAATGGAAGCTCGGGCCCGCACGAACACGGAGACGACGTGGGCGATCGATCTCGCGACGTGCACCGCGACGGTGGTGAAGTCGGCACCGCACGTCCAGCGCACGTTCGTCGACGCCACGTCCGAGGTGCGCACGAACAAAGACAAGGTCGCGCGCATCGTTCGCGCCCCCAAGGCCGGCACGATCACGTTGACGCCGACCGCGAATCCGACGCCGATCGACCTCACCGAGGGTGATGCCCGCCGCACGGCGGTCTCGATCTCCGTCGATCACCGCTTCGCGATGTGCGGCGATCCGGCGACGACCACCAACGCGATCTTCGACCTCGAGACTGGCGCGGCTTCTCATCCGAAGGTCGGCTTCCAATACAACTGGCTGAGCCTGGGCAAGTACATCATCGTGGCTGCGGGTGGCGTCGTGGCGATCGACGCGACGACGGGACGGACGGCGTGGACCGTCGCCGAACGCTCCACGGAGTATCGCGGCCCGTATCCGCCATCGGCTGCTCGTTAGCTCTCGTCAGGTCTCCACATCGACTTGTGTCGAGCGGCGTCGCCGATCGACGTCGCGACGAGCTCGGGTCGCCAGCGGAACTTGTGCGCCAGAGGATGCGGCGCGCCGAAGGCGATGTCCGCGATCAGCGCGCCGAGCACCGGAGCGAACTTGAACGCGTGCCCCGAGCCTCCGGTCGCGACGACGAGGGTTGGCTGCTCCGGATGCCGCGCGATCCAGAAGTGGCCATCGCTCGTGTCCGCATATACGCACAGGCGATCGTGCACGATCGGTGCGGTCACGAGCGCCGGGAACGTCTCGGCGAGGAACATGCGTAGCGCCGCTTCGTGGCCTGGATGCACGACGCGCTGCGCCGCTTCGTCGACGGGCGTGTCGGAGGCCGACACCGCGATCCGGATCCCGGCTCCGTGGTTCGCGATCTTGACGATGCCGTCCGAAGTCGCGGGAAATCCGTAGTAGCCGGTGCGCGAGATGTCCGCACCGAACACGGGGAAGCGCTCGGAGGCGAACAGCGACGGATCGTCCGGCCGCAGATGAAACACGGGCTGGCCGTTTGCCGCGATCGATGGTGCGAGCTCGGGAACGAGACGAGCGACCCACGCTCCGGCGCAGACGATCACGAGCTCCGCGCGATGAAGATCGACCTTCGACATGTGGCGCGGGCGATCCACGTCGCGCTGCACGAGCAGACCTTCGGGGACCACCGAGCTGACATGGCGTTGTTCGAACGCGACGCCGGCCGCTCGCGCCGCGTCGGCGAGCGTCGCCACCACGCGCGCGGACTCCGCCCACCCACCGCGCGGATTGAAGTAGCCGTCGACGAGCGCGCCCGGAGCGTACGCGGGAAACCGCGCGGAGATCGCGGCGGCGTCGAGCCGCTCGAGAGGATGGCCGCGCTCGACGAGCAGGCGATACGACTCGTGCTCGAACGAGCCCGGCTCCATCGGCGAGCGCGAAAGAAACGTCACGCCGGTCTCGTGAAACAGCGGGGAATCCCACTCTCGGTTCCACCGCCGCCACCCATCGAGCGACGCTTCGCCGAGCGCGGTGTAGTCCGCGTCGGCGCCGTAGTCCATCCGCACGACCTTGGAGATGTCCGTCGACTCCGCGAGCGGGTGTGGGATCGGGCCCGGGTCGAACACGGTGATCGCGTGACCGCGCGACGCGAGCTCGAGCGCGGTGGTGACGCCGAAGATGCCGCCGCCGGCGATCGCGATTCGCATCTACTTCTTCGCGAGGCGCGCCACGACGGAGCGCAAGCGCTGCTGCCCCTCGTCGGAGAACCAGGTATCGAGCCACCCCTCGAGGACGGCCTCGCTCGTCCGCTGGATCGTCTCCACGAGCGGACGCGTCCACGCTGTCTTGATCTGCGCATACGCCGCAGCGCCGGCGGACGTGAGTGCAGCGACGCGCTCGAGGGTGCGCGACTCGAGGACCGATGGCGCGACCACGTCGTCGACGAGGCCGACGGTGCGCGCCGAGGGACCATCGAACAGCGTGCCTTCGAGCGCGACCGAGACGAACGCCGACGGAGTCAGCTTCGCGCGCGCGACTTCGAGGACGATCGCGGGCAGCCCGATTCCGAGCTGGGCCTCGTTGAGGCCGATGCGCGGTGGGCCCTTGGGACCATCGCCGACGATGACGCGTTGATCGCACATCATCGCGAGCACGCAGCCGCCCGCGATCGCGCCGCCGTTGATCGCGGCGACCGTGGGAACCGGCGCTACGAGCAGCTGCTGCATCGTGCGGCTGAACATGGTCATGAACGCGCGCATGTCGTGGCGCTCGAGATCGATCAGCGATGGCAGCGCGAGCCCGCCGCAGAACGACGTCTCCGTTCCCGTCACGATCAGCGCGCGCGGGTTGTTCGCGAGCGCCGAATCGAGCGCCTGCGAGAGCGCCTCGAGCATCGGATAGTCGAGCGCGTTGGCGCGACCGGCGGCGAGCGTGACGACGACGGTGGACTCGACCTGGCGAAGCTCGATCATGGTTTCCAGGCTAGCAAGCGAGTCGGCATGCGGGGAGAGTAAGCGCCATGTCACGGAAGATCCTGTGGGCGCTCGCGCTCGCTGCGACGTTGACCTCGTGTTCCAGCCCACCCCGCCCTGTCCCACCGGCCGAACCGCCCCCGAGTCCCGGCGACGACAAGGTGGTCGCGCCTCCGTCGCTCGCATCGCTCGTCCCGGGGGCGCGCGTCGGCGAGTTCCGGGCCGAGAGCGTGTATGTCGACGCGAACGATCGCCCGATCGGTGCTCGCTTCGTCCACGGCACGACGAAGTTCACGCTCGACTATCTCCAGATCGAATCCGCGCCGCAGGGCTATCTGTGGGTCGGCTCGTATCCGACGAGCGACAAAGGCGAGCCGCACACGCAGGAGCACTTGCTCCTCGGCAAAGGCGATCGCGGACGCAAGCTCGGTAGCGCGCAAGCGATGTCGCTCGTGAGCTCGAGTGCGTTCACCGAGCAGTGGCACACCGCGTATCACTTCCATACCGTCGCGGGGACCGAGGCGTTCTGGCCCGTGTTCGCCGAGCAACTCGGCGCGATGCTCGATCCGGACTACACCGACGAAGAGATCCGCCGCGAGGTGCGCAACTTCGGCGTGGATAAAGACGCGAGCGGTAAGGTTCGCCTCGAAGAGAAGGGCACCGTCTACAACGAGATGGTGCGCAGCTACGAATCGCCGATGGCAGTCGTCTGGCGGGCCGGGCTCCAGCTCGTGTACGGCGCGCAGCATCCGCTGTCGTTCGAAGCAGGTGGCTATCCCGACGCGATTCGCACGATGACGCCCGCGGATATTCGCGCGTTTCACGCCGAGAACTATCACCTCGCGAACATGGGAATGATCGCGGCGTTCCCGAAGGCGGTCGCGCTCGAGGACGTCCTCGATCGAACGGCCCAGGTGCTCGCGAAGGCGAACCCGCGCACCGGCAAGGTCACGATCGAGGCGGATCTCCCGAAGCCACCGGCCCCACCGGCGCAGAGGGTGACGATCGTCGACTATCCGTTCGCCGACGCGACGACTCCCAGCCCCGCGATGCTCGTGTGGCCGACGCTCTCGAAGGAGCTCGATCTCACCGAGCAGACGCTGCGCGGCCTGTTCCTCGGCGCGATCGCCGGTGATGAATCGACGACGCTGTACAAGGTCCTCGTCGACAGCAAGACGCGAACACTCGATCTCGGGGTGACCGGCATCGGCGCGTATCCGCAGCATGACCTCGGGCAGGCCGTGTTCGTCACGCTCGGCGGGGTTCGCGCGGACGCGATGAGCGACGCGTCGTTGGACAAGTTGCGCAGCGAGGTCCATCGCCAGATGGAGCGGATCGCGAAGCTCCCCGATGGAGATGCGGAGCTCGCGGCGATCAAAGACCGCGTGCGCGGGCGCGTGATCGATCTACGCCGGCAGATCGCGAAGTTCCTCGATTCACCACCGGGCTTCGGCATTCGCGGAACCGGCGCGGCGTGGTTCGATCACCTGCACGCGCTCGCGAAGACCAAGGAGGGGACGAAGTCGGTGACGCTGAAGCCGGAGCTCGCCGCGATCGAGCAGATCCTCGGCGCGCCCGGAAATCCGTGGGCGTCGCGCATGACCGCGTGGGGCTTGCTCGCCGATCCGTACATCATCGGCGCGCGACCGAGCCCGGCGCTGCGCAAACAGCTCGACGCCGCACGCGACCAGCGCATCGCCGACGAGCTCGCGCGCCTGTCGAAGCAGTACGGCACCGCCGATGCGACCGCGACGCTCGCGAAGTACCAGGCGGACTACGACGCCCAGAGCGCCGTCCTCGAAGCCGCGGCGGCGAGAGCGCCGCTGCCGCCGATCGTGACCACACCGCCGATGACTCTCGACGACAACCTCGCCTATCGCGTCGACAAGCTCCCCGGCGGTGGTCCGTCGTTCACCGCGACGATCGATTCGATGCAGAGCACGCGCGTCTCGTTCGCCTTCGCGCTCGATCACGTGCCCGCCGATCGCTCGATGTACCTCGCGCTGCTGCCGGCGCTGCTCACCGACGTCGGCATCGGCGGCGCAGCTCCGATCGCGAGCGACGCGATGAAGGAGCGCCTGCGCACCGAGGTGCTCGAGCTGTCCGCTGCGTACGATCGCGATCTCGAGAGTGGCCGCGACGAGCTCGTGATCTCGGGCGCCGGCAACACCGCTGTGGAGACAACGGCCGCGCTGCAGTGGATGGAGCGCGTGATGCAGTCGCCGAACTGGTCCGTGGCGAATCTGCCGCGCCTCCGCGATGCCGTCGATCAAACGATCAGCTCGCTGCGCCAGGTCATGAAGGGCGCGGAAGAATCGTGGGTCCGCGATCCGCACGAAGCGTGGTGGCGACAGGGATGGCCGATCCACCTGCACACCCACTCGTTCCTGACGCAAGCGCACGACCTGCACCGCCTGCGCTGGCAGCTCATGGCGAACGGCGATCCGACATCGGTGCAAGCCGCCGCGAGCATCCTCGTCCGGATCGCGGACGAACGCTTGAAGCGCGCGGACTACGAGCAGCTCGCGATCGCGATGTGGGATCCGAAAGTGAAGGAGCTCCCGGCGACGAAGAAGTACGTGAAGAACATCCGCGCGATGTCGCCCGAAGCGGCTCGTCTCGTCGGCGCCGCCGGAAAGGACCTGCAGGCGCTGCTCGCCGAGCTCCCCGACGACTCCCTGCAAGCGGACTGGACGTACCTCGGCCGGCAGATGGCCGCCGATCTGCTGTTCGGACCGACCAAGGCATTGGCCGCGCTCGGCGACGTCCGCGCGCAGGTGATCAATCGCGATACGAGTCGCATCGTGCGCGTCGGCTCGCCCGCGAACCTCGCCGCGACGGAGCCCGCGATGATGCGGCTCGTGTCGACGCTCGGACCCGCGCCGTCGAGCGCGGTCGCGCTGCCTCCCTCGCGTTCGATCTCCGATCGCCTGCGCGCGCGCATGAAGCTGCGCGAGGAGCCGCGGTTCGTCGGTCTCGTCGCAGCCGGCACGTCGAGCGGCGTGTTCGTCAACAGCGCGCCGTCGACCTCGTTCGCCGACACGAGCGACGATGCCGTGCTCGACTACCTGTCGTCGAACCAGTACGTCTCGCCCGGCGCGCACTCGCTGTTCATGAAGACGTGGGCCGCGGGCCTCGCGTACTCGAACGGCGTGCGCGTCTACGTCGAGCGCGGACAGCTCGAGTACTACGCGGAGCGCTGTCCGCTGCTCCCGCAGACCTTGCGGTTCGTGATCGATCAGCTCAAGCAAGCCAAGCCGGACGCCAACATCGCGCGCTATGCGATCGCGAAGGCATTCAAGTCCCGCATCGCCGAAGGCTACGAGAGCCGGGCGTGGGCGATGGCGGCCGACCTCGTCGATGGCCGCACACCCGAGAAGGTCCGCACGCTTCGCGGACACGTGCTCGCTGCCGCGAACCGCGCAGATCTTGCGCAGCAGCTGTTCGATCGGATGCCGCGGGTCTTGGGGAAGGTGGTGCCCGGCTACGGGACGCCCGCGCCCGACGGGATCGACTTCGTCATCGGCCCGCCCAAGCAGCTCGACGCGTACGCTGACTACCTCAAGACCGCGGTCGGTGGCGCGCTGCGCCGGCTGTACCCGCGCGACTACTGGGTGCCGGCGGTGCTCTGACGCTTGCGCTTGCGGCCCCCAGTGGGCGCGACAACGTGCGGAACCTCGTCGAGCTCGCACAGCGCTTGGATCGCGCGCACCAGGCGCCGTCGAAACGCCGCCGGCTGCTTCTGCACGAGCGCGAGCACCGTCGACACGTCGCCATCGTGGGGGTGCCAGGCGAAGAACACGCTGAACGTGGTGCGGAGCCCGTCGTGCACCAAGCGAGCGAGGACGGCGATCGACGGATTCACTCGCCCGTTCTCGATCTGCGAGACGAACTTGGCGGTCAGCGAAGCCGCTCGGGCGAGCGCCTCCTGCGTCATTCCTCGCTGGACACGGAAATGTCGCAGACGGTGGCCGACCGCCAACGTATCCACCGGCTCACTCACGGGTACGGGGCCAGGATCGGTAAACTCGCCGGCGCGCACCATCCACGATCGGGAATGTCGTCGGGCCGCTGTTTCCCAAAACTAGGGAACGGATCGCTGCCTCGATGCCCCCGAGGGGGCCCCTCCGTCTGGTACGATCGGTAATGCAAATTTTGCGCGTGGGGGATGGTGATGACCGTGGAGCGATCATTCGGTGAGCTACTGCGCGAGGCGACCGACGCACTGATCGTTCTGTCCATTTCGGGCGACGTGCTGTTCTGGAATCGCGGCGCCGAGGCGATGTTTGGCTACTCCACGGCAGAGGCCGTAGGGCGCTCGCTATATGCACTGATCGTTCCGCTCGACCACCAGGCGGACGCGCGTCTCCGTCTCGAGGAGACATTGGCTCGCGGAGCGTCGCTGTTCGACGCCCGGCGACAACACAAGGACGGGACGCCCGTCCTCGTCACGGTGTCGATGCGAAGGGTCGATGGTGATCGCGGCGATCCGTACGTCGTCGTCAGCAAGAAGGACGTCACGCAGCTGCGCGGGCTCGAGACCGTCGGCGGAAACGAGGATCTGTTCCGGAACCTGCTCGAGACCGCGCCCGACGCGATCGTCATCGTCGACCGGTACGGCGCGATCCACCTCGTCAACGCGCAGACGGAGAAGCTGTTCGGCTACGCGCGCGCGGAGCTGATCGGCGAGCCGATCGAGACCCTGATCCCCGAGCGATTTCGGTCGAAGCATCCGAGGCATCGCGCCGGCTTCTTCGCGGATCCGCGCGTGCGCTCGATGGGCACGAACCTCGAGCTCTACGGGCTGCGCAAGAACGGCTCGGAGTTTCCCGTCGAGATCAGCCTCTCTCCCCTCGAGACAGGCGGCGAGCTGCTCGTGTCGAGCGCGATTCGCGATCTCACGGACCGCAAGAAGGCCGAGGAGAAGTTCCGTGGCCTCCTCGAATCGGCGCCCGACGCGATGGTCATCGTGAACAACGACGGGCGGATCATGCTCGTCAACGCACAGACCGAGACGCTGTTCGGCTACACGCGCGACGAGCTCGTCGGCCAGTGGGTCGAGCTGCTGATGCCGGACCGGTTCCGCCACGCGCATCCAGGCTTTCGCGGAGGCTATTTCGCGGAGCCGCGC
This sequence comes from Kofleriaceae bacterium, assembly GCA_044230415.1. Classification (GTDB taxonomy): domain Bacteria; phylum Myxococcota_A; class Polyangia; order Haliangiales; family Haliangiaceae; genus JABFXX01. The sequence goes on from JBGARE010000014.1 coordinate 125,638, forward strand.
GTGCGCGCGATGGGCTCCGGGCTGCAGTTGTACGGCCTGCGCAAGGACCACACCGAGTTTCCGATCGAGATCAGCTTGTCACCTCTCCAGACGGAGGACGGCGTGCTCGTATCGAGCGCGATTCGCGACATCACCGCGCGGCGCCGCCTCGAGGAGAGGATGCAGGAAGCGAATCGCTTGAAGAGCGAGTTCCTCGCGAACATGTCGCACGAGCTGCGCACGCCGCTCAACGCGATCATCGGATTCAACGAGCTCGTCTCGCGTGGCAAGGCCGGACCGATCTCCGATCAACAGAAGGAGTTCTTGAACGACAGCTTGAACAGCGCGCGGCACCTCCTGCAGCTGATCAACGACGTCCTCGATCTCGCGAAGGTCGAGGCCGGCAAGATGGACTTCCGGCCGCAATCGGTCGACCTCGAACAGCTGATCGGCGAGGTGCGCGACGTGCTGCGCGGCCTCGCGACGAGCAAGAAGCTGCGGATCGAGTGCTCTGTCGATCCGTTGGTGTCGCCGGTCGTCGTCGATTCAGCGCGCGTGAAGCAGGTGCTCTACAACTTTCTCTCGAACGCGATCAAGTTCACGAACGAAGGCGGCACGATCACGATTCGCGTCCAACGCGAGACCGCGACGCACTTCCGCCTGGATGTCGAGGACACCGGGATCGGGATCGCGCCCGAGGACACCCACAAGCTGTTCATCGAGTTTCAACAGCTCGATGCGGGTCACGGCAAGCGATATGCCGGGACCGGCCTCGGACTCGCGCTGACGAAGCGAATCGTCGAAGGTCACCAGGGTCGCGTCGAGGTCGCGAGCACGCTCGGCAAGGGGAGCACGTTCTCCGCGATCCTGCCGCGACACTGCCAGTGGGAGGACAACGATGGCGGGTGAATCGATCCTCATCGTCGACGACAATCCGACGAACCTGAAGCTCGCGCGCATCGTGCTCGAAGGCGAGGACTACGCCGTCACCACGGCCGTGAACGCCTCCGAGGTGCTCGAGCTCCCCGCGAGTGTTCGCCCGCGGCTCATCCTCATGGACATCCAGTTGCCGGACCTCGACGGCCTCGAGCTCACGCGGCGCCTGCGCAAGGATCCGCGATTCGATGGCGTGCTGATCGTTGCCCTGACCGCGTACGCGATGAAGGGCGACCGCGCGAAGGCAATGGACGCAGGCTGCGACGGGTACATCACGAAGCCGATCGACATCGACGGTCTCGTGAAGACCGTGGCGAGCATGCTCAGACCGGAATGAACTCGCGCGCGCGAATGCCGAGCGCCTTCATCTTCACGTGCAGCGTCTTGTAGTCGGTCTCGAGGAGCCGCGCGGCTTCGGCCTTGTTCCCGCGCGTCTCGCGAAGCGTGTCGCAGATCGCCTCTCGCTCCGCCTCGCGCGCAGCCGCCGTCGCGACCTCCTTGAGCGTGCGCTTGCCCGACTTCACGCGCGACGACGCTCGTGGCTCGGTCTTGCCGAGAAAGCGCTGCACCGCCGACTTCGCGAGGAGCGTGCCCTTCGCCTCGAGCACTGCCTGGCGAATCACGTTGCGGAGCTCGCGCACGTTGCCCGGCCATTCGTACCGCTCGAGCGCTGCCGTCGCGTCGGGCGCGATCGCCAGCACCGGCCGGCGGAGCTCGATGCAGACCTCCTCGAGAAAGCGTCGCGCCAAGTAGCCGATGTCGTCGGTGCGCTCGCGCAGCGCGGGTAACGTGACCGTGTACTGCGCGAGGCGGAAGAACAGATCCGCGCGAAACTGTCCGGCCGTCACACGCGATTGCAGGCTGTCGTTCGTGGCGGCGATGAAGCGAACGTCGATCGCCGTGGACTCCGCGCCGCCGACGCGCTGGACCTTGCGAGCCTCGAGCGCGCGCAACAGCTTCGCCTGCAGTGTCATCGGCAGATTGCCGACCTCGTCGAGGAACACGGTGCCACCGTCGGCGAGCTCGAACTGCCCGCGCTTTCGCCGGTCCGCGCCCGTGAACGCGCCCTTCTCGTACCCGAAGAGCTCGGACTCGACGAGCGCTTCCGGAATCGCACCACAATCGAGCGCGATGAACGGCAGCGCGCGGCGAGGACTCTGACGATGGATCGCCTGCGCGACGACCTCTTTGCCGGTGCCCGTCTCGCCGAGGATCAACACGGAGAAGCTCGTCGCCGCGACCGTCGCGACCTGATCGCAGATCTGCTGCACCTGCGCGCTCGGTCCCATCTGGTGCGCGAGCCCACCGCCCTGCCCGAGCTGCCGCCGCAGATCCGCCACCTCGGACTTCAACGCACGCGTCTCGAGCGCACGCTTCACCACCAGCACGAGCTCGTCCTGATCGACGGGCTTGGTCTGGTAGTCGAACGCGCCGAGCTGGATCGCGCGAATCGCGAGCTTCACGTCGTGCTCTGCGGTCAGCATCACGACCACGATCCCGCTCTCGTGCGGTCGAAGCTGCTGCAAGACCTCGATGCCGTCGAGCTCCGGCATGCGGATGTCGAGCAGGACGATGTCCGGGGAGCTCGCCTCGACGGCCTTCACTCCGGGAAGGCCGTCCGCGGCCTCGATCACCTCCATGCCCTCGGCTCGAAAGATCGCCGTGACGAGCCGGCGGCTCGCGGGATCGTCGTCGATGACGAGGAGTCGGGTCATGGCAGCCGCGCTATGGAATTTGTACCATAGGTATGGCGCGGACACCTAGGGTCGCCCTTGTCGAGGGGTTGTGCGCGCGTCGGATTCCGGCCTCGAACTTGAAACGAGCGTGGTCGTGCCGCCCTCCGTGCTCTTGGTCGATAGCGATGCGCCGAGCGTCAAGCTCGCGCGTCACGTCCTCGAGTCGGCGGGTTGGGTGGTGAGGGCGGCACCCTCTTTCGAAGGGGCGCGGGAGATCCTCGCGCAGTTCTTGCCACACGTGGTCGTGACGGAGCTCGCGCCACCCACGCAGCCCTACGAGATCGTCACGAACCTGCGCCTCGCGGTGCTCGATGTCCCGATCGTCGCGGTCACGTCGATGAACGGCCCCGACACCGAGTTCCGCGCGCTCACCGCCGGATGCTCGGGCTTCATCCGGAAGCCCATCGACATCGGCACGTTCTCCTCGCAGCTCCTCGCCTATCTCGGAGATGACGATGACCACCGTCCTCCTCGTCGATGACAACGATCGGCAGCGAAAGCTCTCGAGGTTGTATCTCGAGGGTGCGGGCTACCACGTCATCGCCGCCGCGAACGCCACCGATGCATTGAACGCGGCGCGAGCGAACCCGCCCGACATCATCGTGAGCGACGTGATGATGGACACCGTCGATGGCTTCGGCTTGTGTCGCCGGCTGCGAGACGACACGTTGCTCGCCCCGATTCCGATCGTGCTCGTCAGCGCGCACTACGACGACAGCGGGGCGCGCGACCTCGCGCTCACGCTCGGTGCCTCGGACTTGATCCAGCGCACGCCCGACTTCAGCGCAGAGATGGCGGGAATCACGGCGTGCATCAACTCGCGGAGCACGCGGCCGCGCCGGGCCCGTCGCGATTCCTACGAAGCGCACCTCGAGACGAACGCGAAGCAGCTGTCCAAGCTCCTGGAGGAGACCCGCCGCGCCGAGGAGCGATGGCGGACGCTGTTCCAGCACGCGTCGGACACGCTCACGGTGTTGACGCCGGAAGGGGTCATCGTCGAAGCCAACCAGCGCTGGCAGCACGTACTCGGGATCGAACCGTGCTCGATGATCGGGCACCACATCCACGACTACGCCACGGGTACGCGCGAGGAGACGGAAGCGGAGCTCCAGCGGGCCGTGACAGAAGGAGGCGCGATCGCATCGCTCCGGCACGCGGACGGCTCGACGGTCTACGTCGAGTTCGCCTGCACCAACGTCGCCATCGAAGGCACGGACCACGTGATGTCGATCGGCCGCGACATCACCGAACGCGTTCGCGCCGAGCGCCGGATCGCCGCCGCCGAAGCAGAGCGCAAGAAGCTCGAAGCGCACCTCGCGCACGCGCAGCGCCTCGAGACGATCGGTCAGATGACCGGCAGCATCGCGCACGACTTCAACAACATCCTCAGCGCGATCCTCCTCAATGCAGGGTCGATGGTCGAAGCCTTCGCCGACGGCGACCCACGTCTCGCAGAGGCCGAGGAGATCCAGGCATCGACGCGGCGCGCCGCGGCACTCACGAAGCACCTGTTGGCGTTCAGTCGCAATCAGGTCCTCGAGCTCGTCGATCTCGAAGTGAGCACCGTGGTCCAGTCGGTCGGTCGCATGCTTCGGCGACTTCTGGGTCCCGAGATCTCGCTGACGATCGAAGACCACGGTGGCAACGCGATCGTGCGGGCCGATCTCGTCCAGCTCGAGCAGGTCATCGTGAACCTCGCCGTCAACGCACGCGATGCGATGCCTTCGGGTGGCACGCTGCGGATCGAGACCTCGGAGGTCACCGTGCTACCCGGTGGCGAGGTCGCGGCCGGCAACTACGTGGTGGTCGCCGTCACCGACACCGGATGCGGCATGAGCGAGGAGACCAAGCGCCACGTGTTCGAGCCGTTCTTCACGACGAAGCCACGCGGCAACGGGACGGGACTCGGTCTATCGACCTCGTTCGGCATCGTGAAGCAGCTCGGCGGCGAGATCGTCATCACGAGCGACGTCGGACGCGGAACGACGATGCAGGTCTACTTGCCGCGCGTGTGAGCACCGCGCTTGCGGCGACGAAGCCGCCACACCACGATCCCGACGAGGAGCAAGACGTCCGGCGCGATCGGGATCGTCGTCGGCTCGTGCCGCGTCACCGTCTGCCGGACCGGCGTCTGATCGGCGCTGCGTGCGAAGTACAGCTCGTCTGATGCGATCCGCGGATTGCTCTCGTCGTGAAACACCGTCGCAAACCTTCCGGCCTTCAACGCCACGAGTGACTCGGGCAGCGTCAGCGGGGATGCGTGGAGCACGCGCGCACTCCACGGTGCCGTGTCACCGAGCGTCGCTGCAAAGCGGTCGTTCGCGAGGAAGAACACGCGCAGGAGGCGGCTCGCCGTCGACACGCGCGGTGTCGTGGTCATCGGAAGCGGAGCCGGCTCGCGATACGGATAGAACGGACGCTCGGTCGCGAACGTCATCCGCACCGCGCTCGTCGTCACCGTCGAGGAGCTCGCATCCGTCGACGCCACCACGAAGGCCGTGATCACCCAGTGGTGATCGACGTACCACGCGAGCCATTCGGTGAGCTGCGGGGTGTTCGCGAAGCCGTGCTCGCCGAGCCACGCGGCGATCGCATCCGGCGCGTCGGCGCGCAACGTCGTCGCATCGAAGCCCGCGACGTTGACGGATTGCATCACCTCGACCGAGGCAGGCATCGCGACGCCATCGCCCTTCTTCGCGAGCGTCAGCGTGCACGCCTTCCACAACAGCGGCTCCGCATCGATCGTGAACCCCGACGTGTCGACCACTACCTCGGGCCGGAGCTGCCACGCGAGGTCTCCAAAGATGCTGCTATCGATCTCGCCGAGCTCGGGCTTCGACGGCGTCGGCACGAGGAAGCCGAACTTCTTCGCCGTCGAGCCGAACTGCGCGCGGCGGATGAAGTGCTCGGTCTTCGTCGCGGCGTCCCACACGATCACCGCTTCTTCGTCGGCGATCGCGACCTCCTCGCCGGCCGGCGGAGCGGGTGCGCACGCGTCAGCCACCGGCGCCCCGAAGGCCGCGAATACGGCGACGAGTACGACGAGCTTCAATTCCACTGCCAGTCGATCTTGCACGGCCCGGCGTCGTCGCAGGTCTCGATCGACAGCCCGAACTCCACCTTGAGGTTCGCGTACCACGGCCCATCTCCCGGCGGCAGCAAGCACTGGTTCGCGGCCTCGGTGCCGCTCTCGATCCAGCGGATCGATCCGCCGGCGACGTTCGTCGTGTAGAAGTAGCAAGGCTTCGCGCCGTCGACGACTTGGTCTTGCGCGTACGTGAGATCGCCCGGGCAGCGCGAGAATGCGAGCGTGAACTTCTGCGAGCCCGCGCTCGGCATGCCGGCGATCTGACCGAACGTGATGTCGCCTGACGCCGCACCGCCGAGCGATGGCAGCTCCGCGACGACGATCGAGCCCGGCGTGACGTCGAGCGTGTGGTGCTGACCGCGTCCGCCGAACGTGTCGTTGACGATCGTCGCCGTCGACGCTTCGCACGTGGTGCACGTATCGCCCGTGGTCCCCGCGCTGCACGTGCACGCGATCGTGCCGCTCGAGTCGTCGCACTGTCCGAAGCGTCCGCATTGTGCGGCGCACGCGGCGCTGCAGGTTCCGGTGGCGCCGTGGTCCTGGAATCCGGCTGCACACGCGCCGCAGTTCGGCCCAGTGTACTCCGCATCGCACGCGCAGTTGATCGCGCCGCTCACGATCGAGCAGGTGCCGTGCGCACCGCACGTGTTCGCCATGCACGTCGTGTCCTCGACGCAGGTGTCGCCATCGGCGTGCGTTCCGGGGTCACACACCATCTCGGTGCCGTCACACGCCGCGAGCGATAGAGCTACACACAACACGAGCCCACGCATGAGCTCACGATAACAGACGTCACGTCGCGGGTGCGCGCGAAGCGAGCCACGCATCCGATCGCTGCGCGAACGTGACCAGCGCCGCATACAGCCGCGCGGAGATGGCGCCGCGTTGCTTCGTCGGGAACAGGAACTCCTGGACCTGCGCCTGGCCCTTCTTCGAGAACCGCAACAGCCCCTTGATCGAGGGAGCATCGGCGCCGGTGTTCTCCTGGCCCTTCTCTTTGCGCATGCGCTTCAGGATCTCCGCGTGATAGCGGAAGCCCTGCAGGTTCATCGCCGCCTGATCGACACCGAGCGTCGCGAACGCCTCGGCCATCGCGACGCCGCTGAAGATCATCTCGAAGTTCATCTTCGTCTGGAACCACCACAGCCGCGCCGCCTCGGCCTCGCTCAATCCCGACAGCACGTCGGGGAGCGTGAGCACCCCGAGGCCCACGTGCCGCGCCTCGTCACGCTCGAAGTAGTAGAGCAGCTCGGTGAGCACCGGCTCGAGCTTCGCGTCCGCGATCGAGCGGAACATCACGACGGCCGTGCTCTCGACGAGCAGCTGCATGCCGACGACCTTGTAGAGCAAGTTCTCCGTCTCGAGTAGCTCGACGAGCAGGCGCCGGCTCCATCCCCCGAGGTGCTGGACATCGATCCCCGCGCGCCACAGATACTCGCGCAGCACGTAGAAGTGCCGGGCTTCGTCGAACACCTGGCTCGACGCCGCCATCTTCGCGGGCGTCTCCTCGAGCCTGAGCGCGAGGTCCGCGCTGATCGACCACGCGGCGAGCTCGCCCCACAGCAGCACGCTCGCCACGCGCGCGAACGCCGCCTTCTTCTCGGGCGGAAAGTTGATCTCCCCGTGTTTGGCGATCAGGTCGTCGAGCACCTGCCGGCCGTCCCACGCTTGTTCGTGGGTCTTGTGATAGATGCGCGCGACCGTGCTCGTGCGCGCCTCCGCGAGCCCGACGATCGATCGATCGCCGTACGCGTACGGTGGGAACTGCGTGCTCGCCTTGCGAGGGGTCAACCAGCGTTCGGTCAGCGTTGCCATGATTCCTCCGTTACTTGTTCGGAACTCGATCGGAGAGCGTACCGACGGTGTGCAGCAGCACTGCATCCATCGCGAGCTTGTCGAGGTCGAGGGGCGCATCGCTGCGCAGCGCCTTGAACGCGAGCTTCTCGATCCCACCGACGACGATCGTGGCGACCGCGCGTGCATCGAGCTCGCGAAGGATGCCGGCCTTCTGCGCGCGGATCAGATCGCGCTCGAGGATCGCGATCGCCGTCTCGTCGATCTCGCCCAAGATCTTCTCGACATCGACATCGAGCCCGACCGCCTCGCGCAACACGATGCGCAGCGTGTGCTCGTCGTTGAACACGATCTCGAATAGCTCGCGCAGTTGCCGCGCGCAGAACGCGACGATCGCGGAGCGCGTCAGCGTCTCGGGAGCCGGATACGTGGTCTCGGTCGACTGGCGGTGCATCAGCGCGCGCGCGCGATCGAGCGTCTCGCGCAGGATCGCGGTGAGCACCGAGCGCTTGTTCGTGAAGTACTGGTACAGCGTCCCGCGCCCGATGCCGGCTGCCTCGCAGATGTGGCTGATGTTCGCGTTGTGAAACCCGCGCTCCGCGAACACCCGCTTCGCGCAGGCGAGGATCTGAGCAGCGCGGGCTTCGGAGCGCATGTAACTCATAGAGAGAACTCGGAACTGACGTGTCAGTTCTCTCATGGGCCACGTCCGAAGGCAAGCCCCCAAACGACCCGTCAGGGCTGGAAGGTAGCGAGCTTGATATCGAGCTGCCCGCCCAGGAGCGGGTCATAGAACACGCCGGGAACCTTCGCCTCGACGAACCGCGAGATCGCGGCGAGGCATCCGGCGAGCAGCTCGAAGGACAGACTGTCCGAGGTGCGCGGGCGTCCGGACTCGACGATCGTCACGCGAGGGATCGCGGTCAGAACATAGGCGTCGGTCAGGAGCCGGACGAGATCCGCGGGGCCGTCGCCGATCTCCACCATCAGGCGATCGACCTGCGTGACACTCGTTTCCTCGGCGAAGAGCGACGCGGCATCGGCCCGAGACAGAACTGCTAACGCCGGGCGAGCGCCGGGCACGACGAGAAGAACGACGTCGCGGTCGACCGAGGTGCTGCCGATCATGCCGCGCACGGTCGCGGCGACGTACCACTGTCGTCGTGTGTCGCTCGCGACGGCGTGCGCGAACACGGACGCGGTGTGCAACAGGTCCGAGTACGCCTCGTGATTCTTCACGTCACGAAACGACGCTTCGAGGATCGGCAGCGCGGTGTGCGCCTTCGCGATCTTCTCGCGCAGCGTGAGCTCGCGAACATCGGCGCGGCGGCGAGCGGCAACGGCACTGAGCGCTGGCTCGCAGTCGACGATGCCATCGGAAAACAGCGCGCGCGCCTTGGCCAGCGCTTCGTCGTCGTTCGCCGCGGAGAACGTGTCCTCGATTCTCGCGTCGTCGAGCACGATGTACATGAGCACGCTGATGCCCCGAACATCCATCGTCACCAGTTGACCGAGGAGATGCGTGCTCACGTCGCTAGTCCTCCTAGTCCTCGTCGGTCTGATCCGCGAGCGGAGTCAGGCCGTTCGCTCGCATGATGTCCGCCGTCTGGGCCGACACGCGGCGGCGAATCGTGTCGTGCAACTGCTTCTCGCGCAGCTTGCGCGGACTCGCCCCGAGCGTCTGCTCGATCCGTGCGTCGAGCGCATCCGCGGTCGCCTCCATGTCGATCTCGTCGCTCGCCGGATCGATGACGAACGCATCGCCGAACGCGAGAGCGAACGGTGCGATCACGTCTGGCAGGTCATCGAGCGCGGGCATCTTCAACCCGCGCTTCGCGAGCTCGGCCGCGAGGCCCTCGAACACGCGGGCGAAGCTGTCGCCGTGCGCACCGATGTCCACGACGAGCTGGGCAGCGCGCTCGCCGGTATTCGGCGGTGGTTCACCGCGTGCGCGCCGCGCTGCTCCCTCGACGAGCAGCGACACGAGCTCTGCCTCGCTGGTCTTCATGTCGCGTAGTCGAACTCCATGCTCATGTCCCACGCGCCGTCATCTTCGACGAGCTCGGAGCGGATCCCGGTCAGCGCCTGACCCGCCGTCTCGTGCAACGTGAAGATGTCGTTGACCGCGGTGACCGCGTCGTCGGACAGCGCGAACGGCGTGGCCGACTTCACCCGCACCGTGAGCTGACCATCGATCTTCGTCGCGTCGATCGCGAACGAGCTGACATCGTCCGGAACGGTCTCGAGAGCGGCGCGCACGAACGCCTGTTGATGTGACGTGAGCTTCGCGTAGTCGATCATCGGTCGTACTGGAACTGGATGCCTTCGCCTTCGCGAGGCTTCGCTGTTGGCTTATCGATGGCGATGCTCGCGTAGTAGATGTGCTTGACGCCGTGGGACGTCATGTATGCGACGAGCTCGTTCCACAGCTCGAGAATCTCTGGAGGCGGATCCAAGAGCTCTGCCTGGAAGCCCTTCGACAGCTTTAGCTTGGGCCCCCATTCCTTCCACCCGTGAACGCCATAGACGAGGGCGACGTTGGTCAGCCCCTTCTTCCACTTCGCTCGGAGCGCCTCGACGAGACGCGCATCGATCTCTGCGCGCCCGACGACCAGGTCCCGATACTGCGCCGATGTCTCGACGGAGTACCCACCGCCCCACCCGGTGCTCTCGCGATCGTAGCGAAACGAGATCATGCGCGGCCCCTCGTACGTGGCCGCTCCTTGTTTGATCAGCTTCTCGCACACGCCAAATGGTCGCTTGTCCTCCGGAAAGTCCAGGCCCGGTACATCGCGAACCATCGACGGACCGTCGTAATACTTGAGCCGCGTGGGCCCCCGCGTGATCGCGTCGGGCGCATCTGCATCGCGCTTGACGGAGACCGCTTCGTGCCAAAACAACGCGACATTCGACGGTGGTGCCGAGTCGTTCGACAGTGCACGGAGAAAGCCGTCGTGAATTTCGTCCAGCTCGCTGTCGGAGACACGCAGCGACAGGAGCTCTGCCTCGCTGTCTTTCATGGTGCTGAGCTCAGCTCTTCATACATGGCCCGATCCGATAGTGTTGGTTCTTCGAGCCGCAGTTGAATCTTCGTGGATCGGCGAGCGCACCGGGTGCTACGGCCGATACATCGGGGGAGATCGTACCGACAAACCGCGGACTCGACGAGACAACGCCGACGGTGAGTCGCGGAAGCGTCTGAAATCAACGTGCCATGCGTTCGTGCGGTCATCATGAGGATAGTTCGCGAAAGTCCGCGCGATCCTCGGGTGTTGGTTCGTCGAAGTGGAGCTCGAGCTCGCGCGGCTCGACTTGGTCGCGATACGCGTGCACACGCAACGTGGTGGTCTCGCCGGGAGCTAGGTCGGACACGTTCAGGAAGAGTGCCCCGATGAAGTCAGGCCCCCGAACACCGTAGGTCAAACAGGGAAGCTTTCGGTCGGAGCCATTGTGGATGCGAAGACGAAATCTCTCGTCGGGCTCGATACCTTCGAGCGTGACTTCGAATCTTCGGCGTGCCTCGAGCACTTCACGTTCTTTGGTGGTGAACGGCTTTGCTCCTTTGAGGATCGCGTTCCAGTCCTTGGTGCTGTACGACGCTCGGAGTCTCGCCATCGCGTCTACTAGCCAAGTCTCGAAGTCAGCGGCCACCTCCCACGCCTCGCCCGCATCCACACCATAGACAGCCTGACTCCCCTCGATGAGGTACCGTGGAGACCCGTCGTCGTTCGCGATTTCGTGGAGCGTCTTTCCGTCGAGGGCGGAGCTCTCCGGGCTGGCGTAGACGAACAGCCCAATGGCTCGTCCGCGCGGAAATGCGCGAATCGCGCCATGTCGATGAAGGAACGCGCCGAATTGCGGTGAGAGCTTCATCGCGTGCGCGACCTCGCGGTCGGACGCGGCCGTCGTTGAAAAGGCACGTGCACTCTGTGCGGTCTTCAACGTCTCGATCCATTCGTCGATCGTCACTTCGTCCTCTTATGCACGCGATGCCTTCCCGCCATCGCGTCCCCGATCACCTCCAGCCGCCACGCCGTTTCGGCGGGACACCGACTCGGGATGCGTGACGCCGCTCATGATCGCGCTGCCTCGGGAACCCCGGATCCCACCAACGGGTAGTGCTTGCGATGGCCCGGATACTCGAGCACGAAGTCTAGTGTCTCCGTGTGGTCATCTTGATCGAACGTCGTTGTGTATCCGAGCTCGAACAGTTCCACGACTGGTTCCCAAGGGTCATCGAGATGCCCTAGATCGGGATCATCTTTCCAGAAGTAGTGTGCGACGAGTGAGAGCACGATCGGCATCTTCGACGGGACCTGTCCAAGATCCACTCCATCATGGACCGCATCGAAGAACTCGTCGTGCATCTCGGCGGAGTAGCCAGCGCTTTGAGCATCGGAATATGCATCGAGCGGAGACTTCTTCTCGACACGGAGCCGGTGGTCGAACACGCGTGTCATCCGCGCAATGTGCTCTTTCACGAGCTCCTCGGCCTTGGGCGTGATCGTTCGTGCCGAATACCAACCAATCGCATTCAAGCGCTTCTGAATGTCGGACAGCTCATCCAGCGTCATGTTCGCATGTCCTCCCGACGACTCGACTTTCATCTCCGCCTCGGTCAGTGAGCCGGCGACGCTCGTCGAGAACCCGCCACAGATACCTATGACATCTCCAACAGCCACCTTCGGAAAGATCCACGGGCGCTGGTATTCATGTCGCGTAGTCGAACTCCATGCTCATGTCCCACGCGCCGTCATCCTCGACGAGCTCGGAGCGGATCCCGGTCAGCGCCTGACCCGCTGTCTCGTGCAACGTGAAGATGTCGTTGATCGCGGTGACCGCATCGTCGGACAGCGCGAACGGCGTGGCCGACTTAACGCGCACCGTGAGCTGACCATCGATCTTCGTCGCGTCGATCGCGAACGAGCTGACATCGTCCGGAACGGTGTCGAGCGCGGCGCGCACGAACGCCTGTTGATGTGACGTGAGATTCGCATAATCGATCATCGATCGTAGTGAAGCTGGATGCCTTCACCCTCCCGAACCTTTGCCGATGCTTTATCGATGGAGATGTCCGCGTAGTAGATGTGCTTCACACCGTTGGCCTTCATGTACGCGACGAGCTCGTTCCATGCCTCGAGGATCTCGGGTGGCGGATCCAACAGCTCGGCGTCGAACCCCTTCGATAGCTTCAGCTTGGGTCCCCATTCCTTCCAACCATGAACCCCATAGACAAGACTGACGTGCGTCAATCCCTTCTTCCATCTCGGTCGGAGCGCATTGACAAGGCGAGCATCGATCTCAGTACGTCCTACGACGAGATCGCGATACTGCTGCGATGTCTCGACACTGTATCCCCCAACCCATTCCGTGTTCTGGCGCTCGTAACGAAACGAGATCAATCGTGGCCCTTCGTAGGTGGCTGCACCCTGCTTGATCAGCCGCTCACAGACCCGGAACGGTAGTTTCCCGGGTTCGAAGGCCTGACCTGGAACGTCACGTACCATCGATGGTCCGTTGTAGTACTTCAGAAACGCCGGTCCGCCAGTGATCGCATCGGGTGCTTCTGGATCTCGCTTTACTCTCGTGGCCTCGTGCCAGAACAGCGCCACGTTCGAGGGCGAATTGGCATCGTTCGTCAAGGCCGTATGGAACTGCTGATGAAGTTCGTCTAGCTCGGGATTCGTCATAGCTCGATCGTTCACTCCCACGGAAGCTTGTATGCGCTTGCAGTCGCGTCGTTTGGAATCGCTTTGCTGTCGTAATTAGACATCCGCTGTCCATCGACCTCGATGCCGTGGCTCATCGACGTCGGGCGCTTATCTTTACCGCGGAACGTCGGCTCGTGAATGCTGAAGACCTCACTATTGGGATGGTTGTTAGCGAACGCCGGAACCTTATTCTCCCAGCGTTTCTTCGGACTCAGATTCGACTTCGAGTGCTCGGGTTGAAGATTTTCGGGGACGTTCGCAGCACGTTGGTCCGCCGCATGTCGTTCGGGGGCACTGTGTCCACGATGATCCGTGGGCTCCATCCCCTCGGGGGTCGGTCGGCTAGAGTCCTTCTTGCGCGCATTGGGGGACTTCATCCGCACCTCCGAACGGATCACCCGTCCATCGGCGTCCACGTAGTGACGGCCTTGTAGCGTTCCGCTCTCGTCGAAGTGCTCGACGACGCGAGTCCCTTCCGGCATCGGATCTCCCGACGAGAACTTCGCGTCCTTTGGTGCGGGCTTTTCCGTGCGCCGCAACCCGTTGTCGAGAATCGACTCCGTGTGCGCCTGGTCCGGCGTGGGCTTTGCTGGGTCTACCGGCTTCGCAGGCTCGGGCGTTCCGGCCTTCGCAGGCTCGGGCGTACCGGCCTTCGCAGGCTCGGGCGTTCCTGCCTTCGCAGGCTCGGGCGTTCCTGCTTTCGCAGGCTCAGGCGTTCCTGCTTTCGCAGGCTCGGGCGTCGCGACCTTCGCGGGCGCGGCATCCGCGGTTGGCTTCGCAGGTGCGACGTCGCCGGCGAGCGGAGTCTTGCCCATCCCCGGCGGGTTCTTGACCTTCTGGCCTTTCTTGTTCGAGCAGCTGCCGCCCGAGAATCGACAGAACGTTCCCTCCGGCGTCTCGCCCCACGGGTGCTCGTTCGGCAACTTGCCGGCTTCGGTGAACGGCTCCTTCGGCGGCAGCTTGTCGCCGTGCTCGGCAACGCGTTGCTCGGCGAGCCGCTGCTCGGGCGTGAGCGCTTCGTGCGGTTTCTGGCCCGATGCCTCGACGCTCTTGAAGTCCGCATCGGTCGGCTTTGCCGGCGACGATTCGTGCGGCGTCGTCGGCGACTCGTGCGGCGTCGGTGACTCGTGCGCGGTGACCGGATCGGACGTCGTTGCCTCGTGCGCCAGGGGTCCTTCCTTCGGCGCGTTCGGTGCGTCGTGCGGCGTCGCGCTCGCGTCCTTCGGCGCCGGCTCGTCGTGCGGAGTCGGTGCCTCGGCGCGCGGACCGAGCTTGATGCCGTAGCGCGCCGCGATCTTCTGGAGCCGACCGGCGAAGCGCTCGCCGACCTTGGTCGTCTTCTCGCCGAGTGCGGTGTTGAGATCCTGCAGCTTGCCGAGAAGACCGAGTAGCGAACGACCGCCGCGGCTCATCGCTCCGAGCGCGCCACTCGACTCGAGAACAGCGCCGAGCTTCGTTCCCTTGAATGCCGCCGCGAGACGCGTGCCCGCGGACTTCATGCTCGCGACCGCGGACTCGGCCGTGCGCATCGCCGCCTTGACGGGCTTGCTGTCCTTGATCGCGGTTTCGGCGTTCTTGATCGCGGCGCCCACGCGCTGCATGCGCGGCGAGAGCTTCGTGTCGAGGCCAGGAGGAAGCTCGGGCGGCGTCTTCTTCGAGCCGGGCAGCTTCACGCTGTGCAGCGCGAACATGCCCGCGGACATCGCGCCCGCCATGATGAAGCCGCTCGCGTTGACGTCGGTGAGCGACTTGCCGAGGCTCTTGCCCTCCATGAGGTTCGTCGCGACCTGCGTCGCGTACTCCGACGCCATGTCGGCGGTGAACTGGATCGCGAACTTCGTGAGCAGGCCCGCGCCCGCGGATGCGGCGGCCTTCGCGAACACCGCGCCGACACCGCCGAAGAAGCCACCGATCGCGCCGCTGATCGCGCCGGACTTCGCGGCAGCCGCGACACCGTAGCCGAGGCGGCGGCCGCTCATCGCGTTGTCGAACAGCTGACCTGCGACGCTGGATATCGCGCCCGCGATCGCACCGACGATGATCGCGGTGACGATCGTCGCAGCGGCGCCGGCGAGCCCGATCGCACCGACCATCGCTCCGACGACGGGACCGAGCAACGCGCTCACGACGATCGCGATGACGATGATGAGAACGAACTTCGCGATCTCTTCCCACGCCGGTCGCTCGTGTCGCGCGGCGACGCACGCGTAGTAGCGAATGCTGGCGACGAGACCGTCGGTGCGCTTGTTCGGTCCGGTCGCCTTTCCGCTGCCGTCGATCTGCGACTGGAAGCTCTTCTCGAGCTTCTTTGCCTGATCTTTGTTGCCCGACTCGATCGACGAGAGTTGCTTCTCGTAGCTCTGCTCGACGTTCTTGACCGCGCAGCCGAAGGCGTGCGTGATGCCCGCCTGCAGCTTCGTCATGCTGCCGCGGAACGAGGTGCGTTGGCCGCCGAACGATCGCAGCGCATCCGCACGCTGCGCCGACATCGTCTGACCGAAGCCGCGCGACAACTCGGCCGCTGATTCGCGAGCTGTTTCGAGGTGACGATCGATATGCGTGCGGCTCTTCTCGGTGTGACCACCGACGTTCGCGAGCGCGCGCTCGAGACCGCCACCGAGCCGCTCGCGGATGCTCTTGATCGCGCCCGTCACGCGGCCGCGGATCACGCGCATCATCACGTGCGTCGATTCGATCGACGCCGGTGCGCCGGACTCGAGCTGCGATCGTGCTTCGGAGATTCCGTCGCCGAGGCCACGCACCGCCTGCGCCGCAGCGCCGAGCAGATCGCCCGTCATCTGCTGCGCGGTGAGCTGGACGGCGAGCACCTGCACGTACGCGGTGTCGCGCGCGGTCTGCCGCTGCTTCGCCGCCTGTTGCGACAGCGTCGCGATCTGCGCCGCGAGCTGCGTGCGGATCTGCTTGGTGCGGGAGTCGCGATCGGCCGTCGCTTGCTGGACCTGCGCGCCGAGCAGCTGATAGATGCCCGCGATCGCCTTGCCCGCGCCCGTGTTGACGCCCTTCGTCGCACCTTCCGCGGTCTTGATCACCGACGAGCAGTGCCCCGCGCGGGTCTTCACGAACTCGCGCGCCTGCCCTGCTGCTTCCTGCGCGAAGCTGTCGCGCATGCCGGTCGCGGTCGTGAACGCCGCCTTCGCACGCGCCTTCGCGCGACGATCGCTGACGTAACCCGCCATCAGGCTGTCGCGCTCGCCCGTGACGCCACCCATGTACATCGAGTGGTACTGGCGGCCGATCGCCATCGCGGCGGCGCCCTTCGTCGTACCCGCCGTGATCAGCCGATCCGCGCCGTCTTCGATCGTGTCGGCGAGGTCGCTCATCTGCGTCGACTGCGCGGCGGCGATCGCCTTCGTCGTATCGAGCGTTGTCTTGATGATCCCCGAGACGGCGAGCGATGCGCTCACGACGTGCGAGACGACTGTCTGCAAGTGCTGCGCGCGCACCGTCGAGATCACGCCGTTCGCCGCTCCCTGCGCGCTCGCCTTCGCGAGATCGAACTCGGCGTCGATGTTCGCGATGCTGCGATCGCGCGCGGCGAGGATGTCGAACTTCACCGTGTTCAGCGAGTCGTTGACGCGTGCGGGTGCGTTCGTCTGCACGTCGTCGAGCAGCTTGTTGGCGTCGCCGCCCATCTCGACGAGCTCGCGCGTCGCGACCGCGCTCGCACCCGATGCGCGCTCCGAGCCGCTGTCCGTGTTCGCGAAGCGCACCGGATCGCTGCTCGCTTCG
Source organism: Kofleriaceae bacterium (assembly GCA_044230415.1). GTDB lineage: Bacteria > Myxococcota_A > Polyangia > Haliangiales > Haliangiaceae > JABFXX01. The sequence goes on from JBGARE010000014.1 coordinate 142,632, forward strand.
CGCACGCGGGACTTCGAGGCTTCCAGCTGCGCCGCACCGTCGCGATACGCGGTGCGACCGCTCTCGCGATGCTCGAGCGCCTCGCGGATCATCGCCTCCATCGGATCTTCGTCGGGACCACCCGCGTCGCCGCCACCACCGTCTTCCGTCGCGCCGGAGTCTCCGCCCTTCTCGCCGGTCTCGGGCTTCTTGTCCTCGCAGCCTTCGGGCGGCGCGGGTTTCTCGTCGGCACCCTTCTCCGGCTTCGTTTTGGTGGCCTTGTCGCTCTCGGGATTCGGCCCGGCAGGTGGCTGCGACTTGATCTCGGCCGGCGCGGGCTCGGGCGGTCCTTGCGGGGTCTCGCCTTCTTTCACGGGTGGAGGTGCGGGCGCTGTCTTGTCGCCCCAACCGCCGTAGTCGCTGCAGTCGCCTTCGTCCTCGCCGGCTTCCTGCTTCTCGGCCTGTGGTGGATCCGCTGGGGCGGGACACGCCTTCTCGCCCGCAGCGAGGTTCGCCTTGTCCTCGGCCGCCTTCGCGTCCGCGTCTTGCTCCGGTGCGGGCGCTTCACTCTCGCCGTTGCCCTCGCTGGCCTCGCCACCTTCCGCGGCGCCACCGCCACCTGCATCGGCCGCTTTCGCGGGACCGCCGATCACCGGCACGGGTTCGATGTCGCGATCGATGTTCGCTTCGAGATCGAACTGCACCTGCGGTCCACCGCACGACGAGCACGTGCCCCCGCACGAGCACGCCATCTGGACGCCGGTACCACCGCGCTTCGATTTCGGCGATCCGAGAAGGCTCTCGGCGGAGCGACCCTCGACGACGGCATCGGCGGCGGCGTCGGCCTGGCGCTCGTAGACATCGCCCGGTTTACCGACGCCACCTTCGAGTTGAACGCCTTGCTGCTGTTGCACCGTGTGCGCGGCCTCGTGCGCCGCGAGCCGCAGATCGGGCTCGTCGCGAAAGCCCACGCGATCACCGACGGTGTACGCGCGCGCTCCGAGCTGTGACGCCGCGCTCCCCGCGTCGCCACCGACCGCGGCCTTGACGCCGGTGACGTCGTGCGCGCCGAACGACTGCTGGATGCGATCGAGGTGCGGCAGCGGCGCTGCCGCTCCGCTCACACCCGAGGTCGCGATTCCGACCGCTTTGCCACCGAGATCCGCGCCGGCGCCTTTGTCCATCGTGGACTTCGCCTGCATGTACTTCGGCGTGCCGGGCACCGCGGGGGCACTCGCACACGTCGCGCACGCCTTCTGCACCACCGGCTCGCTCTTCGCGGCCGGCGCATGCTCGGGCTTCTTTTGCGCGGGTGCGAGCCCCACCGATTCACGCCTCCTGGATGCTGGGTGGAACCGAGCGGCCGAGCTTTCGGTACTCGACCTGCAGCGCCGCGACGATGTGCACGAAGCCGATCGGCGTTGCATCGCGACGCGCGAGGACCGCGGCCGACAGGACCGCGTTGCGGATGTGACCACCGACGAGATCGACGCCCGCGGCGAGGCGATTGATCGATGGCCCGTCGAGCGCGTGGGCGGTGCCGAGGTGCGCGAGCCACAGCGAGCGGCGCTCTTCGGGGCCCGGCAGCGGGAAGTCGATGATCGTGTCGAGGCGGCGCGTGAACGCGGGATCGAGACGTGTCTTGCTGTTGCTCGTGAGGAGAACGATGCCGTCGAACGACTCGATGCGCTGGAGCAGGAAGTTCGTCTGCGCGTTCGCGAAGCGATCGTTGGCCTCTTTGACCTCGGTGCGCTTGCCGAACATCGAGTCGGCCTCGTCGAACAGGAGCACGAGCTCCTCGTGCTCGGCGCGGGCGAGGAGCTGCGCGAGGTTCTTCTCGGTCTCGCCGATGTACTTGCTCGTCACCGCGGAGAGATCGACGCGATAGAGCGGCAGCGCCAGGCGCGTGGCGATCCAGCTCGCGGCGAGCGTCTTGCCGGTGCCCGACGGGCCGACGAACATCGCGCGAACGCCGGGGCGTTGTCGCGAGCGGATCGCGCTGCCGAGCTCGCCGCCGAGTCCTTCGCGATGGCGACAGCGCAGCAGGAGGAGCTCGAGATCGCGCTGGAGGGCCGCGGTCGTGACCATCGCGTCGTCGGGAATCTCGTCGTGAATCGGCTCGGCGAGGCCACCGAGGCCCACCCCTTCGCTGACCCATGCAGCGGTGCGCATGTGGCGGCGCGCGGGCGCGCTGTTGTCGAGCTCGGCGAGGCGCAGACCTGCGCGCGAGAGGTGCGCGATGCGACCGACGCCGTGACGATGCTCGGCCATCGCGAGTGCGAGCTCGTCGTCGTCGAGGCGCGCGCGCCACAGCGCGGCGCGCTCGTCGCGCGTGGGGATGGGAACGTGCCAGCTCGGGATCGTCGCGCCGTCGAGCTCGACGGATCCTTCGCGGCCCGTGAGCACGAGGATCGGATCGTGATAGCCGATCGGCGCGGCGACCTTTCCGCGATCACCCGGCGCGACGTCGAGCGTGTATACCGGAAGCACGCGGCGCATCGCGAGATACGTGCCGAGGCCGGAGGCCGGGACACCGTCGAGGAATGCGACGCGAGCCCCGCGCGCGGCTGCGATCGCGGCGCACACGGCGCGGCCTTCGGCGACCGACGTCGTGCGAACGTTGAGCGCGCGATCGTCGCGACCGAGAACGCGTGCGAGCCGAGCGCACTCGAGGGCGATCGCGGGCGGCAGATCGACGCGCTCCGGCGGCTCGATCGAGACACCGGGAATAGCGTCGTCGGAGTCACGCAGCGCCATGAACGGCGCGCTCGCGATCGATGCGGGTCGCTCGGCGAGCGGCGCGTCCGGATCGTGGAGCACGAGGATGCCGAGGCGACGCGCGTTGCCGGTGACGAGCGCGTGGAACGCGGCGGCCTGGGAATCCGCGAGCGGTGCACAGGCCGCGGCGAGCATGCCGAGCGTGGGACGCACGCCGTGCACCGGTGCTTGTAGCGAGGCGACCGCGCGCGAGAACACCGGTTCGTCCTCGATCGCGGCGAGGATCGCGAGGGCGATCACTTCGACGACACCGAGCTGCGCGTGATCCTGCATCGCGAGCAACGAGAGGTCGTTCGGCGAGCCGGTGTGCAGTTGCGCCGCGACGATCTGCCGCCACGCGCCGAGCGCGAGTGGGTATCGCTCGCCGAGCATGAGGATCTCGGGGGGCGGATCTACCTCGCCGAACACCTCGAGCTCGACGAGTGCACGTGCGGCGCAACAGCGCAGCGAGGCGCGCACGGCGGCGGGCCGCGGGATCGAGTGGGTGGTCATCGCATCTCCTTGGCGTAGTGAAAGCGAACGACCCGTCCGAACCACGGGACCCAGCCCGGATCGAGATCGAGGCCCGCGGTGCGGACGCGAACGTCGACGGTGTGGAGCGGCATCGTCACGTCGAGGTGCGTCGGCGTCGCGGAGACGGTCCCCCAGCGAACGACGACATCGGCGAGGCGCAGCGGCGTGAACGTACGCAACCAGCGCTCGAGGGCGCGACGCCATGCATGCGCGGCCCACGCACGCGGAGCCGCGTGACCACCGCGACGGATCGCGTGCTCGCGCCACGGTGCGAGGTCGATCGGATCCGCGGCGCTCCACGCGGCGATCGGCAAGCGGCCGAACGCCTCGAGCACGCGATGGTCCCCGCGCGAGCGGACGCGATGCGGACGGTGACCGACGAACGTGGTCCACGCGGTGGGTGCGATGAACGCCCCGTCGGCGAGCGGAGCCTCGCTCAGTGCCGCGACCAGCGGATCGGCCGGGCCGGACAGATCGGCGACGATCGACGCGAGCAGCTGCGCCGGCCAATCGATCGCGCGCGTCCATGCATGCGCGTCGAGCCACTCGGCCATCCCGAGCGCGGCGAGCGGGCGCAGCAAGAACAGCGCGCCGGCCGCCGCGGTCTCCACCGAGGTCTCCTCGGACACCTCGGTCTTCGGCGAGGACGGCTTCGACGATCGCTCGATCACCGCGATCGATTCGCGCGCCTCGATCGCGAGCGTCCGCGACGGCGCATCGCGCTCGCTCCGCTCGAGCGTCGTCGTCGCGAGCGCAGCGCGAGAGGGCTCCTCGTCGTTCGGTCGCGTGAGGACCGCCGCCACGATCGCGCGAGCGAGTGGCAGCTCCGTCGACGCACCGCGCACCGAGCCGCGCGTCGCGATCATCGCGGTGACGGCCAACCACAGGGAGCGCACGTCCGCGCCCCATCGCCGGATCCAGCGGATGACGAGCGCGCGCCACGCGGGCGCGAGCATGGCGAGGACGTCGGGCTCGTGCGCGAACATGCCGGCGACCTCGACGGGACCGAGCATCGCGTCGAGCAATGCGGTCGCATCGGCGTCGGTGATCGTGTCGAGGATGGCACCGTCGCGCTCGGCTTCGACGATTCCGACGACGAGCGCGATCGCGCGGGCCGCCTCCGGCAGCGTCGCGAGATGGCGAACGCACGCGCGGAGCGCTTCGCTCGGAGTCGGGCGCTGGACCGCGCCGCGCGCGACGTGGCGCCAGAACCACTCGACGGCGGTCCCACGGACGATGCGGCGCGCGAGCTCGACGATCGCCGCGACGTCGTCGACGAACCACACCGCGCGCGCCGTCGCCGCTGCGGCCGACAGCGCCGGAACCGCGGTCATGCGCACGTGCGCCAGGCGGCGCTCGATCTGCAGCGCGAGCGTCTGCGAGGGCGCCTCGGGATCGATCACGCCGACATCGAGATGCCGCACGATATACGCGCGCCGATCGGCGTCGCTCGCGAGCGTGGCGATCCGCAGCGCGTCCTCGACGAGATGCGCGCCGCGCCGGACGTGGTCGTCATCCGGTGCGGCGAGCGTCAAGCGAGCGACGCGCGTCTCGGTCATCAGCGCCCCAGCGTCACGAGCGGTGAGCCGGCCTTCGCGAACCGCACGACGGTGGTGGTGTCGACGCGAACGTCGGTGGAGCTCGCCTGGATCACGCGTGTCTTCGCGCGATCGGCGACGAGATCCTCGACGACGCCATGGGCGATCGCGGCCGTTCCCTTGAAGAACGTGACCTGCATCCCGAGCTTCACGTGGACCGGATCGATCATCACGGGGATGAACATCCCCGGCGATGCGGGCGCCGGTGCCGTGATCGCGCCCGAGATCAGCCGATCTACAGGTGCGTGACTCGCGAGCAGGATGCACGCGCGCACGAGGTCGTGCATGAACGTCACCGCGGCCGGAATCGTGCGGTCGACGTGATCGATCAACCAGTCCGCGAGCACTTCGATCGACTTGCGCGTCTGGTACGGCACCTTCTCCCAGCGCGGCAGGCTGGCGAGGATCAGCGTCCGGTGTGCGCCGTCGAACTGATCGAGCGCGTCCGCCCACGCGAGCCGCACCTCGGGCACGACCTCGCTGACCTGCGCCCACAAGCAGCCGGCCACCTTGTCGATGTTCGCGATGAGCGCGTACGCACTCTGCGTCGCTGCGGTCTTGATGTGCACACCGGCGACGAGATCCGCGATCGACACGATCTGCTTCGCGACGTCGCGCGACTCGACCCAGGACAAACCGACGAGCGACCGCAGATCGACATCGGCGACCTGTGCGCGTGGCTGCAGCACCGCATCGACCTGCGAGCGACCGATGCCGCCGATCGTCTTCGCGAATCTGCCGACGCCATCGTCGAGCGTGAACTTCGTCGCGAACCCGGTCTGCAGCGTCGAGACCGCGCGCGTCTTCGCGTTGAGGATCGCGCCGTGCAGTAACTCCGTGCGATCGAAGTGATCGAGGAGCTTCGGACCGAGCTTGAACCACGCGAGTGGAGCCTCGCGCAGGAGCGCGACCATCTCGTCGAGCTCCGACGGAGCATCGCCGTGGCCACCGATGCACGCCGGCACCGGCGAGTCGAGCAGCGCGGGATCGAGGACGATCTCCGCCGCGTCGACGAGGCCCGTCACGTGTCGCGTGCGGACATAGCCGATCATCGTGACGTGCTCGGCGAGCACCGACACGCGGCGCCGATTGATCGCCGCGACGCGCGCCTTCTCCTCCGTCTCGAGGCTGCGTGCGGTCGCGAGGTTCTGCCGGCGCTCGCGCAGCTCGTCCTGCACGACGGCCATCCGCGCATTCGCTTGGGCGAGCGTCGCTCGCACCGCGGCGAGCGTTGCCTGGCAATCCTTGAGCACCGCGCGGTACGCCGCGATCCGTCCTTCGAGCTGGCGCAGCGTCGACACGTGGGCCTCGACGAGGCTGACCGTGTCGTGGAAGTACGCCGCTTCGTCGGACGTCTTCGGTTCGCGATCCGCGAGCAGCTTGTCGAGGCCCGCAGCCTTCGCATCGGCGAACGACGTGAACGTGCGCTTTCCTTCCGGATCGTCCTTGATCGGAATTCCGAACACGCTGATGTCGCCGACGTTCATGCCCGCGTTCGCGAGCGTCTCGAGCGCCATCACGCTCTCGTGACGACTCGCGAGCGCGAAGTTCTTGGTCTCGGGCGCGCGCGGCGGCTCGAGGCGCTCCGACACGGTGACGTTGCGGATCTCGGGCGCGCCGACGAGCGGCGAGCTCTCGCGAATGTCGTCGGGCTTGGTCGCGATCACCACCTCGGGGCGAATCGTCTCCGGACGCACGCCGAGTCCTCCCACGCCGAGCACCAGCTCGCGTCCTTCGGGGCGCGCCAGCATGTGTCCGACGGCACCGCTGACCCGCTCCTCCGACGGAGTCGGCTGGAGATGGACGGCCGCGGTCGGACGCGCGAGCGAGATCGGGCCCGCGCGCGGCGGCGTCGTCGGTGCCGGCGGCGTCACCTTCGTCTTGAGCGACGCGAGCAACGACGACAGATCCTCGCGAACGAGCGACGCGGTCTCGCCTTGCGCGATCGCCGCGAGCGCCGGCGAGGTCGCGAGCTTGGTCGCGAGCTGCGAGCCGAGCATGAACTGGCGCATGCGATAGATGTCGGACTGCGCGCGGAGGAAGCCGAAGTCCACCGCATCGTTGCCGACGCGCAGCCGCGTCTCGAGCGCGGCGATGTACGCGACGAGCCCGAGCTTCGGCAGCGTCTTGCGCTCTTCCTCGGTCAGCTTGGTGTTCGCGACGACACGTGTCTGCAGCGCGACGATCGCCTTGCTGAACAGCTGGCCCGCGACGTCGACGGTCTCGTAGTCCGACGGCGTGTCCTGGAGATCGGCCGCCGATGGCTCGTTGGGTTCGAGCGCCTCGGGATCGGGATTCGGGTAGTCCGGCTTGTAGTCATCGCCCTCGATCGCCGTCATCAGCGCATCGCGGCGCTTGCGCAGCCAACTCCGTCGACCGAGCCACTCCGCGCGATCGCCGATGAACTTGTTGATCGAGGTCGCGAACTCGGGGCTCGGCTGCTCGCGCTCGAGCAGGCGCGGCTCGAACACCGCTTGCGGTACGGGGACGAGCACGAGCACGCGTTCGTTCGCCTGCGTCGACAGCGGCGCGAGGCTCGCGGAGCTCGCGAGCATGCCGTCGAGCTGCTCCATCGGGATCGGGACCGCGCGCAAGCGCCACTGCGGCGGGAAGAACCGGTTCGCGTACGGCACGTCGCGATCGATCACGTCGCGCGGCAACACGCCCGCCGGTGGAATGCGCTCGAGCTGCGCGGCGATCGCCGTCGGCAGCGTGCCGTCGGCGGCGCGGAGATCCGACACGTGGTCGATCAGCTGCTCGATGCGTGCTTGCCACAACGCGGGCGCCCCCGCGCGCCGGCTCGCATCCACGACGAGCGGCGTGCGCACGATCGGATCTCCGCCGGTGCGGACGACCGCATAGCGATCGACGTACGTGATCTTGCCGGCCTCGATCCCGACGAGCGCGATCGGCAGACCGTTGACCTGCCACGGCGCGACCTCGCCTGCGCCGAGCTGTCGCTCTGCGTCGAAGATCGTGTACGCGAGCTGGTTCCGCCGCGCGCTATTCGCGTCGAGCGCGGTGTGCGTCCACGGCACGAGCTCGACGCGCAGGCCATCGATCATCTGCTCGTCGGAGAACGCGAGCTCCGTCTCGTCGATCGCGCACGGATCCTCCGTATCGAAGCGATCGACGACGCGAGACAGCGTCGGGATCAGCGTGAGGATCCCCGCGCGCACGTTCGCGCCGATCGGCCCGAGCGCATCGAGCGGAACGCGCAGCTCGTGACCGAGCACGATGTCCTCGCCGGTCGCTGCGAGGCCGATGCCCGGCGCGACGTGGAGGACCTGCGTCGTGCCTTCGACATCGAGTGCGACCTCGAGGCCGGTGACCACGCCCGGCGATCGAGTGAGTCCGAGCAGCGTGAGCTTGCTCGCGCGCGAGCGCTGTTCGTTGCTCAGCGCGACCGCATCGAGTGCACGGCCTTGAAACAGCCGAAGTCGACGCATCCATCCGCCGTCGACGTGCGGATACGCGAGCGCCGGCTCGACGGAGATGACGTGCTCGCCGGCGAGCGGCGCGGAGATGGGGCGGACGTTCATCAGCGATCCTCGCCGTCGTCGCGACCGGGGCCGCGAATGGGTGTGATGGGATGCGGAGTCAGCGGAATGCCGGGATGCGGAACGGGCGTGACGGGATGCGGCGTCGGCGTCACCGGATGAACCACCGGTGTCACCGGCGTCGGCGTGATCGGCGTGACCGGATGCGGTGTCGGGGTCACCGGCGTGACGACGACCGGCGTCGGCGTCACCGGGTGCGGTACCGGCGTGACGACGACGGGCGTCGGCGTGATCGGCGTCGGCGTGATCGGCGTGACCGGATGCGGTGTCGGCGTCACCGGCGTGACGACGACCGGCGTCGGCGTGATCGGCGTCGGCGTGACCGGGTGCGGTGTCGGCGTCACGGGCGTGACCGGCGTTGGAGTGACGACAACGGGCGTCGGCGTCACCGGCGTAGGTGTCGGCGTCACCGGCGTCGGCGTCACCGGCGTCGGCGTGACGATGACTGGTGTCGGCGTGACCGGCGTCGGCGTCGGCGTCACGGGCGTCGGTGTCACCGGTGTCGGCGTCACGGGCGTCGGAGTCACGGGGCGCGGCAGCGAGTCAAACCACGTCGTGCTGGCCGCTTGCAGCGTCGGGACTCGCACGAACCACACGAGCTGATCCGGCGCCGCCGCGAGCGCTTGCCGCCACGCGGACAACACGAGCGGATCGTCCGATCGCTGCTCGGTGCCGAAGTCGGGACCTTGGGGCTGCGGGATCCGACGACGGATCAGCAGCTCGCGAAGCGAGTCCCCCGGCAATCGCCGACCGACGATCGTCGACGGGAGGCGATCGAGCACGGGCGAGAGCACGTCGCGAACTCCACCGCCGGCCCCCGCGGGAACGAGCTCGCGCTTCCGCACGACCGGTGGCAGGAGCTGCAGCCGATCGATCTCGGACGCGGGAAGCGGAACGAGGATGCGAATGCTCGTGTAGTCGAGATCGTCGTCGGGACCTTCGAGATCGATCGCGGGCAGATCGATCGCCGACTCGATCAGCGCGGGAAGCTCCTCGTCGACGACGACACCGAGCGTCACCGTCATCTGCGGCGGGAAGTACGCCTGCGTGAACGCCGTCGGATCGATCGCGGCGACCGGCATCCGCCCTACCGGTGGGAGGCAGCGGAAGTAGCGCGCCGCTGGAAACGTCAGCGATCCCCGCGCACGTAGATCAGCGACGAGCTCGGCGAGTTGGCGATCGTACTGGAGGAAGTGCGCCTCCGCGACCGCGCGCTGCTGCGTGCGCAGACCGACGGACACCAGATCGTCGGCGGTGACATCGCGCCGCACGAGGAACGGATCGAGCCAATCGATCGAGCCGTTGCGAAGGAACACGATCGCGAGCGCGAGCGTGTCGGTCGGCAGATCGGAGCCGCGCTCGAGGAAGATGCGGCGCGCGAGCTCGCTGCGGAGCAACGCGGGATCGTCGCTCGCGTCGACGCGCAGCGGGTGTAGCGCGAGCGAGAGCGCCTCGACGATGTCGCCGTCCTCGACGCCGGCCGAGCCGAACGTCGACAGCGGATAGCGCGGCGTCGGACGTGCCGTGTACTCGCCGGGACGGAGCCCGAGCAGATACAGCCCCGTGCGCGACGCGAGCGGAGGCTCGGCGACATCGACCAGCCCGTGCGAGAGATCGATCCGATCGTCCTCGGGCACGTTGCGAATCGACGCGGCGAGCGCTCTGGTCAGCGACACGAGCTCGCCATTCGGCGTGAACCCGGTGCCGGCGGTGACGCGAAGGATGTCACCGGTGCGCGAGAGCGACAGGCCGCGGATCACGCCGCCGTGATGAACGACCGACAGATCCGCTTCGCGCGACAGCGCGTAGCTCTGCTCGCGCGTGAGATCGCGCGCGGCGAGGAAGCGTCCATCCTCGAACAACGCGCGCGAGCGGCGAAAGTCCTCGACGATCAACCCCGCCGTGCGCAGCTTCGCGAGCCTCGCCTCGTCGTTGTCGTCGGTGAGTTCGTCGCGCCTCGAGCCCTTCGTGTAATCGATCCGCATCACGTCACCTGCCCGGTCTGGATCCACGGCATGGACTCGGCGGTCGCGGGGTGCGATCGGCGGAGCCGCACGTAGTACGTCGTCGGTGTCGGGCCGACGACCTCCAATAGCTTCCTGCCTGCAGCGTTCGAGATCTGCGCGGGTGCGAGGCGCGACGCGATGGCGCTCGCTCCGCTGGCGAGCCGCGCGCGGCGAAGGCCCGGCAGCGGGGCGCCGGATGACAGCGCGAACGTGCGCACCGCCGGCGGGAGCTGCTCGGAGATCGTGCGCGGTACCGCGACCAACAACGCGACATGGATCGCCGCGAGCTGATCGTTGCCCGCGAGCAGATCGATCGGCGGCAATGACAGCTGCTCGTCGAGCACGGTTGCTAGCTCGTCGTCGGGAACGACCTGCAGCGACACCTGCATCGCCTGGGGGAAGAACCGCTCGCTCTGCGTCGACAGATCGAGCGACGCGACCGGATACAGCCCCACCGGCGGCAACGCGGCGAGCTCTTCCGCCGCGGTGAATCCCGGCACCCGATGCGCCGCAGCGCGCTCCGCCGCGATCGCCGCGAGCTGCGCGTGAAACTGCTGCACGTGAGCCTCGCCGACATCGCGCGGTCCGCGGGTGAACGATCCGAGCCCGCGATGCGCGGAACCGATCTCGCGACGTACGAGCCACGAATCGACCCACACGATGAAGCCGCGCTCGAGTCGCACGATCGCGAGCGGCACGGCATCGACCGGCGTTCCGAGCTCCGCGCGGTCGACGAAGATCCGTCGCGCGAGTGCTGCACGCTGGCGCTTCGGATCGACATCGGCGGCGAGCTCGCGGACCGGAGCGAGCGTGAACGCGACCGCTTCGATGATCTCGCCGTCCTCCGCCGCGCGCCGCGATTCGATGGCGGCGGGATAGAGCCCGATCGGGTTCGCGGAGAACTCGACGGGACGTGCGAGCAGGACGAACACCCCGGTGCGACGGCGCGGGACATCGAGCGGCTCGTCGAGCAGGCCGAACGCCTTATCGAGTCGCTGTGTCTGCGGGACATCGAACAGCGGGAGCTCGAGATCGACGAATTCGAAGTCGAGCCCACGGCGCGGACGAACCACGAGCGGCGTTCCCGTCGGCGTGATCGCCACACCGCCGCTGATCGCGAGCGTCGACGAATCCTTCGCGCGCACGTCGAGGCCGTGCAGCACGCCGCTCCCCGCCGCGCGGAAGTGCTCCGCGAGGCGACCTGCGAAGTAGGTCTGATCGCGCTCGAGATCCTTCGCGGCGAGGAACTTGCCGTCGAAGTGCTGCGGCCGCGTCGCCCCGTTCGCGAGCCACGCGGGATGACCGTCGACGATCGCCGGAACACCGACGGTGCCGACGATGCCGCTGGGGAACTTGATCTTCGGCAACAGCGCCTTGTTGACGAGCACCGACGACAGCTTGATCTGCATCACGGTGCCACCAATCGCAGCAGCGCTGCATTCGAGACGATGATCGGGCGAAGGTCGTTGTTCACCGTCGGAGCACCGTTGCGCGCGGGGCGCTGTCCCGGAGCTCGCGTCGCGGGAAACGTCACGCGAGCGAGAAACACCCAGTGCAGCGACGGATCGAGCGTCCGCGGGACCACCCGATCCGGCGCGACCTCGAGCGTGGCGTTCGTGATGATGTCGCGGAGCTTGGCGATCCGCCCCGCGACCGGCGTCGCTGCCACCTCCGCCCACGGATCCTTCGGCGCGGCGATACCCGCGTCCTGCACGACGAGCTTCACCTCGGCCCCGTCGACGATCCGCCCGTGCACGCTGGCGTCGAGCGCGTCGAACGGCCCCGACGCGAACGCCGGTGTTCGCCCGCGACCGCAGGCGACAAAGCGCACGAACAGATCGGCCGTGATCGCGTTCGCGGCGAACGACGCGACGAGGCGATCCGTGGTCTGCGCGTCCCACCATCGCGACAGCGAGATGCACATCTTCTTCGGCACCTCGATCAGCCGGCCGATGTCGTCGACCGCGATTCCCGGCGCGACCGTGATCTCTTCGTTCGGTGTATCCGTCGCGGGCGCGTGCTTGGCTGCCAGCCCGACGAGCGTCCCGGTCCCCGTCGCGAACTGCATCGCGCGCGCGAGTCGTGCCCGGTGGTACGTCTGCTCGGCGACGAAGTCCTTCTCGTCGAGCATCACGCCGAGCGTGTAGTTCGGGCGCTCCGGTTGCGGGTTCGCGGCGAGTGGATCGGTCAGCTTGGTGTCCGTCATGGTGGTCCTACGAGGTGCGCCCCAGGCGCGGGTCGAGGCTGGGAAGGCGTTCGATCACGTCGCGCACGCCAATGTCACTGCGATCGAGAATCACGGCGCCGGGCTGCGGCTTCGGCGCGAGGAACGTATCCACGCCGACGAGCGACGACACCGCGACACGGAAGCGATAGGTCGCGGGCACGATCTTCACCTCGACGTGTGCGGGTGCCTCGAGCTCGATGATCTGTCGGATCAATCCGAGATCTTGTTCGCGCATCTCCTGATGCACGAGGACGGTCGCGCGATGGGCGAGGCGATCGAAGAACTCTCGAATCTCGGACTCGGCGGTCAGTCCCGGTGCGAACAACGCGAGGAAGTCGCGATCGCCCTCGGCGCCGAGGAACAGTGTCTCGCCGACGATCGAGTTGCCGCTGATCGAGAGCCCGGGCAGCAGCGGATCGGACTCGTTCTCGAGATCCGCGCCGAGGATCGTCGAGAACGTGCGCCGCAGGCGGAAGTCCTCGATGACCACGATCTCGCCGCGCGCCACACCACCGACGTCGTCATCGTCACGCGTCGCGAGCTCGAGTGCGAGCGAGAGACCGGCGAGCGTGCCGCGCTGTTTGTAGAGCTTCCACGCGTTCTCGAGCATCGCGCGCCGCGCTCGCTCCGGGAGATCCGCGGCGAACACGAAGCCGAGCCAGCTCGCGAGCCAATCGAGCGCCTCCGCCGGAACGGTGCGCGGGTTCGTCAGGAGCCACGCATTCGCGATCCGATCCTCGAGCGGCGTGAGCACGCCTTCGAACATGCCGAGGAAGCGATCGAGGAAGTCCGCCGGCGTGGCATCCGCCGCTTCGTTCGCGTCGGTGCCGAACACGCTCTCGCGATACAGCTCGGGCAGATACAGGCTCGCGTACCCGCGGCGGTTGCCGTAGATGCGAACCGCCGCGAGCTCGGGTGTCGCGCGACCATCACCGCGCAGCTCGACCTGCACGTAGAGGTAGCGCCCCGCGAGCACGCGTGTCCGGCGATGCGCGCGCTGCACGAGCGCGGTGAACAGACCCGCGACGTGCGCGCGCGATGGACACGTCAGCATCGGCGTCGCGTATGGCATCTCCGACGGCGCATCGACCCACACGCCCGTCGGAACCTCGCTCGTCGCCGGTGGTTGTCCGCCGAATCGGTGCTCGAACCACTCGAGGTGATCGCGGCCCTCGCGATCACTCGCCGCGAGCCGGACGACGATGCTCGTGCCCGCCGGAATGGCGGCCTCGAGGTAGATGCGATGCCACACGTGGCCATGCACGGTGCTGTCGAGGGGCTCCGTCAGGTCGAGCGTGCCGCTCTCGACGAACGCCGGCCACGACACGGGCACGAGTGGACGCACGACATCGCCGTCGCTCGCGTAGCGCGGCGGCGTGGCGCCGTGGAGAAACGGTGCGGCGGTGGGCGCGCGCAGCGGGAACAGATCGCCGACGAGCGACGCGTCGCCCGGCTTCGCGATCGTGTAGACACCCGCGGTGGTGCCCCCGCCCTGCGTGGCGACCAGCACCGCGATGCGATTCTCGTCGAGCCACGCGAGACTGTACGGTCGCTTCGCCGCGACGAGCACGCGCGGCGCGGACCACGCATCGCCTTCGCGCAGATAGAGCCGCGCGCCGGCGGTGCCGGTGTCCCACGCGAGCAGCGCGAGTCGGCCGCTCGGGCTCGTCGCGATCGCGACCGGCGTGACACCCGGCGGCGCGCTCGCGATCACCTCGAAGCGCGGCGGATCATCGTCCTCGGGGCGCGGCCGGAACACCGTCGGGCCGTGCTCGTACGGAAGCGGACGCATCGGGAATCCGATCACCCGACCGATCGGCGCATCGGCGGTGCGCCCGGCGAGCGTGTAGCAGCCTCGCGCGCCAGCAGCGAGCCGCCACACCCCGCCGGGAATCGCGACCTCGACATCGTTCCACCGGCCGCGCAGATCGTGCATGCGCACGCGATCACCGATCGCGAGATAGACCGCGTCGTCGCGGCCGATCGCGACATCCGTGATCTCGGTGGCGATGTCGTCGACGATCACCGTCTCACCCGGTGCACCACCGCTCGCGACCACCCGCCAGCGCGCGCCGGCTTTCTCCACACGCGCGCGTGTCGAGAATGCATCGATGCTGCTCGGCGCGGCGACGACGCGCGCCTCTCCCGCGGCGGTGTCTTCGTTCCATGTCGCCGTGCGAGCACCGTCGAGCCGAGCCATGCGGCTCTGCGCATCCCACGCGGCGTGCGCGGAGTCCCACGTCGCGTCGAACGCGACCTGATAGGGACGCTGGAGATTCGCGTCCACTAACAGACCTCCGGCACGACGGGAATCGCGACGCCGTCGGTCGCATACGGGTTCGGGAGCTGCGACGGATCGTCGAGAGGATCGCCCACGCTCGCCGTGACCGCGAGCAGCTCGGGGAGCTGCCATGGTTGGAGCGAGACCGCGGCCGCTGGCACACCCGGTGCGAGGTGCCAGCGATCGCGATCGCGCGTGAAGATGTTGACGTTCGTCACCTCGGACACGCCGCCGACTTGCGCGACGACGACCTCGAGCTCGCGTTGCTTCACCGTGCGACCGAGCGGCCAGCCCGTTCCATCGGCGCCGCCGGGTACGAGCGGCCACAGGAAGCGACGGATCGCCTCGCGTACGCCGGCGAGGACCTCGTCGCGCGGCGCGCCTTCGCGCAGCACGACGCCCGCCGACACGGCGATCGGCACGTACTCGCAACCGATCACGTACAGCTCGGTCGCGAGCGGGCGGCGCTCGTCGAGCCACGCGTGCACTGCTTCGATCAGCGGACGATCGGCGCGCGGGTTCGGCGCTTGCCACGCGGACTTCTGCGGCCACACGACGACGGACACCACGCCCGGAACGTCGGTGCGGCGCTGCTGCGGCTTGAATCGCGGCATCAGCTCGACGCGACCGAGCGCCACGCCAGGAGTCTCCGCGGCGACGGCGCGATAGTCCGACGCGGTCACCGCGCGATCACGATGACGGAGCCATGCGGGGATGCGGCGCTCCGCCGACGCGAGCGTCTCCGCGTCCTGCCCACCGAGCGTCGCGAGGCCCTGCGTGACCGCGGTCTCACCGCCGAGCGTGTTGCCCGCGGGATCCTTCGCACGCTCGACGATCTTCAGCGTCCCGGGCGGCAGGTTGCCGATCGCACCACCACCCGAGCGCATCGTGTCGATGCGGACGCGCGAGGTCTCGGGCGGAATTCGTCCGCGGACGCCGTCGCCGAACTTCACGGTGCCGGCTTCCGCGTCGAGCGTGAACACCTCGTCGTCGCGACCCGCGAGCGCGAGGTCCGCGATCTGCCGCCACTCGACGAAGCCCTCGGGCGCGTCGACTTGCAGGCGGAATGTCGACGGATCGACCGACTCGCCGGGGAGCTTCATCTCCTGATCCGCAGCGCCGGTCGACGTGCCCGCGATCTTCGCGTACAGCGTGGTCCGGCTCTCGATCTCGACGGCGTTGATCCCGACCCACGCGATGCGCAGCGAATCGAGCTTCTCCGTCGGGCGCAACCGGATCCACGCGACGAGTCGCTTGCCGACCTGCGCGTCGTCGATGCGCGGTGGACGATCGCCCACGCCGGCGCGCAACGGATCGTCGAGATCCGATGGAGGCACGCCGATCTTGCCGCTCGGCAGCACCATGCGACGAACGCCGCGCCGCGTGAGACCGCGCGTGGTGTCACCGAGGCGCTCGAGTGTCAGGTAGTCGCTCTCGCCGCCCGTCGGCTCTTCGGCCGTCGTGATCTCGAAGACGTGCGGGACCTCGAGCTGCTTCGTGATGTCCTCGCGCTGATCGGGAACTTCGATCGCGGGCGCGAAGCCGATGTCGATCAAGCGACCGACACCGCCGACGCCTTCGAGCGCCGCGCGCGACGCCGCGACGGAGGCCGGGGTCGGCTCCTTCGCGAGCAGTGCGATCCACAGCGAGCTGTCCGTGGTGTCGCGGACGAGATCGAGGCCCGCCGGTACGGCGGCGCCCTTCACGAACACCGGCGTGGTCACGTAGTACGCGGGTGAACGATTGCCGAGATCGTAGACCTGCGGCAACGCACCGAGGATCGGCGCGAGCGTCGAAAGCTCCGCATCGTCGGGGCGCCGCTTGTAGAAGCACGACGCCGTCACGGGCAACACGCTGACTTCGCCGAGCGTCTCGAACGTCGTCGGCCCCGTGAGCTTCGCGTAGCGCGCGATCGTCACGACCTGTGCGTCGGCGGGACGGGCGAGCGACACCACGCCTCGCGCCGGCGACGCGGGCCGCATCGAGATCCCGAGAAGGCGCAGGAACTGGAGGCGCTGCTTCTCGGGGATGAGGTTCGCGCGGTACAGCATCGTGTCGACGAGCCACGCGAACAGCTCGACGATCGTGCGGCCGGGATCGCCGACGCGCGGTTGCCATTCGGGTACGTGCGCGGGAACGCGCGCGAGCATTTCCTCGACGAGGTCGGGGAACGTGCGGTCATCGAGAGCAGGTGGTCGGATCGGCACGCTAACCTCCCAGCGTCATCGTCAGCGCGACCTGGTTCGCCTGTCCGGTGCGACGGAGTTGATAGAGGATCTCGATGCGCACGCGCGTCGGTGCGCCCTCGACCTCGAGAACTTCGACCTCGTCGATCGAGATCCGCGGTTCCCAGCGGACGAGCGCTTCGATCACGAGATCGCGCAAGCGACGACGCGTCTCGATGGTGTTCGGCTCGTGCAGGAAGCGTCCGATGCCGGCACCGAACTCGGGGTGCATCAACTGCTCGCCCGGGCGGGTCAGCAGGATGACGCGGATCATCTGACGTACGGAGTCGTCGAACGTCGGGAAGCCGAACGCACCGTGGTCATCCGGGGTCGGGAGCAACGGCCAACTGAGCGGCCGAACGATCGCCTCGCGTGTCATCGGTCAGGTCTCCGGGCTCGCGAGCTCTTTGAGCTTCGACGGGATGGGGAAGCAGATCTTGATGAACGGCAACCAGAAGAAAATGATGTTGAACAGCGTCAGGAAGATGTTGAGGACGATGAACGCGCAGAGCGTGATGATCGGGATGTTGAAGCCGCAGATCCAATCGAGGCCGACGTTGCCGCAGTCCTTGCCCTTGCCGTCCATGAAGTCCTTCGGCGAATTGCACGACAACAGGTTCATCAGGCTCTTCGGCACGACGAATGCGACGTTCGGCTTGAGCTTCTTGATGCTCTGTCGATCGAGCGCGGGCAGCCGCACCAGCGTCGGTGCGGTCGAGCTGTTGTCGAACCACGGAGCGACTTGATAGCGCGCGCTCGGCTTGGACCACACGAGCTGGTCGGGGCAGTCGTCCTCGGAGCGAACGCGGATGAACGGGTGGATCTGGAACTGCGCGTTCGGATCATCGAACCGCGTCGCTCGCGGTGTGAATGCAGAGAACCGCGCGGCGAGCATCTTGCGGAACTGCGTGCGGATGCGCTCGGCGAGCTTCACCGAGACGGCCGGCCAGTCGCTCGGCACGAGCACGCTGCGGCCGGTCCCCGGCTCGAGGACGAGCGCGGTGGCGGCATCGGCGAGCAGCTGATCCGCCGGACGTCCGTCGACGGAGAACTGCGACAGCAGCTCGCGAAGCTTCTTCGCATCGGCGCCGTCGCCGAATGCATCGAGCTGGATCGCGAGCACCTTCAGCATCGCGACGAAGCCGTGCATCTGCTTCGCCGCGCGCACGGACTGCGAATCTGACGAGGTCGGAACGTCGTCGGGCGGCGAGGCGGCATCGGAGAACTCGTGACCGCTCGCTTTGATCACGGCCTCGGCTTGCTCGTACGTGAACCACTGGTTCGCGATGGCGTCGATCGTCGGTGCGATGCCCGCGCGCAGAAAGCGCGGCAGCATGTTGTCGATCTCGGAGTCGTTGTACGGATCCTCGACGGGGAGCGCCTCGCCGGTCTCGTCGCTGGCCGTCGGCACGAGGCCGAACAGCAGCGTCTTGCCCGTGGCCGCGCAGACCTCGTCGGGCGCGACGAAGAGCGTGACGACCTCTTCGCCGTACTCCGTCTTCTTGACCACGTCGTGCACGAGGCGATTGATCGCGGCGTTGCCCTGATCCGGCAGGTGGCGCAGCTCGGGATCCGGATCGAGGTGGCTCTCGCTCGCGCTATTGATGCGGCGCCACCCGACGGGACCATCGGCGCCGACCATCCAGCCCTCGCCGAATGGACCGCTGCCGGGAGACGATCGGACGCGGCGAATGACCGCGCCCGCGCTCGTGATCTTCTCGCGCGCGAGGCGCGGCTCGCCCGGGGTCGCGCACAACGCCTCGACGACGACGAGGTTGAACACGCGATGAACGGGCTGGAACAGGCGCAGCGTTCCGGCCTTGTCCATGTCCGTCGCACGCGTGGCGAGGAGCTTCGACAGATGCGGTGACGCGGCGTCGCGCATGATGCCGTTGATGAAGTCCTCGTCGACGCGCTTGACGATCAGCGGCAACGCGCTCGGGCCATCGAGCCCGCGCAGTACGGTCGCATGGCTCACCATATGTTTCCGGCTCCCGGCGTGTAGACGTTGCCGATGATCGTCGGCGCCTGCACCGCGACGGCTTTGACGACGCCGTTGAACTTCGAGAGCGCGGCGTTCACCGTCACCGTCGGCGCGTTCACGGTGACATCGGTCGCGTGAACCTTCACCTTCGTCGTGCGCACGGTGACGCCCTTCGAATCGAGCGTGACCGTCGAGGTGTTGGTCTTCAGCTCGACCTTTCCCGACTTCGCTTGCGTGATCGTGACGGACTCGGTCTTGTTCGGCGTCGCCAACTCGATCTTCGCGCCCGCTTGCTCCTCCACGATCGCGATGCGCGTGCCTTGCTTGCCGACGAACGTCCAGCGATCGACTTCCTCGCCGTTACCGCCGAGCTGCTCCGGCGCCTTCTGCTGCCCGTTCCACACGCCCCCGATCACGATCGGTTGCGATGGCTCGCCGTGGACGAACTGCACGACGACGATGTCGTCCTTGTTCGGGATCAGAAACGCGCCGCGATCCGCGCCGGCGAACGGAACCGCGACGCGCGCCCAGATCGGAGCGTCCTGCTCCGTCACGCCATCGAACGCGAGCAGCTTGAGCTGGATGCGCCCCTGCTTCTTGTCGTCTTTGACCGACGTCACCTTCGCGAGGTAGACGCCATAGAGCTTGCCGGGCGCGGTGCCGTGGGCTTCGAGGGCTGCTACTGCACTCATGTCGGGTTCCCCAGGAAGGCGCACTCCGCCTCGCAATCGGTTTCGTATCCGCGATCGAGATCGAAGCGATGCGTGGCCTGCACCACGTAGTAGGTGTTGTCGAAGCGCTTGCTCGTGCCCGAGACGGTCACGTTCGTTCCGACGCGAATCTGCGGATTCCCCTCGCTCGTGAGGTGCGCGATGACGAACTTTCTCGCGCGCTCGTCGAACGCAGCGTCGGCGACGGCCTGCGCCATCTCCTTCGTGTGCACCGGCGGATAGCCGACGTGCTCGCTGCGCGATGTCAGCTTGTCGCGCAGGATCGTGTCTCCGCGACGCCCGGTGCCCGGACCGAGGTTGGATCCCGTCGACGATCCGGTGACCGGATGGCCGGTGTCCGGATCGAAGCCCGCCGTGGTCATCGCGGTGACCTGATGCGCGAGATCGACGATGAAGCGTGCCTTGCGCAGCTGACCGTTGCGCTGGAGCTCGATCGTTCCGCGCTTGACCTCCTTGCGCGACGACACGTGGAGCTCGTCGCCGACGACCTGCACGTCACCGTCGTAGCGCCGCAGGATACGACGCAGGAACGCGAGGTCGCTCTCGTTGAGCTGCGCGTGCACGCCGAGGCCATCCGCGAAGCCCGCGATCTTCGGCGTCAGCGACAGCGTGCGCGCGACATCCTCGGCGAGCGTCTTGATCTTGAGGTCGTCGTAGACCTTGCTGCGCCGCACGAGTCGGCCGCCTTGCAGCGCGTCCTCGGCGAGCACGAGCAGCTCGGCCGGACCCTCGTCGGGAAACTCCGCCTCGATGCCGCTCACGCGACCGCGAAAGATCTCGCGCGGCTTCCACTCGTCGCCGGAGTACAGGGTGATCTGCGAGCCCAGCGCGAGGTCCCGCTCGTCCTCGAACGCGTACGGCGCACTATCGGCCTCCGCGCCGCGCTCGTTCGCGATCCGCAGCTCGAGCGAGCTCAATCCGCCCGCGTGCTCGACGACGCGGAACGTGTTGATGCGCGCCGACAGCTGCCCGCGCGCCTGCCCGTCGACGCGCACCGTGGGGCGCGCGCGATAACGCAGATCGTTGCTGAGTACGGTCTCGGCCATCGCTCAGTCCGCGTGAAGCCTCCGCGCCATGCGCTCCATGCGCTTGCGCGCGTCCTCGTGCGACTCCTGCGCCGGCTTCGTCGACGACGACTCCTGCGCAGCCGGTGCGGGCGATGTATCGCCGGCCTTTTGCACGACGCCTTCTACGTGATCGAACGTGACTCCCATATCAGTCCTCGAAGGTGATGCGTTCCGAGAGCGAGAAGCTCGCGCCGACATCGACGTCGAACGACGACGAGCCGGAGCGAACGACGATGCCGCCCGGACCGAATGCCTCGGGCGCGTCGACGGTCAACACCCGCGACGGTGTGCCCGGCAGGAGCAGATCGAGATCGATCCGCTGCGTCGATTGCGAGGGCCGTGGGCGGAGCGCCGCGAACGCACCGTCGACGGCCGAGACACCCGCGGACGCTTGCCCGCCCGCGCGATAGCTGTAGCTCGCCTCGGCGGAGTACGAGGCACTCGCAGTGTACGACCCGTCTGCGGAGAACGACGCGTTCGCGCCCGCCGAGAACGATCCGCTCGCGTTCGCCGAGAACGAACCACCTGCGTTCGCCGAGAACGATCCGCTCGCGCCCGCCGAGAACGAACCACCTGCGTTCGCCGAGAACGATCCGCTCGCGCCCGCCGAGAACGAACCACCTGCGCTCGCCGAGAACGATCCGCTCGCGCCCGCCGAGAACGAACCACCTGCGCTCGCGCCGAAGCCCGCGCTCGCATTCGCGCCGAACGAGGCACCGGCGCTCGCACCGAAGCCTCCGCTGACGCCCGCGCTCAGGCCCGCCGACGCGCCGAAGGCTGCGCCGAACGACGCCCCCGCCGACGCGCCCGCACCCGCTCCGAGATCCGCACCGAGCCCGCCACCGCCGCTGGGCGCGAACGCGAGGGGCTCGTCGAGTTGCGGCTCGTCGACGACCTCGTACGGCTCCTCGCCGGCATCGCTGCCGTTGCGGATGTCCTCGACACCGTTCTTCTTCGCGATCTGCTTCGCGAGTACCGGATCGCCGAACATCTTGCCGATCTCCGCGGGTGTCGCCTTCTCGGGTGATGTCTCGACGGTCTTGCTGTCCTTGCTCGTGCCGTCCTTCTTGTCGTCGTCGGTCTTGTCTTTCGGCGCCGCACTGCCGAACGCGAACACCTTCGATGGCGTCGCGTTGTTCTTGGCGACCGTCGAGAAGCTGAGGCTCAGGCTCGCGCGGAGAGGCACGCCATCGGTGGAGAAGAAGTCGAGCGTCTCGCGATACGAGTCGAGCACCCCCTCGAACTTGAAGATTCCCCACGTGACGCGCACGACCGGCGTCAGCTGTCCCTTTCCTTCCGGCCTCATCAACATCGCGACGTTCTGCGTCGTGATGCGGACGTCCGTGCCGGTGTCCGTCGTGTCGTAGACCAGCTCCATCGACAGCTTGCCCGTCGAGTCACCGACCTTGCGCGACTTCTGCTTTCCCGATCCTTGCTCGAGCGTGTTGTTGATCGAGTACTGCAGCGAGGTCGGGTTGAACTGCGCTTCGACGACGTCTAACGACCCGGTCTTCGGGTTGCCCTTTCCGTCGAGCCTCGTGATGACGACGCGCTGCTTCGGCTCCTGTCCGGCTTGGTAGTCGCTCACAGGCGCACCAGCCCTTCGTGCGCGAGGTGCAGCTCTTCGATGCCGACCGCGCTGGCCGTGGCATTGAAGTCAGCGGTCTTGAACTTGGTCGGCAGCGCTCGCAAGAGCTGCCACTGATAGAGCATGTCCGCTTGCGGGCCGCGGCGCGTGAACATCGAGATCGTCGCCGTCATGCGCTTGCCATACGCGCCGCCGGCGACGAGCTCGTACCAGCGAAACAGATGATCGAGCGTGCTGATGCCGCGCTTGAGGATCACGGTCGCGAACGTCGTCGGTCCGACGCGCTGGACGACGCCGAAGTTGCGGCCGCCTTCCTTGATCACCTTCGGCTCCATCGTCGCTTCGAGGCCGGACACCTCGGAGAACGACGCGCGGCACAGCTCGATCGTGCCGCCTTGCGCCACGTTCTTCGTGTCGACCTCTTGGAACACCACGTTGAAGTTCAGGACCGTCAGCGGTCCCGCGGCGGCGCTCTGTCGATCGTCGTCGGACATCACGCTGCACGCTCCAAGCTCACCGAGCTACCCGTGCGCGTGATCGTGACGTCGATGCGCTGGATCGAAGCTGCGATCCGCACGGTGATCGACGCGATCAACCGCCCGTTGTCGATATCGGCCTGCGACATCGTCGAGCGATCGCACACGACCTCGAAGCCGTCGCTCGGGCGATCGCCGTCGAGCGCGCCCGCGTTCCAGAACTCGCGCAGCACCGCGTTCGCACGCGAACGGATGTCCGCCCACACGCGCTCGTTGCTCGCCTCGAAGGCGACGTGCTGCCCGATCACCCCGAGTGCGCGGACGAGAGCGCCCATGCCCCGGCTCGCGTGACCGAGCCGCCACAGCCAGTCATTCGATCCCGTGACGTCGGAGAGCATCTCGAAGCCGCTCGGCGATCGACCGAACATCGTCAGCCGACCGACGAGCGACGTCGTGTTCGACGAGTCGGTGACCTCGCGCATCGGTACGAGCGGATCCACTCCAACCACGTCGTGGATGCGCCGTCCGCCGAGGCTGCGGAACGTGCCGCGCTCGAGCGCGTTCGCGGCGATGACGCCGGCGACGATCGCGTCCCCCGGCATGCAGTTGCCCGGCAGGCGATCCGCGGTCTTCGAGAACGCCCACGGGTACACGAGCTGGAGAAACGCGCTCTCGAGGAGCTTCGTGCTCGAGTCCTCTGGCGTGCCGATGAACTTCTCGAGGTAGCCGAGGAGGTTCTCGCCGATCACGTCGTCTTCGGCGCGCGGCACCGCGGCGACGAGCAGCACGTGGCGCAGTCCACCCTCGGGTCGCGGACGCGCGATCTCGACGACGACGCGGCCGAGCGCCTTCGCCCACGCCGCATAGCCGGCGTCATCCGTCGTGGGCACGCGTGTCTCGCGCAGCCGCTCGCCGGGCTCGTTCGATGCCGGCGGCTCGGCGCACACCACGAACTCCACGGGCAGCGGAGTTGGCGTGGGTTCCACGTCGGGCGGGATGATCACCCGCACGACATCGGGCAGATCGGGCAGCACGACAAGCGACACGTCCGGCACACCGAACAGCGTCCACACGCCGCGCCACGAGCTGCGATCGACCGCACTCGGATCGGCGGGCACGAGGGCGTCGATCGCCTTCGCCATTTCGGTCACGCGCTGCGACTCGGCGATCGTCGTCAGTTGAAGATCGGCCGGATCACCGACGCGCACCACGTAGCAGAGCCGCCCGCCCTGCGCGAAGAACGTGCGAACAGCCGCACCGAGGTACGTGTCGCAAACCTCGCCGGCACGCGGCGCTGCGAGCGGTCGTTCATCCCACGCGAACAATCGTTCGAACGCGTCGAGGTTGTCGATCGGCACCGGGATGTTCGTCAACTCGTCGAGCTTGGCCGCGCGATCGCGCGTGACATCACCGGTGCCCCAGCCCTCGCGGACGAGCCAGCGATACAGCGACGTGTCGCCGACGATCGCCGTCCCCGCGCGCACGCGCACGAAGCCCACGAACAGCGCGACGTCCGAGCGATACGGACTGCGCGCCACCGTGACGACACGATCGCTGAAGAACACCGCCGGCATGCGCTACTCGTTCATGCGCCCGGCTGATCGAAGTCGAGGGCTTCGCACGACAGCACGAGCTCCTCCATCGCGACCTCACCGCCGCCCTTTCCGGCGAGGGTCGGGCCGGTCCACTTGAGCGGCAATGCCGAGCGCAGGATCCACTTCTGCACCGTCTCGCGCTTCTCGTTGAGAAGAGCGATGACGACGGTGCGCTTCGCGGAGCGTGCCTCGGTGCGAGCTTCGCGGATCCAAGACCAGATCAACGACGAATCGATGACGCCGCGCTTGAGCGTGACATCGCCGGTCTTGTTGAGTCCCTGGATCTTCTGGACGTGGTTCTCGGGGTCGTTGCCGTCGCGGTATTCGGCGACGGTCAGCTCGGTCATGATGCCCGAGACATCCGAGAAGCCGCCGAACTCCTGGCTGCCCGGGAAGCTGACGGTGAAGTTAAACGCGGGATACGGAACGGTGCGGGTGGTGGCCATGATCGTTGCTCCTACGTGCGGGCGTCTGCGGTCTTCTGACCGACGCGGAAGATGACGAACTCGGCCGGCTTGACGACGGCGACGCCGATCAAGCAAACGAGGCGTCCGTTATCGAGGTCGTTCTGGTCCATCGTGCTGCGATCGCAGCGGACGAAGAACGCTTCCTTCGTGCTGGTGCCGAGCAGAGCTCCCGAGCGCCACTCGTTGACGAGGAAGTCCGAGACCGTGTCGCGGATGTTCGACCACAGCCGCTCGCCGTTCGGTTCGAACACCGCCCACTGCGTGCTCACGTCGATCGAGCGCTCGAGGTAGTTGAAGTAGCGCCGGATGTTGACGTACTTCCACTCGGGATCCGAGCTGATCGTGCGCGCGCCCCACACGCGATTGCCGCGGTTCGGGAAGAAGCGGAGGCAGTTGATGCCGATCGGGTTCAGCACCTCTTGCTGCGCGAAGTTGATCTCGAGGTCGTGGCGGAGCGCGCCGCGGACGACTTCGTTCGCAGGCGCCTTGAACACGCCGCGGTTGATGTCGTTGCGCGCGTAAATGCCACAGATCGAGCCGGAGGGCGGAACTGCGATCTCGGCGGGCTGCGATGCATCGCCCGGACGGAACAGCGGGTTCGGCGTGATGATCCACGGCGTGTAGAGCGCCGCGTACTTCGAGTCGAGCGGCGCGCGATCCTCCTTCGCGCTGTCGGGCGTGGAGATCTGCCGCGTATCGAGGACGGCGATGCGATACGCGCGGCGCGCTTCGCAATGACCGATCAGCGCGTCGGTGACGCCGCGATACGCCGTCACGTCGGTCGCGTTGCCGGCGCGCGTGTACGCGGCCGCCGGTGCCGCCACGATCGAGATGTCTTCGATCGCCGCGAGCGCCTTGAGGCCTTGCTTGTACGCCTCGACCGTCGGAGCCGTGCCATCCTTGCCGCCCTCGAGCGTGAACACCTTCGGCTTGCTGTCGACCTCTTTGAACTTGTCGAGGAGATCGCGCGCCGTGACTTTCGGATCGATGTCGAGCGCGTACATCTGCTCGAGCTCGTCGCTGCGACGCGTCGGCTTCATCGCCATCACGTTGCCGATGAAGCGCGGGTGGGCAGGGTCGAGGCCCATGTCCTCGTACTGCTTCGTCTGGCCATCTCCGTCGGTGGTGACCGCGTTGACCGTGACGATGTCGACGTTCGCCGCATCGTCTGCGATGACCTCGGCGGCGCCGCCGCCGCCGCCGCCCGCCGCGACCGTGGCGAACTTGCCCGCGTCGTTACGCGTGTAGACCTTCGTCCCCGCCTGCGCGACGGTGCCCGTGGGTGACTTGTTCAGCGCCGCGACCGAGACGCGCTGCTTCTTGAGGACCATCTCGATCGTTCCGTTGCCGGCCTCGCCCTCGAACCGCGCGCGGAACGCCGCACCGTTCGCGCCCGCGACAACGTCGGCCGCGGCCTTCGCGCCGCCGCTCTGAACGCGCGCGACGTACAGCCGTGCGCCTCCGTTCTCGAAGTAGGCGCGCACGGCGTGAGCGAGATAGTTCAGCCGCTTGTCCGGCGCGTCCGCCGTCGCGCCCGTGAAGTTGAGGTCCGCCATACCGCCGTAGACACGCTGGAAGTCCAAGAAGCTCGTGAGGAGCTCCGGCAGCGGCTTGGAGTCCGCGTTGGGAACGGGACCGCGTCGCGTGGGACCGACAAAGCCGGTGGTACTGGTGCTGACGCCTTCGATCGACTTCGACCGAAAGCTGACCTCTTCGACGAATACGCCTGGGGCGAGATACTCGGGCACGGGCAAGGCCTCCTTGAGAGCGAGCTAACGGACTTCGGTCACGGCGGGATGGTCACGTCGAGGCGACGCGCCACTTCCTTGCCCGAAGTCAGATCGAGGGACACTTCGAGAGAGCGGGGAAAGGTGTCGAACGCCGTCTCGAGCGTTCGCGGATCGGGGAACGTGTTCGTCATCGCGTCGAACGCGGCCGGGTCGAAGCACGCGGCGAGCTTCGCGCTGACCTTCGATGTGGTGACGGCCGCATCGGGCGCGGCGTTCCACATCGTGACAGGGATTCCGGGGATCGCGACGAGCGCTTCCCCGCGTTCGTCCGCTACCGCCCGTCCGATCACGCTGTCGTCGTCGGCCTTGCGCACGCGAATGAACGCGAAGGGCAGCCCGGCCTTGGTGTCCGCGCGGCGGACGCTCACCCGCACGGTCGCCCAGCCATCCGCGAGCGGCATCGTCGGCGACGGAAACAACTCGATGCTCACGGGCTGGAACAGCGAGGTCGCCTGCTGCGCGTTCGCCGGATCCGGGTCGCGCGGTACGCGCACCGTCGCCGTGCGCGGCAAGTAGCGCCCCGACGGATCCACGATCGTGAGCACGATCGGTAGCGCGCCGATCGCCGGCGGGACCGGCGAGGCGGGCGGCTCGGGGAGCTCGAACGTCGCTCCATAGGACGCGGCGCCGCGATGCTCGGTGATCACGTAGAGGTTGCTGAGGTTGCGAACGATCTTCGCTCCCTCGGCCGACACGCGCAGCGTGCTGCTAACCGTCCCGCGCGTCGCGGCGTCGACGAACCGCAGTGCGCACAGAATACGTCGGTCGATCGGATCGCGCGTCACGGCGTCTCCACGATCTCGTCGACGTAGAGGCGACGCGCGACCACGGGCAGCGACGGATCGACCGTCTTGGGCGAGATGCGAACGACGCGCGCGATGTACGAGAGGCTCAGGTGATACGGAGGCTCGACCGCATCCCAGATGCGCATCATGTCTTCGTTGGAGATCTCTCCCGGGATGACCTGGATGACGTCATCCGGAGTCCAATCCGCGCCCGGGATCAGGTCTGATTGGCTCAGCGCCTGGTGCGTGTACAGCTCGCGAACCACCCAGCCGAGGATCGTGTGCTCGGCCAGCGCATTCGGCGCCCAGATTGTTAGTAAGTAATGGAGATCTAGGGAAACTGGGATATGTGATCTGACAGGATCCGTATCAACGGATACATTTCGCAAATACGGATCTACTGCAACTCTGTGCAGATAGAGAGTGACCGCGGTGCCAAAGTCCTCGAACTTCGTGTTCATCTCGTTGCTCGAGACCACGAGGAACTGGCAGTCCGGGAACGCGGCCCGCATGTCCGCGGGAAACGCGTTCTGCAGGTACGTGACCAGCGAGTCGCCAACTGAAGTAATGGCGTGATGATTCGCCACGCATTCCCACCCGAAGCGTCCAATGCCGCGGTGTCCACCACACCTACGACGACTGGCACTTCACGCGATCGCTGGATGTGAAGCAATGCTGAGTGGACTTTTTTCGTAGATTTTCTGCAGATCTCGGGAGTGAGCGCGGGAGTCGAGAAAAGCGTCTCCTGCCGCAAATTGCGGCGGTGCTCGCGCTTCTGTCGCGTCCTGTCTCAGCGGATCGCTGTGTGATGGGCGGCGAACCGTTGGGACCTTGGGCGTCACTGTCGACGGACGAGCTCTACGTGCAGACGGATCAGCTGCGCGACAGCATCTCGCCGACCGACGCGTGGAAGGCGCTGCGCTACGGCGCCGCGGGTGGCGATTTCTACGACGAGCTCGCGGAGCGCATCGGCGCTGCATCTCCGTATCGAGGACAGCGACCGTTCGTCACGCTGCGGCGCATGTTGATCGAGCGTGCGACGCGCACCTCGTCGATCGCGATGCGACGTGCGCGGCGATTGCAGTCTGTCCTGCAGCCACGCGCGCTCGATCTTCCCGCGAACGACGGCACGCTCCGGTTCGAGGTGACAGAGGACGAGCTCGTCTTCTTCCTGTCGAAGACGACCGCCCAAGGCCTGACCTTCGACGAGACATGGACGCTCGGACGCAGTCACCCGCCCAGCTTCCTGCACGACGAAGCTCGCGCATCGGACGCTCCGGCGACCACGAATCAGAGCATTCACGTGCAGATTCCCGGCGCCGCGTGGCTTCCGCTCGCGACGCTGATCGACATCGGACGCTTCGACCGAAACCAAGACGTGACGGACCGTCTCGTGCGCACGACGGACCCGGGCACGCTGTATCTGTTCATCTCGCATCGATGGGCGCGCCCTGACAACCCGGATCCCGACGGAGCCGAGGCGAGCGTGCTCGGTTGGCAGTTCGTCGACTTCCTCTGCGAAGCGATCATCGTTGCGGCACGACGCGGACTCGCGGCTCCGCGAGCATCGAGCCCGTCGCTCAACCTCACGATCGGTCTCTCCGGGCGCGAGCTGTCCGAGGCGGTCGTCGTGAACGTCCTGCGGCATCACCTCGACGCCGGCTCGTTGCCACGGGCGCTCGAGGAAGCTACGCGTATCGAGGAGCAGATCCGCGGTAACCCGCTCGATGTCGCGCGCTCGGACCCAGGGATGCAGCGACTACGCGAGGCCATCGCCGGATCACCGATCGTGCGCGAGCTCTGCGCTCACCTTTGCATCTGGTACGACTTCGCGAGTCTCCCGCAGCCGCCGCGCACGCCTGGCGAGGAAGCAGTGTTCCAACAGGGCCTTCGCTCGCTCGCCGCGACCCAGCTGATCGGGCGGACGGTGATCTTGCTCGATCAACCCGAGGCGTATCTCGGTCGTGCGTGGTGCACGCTCGAAGCGCTCTCGGTCAACGCGCTCGGTACGGGGCTCGACATCGTCCATGCGATCCATCGCCCCGCGGAGCTCGCCGCCGATGCGTCCTCCGAGTTCGAGGACGTCGCCGCCGATCGCCTTCACCTCGTTCGACGCGCGGTCCTCGATACGATCCTGTTCCAGCGCCAGACGCCCGAGCGCTGCTTCGAGAGGCTCGGCATCGCGGTCACCGATCCGGCGGACATTCCGCTCGTGTTTGGCCACCTCGCGCGAAGCTCGTACACCGGTAGCGCTCACATCGACAGCAGCGCCGTCGTGACGGGGACGCTGCCGCTGCCACAGGCGGCGGACGGCCGCGTGGCGCTCCTTCCCGACTCGCCCGATCGCAACACGGCGACGGTCGAGACTCCGCTCGCGAGGCTCGATTGGCACTTCGCGATCTCGCGGATCGCAGAGACCGAGGTTCGCGCACGACCTTCGCACGAGACCTACGACGCCCACGGTGATGCACACGTCGTCGTCATCGCGGGATGTGAAGGTGATGCGGGAATTCTCGCCGATTGGGTGCGGACTCGTCGCCCCGAGCTCGAGGCCGCGACGGAAACCAAGGTCGCGGCGATCTCGTGGCTCGCGGAGGACATCGTCCCCGTCGGCCACATGCCATTCGGTCGTCTCGAACCGGTCGTGTCGCGCGCGACGACGTGGGTCGTGGTCTGTTCTCGGGTGCAGCTCGACCACGGTTACCTCGCGAAGCGGATCCTCGCGGCGGCCGCGGCGGCCGGCAAACGCCAGATCGCGATCGCATTCGATCAGGGACTGATCCTCGACTTCCCACCCGCGCTCGACACGTCGTTACTCGTCGCGATCGATCGCGTGGACCTGACTCCGTTCGAGGGCGGCGTGTTCGCGGCCGCGTTCCAGCAGTCGTCGTCGCGGCTGTTCGAGCGAACCACCGCGCCACACGTGCGGGAGGCGGTCGACCTCGCACCTCCATCGCCACGCCTTCAGGAGATGATCATCACGTGGGCCATGCAGGGTCACGCCGATCGCGTGGCGACGATGTGCCAGACGCATCCGAAGTCGATCCTCGACCAGTTCGAATCGTGGCTGACGGTGCCGGAGCCGCTTCGCGATGACGAGGACGCCGTGCGGTCGTACGCGAACGCGGTGATCCAGATCGCGCAGGTCCTGAAGCAGCTCGGTTATCCCCGAGCTCTTGCCCTCTTCGAGAACCGCCCGTCCAACCCGATCCAGCGGCTGTACCGGACGTTCCGCTCCGCCGGCGAGCATGCCGACGCGTCGAACTTCATCGCCAGCTCGCAGCTCCTCGAGGGCTTGCTCGTCGAGCTCGGCACGATGCGCGGCCCCGTGGTCGCCGACATCAAGCCGAAGGTGCTCGGCATGCTCGCAGCCAACTTGTTCAAGACGGGTGCGCTTGTCGAGGCGCGCGCCATGAATCAGCGGGCGCTCGACGAGTGCATCGCTCTCGGCGATCGAGCGGGCATCGAGGCGTACACTCAGAACTTCACCGCGATCGATCTCGCGGCCGCGACCGACCGTGGACCGGTCGACGACATCGCACGCGCCCAGGCGCTCTCGGATCTCGGACGGTATGAAGCGAGCATCGCGATCCTCGAAGCGCTTCCCCTCGACCAACCGAGTCTCTGGCCATCGAGAGCCATGGGACTCATCGGTGCGAACCACCACTGGCTCGGCAACGCCGAGACCGCGCGTCGATGGACACAACGAGCGCTCGACCATGCGATCGCGATGAAGGACATCGCAGCCGAGCGTACGTATCGCTTCAACCTCGAGGTGATCGCGAGGCCCTAGAGCGAGAGCGCGTCGTCGCCGAACAAGAGGAAGTTCCCCCAGTCGGGCACCTTGTCGTCGAACAGCTCCTTGCGCGCAGAGCGAACCGCCGCGCCGAGGAGCTTGCCGCTCGCGAGCTCGAGGTGCGTCGCCGTCGCGAACCTGCGCGCCGAGCTATCGTCGACGGTGAAGAACGTCCCCACGAGCGCCGTCACACCGTTGCGCAGGAATGACTCTGCCAAGGACCGCTTCGCAGGCGCCGGTGCGGGTGCTTCGTTGCGTTGCGCGCGCAAGCGACCCGATTCGCACGCGCTGAGGAACACGAAGCGCGGCAGCGGAACATCCGCGAGCGCTGCGCTGCCGAACACGCCGTCGCTCATCTGCAATCCGCTGTTCTCGGGATTCGCTTCGTCGAAGCTCGCGTGTCCTGCAAAGTGCAGCACGTCGAAGAACCCGCGGCGCAAGCGAGCCGCGAGCTCGGCGACCGTCGCGTTGGCGGGATCGAGCTGCTCGACCTGGACGTCGGGGCGCTTCTTCAGCGCTGCCGTGACGTCGTCCACCTCGGCTTGCGCGTGGTGCAGCGTCTTCGTGGGATCGACCACCACGAGCACGCGCAGATACGTTCGCCGTCGCTCGCGCGGGTCGATCGGACGAGACGGTCCGACGAGCGCGACCCTACGAACCACGCCGTTCGTACACGCGCGTGCCGTGCCGCTCGCATCGGTGAGCAGCTCCCACGGCAACCCGGACGCGTTGAGGTCGGTGAGCACCACGAACCGATCGTCGAGGTCGGTCATTTGCTCGCGCATGGTTTCGCTCAGGATCGAGGTCCACAGCAGCTTGCCGACATTGGCCGAGTCCTCGAACGTCTCGATCGGCTGCCGTAGTGACGTCCACAGCGCGAACGGCAGCGTCGTATCGTTGCGTGGCACGACAGGCTGATTGTTCGACCGCGCGAGCAGCGTCGCGCGGATGCGGACCTCTTTGCCGTCGGTGACGTCCGCGTCGACCTGCAGGACCGCGCCGCCCATGTCGAGCTGTTCGTGCGTCGCGGCGCTGTGCAGCTCGGTCACCTCCGAGAGCGGAAACGCAGCGCGCAGCTCCTCGTAGCGCGTACGATCGAACTCGCACAGCGCAACCGTCCGCAGCGCGGTGACGTTCGCGGTACGGAACCCCTCGATCATCGCGCGCGCACTCTCCGCGATGCCGAGTCCCATCGTCGAGCCGAAGGTCGCGCACGCGATCGATTCGATGCCCGTATCGTCGGCGACGATCGCGACCTCCTCCGCGAGTGCGGAGATCGTACGGGCGTCGATCACGCCACCCGCCGCTGGGAGGAGCAGCTTCGCGACGAGAATCTCGGTGCCGGCGAGCTGGTTGCTGCGTCCGTTGATCAGCGTGACGTTGCCGTCTTCGCGAAGGGGCGTCGAGGACAACAACCCTCCCAGGCGTTTGTCGAGCGCCGCCGATGCGCCGATCGGAGGCACGCCCGGAGTGACGGTGACGCCATACCCGTTGACGTCAGGGATCGTGGCGATGTCGCCATAGTAGACCGCGATGTTGAAGTGCCCGGCCTGCCGCCGGCTCACCCGTCGCAATCCTTCGAACACGAGGTTCATGATCTCGGTCCGATCGGTGCACTCGAACAACCGCAGATTCTCGTCGACGGACAGACCGTTATTCCACGCGCTCACATCGCCGCCGACAAATCGCTGCCAGTACGCGAGCAGTTTGCGCGCCATCCCCTCGCCTGCGAGGAACTCTCCGGACGGCTCGCGCAGCAGCACCGCGTCGGGCAACACGCCGACCAACTTCGCGCGTGCTTCGTTCATGTCGGCGAGACGCTTCGGCACGTACGACGTCGCGTGCGTGGCGTCGAGGAGCTCGTCGGGAAGCTGTCCCGTGCGAAGCATTCGCGTCATCAGCTGGGTGATCCCGCCGAAGCCGCCGATCAGAAACAACGCGCGACCGTGCATCAGCGTTCGCAGCGCCTCCTCGACGATGCCCGACCACGGTCCCCAGAATCCGCGGTCGCGACCGTCCGCCATCGGCAGCGTCTTGCCGGAGACGATGACGCGACCGACGCTCCGCTCCGCCATCACCTCGCGCATCATCGAGATCCACAGATAGCTGCGCTTCGGATTCTCGAGCGCGTTCGCCGCCGGCGGCAGCTCGACCTCGACGGGCGCGTACTCCGCGCGATCGGCAGCGCCGGGGCGTGCGTTGTTGTCGAGGAAGCACACGAGCTGAGCCCCGGCCCCGCTGCCGAGCCGTCGTCGCGAACGGTGCAGCTCCGCGAGCCGTTGCGTGAAGCTCTCGTCGCGGAAGTCGCCGCCGTAGGCGATTCGCGCCCCGGAGTTCAGCGTCGCGAGCACGATCGAATTCGCGAGGTCGTACAGATACTCGCGCGTGAGCCCCGATCCGAGCCGACCATCCGCGACCCGCGGAAGATCATCCGAGATCGACATCGAGAAGCTGATCTCGCTGCCAGCGAGCGGCGGTCTCGGATCGCGGGCCAACAGCACGCGACCGAGTAACGTCGTCGGTGTCGCGAAGCGCACGTCGGATCTCGCCGCGCGCAGCAGCAGCGTCTGCGCTTCCGTGAGCGGCGGATCGGGATGGACGAGCAGTCGCCGATCTGCAGGCAACGTCACCAGATCGAGCAGCTCGGGCCGATGCGGCAGGATCTCGGCGTTGGACGGCAGACCGGCGCGCGCGAGTGCCGCGATCGCGTACGCGCGGAAGTAGTGCGCGTGGAGCCATGCCTGCAGGCAGCGCGCGGTGATCTCCCAGACGCGATCCTCTCGCCACTGGATCGTGCGGTGATTGCCGCCGTACGCCGACGACCACGACTCGCCGTCTTGCATCGCGACGAGCGTGACGATCGGCGCACGCGCCTTCTTCGCGGCCAACAGCTCGACCTCGCCGGCGGGGCTCTCCGAGTAGTTGTCGGTACGAAGCACGAGGACGATCGCGTCGTTCTTCGTCTTCCCGAGCTCCTTCGCTAGATCTTCGCCTCGCCCCGTCTTTGCCTCGCCGTACCACGCTCCGATGTCGACTTCGTTCTTGAAGTGGCCAGCGAGACTCTTCGCGATCGGCGTCTCGGCCGACCGCGCGTAGCTGATCAGCACGCGAGGGACAACGCGCTCCGTCGATCGACGCAGCGCACGCACCGCTTCCTGCGCGACCTGCGACCCGAGCTTCCAGCGACGCTCGGGACCTTCGCTCGGCACGAGTGTCGTCACGTCGTCATCGAGCTCGTTGATCCAGCGCTCGTCCAAAATGACCGCGAGCACGACGACATCGGCCGTCGCGAGCGCACCCAGCTTCGCGACGGTGGAGCGCTGTGCAGGCTCGTTGTACGCGGCCGCGTCGAGTACGAGGATCGCGAGACGGATCGCCGCGGTCGGCTCGGTACCGGATGCGAGCGCCGTCGCGAGGTCTTCGGCATCGCGGCCGAACTCCGTCCGGATCTCGAGGCCGGGGCGCAGCACGGGGTCGTCGGCGCGCGGACGGTGCAGCAACTCGTACAGCTCGGTCGCGATCTCGACACACCGCGGGTCGCGGTCGTCATTTGCGAACCAACTCAGGTGAACGACGAGCGGTGGAACGAACGTCATGCGAGCTTCGCGTCGGGATGCGAGTACACCACGTACGCGAGCCATGTCGGATCGTTCGAGGTCTGGATTTCGGCGCGCGCGGATCTCACCGCTTCGGGGACCGTCTTCCCTTCGATCAAGCCGCCATACACCGCCTGCGCGAAGGCGGATGCCTTGCCGTCGTCGACGTTCCAGTACGGCCCGATGAACGCGCCCGCGCCGTTGCGTACGAACGCCTGCGGCCAGCCACCGAGGCCGCCGAGTACCGTGCCTCCGCGCGCGATCTGACACGCGTTGAGGATGACGATCGGATGTTTGCGGCCGAAGTTCCGCGCCGATCCGGAGATGTTCTCGGGGCGGAACTTCACGTTCTGAGCGAGCCGAATGCTCGCGTGATCCGCGTTCGTCGCGTCGGCGGTGCCGTGTCCCGTGAAGTGCAGGCCATCGTGCGGTCCGGTGGCGAGCGCCTCGTGCAGGCCGAGGAGCGTCGGATCGATATCGACGACGTCCCGCCCATCGCACTTCAACGAACGCAGGTAACTCGCCTCCGCGCTCGCAGCGGGAAGGCCGCTGTCCGGCGGAACCACGAGACCGATCGACGTGAGCGTCAACGTCTTGACGTCGGGCACCTTCGGAAGCCAACGCGTGACCGTGAACTCTTCGGACAGGAATAGCCCGTCGACGATGTTGCCGGCCTCGTCCTTGCCGGAGAGGCGGCACAGCTCCCATGGCACCCACGGTTCTTCGCTCTGGATCGAGATCGTGCGCACCTTCTTCGTCGTGCGCAGTGACCACAGAAGCTGGTGCAGACCGTCGGGCAGGATCCGCCCGGCGAGCGCACTGCCCTTCACGCGCAGGTTGTACAGCTTCACCTTCGCGTCGTCGGTCGACGTGAGGATCGCCTCGATCTCGCGGAAGAACTGCGTGAAGTACGCGTCTACGTCCTCGTCGAGCTTGAATTCGAAGGTCTTGCGCTCGAGGCCGACCGCGGGACGCGGTTGCATGATCAACCGATAGCGCTGCCGCAGGCGGTCCTCGATGATCAGGAGGTCGAGATCGGCGTCGATCTCCTCGGGAGCTTCGAGCTCGGCGCTCACCTCGACCTCGGGCGCAGGCTCGGTTGCAGTATGGACGATCGTGGTCAGCGTGAGGCTCGCGACGCGGCCACCGCCGAGCCACGCCTCGACATCGATCACCGCCTCGCCGGCTCCGACGCCACGCAGCTCGAAGCGCGTCACGGGTGGCTTCGCGTCGTCGACGACGAGGGTGGCTTCCTGATCGCCCACGATCTCGATCGGCCCTTGCGCGATCACGACGATCAACACTTTGTCGCCCGCAGTCGCCGCGAACGTCGCCGTCATCGTCTTCGCGACGTCGTTCGCGATCTCGACGACGAGCGACGCCGTCTTGCCGACCGTGACATGCGACGGCGCACGCGCCTTGAGCCCGCGCGGCGTGGGCGTCGCCATCTGACCGACGTGGTCTCGCGAGCCCATCGACTCGAGCCCGCGCTGCGGCGCCACGAACACGCCCGCGACCACACCGCGATCGACGACGACGCTGTCGACGTCGGGCCGCGACGCGACCGATGGCACCACCGCCCACGCATTCGTGGGCGCGAGCGACAGCGCCTGGGCGACCGTCAGCGCGCCCTTCCCCGTCAGCGCCATCGTCGTCTTCGAGTACGAGCGCGACCAGAACGTGTCGCGATCGCCGCGGTCGACGATGACGACACGCGCGCTGTTGCGACCGAGCACTGCGAGCGCGTCGTCACATGTCCACTGCGCTCCGATGCAGACGACGTCGGTCTCGAGCCGCATGACTTACGGTACCAGCTCCCAGTACGTGCGGAGGAACGTGGCCCACTGCTCCTTCTCCACGAACTCGACGGGGAAGTGCTTGTTGCCCTCGTCGTAGCCTTTGCCATCGGGATCGGCTTTGTGCGCGGCGCGGCTGTTCGGGAAGTAGATCGAGACGCCGTGCGATCCGAACGCGCCCCGACGCGGCTTGCCCGCGTGGCGCTTCATCACCACCTGCTGGATCTTCGCGATCACGTTTGTCGCCGCGGCCTTCACCTTCGCGTCGACGGTGCCCATGCCGATCTGCTCCATGAACTGCTGCAGATCGATCGAGTGCAGCCCGTAGCCCGGCGCGTAGTTCTTGCAGCCGTTGCGCGCGGTCTTGAACGCCGCGATCGTGTCCTTGGTCATCACCGCCGTCGCGGCGGTCGCGAACGTCGACACCGCCGTCGAGAGGCTCTCGATCGTCTCGAGCAGCACCGCGGATAGCGTGGTGTCGGCGTCCTCGCCGTAGCGCTTGTCCATCGCCGCGACGACCGTCGGAGCGAGCATCTCGGCCGTCATCGCGCCCTTCACGTCGACGAGAGGCTTCAGCCAGTACTCGTACTGCCAGCCATCACCGGGCTCGAGCTCCTCGCTCGCGACCATGATCCGCGCGATCTTGCGGAACGCGTAGTGGCTCTCGAGCATCGACATCAGGCACGCGTCGAACGCGATGATGTCGAGCTTCTTGCCGCCGAGGAGCTTCTGCAGCGCGTCCTGGATGCCGCGGTTGAACATCTTGTTGCCCGTGTCGTCATCGTTCGACACGTAGCGGAAGCCGCCGGACACCGCCGGATGCTCCGCGGGCTTCGGCATGTCGGGCGCATCGAGCGGCGCGCGCCAGCCCTGACCGTGATCCCAGATCACGAGCATCGTGTGCTTCGCGGGGTACTTCTTCATGCCCCACTCGACGAACGTCGCGAGCGATGCCGGATCGCCCATGTCCGTGTGGCCGCAGTCCTCGAGCGCGTTCTTCGGGATCGGCGTCTGTCCCTTCTCGACGCGGAACCGCAGCGTCTTCGACCAATCCTCGAAGCCTTTGAAGTAGTGCTGTTTCGGTCGTCCGAATTCGACGACGATGTTGACCTCGTTCGTGCTGCCGACCTTCGCCATCTGCGCGAAGTTGTCGAACGCGTATTGTTCGAGGTTGTTCTTCGCGTTCAGGAACACCAGTACCGTCCACTCCGCCTGCGTCGTCATGTTCATTCTCCAGTCATGGGGCAATGGGTACGTCGATGAAGTCGTCGCCGTCCTTGCGGACACGAATCGTGTAGTTGTTCTTCGCCGGTGGATTCTGCGTCACGAACTCGTCGGCGTCGGGCGGTAGGTTCGTGAGCACGAGCTCGAACGGCTTCTTGTTCTTCTTCGCCGCTTTGAGGATCCACTCGAACGTCGGCTTGTCCGGATTGCCGTACGTCCCGTCGGCGCTGACGACGTAGGTATCGGCGGTCACGCGCGAGAAGAACTCGGCGTTCACGTTCCGATCACTGCCGTGATGCGGCAGCTTCAGCACGTCGACGTGGAAGTTGCCCTTCTTGTCGAGAAGATCCGCGTCTTCGAGGGCAGCCAGCAGGTGATCGCCGCGCCCATCGCCGGTGAGCAGGAGCTTCTTCTTCCCGGTCTCGACGAGCAGCTGGATGCTGCTGAGGTTCGGCATCGAGGTGTCCCACGATGCGGCGAGATCGAGTTGCCCTGCAGCGACTCGCTTCTCTTGCTGGTCGAGGAAGTCGTCCCATTCGGCGCGGAGCTTCTCGAGGTTCTTCTCGTTCGGCCCCACGACGGTGATCTCCAGGCCGTGGTGATCGAACGTCGGCGTCGCACCGGCGAGCCACGGATCGCCCTTGGTGTGACCGTTGATCGGAATCTTCAACTGCTTCGCGATCAGCGCGAGACCGTGGCCGTGCTTGATGCCGAACAGCGTGTCGTTCGCGAGTCGCATCGCGCTCGCCGGGTTGACCGCCTGGAACACGTTGGCGAGGCGCTGCTCGACGTTCCGGCCGCCTTTGTCGATCGTCGACGTGAACTCGTTGATCCAGAAGTCGCCGACGTCGACGAGCAGCTCCTCGCCGTCGTCGCTCTGATCGCGCAGCTCGGCGAACAGCTCTTGGAGACCGGTCGTGTGATCCGTGTCGACGTGACTGAGGCACACCACGTCGAGCTTGTTCGGCTTCTTGACCGTCGAAGCGAGCACCTTCTGCAGGTGCGGGCCGAACGTGTTCGCCGGGCCACCGTCGACGAGCATGAACTTGTCGCCCTTGCCATGGATCAGCAGCAGCGAGTCGCCGAAGTGCGCATGAATGACGCGTAACGTGAGCATCACAGCTCCTGGAGTTGGTCGGAGGACAGTGCGCCCGTGATCGCGAGCGCGAAGTGCTGGGGATCGAAGTTCACGTTGCTCGCGAACACGATCACGGTCCACGTCGCCGCCGGCGCGTGATCGATCTTGATCGTCTCGACGTTGTTCGTCGGATCGGGGAACTTCATCGTCGGCAACAGCGTCTGCAGATCGACGTTGCCGATGTGGCGCGCCGGAGGCTTCTCGATCTCGAGGACGATATCGAGGTTGTTCTGCACGCCGCGCGCCCAGTAGTCCGTATACGCGAGCGTGATGCGAAGCGGTCCAGCGGCGGTCGTGGTGAACGTGTACCGCCGCCGCGTGTCGGGCGACTTGCGCAGGAATGGCGTGCGCTGTTGTGCCCACGTATCCACGAAGGCGAGCTGGAACGCCGCACCGTCGAGCGGAATGCTCGCCGCGAGATCGATGCACCCGAAGCCCTGATGGGGGTTCGGCACCGACGCGGTCTCGCACTGCGTTCCCGGTCCGACGAGCGGACGCGTGCCGTTGATCAAGATCGCCTTCATCAGGGCCGCGCTCGGCGTCGCGAGTCCGCGCACGCGCACGAGGTACTCGCGCAACAGCGCCGCGACACCCGACACCACCGGCGTCGCCATCGACGTCCCGGACATGTAGCCATACGCTCGCTTCGTGTTCGGCACCGAGCCGGCGAAGTGAAACGCGGGTGCGGTGCTCGCGCGCGGCGCGGCGATGTCCGTGCCCGGCGCGACGAGGTCGGGCTTGATGCGTTGATCGTCCGACAGCCCACGGCTCGAGAACGCCGCGAGCGCCGTCGCATCGCCCGACACCGTGTGCTCGGCCATCGTCGCCGGCGACGCGAACCGCTGCGGCCACACGTCCTTGTACGTCAGCGTCGACCACCCGCCGATCGTGCGATCGCTCCGCGACGCGCCGACGACGAGCGCGTTCTTCGCGGTCCCCGGCGCACCGACGGAGAACCACTCGACATCACCGTCCGGAGAATGGCGCGGTCCATCCGTGGGCGTCGCGACGCTGCCCGCATTCCCCGCCGCGATCACCACGAGCATGTCCGGGTGCTCCCACACGAACCGATCGATCTCGAGCGAGCTCGACGCGTACGCACCACCGACGTCTGCGCCCCAGCTGTTGTTGTGGATGCGGACGCCATGGCCATACGCCTCGTCGAGCAGCGCGAGCAGGTCATCGCCCAACCCACCGAGCCCACCGCCCGCATCCATCACCGACTGGAACACCAGCGACGCGGCCGGCGCGATCCCCGCGAGCTCCGGATGCGCCGCGGGATCGCCGCAGATCGTTCCGGCCACGTGCGTGCCGTGCCCGTGCGGATCGCTCGCATC
Source organism: Kofleriaceae bacterium (assembly GCA_044230415.1). Taxonomy (GTDB): domain Bacteria; phylum Myxococcota_A; class Polyangia; order Haliangiales; family Haliangiaceae; genus JABFXX01. Next base: position 183,169 of record JBGARE010000014.1, read on the forward strand.
GCCGACGCGTCCCTTCGCGATCACGAGCGGCTTCTTGGTGGCGAACGCGTCGTGCGCGGCGTCGAGCCCGCTGTCCGCCACGCCGACGATCACGCCGCGTCCGGTCAGCTCGTGCTTGGACGTCCGCGCGGTCGCCGCACCGACGAGCCCGCGCGATCGATCCACGCGCAGCGCCGGCGCACGCCACGGCATCACGCTCGCGACTTCGACGCGAGCGGCACACGCCTCCGCCTGCGCCGCGCTCGCCTGGATCTGCACCTTGGTCCGCGTGACCTTCGTGACCTCGACGTTCTCGCCGCGACACCACGCCGCGAGCGCCTGCGTGTCCGCGCCCTCGTGAACTACGAGATCCCACCGCGACGCGACCACGGGCTTGCCCGGCCCGCGCGTCGGCGCGCGCATCGCAGCGGCCGTCGTCGCCGCATCGAACGGCCGCACATCGCCGATCCACGGGAAGTGCTCGAGCGCCGTCAGCTGCGCGTCGTCGACGATGTAGAACACGTACTCGTCGTCGCGCACCTCTTTGAGCTCGATGCCCGCGGCCTCGAGTGCGGCGTGATACGCCGGCACCACGGGCTGCGCGACCGAGGCGCGGTAGTAGCCCGGCAGCGTCGCGCCTTCACCGCGCGCCTTCGACGGCCCTCGCGTGCGCTTCGCCTCCGCGACCTCGCTGAGGATCAACCCCTGTGCGCGCAGGTTCGCGATCACCGCGTCATCAGCCTCGCCGACGACGTAGCCATCCGTGACCTGCGCGTTCGTGAGGACGCGCTGCGCCTCTGCACGCTCGCCCTCGTGCAGCGTCAAGACCATCACCCTCGACATGACCCATGCGAACTATGCGTCGTCCGCTATCACCACGTCACGACCGACCTGCCGCATTTTGCGGCAAGCACAGCTGCGTCCGAACTTGCTGGCCCCGTAGGATGTGCGCGCGGTGGGTGGACTCGGTCCGGACAAGAAGAAGTCCGCGCGTGCGGCGCCGGACACGGACACGCATGCACGCCGCTCGCAGCAGCGAACCCGCTCGCAGCGCGGGATGCCGCTCTACGCGCGCACGCCGAACAGCGAGCTCGGCACGGTTCGCGTTCGCTCGCCCGAGCTGAAACGCGAGGACGAGCAGACCTGGTACCTGCACTCGAAGGTGGATCGGGCGACGCCGATCATCATGTACGCGGTCCCGCGCTCGAAGCTGTCGTTCGACGCTGCGGGCAAGAATCCGGTACCCGCGGTCCCCGACGCGGTCGCGCCCACGACGGCTGCTCCGACACCGACGACCGCGCCACCGCCGACGCCGGTCCCCGACATTCCCGCGGGAACGACGCTCTATGGACCGGATCATGTCCCGGTCACGGTCCTCGCTGCGGAGAGCGGGAACCTGATCGTCGAGGGAACGCACGTCGTGCACTACGCGGTCGGCGCGGGTTCGTGCGTCCTCGTCGAGGCCGGTGGTCACCTGTACCTGTTCGATGCCGGCGTGAATCACGGCGTGAGCCACGAGATCGCGGCGAAGATCGGGGAGCGGATCTTCATCGAAGCGAAAGGACGTCCAATCCGCGCGGTGTTCCTCACTCACGGCCACTTCGACCACGTCGCGCTGCTGCGCTGGATCGCGAATCGCGTGCGGATCGACGCCGTCGTCGTGAACCCGCGGCAGATGACGCGCGAGGAATACGTCGAAGCGCGCGACAAGATGGTCGAGAGCGACAGTCTGCGCCGGCAAAAGATCATCGACGACCGCGTGGCCGACGCCGCGGAACGAGCGACATGGGAAGAAGAGTTCCGCAAGTCCGGCGACGATCGCGCGGTGAAGAAGGGTGGAACCGAGCAGGCCTGGCGCGAGGAGGTAACGCGAAGGGTCACTGCTGAACAACCGTTGATTCGAGAGCTCGCCGCGCTCCCGGTCGATGGCGGAAAGGGCTTCGACACGCTCGAGACCCGGATCGCCGCGACGGGTGAGCCCGCGCCGACGATGACGGTCGAAGATCTCCTACCGACGTCCGAGAAGGCCGAGCTCAAAGGCGTCGTCGACAAGGGCATGCGCGGCCACGAGCGCGACGCGCTTCCCGACACCGACGTCGTCGACACGATGTCGACGACGTTCGTGCTGAGCATCGACGGTCGGGACCTCGTGGTGATGCCGGATCTCCGGCGAACGGACATCAAGAACATCCGCGACGGCCTTCGCGACGCGCTTGGAACGAAGGCAGTCGCGTTTCGTGAGTGGGTGATCGGCCATCACATGCAGATCGGGTTCGTCGAAAACGCGAGCGCGAAGACGATGCTGCAGTTGCTCGAGATCCTGCACTCGTTCCGCGCATCGGAGCGCAACGCGGTCATGGCGTCGGTCGATCCGAAGCTCGTGAGGCCAGAACACCTCAAGCTGCTTCGCTTGCTCGGATTCGAGACCTTCCTCGCCGAGTCCGCCGCGGACATTCGCACGTACGAGATCATGGCCGGTGCGAAGAGGATCCGCGGGGTCCGCGCACCGTTGCCTCCCGAGTCGAAGGGCGCACCGACGCTCGAGCGCTCTATCGTTCAGCGCAAGGTCCTGAACGACGAGCTCGCAGACGTCAAGACACGACTCACGAAGACCAAAGGCAAGGGAACCGGGCCGCAACAAGAAGCGCTGAGAGCGGAGAGAAAGGGACTCCAGAATCGCATCCAGACTCTGACGGATGCCGAACACGCCCTCGTCGATGCAGTACGCGCCGATCCGCACGATGCGACGGCCGAGAAGACTGCCCACGACGGGCTTGTCGAGCTCCTGAAGACGGAGAACGCGCCGGACATCGTGACGTCGAGCTCGCACCTGACGGATACCGCGTTGGTGATCCTGCGCGAGCCGTTCGAAGACAGCGCACTTCCGGAGGACACTGCCGAGGGCAAGGCGCGCGCACGCGACCTCTCGTTGCGCACGCAGAAGGGAAAGGTCGCCGTCCGGAGACTGGCGGCAGAGCACGCGACGCCGGAAGCTCGTCAGGAGGCCTACGCGGAGCTCTATGCCGAGCTCCTGGAGTACAAGGCGCAGCTCAAGAACGCAGCTGGCGAGCATGGCCCTGGAGTCACGCAAGACATCATCGAGGCCGAGCTCGCGAACGTCGACGCGAACGTGCAAGCGCTCGAGAAATCGCTTCACGCGCGCACGGAGGTCACGCGCCTCCCCGATGGCGCGCTCGCGGAGACCAAGGTCATCAAGGTCGAAGCGCGCCCCGATGGCACGCTCGAAACGCCGCGCATGCCATCGCCGGCATCGATGTGGCTCCTCAAGCAGCTAGAACGCGGCGGTCGCTTCCTCGGCGGTGTGATGGTGATCAGCACGATCACGGGCAGCAAGGACCTGATCGATCGCTACGAGGAAGGTCACATCAACGCGAAGCAGTTCGGACTGGGCGCAGCGCGGCAGCTCACGAGCGGGGTCGTCGGGCTTCGCATGCTCGGTGGTCTCAAGGTCAACAGCAGCACGTTCGTCGTCATCTCGATGCTCGAGATCGGCGAGGCGATGGTTGGCGACTACGATTACGGTGCGCAGCGAGATCGCGCGATCAACCACGCGGTTCGCAGCAGCGTCGTCAACCTCGGCTGCATGTACGTCGGCGAAGCGTTGATCGCGACGGCGAATCCTATCGGGATCGTGGCCGGCGCGATCGTGATGTTCCTCGGGCCGATCATCATCAACGCGCTCTTCGGGGACGACACGCCGGAGTCGCTGTTCCCGTCGGAGATCACCGACGTAGAGAAGCGGCTCGTCGAGTTGGTCGCGCAGTACCGCATCATCGTCGGCGGCCTGTCTCTCGAGAAGCGAGGCCACGACGAGCGCACGCAACTCGGGTTCGATCCGGGGGCGGATCCCGACACGGACTACGCGCTCCAAGAGACGCGAATGCGAGCGCTCTACCTCGAGTCCTTGATCGTTCCGGAGTTCGAGGCTGCGTACAAACGCGCGCGGGGTGGTCGCGCAGGTCTGCACGAGCTCGACGAGATGCGCCGCCAGTTCCTCCTGATGCGCGCGCAGGCGAGCACCGACGAGATGGACGAAGCAACGCGCGGTGCTCTCCAGTCCCGTGCGGATCTGCAGAGTCAAATGCCAGGCCAGGGGATGGGTCATGCAGCCTCTCCTGACGTCGATCCGATTCCAGAAGGATTCACGATTCCCCAGGTCGTGGAGAACGGACGCGTAGTTCCGATCCGCGAGCTCACGCTGCGAAGACTCGAAGCGGCGGAAGCCAACTTGTTCACGATTACCGTCGACGAAGTGAACAAGATGGAGCAGTGGACGAGCATCCGGAAGGAATCCACGGCGCTCGTCGAAGAGTTCAAGAGCAGCAGTCCCGACTGGGCCGAAATCTCGCGGCGCCAGCGCGATCTCGAAGCGCGACTCAGCAACGCGCGCTATCGGATCGACCCTGCGGCGCAGGCACCCGCCGGCTCCGACCCCGCTCGCACGGATCCGCTGCTCACGCCGGGCTCTGCCGCGCGAAGCGCGTACGACACGAAGCTCGCTGCGGCGGAGAAGTGGGTGCAGGTCATCGAGATGTTCGTCCTGCAATGGCATTTCCGCACGCTCCGCGGAGAGCACGAACCGACACCGAACATCGAAGCGCTGTGGAACGAGGAGCCTGGCAAGCAGCGCTACAGCACGTTCCTCGACAAGCGCTTTGCATTCGCGGATGACGCGCTCGACCTGTACGAATCGATGATCACAGAGATCGAGAAGCCGCCGGCCTCCGTCGGCGACGCCGAGACGCTGTATCGCGAGCCCTCAGCGCGCGTCGCGTATCGCGAAGCGATCAAGAAGGACGCGAAGTTCCGCAAGCGCCTCGTGCGACTGGAGCTGAACGAGACCGCCGCGATCTCGCTGCTCCGTAGCCTCCAGATTCCGCCCGAGCAAGACGCCGACAACGCACACTTCCGCGCGCAAGTTTCGCAGATGAGCGAGCGCTTCTTGACGCTCAAGAACCAACGCAAAGAGAAGCGCGGCATCCTGTTCGCCCAGGAAGTCGACGAGCTCGACGCAAGACAGCATCAGCATGCAGTCGCCTACTACGCTCCGTTGCTCGGCCAAGCCGCAAAGCCCCTTACCAAGGACGAGATCGCGGCGCTGCAGAACCCCTTGTACTACGTTGGCCAAGGCGCACTTCAGCGCGACATCGCCAGCCGCCTCGAGCAGATCCCAGGTCTGCGCATCCCCGTAGGTCCGTTGCGCGCCGATCATCCGATGTACGGGATGATGGACGTCGATCGCATGGCACCCGGCATCATGCGTCTCGATCGCGACGAGACCGACAAGCGCGCGCTCGTCGGCGTCGTCAAGGTCAGCTCCAACGGCAGCACGTACACCGTGATCGCTCTCACCGCAGACGCGCTCGAGAAGCTGGGCAACGCGCCGATCGACGTGCCACGCGTGCGACTCTCCGACGCACACGAGAGCGATCTGAAGCCCACCCTATGAACGCCGACCTCGCTCGCCGCCTCGACGTCACGATCCCGACGCCCACGGGAGGACGTCGCTTCCGATTGAAGATCCCATCGGTTCTTCACGTGTCCGGAATGCTTCACGACGATGGCCTTCCTTACGACGAGAAGCGTAGCTGGAGTGCCGTCGACCTGGTCGTGTGGACGTTCGTCGACCGCATCGATGACGAGCCGCTCTCGTTCGATGCCGTCGACGCGCTCGTCGCGGACCGCGCCGTCATCGCGGAGCTCCTCGCGCACATCCGCGACCTCGTCGACACCTATCGCGAGCGCGGCAAGGTCTACGCCCTGTGCCCGGGGTGTCGGACCTGGGAGCCCGAGATCACGTTCACCGCGTATGCGCTGATCGTCAAGGACGGGCTCCTGTCGTCGTTCCAGGGGCCGTACCTCGCACCGACCACACTCGCATCGAAGACGCTCCTCGCCGACGGTCGCCGCCTCGTCGCGCTGCCGCGAGCAGCGCGCATCCGCGTCGAGCTGCCAAGCAAGTTCCTAGATCTTCCGGCGCCGTTCGAGGGGGGGACCCTCGGCCCCCTGAGGCATCAACGCGACGAGAACGGCGTCGCGGACGACGACGACGACGACGACGACGCTCCCGATGCGCCGTACAAGCCCACGCGGAATGGTCCCGGCTACCGCGCGTTGTTCCGGCTCTCGCATGCGATCGATCCCGCCGTCACCGTCGAGCAGCTCGAAGCGCTGCCGTGCCTCGATCTGTTCTTCCTCGATCTCGTGCATCACCTGACGGTGCAAGCGGCCGTCGCCGCTGACTCTCCCGGCGCGCTCACATGTCCGACCTGCGCGACGAAGTTCTTGCCCGTCGCGGCGCGTCCGGGCGAGCGGGTGATGCGATGAACGCCGCCCTCGCCCGCTCCCTCGACGTCACGGTCCCGACGCCCACGGGAGGACGTCGCTTCCGCTTGAAGATCCCGCCCGTCCTTCACGTCTCCGGGCTCCTCCGCGACGACGGCCTTCCTTACGACGAGAAGCGTAGCTGGCGTGCTGTCGACCTTGTCGTGTGGACGTTCGTCGATCAGATCGACGACGAACCCCTCTCGGTCGATGCCGTCGACGCGCTCGTCGCGGACCGCGCCGTCATCGCGGAGCTCCTCGCGCACGTGCGCGACCTCATCGATACGTTCCGGGAGCGCGGGAAGGTCTACGCCCTGTGCCCTGGCTGTCGGACCTGGGAGCCCGAGATCACGTTCACCTCGTATGCGCTGATCGTCAAGGACGGGATCCCGTCGTCGTTTCGGGGGCCGTACCTCGCGCCGACGACCCTCGCGTCGGAGACGCTCCTCGCGGACGGGCCGCGTCTCGTCGCCCTCCCACGGGCCGCACGTATCCGGTTCGAGCTGCCAAGCAAGTTCCTCGATCTTCCGGCACCGATCGACGGTGGCGTCCTCGGCCTTGTCGCATATCAAGACGGCGAAGACGGAAACGAGGACGATGACGAATCGGACGACGACGTCGACGAGGACGACCCCGATCCGCCGTACAAGCCCACGCGCAATGGCCCCGGCTTTCGCGCGCTGTTCCGCCTCGCGCACGCGATCGAGCCCGCCGTCACCGTCGAGCAGCTCGAAGCGCTGCCGTGCCTCGATCTGTTCTTCCTCGACCTCGTGCATCACTTGACGGTGCAAGCGGCCGTTGCCGCCGACACGCCCGGCGCGCTCACGTGTCCGACGTGCGCGACGAAGTTCTTGCCCGTGGCCACCCGGCCCGGCGAGCGAGTGCCACGATGACGCCTGATCTTGCTGCCGCTCTCGTCCTCGAGCTTCCATCGGCTCCGGGACCGCGACGCGTCGAGCTCCGCATCCCGGCGGTGCTGCGGATGTCTCGCAAGCTGTTCGACGATGGGTTGGCCTACGACGAGCGACGCAGCTGGTCGAGGGTCCCGCGTCTCGTGTTCGAGTTTCTCCATCGCATCGACGGCGAACGCCCTACCAATCCCGAATCAGACGCGCTCGCAGCGGATCGCACGTTTGTGGTCCCCTTCCTCGCCCGGGTGCGCGACCTCATCGACATGTTTCGCGAGCGCGGCAAGGTCTACGCGATGTGCCCGGGATGTCGGATATGGGAACCCGAGATCACGTTCACCGCGTACGCACTGATCGTCAACGACGGGATCCCATCGTCGTTCCGAGGGCCCTACCTCGCGCCGACCACCCTGGCGTCGGAGACGCTCCTCGCCGATGGGCCTCGTCCCGTCGCCCTGCCACGTGCAGCGCGTATCCGCTTCGAGCTACCTAGCAAGTTCCTCGGACTTCCAGCGCCGATCGAAGGTGGCATCTTGGGGCCCGTCGTCCACCAAGAAGGCGAGGACGGCTGGGAGGTGGATTTGTTCGACGACGACGATGAGCTCGACGAGGACGACCCCGATCCGCCGTACAAGCCCACGCGAAATGGTCCCGGCTACCGCGCGCTGTTCCGCCTCTCGCACGCGATCGAGCCCGCCGTCACCGTCGAGCAGATCGAAGCGCTGCCGTGCCTCGATCTGTTCTTCCTCGATCTCGTGCATCACTTGACGGTGCAAGCGGCCGTTGCCGCCGACACGCCCGGCGCTCTCACCTGTCCGACGTGCGCGACGAAGTTCTTGCCCGTCGCGGCGCGCCCTGGAGAGCGGGTGCCGCAAATTGCGCCAGGCCTGACGTGACGTGCGACGAGCGGCTCTCGTAACGTGACCGGAACATCAGGGGGGACAGAGACGTGAACGCGATGGACTTCAACAAGGCCGAGCTCGCAGCAGGTCGGCTGACGGCGGCGCACATCACGGTGCTCGTACGCGAGTTCCAGAAGGCGAAGGGGTTCACGGGCAGCGCGCTCGACGGCAAAGCCGGCGTGGATACGCGCACCGAGATCGAGAAGCTACTCGACACGACGCCGGCACCGTCGTCGCCGCCCACGGATGGCCGAACGCCGTGCGGTGCGGCGGAAGCGTTGCAGCGTGCTCTCTCGATCGTCGAGCAGGGCGGCATGTACGTGTACGGAACGGGCGACTACAAGCCGAAGAACGGCGTCGATCTTCCGTGGACTCCGAAGGACAAGAAGACCGGATCGGATTGCGCGGGCTTCGCGATTTGCTGGGCGTACAAGCTCAAGCGGAATCGCCCCGGCTTCAACAAGGGTTCGTGGGCCACCGTCGCCGACGACATCAACTGCAACTCGGCGATCGAGGACGCGCAGCACAAGAAGGAGCTGTTCCGTCTCGTCGCGGACGACGAGAAGCCGGAGCTCGGTGACCTCGTGGTGTGGCCGACGTTCACGCCGAAAGGCGCGACGAAGGAGCACATCGGTCACGTCGGCATGGTGATGGGAATCGACCGCGTGAACTGGTCGCCTGGATGGCGCGCGTGGGACGAGCTCGACATCGTCGACTGCCACGGACCGACGGGACGCGTGCCCGGAATCTTGACCGGCACGGGCGCGAAGTGGGCGGCGCACGACAAGAAGTTCAAGAGCGAGCCCGCGAAGCACCAGTGCGTGTTGCTGCGGGTGAACGCGGTGCGCGGTCCGAGCCGGAGCCCGAAACCGACGAAGGCGCCGACGAAGGCGCCGACGAAGGGGCCGGCGAAGAAGCCGAAGAAGCCGAAGAAGAGCCGCTAGCGTTTCGGCCGGCGCGGCTCGTCCTCGAACAGCATGCGCGGCGCGACCTCGTCGGCACCGATCGCGGTGGCGAGGCCTTCGAGCGATCGCACGAGCTCGGCGCGGCGAACCGCGGGCATCGCACGCACCGACGCGATGATCGACGCTTGCGGCATGCGCGGCGCTTTGGCGAGCGTGCGGTCGCCGAGCGGCGTGAGCGCGAGCTCGATGCGCCGCCGATCCGTGCGCGACACGGTGCGCGAGACGAGGCCGCGCTCGACGAGCTTCGCGGCGACCGTGGACACCGAGCTCTGATCCGTGAGCGTGCGCGCGGCGAGCTCGGCTTGCGAGATGTGCGGCGAGGTCGATAGCGTCTCGAGCACGAACAGCTGCGCCGCCGAGAGACCGCACGCGACCTCTGCTTTGCGATCCGCGAGGCGAAGGAAGCGAACGATGCGGCGCAGCGCGACGAGCGCAGCCGTCGCTTCGTCGTCGGTGCGCGCCATGCCACGAGACTACTTGATCGCGCCGAGCTGTGCTTCGAGCGTGCGAGCGAGCTGTTCGACGTGCGCCGGCAAATAGTGACCCGCCGGTGCCGGCTCGAATGCGTGCACCGCGACCGCATTCGGGGTGAGGGCGTGGAGCAGCGCGATCTCGCCGAGCACGAGGTTCGCGAGATCGTAGACGTCGCCCGGGACGATGTCCTTCGGCGTGCCGCGCACGGCGAGCGCGGACTCGCCACGCGCCGTCACGAGCGCGGTGGCCTTCGCGAGGCACGACTCAAGGCGCGCGTAGCAATCCGCGGGCTGCTTCTTGCGCGTGAACGGCGCGGTCTCGACGTGCGCGCCGAGTCGCGCGGCGTACGAAGATGCGAGGGCAACGGTCGCGTAGACATCGCTCGGCGTGAACGGGCGCTCGAGCGAACGCGAGAGCTCGCGATTGATGCGGATCACGGTCATGAGGACGTCGCTCGGCTGACGGCTCGCTTCGATCGCCGGATCGGGTGCAACTTCGGAGATACCAAGGCGCGCGCGGATGTCGCCGACGGTGGCGAGCACGCCGTCGAGCACCTGCAGCACGTGGCCCGGGCGCACCTCGCGCAGCCCGGTGGCGGGCGGCAGCGTGCGTGCCGACAGGACACCGAGCTCGCTCGCGAGTCGCTGTGCCTTGCGCCACGCGACGAGCGCTTCGATGTAGCACTCGCGGGGCCGCGCACCGGTGATCTCGGGTGCCGGGCGCGCGTCTCCGGTGCGTCCCATCTCGTCGCGAACGAGCGCGACCTCGGCGAGAACGCGCTGAGCGCGTGCATAGCAATCGGCAGGCTGGATGTCCTCGAGCTTCATGTGTCCCTCCGAACGCGAGCCTAGATCCGACGGAGAGTAGATTCCATGGGCGCCCATCTAATTCCACGTTGAACGAACGCGAGCCGTGCGGGTACTGCACTCCATGAAGCTCGGAATCGTCTGTTTTGCCGCACTCGTCGGCTGCGTCGAAGAACTACCGGCCCTGGACAACGATACTTCGCTGCTCGGCGATGTCGGGCGCGCGAAGTTCGAGACCGCGTTCCCGCACACCAACGGGCGCTCGTGCGCGACGTGTCACATCCTCGAGGACCACGCGATCCTGAGTCCGGAGCACGTCGCGAGCCTGCCGCCCACGGATCCGCTATTCCATCGCATCGACGCGGATGATCCGAGCGCGGCGACGCTCACGTTCGCGCATCTCGCGAAGGGGCTGGTTCGCGTGACGCTGCCGTTGCCGCCGAACATGGATGTCATCGACGACGAGGGCACGGTCGTCACGCGCGCGGATCGCAGCATCGACGTGTGGCGCGGCGTGCCGACGATCGAGAACGTTGCCTTCACCGGGCCGTATCAGCTCGATGGCCGCATCTCCAACCTGCGCGACCAAGCGCAAGCAGCGGTCACCGCCCACAGCCAGGGCGGCACGATTCCCAACGCCCAGCTCGATCAGATCGTGCGGTTCGAGAAGGGCACGTTCTCGTCGGCGCGCGCGCAGTTCGTCGCGGCGTTCGCGCAGCTCGGGGTTCCGTCGGCGAAGATCCCGATGCCCGAGGACTTCATCTCGCTGACGCGCGCCGAGCGCCGCGGCCGCAAGGTGTTCGACAAGGCCTGCGCCGCTTGTCACGGCGGCGGCACCACGAACGCGATCGTGAACCGCGCCGTCCACAACTCGATCTTCTTCGCGCTGAATCCCGACGGCACGGTGATCTACGACCTCGTCGACGGACAAGCGAAGCCGCGCCTCGTGGCGCGTCCCAGCGACGAGTTCCTCAACATCGGCTTCTCGTTGCTCAGCGGGTACGGTCAGATCGGTGCGCTGCCGATGGCGAACGCCGATGTCGAGCTGCCGCGCTATCGCTTCCGGTTCTACGCGGACGCATCCCGCACCACCCGCGTCGTCGATCTCCCGCCGATCCCGCGCGACGCCGACGGCAATCGCGTCGATCCGCCGAACCTGAGCACGCCGATCGATGCAACGGGTCGCCCCATCGTCGGACCGAGCCTCGCGCCCGAGTGGTTCAGCTCGGATCCGGGCCGCGCGATCGTGACGGGAGATCCGGTCGACTTCGAAGCGTTCGATGTCCCGCAGCTCCGCGGCGTCGGCCGGACCGCGCCGTACATGCACGACAACAGTCACGCCACGCTGCGCGATGTCGTCGATTCGTACAGCCGGTTCATCCTCTCGTTCCTGCCGCTGGATCTGCCGCCGCAGTACCAGGACGCGCCGGACAGTCCGTTCGGAGAGGCGCTCACCGTCGACGAGAAGCTCGACCTGATCGCGTTCCTCGAGCGCCTCTAGTCGCGCGCGAGCGTGACGTCGGCGAGCGCGCCGTGCAGGCCGACGATGTCGCGGCCGCCGAGCGAGAGATCCGCGTCGACGATCGCGAGCTGCATCGGTTCATCGGTGGTCTCGACGGTGCGGACCACGGCTTCGATCGGCTTCGTGCGTCCCGCGATCGTCGCGGTGACCTTCGTGCCCGTCGCGATCGCCACGCGCTGATCGGCTGGCAACGCGAACCGCAGCTGGAGCTTCTTCGTGCTCGACAGGCGCACGATCGGCATGCCTCGTTTGGTCCTCGCACCTGGCGATGTCCGGATCGCGGACACGATGCCGCCGGTGGGCGCGACGATCGTCATCGCTGCCAAGCGCTTCTCGATCACCATGCGCGCCTTCGATCGCTTCGGCAGCTTCGCGAGGATCGCGCGCTGTGCGGGATCGTCGACGATCGCGATCACCTGCCCCGCCTCGACGATGTCACCCGGCGCGACGCGCAGCTCTTCGATCACGCCGTCGCCGGATGCGGTCACCATCTGCGACGAGCGCGACGTGACCACGCCGTGAAACGTCGGCGGCGACGGAGCGGGACGCGGGTTCGCTGCGATCTCGATCGGCGCGGGCACCATCGGCGGCGCCACGCGGTCCTGCGAGCACGCGGTGATCACGACGAGCAGGAGCAGCGACTTCACTCCGCGCCTCCGAGGATGACGGACAAGAAGCTCTTCGTTCCGACCTCGATCTCGCCGAGGCCCGCTTGGCCATCGTGGAGCGTGTAGGTCACGCCGGAGGATTCGAACGTGGTCGCCGCGAGCCGCGCCTTCACGCGTACGAACGACTCGCTCGGCTCGACCTCGGTCACCGCGACGCGGATCCGGTCGTAGCCGGTGATCGACATCTCGAGCGTCATGCCCGACTCGATGCGATCGCCGTCGGAGCTCGGCATGAACGCCATCGCCGTGGGCTCGCCCCCGTCGGGGACGATCGTCGCTACTTGTTCGCCATCGCCGATCGAATCGTCGCCGCGGATCGTGCGCACGACGCCATCGATCGACGCGTAGATCGATCGCTCCGCGAGGCGACCCTTCGCGCTGTCGCGCTTGCTCGCTGCGTTCGCGAGCTTCGCGCGCGTTGCAGGGTCCTCGGGATCCGCGAGATACGCGCCGATCGCGGAGCGATACGCGGCATCCGCATCCGCGAGCGCGCGCAACTCCGCCGTCGCGTCGAGCCGCAGCAGCGCGTCACCTGCGTGGACACGCTGGTTCGCGACGACGAGGCGCTGGACGACGCGGCCGCCGTTGGTGGCGGCGACATTCGTGATCGGCATCTGCACGACGACGCGGCCGCGCGAGTAGCTCGGCACCTGGATCAGCGCCGCGGAGATCATGAGGCCGAAGCTGATCGACAGCAGCGCGCCGAGCGCGAGCAGCGGCCACTTCCGCGAGCGACGCGGCCGTGCGATCGCGATCCCGCTCGTGCGCGCCTTTACGGCGGCGGCGACACGCAGGTTCGCTTCGTGAGCGGCGATGAAGTGATCGAGGACCCCGAGGCGGCTCGCGATCACGCCGATCGTCGGACCGAGGTGCGCCTCGAGCTGCGGCGCCGAGGGGCCGCGCCACGCGACGATCGCGGCGGTGCGCGCGAGCGACGTGGGCGCGGCGAACCCTCGGCCATCGGGACTCATGACGATGCGGCGCTCGACCGCCGCGGCGCGAATCGCCTCGACACCGGCGACGCCGACGGCAGCGTGAAGATCGTCCGCGATGGGGGACCACGGCTGATTTCGCGCATCGAACAGCACTAACACCGCGCGACCACCGAGGAGCTCGCCGAGCCCTGTTTGAAGCACTGCGACCGCATCCGTCAGGTCGCGCTGGAGGGAGACGCGCCTGAGGAGTGCGAACGCATCGGCGGGCTCCGTCGGGGAGGTTGGCGTTGCGGAGCTCGTGCTGTTCGTCGTCGACGCCGCCGGGCCTGGCACGGAGACGGACGGCCGAACGGGCCGCATGAACAAGGCCGGCGACGGTGCGATCGTCGTCGGCCTCATGTGTACCGGAAGCGTGATGATGCGCGTCGGGTCCGGTACGTGATGTGGCGACGAGTGCATGAGCCCACTCTGCCTACTCGGCCGTGCCGCGCCGACGACAAGCCGACTACACCCTCGGTGTCGTCGCTAAAACCGAGTCGCGTAGCCGACTTGCGCGCCACCCGGGGTTGGCGTGATCACGACGCTGGGCTCGGTCACGAGCGCCACGAGCGTGACGACCGCGAGCGCGCCGGCGACGACGAACAGACCATCGGTGACGTAGATGCGCCGCTGCCAGCGCTGCCGCGCAGCCTCGGCTTCGTCGAACGTGTGGCCGTTGCTGTTCGCGATGATTCCGTCGAGGTCGTTCTTCGCGGTCGATGCGAGCACGTACGCGATCGTGCCCCCGGCCGCGAACGTTCCGGTCGCGATGCCCCACACGATCGGCCGCCGGTACCACTCCGGGGCGATCGCGCCACGCAGGCCGACGACACGTCGACTACACGACTAGAAAGGATCGTGATGTCGCTTGGCTGCGAAGATCTCGGCGACCACGGCGAAGTGATCCGAGGGCCACACGTCGCCGGTCGGCTGATCGAGCGCGAGCGACGCCGATAGCGGCTCGCCGCACAGGTGCTTGCCCGGGCCGCGCACGTAGACGTAGTCGATGCGGCGCGAAGGCTCGCGCGATCGCAGCGCGTACGCGTTGCGCCGGTCGTAGGTGAACCCGCCCGCGGGATCGTTGCCCGTCGTGGTCCACGCGTCGGCGAAGTAGACGCTCTTGCCGCCGAGCGCCGTCAGGCCGCGAAGGAACCGCATCTCGTCGGAGTCGGGATCCGCGTTGAGATCACCGAGGATCACGGGCGGCGCTTCGTCGATCGGCGCGAGCGCGGCGACGTGATCCGTCAGCGCACGCACTTGCTCGCAGCGCGCGTGACCCATGTGGGCTTGCCACGTCAGGTGCGTGACGAACACGGGCATCGGCCCGTGGGCACAGCCCACGCGCGCGAACGCGACGGTGCGCGTGTCGAGTCCCGGTGGTGACGGCAGCGGCAGACTCGCGCCATCCGTGAGGGGATGCGGCGAGAGGATGGCGTTGCCGAAGGTCAGCCCACCACCGACGTTCCACGCGGGTACGTGGTGCACGTTCCACCCGAGCCCGTCGGCGATCTCGTGGGCCTGGCTCGGCATGCCGGTGAACCCGAGCACCTCCTGCAATCCGACGACGTCGAGGTCGAGCGCGCGCAATCCTTCGCGGATCAGCGGCAACCGGTCGGGCCACGGTCCCTGACGGTTCCAGATGTTCAAGGTCGCGACACGCCAGACCTCGCTGCGATCCGCGGTTTTCATCGCGACGATCTACTCACATCTGGCGATTTCGGTGTCAGCACGCGGCGCGAAGGATCACTTGCGCCTCTCGCGCGCAGCGACGAAGGTGGATTCATGAAGCGTGTATCGGGGGCTTGCGTGGCGTGCCTGATGATGACGTCCTCGGCGATGGCGGAGCCCGAGGCCAACACCGAGACGCGATCCCAGTCGTTGTTCAAGGACGCCGCCGGGCTCCTCGCGATCGGCGGCGTGACGCTCGGCGTCTCGCTCGGCCTCGCCTACCGAGCGAACGAGGTCTCGAACGAGATCCAGAGCTACCAGTGGAGCAGCGAGCCGTGGCCCGCGGACATCGAGATGAAGGAGATCCAAGGCCAACGCCTCGAGAGGCTGTCCACGATCACCGGCGTCCTCGGTGGTGCGTTCGTCGCGACGGGCCTGTTGTTCTACTGGCGTGGCCGCGTCGCACGGAGCGAAGAAACGCGCGTCACCGTCGCGCCGACCGCCACGGCGTCCTCCGCTGGCGTCGCGCTCAGCGGCCGCTTCTAGAGAGCTGATCCACTAAAGCTGAAGGTGGGATCGACGTCGATTCGCGTTGGTGATCCACTCGTCGGATGAAGTGGGTCCGCAATGTCACCGCCGCCGCTGAGAAGGTCGCCGCTGGGCTTCGTCCTGCCAGCAAGTTCTACGGATTTCTTTGGGAGATCCGCGACGAGCTCTTCGCCGATGGTTTCGAAGAGGAGTTGATGGCGACGTACGAGCCGCGCGGTCAAGAGCCGTGTCCGCCGGCGCTGCTGGCGATGGTCCTCCTTCTTCAGCGATACGACGGCTTGAGCGACGCGGACGCAGTTGACGCCGCGGAGAACGACCGCCGGTGGCAGCTTGTTCTCAGCACGCTGGGCGACGACAAGGCCCCGTTTGGGCAGGGGACGCTGGTGCGGTTCCGTCTTCGCATGATCGCCAACGATCTCGACAAAAAGCTCGTCGAGCGAACGATCGAAATCGCGAAACGGAGCAAGAAGTTTGGGTGGAAGAAGCTGCGCGTTGCTCTCGACTCGTCGCCGTTTCACGGACAAGGCCGGGTCGAGGACACGTGGAATCTGATCGGTCGCGCGATGTCAAAGGTTGTTCACGCCATCAGCGTTGCGGTGGGCATCGACGAGGAAGACGTGATCAAGCAGGCCCGACTGACGGCGCTGTCAGGCGATAGCGTGAAGGCTTCGATCGATATCGACTGGGACGACGAAGGT
>JBGARE010000015.1:0-190159 GCA_044230415.1 Kofleriaceae bacterium
GACATCATCCTCAACCTCAAAGAGACCCTCTTCAAGGTCGAGCACGACAAGACGTACACCATCCGCCTCGACAAGCAGGGCGAGGGTGTCGTCACCGCGGGTGACCTCCAGCTCGTCGACGGTGTCACCTGCCTGAACCCCACGCACCGCATCTGCACGCTGTCCAAGGACGGCAAGGTCGCGATGGAGCTCACGATCGCCACGGGCCGCGGCTACGCGCCCGCCGATCGCCACTCCTCCGAGCTGCCCGTCGGCACCATCGCGATCGACGCGCTGTTCTCGCCGATCCGCAAGGTGAACTTCACCGTCACCAACGCGCGCGTCGGTCAGCAGACGGACTACGACAAGCTCACGCTCGAAGCGTGGACCAACGGCTCGGTCCGCCCGGACGACGCCGTCGCCTACGCCGCGAAGATCCTCAAGGAGCAGCTCAACCTGTTCATCAACTTCGAGGAGATGGCGGAGCCGGTCGAGGCCCCGCGCGACGAAGCGGCCGAGAAGCTCAACGAGAACCTCTGGCGCACCGTCGACGAGCTGGAGCTCTCTGTCCGCTCGGCGAACTGCCTCCAGAACGCAAACATCAAGTACATCGGCGAGCTCGTCCAGAAGACCGAGTCCGAGATGCTCAAGACCAAGAACTTCGGCCGCAAGTCGCTGAAGGAGATCAAAGAGCTCCTCGCCGAGATGGGCCTGCAGTTGGGCATGAAGCTCGACAACTGGCCCGGCCCGAACCCGCTCAAGAAGCCCTGATTCACTATTTCGGTTCTGGTTCGAACCGACTGACCACCTAGAGACCGAAGAGAGATCGTCATGCGCCATCGCCTTTCAGGCCGCCAACTCGGCCGCAAGTCCTCCCACCGCACCGCCATGTGGAACAACATGGTCACCTCGCTGCTGACCTACGGTCGCATCGAGACCACCGAAGCGAAGGCCAAGGACCTCCGCATGTGGGCGGAGGAGACGATCACCTGGTCCGTCGACGTCGCTGATCTCGTCGCCAAGGGTGACAAGCTCAGCGCCGCCGAGAAGGCCAAGCTGCTCCACGCTCGCCGCCAGGCTCGCCTGACGGTGAAGACGCAGGACGCGATGGAGCGCCTGTTCTCGGAGATCGGCCCGCACTTCGCGGCCAACCACTCCAAGGGCAAGGGCGGCTACACACGCATCCTCAAGACGCGCGTGCGCAAGGGCGACGCGGCTCCGATGGCGCTCATCGAGCTCATCGGCCTCAACGGCCAGCCCACGGCGTAGCTCGCTCCGGGCCGCTCACAGCGACGATTCCTCGTCGATATTCTGTGATCGGACTGCGGCGATCGCGCCTCGCAAATTTCACGGTCTGTTGTGACGCCCGCCGCATAGGCGGGCTTTGTTTTTGGCTATACACCACGCGCAACTCGCGGCATAAACCGCGCGCCGGCCAGCCAGCCGCTTTCGTACTTCGCCTGGAGACCACATGACCCGTATTGCCTTCCTCGCTGCTTCTCTCTCGTTCGCACTCATCGGTTGTCGCGGTGGCGACGACACCACGGGAGATGACCAGCCGGGCATGGACGGCTCGGGCTCGAATGCCGGCGACGTGACGATTCAAGAAGTGCAGAACGACGCGATGGCGACGGGAACTGCCGTCGAGCTGCGTGGCGTTGTCGTCACTGCGATCGATATCTACGGTGCTCGCACCGGTGACCTTTGGGTTGGGGAACCTGAGGGTGGCGCCTTCTCCGGCGTGAAGGTTTATGGCGCGTCGCTCACGGACATCGCGATGCTTCAGGTCGGAGACCTTGTCGACATCACTGGTGCGCAGAAGCACGAGGCGTGTACGCAGGCTGCACCGTGCGGCACGGTCGTTTTCGATAATGGCGCGAGCATCACCGAGGTCGAGGGCGTGACCCAAGGCTCCCTCGTGATCACGAAGCGCAGCCAAGGAACGCTTCCGCCTGCTTCGATGGTGGACGCGAAGGCGATCGCGGAGATTACGGATCCAATGGCGCGCGCGGCGGAGTGGGAGAAGTGGGAAGGCGTGCTCATCAATGTTCAGAACGCACGCCAGTTGAGTGCGGTCGTTCCGTTCAGCGATGGCAACGAAGATCAGAGGCAGTTCAACGCGACGGGTGGGCTCAAGGTCCAGTCGAGCCTCACGGACCTCGGGACGAACGCGGTCGCCGGCACATGCTTCAGTGGCATGACGGGGATCGGAGACTTCTTCTTCGACGCACTGCTCCTCCCACGCGAGAGCAGCGCGTTGGTCACCGGTGGTACCGGGTGCACCGCGCTTACGACGGCGTCCATTGCGGACGTCCAAGCAGGTACGGCGACCGGCTCTGTCCAGATCAACGACGTCTATGTGTCTGCCGTTTCTGCGAACAAGAAGAACTTCTGGATTCAGACGGCACCGACAGCATCGAGCAACAACGGCCTCTACGTTTTCCGCTGCTCCAGCGTCTCGGCTTGCAATACGACCGCCGAGCTCCCCGCGAGCCTGGTGGTTGGCGCGAAAGTCAGCATTCTCGGGTCGGTCGTCGAGTTCGCAAGCGGCACTGGTGGCACGTTGACTCAGCTTACGGCCCCAACCATCACGGTCAGCGCCGACGCACCGGTTGCGATCACACCGGTGAGTGGACAGACGGTCACGGCGCTTCTCGCCGATGTGACCGGAGAGCCGTACGAGAGCGTTCTCGTCTCGCTCGCGAACGTCAAGGTAGTCACCGCCGGCACGAGCGGCACCACGCCAGTATTTGGCGTGAGTGACCTCGCGCAGTTTCCAGGTAACGTCGCGTTCAAGTCGGACGACGACCTCTACCGATTCGTCGTGGCAGACATGAGCGCATGTTACGCATCGATCACCGGCATCTGGACATACACGCCATACGACGATCGCTACCAGTTCATGCAGACCGGACCGGGAACGC
Source organism: Kofleriaceae bacterium (assembly GCA_044230415.1). Lineage (GTDB taxonomy): Bacteria > Myxococcota_A > Polyangia > Haliangiales > Haliangiaceae > JABFXX01. Next base: position 2,904 of record JBGARE010000015.1, read on the forward strand.
TCGGCGGCACTTGTAACTAGTCCTTCGCCCGTTCGTCTCGAGGCGCGACGAGAGTCGCGCTTCGTTCTTTTCGGCGACTCGCGTCGACGACACTCGCACTCGCGGCCACGTGGTCAGCAGACTAACGAGTGACTCTCGATGCAGCTTCGAAGCCCAGCCGGCAAAGAACGCGACTCAAGACTCACTGCTGCGATCGTGCCCGAGATTTCGCCGGAAAGCGTCGATGCAAGTCGCGCGTGTTCTCGTTTTCGGACGGACTAGCGTGTGCGCAAGTTACCAGTGGTCACAACTGCCGCTTCGACCGACGAGCTCGCCTTCGTGTACGTTGTGTCGGGCGTGTTGATGCGAACGTAGCCAACGCCGCCACCACCACCGCCGGTCCACTGTTCTTGGCCGGCCATAAACGAAAGACCGACACCGGGACCCGCTGGAAGTGTGGCTGTTGCGCCATTGCCGCCGTTGCCACACGTCGACTGACCGCAGTCCGCACCCAACGACGGGGCCTCGTCGAGAGAGAACGACGCGAGCGCGAACTTGGCCGAACCGCCGCCTCCCTTCGCGATCAGCTTCGCTTGGGGCCCTAGCTCGATGGTAGCGCCTTCCAATAGGATGCCACCGCCACCGCCACCGCCTGCAACCGTGTCTTGTTCGAAGTCGGCGGTGCCACCATGCACATTGACCGTGCCGAGGACGTGTAGCGCACCTCGAGTACTGATCTGAATTGCGCCGCCGCCAGAGACCCATCCCGATGGGCAACCTCCGCGAAGTGGCACGAGGGTGGGGGATCCACTCGCTACGCCCTTTGCTCGCGCGCCCGTCACGCCAGAGATGCCACCACCATCTGCTCCTGCGGTTGCGTGTCCACCGCCGCCGCTGCCCGTGATCTGCGTGCCACCACCGATTGACGATCGGAGCCCCGCTTCCCCTGCGCACGTGGGCGAGCTAAACGATCCCGCCGCCGGCTGATCATACTCGGTGATTCGGATCGAGCCTTCGATGGTCACGTCGCCGGAGGCGACGAACGCGATCGCTGGATGCGCGCCGAACGCCGTCAGGGTCGTCGGTCCTTGAACGGTGACGTTCTTGAGGAGTGCGCGGCCCACCACGAACACCCGGATCGCGACGCCGTTCTGGGGAGCCGCCATCAGGAAGCTAGGAACAGCAACCTGACCGTTGGCGCCGGCGATCGTTCCGTTCGTGACGTTGATCCCGACATCCACGAGCTCCACGTCTGGTGGCGTGCCCACGAGATCCAGATACGTCGCGAGCCCATTCGATGGATCGATGTCGCGACAGCGAGCCTCCGCTTCGAAACATCCTAACGGGCATGCTTCGCTTTGAACGACGTTGCCCGAAGCGTCGCAGGTCTGCACTGCACCATTCGCGCAGACGGTCTCGTTGGGCTCGCAGACACGACAGCCGACGCCGTCCTGACAACCGAGCGGGCATACGATCTGGTCGTAGTCGGTGCCCGTCGTATTGCACCGCAGCTCCTTGTTGGTGCGGCACCCCGCAAACACCATCGGCTCGCATGTCACCGCGATGCACGTGTTCGGCGCGTCGCCGAAGGATCCGTCGACATCGCAGAACGGGAACTCCTCCGAGGTGCAGGTTCCGTCGAGACACGAGCGCGGATTGGCGACCGAGCCACAGCCACTGGTTACGAGAAACACCCCGACGAGAAGTCGCCACATGAATGGATGATGAATGCGCATGGGCGCGTCCGTCGACGGCGACGAGCTCCGGTTGCGTTCTTTTCTCGCTGCCGCAATTTGCGGCATTGACCTCGGCGAGTACGTCTACTGCGTTGGCTTGGGCGGAGACCACAGCGCGGCGAGGTCGATCTCGATCGCGTCGAACGGGGCGACGCGGAGCCGGACGTCGCCTTCGTGGACACGGACCTCGCGCACCGTTTGGTCTCGATCGAGCGTGTAGACCTCGAGGGTCTTCGCGGCTGGATCGACGAGCCAGAGATTCGAGACGCCGTGCCTCGCGTAGACGGGGAGCTTCTTGAACCGATCGATCCACTCCGTCGACCTCGACAGGACCTCGCATACCCAGTCCGGTGCGAGCTCGAAGTGAGCGGTGTTGGGAAGCGCGGGCATGCGTTCGGCGCGCCATCCGGCAATGTCCGGCGCCATCGGTTCGAGCGACACTAGATGAAGCTCGGGTTCGTGGATGATCCACCAACCGCCGGGGCCGCCGCGCCCGCGTTGGAACGCCATGTTCAGCTCGCCGCCGAGCACGAGTGATGCGTTCGCGTGTGGCGGCGCCGGCTGCGGCATTTCGTACAGTGTTCCGTCGACGATCTCGGCTTTTCGGAACTCTGGGACCGCTAGATACTCTTCGTAGAGTTCCTGCCGACGGTCCTTGGTCGTCATGGGAAACAGGCTACCACCCTCTGAAATCGCGTCTGGGAGCATTCTCGCGGTGTGGAGCAACGTCGCGGCCAACGTGGGCGGCTAGGAATCACCGTGTCTTGCGCCGCCGACTGTCCGGTCGTTGGACGCGATGTCCGACGGTCGGCCGGACACCGGACGACCTGGATCGGGCAGACTCGATTCGATGCTCGCGGAGTCGTCGAGGACGTGGTGGTTGGTGGTGCTTGCCGGCATCGCATTCGGTGCGGCACCGGTGCCATCGCATCGAATCGCGATCCGTGTGGAGCCCACCGCGGCGACGCTGTTCGAAGACGTGTGGGGCGAGCAGGGGGATGACGTCGACGTGGTTGTAAGCACGGTGGAGCTCGCGGAGCTCGCGCGACGCGGCGTGCGTTATCGCGTTATCGTCGATGATGTCGATGCGGGCGCCGAGGCAGAGCGCGCGCGGCTCGCCAGTCGCGCGAGCAAGGAGTGGTTTGCGGAGTATCGCGATGGCGCCGAGCTCGAGTCGTTCATTGATCGATTGGCGGCACGTTATCCGTCGACGGTGAAGGTGCGCGCGATCGGTCAGTCGTACGAGAAGCGGGCGATTCGTGCGCTCGAGGTGTCGCGGGGTGGCAGGACGCGGATCGTGATCGATGGCGGTCACCACGCGCGCGAGTGGATGTCGGTGATGGTGCCGGCGTGCATCGCCGAGCGGTTGGCGCGCGCGGAGGATCCGCGGATCGATCGCGTGCTGCGATCGGTGACGTTCGTGATCGCGCCGCTCGTCAATCCCGATGGCTATGCGTACTCGTGGACCACCGATCGCTATTGGCGCAAGAACCGCCACGGCGACGGCGTGGATCTCGGTCGCAACTACAGCGTCGGGTGGGGCGGCGCGGGATCGAGTGCCGATCCGCGATCGCCGAACTATCGCGGCGAGTACGCGTTCAGCGAGCCCGAGACCCGCGCGGTGCGGACGCTGTTCGATGCGCCCGTCGCGGCGCATGTCGACCTTCATGCGTACTCGCAGGTGATCGTCTATCCGTGGAGCCACAAACGCGAGGAACCACGGGATGCGAAGGCGTTCGCGATGATCGCCGAGCGAATGCGCGCGGCGATCGCGGACACGCACGGTGTGTCGTACGACGTGCGGCCCGGCTCGACGCTGCGACGTGGTGCGGGCGGGACCGCCGGCGATTGGAGCTACGGCGAGCGCGGGGCGTTGTCGTTCTTGGTCGAGCTGCGGCCGGCGAGCGCGGGCGAGGGTGGGTTCGTGGTGCCGCCCGAGCAGATCGTCCCGACCTGCGACGAGACGCTGAACGCCGTGATCAGCGTGGCGGAGTCGATGATCGAGCGGGAGTGACCAACGTGGACGAGCGGGCCGCTCGTAGAGTCAGACCCCGTTGGTAAGACGCGGGGCATGCCCGGGAATGGAGCGGCGGCGAGTTACGGCGACCTGCTGATCACCTCGTTGGTGGTGCTCGCGGGTGTGTGCATTGCCGCGTACGTGGTGGTGAAGGTGGTGGGGCGATTCCTCGCGACGGGGCGCATGCGGGGTGCGCACCTGCTCGACATCGTGGCGCGCTTGCCGCTCGAGCCGCGGCGGTCGCTGTATGTCGTGGAGGTCGCCGGGAAGACGTTGCTCGTCGGAACCAGCGAGATGGGCCTATCGGTTCTGTCGGAGCTCGATGGCACCGAGGTGAGAGCGCGCGCGGTGCCGAAGCAGAGCTTTGGCGAGCTCGTGCGGTCCGCGTGGGTGAAGCGTCGCGAAGCCCGTGACGTTTCCGCGGAAACGTCCGCCCACGTGGGCGCATCGGAGACGCGAACCGCCCACGTGGGCGCGTCGGTCGGCGGGGCGAAGGCTGACGTTTCCGCGGAAACGCGAACCGCCCACGTGGGCGCCACGGACCGCGAGGAATCGTGACCGACGGAGTTGGGAATGCAGGTCTGGTCGCGCTGATCGCGATCGTGCCGATCGTCGTGCTCATGCTGACGAGCTTCGTGAAGGTGTCGGTCGTGCTGTCTCTGTTGCGCAACGCGATCGGGGCGACGGATGCGCCGTCGGGGCTCGTCGTGATGGGCCTGTCGCTGATCTTGACGTTCTTCGTGATGGCGCCCGTCGCGGTGCAGATGGTGACCGCCGCAGCGACGCAGCCCGCGAATGCGCCCGCGCCGAAAGGCGCGCCGGCGCCGGATTCTCCGCCGGCCACGAACGCACCAACGAACGGGACGACGAACGCACCGGCCACGAGCGCACCTTCATCGAGCACGGCGAACCCGCCGGCCCCGAGCTCGTCGTCGGAAGCGCCGGCCTCGAGCACGCCGTCGAGCGCGCAGCCGATCGATGTTCTCGCATCGTTGCGCGCGATCGTTCCGGTCGAACGTCGCGACGACGTCGATGCGGTCGCACGCGCCATCGAGCCGTTGAAGGCGTTCCTCGCCAAGCACGCCGCGGAGCGCGACAAGGCGACGTTTGTCGCCCTCGGGGACAAGCTCGGACAGAAGCGCACGGCCGACGAGCTCGCCGTGCTCGCGCCCGCGTTCGTGACCACCGAGCTGCGAGAGGCGTTCGCGATCGCGGTGTTGATCTTCATTCCGTTCCTCGTGATCGATCTGCTCGTGGGGTTGGGGCTCGCGTCGCTCGGGCTGAGCACCACCTCGCCGCAGACGGTGGCGTTGCCGATCAAGCTGCTGTTGTTTGTCGCCGTCGACGGATGGCGCTTGTTGATCGATAGCCTCCTGCGGGGGTACGCGTGACCGCGAGCTTGGTCGCAGTGCTGCGCGAAGGCGTGCTGCTCGCGCTGCTGTTGGCCGCGCCGTTGCTCGTGGCCGCGTTGATCGCGGGCATCGTGACGGGGCTCGTCGGAGCGTTCACGCAGCTGCAGGATCCCGCGATCGGAATGGTCCCGCGCGTGGCGGCGATCGGTGTCGCGATCGTGTTGTTCGCGGGGCCGATCGCACGACAGCTCGAGGCGTTCGCGATGCGGCTCTGGCCGCTGATCACGGCGGTGGGCAGCGGAGGCACGTGAGCCTCGAGGCACACAGAGGTGGTGCAGCCGTCAGCCTTGCAGCAGGCGCGGTGGTGGAGTCGTGAGCCTCGCGGCATACGCGACAGTGGTGGAGCGAGCATCGCGGTACGCGCAGGTGGAGCCGTGAGCCTCGCGACGTGGGTCGTCGGGCTGCGCGGTGCCGCAGCGGTCCTCGTGTTGTCGACCCTCGTCGGCGGCGTGCCACGGGTGGTGCAGATCGGGCTCGCGGTGGGCGTCGGTGTGTGGACGGCGATCGTCGTCGGCGGGACCGACGTGCAAGGCGCGCTATGGCTGATCGCGGCGCGCGAGGTGGTGCTCGGTGCGACCATCGGGGTGATCGCGGCGGTGCCGCTCGTGGCAGCCGCGACCGCAGGGCGCCTCGTGGATCTGACCGGCGCGCGCAACGGGCCGTACGCGACGATGTTCGGGGTGCTCGCGGCGGCGGTGTTCGTCGGGATCGATGGCCACGTGATGGTGGTGCGCGCGGTGGTCGAGAGCTTCGCGAGCGTGCCCGCGATCGCGAGCGTGCAGCCGCGCGTGCTCGATGCGCTCGGGGCGCTGGTGCCGGCCGCCGTGACGCTGGCTGTTCCGTGGCTCGTGACGGCGGCGGTCGTCGAGCTCGCCATCGGCGTGGGTGTGCGGCTCGCGGCGAAGGCCGGGGCGCACGCGCCCACCGCGGCGGCGGTGCCGGCGGCGCTGGTGATGATGACCGCGACGCTGGTGTCGACATTCGCGGTCGCGATCGCCGCGCTCGTCAGGTCCGTCGTCTAAGCGCGGGTGGGGCTCGTCGACGATTTCGCGGCGATCACGTCGGCGTCTCGGCCCATCGCTTCACGTCATCGACGATTCCGCGTCGGGGCGATCACGTCGGCGTCTCGGCCCGTCGATCTATGTCATCGGCGATTCCGCGTCGCCGCGATGATCTCGGCGAGGCGCGGCCAGTGCGCTTCGGGCACGGGACCTTCGCCGGTCGCGAGCACGGTCGCGAGCTCGGCGTCGCGATGCACGGCGATCGCGAAGCGCCGCGATAACCCGAGCAGCTGCGTCGCACGCGCTGCGCGACCGCTCGCGGTGCGGACCGGCACGGGACGACGCACCGGATCCCACGCGATCGCGACGGCGACTCCATCACCGAGCACGAGCACCGACGCGCCCGCGACTGCATCGCGTACGGGCTCGCCACGCGCGAGCTTGTCGCGCCGGACGCGCCATCGCGGATCCGCGCCCGCGAGTCGCTGATCCGCGCGCTGCTCTTCGGGGGTCATGCGCAGCGAATGGGTGTGGGCCGCGAAGCGGACGAGCGCGTCGATCGCGCCGAGGACAACCCACGCGATCGCGAGCGCCGCCACGAAGCTCACGACGAGCACGCCGCCCGCACGCGGTGACAGCGTGAGCGCGGCGATGCGTGGTGCCATGGTGTACAGCCAGCCCACCGCGACGAGCGCGATGACGATCGCGTTGCCGATCGCCAGCGCGCCGCGCGTGCCGCGCTGCGGATCCTCGACGGGTGCGTTCGGGATCCGACGGCGCGGAATCCACACGGCGCGCGTCTGTGCGAGTTGCGCGAGCACGGCGGCGATCGCGATCGCGCCGAGGACAGGCAGCGCGAGAGCGATGGTCGCGGAGACCAGCTCGCGTGCATTCGCGAGAGAGGTGGCGGCCGCGTGCGCGGCATCGAGTCCCGCGTGCGCGGCATCGAGCCCCGCGTGCGCGGCATCGAGCCCGGCCGCGTGCGCGGCATCGAGTCCCGACTGCGCGGCATCGACTCCGGCCAGTTGTGCGGCATCGAGCCCGGTCGCGTGCGCGGCATCGAGCCCGGCCGCGTGCGCGGCATCGAGCCCGGCCGCGTGTGCGCTGTCGAGCACGGAGCCGTCGGCGGCGCCGATCGCGCTGCGGATCCACGCGCCCATGCGATCCGCGATCGCGGTTCCGAGCGAGGCGACCGCGACGACCGCCGCCACACACGCGATGGCGCCGACGACGATCGGGCTCGCAGGCGTCAACCCCGCCGCGCGCGCGAGGGCGAGCCTGCGTGCCGACGGCGGGAACGAGCGATCGGAGGCCATGTCCGACGCAGATGGTAAGGTCCGCCGGTCGTGCCGGTGCATGCTTCCGTGCGAATTGCAGCGATCCCGGCGTGCGCGGGCGCTCGACGGGGAGACGCGGGTTCGACGCGCCAGACGTGGGCGAGTTCGACGCGCGCGATGGCAACTTCGCCGCACGCGATGGTGGCTTCGCCATACGTGGCTTCGCCGCACGCGATGATGGCTTCGCCGCATACGATGGTGGCGGGCTCGACGCATGTGACCGTCGCGGATCGGATGCGCGCGTGGTGAGCACGTTCGGCGCGAGTGACCTCGTCGAGGTCGCGGTCGTCGGTCCGGCGCCCGGGCTGTACACGTACAAGACGCCGCCGCATCTGGCCGCGCGCGTGCGCGTGGGGACGCGCGTGCTGGTGAAGTTCGGTGGCAAGAAGCAGACGGGCGTGGTGGTCCGGTCGGCGGCGAGCGCGCCGGTCGATGTCGTGCCACTGCCGATCAGCGAGGTGCTCGATGCGAACGAGCCCGCGTTGACGCCGGACCTCGTGGAGCTCGCGATGTGGATCGCGGACTACTACGAGGCGCCGCCGGGCGAAGCGATTCGCGCGGCGCTGCCCGCGGGGACGAGCATCTCGGCGCGCGCGATCTACGCGCTGACCGATGCCGGGCGCGCGGCCGCGGATGGTAGCGGTGGTGCGCTGCCGGCCAAGCATCGCGTGATGGTGGCCAAGCTCGCGCACGAGGATCTGCCCGCGGCCGAGGCGACGGCTGCCGCGAAGCGCATCCTCGAGGAGCTCACGGTGGGAGGGCTCGTCGAGCTTCGCGACCTGCGCAGCGCGGGCACACGACTGCGGCGCGAGAAGGTCGTGCGCATCGTCGGCGATCTCGCGCATCATCATCAAGGAGCGCATCGAGCTCCGCGGCGGCGGTTGGTGATCGAGGGGCTCGCCGAGGTGTTCGGGGTTCCGCTCGCAGGTCCGATCGTAAGTCCGATCGTAGGGCCGATCGTAGGGCCGAGCGCAGGTCCGATCGCAGGTCCGAGCGCAGGTCCGAGCGCAGGTCCGAGCGCAGGTCCGATCGAAGCACCGATCGACCGGCGCGATGCGACAGGCAGTGCGGTCGTCGAGGATCGCGCGACGAACGCGCCGAGCGTCGCGCATCGTCTCGACGTCGCCGACGCGACCGCGCGTGATGCCGCCGAGCTCGACGTCGCTGGTGCGACCGCGCGTGATGCCGTCGCGTTCGACGTCGCCGATGGGGCCGGGCGAGCTGGCGCCGCAGCGCTCGTCGTCGATCCGACGGCGGGTGAGGTCGCTACCTCGAAGCGTGAGATCGCCGATGCCACCGTCGGCGACGTCCCCGCCGGCGAGCGCGGTGTCGCCAACGCCGAGCGCGATCGCGCCGAGCTGACGGGCGATGTTGACGCGGGCGATCTCCGTGTCGCCGATGACACGGCGGATGTCGTGCGTTCGAGCGAGACCGACGCGGCGGACGAGGGCGACGCCGGCGTCGAGTCCGCCGACGACAGCGACGAGACTGGCGAGCTCGACGACAGCGACGTCATCGATCCCGACGAGCCGCGCGAGCTGGTGCCGCTCGTCGAGCTCGAGAAGCGCATCGCGCATTCGGCGCCTGTGCTGCGCGAGCTCGCGAAGATGGGGCTCATCGAGATCATCGATCGCGAGGCGGACCTCGAGGCCGTCGCGATCGGCGAGGCGATGCACGCGGGGCCGCCGCCCGTACTCACCGACGAGCAGGCGCACGCGGTGGCTACGATCAGCGCGGCGGAGAAGGCCGGCGCGTTCAAGGCGTTCTTGCTGTTCGGCGTCACGGGCTCGGGCAAGACCGAGGTGTACTTGCGCGTGATCGCGGAGACCCTGGCGGCGGGGAAGACGGCGCTCGTGTTGGTGCCCGAGATTTCGCTGACGCCGCAGTTGGCGGCGCGGTTTCGCGCGCGGTTTGGCGATCAGGTGGCGATCCTGCACAGCGGGCTCGCCGAGCAGGCGCGGCTTGGCGAGTGGAGTCGCTTGCGGCGCGGCGAGGCGAAGATCGCGGTGGGCGCGCGATCGGCGGTGTTCGCGCCGCTCGCGCGGCTGGGCGTGATCGTCGTCGACGAGGAGCACGATGGATCGTTCAAGCAGGACGAGGGCGTGAAGTATCACGCTCGCGACGTGGCGCTCGTCCGCGCGCAGCGGGCGGGGGCCGTGTGCGTGCTCGGGTCGGGCACGCCGAGCTTGGAGAGCAACGCGCAGGCGGAGCGGGGTGCGTATGGAAAGCTCGTGCTGACGCAGCGGCCGATGTCGCGGCCGATGCCGGCGGTGGAGATCATCGATCTCCGGTTGTGGCAGCCCGATGGCGAGGCGTTCTTGTCGGCGCCGCTGCGGACCGCGATCGGGGAGACGCTCGCGGCGGGTGATCAGATCATTCTGTTTCTGAATCGCCGCGGGTTCTCGACGTTCGTGCTGTGCGCGGCGTGCGGGCACGCGTTTCGGTGTCCGAACTGCAGCGTGTCGCTCACGTATCACCGCTCGCTCGATCGGATGACGTGCCACTACTGCAGCTATGCGGAGCGCGTTCCGGAGGCGTGCCCGAAATGCCAGGCGCAGGCGATCGAGCGCAAAGGGCTGGGCACCGAGCAGGTGGCGTCGGCGGTGGCGGAGGCGTTTCCGCACGCGCGTGTCGCGCGGCTCGATCGCGATGTCGCGAGCGGGGCGCGTGCAGAGGCGGTGTTGTCGCGGGTGGCGCGGCGCGAGGTCGATATCCTCGTCGGGACGCAGATGGTGACCAAGGGGCACGACTTCCCGGGCGTGACCCTGGTCGGCGTTCTGTGCGCGGATACCGGGCTGAACCTGCCGGACTTTCGCGCGAGCGAGCGGACGTTCCAGTTGCTCGCGCAGGTGGCGGGACGGGCAGGGCGCGGCGACCGGCCGGGCCGCGTGCTGATCCAGACGTACCGGCCCGGGGCGCCGGCGGTGACCTCGGCGGCGGCGCATGACTACGAGAAGTTTTACGCGGCCGAGGTCGAGGAGCGGCGCGAGCGCAGCTACCCGCCGCACGGGCGGCTGATCGTGGTGCGGGTCGACGGTCCCGACGAGCATCAGGTCGCCGATGTCGCGCAGCGAGTGGGCCAGCTGTGCGAGCGGGCGCGCGACCATATCGGGGCCACCGAGACGCTCGAGATCCTCGGGCCGACGGCGGCGCCGCTGTCGAGGTTGCGCGGGCGGTCGCGGTGGCAGATCTGGCTGCGCGGGCCCGATCGCGCGGCGTTGCGACGGGTGGCCCGGCAGGCGATGACCGTGGAGAAAGAGTCGAAGATCCGGGTGACGTTGGACGTGGATCCGAACTCGGCGCTCTGAGCGGGCCGGCAGCATCGCGATCGGGATCACCGAAGCGCGTCGCAACGCGCGGGCGGCATCCTCGCGATCGGGCGCGGGCGGCATCCTCGCGATATGGCGCGGGTTGAGGGTCTGGGGCCGGGCCGTGCGCCGGGCGGCGCGCGCTGCGGTATGCTCCTCGACGATTCGTGTCGGAGATGGTGCCTCCTTGCGTGTTGATCGTGGCCGAGGGGTCGCGGCTCGACGAGCTCGTCGAGAGCTTGACGGAGCCGTTGGCGGCGGGCCCGATTCGCGTCCTCGCGTCGACGGGCGGTGACGACACCGTCGACCTGTTCGCGGCGAACCTCCCGCACGTCGTGGTCGTCACCGCGACGCTCGAGACGGGCGATAGCGGTGCGCTGATCGAGGCGCTGCGCGGGATGGTGCCGTCGCGCGCGGAGGTCGGCATCGTGCTCGTCGGTGATGCGAACGGTCCGATCCGCACGGTGCTCGACGCGGGAGAGCTCGCGCCGGATCGGTTCGTGTCGAGCCCCGTGGTCGAGAGTGCGCTGCGGTTCGCGGTGAATGCCGTGCTCGAAGCGGTGCTGCTCATTCGCAGCAGCGTGCCGTCGGGGGCAGTGGAGGGCGATGCGACCGCGGCGAACAACGCGCGCGCCGCGCGACTGGCGCGCTGGGAAGCGATCGCGGACTCGATGGTCGTCGACGAGGAGGAGGCCGAGGCCGAGGCACGCAGCGAGCCCGCGCCGTTGCCGCCGCCGCTCGTGATCCGCCCGCGCCGGCAGACCGAGTCGCCCGAGGCGGCCGCGGAGTCCGCGTGGCGGCCTGGCAACACGGCCGAGCTCGACAAGAGCGGCCGCGCATCGTGGTCGTCGATGGAAGCGCCGACGCGCGAGCCCACGATGATCATCCGCGATCCGGAGCCGGGCGAGGTGCCCGCGCCGCTCGCACCGCTCGCGCCGTTGACGGTGCAGACGATGCCACCGCAGCCCGCGCGTCCGACGGAGTACGCGCCACCGCCCGCGACGGAGTACGCGCCGATGCCGCTCGCCGAGCTGCTCGATGCGCGGCGGCTCGGCACCGGCACGAGCCCGGTCCGCGACGATCTGCTCGACGAGATCGACGACGATCTCGGTGACCTCGACGCCGGCCCCACCGACGAGCGTCCCGCGTTTCGCGAGCATCCGCCTCGCGGTGGTGAGCCCGCAGCGCCCCCGGCACCTCCGCCGGAGGAGCCGCCGCTGCGACCGTCGAGCGATGCGCTCGCGCAGGACGGGCGCGACTTCGCACGACAGCTGCGCGCCAAGATGTCGATGATGGCGCAGCGCCTGTTCCAGGGCGGCAGCGTGTCCGCGTCGCCACCGAGCGTGGATCTCAAGCCGAAGCACGATCACCACACCGAGATCGATCTCGCCGCACTCGGCGAGGAGCAGTCGCTCGAGCGCGGCGTCACCGAGATCGAAGGGCGCGCGCAGCGCATGATGGATGCGCGCGAGCTCACGACCTCGCCCGGCACGTGGGACACCGCGATCCGCGAGCGCGGCTTGCCGGATCAAGGCGAGCTCGTGCGCGGCTTGTCCGACGCCGCGATGCTGCTCGCGAAGATGTTCGCGCAAGCCTCGACGGGTCGCATCGGGTTCCGCCGCGAGGACGTCGAGAAGGTCGTGTTCTTCGATCAGGGACGGCCCGTGTTCGCGTCGTCGAACGAGCCGCGCGATCGCATGGGCGAGCTGCTCGTGCGCGAAGGCAAGATCACCGCGTCGCAGTACGAGCGGTGTCAGGCGGTGGTCGCCGAAAGCGGCCGGCGCATGGGCGAGATCCTCGTCGACTTCGGCTATCTCAAGCGCCGCGAGCTGCTGCCCGCCGTGCGCCGGCACGTCGAGGACATCGTGTACTCGCTGTTCAGTTGGGATCGCGGGACGTACTACATCGCGATCGACGAGACGCCGTCGTCGGAGCGCATCCGCCTGTCGCGGCACCCCGCGGCGCTGATCCTCGAGGGCATCCGGCGCAAGCTCGATCGCAGCTCGCTCGATCGCCTGATCGGCTCGCCGTCGACGGTGATCGAGGTGCCGGACCGCGAGCGCCTCGGCGGCATCATCAACCTCGGTGACCTCGCACCCGAGGAGCGCGGCGCGCTCGCGGCGTTCGACGCGCAATCGGATCTCGCGACGGTGGCACGCGCCGCGGGCGTCGATGTCGCCGACGTGCTGCCGCTCGCGTGGGGCTTGTGCGTGCTCGGCCTCGCCACCGCGCGCCGCACGGACACCGAAGTTCCCGACGAGGCGAGCGCGCTGGTCGGCGAGACCGATCTCGCGATCGATCGCGAGCGTGTTCGTGCGCGGTGGCAGCTCGTCAGCGAAGCGGACTACTTCGCGCTCCTGGGCGTGCGTCGCGACGCGACCGCCTTCGAGATCCGCCGGGCGTACCAATCCGCGCGCCGCGACTTCGCGCAGGACTCGTTCCCGAACGATCTGCGCCGCGAGCTCGCGCAAGAGCTCGACGACATCTCGCACGTCCTCGACGAAGCGTTCCGCGTCTTGCGGGATGATCGGCTTCGCTTGACCTACCTGTCGAACCTCGTCGAGTAGCGTGGCGTTCTGCGCCGGCGCGATGCATCGCCTTTCGTCGTCGTGTGGTAGATAGCCGCGATGCGCGTCGTGTTCATGGGCTCACCGGACTTCGCGGTCCCGTGCCTGCGTGCGCTCGCCGCTCGTCACGATGTCGCGCTCGTGGTCAGCCAGCCCGACAAGCCCGCGGGCCGCGGTAGCCAGCTCACGGCCCCGGCGGTCAAGGTGGCGGCGCTCGAGCTCGGTCTGCCGATCGCGCAGCCGAAGTCCGCGCGCACCGGCGAGCTGCGCGACGCGCTCGTCGCCACCGGCGCCGAGCTCGCGGTCGTCGTGGCCTACGGCAAGATCCTCCCGCTGCCCGTCCTGACGGCATTGCCTCGCGGCTGCATCAACGTGCACGGCTCGCTGTTGCCGCGCTATCGCGGCGCCGCGCCGGTGCAGTGGTCCGTGATCAACGGTGATGCCGAGACGGGGGTGTCGATCATGCAGCTCGACGAGGGCATGGACACGGGCCCGGTGCTCCTCGAGCGCCGCACGCCGATCGGTCCCGACGAGACCTCGGGCGAGCTGATGGCGCGGCTCGCGCCGATCGGTGCGGCCGCGCTGCTCGAAGCGATGGACGGGCTCGCCGCCGGAGCGTTGCCACCGTTGCAGCAGGATCACGCGAAGGCCACGCACGCCCGCATGCTCGACAAGTCCGATGGCGCGATCGACTTCGCGCAGCCCGCGCACCTCGTCGCCGCGCGGATCCGCGGCGTGGATCCGTGGCCGGGTGCGCAAGCGACGCTGCGGGGACAGGTCGTGAAGCTGTTCCGCGCGCGGCCATCGACCGCATCGACCGCGTCGACCGCATCGACCGCATCGACCATGCCGACCGCATCGACCAGTGCGACGGCGACGACAAGTGCGACGACGGGCGCGCCGGGCACCGTCATCGCGATCGATGCCGCCGGCGTCCACATCGCGACCAGCGATGGCGCGATCGTGGTGCGCGAGATCCAAGCGCCCGGGCGCAAGCGCCTCGGTGCGCAGCAGTTCGCCGCGGGGCGGGGCATCGCGGTCGGGGACGTGCTCGCGAAGCCCGCGACGGAGCCGGCATGATCGCGCGCGATGGTGATGGCGACACCGTGAGCGCGCGATGACCACCGAGTCGCGTCCGGTCAATTCGCGCGAGGTCGCGCGGCGCGTGCTCGACCGAATCGCCGGCGATGGTGCCTGGGCCACGCCGGCCCTCGATGGCGAGCTCGCGCGCGTGGGCCTCGATGATCGCGATCGTCGCCTGGCATCCGAGCTCGTCTACGGCGTGTTGCGCCACCGCGCGCGGATCGATCGCGCGATCAGCGCGCACGCCGAGCTCGATCGCACACCGCCCATGATCGTCACGATCCTGCGCGTGGCCGCGTATCAGATCCTGATGCTCGATCGCGTGCCGGGCTATGCCGCCGTCGATGACGCGGTGGATGCCGCGAACGTCGTCGGCGCGAAGCTCGGCGGCTTCGTGAACGCCGTCCTGCGCAAGCTGACCGCGAATGGCGAGGCGCCGTTTCCCGCGGTCGCGAACGACTCGATGGACGCGCACCTCGCGCGGTTCGAGATCGAGCACTCGACCCCGCGCTGGATCCTCGACGAGCTCGCCGCCGCTACGCGCGACGAGGTCCGCGCGATGGTCGACGAGCGCGCGCGTATCGACGCGAGCGATCGCGCGAGTAGCGCGGGCGGCGACTCCGTCGACCCTGGGCGCAACCCGGGCGGCACGTCCGTCGACCGCGCGAGCAACGATGCGTTCATGGCCGCGCGCAGCGTGCGCATCGGCGAGCTCGCTGCGGCGTTCGCGCATTCGGCTCCGTTGGTCGCGCGCGTGAATTCGCGACGCGCCACGCGCGAGGAGGTCATCGCGGAGCTCGCGAGCACGGGCGTGACTGCCACGCCGATCGCGAGCGCGCCGATGGCGCTTCGCCTCGAGGGGCTCGGTGATCCGTCGCGCGACAAGGGCTTCATGGCCGGGCGATGGACCGTGCAGGACACCGGCGCGCAGCATGTCGGCCTCGTGGCCGCGTCGGCGCTCGGCGCGACAACGTCGCCGGTATCGTCTCCGTCGCTAGCATCGCCGGCATCGTGGGCATCGCCCTCGCTCGACGCGGCATCGCCTGTATCGCCGGCATCGCCCTCGCTCGACGCGGCATCGCTCTCGCTCGACGCGGCATCGCCCTCGCTCGACGCGGCATCGCCCTCGCTCGACGGGGCATCGCCCTCGCTCGACGCGGCATCGCCCTCGCTCGACGCTGCATCGTCCGCATCGCCCGCCATGGACGCGGTCGATGTCGTCCTGCACGTCCTCGATGCGTGCGCCGGCGTGGGCGGCAAGTCCGCGCACCTCGCGGAGCTGCTCGGTGATCGCGCGCGGATCGATGCCGCCGACATCAACGCGACCAAGCTCTCGCTCGGCCAGGAAGCGGCGCAGCGTCTCGGTGTCACCTCGATCACCACCCACGCGTGCGACCTGCTCGATCCCGCAGCGCCGCTCCGGCGCGACTATGACCTCATCGTCCTCGATGCGCCGTGCACGGGCCTCGGCGTCCTTCGTCGCCACCCCGATGCGAAGTGGCGACTCAAGCAGAGCGACGTCAAGCGCCTCGCCGAGCTGCAGCGCATGCTGCTCGATGCCGTGGTGCCGCGGCTCAAGGCGGGCGGGACGCTCGTGTACTCGGTGTGCACGTTCACGCGCGCCGAAGGCCCCGAGCAGATCGCCGCGCTCGTGAAGCGGACGGGGCTCGAGCTCGTCGAGCAGGAGCGCACGTGGCCGCCGGATGCCGACGCGTTCTATCTCGCGCGACTCAGATCGCGCCCGTGATCCGGAACCGCAGGTAGAGCAGATACACCGCGCCTGCGACGATCAGGGTCCAGGTCAGCGCGATGCCGCTGAAGCGGAACGGGTTGGGCGCTTTGCGCGGCATGCCGACCCAGTGCGCGACACGCGCCGCGAGGAGCATGCCGCCATAGACATGCAGCACGGCGCGATCGGCGCCGCACATCTCGAGGAGCAGCATGATGACGATCGCGAGCGGCACGAACTCCGCGTTGTTCGCGTGGGCGCGGATCGCGACGAGCATGGCGGGGTCGGAACCTTCGCCGAGGCTGACCTTCTTGGCTCGTCGCGCCGTGGAGACGTTGTTGGCGAGGAAGATGTTGAAGATGGCGTTGAGGGCGCCGTAGAGCGCCGTGATCACCGGAGGCATGGCGCGACGATACGGTGTTGCGTGCGTCGTCGCTCGGGAAGTCACGGTTTCTTGGGTTCGACGTCACCCGGATCGTGGCCCATGTCGAACTTCGCTGCGGGTACGCGCGGCATCGCCATGCCCGCGTCCTCCCACTGATAGGCGTACTTGCCGATGTGGCCGAGGCGGATCGTGCTGTCGATCGTGATCTTGTGCCCTGCCTGTCGCGCGCGCTCGCAGAACGCGAAGTCTTCGCCGAGGTACCAGAACCCGTCGGCACCGTCGGGAACGACCATCGGCAGGAAGAACGGCACCGTCGGTTGTCCCCACTTCGTGTTGCACGTCGGCAGGCCGAACGTGCGCCGGATATCGTCGTAGACCATGCGATGCGTGAGCAGAAAGCCGGTGCCGACGTACTTCACGTCGAGGAGGTAGCCGCCTTCGCCCATCTGCAGCTCTTTGGTATCGTCCTCGAAGTACACGGCGAATGCGCGCGCGCCCTTCTTCGGATACAGGCCCGCGACGATCGGGAGATCGTGTCGGATCAGTTGCTCGACGGCCGCGGGCTCGAAGCTGACGTCGGAGTCGATCCACATCAAGCGCTCGAAGCCATCGCCGAGCGCGGATGTCGCCATGTCGCAGCGCATGCGATCGATCGCGGCCGACGACGCCACGCGACGCACCGCGAACCCCATCCGCTCGAGCTCGCGCAAGCCCTGTTCGCACGGGGGCTCGATGTGCGTGAGGTACGGGACGAGGACGACGCAGCGTTTCGGATCGACGGTCACGTGCAGAAGCAGGTCGATTGACCGCTGATGCTAAAGGTGGCCGGGAGCTGCGCGACGATCTGACCTTGGACGTCGGTCACGCGCGCGGGCGAGCAGACGTTCGTTCCCGACGTCGCGAACTGGATCTGCTCGGGCGTCGTGATCGCGCACTGCTGATCGGTGATGAACACCTGCACGGTGGTCGAGGTGAAGCCGCCGGGATCGAGGAAGCTCGACGGTGATTGCCCCGTGAAGTGGAAATGCGGCTGGAAGAAGCCCCACGCGAGGAAGTTCAGCCGCTGGTTACCCGAGTTGCGAATTCCGATCACGCGATCGGCGGGGCAGGCCGCGGCCGCGGTGAACGAGAGCGAAGTGGTCGGGGTGCCCACCGGATACTCGAAGTCGATGTTCGCGCCGTTGATCGCGGCCGACAGGTTCAGCGTCCGCGTCGGTGTTCCGATCTCGTTCGTGGTGAACCGCAGCGTGCCGGTGCGCGACGTACCACCGCGATCGGTGCCGATCACCGCCGCCGCCGCGCGCACCTGGAGGTTCGCCGAAGCACCCGCCGCGATCGTGATCGGCAGCGTCGTGAGCAGCGTGAAGCCGCTCGTGATCACGGGCGTGGTCAAGGTCAGCGGTGTGTCGCCGGTGTTGCTCACGGAGATCGTGACGGTGCCGCTGACGCCTCCGCCGCACTGGAGCGCCATCGGCGCCACCGTGCCGATCGTCGCGACGGGGGCCTGCCCGGTCGCGGTCAGGTCGAGCGTGCCGACGGTCGCGCCGCCCGCTTGGCAGCGGTTCGTGCTCGTCGACAGCGTGAACGTGCCGGTCTGCGCCCCGCGCGCGGCGACGTCCTGCGTGATCGATCCGGTCTGCGCGACACCGTTCGCCGCGATCGAGCCGGTGCCGGGCACCACCGCGGTGAAGCCCGAGCCGGTCGCGCCGGCGGTGACCGTGGCGGCGATGTTGCCGCTGTTCGTCACCGAGTAGCTCTGCATCTCGGGTGATCCCGCGACGACATTGCCGAACGCGACAGTGGATCCCGAGGCGGGTGCGAGCGCGAGCACCGCACCGCTCGCCGCTTGATCGAGCGTGATCGTGGCGGGCGAGTGGCCGGGTGCGTTCGTGGTCACGCGGACGGTTCCGTCGAGGACGTTCGCGGTCAGGCTGCCGGCCGCGCGAGGAACCGCGGTGGCGACGACGGGGATCACGATGTTGCTGTTCGCCGGGATCGATCCGCTCTGATTGCCGGCGGCGATCGTGTACGGCCCGGTCATCACGTTCGCCGTATAGGTGATCGCGACATTGTAGTTGTTCGTGATCGTCACGTTGCGCGTGGTCGCGGCGCTGCCGCACGGCGTGGTGCCGTACGCGATGTTGCCGGGCGTGACGCCGACCTGCGCGAACGTGCCTTCGCCGGCGAGCGCGACGTTCGCGACATCGCCCGCGCACACCGGACCGGTGGTGACGATCGCGACGGCGTCCGCGCGCGCACCTTGATCCGCGGGCGTGAAGTTCGTGGCCGCGCCGGCGAGCGTCTCGCCCGGAGCGACGGTCGCCGCCGCCGGAGCGCCGGTCCACGTCGCGGAGAACTCCGCGGTCGTCGTCGAGCCGAGCGCGACATCGATCGGACGATCGCCTTGGTTGCGAATCGTCAGCGGCGTCGCGCCGGCCGGAACGCTGACCTGGATCTGACCGAACGATACCGTTGGTGTCTCGACGAGCAACGAGCCGCCGTGCACCTGCAGCGACAATGGTACCGCGAACGGCTCGGTACGCGCGTTGGTCTGGACGAGCAGCATCGCTTCGATCATCTGGCCGACGCTCGCGCTCGAGGGCACGGCATCCGGCTGCACGGTCAGGGTCCGCGACTCGCCCGGATCGACGGTGCCGCTCGCATCGCCGACGACGGAGAAGCCCATGCCTTCGATCGTCGCACTCCACTCCAGTGGTCCGGTGCCGGTGTTCGTG
Organism: Kofleriaceae bacterium; assembly: GCA_044230415.1. Lineage (GTDB taxonomy): Bacteria > Myxococcota_A > Polyangia > Haliangiales > Haliangiaceae > JABFXX01. The sequence continues at coordinate 22,193 of JBGARE010000015.1, forward strand.
AAGCTGATGGACTTCGCGGCCGGCTGTGCACCGCACTCGCCATCCTCGACGACGATCTGATCGATCGCGATCTCGGTCGCGGGAATGCCCGCATCGCCCAGGTGGCGCGCGGAGTCATCTCCGCAGGAAACCACCGTGACGGTCCACAACAAGCAACTCAGAACAGGTGCGCGCCTCATGGTTCCCCCACTACGAATAACGAAGGTACGATCCGCTCGATGTTGCGCGCTAGCGTGATCATTCCGACTCGCAACAAAGCGCGCTTTCTCGCGCTCACCCTCGCGTCACTGGCTCGACAAACTGAAGGTGGATCGTTCGACGTCGTCGTCGCCGACGATGGCAGCGACGACGACACGCGCGAGGTCGTCACCGCACAGCGTGCGGATCTCGCACTGACCTACATTCGTCGCGCGCACCAAGGCCGCGCTGCTACGCGCAACGCAGCGATTCGCGCGGCCAAGGGCGATCTGTTGATCTTCTGCGACGACGATCGCGTCACGCATCCAGCGTTCGTCGCCGATCACGTACACGCGCACACCGGCGCGCCGCGCGTCGTCCTGGGGAGGCAGCGCGCGATCCTGACGACGTGGTCCCCCGATCTCCCGATCGCCCCGGCTGATCTCGCGTCGATCATCGTTCGCAACCCGAGCGCCGCCGCCGCGCTCGCGGGATCGAGCGCGACCCTCGTCGACGCCGCCGCGATCCGCGACGCGTTCGATGCGACGATCGCCGCGTTCGATCTCCCCGAGGCGTGGTGGGAGCGACACGTCGCGCCGCTCGTCGCGCTGTTCGGTCCCTCGCTCGATGGCTTCGCGTTCCCGTGGAGCGCGGGCGCGACGGGCAACCTGTCCGCACCGCGCGCGCTCGTCGAGCAGGTCGGCATGTTCGACGAGTCGTTCGTGGGCTGGGGGCTCGAGGACACCGAGCTCCACCTGCGCCTCGATCGCGCGGGCGCGCGCACGCACGTGATCGAGGGCGGCCTCAACTGGCACCAGCTCCATCCGCGGTCGCCGACCAACGCCGTCGAGTGGGCGCGCAACGCGATGCGGCTCCTCGACAAGCACGAGTCCCTCGACGTGTGCCTCTACCTGCGCGTGATCCGTCGCCGGCTCACGTTCGAGCACGCGAATCGCATCGCGCTCGAAGCGCGCGCCCACCCGGCGCAGACGCGCGAGCTCGTGGGGGAGCTCGTGCGCCTTCATCGCGAGAGCTTCGCGATGGTGATGGCCGCGGGCTAGCGAGCGGCTTCGCCGCGACGGCGCATCTCGATGATCGTCGCCGCGTAGTCGCTCGTTCCGTACACACCGGACCCGCTGACGATCACGTTCGCGCCCGCCGCGCAGACCTCGCCGACGTTGTCGAGCTTGATGCCGCCATCGACCTCGATGTCCACGTCGAGCTTTCGCTCGTCGATCATCGTCCGCAGCGCGCGGATCTTGTCGAGCTGGCTCGGGATGAAGCTCTGCCCGCCGAACCCCGGGTTCACCGACATGATCAACACCTGCGCGACATCGCCGAGCACGTACTCGATCGTCGAAAGCGGGCTGTGAGGATTCAGCACCACGCACGGCTTCTTCCCGAGCGCTTTGATCTGCTGCAGCGTGCGATGCAGGTGCGGGCACGCTTCGACGTGAACGCCGATGATGTCCGCCCCGGCCTTCGCGTACGCAGCGACCCACCGCTCGGCATCCTCGATCATCAGGTGAACGTCGAGCGGCAGCGTGGTCGCCTTCTTCACGGCCTCGATCACGATCGGTCCGATCGTCAGGTTCGGCACGAAGTGTCCGTCCATCACATCGACGTGCACGTAGTCCGCGGCGCTGATCGCCTCGATCTCCTCGGCGAGGCGACCGAAGTCAGCGGACAGGATCGAGGGTGCGATCTTTACCTTCACGCGCGGACCCTACCACTCGCGCGTGCTCGATCTACAGCGTCTGCCGCGCGCGGGCGATCGTGATCGGCAGCGGAGGCATCGCGCGCGCGAGATCCGTGAACCGCGTGCCCGCGGGTGTGCGTGCCTCGTCGATGTCGTCGACGAGGGCGGGGGACAGCGACTGATAGCGCAGCTCGACGTCGACGATCGTCCCGGCCGGCAGATCGCCGAGCACGTACGTGACGGTGTCGCTGCCCGCGACGAAGTCGTCGTCGCCGTCGACGCCGACCGGCTGCGTCCGCGGGCGATCGAGATTGTTCGGCGAGAAGCCGGCGGGAAGAATGCGATCGTCCTTGCCGTAGCGCGCGGCATCGAGTGCGCGATGCGTCGGCGCGCCGCTCGCGTCGACGAGCACCGCTTGCCACAGCTGGACCTGGTTCGCGCTCGTGATGCGGTCGCGATGCGGCGCGAGCGCGGTCTCGCCGTCGAGCGCGCCCGCCTCGTCGCGCCCGGATTCGTAGACGACGCGATCACCGTCGCGCGCCGTCACGTGCAGCCACAACCGTCGCGAGGGATAGCCCGTCGGCAGCTTGTGTCCCGTCAGGTTCTTCACGCGCACCGACACCTCGCGCGCGTGCGCGGTGCCGCCGGTGGTCAGCTCGAGCTCCGCCGCGGTCGCGAGGTGTGCTTCGGCATCCGTGGCCGCGGCTTCGAGTGCTCCTGCAGGCACCCCGGTGTTCGCCCATGACTCCGCGCTCGCGATCAACCGCAGCATGTACGCGTTGCCGCCCGCGAAGCGATGGCGGCCGATCGGCGCGCGCGGTGACAGGTTCGCGGGGAACTTCGCGATCGGCCCCGTGATCCGGACACCGTCGGCGTCGTCGGTCGGCACGTGGCAGGTCTGGCACTGCGCGGAGATCGCGACCGAGGAGCTTCTCCACTCGAGGTACGTCGCCTGCTCGACGACATCACCGACGATCACCGTGTGGCACGTGCCGCACAGCTCGGACTTCGCGACGTGCTCGCCGAGCGTGGGCGTGAAGTTGATGAACATCTGCATCGGCGTGACGAACGGGTTCGCGTGAGGGCCGAACATCTGGCGCTCGTAGCCGATCACGAAGCCGCCCCCGAACGAGCTCTCCTTGCCGAGGTTCTCGCTGTCGATCTGGTGACACAGCGTGCACGTGACGCCATCCCGTCCGAGCTGCGCGGCGGTGTCGACACCGCTGACCAGGCCGTCGAACGTGATCGCGCCCCGCGACTCCTCGTGACCCGCGCCGGCGTGACAGCGCGTGCACGTGCGATCGATCGCGGGATTGTCCGGATCGCGCGTGCGCTCCTCTTGGAACACCGCGAGGTAGAACGGGTCGCGCGTCGCGAGCGACATCATCGACGTCTGCCACAACGCGTACGGCGAGATGTCGCGTCCACTCGCGTCGCGGAGCGCCGTGTCGCTCGCGGTGTGGCACTGCGCGCACGCGACCGACTCGCGAAACCGATCGCTCGTGATCGCCGCACCGCCGGCGGGCAAGGGCGCGAGCGGCTCGGGCCGCGGGGGAAGCTCCACAGGTGGGTTCTCGGTACATGCGATCATCGCGCAGGCGATGCAGGGCACGACTCCACCGCGCGCAAACGCTGCGCGAATCGCGGGACGCGAGAGCATTCCCTCGATGCTCGTGCAGGAATCGCGCTAGTAGCCGCCGAACAGATCGGTCAACCGCACGTCGAGCGCGGTCGCGACCTTGAACAGCGACGACACGCTCGCGCTCGACTCGGCGCGCTCGATCTGCGAGAGCAGCGACACGCTGAGGTTCGTGCGCCGCGCCATCTGCTTGAGCGTGAGCCCGCGCGCCTTGCGCAGATCGCGGATCTGGCGCCCGATCGCCGCGTGGAGCTCGTCCTCGCGCCGAAGGACGAGGCCCTTCTTCTTCGCGATGCGCGCGATCACGTCGCGGAACTCCGCCGGCGTGAACGGCTTGTTGATGTATGCGCTGACCTCGTGCTGGATCGAGGCGCTCGCCGTCTCGAGCGTCGGATAGCCGGTCAGGATGATCACGGCGATGTCGTCGTCGACGGAGCGGATCTGCGCGAGCACATCGAGGCCCGAGATCTTGGGCATCATCAGGTCCAAGACGACGAGATGGAACACCTCGTCGCGGATGCGCTCCACGGCGAGGGTGGGATCCGCCAGCGTCGTCACCTCGTAGCCTTCCGCGAGCAGGAAATCCTGGAGGTACTCCCGGATGTCCTGGTCATCATCTACGACGAGTACCGAGAGTTTCGACGCTGTTCGAACGGCCCCTGCCACCATCGGCGCGGACCATACGACGGCAGCCCGAAAAAACGAACCGCGGAGGTGAGAACCTCCGCGGTGGTCGGGGCGACAGGATTTGAACCTGCGACTCCTTGGTCCCGAACCAAGTGCGCTACCAGGCTGCGCTACGCCCCGATGGGAGCGTTTTGGTAGCTTGCCGCCGCCGACCTGTCAATGGTCGGTGGCCGTTCAGCGACGGATCGCTGGTAATGCGATGTGCAGCCCGATCTCCGCAAACCCGCCCAACTCGTCGACGAATCCGACTCTCGCGAAGGGAGTGACGCCCAAAAACGACCAAACTCCGACGGAGCCGCCGACCCGCGGATGCTGCTGATCGGACAGTTCGAGGAGCGGCCCGAGCGAGATGCCGACCATCTTGCCGAGGCGGGTCCCCGCGATCGCGTCGAGCCACACTCGTCCGCCGCCGCGCGCGGTCCACAGACTCGCCCCGAAGGATCCACCGATCGCTCCGAGCACGCGTCGTTCGCGGACACGAACGATGGCGAGCTGGCCCCCGAGCGTGGAGTCCCAGGTCTCGTCGGTGTAGCTCGCCGCGCCGAGCGGACCGAGCCAGAGATACGTGCCGTCGAGGTCCCAACTCGGACGAAAATGCGTGGCGGGGACCGCCGGCTCGATCTCGCGTGGAGGCGGATCGGGGCGGGTCTTGGTGGTGGGATCGGCTGCGGCGGTCGTTACACCGAAGAAACACGCATAGATGGCGAGGGTGAGCCGTGAGACCGCTGACCCCAGGCCTTTGGTCCCAAGAGCCTTACTGTTTGCACGCATCCGTGTAGAATCAGACACGTAAAGCGCATGCGGGGCGGGCTCGTCGCTTGCTTTAGTGACGTCCCCGGCTGTTGTGAGGACCGAACCGAGCATAGGGACGACCGGGACACCCGGCAACGAACCGCAACTGATCGAGATGTCGAACGTGGCCATTCAGCGCAGCGCCTTCGGACCCAGCGGCGGGGCGATGCTTCCGCCGGGCATGGAGCAGGAGTATGCGCTGGTCCGCCAGCTTCCGCTGTTCGAGGGCGTCGGAAACGATGACCTGATCGCGGGCATGAAGGCCGGCGTGATCGTCATCCGCCGGCTCGAGCGCGACATGTTCGTCCTCGACCCGATCGGACTCCAGGCGGGGCAGGCAGCGCCGGTCGTGTATGTCGCCGAAGGCCAGGTCTCCGCCGCGGTGTTCCTGGAGAACGACCTCGCCGAGCGCCGCGCCGCGCAGGTCGCCCACGAGCTCGCGACCAAAGAAGAGCGCGAGGCCGAGTCGCTGATCAAGCCGCCGCCGCTCGCGCGCGTGGCGCTCAAGAACGTCGCGCTGTTCATGGAGAACGATCTGTTCAACTCGGGCGCGCTCTCCGCGGCGCGCGGACAACCGATCGCGTTCTACACGACGGCACCATCGATCCTCATCTCCATCGATCATCGCTTGATCGCGGAGATCGCTGCTCGCTATCCCGTGTTCGAGGCGCGCCTCCGTCGCTCGATCGCGATCTCGCGCGAACGCCTCGCGTGGGTCAGCGGCGTGAAGCAGGAGCTGCTCGACTTCTTCGTCCGCCAGGGCATCAGCGTGTCGGGCGAGATGGTGCGCGTGCGCCAGCTCGGCCTGTGCATCGACTGCAAGCTCTGCGAGGAAGCCTGCGAGGAGCGATACGGCGCGAAGCGGCTCACGCTCGGTGGCTACCACCTCGGCATGCTCGACTTCATCTACACGTGCCGCACGTGTACGGATCAGCGCTGCATCGATCCCTGCGCGTACGACTCGATCAAGTTCGACATGGACCGCATGGAGGTCGTGATCAACGAGTCGACGTGCACCGGCTGCACCGCGTGCGCGCAGGCGTGCCCGTACGGCGCGATCGACATGATCGAGATCGAGCCCGACGCGCCGACGTTCAAGAAGGACTTCAAGGCCCGCCTCGAGAAGAAGGGCGCGCTGCAGTTCGGCGCAGGCACGCCGCGGGTCGCGCGCGCGCGCCGGATCGCGAACAAGTGCGATCACTGCATGGCGTACGGCGATCAAGCGTGCGTGTCGGCGTGTCCGACCGGTTCGCTGATCGAGATCAACGCGTACGACTTGTTCCGCGAGCGCTCGCCGAAGATGGCGCAGCTCGCGAAGTCGAACTACGACCAGGATCTCCAGAAGAAGGATCGCAAAGAGGTCCTGCCGGTGATGCCGTTCACCGAGGGCGTGGCGGTGCGCTCCGGTGGCCTCGCGAAGGTGAAGCGCGGCCGCTACGCGCCCCTCGCGATGTGGCTGTTCGGCATCTTCACGTTTCTGATCGCGCTCGGCGAGGCGCTGCTCCGCACGTACGCGCCGACGATGTCGTATCTGTTCAGCCAGATCGCGGCGAACCCCGAGTACAAGGACGCGCCCGTCGAGCAGATCCTCGAGAAGGTCGACTTCAACCCGGGCGATCAGCTGTCCACGTACTGCGGTCTCATCGGCACGGGCCTGATGGTGATCGCGGCGATCTATCCGATCTTCCGCCGCATCAAGCTGTTCCGGTGGATGGCCTCGAACACGATGTGGTTCGACTTCCACCTCATGGCCGGCACCGTCGGCCCGATGTTCATCGCGCTGCACTCGGTGATCCGCCTCGACACGTGGGTCAGCTCGGCGTTCTGGAGCATGGTGATCGTCGTCGCGAGTGGCTTCCTCGGTCGCTACCTCTATACGCAGGTGCCCGAGCTCGCGAGCGGCGTCGAGCTCGAGGAGCTCGATCACGAGCGGTTCTTCCAGATGCATCGCCCGCGGTTGACGGTGCCGATGGCGGAGATCGATCGCGAGCTCGCCGAGCAGCGCTTGAAGGCGCAGCGCGTGGCGCAGTCGCCGAGCATGTTGCGCGCGTTGTGGTGGTTGTTGTTTCAGGACGTCGGTCGCATCCCGCGCACGTGGGCTCGTCGAGGACGGCTCGCCCAGCTCGGCGTCGATCGCCGTACGCGTCGAGATCTCGCGCGCCGCGCAGCGCGCATGATCGTGATCGCGAGGCGACAAGTTGTCGCGCCCAAGGCGCAACTCTTGTTGCACTCGTGGAAGAAAGTCCACGTACCGTTCACGGTGTTGTTAACGGTGCTCGCTGTCGCTCACATCTATACGTCGTGGAGTCATGCGACCTGGTAAGTGGTTCTCGATCGCCCTGGTCGTGGGAGTAGCGCTGCTGCTCTCGTGGAGCGGTCGTGCGTACGCGCAGGACTTCTTCTCGAGCTCGCCGGGGCCGCTCTCGCAGAGCCACGCCGCGAGCGACGATCCGGGCAAGTGCAACGACTGCCACATCAACGGCACGAACGCGATCGACGACTCGAAGTGCCTCGATTGCCACGACCACAATGATCTGCGCTCGCGCATCAACGCGGGCAAAGGCTTTCACGCGTCACCCGCGGTGAAGTCGAAGCGCTGCCAGACCTGTCACGGCGAGCACAAGAAGCGCGGCTTCGACATCATGGGTTGGAAGTCGCAGGCCGGCGGCAAGGCCGGCTTCAACCACGACCTCACCGGGTGGAAGCTCAACGGCAAACACGCCGCGATCGACTGCAACGATTGCCACAAGGCGAAGAACAAGCAGGGCCTGCAGACGTTCATGGGGACTGACACGCTGTGCGGTTCGTCGGGCTGCCACGGCAACGACCAGCCGCACAAGTTCGAGAAGAAAGAGCTGTTGCGCTGCGACCGCTGCCACACCGAGTCCGTGTGGAAGCCGCAGAAGCGCACGATGCAGTTCGATCACAACGATCGCAAAGACGCGGGCATGCCGCAGCTCGGCAGCCACGCCGATGTCTCGTGCGGCAAGTGCCACCCGAAGGCCGTGTTCAACCTTCCCGGCGCGAAGCCCGACAACTGCGGCAACAGCGGCTGTCACCAGTCGATCCACGATGGCCATCTGTTCGGCAAGCGCGACTGCGAGTGGTGCCACTCGCCGACGTTCAAGTCGTTCAAGATCCAGACGGTGGCGGAGAAGCGCTTCTTCGATCACAGCGAGCGCACGCGGTTCGACCTCGGCGCGCACGCGAACCTCAAGTGCTACGACTGCCACACCAAGGCGCTCGGCGAAGCGAAGCCCGTCGGAGCGTGCAATCAGTGCCACGCGAAGGACAACAAGCACGGGCAGCGCTTCAAGGCGTTCGGTGGTGATCCACCCGCGTGTCAGACGTGTCACCCGACGACGAAGTGGAAGCCGACGGCGTTCAACCACGGCGCACGCACGAGCTTCCCGCTGGTCGCGAAGCACCTCGAGGCTGCCTGTCGCGCGTGTCACCGCGGCACCGGGCCGGCGGACTTCGAGAACCTCCAGAACCTCGTCAAGGGCAAGACCGTCGACTGCATGGGCTGCCACCAACACAAGAACGCGCACGATCGGAAGTACGACAACGGTCAGTGCTTCGGCGGCGGCAACTGCCACGTCGAACCCGGCAACCCGAAGATCAACACGAAGAACGCGGCGGCGCTCTATCACGGTCCGCAGTCGCGGTTCCCGCTCGTGAAGGGCCACAAAGACGTCCCGTGCGCCGAGTGCCACACGGGTCGCAAGAAGAAGGATCAGACGTCGTTCAACAAGATCCCCGCGAGCTGCAGCGCGAACACGAAGTGTCACGAGGACTCCCTCCACAAGGGAACGCTCTCCGACAAGTGCGAGGAGTGCCACTCGCCGGGCGTGTGGGCGGCGCTGCGCTTCGATCACGACAAGCCGTTCCCCAAGCCGCACGAGGGCTCCGTCGACCAGTTCCCGCTCAAGGGCGCGCACAAGGACAACAAGTGCGAGGCGTGCCACCCGCAGCGCGACTTCGCGGCGGCGAACACCAAGTGCTCGGACGCGGGCTGCCACGCCGACGACGACGCGCACAAGGGCCACCTCGGCACCGAGTGCCAGAAGTGCCACGTCGAGACCGGCGACAACATCTTCAACCACAACACGCAATCGCGGTTCCGCATCGACGGCGGTCACCTCCAGGTTCGCTGCGCGGACTGCCATCCCTCGATCACGTTCAAGCCGCGCCCGACGAACTGCTTCGGCTGTCACCCCGAGCCCGCGGTGCACAAGGGCCAGTACGGCACCACGTGCGAGCAGTGCCACTCGACGAAGACGTGGGAGGACGTGAAGCCTCTGCACGACGTCGGCGACTTCGCGCTCAAGGGCGGCCACAACAACATCGCGTGCGAGCGCTGCCACCGCGACAACCGTCCACTCGCGGGCAGCGGCAACCTCTGCATCAACTGCCATCGCCAAGACGACATCCACTCGAACGGCCTGTCTCCGCGCTGCGGCGAGTGCCACACCCAATGGTCGTTCACGCCGGCGCGCTTCGATCACAGCCGCGTCGGCTGCAACCTGACCGGCGTGCATCGCTCGATCGCGTGCTTCGATTGCCACCGCAACGGCAACTTCAGCGTCATCGCTCCGCAGTGCATCAACTGTCACCGCGACGATGCGGTCCGGCGCAGCCAGGTGACGCCGGACGTGAACGGACACGCGGCGCAGGGCTCGTGCAGCGGTTGCCACAACCCCAACTCGTGGCTGCCGGCCAACGTCGGCTTCAATCGTGAGTCCGTATGTCGCTGACCCGGCTCCTCGCGATCGCGCTCGGTCTCGTGTTGGTCACGCCGGACCTCGCGGATGCGCGCAAGAAGAAAGCCGACGACGAAGAGGAGTCGTCGGACGAGGGGGACGACAAAGATTCGGACGAAGCGTCCAGCGACGAGGATGAGGGCGACGGTGGCAGCACGACGGCCGAGGACGAAGACGAGGACGAAGACGCGTCGCCGAAAAAGAAGAAGAAGGACAAAGACGCGCCCGAGGAAGAGCCGAAAGAGTTCGTCAAACAGAACCTCTCGGGCCACGACATGGGGACGACGAAGAAGGAGAACGAGTTCGAGAAGGACCGATTCTTCGTCGACAAGATCGACTCCGAGAAGACGGCGAAGAGCACGCTGATCCAGGGCAGCCTCACCTCGTCGTCGTTCTTGTTCACCGAGAGCGGCGCTGCCTATGCGGGGATGGAGCAGGGCGAGAACGCCGCTCGGTTCTCGCGCATGTTCACCGAGCTGCGTCTGCAGACCGACTTTCGGCACATCGGCGCGGGCCGCTGGGATGCGCGCATCGATGCACGCGCGCGCGTGATCAACCAGCCGGATCAGGGCACCGCGAACACCACATCGCCGACGGGCGGCACGTTCTCCGCGGATGCGAACCGCGTACAGTCCGGCTTCAACGGCACGAACGAGTACGACCTGCGCGAGCTGTGGCTGTTCCGCAGCGGCAAGCGCAGTGACATCTTCCTCGGCCGCCAGTTCGTCCCCGATCTCGGCGGCGTGAAGTTCGACGGCCTGCGCATCGACTACGCGAAGTCGACGACGATGACGCTGATCGGTTTCGGCGGGCTCTACCCGCTGCGCGGCTCGCGCTCGATCACCACGGACTACACGAAGCTCAAGGCGGACGACGGGACAGACGCGGGCCGGTTCGTCACCGCCGGTGGCTTCGGCGGTGCGTACCGCACGGTCAACACCTACGGCGCGGTCGGCGGCGTGGTGCTGTATCCGCTCGCGGGCGAGCAGCCGCGCGTGTTCGCGACCTCGACGGGCTACTACCGGCGCGGCTCGATGCTCGACCTCTACCACTTCGTGCTCGTCGATCTGTACGGCTCGCAGGTCGACATCGTGGGCCTCACGAACCTGTCCGTCGGCGCGAACTTCAAGCCGAACCAGCGACTGCGGATCACCGGTGCGGTCAACCGCGTCGACGTCGACACGCTGGCCGTGCAGGCGAACGCGTTCTTGAACGACCCGTCGACGGGCGGCACGAACGTCGAGAACGAGACCTATTTCCGCCGCCTCGCGACGAACACGGGGCGCGTTGGCATCTCGGTCGGCCTCGGCGAGTTCCAGCGGTTCGAGGTCTCGCTCAGCTCCACCTACCGCGCGCGCAAGGCGATCACGATCCCGCGCGCGGATCCGGCGCTGCCGGAGATTCGCCTGCAGGGAACGAAGGGCCTCGAGGTCGCGGGCTCGATCGTCGACCGCCACTCGATCAAGGATCTGCGCCTCGGCCTCGACGTTACGCGCACCATCGGCATCGGCGGCGATACCGCGATCGCGTTCATGCGCTCGAACATCTTCGCCGCTCGCGTGTACGCGGCGCGCGAGCTCGCGAACGGCCACGGCGAATGGGAGGCCGAGGTCACGTACTCGACGACGCAGGACGCCGCCGCGGGAACGCAGTGCGCACCGGGCGCCGAAGCCGTCGTCTACTGCTACGGCTCGTCGCAGGGCTCGATCATCTCGGCCGGCGGCAACCTCTACTACCGGATCAATCGCGACTGGATGGCGCTCGGGACGCTGTTCGTCACGCGACAGACGCTCACGTACTACGGCAACGACGCGATGGCGATGGGCGGTCCGAAACAGGATCCCGCCGTCCTCGGGCTCACGGGCTTCGGCCGCATCTCGTATCGCTTCTAAGATCGCGTCGCGCTGCGGCCATGCAGCGGCCATTCGCGGGTCGGGGCGCGATACAGTCAGCGCGGGGAATGCGTCGCCGCTTTAGCTATCCGATCAGCCTCGCGGTCGTGGTCGCGACGTTGATCGCGGCGACGGGCGGTTGGATCGCGTGGTGGAACTATCGCAGCGGCGTGGACAACGTGCGGTCATTGGCCGCGGCGATGTTCGACCAGATCTCGCGCGAGGCCGCGGGCGAGACGACGTCGTTCCTCCTGCGCGCACCTCCCGCGGGCGAGACGCTGGCCCGGATCGGTTCCGCACCCGGCGCGTCGACGACGCCCGAGGAGCTCGCCGTGCGGTTCGAGGCGGTGCTACGCGCGAACCCGTCGTTCACGTGGGTGAGCATGGGCCGCGACGACGGCACGTTCGTCGGCGTCGTTCGAACCGCGGGCACGATCGGCGTGAACATCAGCCGCATCGGCGAGGACGGCACGACCACGCGCGTCGAGCACGTCGTCGCGGACAACGGCGACTGGGGCGAGCCGAAGACCACGCCGGACACCAAGTACGATCCGCGCCAGCGCCCGTTCTACACGCTGGCCGCCGCGGCGAAGAAGCCGGTGTGGACCGCTCCGTACGTGTTCGAGGGGCAGAACGTCCCCGGCATCTCGTACGCGTATCCGATGATCGTCGACGACAAGCTCGCCGGCGTGTTCACGATCGACTTCGATCTCGCGCGGCTCTCCGAGCTCACGCGCGAGCTCCAGTTCAGCCCGAATGGCCGCGTGGTGCTCGTCTCCGACGATGGCCTCGTGCTCGCGCATCCCAAGGCACCCGTCGTTCGCGGCACCGAGCTCGTTCGCCTCGACACGCTCGACGATCCCGCGGTGAAGGCGCTGCGCGCGGCCGGCGCGGGGGCGACGCAGTTCGAGCTCGGCGGCGAGACGTACCTCGCGCGCACGCAGTCGATCGAGATGCCCGGCGGTCCGGCGTGGCAGGTGCTCGCGTATGCACCCGAAGCCGACTTCACGTCGGGCCTTCGCGGCCGCGTGATCACGTCGCTGCTGATCTCGCTCGTCGCGGTCCTGTTCGCCGTGGCGATCGCGTGGGTGCTCGCTCGTCGCGTCGCGCGTCCGCTGATCGGGCTGTCGAAGGAGATGGAGCAAGTCGGACAGCTCCACCTCGACGACACCACCGATCACGCATCCGCGTTCAAAGAGATCGACATGATGAACACCGCGCTGGTGAAGATGAAGGGTGGCCTGCGTTCGTTCGCGCGCTACGTCCCGCGCGATCTCGTTCGCACGCTCGTCGCGTCCGGTCTCGATGCCGAGCTCACCGGCGAGCTACGCACGCTCACGATCTTCTTCTCCGACCTCGAAGGGTTCACCAGCCTCTCCGAGACCAAGGCGCCCGACGAGCTCGTGAAGTTCCTCGGCAAGTACTTCGACGACATCAGCACGATCATCGCGTCGGAGAACGGCACGATCGACAAGTACATGGGCGACGGCATCATGGCGTTCTGGGGCGCACCGTCGAAGGTGGAGGATCACGCGGTGCGCGCGTGCGTTGCGTCGCTCCGGTGCCAGCGCCGCGTCGCAGAGCTCGCGAGGCAGGGCACGAACCTGGCGACGCGCATCGGCCTCGCGACCGGCGTAGTCCTCGTCGGAAACGTCGGCTCGCACCAGCGCATGAACTACACGGTGATGGGCGATGTCGCGAACCTCGCGTCGCGCATCGAGGGCCTCAACAAGCAGTACGGCACGTTCCTCATGATCAGCGAGGCGACCTACGATCTCGCGAAGGACGAGGTCATCGCGCGGCCGATCGATGTCGTCGCGGTCAAGGGCAAGAAGCAAGGCGTGCCGGTCTACGAGCTGCTGGCGCTGAAGAGCGACAACGACGCGACCGCCGAGAAGGTCGCCGAACACTCGAAGTCCGCGCTCGAAGCGTATCTCGATCGCCGCTTCGACGAAGCCGCCACGACGTGGAGCATGGTCCTGCAGCTGCGCCCCGGTGATCAGGCCGCGACGGTGATGCACGATCGCGCGCTCGCGTTTGTCGCGAAGCCGCCGCCGCCCGAGTGGACGGGCGTGTGGGTCGCTACGTCGAAGTAGCTCGCGCGCACACGCTACCAGCGCACGCCGTTTCGACGGACACTAGGCTCGTGGAGCTCGAGTTCGTTCCATTCGATGGTGGTCCCCCGACCGAGGGCACCGAGGTGGAGCTCGCGATCCCGAACCCGAACTACGAGGCCGAGCTCGCTGCGTATCGTGCAGCCCCGGATTCGGACAGGCTTGGCACGCGATCACGGATCTCGTCATCGAGCGGATCATCGTCGGGAGACGCGGACGACAGACGTTCGCGTGGGTCCAACTCGGATCGTAGCGCTCGCGCACGCTCGGATCACGCGAAGCTCACGTGCCCCCCCGCGAAGTTTCACGTGACGTCGTGGGAGGTTCTCTGCATGCCATCGGGCCAGGCCGAACTAACTACTCGAACTTGATCGTGCGGTAGCCGAAGAGGCGCACGCGCTTCGCGTAGAGATCGAGCAGGAACAAGCCGACCACGCCGATCAGCACGAACGGCCACAGATCCTGCGTGTACTTCACGCTCTCGTCGTTCGTCGCCCAGATCTCCGCCGGCTTGGCTTGGTCGTGGCCGCCCGAGACTTGGGCTGCGTGCTGGAGTGGCTCGGTGTCCGGCGTCGTGCGCAGGTACTCGAGCGGATAGGACAGGGCGACCGCGCCGAGCGACTCGGCCACCGTCTTGCCATCGCGCTTGTGGACGGCCTTGAGCAGGTAGCTGCCGTACTTCTGGATGCGGAAGTCGGCGGTGTAGCGGCCCGCAGCGGTCTGATCCATCGGCAGCTCTTGGCTGACCTTGTTCGTCGCCGGGTCGATGACCTGGAGCTTGGTCTCGAGCTCGTTGACGAACTTGTCGCCCGAGTCGATCGCGTCGACGGTGACCTGCGCGCGACCGTCGGCGACCTTCGCGAACAGATCGTACGAGTCGTAGACCTTGCGCCGCATCGAGGAGCGCACGACCTGCGCGAAGAACTTCGGATAGCCGCCCCAGCGGATCCAGTTCACGGCCCAGCGGTTCTTCACGTCGGAGGTCCACGCGACCGAGGTGCCCGCGCCGTGGCGCCAGCGCGCGAGGATCGGTTCGCCGAGATCGGAGATGAGGATGGTCTCCGCGGTGGGCTTGGGCTTCGTGGTCACGTAGCCCTTGAGCGTCGGCGCGTTCTCGACGCCGGTGCCTTCGATCGCTTCCACGCGCTTCGCGATGCGCACGTGGATGTCGTCCTCGACGAGCTGCGACTTCTGCGCTTCCTGCGTCTCCTTCATGAAGATGCGGGGCAGGGCGCCGATGTCTTCGACCATGTACAAGCGGCCATCGCCCGCGTCGGCGATCATCGAGAGCAGATTCTTGTCGGCGCCTTGGACACCGACGCACGAGACCGTGATGCGAGCTCCGCGCATCTCTTGGACGAGCTCGGAGATGCCGTCGGAGGGCGCTTCGCCGTCGGTCATCACGATGACGTGCTTCACCTTCGCGTTGATGTTCTGGAGGATCTCGAACGCCTCTTTGAGGCCGGGGTAGATGTTCGTGCCGCCGCCTGAAGTGAGGCGCGAGATCTCCGTCGAGATGCGCATCTTGTTGGCCGCGCGCTGCGGGCGAACGAACACCTGCGCTTCGCTATCGAAGGCGACGACCGCGATGTAGTCGTCGGGCGCGAGCACTTCGGTGGTGGCGCGCGCGGATTCCTTCGCGGCTTCGAGCTTGGGACCCTGCATCGAGCCCGAGCGATCGATGACGAGCACGATGCCGATGTCGGGTTGCTCCTTCACCTTCTCGGCATCGAAGCGCACCGGCATGATCTGCTCGATGCGCGTGGACTGATAGCCGCCGGATCCGAACGAATCCTCGCCGCCCGCCATCAGCAAGCCGCCGCCCATGCCGGAGACGTAGGTATCGAGCGCGGCCATCTGGCCTGCGCCCATGAGGTGCGCGGGCACGTCGGAGACGAGGACGAGGTCGTACTTCTCGAGCTCCTTGGCCGTCGACGGCAGACCCGCGGGTCCGCGAACGGTGACGTCCATCTGTTCGTGCTCGAGCGCCTTCTGCAAGTAGCTCGCGCTACCGGGCTCGCGGAGGATGCCGCCCTCGACGTAGAGGATCGACGGCTTGCCCTTCACGGGCGCCGTCATCACCGCCTGGTTGTTTGCCTTCTCCGTGTCGTGCGCGAACTTCGAGAGGCGCAGCTTGTACGTGGTGGCGCCCGCCTTCTTCGCGTCCGACTTGAACTTCACGAGGTTCTTGCCCTCGCGCAGCTCGACGGTCTTGCTCGGCTCGAGCGGGTTCGGGAACTCGTCCTGCTGGAGCGAGAGCGTCGCGGTCTGCGCTTCGGTCGACCACACCTCGGCGGTGACCTCGAACGGCTGACCGACCTTGATATCGTCGGGGACGAGCACGCCGACGACGCGGATCTCGCTCGTCCTGTCCTGATCGAACGTGCGCCACGAGACCTTCACGCCGAGCTCCTTGGCGCGATAGGCCTCGGTCGCCACGTCGCCGACGGTCTGGTTTCCGTCGGAGACGATGACCATGCGCGGCAGATACCCGTCGGGGTACAGGCCGTACGCGAGCTGCATCGCGGCCTGCGTGTCGGTGCCCGCGCCCGCGCCGACATGGCGCTTGATCGCGGCGGACAGCTTCCCGTCATCGGAGCGGATCACCTGCGGCTTCTCCGCGAACGTGATCAGCTGGAAGTTGCCATCGTCGCCGGCACCCTCTTGTAGCTCGTCGACGTACTTCTTCGCCGCGTCGAGCTGCTTCTCGCTCACCGAGTCCGAGACATCGACGAGCACGACCGTAGACACCTTGCTCTGCTCGGTGATCCACGACGGACGCGCGAGCGCGATCGCGACGCCGGCCACGACCAACGAGCGCAGCGTCGCCTGGAACACCTGCTGCGTGAGCGACAGATCGGTCAGCGAGACCATGCGCAGCAAGTAGAACGTGGGGATCACGCAGCACAGGAACAGCCACTGCGGAGACAGCAGCGTGACCGGGTGATCGGAGCCGAAGTACGGCAGCCAGTCGACGAACAGCGACGTCTTCCCGCCGATCACCCACGTGTCGATGATCAGGTACGCGACGATCGTGAGGCCGATGGCCGCGCCGATCCGGAGGAGGTTCCCCGTCGTGAGGAGCGATTTGAGTTTGTTCGCCATCAGACGGTGATCCGGCGGTGATAGGTGATCCACTCGACGAAGATGAGACCCATCGCGAACAGCACGAGATAGATCCACAGCTTCTGGCTGCGGCTGATCGCGAATGGCTCGGGTGCTTCGAGCTTCTTGCCGCCCAACGTCAGCTCGGTCGACGGCGCGATGTCGCTCTCGATCGGCGACGAGAGGTTCGCTGCGAGCTCGATCTGCGCCATCGTCTGGCCCTTGGGCCCCTTCGCGGCGAGCTCGTAGTAGCCGACGCGCGATGCGTAGAACGTCGCGAGCCCGTCGATCACCGGCGTCTTCGTGATGCCGGCACCGGGCTGGGTCGTGCCGTCCGCGAGGTACGTGACCTCGGCTTCGGTCGCGCCGACCACGCCGTCGAGCGGCACGCGCTGGCGCTGGCCCGTGGAGTACGTGGTGAGGAGATCCGTGGTGTCACCCGCGAACCAATCGAGTGCGTTGACGAGCAGCATCGGGAACGCGACGCGCATCGGCAAGTCCGTCGCGCCGTCGCGGCCCGTGGACGGCAGCGAGAAGCCAAACGCGAGCATCTTGCGCTTGCCGTCGCGCTTCGCCGCGATGATCGGATCGCGCACGTAGTAGGCGAGCGCGGACTCGCCCTTGCGAGAGTCGATGGCGAACACGTTGCTCTTGTCCATGTAGACGTCGGACATCGTCACCCAGCGCATCACGGGGTGGTCTTCGTCGATCTCGGTGATGTGCGGGTTCTGCGTCTCGCCGCGCATCGCGAACGGGCTGTTCTCGCCCTGCGGGTGGAAGAACAGGATGTTCGTCGGCGGCATCGGCAGCACCGCGGGCGTGTGCTCGTCGAAGATCACCGCATCCATGCCATCGGCGAGCGACGGCTTCGCGTCGTACTCGGCCGGCGTGACCTTCGTGGGATCCACGTTGTCGTAGACGAGCAGGGCGCCCTCGAGGAACAGGTTGTCCTCGGTGACCATGAGCACCTTCTGCTTCTTCTGCGCGGGGAGCAGCGCGAACGCCTCGTCGTCGAGCGTGAACGGATCGGATCCGCCCGGGCCATCGACGGGCGCGAGCTGCACGCGCAGCTTGTTGTCCACGCTCGCCGGGAGGCGCGGGTAGATCTGGTGGATGCGCTGTCCGGGCGCCAGATCGATCAGCTTCGCGTCGACGTTCGTCGTGCCGTTGTACAGGCGCAGCTTGCGATGCGCGGGCTCGGTGCCGAAGTTCTGGATCTCGACGTACACCTCGTACGCCGCCTTGTTCGCGATGTAGCGGCGCACGTTGAACGCGATGATGCCGACGTTGTCGCTGCGCTTGCCGACGGGCATGAACCGCACGTCGACCTTCGACAGATCGATCGAGGCGAGGTTCTTCTCGCCCTTGCTGTCGGCCTCTTGTGCCCAGTGCACGAGTCCGAGCTGCTGCTCGGGGAACGCGCCGTCGGAGATGATCACGATCAGCGGGTTGTTGCGATCGCGCAGCGCATCCGCTGCCGCACCGAGTGCCCGCGTGAGATCGGCCGGCGTGTCGCTCGGCTGGATGCCATCGATGATCTTGCGCAGCATCGGCGCATCGGTGGTGAACCGCGACATCGGCGTGGCTTGCCCGTCGACCTTCATGATCAGCGCGAGGTCGCCGCCGCCCATCGAGTCGACGAGCTCCTTCGCCTTGGCCTTCGCCGCCTCCATGCGCGTCTTCTTGTCCTCGTCCGTTCCGCCGTCGTTGGACTTCATCGACGCCGAGGCATCGATCAGCACCACCACGTTGCGCGCCTTGCGCGACGTCCCACCGAGCGTGGGATCGAGCGCGGCGAACAGCACGAGGCCCAAGATCAACAAGATCAGCAGCAGCGAGATGAGGCGCTTGAGCTGCTTCCACAGCGCGTTGGCGTCCTTCTGCTCGAGGACGCGCTTCCACAGGCGCGCGAACGGCACCTCGAAGCGGCGCCGCCGCATCTTGATGATGTAGGCGCTGATCGCGAGCAGCGCAGCGCCGCCGGCGATGATCGCCCACGTCGATAAAGCGAACGGCCCCAGAAAGCTCACCGGAGGAAGCCTCCCGAGCGGAAGATCTTCAGCACGAGCTCGTCGAACGGGATCGACGTGTGCGTGCGGAAGAATGGCATCGCGTACTTCGTGCAGTACGCCTCGAGCTCCTTGCAGTACGCCTCGTGCTCGCGCGTGTACGCCTCGAGCAGCGACTTGGAGATCGTGACCTCTTTGGTGTCGCCGGTCTCGCAGTCGACGAGCGCGAGGTCACCGTGCAGGTGCGGCTCGGCTTCGCGCTTGTCGTAGACCTGGAGCACGAACGGCTCGAACTTGTTGTAGCGGAGTGTGTTGAGGCCCTGCTCGAAGCCTTCCGGATCGTAGAAGTCGCTGATCACCACGGCGAGTCCGCGGCGCTTGTTCTGCGCGACGAACGTCTTCATGCAGTCCGCGAGGTCTGTCTTGCCGCCGATGTTGCAGGTCCGCAGGAACTCGAACACGCGGAAGATGCGGTTCTTGCCGCGCGACGGCGGCATGCGATCGACGAGCTTGCCCGCGAACGGGACGATCGCGACGCGATCGAGGTTCGCGAGCCCGACATAGGTCAGCGCGGCGCCGACCTGCATCGCGTAGTGCAGCTTCGGCAGCGGCGAGCCGATCGACATCGAGTCCGAAACGTCGACGAGGATGTAGATCGACAGATCCTCTTCCTCCTCGAACAAGCGCAGCAGCAGCTTGTCGAGGCGACCGTAGAGGTTCCAGTCGATGTAGCGGAAGTCGTCGCCGCGCGAGTACGTGCGGTGATCGGCGAACTCGATGCCGGAGCCGACCTTGCGCGTGCGGCGCTCGGCGCGGAGGTTTCCCGAGAACACCTTGCGCGACACCATGTGAAGGTGCTCGAGCGTCTTCAGGAACTTCTCGTCGAACAGCTCGTCGCGATCCGCCGCGCGATTGTGCTTCGTCGCGGGAGGATGCTTGCGTGGATCGACGGCTTTGAACGCGCCGCTGACGGACGAAATGATGCCCACGTCCGGCCTAGACTTCCTTCGTTGCCTTGAGGATCTCCGCGACGATCGCGTCGGGCTTGATGCCCTCGGCTTCGCCCTCGAAGTTCATGATCAGGCGGTGGCGCAGCGCGGGCGGCGCGACCGCGCGGATGTCATCGATCGACACCGCGTAGCGACCCTCGAGCAGCGCGCGGATCTTCGAGGCGAGGATCACCGCCTGGAGGCCACGCGGAGACGCGCCGTAACGCAGGAACTGCTTCGACATCGCCGTCGCTTCCGGGTTCTCCGGGTGCGTCGCGAGGACCACGCGCACCGCGTAGTCCTGGATCTGGCGGGCGAGGGGGACTCGGCGGACGAGCTCGCGCATCTCCATGATGCGGGCCTTGTGGATCACGGCCTGCGGGTGCGGGACGTCGTCGGACACGGTGCGATCGAGGATCGTGTGCAGCGACTGCTTGTCCGGATACTCGACGATGAGCTTGAAGAAGAAGCGGTCGAGCTGCGCTTCGGGCAGCGGATACGTGCCGTCCATCTCGAGCGGGTTCTGCGTCGCGAGCACGAAGAACGGCTTCTCGAGCTGGTAGGTCTGCTTGGCGACGGTGACCGAGCCTTCGGACATCGCCTCGAGCAGCGCCGACTGGGTCTTCGGCGTCGCGCGGTTGATCTCGTCGGCGAGGACGATGTTCGCGAAGATCGGTCCCTTCTGGAACTCGAACACCTTCTGACCGTTCTGCTCGGTCATGACGTTCGTGCCCACGATGTCCGCGGGCATGAGATCCGGCGTGAACTGGATACGCGAGAAGTGCGCGTGGATCGTCTCGGCGAGCGTGCGCACGAGCATCGTCTTGCCGAGGCCGGGGACACCTTCGAGCAGCGCGTGACCGCCACCGAGGAGGCACATGAGCACGCCCTCGATGATGTCCTTCTGACCGACCATCATCGTCCCGATCTCTTGCCGCAGGCGCTGCAGATCGGCCGTGAACTGAGTGACGGCGCCTTCGACGTCGCGCTTTTGTTGATCGACGGTCTCGGTCATTTGCTTCCTTCTGCTTGCGGTGCGGTCGGCGCCGTCTCGGCGTTGCCGGTGTTCGGGTGAATCTTCGCGAAGTAGCGCTTCACGTAATACTTGTAGCTGGAGGGCAGCTTCTCGTTCCGCATGACCTCCTCGACGATCTTCTGATAATCCGCGTAGACCTTCTGATAGCTCGTCGACGCGAAGCCCTTCTGCGCCGCCGACAGGATCGTCTCGCGGCGTGACGTGCCCTTGCTCCCAGAGACGCCCTGGACGTCCTGGTCTTTCGTGTTGCCGGTCTTGTTCGTCGGATCGCCCGCGAGATCAGGGCCGGTGCCGGTGCCCCACTCTTTGCCGCCGGGTTGATTGCCTTGGCCGCCGGGCTGATTGCCTTGGCCGCCGGGCTGACCCTGACCGGGCTTCTGGCCCTGACCGGGCTTCCACGCCTGACCCGAGCCCTTCTGTCCGCGAGCGCGCTGCTGAAAATCCTTGTTCTTGTTTCCCTTGTTGAACGGATCGCTCGGGCCTTTGTTTCCCTTCTGCTTCGCGCGGCGCATCGCCTCGCGCAGATCGTCCATCTGCGACGACATCTTCTGCTGCGCGGCCTGCTTGCGCTGATCCTGATCGACGCGCCCCGTCTCGCGCGCCGCATCCTTGAGGCTGCGCGACGCCTGCTTGTCGCGCTCCTTCTCTTCTTCGTCGCGCTCGTCCTTGTTCTTCTTCGGATCGGGCTTCTTGTCGAGCTGCTCGGCCGCCTTCTCCATATCCTTCTGGAGGCGCTTGAGCGCTTCGCGTTGCGCGGAGTCCTTCTTGTCCTGCGCGTCCTTGTTTAGCTTCTGCAGCTCGTCCTTCTTCTTCTGGAGCTCGCGCTCGGCATCGAGCTGCTCCTTCTCCGTCTTCGCTTCGTCCTTCTTCTTCTGGAGCTCGCGGATCTGCTGCTCGAGCTTCTGTTGTTGCTGCTGCTGCTGTTGCTGCTGCTTCTGATCCTTCTGATCCATCTGCTTCGAGACCTGTTCGAGCTTCTCCTGGAGCTTCTGCTTCTCCTGCTCGGTCATCGGCTTCTGGTCCTTCAGCGCTTCCATCTTCTTCTCGAGCTCTTTCTTCTGCTCGGGCGTGAGGTCCTTGTTCTGCATCTGCTTCTGCAGTTGCTCGAGCTGCTCCTTGAGCTGCTGCTTCTGCTCGGGCGTGAGGTCCTTGTTCTCCTTCTGCTTCTCGAGGTTCTCGAGCTGCTTCTGGAGGTCTTCCTTCTGCTTGTCGGTGAGCTTCGGATCTTCGAGCTGCTTCTTGAGCTCGTCGATCTTCTTCTGCAGATCTTCCTTCTGCTTGTCCGTGAGCTTCGGATCCTCGAGCTGCTTCTTCAGCTCGTCGATCTTCTTCTGGAGGTCTTTCTTCTCCTGCTCGGTGAGGTCCTTGTTCTCGAGCTGCTTCTTCAGCTCCTCGAGCTCCTTCTTCGCTTCCTCGGGATCGAGCTTCGCGGCGAGCTTCTCGAGCTCTTCTTTGGCCTTCTGCAGGTCGTTCTTCTCGAGCGCCTTGCCGAGCTCCTTGGTGACGTTCTCCTTGGAGAGCTCCTTGCCCATCTCGGACATCGCCTTGTTGATCTCGGCTTGGTTCGGCTCGGCCTTCGCGTTCAGCGCTTCCTCCGCCTTCTGCAACGCTTCGAGCAGCTGCTCCTTCGTGATCTTGCCGTCCTCGGCATCCTTGAGCATCGTCTCGAGCTTCTGCGCGAACTCCTCGAGCTCGGGCACGTTGTCGCGCTTCGCGACGTCTTTGAGCTGGCGCAAGATGCTCTCGATGTACGCGCGCTCCTCGGGATCGATGAGCACCGCGCCGACCTTCTTGTAGCGATCGTCGTCGAGGCGAACGACCGAGAATGCGAGCGGGCCGATCTGCTTCTTGCCGATGTAGACCGTGATCTGCGTGTCGCCGGGCTCGGCATTGTCCGGGATGCGAACGGTGATGTCCGTCTTCGTCCAATCGAGCACCTGGATCGGACGCGCGTTGTCGCCGATGCCGAGGTAGACCGAGCCGTCGGTCGGCACGAAGCCGCGGACCACGGTGTTCTTGTTCGCGAGGAGATCCGCGTCGGGGTTTCCGATCACGGCGTGCGCGTAGTCGAGCGTGGCGACGGGCGACGCGATCCCCGTCATGAGGTTCTTGCCCTGCAGGTGCACCATCTCGCCGGGGCGCGCGTGATCCGGATCGACGCGATACAGCGCCGGCATCCGATCGGGGCGCGGGATCGCGAGGCCCGCGATCAGCGCCGACAGCACGAGGAAGCCAGCGGCGGTCTTGAGGTCGCGCGGCGCGGCGAACGGGGTCGCGGCGACAACGTTCGCGCGGGGGACGGCGCGAATGCCGTCCTTGATCGCGGCGACCATGAGGTCCTCGGTCTCGGCCGCATCCGGCTCGGTCGCATGCGCGCCGGTCGCGAGGGTGCGCTCGAACGCGATCGCCGTCGACAATCGATCGGACAGGCCCGACGCGCGATCGATCTTGCGCGCGAGCATCTCGTCGTCGACGTGGCGCAGCGCGCTGATCAGCGCTCCGCCCACGACGAACAGCGCGGATGCGGCGAGCAGGATCACGCCGGTCGTGGTCGACACGCGCTCGACGCGCATGAGCCAGATGGCGATCAGCGCGTTCGCGGTGCCGAGGATCAGTCCCGAGGTCGCTCCTTCGAGCGCCCATTGCATGCGGATGCGAGACCGCGCCTGGCTGATCAGGCGCCGAATCGCCGACGTATCAGTAGCTTGCACTGGGGGCTCCTACCGTGACGGGGCCGCGGGGCCACATCGGAGTGGTAACGATCGAGGATAGCACCAACATTCCACGCGCCAGCCCGGCTTCAGGTCTAAGAGGCACAGGCCAATGGGACACCGCGTCGGCGAATCCGTTGCCCGCTGCATGGTCATGTCGACGTAAGAGGTCCGCGCTCGTTTCGTCGACGGCGATCCGCGCGAACCTACACGTAGGCGTGGACGTGCTTCAGATCGTCAGGCGTCGAACGCCACGAACGGAGATCGTGACGAGGATCGTGCTGATCGCCGCGAGCGCGAGCAGGCTCGGCAACATCTCCCACGGTCCGGCGGAGCGCAGCACGGCGCCGCGCATCACGTCGATCATGTGCGTCGCGGGCAGGGCCCGCCCGATCGCGTAGAGAACTTTGGGGAGGCCGGCGACCGGGAAGATGTAGCCGGAGAGAAAGATCGACGGCAAGAGGAGCATCTGCGACATCTGCATCGCCTGCATCTGGGTGCCCGCGCGCATCGAGATGGTGAGACCGAGGGCGAGCAGCGCGAACAGATACATCACCGCCGTCGCGAACAGGAACAGCAGCGACCCGTTGATCGGTACGGCGAAGCCCCAGCGCATGATGAGGAGGATCAGCCCCATCTCGACGATGCCGATGACGAGGTACGGCGCGAGCTTGCCGAGCACGAGTCCGATCGGATCGATCGGTGACACCAGGAGCTGCTCCATCGTGCCTTGCTCGCGTTCGCGCACGATCGCGATCGAAGCGAGCACCATCGCCGCGAGCTGCAACAGGATCGCCACGAGGCCCGGGATGATGTAGTTCGCGGTGCGGCCACCGGGATTGAACAGCACGATCGGTTGCGCGCTGAGCACCGGCTTCGCGCCGGCATGTCGAGCGACCTCGAGGTTCTGCGCCGCTGCCATCCCGTTGATCGACGCGAGCGCCTGCGCGCTGACGTTAGAATCCGAGCCGTCGATGAGCACGAGGAACTGCGCGTTCTCGCGCCGCGCTCGCTTGTCGTGAAAGTCCGGCGGGATCATCACGCCGACGCGCACCACGCCACGAGCGATCAACGCGCGTGCTTGCTCGGGGCTGTTCGTGATCTCGGTGACTTCGAACGAGTTCGTCGCGCGCAGCTGATCGATCAGCTCGCGACTCTCGCGCGTGTTGTCCTGATCGACGATCACCGTCGGCAGATCGCGGACGTTCTGATCGAGGAAGCCGAACAGCGAGAGCTGGATCACCGGCAGCATGAAGAACATCACGAGCGTCCCGCGGTCGCGCAGGATGTGCTTGAACTCCTTCTGCATCACCGCGACGAACGAGCCCCACTTCGATCCGACGGAGTCTTCGCGCATCACGCCACCACCTTCTCGAGGACACGCTCGCGCGCGGCTTGTTCGGTCAGCGCGACGAATACGTCCTCGAGGGACGGCGCGATCTCGCGAACCGTGGCCGGGAACCCGGCGGCGGCGAGAAGCCCGCGCAGATCGTCGTCGGGAAGCGAGGCGTCGACCTCGGCGTGCACCGCCGAGCCGAACACCGTGGCGCCCTTGACGTAGCCCTGCGTGCGCAGCCAGGTCAGCGCGCGTGTCGATCCGGGCGTCTCGATCTCGAGGCGGCGAACGCCGGGATGATTCACCGCGGGCAACTGCTTGAGCGTGTCGGGCGTGCCGTTGACGAGGAGCTTCGAGAGATACAAGTAGCCGACCTCGGCGCACCGCTCTGCCTCGTCCATGTAGTGCGTCGTGACGAGCAACGTGATGCCGCGCGCGGACAACGCGAACAACAAGTCCCACAGCTCGCGGCGCGCGACCGGGTCGATGCCGGCCGTCGGCTCGTCGAGGAACACGACCTTCGGATCGTGCATGAGCGCGGCGCCGAGGGCGAGGCGTTGCTTCCAGCCACCCGAGAGCAGGCCGGCGCGCCGGCTCGCGTACGGCGTGATGTGCGTGAGCGCCATCGCGCCGTCGATGCCGTCGCGAAGGCGCTTCCCCGAGAGGCCGTACACGCGCGCGTAGAACTCGAGGTTTTCGAGGACGGTGAGATCGGGATACAGCGCGAACTTCTGGCTCATGTAGCCGATCGAACGGCGGATCTTCGCGCTGTCCGCGACGGAGTCCATGCCGAGGACGCTCGCCTTGCCCTTGGTCGGCGCGATCAGGCCGCACAGGATGCGGATCAACGTCGACTTGCCCGAGCCGTTCGGACCGAGGAGCCCGTAGATCATCCCGGTGGGCACGCTGAGCGTCACGTCGTCGAGCGCCTTGAACGCACCGAACATGCGGGTGACGTGATCGACGACGAGCGCGTCTCCCGTGTAATCGGCGCTCACTTCGCCACCTCGATCGTCGCGGCCATGCCGGCGCGCAGCTGGTCGAAACCCTCGACGAGCGCGATGCGCGTCGCGAACACTTGGTCCGCGCGCTCGTCCGCGGTCTGGAGGTTGCGCGGCGAGTACTCGCCTTGCTTCGCGATGAACTCGACCTTGCCCTTGAACGTGCGGTCGAAGCTGTCGACGGAGATCGGGACCTCCTGGCCGATCGCGATGTGACCGATCTGCGTCTCGGGCACGTAGATGCGCACGTAGAGCTGACCGTCCTCGAGGAGCACCGCGGCGGTCGCATTCGGGCCGACGATGTCACCGGGGCGCAGCTGCAACGACTCGACGCGCGCGGCGACCGGCGCCTTGATCGCCATCTCGGCGATCGTGATGTCGAGCTGATCGACGCGCGCCTTCGCGGCATCGACCGCGGCCTGCGCTGCTCGCAGATCCTCGATGCGCGCGCCGGCGGACACGAGCTTCGCGGCGGCCTGCGCCTCGGCCACGCGCGACGCGGCCTGCGCTTTCTCCTCGGGACGCGCACCGGCGCGCAGCTGCTCGAGCACCTTGGCCAGCGCGTCGCGCTGCGCGCTCGCCGACTTGAGCGCGGTGTCCGCGGCGTCACCTTGGGACGCGGGCAGGGCACCGTTCGCGACGAGGCGTCTCGTGCGATCCGCCTCGAGCTTCGCGTTGTCGACGAGCGCCTGCGCTTGCGCGAGCCGAGCTTCGGCGGCAGCGACCTCCTCGCGCCGGCTGCCGCTGCGCGTCTCCGCAAGAGCTGCGCTCGCCTGCGCCGCACGGGCCTGGGCTTGCGCGATCTCCTCGGGGCGCGCGCCGGCCTTCAGCTTGTCGAGCGTGGCCTCCGCCTGCGCGAGCGCCGCCGCCGCGCCCGCACGCTGCGCGTCGAAGTCACCATGCTCGAGCTCGACGAGCACCTGACCCGGCTTGACCTGCGCGCCTTCGTCGACGAGGACCTTCGCGACGCGGCCGCCGGCTCGCGAGCCGACGTTGATCGCCCGTGCCTCGACGGTGCCCGCCCACTCGAAGGGCCGGCGTGCCTGGTACTTGCGATAGCCGATATACGCGCCGGCGATCGCGAGGAGGAGGAACACGGGCACGAAGCGCTTCATGGCGGCCATGGGAGCAATGCCCGTGCCCCGCTGTCACGCTGATTCGGCGGGCGAACGTGGCGATTTCACAGGATTGCGCGCTGCCTGGCCTTTCGGCAGGTGTCGGACCTCTACACAACTCGTCAAGCACCCGCAACGAAGTGATATGGCTCCCGTCCGAACCTGTATCCATGCGGTCGGTCCTGATCCTCCTCGTCCTTGCCGCGCTCGGTGCGTGCGCCACCACCAAAGGTCACGCGGACGACCTCTACGATCAGGGGCGCTTCCTCGAGGCGGCCGAGCTCTACGATCAGATCGCGCGCGAGCACCCGGATGACGTGGAAGCGAAGATCCGGCGCACGCGCGCGCGCAACGGCGCGCTCCGCGTGCAGCTCGCATACGTGACGAAGGTGCGTCTGTCGGGACATCGCGAGCTGGCCGCGGAGCAGCTCGGCAAGCTGTTCGTGTTGCGCGATGGCTGGCAGATGAACACCGAGCCCGCGATCGCGAAGCTCCTCGAGAACGAGGTCGTCGAGGTCGGCGCGTGGCTCGAGGGTGTGGTCGCCAATCGCGTGCGCACCGCGGGCCCGCTCGTCGGCGAAGCGATCGCGCTGCAGTACGCCGTGCTGTTCGCTCACCCCGAGCTCGACACGTGGCGCGCGTCGATCGGCCACTCGATCGAGTCCGCGGGACGCGAGATGTGCTCGCGGATCGCCCCGACCACGACAACGCCGTACTGGTCGTGGATCGCGAACCGCTACTGCATGCACTTCAATATCCGCGCGGTGGAGCCGATGCGCTTGCCGAACCTGCGCGCGGGCCTCGCGGTGACGGGCAATGTGCAAGGTGCCGCGAGCGGAGAGAGCGAGCGGATGCGGATCGCTCTCGCGAACGCGTTCAAGGGCAGCGTGTGGTTCGCCACCGACGGAGCCGCGCCCGCACGCGCGACGCTGACCGGATCGATCGCGGCATCGTTCGATTCCCGCAGCGTGACCAAGACCGCCGACTACACCGAGCAGGTTCCGTATCAGGACACCGAGACCGTGCAGGAGTCGTATCAAGAGCCGTACGACGACACCGAGTACTACACCGAGCAGGTCCCGCACACCGAGTACCGCACGGAGACGTATTCGTGCGGCGACTCGACGTGCACGCGCTCGGTGCCGGACACCGTCTATCGATCCGAGTCGCGCACGCGCACGGTCACGAAGTACCGCACCGCCTACCGATCGGTCACGCGACCGGTCACGCGCTATCGCACCGAGTACCGCACGTACACGTACGCGGCGGTGGAGCGCTACGGGCACTACACGAGCAACCTGCGCGTCACGCTCGGCGCGGATCTCGATGGCCTGATCGCGGCGGTCGAGCAGAACGCGACGGAGACCGGCATCGATAGCGACGCGAGCTTCGCGCAGGCGGGCGTGTATCCGCAGAGCGCGAACCTCACGAGCGCCGAGAGCTTCGTCGCGAACGAGGAGCGCCGGTTGACCACCGAGCTGCGCACGCGGCTCGACGCGCTGTACGCCGCTCGCTATTGCCGCGCGGCGCAGTTCACGCTCGAAGAAGCCGCACGCTGCGCGTACCTCGATCCGGCCGGGGCCCCGCCGCTCGCGCGCCAGGTGCTGCGCGCGCAGCTCGGCGAGGACGAGCAGCTCTTGCCCACCGTCCTCGGTCGGCCGTAGCCGTCGACCGGATTTGCCCGAGACGTTGCAGATCGGGATGTCCCTCAACGTCGGCGGCGCGCCGACCGATCTCGACGTCGCGTTCGACGCGATCACGTCGGTGCGGTCGATTGGTGTGCAATCGACACCGGATCGTTGCGGCCCGACGCATTGACGTGGGGCTCGCGCGCGGGTCTCCTGACGGGCATGAAGCTCTACCACAACCCGCTCTCGCCGAACGTTCGCCGCGTTCGCCTCACCGCCGCCGTGCTCGGCCTCCAGCTCGACGAGCACGTCGTCGATTTCGCGAAGGGCGAGCACAAGAGTCCCGCCTATCTCGCGATCAACCCTAATGGCGCGGTGCCCACGCTCGTCGACGGCGACTTCGTGCTCACCGAGTCTCGCGCGATCATGCAGTACCTCGCATCGACGAAGCCCGAGTCGGGGCTTCTGCCGCGCGACGAGAAGCTGCGCGCGGATGTCACGCGTTGGCAGTTCTGGGACGCGTCGCACTTCTCGCCGGTGCTCGCGACGATCGCGTTCGAGAAGCTCTTGAAGAGCGCGTTCGGCATGGGCGAGCCCGACCTCGCGAAGATCGACGAAGGCATGAAGAACTTCCGCCGCTGGGCCGCCGTGCTGAATGCACGGCTCGAAGGGCGTACGTTCGTCGTCGGCGATGCGCTGACCGTCGCCGACCTGACGCTCGCGTCATCGATGATGAACGCGCAGCGCTGCGAGGTGCCCGTCGCGGAGTTCCCGCACGTCGAGGCGTGGTTCGCGCGGATCAGCGCGCTCGACGGCTGGAAGAAGTCGGCCGCGTAGCTAGAGCCAGAACGCCGCGAGCGAGAACTTGTTGCTCGTGGTGTCGAGCACCTCGAACGTATCGCGGCCGCGCGGCGTGGGCAGGAGCGACTTCGCGCTGTTGATGCGGCCCGCCTCGGTGACGATGAAGTAGCGACGACCGAGCGGGGCGCGCGTGCGGTCGTTCAGGTACTTGTTGAACTCGACGTTGTCGACCTTGTTGAACTGGGTCTTCTGCTCGGGCAACACGGCCCAGATCTCGCCGCCCGACCAGAAGTTCTCGCCG
This sequence comes from Kofleriaceae bacterium, assembly GCA_044230415.1. Lineage (GTDB taxonomy): Bacteria > Myxococcota_A > Polyangia > Haliangiales > Haliangiaceae > JABFXX01. Next base: position 51,988 of record JBGARE010000015.1, read on the forward strand.
CGCCAATAGAGCTGCCAGCCGATCAGCCGATCCGCATCGACGGTGCGCAGCGGTTTGCGCGCGCGCTTGCTGCCCTTCTTGCCGCGCTCGACGAGCGGCTGGAGCTTCGCGCGCTCGCCCGGCGCGAGCGTGACCGTCACCGAGTGGTCGCCGATCGCCGTCGCTTTGCCGACGAGCACGAGCTCTTGCTCGGTGACGCGATCGTCCTCGGCTTTGTTGAGCGCGATCGTGATCGTCATCGGCTGGCCCTGCTGGAGCGTGTCGGGAATCTTCACGTCGAACGTCCAGGTGTCCTTGACGTCGTGCCAATCCTCGTACAACTGGCCGGCGCCGAAGTAGACGAGCTTCTGTCCGTAGACGGTGCGCTGCTCGTAGTACTTCGCGATCGCATCCCGCATGCCCCAGTGCGTGCCCGCGATCGGCATGTACACCTGGAGGGCGAAGATCGTCGCGGCGAGCGCGACGACGCCGTAGGCGGCGACCGCGATGCGCGAGAACCGGGTGGCGAGGAGCGGCAGCGCGATGCATGCGGCGACACCGAGGAGGAAGAATCCATCCGACGTGTCGACGGACCACGGCTCCTGCGTCGGCCACGGGCGATCGTAGCGGAATACGAACATCTCGATCCAACGCTCGGGCTCGAACATCAGATCACGCGTCATCAGCAGCACGATGCCGATTCCGAACACGACCCACAGCGGATGAAGTCGATCGCGCTTCGCCGCGATGTCATCGAGCAAGAACGCGATGAGGAGGCCCAGCGGCGGCAGGGCGGGGAGGATGTAGTGGTGGAACTTCGTCTGCACGAGGCAGAACACCGAAACGGCGCAAATGGCCCACAGGCCCACCATGAAGCGAACGCGGCCCTCGCGAGATTCGGTGCGCGCGCGGAGCAGCGTCGCCGCGAGTGCGGCGGGCAAGAGCGCGGCCCAGAGCCACATGCCATGACCGATCTGGGACGTGTAGTACTCGAAGCTGCCGGGCGAGCTGTCGACGCCGACGGCGGCGCGATTGAGGATGTGCTGGACGAGGTACTCGTCGAGGAAGCGCAGACCATCGCGCAGGTACATCGCGACGTGCCACGGCAGCGACACCACGGCCATGAGCACGAGGCCGCGCTTGATCTCGAAGTCACCGTCGACGAGCGCGCGCCAGCGGCCGAGCAGGATCACGTGCAGCGCGCCGACCGCGCCGACGACCATCAGGCCGGGCGGGCCCTTCGCGAGCACGCTGACACCGAGAAGGAAGTAGCAGCCGAGTAGGTAGACCTGCCGCATCTGCGTGATGGGACGCAGGATGAACAGCCGGTCGACCCAGCCCTTGGTCGTCTGCCAGTTCTTCTGTGGTCGATTGCAGAGGAGCCACGCGAACGGCCACAGGATCAGCCGCACGAGGTACCGGTCCGGGACGTGCTTCTCCCACGGAACGAGGATGTCGTCGATGAAGTGACGCCAGCGCGACTGTCCGGGAGACCGGACAGGCATCGGCTCGTTCACGATGGCAGCGACGATGCCGCCAAACAGGATCAGCGGCAGACGGACCACGAAGTACAGATCGCGATTCAGCGCGCCGAGCATCAGGAGCATCAGCAGCGGGAGCCACAGCGCCGGATTGGGAATGCGACCGCGAATGCCGAGGCCCGGTTGCTGCGCGAAGTGGATCGCGTAGTACACGGCCTGCACGACGACGAAACCGCCGGCGAGAACGAGCACGACGTGGCGTGCGTCGATCGGAATGCGCCGCTTCGTGAGGTGGAACAGCGGATGGATCCCTCGCGCTCCGTCCTCCACCGCCATCGTGAACAACGCGAGCGCACCCATCGTGCACGCCACGAGCGGCATGTCGGGTATCGCGTTGCGCGCGATCATCGCGAACATCGGCAGCGTGCCGACCACCAGTAACGCGAGCCACGCGAGTCTTCGACTGACGAGCCGCGCGAGCATCCACCACACCAGCGTGAGCCCGGCGATCGCGCACAAGATGAACGGCATGCGGATCGCGACCATGATCAGCGCTCCGTCCGTCATCTCGCCCGAGTAGCCGCCGTTCTCGGCGACGCCGAACGTCCGCATGCTCGCGGCCATCATCCAGAACGACAGCACCGGCTTGGACCGGAACCCTTCGTTGTCGTTCGGGTTGCCATCCATCGTCCCGCGCCACTCGGTGTGCACCCAGTCGTTGTTCTGGAGCATCTCGCGCGCGACTTCGCCGTAGTGCGTCTCCCACGGATCGACGAGCGAGTAGCGCCAGATACCGGGGATCAGCACGCACATCGACACGAGCACCACGAACACGAGCTCGAACGCGAGCGGGCGCCGGCGCGGCGACACCACATCGGCGGGGGCCAGCTCCGTTTGCATCGACGCGAACCTATCACGCCGCCCCGCGCTCGCAGCGTGCCTCCAGCGCCGCCGATCACGCCCAGTGATAAGGTCCACGCCGTGGCGCGTTACCCCGATGTCTCGACCGCCGGCGCGGCTGTACCGGCCTCGATCTTCGCGCGTCTTCGCGAGCATCTCGCGCGCTTCCCCGGCGATGTCATCCCGCTCCAGATCGGCGACACCCACCTCGCGCCACCGGCCCGCCTCGACGAGGTCGTGTGGACCGAGCTCTCGACCACCGACCTCTACGCCTACGGGAGCCCGAACGGGTGGGCCCCGCTCGTCGACGCGCTCGTCGCCAAAGCCCGCACCCGCAACGGCCTCTCGCTCGCCCCGGCAAACGTCCAGCTCGCCGTCGGCGCGACCCACGCCCTGTCGGCTGCGGTCCAGGCGACCTGCGATCCCGGCGACGAGCTGATCTTGCTGACGCCGCACTGGCCGCTGATCCGCGGCATCGCGCTCGCCTACAACGCGGTCCCCGTCGAGGTCCCGTACTCCACCGCGCAGTCGCCTTCGGATCTCGCCGCCACCATCGCCGCCGCGATCACGCCGCGCACCTCGGCGCTCTACATCGCGACGCCGAACAACCCCGACGGCGCGATGCTCTCGCGCGAACAGCTCGTCGCGATCGCGGACCTCGCCGCGACCCGAAACCTGTGGATCCTCTCCGACGAGGTCTACGAGGACTACGGCTACGACGCGCAGCACACCTCGATCGCCACGCTCTCCGCCGCGGCCGAGCGCACGGTCACCGTGTTCTCGTTCGCGAAGTCGTACGCCCAAGCCGGCCTGCGCGTCGGCTACGCGCTCGGCCCCGAGCCGCTGATCGCGACGATGAAGAAGCTCGTGAACCACTCGGTCTACAACGTGCCCGTCGCGATGCAGCGCGCGGCGCTCGGTGCGATCCATCGCGGCGATGCGTTCCTCGCCGACGCGCGCGAACGCTACCGCGCGGCTCGTGATCGCGCGCGTGCCCGGCTTCGCGCGCCCGCCGCATCGCCTGCCGGTGGCGCGTACCTGTGGGTCGATTTCCGCGAGTACGCGGGCGATGACTGCATGCCGGTCCTCGAGCGCTGCGCGGCCTCCGGCGTTCTGCTCGCGCCGGGCTCGGCGTTCGGTGCCGTGTGCGGCGGGTTCGCGCGGCTGTGCTTCACGGGCGTCGCGCCGGATCGGCTCGACGAGGGCATCGATCGCGTCAACGCGGCGCTCGGCTGACCTGCGCTCGCGCCCGCTCCGGCCGTCGTCGCGAGTACTCTCCGGGTGTGAGCCTCGATCGCGATCAACTGCTCGCGGCGTTCCACGCGGCGGTCGCGTCGTGCGATCCGTCGACGCGGGTGCGCGATGGAATGCGCGCCGCGCAGGTCGCCACACTCGTCGCGGACCGCCGACGGTTCGGGGTCGCGATCGGCAAAGCCGCGCTCGCGATGGCGCGTGGGGCGGGCCCTGTCGAGCGAGGCGTGATCGTGATCCCGGCGACGCGTGACGCGCTCGCCGTGGGCGCTGACGCCGTGCGTGATGAGGCCGTGAGCGATGCCGCCGATGCGGCCGTGCGCGATGGCGTTCGCGATGGGGCGACGCACGAAGGCGACGAGGTCGCCCGGAGCGCGCGTGGCACGTTTGATTTCGCCGACATTCCTGCGGGGTGGCGCGTGGTGGCATCGGCGCATCCGTTTGTCGACGAGCGAGGTGTCCTCGCGGCGAAGGCCGCGCGCGAGGTAGTGGACGCGGCGAGCGAGGGCGACGTCGTGATCGCGCTGATCTCGGGCGGAGCCTCCGCGTTGATCGAAGAGCCGATCGATGGTGTCTCGATCGACGAGCTCGGCGCGATCACACGCGCGGTAATGGAGGCAGGCGCATCGATCGCCGAGCTCAACGACGTGCGATCGACGCTGTCACGCGTGAAGCGCGGCGGGTTGGTCGCGAGGTGTGTCGCGCCCGTCGTGACGTTGGCGATCAGCGATGTCATCGGCGACGGACTGGCAACCATCGGATCGGGGCCGACCATCGGAGCGTGGTTCGTCGACGACGAGGACGCACGGCGCGAGCGCGCTCGTCGCGTGGTCGAGCGGAGCACGTTGCTGGGTCGCGAGCGGGCCGTGGCGATCGCGAGCGCGATCGAACGCGCGAGCACGCGCGATCGCGAGAACGCTCGTGCACCGATCTCGCAATCCGAGGGTCCGACGGACACGCGTGGGCGTGATATCGCGCTCGTCGTCGGACGCATGGCCGACTTCGCACAGGCGGCGTTCGGCGCGCTCGGGCCGCGCACGTGGCTCGAATACGTCACGGAGCCGCTGCAGGGCGATGTCGTGTCCTGCGCGAAGCGGCTCGTCGATCTCGTCGGCGTCGATCAGGGCGTCGGCGTCGATCAGGGCGTCGGCATCGATCAGGGCGTCGGTGGCATCGGTGGCGTCGGTAGCGTCGGGCCGAGCGACGCGACCGTGCACGGAACCTATGTCGCGTGGGGAGAGCCGACGCTGCGCGTCCCCGCAGATCACGGTGAGGGTGGCCGCGCGCAGCAGCTCGCGCTCGAGCTCGCGAAGGCGCTACGCGGGACGAACCTCGTCGCGATGGCGATCGGCAGCGATGGTGTCGATGGACCGCCACCGGCGGGCAGGGCGGCGCCCGCGGGTGCGATCGTCGACGGCACGACGTGGGACGCGATCGTCGACGCCGGGCACGATCCCGAGCGAGCGCTCGCGCGATGCGACGCCGGCACGGTGCTCGATGCGGTCGGCGCGCTGGTCGTGACCGGGCCGACGGGCATCAACCACGGCGACCTCGTCGTGATCGGTGACCGCGGGCTCGCCTCGTCGTGATCGCCGGCGTGCGCTTCGGTGCGAAGGCTCACCTCGTGACCGGACGCGCCGAGCGAGATCGTTCACGCGGAGCAAACCGGGCAGGGCGGCGCCGCGCGATCGGCCCGGGTGCTATAGAGCGCCGTGGCTACGTGGACCACGATGTCCGTGCTCGATTGGACGACCCAGCGCTTCACCGAGGCGGGGATCGGGGCGGCGCGGCTCGAGGCGCAGCTGCTGCTGTCGCACGTGCTGCAGTGTTCGCGCACGCAGCTGTACATGAACTTCGACAAGCCGTTGGCCGAGGCTGAGCTCGCCGGCTATCGCGGCCTCATCAAGCGACGCCTCGGTGGTGAGCCGGTCGCGTATCTGATCGGCGAGCACGAGTTCTGGGGGCTGCCGCTGTTCGTGGATCCGCACGTGCTCGTGCCGCGCCCGGACACGGAGACCGTCGTCGAGGTCGCGGTGAAGGCCCGCGCGGACAAGGCGGCGCCGTGTCGCGTGCTCGACCTGTGTACGGGGTCGGGCGCGATCGCGCTCGCGCTCGCGAAGGAGCTGCCCGCGGCGACGGTGATCGCCACGGATGTCTCGGCGGAGGCGGTCGCGATCGCGACGAAGAACGTCGAGCGCAACGGGATGAGTGGCCGCGTCGAGGTGCGCCACGGCGATCTGTTCGCGCCGGTGGTGGGCGAGGTGTTCGATCTGATCGCATCGAATCCGCCGTACATCCAGACCGCGGTGATCGCGACCCTGTCGGCGGAGGTGAAGCGCGAGCCGATGCTCGCCCTCGACGGCGGTGTCGACGGGATGGTGTTCTACGATCGGATCTGCCGCGACGCGATGACGTACCTCGCGCCCGGCGGCGTGCTCGTCGTGGAGCACGGCTACGATCAGGCGGATGCGGTGCGCGAGCGGTTCGTGCGCGCGGGGTTCGCGGACGTCGCGCTCGTGCACGATCTCGGCAAGAACCCGCGCGTGACGTGGGCGCGGCGCAGCGCGAGCTAGCTACATCGAGCGCGCGACGCCGAACGCGCCGACGACCTGCGTGCCACCATCGTGGTCGGGCGCGAACGCGTGGTTCGGGTCCTTCAGCAGGCTGTACGTGGCGCTCGGGCCGGTGGCCGTGATCACGACACCGCCGGTGATCGACCAGCGCGCGGTGATCGGAAATGCGGCGAACGCGGACAGCTCGATCGCGGGCGACGTGATGCCCACGCGCTCCATCATCACGGTACCGACGCCCGGCTCGATGATGACGTCGGACAGCTGCGCGTACGTGAAGCCCACGCCGGCGGCGAGACGGATGTGATCGCTCGCGAGCGAGCGCGCGATGTAGCCGACGAGCGAGGCGCGCGGCTCGTAGGCTTGCGCGAGTCGCCTCGAGGAGTCGTAGATGTTGACCTTCTCGTCGGAGTACATCCCGGCGATGCCCGCGCGCCACGCTTCGTGCGTGGTCAGGTCGATCGACGCGCGGATGCCCGAGCGCGCATAGACGTCCTCGCCGGAGCCCGCGTTCGCGATCACGGCGACCACGATCTGTTGCGTGCGGGCGCGCGGACTCGCGCTCGTGATCGCGCCGGCTTGCTCCTGCGGAACGACCTGGCGCACGTGCATGCGCAGCGTGAAGTGCGACTTCGGCGGCGGATCGCCCGCGGGCAGCGTGTCATCGCCGGCCCAGCTCACCACGAGCAGCGCCGCGGTTTTCGGATCGGCGACCCACCGCGTGAACGTGCGCCCGTCTTCACCCCGCGCCCACAGCGAGTAGCCTTCGCCCGTCGGCGTGACCCGGACGTCGAGGGCGTGGCAGATCTTCTCGCCCGATGCCCAGCCGACGAGGGCATCGCGGACTTCGCGCGGCGCTTCGATCACGCGGATCGAGCACACGGCCGGATCGGCGTGCGCGACCGACGTCAGCGACGTCAGCGACAGCAGCGACACGAGCAACCCCGACACGAGAAAGGCCCTCATCACCGTGTCGGTACCCGCACCGGTGACTTTCATCGCACGCGTCGGCGCTTTCTGCGCGTGACCAACGCGAGCAGGACCAGCGCGAGCGCTCCCGCGTCGCCGCCGGCGATCTCTCCCGCACACCCGCAGCCTTTCGCGTGGACTGCTGCGGGCTTGGGCGCCGCGACCTTGCCGAGCGTGCAGCCATCGTCGACGCCCGCGGCGCACGCGCGCTCGAAGTACACGCGAGCGCGCTCCGCATCGTCGGGCTTGTTCGTCGCACGGAGTGCCTTGCCGGCGGCGATGCAGCCCAGGGGATCGAAACCGTCGCACGACTTGCCGAGCCACACGAGCGCTTGCGCGGGGTCCTTCACGGTGGCCATGCCGTCCGCGTAGAACGTGCCGAGCACGTACATGAAGTACGGGTTGTCGACCGCGAGCTCCTTCGCGCGCGCGAACGCGGTGGTGCGAATGCGCGCGATCTCGCCGGCGCTGCCGCTTCGATCGCGCTCGAGGAGGTCCGCGAGCTCGCGACACGCGTCGGGCAGCAAGTACGCCTCGGAGGTGCACGCGGCGCGAAGTGCTTGCTCGGCGCGTTTGCGATCGACGGCGATCTTGCCTTCCCCCGTGGCGACGTAGTGACCGACGCCCGCGCAGCCGGCGGGATCCGCGGGCGTGCACGCCTTCTCGTAGAAGCCGAACGCCTTCGCGTGATCGACGGCGACACCGACGCCCCAGCGATAGAGATCGGCGGAGTTCGCGCAACCCACGCTCGAGCCGAGCTCGCAGCCCTTGGTGAAGAACGTCGCCGCGGCGGAGACATCCCAGCGCGTACCTTGCGCCGTGTAGTAGAGGTACCCGACGGTGCTGCACGCGTCGGCGGAGCCGCCTTCGCACGCGCGCGTCATCATGCGCAGCGCTTCGTCGTGCTTCTTGTCGGCGGAGTACATGCGGCCCATGCCGAAGCACGCGGCCGACGAGCCCGCATCGCATCGCGTGCGATAGAGCTGCTCGGCCTTCGCCACGTCCTTCGAGATCCCGAATCCGCCCGCGAGCAGATCGGCCTGGCGCACGCACGCGTCCTCGTTCTTGCGCCCGCAGCTCGCGACGAACGCTTCGTACGCCTTGCGATGATCCGCGTCGCTCGTGCTCGCGGCGAGTCCGTTGCCGTACGCGATACACGCGTTCTCGTAGCCGGCCTTGCACGCTTTCTCGACGACGGGCAGCTCGTCGCTCGCCTTGCCGCCGCTCTCGACGGCGACGGACGCGAGCCAGCCACACGTGTCCTCGCCGTAGCTGCACGCGCGACGGAACGCGGCGAGCGCGACCTTCGCATCCTTGGTGCCGGTCTCGCCGAAGTACGCCATCACGCCCCACGTCTTGCACGCGGCGGCGAACAGCTCGGTCGCGGTGCCCGTGCACGCTTCCTCCGCTTTCGCGATCGCCTTCGCCGGATCCTTCGGTGTGCCCAGGCCCGCGCGATGCGCATCCGCTTGTGCGCTGCACGCGGCGGGCGAGCCGAGCGTGCAGCCCTTCTCGTACAGCGCGAACGCGCGCTCGGGAGACGCGGGACCACCCGCGCGTCCCGCGCCGGCCATCCAGCCCGCGAGGTAGCAGTTCATGCCGCGCTTGTAATCGCACCCCATCGTCGCGAGCGTGAACGCGCGGGCGTCGTCGGTCTTCTTCGTGATCAGGATGTTCGTCGCGATCTGACACGAGCGCGGCTCGCCGCCCTTGCAGCCACGCTCGAGCGCGACGAGCGCCGCGGTGTCGTCGGCGGCCATGCCCACGCCATCGTGCGCGCGCTGACCGAACGTGTCGCACCAGCTGCCGCCGGCTTCGCACGCGGTCTTGTACAGGCGTGTGGCCTCGGCCGGATCTGCGGTGACGCCGAAGCCCACGCGATACAGCTCGCCGAGCGTTCCGCAGTGTGCGTTGTCGAGCGTGCAGCCGCGCTTCGCGAGGACGAACGCGCGATCGAGATCCGTCTTCGCGATCGCGAGTCGCTCGGCGAGCTTGCGGCACGCGTCGCCGTTGTCATAGCGATTGCACGCCTTCTCGAGCGCATCGTTCGCGCCATTGGTGTCCTTCGCGTCGTCGAGGAGACCCGCGAGCTTCGTGCATGCATCGCCGCTGCCGCTCGAGCAGCCGTTCTTGTAGGCCTCGTTGCGCTTCTTGTCGTCCTTGGGGACGCCGCGACCCGCCTCGAACAGATAGCCCAGCACGTAACAGCCCGCGCCATCGCCGGGACACGTGGGTGCGAGCAGATCGTGCGCGCGCTTGAACATCCGCACGCCGGTCTCCGCTTCGGCCGCGCCGCCGACGCCGCGCTCGAACATCTCGCCGCCGCGCGCACACGCGAGTCCCGATCCGAGCTCGCACGCTCGCTGATACGCGATGCGCGACGAGGAGTACTCCGCGATCTGATACGCGACGTTGCCGATGTGATAGCAGCCCTCGACGTCGTTCAGCGTGCACGCTTTGACGAGGTACTCCATCGACTTCACGTCATCGCGCGCCACGTTGCGTCCACGCGAGTAGAGGAAGCCGAGCAGGGTGCACGACGCACCGTGCCCGCCGGCGCAGTTCTCCTCGAGGAGCTTCACGCCGCGCTTGGGATCCGCGCCGCGGCCTTTTCCCTCGAGGTCATCGTTCGCGCGATCGAACTTCTCCTGCGCGGACAACTTCGGCGCCGCCTTCTTCTTCACGCACGTGCCGAGCGAGATGCTCCACGTCTGGCCCTTCGGGCAATTGCGATCGATCGCGTGAGCCGACGGCGCCAACACGAGAACGACGACCACCGCGAGCACGATCCGGATCATGGGAGCTCGATTCCTTTCGCTGCACAGGCCTTCACGAGCTGGCGCTCTCGACGCGGTGGGACCTGACCGAAGTGACTCTTCGCGAGCGCCGCTTTGCCGAGGTTGCACGCGGCGAACACCACCGCGGCGTGGAGCTGTGGATCACTCGCGCCACCGGTGCACAGAAGGCCCTTCTGCGCGAGAGCGAGCGCTCTCGCGTAGTCCCCCGACTGGTTCGCTGCCTTCGCGTCGTCGCGCAGCGTCGGTACCTCGCAGGGCTCCGGTGGTTTTGGTGGCTTCGGTGCGATCGGCTTCGGCGGCGGTGGCTTCACGGCCTCGCCCTTCACGCAGCGAAAGCCGAGCTCGGCGTCGGCGGTCTTGGCCGGCACCGCGGTGCGCGCGTGGATCGTCGCGAGCCACCCGGCATCGGGAGACACGGCGAACGAAGCCCCGCGGACGACCTTCTGACCCTTCTTGCCGGGCCAGTCGTCGGCGGTCCACTCGAGAACGCTGCCCAGCATGTCGCACGGCGCGTTCGGCGGGCACTCGGTCTTCGGCGACGGCACGAGCTTCGGCGCACCGTGGAGCAGCGTCGCCGTCGTCGGATCGATCGGCGCGAGGCGAGCGGCGATCTCCCATTCGGCCTCCGACGGCAGCCGCTTCCCGGCGGCAGCACAGGCATCGGCGGCGTGTTGCCACGTCACGTTGCGACGAGGCATGCCATCGGCGGCGACGGCTTCCATGCGATCGATCACGAGGTCGTTGATGCGCACCTTCGCGGGCGCGAGCGCATCGGGATGGCCGGCCTTCGCTTCGCCGATCTCGTACTCGCCCGCGGCGACCGAGACGCCATCGTCGGCGATCGCGGCATCGGGGGCGACGACCGCCGCATCGGGCGCGACGACGATCGCGGCATCGGGCGCGGAGGGCGCGGCATCACGCATCTCGGCGATCGCCCCCGCGTCGACAGGCGTCGTCGAGGCAGGTCCACTCACCACCTTGAACGCGACGAACCCACCGAGTCCGAGGACGACGATCGCCCCCGCGACGAACGGCAGCGCGCTTCGCTTCGCGGTGGGCGCGGGTGCTTCGGCGGGTGGCTGCGAGGGCGCGGTCGCGACGAACGGATTCGCGGGAGGGCGCGCCTGCGAGCTCGGCGTGTGGTTCTCCGTCGCGAGCAGACCGACCTGACTCGCCGACGGAGGCTTCGTCTTGTTCGCGGGCGGCACCGTCGTGCCGAGCGGGACGAGCCTCGCGGCGAGGAAGGCCGCGCGCATCTGCTCCGCGTCCTGCGGTCGGTGCGCCGCCTCGAGCGACATGCACGTCTCGACGAGCTGGTAGATCGCGGGCGGCAGGCCGGGGCGCAGCGTCGCGAGCGGCACGTGGTCGGCGCGCAGCACGCGACCGAGCACCTCGGTCAGCGTGGATCCGCCGAACGCGGGCACGCCGGCGAGCATCTCGTACAGGATCGTGCCCATCGCGTAGACATCGCTCCACGGGCCCATCTCGCCGGATCCGGCGGCGACCTGCTCGACGGCCATGTACGCCGCCGTGCCCATCATGCTGCCGGTGCGCGTGAGATCCGAGTCCTTCGTCCGCACGCGCGCGATGCCGAAATCGAGGAGCTTGGGCACCTCGCCGTCGTCGGTGTCCGCGACGAATACGTTCTCGGGCTTGAGATCGCGGTGCACGATGCCGGCCTTGTGCGCGGCCGCGAGCCCCTTGAGCGCACCGTCCATCACCATCTGCACGCGCGCGAGATCCATGAGCTCGGGAGCCGGCGCGATCTCGTCGCGGAGCGGGTGTCCGTCGAGGAGCTCCATCACCAGATAGAGCGTGCCGTCCGCCTCCGTGCCGAAATCGTAGACCTTGACCACGTGCGACGTGCGCAGCGCGGCGACCGACGCTGCTTCGCGCTGGAACCGTTGGCGCGCGGACTCCGCGTTCGCCACCGACGGGTTCATCAGCTTGAGGGCGACGCGACCTTTGGTGTCCGGGTTGATCGCTCGATACACGGCGCCCATCCCGCCGACGCCGAGCAGACCTTCGATCGTGTACTTGCCGATCTGCGGAGTCGCTAACAGGCTCGTCGCGTCCTTCGGGCAGACCTTCCAGTCGGCTGGATAGTCTGATCGACAGACCGGGCAGAACACGCGGCCATCTTATCGGATACGATGCGAGTCGTGCGCGTGATCCCGTTCGCTTGCGTGCTACTCGCGAGCGTTCGAATCGCTTTTGCGCAAGCGCCAGACCCATCGGCGCCGCTGGAGCCGACACCGGACCCCGTCGCACCGGCGACCACGCCCGAGCCATCGCCGCCGCCCACGCCGCCGGTCGTCCCTACGCCTCCGCCGCCGAGGAAGTTGACCGCCGCGGAGAAACGCGCCGAGGAGAAAGCAGCGCGCGCTCGCGCGGAAGCTGCCTGTTCGTCGCGCTCGCCGGAGTGCGACTGGATCGCCACGCTGTCGGGCCTCGAGCGGCTCAGCATGCGCCGCGCGATCGAAGCGCGTGGCTTCGTCGTCGAGCCGTCACCGTGGGACAAGGTGATCGGCAAGATCCACATCTACAACGAGGACGTCTTCGCCGAGAAGAACCGCTGGCTACAGTTCCTCAATCACTTTCACTACACGACGCGCGAGAAGACGATCCGCGTCGACCTCGTCGCCGAGGAAGGCGATCGCTACACGCAAGAGATCGTCGAAGAGACGGCGCGCCACCTTCGCGATCCGCTGTTCAGCTCGGTGATCGCCATCATCCCGGTGAAGTCGAGGGAGGACGGCAAGGTCGATCTGCTCGTCGTCACGCGCGACATCTGGAGCCTCCGCCTCAACACGCAGTACACGTTCCAGCAAGGAACGCTGACGAACCTCGCGACGTCGCTGTCCGAGAACAACTTCTTCGGCAGCCGCACCGTGCTCGCGGCCGCGCTGACGATGGATCAGGGCGCGATCCTCGCGGGGCCGCTGTTCATCGACAAGAACCTCGTCGGACAGCACCTCGAGCTCCGCGCGCGCGTGAACACGATCGTCAATCGCGATCGCTTCTTCGATGGAGATTGGGACACCGAAGGCTCGTCGAGCGAGATCCGCGTGTCGAAGGTGCTGTGGCGCCTGTCGTCGGAGTGGGGCGGCTCGGCGACGTTCTCGCATCGCTACGCGATCGAGCGCTCGTTCCTCGGCCTCGATCTCCGCCCGGTGTATTGCCCCGACGATCCGACGGCCACGCGCTGTCAGTTCATCTCGCGCACGCAGGCCGAGATGCTCCCCGCAGGCGACGTGCTGCCGCTCACGTATCGCCAGAAGAAGTGGTCCGTGACCGCCGCGGCGACACGGCAGTGGGGCACGCGACTCAAGCACCAGGTGTCGTTCGGCCACGTGATCGACGTCGTGCGCCCGACGCTGCTCGACGACTTCTCCGGGACCGCGGGACAGCAGCAGCTGTTCACCGACACGGTGCTGCCGAAGTCCGAGGTCGACTCCGCGCCGTACGTCTCGTACTCGTTCTTCGAGCCGCGCTACAAGACGCGCCGCAACGTCCAGACCTATGACCTCGCCGAGGATCTGCGCGTCGGCATGGATGCCGAGGTCTCGTTCGGCGCGGGCTTCAAGCTGCTCGGCTCCGACGACAACTTCCAGCGCGGTGGAGCGGGCGCGGGCTACACGCTGCCGTGGGGCAAGGACGGCTCTGCACGCGGCGCGTTCAGCTACTCGTTCCGCTTCCAAGACGAAGAATTTCGCGACAACGCGTTCGCCGTGAGCTCGCGCATCGTGTCGCCCTCGTTTCGCGGGTACGCACGCCTCGTCGCCGAGCTCTCGGTCGCGACGCGCTGGAACGAGCGCGTGCCGCGGTTCTTTTCGATCGGCTCGGACAACGGTCTGCGCGGCTTCGACATCAACGAGTTCTTCGGCAAGCGGATCGCGTCGACGCAGATCGAGCTACGCAGCTCGCCCGTGCCGCTGTGGGTGCTGCGCATCGGCGGCGTCTTGTTCTACGACGCCGGCGGCGCGGCCGACACGTTCAAGGATCTCTCGATTCACCACGATGTCGGCATCGGCCTGCGCTCGCTGTTGCCGCAGACCTCGCGCGAGCTGTTTCGCTTCGATCTCGCGTTTCCGCTCGATGGCCCGAATCAGTTCGTCCCGCGGTTCATCGCGGGCTTTCAGTCGGAGTTCTAGTCCCGGCGACGAACCGCGCGACGAGATACACGGCGGTCACCGTGAGCCCGGCCGACAATCCCCACCACAGTCCCGGTGCGCCCATGTGCGCGCCGAAGCCGAGCGCGAGCGAGATGCCGAGGCCGATGCCGTAGTGGCCGATGATGTTGCCGACGAGCGTGGCCCGCGTATCCCCGAGCCCGCGCAGTGCACCCGCGCCGATCGCCTGCGTACCGTCGGAGAGCTGGAACAGCGCCGCGATCACGAGCAGCGGGACCGCCGCCGCGATCACCTCGGGAGAATCGGTGAGCAGCGCCGCGATCGGGCGGGGCAGGGCGACGAGTGCGAGCGCGCTCACCGCCATCACCGCGAGCCCGATACCGAGGCCGAGGAAGCCACGCTTGCGCGCGAGCGCGAGATCATTCGCACCGACCGCGTGGCCGACGCGCACCGATGTCGCGGCACCGATGCCGACCGCGATCGAGAACGTGAACGAGCACAGGATCAACGCGACGGTGTGCGCGGCGCCGGGCGTTCTGCCCATGTGCGCGGCGATCACGGTGGCGACGCCGAAGATGCCGACCTCGGCGAACATCTGCCCGCCGACCGGCGCGCCGTACTTGTAGATGTCGGCGAGGTCCGCGCGCGTCGAGCGCTCGGCCGCGCGGCCCGGTCCGTCGATCGAACGCACCGCCGCGACGTAGACGAACACGATCAGGATCTGGACCGTCACCGTCGCGACCGCCGCGCCGATCACGCCCATCGCGGGAATGCCGAGCGACGGAACGCCGAAGATCAGCGCCCAATCGAGGAAGTAGTTGAGTACGTTGCCGAGAACGACGGCGAGCACGAGGGGACGCGTGACGTCGCGCGCGGCGAGGTAGCTGCGCAGCGCGATCGAGAGCAGGAATGGCACGATGCCGACCGAGCGCATGTAGATGTACGTCCGCGCATCGCTCGCGACGCCAGGATCCACGCGCGCGACCGAGAGGATCAGCGGTGTCGCGATCACGACCGCGGTCGCGGCGATCCCGACGAGCACCGCGAGCCGCAGTCCACCGTGCAGCGCGCGTCGTGCGTCTGCGTGGCGACCCGCGCCGAGCGCCTGCGGGATCACGGTGTCGAGGCCCATCACGATGCCCATGCCGATCGACGTGACGGCGAACAAGAGATTGTTGCCCACGCCCGCCGCTGCGAGCGCCGTATCGTCGTAGCGGCCGAGCCACGCCGCATCGACGGTGCCCATGAGCTGGAACCCGATCTGCTGGAGCGCGAGTGGAACGGCGAGCGCGATCAGCGAGCGCGCCTCGGAGCGGCCGCCGACCTCGGTCACTTGAACGGACGCGGTGTCATCGGCGCGTTCGCGAACGTCAGGTTCTTCGCGATGAGCTGCGCGAGCGCGAGCCGGCGTTCCTTGTCGGGACCGACGACGCGCACGTAGCACGGCGCATCGTCGTCGATGAACAGCAGGCCTTGACCGTGGTGATCGAGACCCTTCGCGCCGACCTGGACCGCGGACGCTTCTTCGGGCGCGCGCTGCGGCGCATCGATGCCCGCGTCCATGTCCTTCTTCGGCTCTTTCTTCTTCGGCGACGGATCCGGAACCGGCGCTGCGTCGCTCGCACCGTTGTACGCCTCGACCAGCTCGGAGCTCGTGCGCGTGTACTGCTCGAACAGCGCGTCCGCGCGCTGCTTGTAGCCATCGCGGCAATCGAAGTCGAACGTCCAGTACTCGGGCTGCGGCTGGCGCTGCACTTCGTACGTGCAGGGATGTGGAACGCCGCGCGGGATCGAGGACGGCGAATCGAGCGTGCGCACCTGGCCGGCGAGAGCGGCGGCGAGCGCTTCCTCGTTCGCGATGCTGTCGCAGCGGAAGTTCTCCGGATAGATGCCGGCGAGCTTCCTCGGTGCGTCGCTTCCTTTTTTCTCTGGCTGCCCGGAGCTCGAGGTGTTGCACGCAGCGAGCGCCAACAAGATGACAGCGGTACGGCGCATGAGCCGGGCGACGTTATCACTAGTCCGACGCTGCGGCGCGCGTCGTGGCGTCGTACTCGTACCGGAGCTCGGTGACTTCCGAGATCGCTTTGGCAAGCTCGATCAGCGGCGCGGGACGACGCGCTTCGTCGAGGTGAATCTTCGCACCCACACGGCGCTCGACGTACGCGATGTACATGCCGTGCCGCGCTGCGACGACGACGGCGCGCAGATGAAACAACGGGATCGACGCGCGTCGTCGAATCCCGAGGATGCGCTGTTCGCTCCGGAGCAAGCCATCTTCGCGATCGAACACGAGCGTGCGCCGCAGCGTTCCGAGCAACACGCCAATGCCGAGCCCGACCACGCCGAGCAACGTGGCCCACAGCGGACCGAGCATCACGAGCCAACCGCCCGCGGCGGCGAGGCCCCATCCAGTCCACGCGGTCGCACGTGTCAGATCGAGCTCGACGCGCGCGTCCGTCCGCTTGCGGATCTGAACGGAGCCGAGCCAATCGAGCACGACAACGATCCTAGCAGAGGCTACCCGTTGTCGCCGTCGCTGATCGACCCGCCACCACCGCCGCCGCCGCCCGCGTCTCCGCCACCCGCATCTCCGCCACCCGCGTCTCCGCCACCGGCATCTCCGCCGCCGCCACCCTCGCCACGCCACTCGCGCTGACGTCCGCCGCGCCCGCGCCGCCGACGGCGACGACGCTTCCGCATCGGCTGTCCATCGGGACCGAGCATCGGACCTTGTTGACCTTGGGCTTGCGGACCGCGGACCTCGAACACCGAGACGGGCGCATCACCCTCGGCACCGGGCCCGAGGATCGGCGCTCCGTTCGGTGCGCCGCCGCCCATGCCCATCCCGCCGCGCCGTCGACGACGCCGTCGTCGACGACGTCCTTCGCCGGGTGCACCGGGTTGACCGTTTCCGTTCGCCGTCATCGGCGCGGCGCCCGGTGGCCCCTGGAATTGCGGTCCGCCATTGCGCGGGCCATCGGGGCGAGGGCCGCGATTGTCGAACCGCGGGCGATCGAATCCGCCACCACCGCCGCCGCGATCCCAGCGCCGCTGCTTCTTGCCGCGACGACGACCGACACCCGCGTCGTTCGGGTTCGCCGACGCGACGGGGGCGGTCGCGATCCGCATCGGACCGCGCACGTACTCGATCACGGGACCACCACCGCCACCACCGGGGCGACGCGGCTGCGCTTCCGGAATCGGCGCGGCGGTCGACAGGATCGGCGTCGTGAACGCGCTCTTCGGCGGGAGCATCGCGCGCCGCTTGCGGCGACGACGCCGGCGGCGTCTGCGCGCTTCCGCCGCGCTCGCGGACGGAGACGTATCGAGGTCGCGCTGCGGACGCTGCTTCGGGACCTTGGGAACCTTCTTGCGAGCGAGGACCGTGATCTCCCCCGGACCTTCGACGCCTTCTTCCGCGAGCGCGGCCGCGGTCTTGTCGATTACTTCGTAATCGTCGTCGTCGTCATCGTCGTCGTCGTCGTCATCGTCCTCGTCGTCGTCATCCTCATCATCGTCGTCATCGTCATCGTCGTCGTCATCGTCATCGAGGTCGTCCTCGTCCTCGTCGACGAGCTCGCCGTCCTCGTCGCCGTCCTCGTCCTCGTCATCGTCCAGCTCGTCGTCGTCGAGATCGTCATCCTCATCGAGCTCGTCGCCCTCCTTGGGCGTCGCGGGCTTCTCGGGTTTTGCCTTGGCTTCGACGACCGCCGGGGAGGCAGGTGCGGACTTCGCGACGACGGGAGCCGGGGCGGGTGCCGGGGTGGCCGCCGCGGGCGCGGCCCCATGACTGCGGCGCAACACGGTCGCAGCCTTCGGCGGCGCCGCGGGCGCGGTGATGGGAGCGACATCGCCCGACGCAACCGCGGGTGCGCCGTTGGTCAGTGTCGGTGCAGGTGCATCGATGCGAACGATGCGCGCTTTGATCTCGCGGCGCGGCTTCGCTTCGGCGACGGGTTCGTCCTCGAGCTCGCGCGTCAGCAGCGCGCCGAGCCGCGTCGCCTGCGTCGATGCGGCGAGAGCGTCTTCGCGCGAGCGCAGACAGTTGTCACAGCGTCCGCACCTCGGCGGCTCGGGCTCGCCGAGGTACTGGAGGATCACCTGATTGCGACAACCCGGTGCTTTGACGTACGCGAGCAGCGCATCGAGGCGCTGACGATCGGCGATGCGGCGCGCCTCGTACTGCTTCGCGCGCTCCATGAGCTCGCCATACTCGGGCGGCGGATCGGCGACGAAGAAGATGCCGCCTTCTTTCTCGGTGACGAAGCCTTCGTCCTTGAGCAGACCGAGCACGGTGCGCGTTCGCTGCTGGCCGACGCCGGACGACAACGCGACGTTGACGACGTTCGGCGGTGTCTCTTCCGCGAGCCTGTCGCCGCGTGCGTGCAGATCGGTGAACGCCTGCAACGCGTCGAACACCATCTTGACCTGGCGCCGCGTCGGATACGTTCCGCTGAGGAAGTACTCCTGGATCGCCACGTCGTCGGGCGAGAACAACAGCACGCAGCGCGCGGGCTTGCCGTCGCGACCGCCGCGTCCCGCTTCCTGCGCGTACGCCTCGAGCGATCCGGGCACGTGATAGTGCAAGACGTTGCGGACGTTCGGCTTGTCGACACCGAGGCCGAACGCGTTCGTCGCGACCATGATGATGTCGGACGCGGGATCCATGAACGCGTTCTGCGAGTCGTCGCGTTCCTTCTTGTTCATCCGGCCGTGGTACTTGCCGACCTTGATGCCCCATCGCGTCAGCGCTTCGTAGAGCTCTTCGACCTTCTTGACCGTCGCGCAGTACACGATGCCCGGTCGCGGCAGCTTCTTCAGCAGCGTGACGAGCGTGCGCATCTTCTCGTCGTCGTCGGCGAAGACGATGACTTCGTAGTGCAGGTTGGGACGATCGAACGTGGTCGTGACCGTGGTCGCGCCCTCGATGCCGAGCTGGAACAGGATGTCGTCGCGAACGTGCGGCGGTGCGGTCGCCGTGGTGGCGAGCACCGGCGGACGACCGACGTCCTCGAGCGCCTTGCGCAGCGAGAGGTACGCGGGACGGAAGTCGTGACCCCACTGCGAGACGCAGTGAGCTTCGTCGACGACAAACCGCGACACGCCAACGCCGCCGCACGCTTCCTTCAGGAACTCGCGGAACTCGGGCACCGCCATGCGCTCGGGCGTGGTGAGCAAGAGCTTGCCGCCGGGTGAGCGAATCATCGCGTCGACTTCGCGGCGCTGCTTCACCGTCAGCGTCGAATCGATCTTGCAGGCGCTCACGCCCTTGCTGACCATCTTGTCGAGCTGATCCTTGATCAGCGCGATCAGCGGGCTCACGACGACGGTGACACCCGGGACCACCATCGAGGTCAGCTGATAGAGCAGCGACTTTCCGCTGCCCGTCGGCATGACCGCGAGCAGGTCTTCGCCCGCGAGCAGGTGCTCGAATGCCTCGGCCTGTCCGGGGCGGAAGGACTTGATGCCGAGCGTCTTCTGCCCGACTCCGAGCAACGCTCCGACCTTCTTGGGGAGGTTCGCGCCTTCCGGCGGAATCGGACCATCGAGGTTCCATTCCGGCTTCGGCGGAGGAGGAGGCGCGACGGCCTCGACTGCCTTCTTGCTGCGTGACGACTTCTTGGTCTTCTCGACCGTCTCTTCTACGGTGTCTTCGGTTTCGATCGTCTCTTCTCGCTCTACTGCCTTGGCCTTCGTGGCCTTCTCGGACTTGTCTGCCTTCAGCTTCTCGACCTTGTCGCCCTTGTCGGGCTTGTCGGGCTTCTTCTTGGACCCGGCCTTTGCCTTGGACGCAGGAGGATCCGCCGCCGCTCCTCGCTTTGGCTTCGCGGGGGCGGTGTCTTTAGTTTTGGTACTGCGACGCTTGGTCGTGGCCATGATGCCGGACCGTCTCCGGCAGAACCAGCGCTGGTCTCCAAAGGAAACGCGCGCCTGTTCAATGAAGACCATGTCGGGCTGAGGAGAGCAAGCGGGATCGCCCCGATTTGGGCAAATCTCTCGTAATGTAGGGAAGTCATGGCGAGCGACCGCCCGGTACGGGAGGCAGAAAACCGACTGGAGAGGTTCAACGCGGATCGCGAGAAGCTGCTCGCGGAGGTCGAACGCCGCGTCGTTGCCCATCGGGTCGCGACGGCCAAAGCCGGCGGCGATGCGTCCCTCGAGTACGTGCTGAACGACGTCGCGTACAACGAGATCAAGCGGCTCGATGGCAAAGGCAACGGCGCCGCCGATCGCTGGAAAGATCTGTCGCGCCGATTACTCGGCATGAACGACGAGGAGAAGACCTCGGAGCTCCGCAACCTCGTTCACTACTACGGCAAGGACGTCGTCGGAAACTTCGATCCGCGCGTCTACAAGTTCGCCACCGGCATCGGCCCTTCGATCCTCGGCTTCGTGTTCAACCCGATCACGTCGCTGCGCGAGGGCATGAACACGCTGCGCAACCTCGACGCTCGGATCAGCGCCGACGGAGATCTCGATGTCGTGCGCGCGTGCGCCGAGCGCGGGACGATCGTCGTCACGCCGACGCACACGTCGAACATGGACTCGCCCGCGATCGGCTTTGGCCTCCTCCGCGCGGGGCTTCCGCCCGTCACGTACGGCGCGGGCAAGAATCTGTTCTCGAACCCGTTCATCTCCTTCTTCATGCGCAACCTCGGCGCGTATCGCGTCGATCGCCGCCTGCGCTTCGAGCTCTACAAGGACGTGCTCAAGGAGTACTCGACGGTCCTCCTCGAGCACGGCTACCACTCGCTGTTCTTCCCGGGCGGTACGCGCAATCGCTCCAACATCCTCGAGAAGCACCTCAAGCTCGGGCTCCTCGGCACGACCGTCACCGCGTTCAAGAACAACGTGCGCGAAGGCGCGCCGAACAAGCGCATCTACATCGTGCCGGTCACGATCAACTATCGCCTCGTCCTCGAAGCCGAGACGCTGATCGCCGACTACCTCGCCGACACCGGCAAGAGCCGCTTCATCATCACCGACGACGAGTTCTCCCGCGTCGGCCGCATCGTCGAGTTCTTCCGCAAGATCCTGGTCCACGAAGGCTCGGTCGTCGTGCGCTTCGGTCGTCCGCTCGACGTGTTCGGCAACGACATCACCGACGACGGCGAATCGATCGATCGCGCGGGCCGCGCCGTCGATCCCGCGAGCTTCATCCGCGGCGCCGACGGCGAGGTCACCGACGACGATCAACGGGACGCCGAGTACACGCGCGCCCTGGGGCGCCGCCTCGCCGCCGCCTATCCGCGCCTCACCGTGTTTCACTCGACGAACCTCGTCGCGCGCGCCCTCTACGATTCGATCGCGAAGGCCGCCGGAACACGCGACATCTACCGACTGTTGCGCGCGCCGTCGGCGCAGCTCGGCGTCAATCGCGCGGACGTGCTCGCCGAGCTCGTGCGGTTGCGCCAGCGCATCGCGGACAACCCGGCGTGGGGTGAAGAGCATCCGCAGTACGTCGATCAGTCGGCGGAGGCCAAGCTCGACGACGCCGTCAAAGGTCTCGGCACCTATCACACGCGTCCGGCGGTCGTACGCCAGGGCGACATCCTGCAGGTCGACGACGTGAAGCTGCTCTTCTACTACCAGAACCGCACGGCCCACATCCCACCCGACGGTGCCGCGTGAGTCCCAACTCCAGGGCCGCCACCGTCGGCATCGTCGGCGCGGGCACGTTCGGCACCGCGCTCGGCTCCGTGCTCGCGCGCGCAGGTCGCCGCGTGATCCTGTGGTCGCGCGACACCGCGGTCGTCGACTCGATCCAGAAGTCGCGCCGCTGCCCGCGCCTCCCCGAAGCGCCGCTGCCCGCGCCCCTCGAAGCGACCGCAGATCCGAAGCGCCTCGCGACCGAAGCGCGCTTCCTCGTGCTCGCCGTGTCGTCGACCGACGTGCGCGATCGTTCTCGCGAGCTCGGCGATGTCCTCGACGGGAGCCACATCGTCGTTCACGCGATCGGCGCGCTCGCCGCACCGAACAACGACCGCGTCTCCGAGGTGATGTCGCTCGGCCTGCCGACGCTGAAGGTCGGCTGCATCGCCGGACCCGCGCTGCCCGAGGATCTCGTCACCGGTGCGTTCTCGTCGATGGTGTGCGCCTCGGCGTTCGACGAGGTCGTGTCCGAAGCGCGCCGCCTGCTCAACGCTCCACCCGCGCTCCGGGTGTACGGCTCGCGCGATCTCGCCGGCGTGGAGCTCGCATCGGCGCTCGCCGGTGCGTACACGATCGCGCTCGGTGTCTGCGACGGCCTGAAGCTCGGCGCCGGTCCGCGCGCCGTCCTGATCACGCGCGCGATCGCGGAGTCGTCGCGGCTCGGCACCGCGATCGGTGCGGACCCCAAGACGTTCTCGGGGCTCGCCGGTCTCGGCAACCTGCTCGTGCGCTCCGCGTCGACCAGGTCGGTCGATTACATCCTCGGCCAGCGAATCGCCGATGGCGTGATCACCGCGGATGGCACGCGCACCGAAGGCGCACGCGCCTGCGCGGCGGGTGATGCGCTCGCCCGCAAACACAAGATCCGCATGCCGCTCCTGTCGGGCATCGCGGCCGTGCTCGCCGGTAAGATCGATCCGAAGGACGCCGCGAAGATCGCGGGCGAAGCCGTCGCGTCGGAAGAGTAGTGTCATGCCCGAGTGCGACGCGAAGCCAGGTGCCTCTCTGATCGTCGTCGATCGCTCGAAGTGCGAGGGCAAGCGTGACTGCGTCGATGTCTGCCCGTACGACGTGTTCGAAGTGCGCCGCATCGACGACGCGGACTTCGCGAAGCTCGGCGTGCTCGGCAAGCTGAAGAGCCTCGCGCACAAACGACAGTCCGCGTACACGCCGCGCATGGACCAGTGCCGCGCGTGCCGGAAGTGCATCGACGCGTGCCCCGAGAAGGCGCTGCGCCTCGTGTCCGCGCCTTAACGCACGAGCCAGCGCGCGCCGTCCGCTGACTGGAGCGCCACGAACTGGAACGCACCGATCGGCGGCGTCGCGATCATGCGGAGCCCCGGTGCTCCGAGCTGCCCGAGGTGCGAGCGGAACGCCCCGTCGGCATCGAGCTCGCCGAGGATGGCGACATCGGTGCGCGCGAGTCCGGCCGGCGCGGGGTAGGCGGGTGCCTGGAACACGGACAGCGACAAGCGCACCGTGTGGATCTGCAAGTCGGGCCATGCACGCGACAGCTCGGTGAGGATCGCCTGCAAGTGCGCGCGCACGACCTTCGGATCCCGTGCGCGGAACATCCAGCGATATCCACCGTGCGAATCGACCCACGAGACCTCGTCGGGGCGCATCGGCCGCGCGCCGAAAAGCTCGATGTGACCGCCGAGGAGCTCGTACGTCTGGTGCTCGGAGTACGGCTGCTTCGCGCGTACGTCGGAGAACATCGGGAACGACGTCAGCGGAAACAGCCGCGTGCGCTGGTTGAGCCAGAACAGATGGAGCCCGTAGATCACGAGGAACACCGTCGCGAACGCGAGGTGAGCGCGCGCGCCGCGCGATCGCGTGAGCGGCTCCGGTTCGATCACGCGCGGTCGACCGCGGCGGCGGCGACTCCACGCGACGAGCGCATCCCAATCGATGAACACCGCGGCGAGCGGGATCCAGTGGAGGTCCCATAGATCCATGACGAGCGCGAGCCCGAGGATCTCGAGGACGAACAGGATCGCGAAGCACGCGCGCAGTCTGGGATAGCGATGGAGGAACACCGCGGCGATCGGTGTGATCTGCGAGACGAGGTTCAGCGCGGCGACGGTGCGATAGCGCCAGCTCTCCTCGACGATCCACGCCGCGAGATCGGTGCGCGGGATGCCGATCCAATCGAAGCGCACGAGGATCTGGTGGCGCAAGTTGTCCGACAGCGCCCAGCCGAGACCGATGCCGCCTCCTCCGCGCAGCTTCCAATAGCCCGCGATGAAGAACACGGATGCCACGGTCGCGAGGGCGAGGCGCGCGGACGTCTGGCGAACGGGCTCGAGCGGCTCGCCGCGACGACGCCGGCGCCACGCATCGATCGACAGCGCCGCACCGCCCGGTGCACCGAGGAACGCGATGCTCGCGAGGAGCGGCGGCACGTCGATGTGCGACCACGTCGCGGCTTCGGACACGCCGTTCGCGGCGATCAGCGTGCACGCGAGGAGCGACACCGCGTGCGCGACGCGACTCCACGCGCCGACGAGCATCGCGATCGTGGAGGCCCACGCGACGACGGTGATCCCCGCCAGCAGCGCGGCACCGGGGCGCCCCGGATAGAGGAGCCACGGGCCGAGCTTGTAGTAGCGCGAGGTCTCGTGCGCCCACGCGGTGTGATAGCGCCACAGCATCCACAACAGCGACGTCGCCAGCGCGATGCGGATCGCGGCGGTGGCGTACCGGCCGCCCGGCACGAGCCAGTAGCCGGTCCACGCACGGGCGATCCGACGGAACACGCGCCGACCGTACGCTATGATCGGCGCGTGAGTCGATCGTTGCCGCTCGTGCCGCTCGTACTGCTGGTCGCGATCGGCTGCCGCACGCCGCCGCCGGCGGAGATCGCGGCGACGCCCGCGGCGGGCATCTCGATCGCGCTCTACCAGCTCGGCGATCAGAGCTACTCCGTCGTCGACGATCGCCGCTGGATCGAGGTGAGCAATGGCTCGCTGATCCTCGATCGCCTCGATCCCGGCGCGACGTTGCCGACGCTCGTGCTCGAGCCGCTCGCGGGGAGTGCGCTCGTCGTCGGTGCGTGCTCGCGCGATGTCGCGGCGCTACCGGCCCCCGAACCGGATGCCAAGAAGAAGGAGCTCGTGTTCGACTTCGACGGGCCGTCCGAGGACCTCGGCGATCGGCCGGCGCCCGCGAAGCCCGTCGTGGTCGTCGCGACGTCGTCCGTTCGCTGCGCGGCGAAGGGGCCGTCGGGCAAGCACCTCGTGCGCGTGTTGTACGTGTCGAGCACGCTGTCGTATCGCGCGCAGCACGACATCGCGATGACCGCCGCCGAGCACGCGATGCTGACGACGCGCTACGCGATCACCACACCGTCGTGGGGCAACAAGGCCGACGTCACGCTGTTCGATGGCATGCCCGGTCGCGAGCAAGCGCCCGTCGAGATCGCGCGCGGTCAGATCGTCCTCGATGGCTCGACCGCGATCCTCACCACACCCACGCGCGCGGTCGACGCACGCCTTCGTCGTGTCTACAGCGGCGAGATGTCCAACGGTGCGAGCGACGACGATGCGTTCTCCGATTCGATCAACGCGGTGTGGGTCTGGCTCGAGCTCGAGCTGTTGCGGCTCGCGCCCGGTCCGGTGCGCGCGACGATCCGCCTCGTCGACGAGGACGAGCACGACGTGGACATCCCGGTCGCCGGCCGCGAACAAGGGACGAAGTCGCTGCGGCTTCCCCTGTGGATCGATCCGACGCTGCGCGGCTCGAAGGTGCGGCGGCGCGTCGGTCGCGAGAATGCCGACATGGCCGAGTGGTTCTCCGTGGCCATCACGAACGTCGGGACTCAGCCGCGAGAGGTGTGGATCGAGCAGAAGCTGCAAGAGGGCGCGCGGCGCCGGCTCGTCACGTACGGTCAGCCGACGAAGCCCACGCTCGGCAAGCAGCGCGCTCGCGCGAAGGTCCTCGTGCCTCCGCAGCAGTCGTCGCGCATGGCGTACACGATCACGTATACGTTCTGAGACGTCCTCGACGACGAATTACATCGGGGTGATCGTGAGCTGGATGTTGTACGGGTTCGTCGCCATCGCCGAGCCCGGCAACACCTGGAACACGTAGTCACCGGGCGCGAGCGCCGCGCATGCGGGTGACATCGCGGGACACGTGATCGTCTCGAAGTCGAGGAAGCCGCGCGACTGCGCGAGCATCGTCCCCGTCGAGTCGAGGAGCTTGAGATCCAGATCGCCCTTGGGCGACGTCATGAACGTGATCTTCACCTGCACCGACGCGGTGCCGGCCGGGACGGTGAACTTGTAGAAGTCCGTGTCCTCGGGATCCGTCGCCATGGCGGGTGCGCAGATCGCGGCGGGGCCGACATCGGTCGGCTCGATCATCGCGGCCGTCTCGAGCGAGTCGTTCGGCTCCTTGTACATGCACTGCTCTTGCGTGTACGGCGTGTCCGGCGGCGCATCGATCGGTATCTGGCTGTCCGAGAAATCGAGGATCAACGAGCAGCCGGTCGATGCCGTGAGAGCGCCGACCAGGCACAGAGGAAGCCAGCACTCCCGAACCATGCCTGACGGTATGCGGCGTGTACCGAGAACGTCAAGAGATCTGAAGCACTTAGCTCGTGTCCCTCGCTTGACCGGGGCGGACGCCGACGGTAGGGTGCCCCGCGCACCGCATGTACCTGCAAGACCTCATCTTCACGCTCCAGAAGTTCTGGGCCGATCGCGGCTGTGTCGTCGAACAGCCGGTCGACGTTTCGGTCGGCGCGGGCACGTTCCATCCCGCGACCTTCTTGCGCGTGCTCGGACCCGAGCCGTGGAACGCGGCGTTCGCGCAGTTCTGCCGCCGTCCATCGGACGGTCGCTATGGCGAGAATCCGAATCGCGCCGGCGCGTACTACCAGTTCCAGGTCGGCCTCAAGCCGAGCCCGCTGCACGTGCAGGATCTGTATCTCGACTCGCTGCGCGCGATCGGGATGGATCCGTCGGCGCACGACATCCGCTTCGTCGAGGACGATTGGGAATCTCCGACGCTGGGCGCGTGGGGGCTCGGCTGGGAAGTCTGGTGCGACGGCATGGAGGTCACGCAGTTCACGTACTTCCAGCAAGCCGGCGGCATCGACCTGTTGCCGGTGACCGCGGAGCTCACGTACGGCGTCGAGCGGCTCGCGATGTACCTCCAGAATCGCGACAACATGTACGACCTCAACTGGGACAAGAACGTCACCTACGGGCAGCTGCGGCACCCGTGGGAGGTCGAGTACGCGACGTTCCACTTCGAGGAGCTCAAGCCCGAGATCGAGTTCGCGAACTTCGACACGTTCGAGGGCGAGTGCAAGCGACTGCTCGCGCGGCAGAAGGACGGCGCACCGGCGCCGCTCGTGCTGCCGGCCTACGAGTTCTGCATGAAGGCATCGCACGCGTTCAACTCGCTCGACGCGCGCGGCGCGATCAGCGTGACCGAGCGCCAGCGGTTCATCGGTCGCGTGCGCGGGATGGCGAAGGCGTGCGCCGAGACCTACGTATCCTCGCGCGCGGCGCTCGGCTTCCCGCTGTTGCCGAAGCACCTGCAAGCGCAGGCCGTCGAGGCGTATCGCGCGTCGGCGGAGAACGGCGTCAACGCGGGCGCACTCGCGGCCGCACGCAGCGTCGCCACGCACGCGGAGGAGATCGTCCATGTCGGCTGATCTGCTGTTCGAGATCGGGTGCGAAGAGATTCCCGCCAAGATGCTCGCGCGCCAGCTCGAGGATCTGCCCAAGCTCGTCGAGCAGCGCCTCGCTGCTGCGCGCCTCGAGCACAAGGGCGTCCGCGTGCTCGGCACGCCGCGCCGCCTCGCGGTGATCGTGAAGGGCCTCGTCGAGCGGCAGCCCGATCTCAGCGAAGAGGTCGTGGGCCCGCCGATCGGTGCTGCGTTCGCACCCGACGGGACGATCACCAAAGCAGGGCAGGGCTTCGCCGCGAAGAACGGCGTCGATCCCGCGTCGCTGCAGAAGAAAGAAGTCGCGGGCAAGAAGGGCCAGTACGTGGTCGCCGTTCGCAATGTCGTCGGGCAGGACACGCGAGGGCTCCTGCCCGCGCTGCTCGCCGACGTGGCGGGTGCGATCGCGTGGCCGAAGTCGCAGCGTTGGGGCTGGACCGAGACCACGTTCGTGCGCCCGGTGCAGTGGCTCGTGGCGCTGTTCGGCGGTGAGGTCGTCCCGTTGCAGTGGGCTGCGATCACCGCGGGTCGCCAGTCGCGCGGGCATCGGTTCCTCGCGAACACGCAGGTCGAGATCGCGAACGCCGATGCGTACGTCGATGCGCTGCGCACCGCGTACGTCGTCGTCGATCCCGATGCGCGCAAGGACTTGGTCCGCGCCGAGCTGTCGCGGCTCGAGAAGGAGACCGGCCTGCGCGTGCGTCCCGACGACGCGCTCCTCGGCGAAGTGATCCACCTCGGCGAGTATCCCGTCGGCGTCTCGGGCGAGTTCGATCCGAGCTACCTCGAGATCCCCGAGGAGATCGTGGTCACCTCGATGCGCACGCATCAGCGCTACTTCGCGATGGAGACGCCGGCGACGGGCCGCCTCGCGAATCGCTTCGCTACGATGATGGCGACGGTGGTCAAGGATCCGAAGATCGTCCAACAGGGCAATCAGAAGGTCATCGCGTCGCGCCTCTCCGACGGAAAGTTCTTCGTCAGCGAGGATCGCAAGAAGAAGTCGTTCGACGCGTGGAACACCAAGCTCGATGCCGTCGTGTTCCAAGCCAAGCTCGGCGACGGCGCGAAGACCATCGGCAACAAGGTCCGCCGCCTCGCGAAGATCGTGCGCGCCCTCGGCACGTTCGTCGACATGAGCGCCGACGACATCGCGAAGCTCGAGCGCGCGGCCGCCGTGTCGAAGGCCGACCTCGCGTCGCTCGCCGTCGGCGAGTTCCCCGAGCTGCAGGGCGTGATGGGCCGCCACTACGCGAAGGACTTCGGCGAGGCTCCCGCGATCGCGGCGGCGCTCGACGAGCATTGGTGGCCCAAGGGCCAAGGTGCCGCGCTACCGCCGAGCTTGTTCGGCGCGCTGATCGCGCTCGCGGATCGCATGGACACGATCGTCGGCTGCTTCGCCGTCGGCCTCGAGCCCTCGGGCTCCGCGGATCCGTTCGGTCTGCGCCGCGCGGCGATCGGCATCTGGCAGATCCTCCTCGCCACCGAGGGCCGACCCGCTGCGTGGTCGACGCTGTGGACCCCGCTGTTCGCCGCCACCGTCGAGGCGCTCAACGAGCAGGGCCTCGCGTACATCGCGGCGCCGTGGCTCACCGCGGGTCGCGATCGCGAGAAGACCGAGAACCAGAAGGACGCGATCGAGGACTTCTTCCGCACGCGCCTTCGCGGCATCTTCGTCGAGGGAGGCATCCCGGCCCAAGACGCGGACGCGGCGCTCGCGCAGGACTTCCGCGATCCCACCGACGCGCGTGCGCGCGCGCTCGCGTGCGCGAAGATCAGCAAGGAAGCGCGCGAGGTGTTCAAGCGCGTCGCGAACATCCTCGACGACGCTCGCGCGAAGACGATCGAGATCGGATCGTCGCCGCTGCCACTGCTCTTCGTCGCCGACGTCGAACGCAACCTGCACGCGGCGGTCTCGGACGCGCAGACACGCGAGAAGCCGCTGCGTCAGTCGCGCGACTACCTCGCGGTGTTCGAGTCGCTCGAGAAGCTCCGGCCGATCGTGGCGCAGTTCTTCGACAAGGGTGGCGTCATGGTGATGGATCCGGATCACAAGCTCCGCGACAACCGGCTCGCGTTGCTCAACTGGTTCATCGATCCGTACCTGCGCATCGCGGACTTCCGCCTGCTGGCAGGTGCAGCGTGAAGTTCGTCAAGCAGTTCGGCGGCGGCACCGCAGATGGCCGCGCGAAGGACAAAGCGCTCCTCGGCGGCAAGGGCGCGAACCTCGCCGAGATGGCCTCGCTCGGCCTCCCGGTGCCACCGGGGTTCACGCTCACCACGGAGGTCTGTCGCTACGTGATGGCGAACGGCGTCGGCAACTATCCCGCCGAGCTCGCCGCCGAAGTGCAGCAGTCGCTCGCGAAGGTCGAGGAGCTCACGTCGACGAAGTTCGGCGACGGCACGAGCCCGCTCCTCGTCAGCGTGCGCTCGGGCGCGCCCGCGAGCATGCCGGGCATGATGGACACGATCCTGAACCTCGGCCTCAACGACACGACGGTCGAGGCGCTCGCGAAGGAGGGCGGCGACGCGCGGTTCGCGTGGGATTGCTATCGCCGCTTCGTCGGCATGTACGGCGAAGTTGTCCTCGGCGTGACGTCGGGCAACGAGCACGATCCGGAGCCGTTCGACACGATCCTCGACGACGTGAAGCGCAAGTACCGCGCGAATCGCGATCAGGATCTCGACGAGGCTGCGCTGCGCGAGACGGTCGCGCGGTTCAAGGCCGAGGTGCTGAAGCGCACCGGCGCGCCGTTTCCCGACGACGTCGTCTCGCAGCTGTGGGGCGCGATCGGCGCGGTGTTCCGCTCGTGGGACAACCCGCGCGCGGACGCGTATCGCAAGATGTACGGCATCTCGTCGACGATCGGCACCGCCGTCAACGTGCAGGCGATGGTGTTCGGCAACCTCGGCGACGACTGCGCGACAGGCGTCGCGTTCACGCGCAACCCCGCGACCGGAACGGCCGAGCTGTACGGCGAGTTCTTGACCAACGCGCAGGGCGAGGACGTCGTCGCGGGCATTCGCACGCCGGAGCCGATCGCGGAGCTCGGCAAGAAGCTGCCGGCAGCGTACGCGGAGCTCGTGCGCATGGCGAAGCTGCTCGAGGATCACTTCCGCGACATGCAGGACCTCGAGTTCACGATCCAGAAGGGTCAGCTGTTCATGCTGCAGACCCGCGGTGGCAAGCGCACCGGCAAGGCGATGGTGAAGGTCGCGGTCGACCTCGTCGCCGAAGGAAAGCTCACCCAGAACGAAGCGGTGATGCGCATCGATCCCGCGAAGCTCGACGAGGTGCTGCACCCGACGATCGATCCGAAGGCGCGGCCGCCGGCGGTCGGGAAGGGCTTGCCCGCGTCGCCCGGTGCCGCGATCGGCCGCGTGGTGTTCACCGCGAGCGCTGCGGAAGAGTGGGCGCAGCGCGGCGAGCGCGTGATCCTCGTGCGGACGGACACGTCCCCCGAGGACATTCACGGCATGAAGGCCGCCGTCGGCATTCTGACCGCGCGCGGTGGAATGACCTCGCACAGCGCGGTGGTTGCCCGTGGCATGGGCAAGTGCTGCGTGACCGCGTGCACGAGTCTGCGTGTCGACGCGCCGAAGAAGGTGGCGTACTTCGTCGCGAGCGCGACGCAGAAGGAGATCCGCCTCAAGGAAGGCGACACGCTCACCCTCGACGGATCGACGGGCGAAGTGTTCCTCGGATCGGCGCCGCTCGTGCCGGCGCAGCTCGGCAGCGAGCTCGGCACGCTCATGCAGTGGGTCGATGCCGTGCGCACGCTGAAGGTGCGAACCAACGCGGACACCCCCACCGACGCGCGGACCGCGCGCAGCTTCGGCGCCGAGGGTATCGGCCTGTGCCGCACCGAGCACATGTTCTTCCAGCCCGAGCGCATCTTGGCCGTGCGCGAGATGATCCTCGCGCCCGACGAAGCGGGCCGGCGCGCCGCGCTCGCCAAGATCCTGCCGATGCAGAAGTCGGACTTCGCGGAGCTGTTCCGCGTGATGGACGGCTTGCCGGTCACGATCCGCTTGCTCGATCCGCCGCTCCACGAGTTCTTGCCGCACACGCAGAAGGACATCGACGAGGTCGCCGCGGACATGAACGTCTCCGCGGCGGTGATCGCGGCGAAGACGGCGGAGCTCACCGAGGCAAACCCGATGCTCGGTCATCGCGGCTGCCGCCTCGCGATCACGTTCCCGGAGATCTACGAGATCCAGGTCCAGGCGATCGGCGAAGCCGCGCGCGAGGTCGCGGCGGAGGGTGTGAAGGTCTCGCCGGAGATCATGATCCCGCTCGTCATGGTCTCCGAGGAGCTGCGCCGGTTGCGCGAGCTCGTCGCGAAGGCGATGGACTCGGCGCTCGCCGGTGCCGCGATCCCGTACACCATCGGCACGATGATCGAGCTCCCGCGCGCGTGCGTGGTGGCCGATCGCATCGCCGAGCACGCGGACTTCTTCTCGTTCGGCACGAACGACCTCACGCAGACCACGTTCGGACTCTCGCGCGACGACGCGGGCCGGTTCTTGCCGGCATACATCGACGCCGGGGTGCTCGCGGCCGACCCGTTCGCGGTCCTCGATCAAGACGGTGTCGGCGCCCTGATCGAGCTGGGCGTGCGCGGCGGGCGGGCGACCCGACCCCACCTCAAGGTCGGGATCTGCGGGGAGCACGGCGGCGAGCCGAGCTCGGTGGAGTTCTGTCATCGCGCGGGCTTCGACTACGTCTCGTGCTCACCTTTCCGTGTGCCGATCGCGCGTGTCGCGGCGGCCCGCGCTGCACTCCAGGGGACTCACAAGTGACCGATCAACATGGCATGCAGGCAACCCGAGCAGCGAATGGTGGGTCGAAGCGGACACCCTCGACTATGAAGATGCGTTTCGCGACCTTGGGATGTGGGCTGCTGGTCGCTGCCTGCACGGCGGATGCGTCGGACGTCCAGCCGCGCGAGGACGAGATGTTCTTCCCGACCGGCATGACGGTCGCGCCCGATGACTCGTTTGCATTCGTGGTCAACGCGAACTCCGAGCTGCGCTGGGACTCGGGCTCGGTCATGGTGCTCGACCTCGACAAGGTCGACGACGTCGTCGAAGCGTGGACGACGCGCCGCGAAGTTCCCGCCGGCGACGAGGATCAAGACGGCGACGGCAACGACGACAAGAAGAAGGATCCGGATCGTCACGCGAACGGCGAGACCGACGATTGCATCATCGATCCGGATCACACCGAGACGCTCGAGTGTGACGAAGCACGCTTCTTCAACGAAGGCGCCGCCGTTCGCATCGGCAACTTCGCGACCGACATCTCGGCCCAGAACCTCGGCAACGGCAACCTCCGCCTGTTCATTCCGACGCGCGGTGACCCGTCGATCGCGTGGGCGAACTGGGATGGCTCGACGCTGTCGTGCGTCCCCGGCAACAACCTGAACCGCCAGTGCGACAGCGATCACCGCCTGTCGTTCCCGTTCAACGACGACTCGCTGCTCGGCATCCCCGAGGAGCCGTACAACGTGTTCGCGGGTGACGACTTCGCGATGGTCACGCACCTCACGACCGGCGCGGTCACGCTCGTCGATTCCCCCGTGGGTTCGGACAACGTCGTCGTGACCGACGTGCTCACGAACATCTTCGGTGCCGACACGAACGGCATCCGCGGCGCGACCGGCATCGCCGGCAGCCCGAACACCGGCATCATCTACGTCGCGAGCCGCACCGAGGATCGCATCCAGACGTTCACCGTCGGTCGCCCCGCGAACGGCAAGGAGCCGTTCCTGCTCCCCGGGAAGTGGTTCTTCCTCGACGCGGTCGGCACGTTCGCCGGCGGATCGAACGACACGCGCGGCCTCACGTTCTCGCCGGACGGCAAGCGGCTGTATCTCGTGAATCGCCGCCCCGCGACGCTGCAGGTGATCGATACGGACATCTCGCCCACGGGCGTTCCGAAGGACGAGCCGCTCGGCGCGACCGACATCTGCCGGCAGGGCTCGACGGTCACCATCTCCGGCACCGGAGACGACGAGCGCGCGTATGTCTCGTGCTTCCAGGACGGTCAGGTCTACGTCGTCAACCCGACGTCCGGCGTGTTCGTCGAGGACATCATCCTCTCGGGCCGTGGCCCGTACGCGGTGACGGCCGCGCGGAGCCGCAACAAGCTGTTCGTCACGAACTTCCTCGAAGACACGATCGCGGTGATCGACATCGCGCCGTCCTCGCCGACTCGCAACCGTGTCGTGCTTCGCATCGGCATTCCGAGGTCCCTGTGAAGATCCGGTTCGGTTCTCTGATCGCACCCGCGCTGCTCGCCAGCGCTGCATCGCTCGTCGCGTCGTGTGGTGAGACCACGACCACGCCGCCCGGCCAGCTCAACCTCGATCGTCCGGTCGACGTCTCGTTCGCGTGCTGGGGCGGTCTGCGCCTGACCAACGGCCAACCCGCGACGATCGACCAAGAGATCGTGTTGAGCGCGCAGCCGATCGAAGCCTGCAACATCCGCTCGGCTCCGCGCAGCGCGTCCGATCCGACACCGGTGCCGCCAGGGCAGGAGAGCCTGACCACGGCGGGTGGCGCGCCGGTGCCCGTCGCTGCCTGGTACGGCTTCATCCTCCAGTCCGCGCCCGGCACCGTGGCGCTCGCGCAGTGGGCGACGAAGCCCTCGTCGTTGTTCGCCGGCGGCGATGTCACCGTGCTCGACACCGACATCCTCACGCCCGGCAAGAACGGCATCAGCGTCGGCGAGGATCCCGTCGCGATCACGACGGACAAGATCGGTTGCTTCGAGCTCGTCGCGAATGCCGGCTCGTGCGACATGACGTCGGTCGATATCGGGACCGCACTCGACCTCAGCGATCCAGACGTCACCGTGAACCGCGTCCCGATCAAGAATGCGGCCGGCGTCGAGATGCGCGCGCGTCCCGCCGCGATGGTGGGCGATGCCCCGGGCGGCACGATCGGCAACGCGTGCCCGGCGACGCCGACCGGAATCGTCTACGTGGCCTATCCCGCGTGTCACCTCGTCGCGGCCATCGATTCGGCCGACGGCACGATCGTCGCGGGTATCGATTACTCGTCGGGGACGCCGACCATCACCGACGGAAACGTGTCGTGCCCCGCAGAGTGCGGCGGCGGTGGCACGTTCACCGCGGGCATTCGTCCGACGACGCTCGATCTCGAACAGGATCCGCGCAACAACGCGACGCGCCTCCTGATCGGCGCGGACAACTCTTCGCAGCTCACGCTCGTCAACCTCGGTGCGGACAGCCTCCCCGCGTCGCTGCAGCCGATTCCTCTCGAGGACACGCAGGGTGGTGCGATGGGCGTCACGGCGGTCGCGATCGGACCGCAGATCGGCACCGGCGGGTCCGCCGGTACGATCAACGACGACATCGCCGCGGGTGGTGACTTCCAGTTCGTCTACGCGATCGCCACGGATGACTCCGTGCGCGTCGCCGACATCCTCAACGTCAACGCGGAGTGCGACACGAACGTCGATCCACGCCTGATCGATAACGTCACGAGCGTCCGCGATCTGTCGTGCTTCCCCGTCGGCAACGCGGCAACACCGGCGCGGCGCGCGAACGCGCGTGGCCCGGGCATTCATCTCCCCGGCGCCTATCACGATGTCGTGCCGACCTCGATCGACATCTTCCGCGCGGCAGAGCTGACCCCCGACACGCGCGACACGGGACCGACGAAGCTCGTCGGCTACTTCGCGATGGTCAGTGCATCGAACGGCTCGGTGTACATCATCGATGTCGACGACGACGATCGACAGGACTTCAAGGATCAGGGAGCGCCGCTCACGGTCCAGCTGCCGCTCGCGATCGCTCACCACCTGCGCGATGCGATTCCGTTCCGCAGCGCACGCGCCGAGGAGACGGTCACCGAGAACGACGTCCAGATCACGCGTGACATCTGCGGGACGAACGGCCCCGATCCCGATGCGCAGAGCGGCAACGCGGGTGGCGTTCGCGCGACAGCGAACCCGACGCGCAACGTGCCGGCCGGGTTCGTCGCGGCGGAGAAGGTCGGCGAGCTGCCGTCGATCCGCCAGGTGCTGTGCACGGGCGCGGATACGGATCGCGCGGTGTCCGAGCTCGCCTTCGCGGCACCCGACGACGTGCGCGACCTGGTCTATCAGGATCTGATCGCGCTCCGTGACGAGACGTGGACGATGACCTACGAAGGCACGTTGTCGGTGGACTCCGCCGACACCGATGTCGATGGTCCACCGATCCGCGTCAGCCAAGTCGCGATCGACGAGCTCGGCATGCACCTCGTCGACACGGCGAAGCCGTACTGCGATGCAGGCGTCGAGCAGTGGGACGTCGTGCAGATGCGCGGCTGCGATCCGCAGCTCGGCGACGGTCAGTGCCCGATCGGCTACACGTGCTTCGTGCACCCGAACAGCCAGGTCCAGGGCCTCGGCGCATGTCTGCTCGATGACGAAGCCGATCGCCTCGCCGAGGCGTGCAAGGACTACCTGACGTCGTCGCGCCGCTACACCGTCGGTCGCTCGTCGAGCGGCGAGCTGCGCCTTCTGCCGCGCAAGCGCCAGCTGAGCACGAGCCCGCTCGATGGCTGCACGGACACGGAGCAGTGCACGCAGCTCGCCGACTACGCGAAGAAGCTCGCGAGCTCGTCACATCCATCCGCAGACACGACCGAGCCGAACGCGCGCTCGTACGAGTGTCGCGCGGATCCCGATCGTCCGCCGCTCGATGGTGCCGGTCAGACGGGCAAGCGCTGCATCGAGGTCTGCGAGGACTCCTCGGATTGCTCGACCGGCGCGGTGTGCCGCGAGGGCGTGTGCATGGAAGGTGTCATCCCACCGCAGTCGTGCGTGAATGCACCCCAGCGGTACGAGCTGCGCGCGCACGACGCGTTCACGCTGATCGGCTCGCGCTCGGGCTACGTCCACTCGACGATCCGCGACGCCGCGACCGATCGCTGCGTGCGCGACCCCGCGGCGCATCCGTTCGAGATCGGGCGCGTCCCGCTCCAAGCCCCGGCGTGCGATCCGACCGCGGACCTGCGAACCGGTCGGCGCCCCGACGGCACGTTCGAGCCGAACCCGTGCTCGACCACGATCGATCAGGTCGAGAACGTCCCGAACTACGTGGCGGGCACCTGCGATCTCGCGGACCCGACGACGGTGAACATCACGCGAGCGGCGCCGGCGATCCGGTTCCGCGGTCGCGGCTTCATGATCCACCTCGTCGATCCGACCTACCCGGGCGACAACGCGTGCATCAAGGACGGCCTCGGCACGCTGCTGAACGTCCCGACCGTGTTCCCGAACTACCAGATCGCGTGGCGGCAGACCGCGGGGCTGTCTCCGCTCACGCTGCCCAGCGTGCAGCCGGCCTATCCGAGCAAGGTGATCCGCGGTCCCCAGAACAGTGTGTGGGTGATCGACGAGGGTGACTTCAACGAGTCGTCCGCGACGCTGCCGCGAACCAAGGGCCGCGTGTATCGCTCGGAAGTGCAGTCGTTGACGACGGTCAATCTGCTCCAGTAGGGCCGGCGAAGTCGGCCAAAAACTGGCCCGGCGGCACGCCTCGCGAAAGTCTCGGGGTATGCCCAGCCGCGAGTCCGAGCTGTACAAGGACAAGGTCGAGGTCAGCCTCGACGGTCGTCAGATCTTCTACCTGTTCTTCGGCGGCGCCGTCATCGTCGGCATCGTGTTCGTCCTCGGCGTGCTCGTCGGTCGACGCGTCGAAGCGCGAGGCCATGTCGATCACGCGCGAACCACGGCGGCGGCCGATCCACTCGCCGCGCTCGATCGCCTCGAGGGCAGCGGTGGCATGGCGTTCCGCGGCGAGGAGGCCACGGCCCCCGTCGAGAAGAAGATCGATCAGCTCGTCGCCGACAAGAAGAAGGGCGAGCCGGCAGCCAAGTCCGACAAGAAGGACGAGGCCAAGCCCGAGAAGAAGGACGACGCGAAGGTCGAGACCAAGGACGACGCGAAAGCCGACAAGAAGGACGAGGCGAAGGCCGAGCCGAAGAAGGACGAGGCGAAGAAGGACGAGGCGAAGAAGGACGAGGCGAAGAAGGACGACAAGGTCGCCGCGAAGGACGACAAGGTCGCCGCGAAGGACGACAAGGTCGCCGCGAAGGACGACAAGGTCGCTGCGAAGTCCGCCGACAAGCCCGCCGACAAGCCGATCGAAAAGCCGTCGGAGAAGTCCGAAGACAAGCCAGCGACGAAGGAAGAGAAGACTCGCTACACGCTCCAGCTCTCGTCGTTCCAGGACAAGGCCGAGGCCGAGGCGTATCTCGCGAAGATGAAAGAGCAGGGCTTCCAGGCGCAGATCACGCAGGCGGACGTCGAGGGCAAAGGGACGTTCTATCGCGTGCGCATGGGCAGCTATCGATCGCTCGATGCAGCCACGAACGCGAAGTCGGAGTTCGAGAAGGCGTCGAGCAAGTCCGCCTCGATCATGAAGCTGTGATCGCGCTGATCGAAGTAGTGATCGAAGCGCTTACGTAAGCGAGGGCTTGCCGACCGAGACTCGCCACGGGACGTCGGCGTCGGGCGCGAGGCCGATCAGCGAGACGTCATCGGCGGTGGCCCCGGGCACGAGCGCCAGGTCCGAGCCCGCGGTCCACGGGCACTCGATCAGCGTGAGCGAGTGCGCCTGGCAATGCAGCCGCACCGGGCCGCGCGGCGTGACGATCACGATCACCGGCGATCCGGGATGGCTGATCACCTGCTCGATCGGCGCACCGACCGCATGGCGGAACGGTCGTCCGTCGGACATCCGGTAGACGAAGATGTCCGGGGTGCTCGCGTGGATCGCCCACGCGTGGCCGAGCGCGTGGCCGAGCGTGCGTGGCGGCGGAGGAATCGGAAGGCCGGCCTTGCCGAGCGAGCGCGACGTCGTGCCGTCGAAGATCTGCATCGCGTCTTTGCGGAGCACGAACAAGAGCTGGTTCGAGCCGAGGCCGACGACGTGCTCGACCGGTACGCCGTTGACGTCGAGCGGCTGTGCGCCGAGACCGGTGCCCGCCGTGCGGACGACGACGACCTTGGTCAGCGCACCCTGCACGTCGGGACCGACGAGCACGAGCCGCGGCCCGGTGACCCCCGCGAGCGAGAACTTCGCGTCGAGATCGAGCTTCGCGACCGGTGCGAGATCGGAGGCGCCGATCAGCTCGACCCGCGTCGGGACGGGCGCGTGCGCGTTGGAGACTCGCGCGAGCACCGTCGGCGGACCGACCCACACGAGAGCGTCGGTCTCGTCGGGGAGCATCAGCTTCTTCTTCGGCGCCGCGAGCGTTCCCGCGAGCGCGTACAGCGCGACCTCGCGCCCGCGCCGCCGGATCGCCCACTGACCGTCGAACGACGTCGCGAGCACTGCTACTTCTTGAAGCTGCGGATGATCTTCACGAGCTCCGCGAGGACCTGTGGTTGATCCTTCAGCTGAGCTTGCGCCGGCATCATCCCGCTCTTGCCGACGGCCTGACCGCCCTCGACGATGATCTTCTTGATGTCATCGTCGGTGGTCGCGGCCTGCCACGCGGCATCGGTGTAGTTGCGCGGCTTGGGATTCAAGCTCTCCGAGGCGGGCCCGTTGCCGGTGCCGTCGAGGCCGTGGCACGTCGAGCACACGTTGTCGAACAACAGCTTCGCCTGCTGTGCGGGCGTGGGACCGTTCTCGCCGATGGTGTTCGGATCCGAAGGCCCGGTCTCGGGCTTCGCGTTCGGTGTGCCGGAGGTCGGTGGGGGCGGTGTGTCGCCCTTTCCGCAGGCGCTCATCAACAGGATGGCCACGAGCAGGCTTCGCATCCGACTAGCCTACTCGGACGGATCCTTGCGCGTCCAGGTGCGGACGAGCTTGGTGCCGACGATGCTCAACTTGACTTCGTACGAGGACTTCTTCTCGTCGCAGTCGAGGTCGCCCGTGGCCCGGAGCACCGCGAACCTCCCGCTCGGATCGGGGGCGTACTCGTACGTGTACCGGAACGCATCGTCGATGGAGAAGCCGAGCTCGCGCCAGCCCGCGCTCGCCCACAGCGTGGGATCCGCGCTGCACTCGCCGCCGCCCTGTTCGCAGCAGCCCGGCGTCGGCGTAGGCCCGGCGGGCGTCGCCGGCAGCTTGCCCGTCGCGGCGAACGTCTGCGCGACGCGATCCGCGAGGTAGCCGAGGAGCTCGTCGGCCTCCTTCGCGCGCGTGTTGGCCGTGCATGCTCGCTTGGCCGACGGGCACGTAGCGATGGCACACAGCGACGTGAGGAGGAGAACGTAGCGGAGGCGGCGCCACCACATGCGGTGGCTATAGCACTAGGGTGCGGTCGCCGGGGCAGGCTTTCCGTGCTGCTCGACGAGCTTCGGCCAGTTTTGGTCCGCCGCCGCCTTGTGCTTGGCCGGGTCCGCATCGAACAGCTTCTTGAACTCGGGGTTCGTGAACAAGAGCAGCTGGCCTTCGTAGATCTCGAACACCTCGGGCATCACCGGCGAGAGCCGACCCTGGGCCATCGCGTACGCGCAGTAGCCGCCGTACTGCGGAGCGAACTTCACGGGCTCCGCCGAGAACGCGGCCTTGTGCTCGGGCGTGGCGAACCAATAGTTGCCGCCGCCGTGCGCGACGGCGTTGTCACCCGAGCCGGGCGTCACCTTCTTGTCCACGTGATAGGCCACGGAGTCGAAGCCGAGGATGGCCGTGCCTTCTTCGTCGACATTGACCAGCACCTTGGCCGCGACGGGGGCGGGCTCGGTGGTCGGAGTCTTCGTCGGTGGCGGGGCTTTGCTACCGCACGCCGCGAGGGCGAGGGCACATGCGAGCGCGATCGAACGAGTCATCGCGCAAGCCTAACGCGACGGGCTTCCTCGCGCTCGATGCGTTCGGCGAATCGCTCGATGATCTTCGCGGTCGCACGTGGAGCTTCGAGCTGCGGCCCGTGGCCCACGCCGCGCATCACCACGAGCTCCGCGCGCGGCAACCCAGCGACGAGATCGAGCGCGACCGCCTTGTCGATGATGCGGTCCTGCTCGCCGTGGATCACGAGCGCGGGCGTGTCGATGCCGCCGATCGCGCGCGGCACACCATCGTCGTCGCCGCTCGCGAGGATGAACCCGCGAAACAGCCGGTGCAGCTGATCCGCGCGGCGCACGCGCTGCATGATCACGTGCCGGATCACCGCTTTCCCGACGGGCGGCGGCCGCTCCATCACGATCTCCATGAACTTGTCGACGTCCTGCTCGCGCGGGATCAGCGGGTTGTCTCCCTCGATCCATCCGCGCGCGCCGCCCTCGTGGACATCGCGCCCGATCGACGCCACCAGCACCATCCCCGCGACGCGATCCGGGTAGCTCGCCGCGAGCCGCAGCGCGACGCCACCACCCATCGAGTTGCCACAGACCACCGCGCGATCGATCGCCGCGCGATCCATCACCCGCAGCACCGCCTCCGCGTGGTGCCGGATCGACGCCTCCGCCTCCGGTACATCCGCGCTCACCCCATGCCCGGGCAGATCGACCATCGCGATCCCGCGCGCCCGCGACATCAGCGCCGACATCAAGAGCCACGTCTCCTTGTCGCCACCGAACCCGTGCACGCACACGAGCGGCAACCCGCGCTTCCCGGCGCGCGCGTAGTACGCGACACCATCGTCCGTCGCCTGCGCCTTCACGCCCGCCGCGAGCGCGATCGCTTTCTCCATCGCGCGCAGCTGCACGCCACCGACGGCAACTTCGAGCTCGGTGCGCCAGGGTGTCGTCGGCATCGTCGTCAGCATGTCAGGGCAACGGCGGCGCGGTAGGGGCGGGCGTTGTTTCCGTCAGCGCCTCGACGAACGCTCCGAGATTCGCGCGCTCCTCCGCCGTCAGCGTCACCTTCGTCAGCGCCGGATCGATGATCGATCGATCCGCACCTTGGCCCACACCGCCTGCGAGGTGCCAATCGATCGCGGCCGCCAACGTCGGTGCACTCGCATCGTGAAAGAACCCCGTCCGCTTCGCCGCCCCGCGCAGCCCCGGCGTGCGAAACGCGCCGAGCTTGGTCTTGTCGCCCGTGCGACCGCGGCCCTCGTCGTGTGTCGCGATGATCCCCATCCGGTGATACGCGTGATCCGTGTACAGCGGCGGTGGATGGCACGACGCACACTGTGCCTTCCCGGCGAACACCTGATAGCCCGCCTTGAGGTTCGCGGGCAGCGACGGATCCTTCTCGAGCTTGTCCCACGGCGCACCACCGCTGAACCGCGTCACCACGAACGCTTCGAGCGCCAACCGCGCGGTGACGACGGCATCCGCGCTCGACGTCACCGTCCGCGCGAAGTGCGCCCGGTACAGCGGCAACTCCGCCACCCGCGCGATGCTCGTCGGCAGATCGTCGCCCATCTGTCCGCGCACGTGCGGTCCGAGCAGTGCTTCCATCGATGGCGAGCGACCGTCCCACCCGAGCTCCTTCTCCCACGCGAGGTTCACCAAGCTCGGCGCTCGTCGGAGATTGGGCTTTCCCGCAGCGGTGTCCTGTCGCTTCGCGCCCGCGTAGCCCTCCGCGGGCACGTGACACGACGAGCACGCCACCGTGCCGCTGATCGAGAGCCGCGCGTCGTGGAACAGCAGCTCGCCCAGCGCCGCGAGCTCGGGTGTCGCGGTCATCGCGGGCAGCGGAGGCAACCCGGCGGGCACCTCCGGCAGCGGCGGCGCCGGTGGCAACTGCAGCGCCGCTGCGTCGTCGCTCGGGATCAGCGGATTCGGCGCGGCCGCGTCTCTGCGCCCGGGCGGATCCACCGGCGTCTTCTCGCTGCCTTTGGGACAGCCGGTCACGCCGATCAGTACGAACGCGCAGCCCATCGAGATCGAACGCACGACGCATGCACACTATCACGCGGACGGGCGGGTTCCGGCGAGCGCGAACGCGTCCGCTGCAGCGCGGGCAGCGACGCTTGCCAGGATCACCGGCGGAAGCGGCCGAGCAACGTCTCGTCTTCGAGGTGCTGTGCGATCGCGACCGCGCGCGCTTGTGCATCGGCGACGTCGGCGATGCGCGCGTAGTTTCGCAGCGCCATCGCGCGGCCGCGGAGGTGGCCACCATCGCCCGCGTGCTCGATCGCGGCGAGCGCGAACTGCGCGGCGTCGGGCTCGCCGCGCTTCCACCGCGCGTACGCGATGCCGTTCGCGCGGCGCGTGCGCGCGAACGTGGGCCCTTCGTCGGGCATCGCGCGGTAGATGGCCTCCGCGGCTGCGTAGTCGCCGCGCTGGTTGAGCTCGTAGGCGCGATGGTCGGCGAGGCGCGCGCGCAGGCACGCTCGATCGTGGGCGTCGTCGAGGGTTTCGATGAGTGGCGCGGCTTCGTCGAGGAAGGCCGGGACAGCGGCGAGGTTCGTGCGGCTCGCGACGTACGCGCGGATCAAGATCGCTTCGATGCGCGCTGCGAGGGGAGTTCCGACGACGCCAGCGTCGCTGGTGGACGTGCTGCTGGATAGATCCGCTCGCGAGCGATCGAGGATCGCGATCGCGTCGTCGAGCGTTGCCAGGCGCAGCGCGATGGACGCGCGCGCGACCGCGAGCCACGCGCGACCCGCGCGAGCTTCGGTGATCGGCGGCTTGTCCCAGACGCGGACGAGGTCTTCGCACATCGAGACAGGAAGCTCGGCGAGCCGCGAGTGATATTGGCCGAGTTGACGGACGCGTTCGTCGATCGCGGTGGGCAGACCGAACAGCGCGACGACGCGCGTGCCCCACGTGCCTCCGGGCGCCGTCTTGCGCGTGCGTAGCCGGCGGAGAGCGCGTTCGACGCTGCCGATGTCGTCCTTGTATCCGCGCGAGGCGCACAGCTTGTCCGCGACAGCGACGAGCGAACCGCTGGTCGCGACCAAGTGATCGATGTAGTCGGCCCAGTCGAAGCCGGCTTGTCCGGAATCGTGTCCTGGTCGCCGAGCCACGAGGCCACTATCGTGGATCGCAGAGAAAGTGTCATGCGTACCCTGATCATTGGAGACATTCACGGCTGCTACACCGAGCTCTTGGAGCTCGTGGATACGGCTGCGTTAGCGACGGACGATGTCGTCGTTTCGGTCGGCGATCTGGTCGATCGCGGCCCTGCACCGGCCCAGGTCGTGCGCTGGTTCCGCGAGCGCGCGAATTCGGTCGTCCTCATGGGCAACCACGAGCGCAAGCACGTGCGCGATGTCCTGTCGTATTCGCAGGAGGTCACGAAGTGCCAGATGGCCGACGACTACGCCGACGGTGTCGCGTGGATGCGCGGCTTGCCGTACTTCTACGAGACCCCGGAGATCCGCGTCGTTCACGCGGCGATGATTCCGGGCGTGCCGCTCGCGCAGCAGCCGGAGGCGATCTTGGCGGGCACCACGTCCGGAGAAGCGCAGCTGAAGAAGCTGTTGCCGGAGGGCTGGTGGCACGAGCACTACGACGATGCCGTGCCGGTCGCGTTCGGTCATCACGTCGTCGGTCCCGAGCCGTTGATCCGCGAAGGCAAGATCTACGGCCTCGACACGGGTGCGTGTCACGGCAAGCGGCTGACCGCGTTGTCGGTACCTGACTTCACGATCTACTCCGTGCCGTCGCGTGGCGACTACTGGCACGAGGTCGGTCGCAAGTATCAGGTGCCGGTGCTGCGCTCGAAGCCGTGGTCGACGATGGCGTGGCGCAAGCTCGAGGAGACGGTCGCGGATCTCGAGCACCGTCCCGCGCCGGACACGGCCGCGTTCCTCGCGACCATCACGCAGTGGGCACATGCGCTGCGTGCGTTGGCGAAGACGTTCCCGGATCGCGTCGAGGCGATCGCGGCCGAGCTGCGAACGCAGCATGGCGCGGCGGGCTACGACGCGGCGATCCGCGAGCACCCGGCCAAGCCGTTGCTCTACAAGATCGCGCGTGGTCGGTTGACCGAGAAGGACATCGAGGAGCGCTGCACGTCGGCGCAGGCGACGCTGGCGCTCGCGCACAAGCTCGGCGTGGACACGTCGGCGATCGCGTCGCCGGTGTAGCGGAGCCTTAGCTCTCGATGTCGATACCGAGCGCGTGTCGCGTCGCGATGACGTGCGTCCACGTGGTGTCCGGTGTGCGAAACGCGGTGAGCAGCATGTGCCACTCGCCCGCGTCCTGCCACGGCGAGAGCAGTGCGGCGCCACCGCGAACCACGCGCGGACCGTCACCGCGCCGCGGCGAGCCGTCGAGCGGGAGGTCGTCGTGCGACTCCGACCATCGATCCGCGCACACCTCGGGCTGCAACCCGAATCCC
Source organism: Kofleriaceae bacterium (assembly GCA_044230415.1). Classification (GTDB taxonomy): domain Bacteria; phylum Myxococcota_A; class Polyangia; order Haliangiales; family Haliangiaceae; genus JABFXX01. The sequence goes on from JBGARE010000015.1 coordinate 96,612, forward strand.
CAGAGACCGAATGCATTCGCAGTCTCGGCGCCCGCCATGGTGGCGAGATACTCGTCGCGCGTGTCGGGAACGACGTCGCCGCGGTAGGTCAGCTCGCGCGCCTTGCCACCGCGTGCGAGGTGCTCCCACTCCGCGTCGCTGGGGACGCGGAACAGCGACTCGACGAGCGCGCCGCGCGCCTCCGTCAACGGCAGCGCCTCGGGTTCTCCTTGCATGACGAGCATCGGTCTCACCGTCACGCGCACGACGGGTCGCATGATGTCGACGCTGTCGAACAGCGCTTCGTAGAGCTCGTGGTGGTTCCTGCAGCCCGCGTTGATCTCGGCGGACGCACGCACCGCCGCTTCTTCTTCCTCGGAGAAGCCAACCTCGACGGTGCCGCCGGGCACGATGCTCATTCGCTTCGTGCCGCGAGTTACGACGGCGATCGGCGGGCCGCCATACGATTCGATCGACGCACGCCACGTCGTGCCGCCGCCGCCGTGATCGAGGTACTGCGAGAGCGTGCGCGCGACATTGTCGGCGATCTCGCGTCGGCGTTCGTCGCTGGCTGCGGACCAGGCGTCGAGGGTCGCGAGCTCGGGCGCGTCGACGCGAATCCGTCTCGCGTCGTAGGCCCATTCGACGAACGTCGACAGCGAACGTACCGCGCGTGCTTGACGATGACGGCGCAGCATCTTTTCGAGCGCATCGCGTGCATGCGGTGTCGGCTCGGTGTGCACCGCCGGCGGTGCTGCGATCGCGGCGGCGATCTCGCGTTGCGCGGAGGTCGGCTCGGGTAGCGCGGCGATCTCGTCGGCGATCGCGCGTACCAGCGTCGAGACAGTAGGGTTCGCGAACAGCTTCGCGAGCACCGAGGGGCCGGGGCCTTCTTTGCGCTGGAACACGCGCATCGTGGCGCGCACGCAGACGCGGATGACCTCGTCCGGCGTGAAACCAGCGGTGGCGAGCTCGTCGATGATCTCGAGCCACTCCGCGTCGCCCTCGATCATGGCGGGGGAGGGCGTCGTGTGGTGCAGCGCAGCTGCATGCAGCGACGCGTCGCCCAGCGTCCGCTTGCCGTTGCCTACGATGATCGTGCGGGCGCGATCATCGAGGGACGCGTCGTCGAAGATCCCCATTCGGCGATGGTACTCAGTCGCCGCGCGCACCGCAGTCGATGCCGAGTACGAAGCGCAACGCGATCTGGAACTCCCACGCGCTCGACCGCATGCGGAATGCGGCGAGCAACATGTGCCACTCGCCGCACGCCTGCCATGGATAGATCTGCGCGGCGCCTCCGCGTACCACGCGATCGCCGGTGCCTTTGCGCGGCGTGCCGTCCGCGGGATGATCGTCGTGCGTTTCGCTCCATGCGTCCGCGCATAGCTCGGGTTCGTAGCCGAAGCCCCACAGTCCGAACTCGTTCGCGCCCTGCACGCCGAGCGCGTGGGTCTCTTCGAACCACTCTTCCTCGTCGGGGACGACGTCGCCACGATAGGTCAGCTCGCGCGCCTTGCCACCACGCGCGCAGTACTCCCACTCCGCTTCGCTGGGGACGCGAAACGGCGACTCCTGGAGAGCGTCGGTGGCGGCGTCGAGGTTGAAGACACGGCCGGGGTCCTGACCGACGAGCATCGGACCGACGCGAACCTGCGTGATCGGTCGCATCACGTCGAGTTGCTCGAACAGCTGCTCGTAGGTCTCGAAGTGGTTGTCGCAGTCAGCGTTGACCTCGCTGCGCGCGCGGACGGCGGCTTCTTCTTTCTTGGAGAAGCCCATCTCGAACGTGCCGCCGGGCACGAGGCAGAAGCGCGACGAGCCGCAGACAATCGTCGCGATCGGCGGGCCACCGAACGAAGCGATGTCGACGACCTTCGACGGAGTCTTCGTGGATTCGCCGAGCGTCCTCGCGACCAGCAACGCGATCTGCTTCTGGCGTTTCGGGCCGGCCGCGATCCACGTGGCGACCGTAGCCAGCTCCGGTGCATCGACCGCGAGCTTCCGTGCGTACGCTTGCTCGGCGAGCGAGAGGATCTCGTCGGCGCGCGTGGCCTTCTTGGTGGCCTCGCCCCAATAGGCGCGGGCACGGAGCGCCTTCTTCGTCGGCCGCGGTTCGAGGGTCCGCGGCGTGCCTGCGGCGATCTCGGCGGCGAGCTTGTCGCGCTGGTCGTCGCCGGTCGCCGCGGCGAGCAGGGCGTCGAACTTCGAGCGGATGCCTGGAACGAGATCCACGATCCACAAGAGCTGGTCGAGGATGAACGCTGCGCTTCGCGGAGTGTTCACTCCTTCGCCCGCCAGCGGCTTCGAGCGCGCGATCACGAATGCTTCGCGTCGCTCGGGGGCGATCGCGCTGATGATCGCGCGGAGCTCGGTCGGCGCCAGCGGGTGCCAGCCGAACAACGGCTCGAAGCGCGGATCGATGTCACCCGTGGCGAGGCGAGCGAGCGCGACGTTCGCGAGTCGCTGGTCCTTCCATTCGAGCTTCCCCGCGCTCCGAACAAGGAGCTCCTCGCACACCTGTCGCGCGATCGGGAGGCCCGCGTCGATCGCGAACAGGTGCCCCAGCATCGCCGCATCGGGGCCGAACACCTCGAACGCCGGCTTGTCGATCCGCAACGCGATCCGCAGGAGCTCCTCCGGCGTGAAGCCGGCCGCGGCCATCTCGTCGAAGATGCCGATCCACTGCGCCGTGTCTTCGAGCATCGCGGGGGAGGGGGCCTCTTCGATCAGCGCGGCACGCTGCAGGAGCTCGTCGGTCGGCCGGCTGCGCGTCTCCGCGATGAACGGCCTGGCGCGCGCATCGAGCGAGTCGTCGTCGAGGATCCCCATGCAGCGACGGTACTACGCGGGTTCGATGCTCGCAGCTCGTCCGACGATCTCGATGTCATCGCCGCTCTGCATGTGCAGCGTCAGCGTCGTTACGTCGCCAGCCACGACGAGCTCGCCTTCGAGGATCGAATCGCTCGGCCCCCACGCGTTCGTGCGCGGAGCGACGAGCGACGTCACTCCTTCGACGACGATCGTGCGCCTGGTCAGCTCGAGACGCACGGTAGCGGTGGACCAAGCGAACGTGATCGCGTGCAACGTCGCGTCGTGCAGCGTATCGAACCACTGCGGTGCGGTCATGCAAGCTTCGGCATGCGATCACGCGCGACTTCGAGCACCGCGAGCGCGCTGTCGACCCGATTGAACGGCGGCATCACGTAGACGCCTTGCACGCGGTGCTTCACCGCCGCGAGCGCTTCCTGCGCGATCTTGATGCCCTCGATGCGCGCGGGCGGACCACCGCCGACCTTGGCCATCCGCTCGCGGTACTCCGTGGGGATCGACATGCCGGGCACTTCGTTGTGCAGGAACTCCGCGTTGCGATGCGACGCGAGCGGTAGCACGCCGACCATCACGGGCAGACCGAGCGGCTTCGCGTCGTCGAGGAATCGCTCGAGCGTGCGCGGATCGTAGACCGGCTGGGTCATCACGACCTCGGCGCCCGCGAGCTTCTTTTCTTCGAGCCTGCGCAGCTCGCGATCGCGATCGTGCGCGGCCGGCTCGGCGCCGGTGGCGAGGACGAACGACGTGGGCTCGCACTCCTTGCCGGCCGGATCGACGCCCGCATTGAGACCCGCGGCGATGCGCAAGAGGCCGATCGAGTCGACGTCGTAGACTGGCGTGGAGAACGGGTAGTCGCCCATCTTCGGCGGATCGCCGGTGATGATGACGAGGTTGCGCAAGCCGAGTCCCTGCGCGCCGAGCAGGTGCGCGACGAGTCCGAGGAAGCTGCGATCGCGCGCGCACACGTGGAGGATCGGCTCGGCCTTGGTCTCCGCCGCGAGGCGCGCGCAGACGGCGACGTTGGCCATGCGAGCGGACGCGCGTGGACCGTCGGCGATGTTGACCACGTCGACACCGCCGGCGAGCAGGTCGGTCACCTGCTGCTTCGTCTTGGTCAGATCGGATCCACTCGGGGCGGTGAGCTCGACGGACACGACCCACTCGCCGCGCGCGAGCCTCGCGCCCATGCGGCTGCGATCGGCGAGCGCGACCTTTGCCGGTGCGACCTGATGTGGCGTCGTCACTTCGATCTGCGCGACCTTGCGATCGCTCGGGAGCTCGACTTGCTCGCCGCGCAACATGCGAACCGCGCCGAGCATCGCGCGCGTGTGCGCGGGCGTGGTGCCGCAACAGCCACCGACCATGCGCACGCCGCTCTTCAACATGCGGCGCGCGAACACGCCGAAGTGCTCGGGGTTCGCGACGTAGAGCGTGCGGCCCTCGACGGACGCGGGCATGCCGGCGTTTGGTTGCGCTACGACGGGCTTGCCGCGACCGACCATCCCGATCACTACCTGATACAGCTCGGCGGGGCCGATGCCGCAGTTGCCGCCGATGACGTCCGCACCGGCCGCGATCATGCGATCCGCGATCTCGCCGGGGCCGAGCCCACCGTCGGACTTCGCGTGCTCGTCGAACACCATCATCGCGATCACCGGCACGCGCGGGCCGCGTTGCTTCGCGACCTCGAGTGCGGTCTCGAGCTCGAGAATCGAGCCGAACGTCTCGAGCATGATCGCGTCGACGCCGGCGAGGACGAGCGTGTCGATCTGCTCGGCGAGCGCGAAGCGTGCGAGCTTGCGCTCCGAAGCGCTCGCGACCCCGAACCGCACGCCCGTCGGACCGACGGCGCCCGCGACGTACGCGCGATCGCCCGCCGCACTTCGCGCGAGCTCGACCGCGGCCTTGTTGATCGCGACCGCTTGCTCGCCGAGCCCGTGACGCGCGAGCGAGATGCGATTGCTGCCGAACGTGTTCGTCTCGATCAGCTCGGCGCCCGCGTGCACGTAGTCGTTGTGGATCGTGCGGATCAGCTCGGGCTGCGACAGGTTCAGCTCGTCGTAGCTACGCGTGTGCAATACGCCGCGTTCGTAGAGCAGCGAGCCCATCGCTCCGTCGAGAAGGAGCGGACCGTTCGCGATCGCTTCGGCGAGCGTGGGACGCGTGGTCGTCGGTGCCGTGCCAGGTCGCGCGCTCACAGCCGCATCTCGCGTCCGGCAAATCCGAGCGTGCCGAGCTTCTTGCGCACGTCGCGGAGCGCATCGCCTCGCCCGACCTGCGCGAGGTGACCTCCATCGAACCACGCGATGTCCACGCCCCAATGCGCCGCGAGTGCCTCGGCTTGCTCGGGTGGCGTGATGCGATCACCGCGCCCCGCGATCACCGACAGCCGCTCGCGCGGCACGCGAGACGCGCGCGTCGTCGGCGCGTGTACCGCGAACGCGTCGACGAGCAAGTCCTCCGTGATGCCCGCTTTCGCCGCACGGACGCGCGCCGGGCTGTTCTCGCCGTGGCGCCACATGAGCTTGGCCATCGACACCGCGGGGATCATCGCGACCGCGAAGTCGATGCCGCCGACATCGTCGGGCCCGGCGACGCTCGCCCACAGGCTCGTGGTGTACCCGCCGAGCGACATGCCCATCGCACCGACCGCCGAGGCACCGCGACCGCGCAGGAACAGCGACAGCGATCGCAGATCGAAGATCGCCTGGCCGAACGCTTCGTTGGTGCGCAGTGGATTCGGCGAGGGAAACAGCGCGCCACTCGCACCGAGCCCTTGGCCCGGCGCGCGCGCACCGTGATACGGCAGCACGAACGCGGCGACGTCGTAGCCGTGGCGCAACCAGTACGGCACCACGAACGCGCGCGCGGTCACCCAGTGATTGCCGCCGCCCCAGCCATGGAGCAGCACGATCGTCGGACGGCCCTTGCCGCTGGTCCACCATCGCGCGTGCGCGGTGAGGTTCTCCGTCGCGCGCAGGTGCATGTCGCGCGCGGGCTGCGCGAACGGTGCGTACTCCGATGCCCAGCGCAGATCGACGACGCGGGTTCCGAGCGGTCCATCCTCGGCGGACGACAGATCCACGCGCGGCATCGGCGGGGCAGGGAAGAATCGGCTCGGCGATCCCAGCGTGTCCGCGTTGTACAGCGCGGCCATCTCGAGCAGCCTCGCGCGCGCTTCGCTCGCGTCGAGCTTCGGCGTGCGCGGGGCCATCCGGCGCTCCATGAAGCGCACGACTCCACGATCGATCGCTGCGCTCGCTCGAGTGAACAGATTGGCCAAGGGGGCTCCTCGGCCAACCCTACCGCAGAAGCGGGATCGCGTCAGCGTCGCCCCGTCGAGGCAGCGTCACCTCGCCAGCTGCGAGCGTGCCCGAATCGCCATCGCTTCGAGCCACGCGGCTTGATGCTCGATGCCCGTGCGAATTCCCGGCATCGCCGGCACCACGACGTCGCGCCAATGGGCTCCCCAATCGGGCCGGGTCCCGTCCTCGTCGACGACGCCGTATTCGCGCGCGAGCTCCCACGAGCTGAGGATCCGCCCGGTCTTGGCCATCGCGCTCGGATCGTTGGCCAGCGCCGCGATGGCGCGTCCGACAAATAGCGGCGACTCGGAGTGCAGGAAATGCGGATCCTGCGCGCCGCCCTCGCGCCAGGTGTCCTTCGTGACGTCGAAGTGCCGCAGCATCGCTTCGCTGCGCAGAAACCCGGGCGTGACCGAGACCGCCGCGACGCCATCGGGGCGCAGCTCCTCGGCCAACGTCGCCGCGATGATCTTCAGCGACGACTTCACCACCGCCGCGACGAGGTTCCCGCCGGCCCCGAGCGGCAGGTCGTACTCGCTGATCTCGACGAGCAACGGAACCGTGTGCGGCGCGGGCTTCGCGCTGCGCTCGGTATCGCGCTTCACGCGATCCCACGCCATCTTCCGCAGCGCTCGCGCTCCATGTTGCGCGGTGATCATCCGCGAGCCGAGCGCGTTGCGAAGCGCCGCCTCGAGGTCGCCGAGCTTGCTCTCGATGATGCCTCCCCATCCGCCCATCGCGGGATCCTCGCCGGCCACGCTATCGACGACGACTTCGATCGGCCCCAGCTCGCGTTCGACCCGCGCGAACAGCTTCGCGACCTCTCGTTCGTCGGAGTGATCGACGCGCATCGCGATCGCCCGCGCCGCACCGTCGGTCGCGGCCGCATTCACGAGAGCGGCGGTCTCCTCGATCGTCTCCGGCATGCCGTACGCGGAGCGCTGCTTCGCGGTGCTGCGCCCCGTGCACACGACGACGAAGCCCGCTTCGCCGAGCGCTCGCGCGATGCCACGCCCGGCGCCACGAGTCGCGCCGGCGACGATCGCGACGCGCCTCCTGCTCGCGACGAGCGGCTTCGAGCGTGACTTCGCCGCGGCTTTCGCGGGCGTTCGTTTCGACGTCGACTTCGCTTTCGCCATAGCTACTCCGACAGCGGTGTTCTATTTAGGTAAATGATCGTTTACTATCTGTCAACCGTGGGTCGCCGCCGCACCGTCTCCGACGACGAGATCCTGTTCGCGACGATGAACGCGATGGGACGCCACGGTCCGATCGACTTGACGCTCGCGCACGTGGCGGACGCCGTCGGCGTGACGCCCGCGGCGCTGATCAAGCGCTTCGGCTCCAAGCGCGACCTCTTGCTCGCCGTGTCGCGCGCGGGCAGCGCGGGGATGGGCGCGGCGTTCACGCAGCTGCGCGCGTCCGCGACGTCGCCGCTCGCCGCGCTGATCGACGCCACCACGCAGCTCGCGCGCGCCACGCGCTCGCCCGAGGAGGCGGCGCATCACCTCGCGTTCCTGCACACCGACGTGACCGACGCGGACTTCCGCGCGCCGATGCTCGAGATGACGCGCGCCACGCTCGCGGGCTACGCGGCGCTGATCGAGGACGCGATCACGAAGAAAGAGCTGCGTGCCTGCGATGCGCGATCGCTCGCGCGCGTGCTGTATGCGGTCGTCGGCGGCTCGATGATCACGTGGGCCGTCGTCCGCAAGGGCACCGCGGAGTCGTGGGTGCGCGCGGATATCGAGGCCGCGCTCGCGCCGTATCGAGCGTCACGAGAAGGCGCGCTGCCTAGGGCGCTTCGCGATCGTACGCGAGCGCGACGACGGCATCGAGGCCGCGCTCGCGGCGCCGCCAGTTGACGAACGCGGTGCAGTCGACGAGCGCGGTCCAGCCGTTCGGGCAGCGGGTCGCGAAGCCATCGACGCGCTCGAGCTCGAGCAGCAACACCTCGCCCGATGCGACGTGGACGTTCGTCAGCTCCGCCGACGGCTGATCGAGCGACGTCATGCAGTCGATGAACGCGTTCCAGTCGTGCGTGTAGACCGCGGGGAATCCGAGCACGCGAGCGAGCTCTCCGTGAAGCGCGGCCTCGTCGGCGAGGTTGGCGAGGTCGACAGTACGCCGCGGCCCGGACATCGCGGGAAGGTAGCGCGAACGCGCGAACCGGTCGCTTCGCGGATCGCGGAAACGGGCGTGCGCCCGTCGAACCCGCAGGCACGTGAATCGGATCCGCGCTATCACGTCTCTATGGACATGCGCCGCCTGGTCGCCGGAGCCATCACGATCGCCGCGCTCGCAGGCTCGGCCGCGGCCGACACGTTCGGCGGGTTCTCGGGCGTCGAGCGGTACTACCTGGTGAACCAGGACAAGGTCTGCACTCCGCTCGCAGCGAACGCGACGTCGGGTACGCCGTCGTGCGAGAAGGCCGCGGCGGACATCGTCGCGAAGCTGTCGATCAAGACCCCGCTGCCGCAGAAGGAGAAAGGCGACAGGGCCGCGTACGCGGCGAGCGCGTCGGGCCGCACGCTGACGATCACGCGCAACGGCGCGGCGGTCGTGACGTGGACGAGCATGGATGCGATCTCGAAGGTCGTCGAGGTCTACGCGAGCGAGTACAACGATCGCGTCGCGGTCGCGTACATCACGCGGCGCATGGGCAAGGACGTCACCGACGTCATCGCGTTCACGATCACCAAGGGCGCGGGCACCGCGGTCGGCGATCCGAGCCAGCCGACGCAACCCACGCAGACGCCTACGCAACCGACCCCGCCGACGAAGGTGGTCGTCGAGGATCCACGCGTGGTCAAGGCGGTCGCCGCGGCGCGAAAGGCAGCGAAGGCGAAGGCCGTGGCCGCGTGGCAGGCCGTCCTCGCGATCGACGCGGATCACGCCGAGGCGCACTATCAGATCGCAGCATTCTCCGTCGCCGCGAAGAAGAAGGACGAGGCGCTCGCCGAGCTCGGCGCGCTGTCGACCTCGACGCGCCCGGACGCGATCGAGTGGCTGATCGAAGCGCGGTTCGCCGCCGCGTTCGCGTCGCTGCGCGCCGATCCGGGGTTTCGCCAGAAGACCGGCCTCGATCGCAAACCATCCGCCTCGGTGAACGCGTACGAGCGCCTGATGGGCTTCGGCGGGCAGTGGGAGCAAACGGGTACGAGCTGCGACAAGCCCGAGGTGAAGTTCACCGCGACGCGCGATCGCGTGGTGCGCATCCGCATCAAGAGCAAGTGCGGCGGCGATAGCTACGACCTGCCGTTCAAGGGCACGTGGCGGCTCGATGGAGATCGCGTCGTGCTGACGTTCGCGACGCGCGGCAAGGCGGTGTCCGCCGACGACGAGGCAGCCTGCAAGTTCGAGCCGGTCGGCGACGAGGATTCGCTGCGCTGCGTGCTCGGACGTGACATCGACTTCGCGGTCCTGCCGACGCGCCGTTAGCTGTCGAATTCTCGACAGTGATCGAAGTTGCCGCAGGATTGCGTGCGTCTCGCGAGAGCAGGGCCGCGAGTTTCGATAGGCTCGGTGTTCGTGCGGTGGTTTCTCGTCCTTGCACTCGCGATGTTCGGTGCTCGTGACGCACGCGGCGACGACGCACCGCCGACGGGAGCGATCGTCGACGACAACTTCTCCCGCGACGCGTACGTGCCCTATCAGTTGCCGGGTGTGCATTGCGGCGACTGCCGCCCGCGCGTGAAGCGATGGCAGCGCATCGCCGGCACGTTCGTCGCGGTGTCGCCGGTGGGCTTCCTCGCGCGCGGCATCGGTAGCTGGTACGTGAACGACACGCCGACCGGAAAGCGGCTCGCGAAGATCGCGGGGATCGGGTTCGGGCTGATGATCGCAGGCGGTGTGCCGACGGGTGTGACCGGCGGAAATCCGTACGTGTTGATCCCGTTCGTCCCGATGCTCGTTGTGGGGACAGGGTTGTTCATGCAGACCTGGTTCGCAGACATCGCGAACGCCGCCGGTGTGAACCAGCCCGGGCAGCCTGTCGCGCGCGTGCCGTGGGCGCTCGAGGCGGGGCTCGTGTGGACTCGCGATGCGTATCGCGATCGCGTGTTGTTTCGCGGCGTGGCGCGCGCGGCGACCGGGCGACTCGAGCTCGGCGCGACGGTGTACGTCGACGACACGTCGCCCACGTATTTCGGCGGTGATCTGTCGATCGGCGTCCGCATCCTGGGCTCCGAGGCGCACGGCGCTGCGATCGGCGACGGCAGCTTCCTGATGGTCCGCGGCACAGCTCGCCTCCGCGATGACGACGCGGATCGCGTGCAGGTCACGACGGGCGAGCTCGAGCTCGCAGGTCGCCTCGATCTGTGGCGCGTGTCGCGAACGCTCGACGGGAGCTTCGCGGAGCTGTCGACGGGTGGTGGCCTCGAGCGCGCGGTGTTCTCGACGGAAGACGAGAAAGGCGGCCTGCTGCTCGGGCGTTTCGCGTATGGCGTGTACCTCGGCCGCCGTGGTGAGGCGCAGCTGTTCTACGATCATCGTCGCGACAGCTTCGCCGGCGGGATCGCGGCCTACCGCGCGGCCGGGTTTGTCGGCTCCGTCGGAGCCATGGTCGACGCGCGCATCACGGGTCGCTGGGCCGCGCACGCGGAGGTCGAGATCGGAAGCGCGTGGGTCACCTCGGTGGGCCTGCGTTACCAAGGAGGCCCGAGATGAAGACGATCGCCATCCTCGTCGTCGCCGCGCTCGGCTGCACGCGGCCGAGCGAAGACCGCGCGTACGCCGAGCTCGACGTCGGCATCGCGAAGATCACCGACGCGTCGGTCGTCGTCGCGGGAGGGCTCGCGGTCGTGCGCGACTTCACGGATCACAAGCTCGAGCTGTGGGCGAACGCGCCCGACATTCGCCTCGATCTCGTCATCGGCGACACCGCCGCGGGCGAGTGGACGGTCATCGTGCGCAACTCGCTGTCGGATGCGGTGCTGCGCGAAGCCATCGGGAACGCCTACGTGCAGACCTCGCGCACCGGCGATGACGGGCCGACCGTCGCGACGTTCGCGCTGACGCTCGCGGCGGGCACGCACTCGCTACGCGTGGGACCGCTCGATGTAGATATCCCGGGACCGTTCCAGGTCGCGGCGATGGCCGATATCCAGAAAGCGTTGCCGCAGGTCGACGACGTGTTCGCCGCGATCAGCGCGGTGCCCGAGCCGCGGTTTGTCGTCGGCATGGGCGACATCACCGAGCGCGCGGAAGACTCGGAGTACGAGACGTTCGATCGACAGCTCGCGTATCTGCGGATCCCGTTTTACACGACGCTCGGAAACCACGAGCTGTGGGAGTCCCCCGACAAGTTCTTCTCGCGCTACGGACGCGCGAGCTTCCAGTTCGAGTTCAAAGGCGTGGTGTTCACGTTCGCGGACTCGGGTGATGCGGCGATCGATCCGTTGGTCGACGAGCAGCTCGTCGAGTGGCTTCGCGACGCGCGCGGCCAGACGTCCGTGTTCCTGACGCACATGCCGCCGATCGATCCGGTGGGCGTCCGGTATGGCTCGTTCCGCCACACCCGCGACGGCCAGCGCCTGCTCGGCGAGCTCGTCGATGGCCAGGTCGACCTGACCCTGTACGGCCACATCCACACCTTCGTCGAGTACGACAATGCAGGCATCCCCGCCTTCATCTCGGGCGGCGGTGGGGCGCAGCCGATGAAGGGAGATGACATCGAGCGCCACTTCCTCGTCGTCCACTTCGACGCCACCCACACCAACGCCGCCCAGCTCACCGACAAGGTCCCGGGCGTCCCTGGAGGCGTCCGGCAGGTCGATCTCCACCGGGTCGACGATTAATGGTGGGGTAGCGCACGCTTGGGCGTGAACGCCCCGAGAGGGGCCGGCCACTAACGAAGTCGCACGTTATGCTGCTTCGGGTGAAGCGCGACACGGGAACCACGCCCGCGATGGGGCCGGCCGACGAGGCCGACCTGATCGCGCGATGTCGTGCTCACGAGCGCGCGGCGCACGACGAGCTGTATCACCGGTTCCGCAGGCAGGTCGCCGCGAACCTCTATCGCGTGCTCGGCGATCGCACCGACCTCGATGACCTCGTCCAAGAGGTGTTCGTGATCGCGTTTCGCGGGCTCGAGCGGTTTCGCGGTGACGCGCGCCTCTCGACCTGGCTCTATCGCATCTGCGTCAACGTCGCGCTCGGACGGATCCGTACGCGCAAGCGCAAGCCGCCCGCGATCGGCGTGGCGGACCTCGACGCCGCCGCGATCGATCCGAGCATGATCGAGCGTCCCGAAACGCCCGAGCGATCGCTCGAGCGCCGCCAGGATCAAGCGCGCGTGTATGCCGCGCTCGAAACGCTCGCGCCGAAGAAGCGCATCGTCCTCTACCTGCACGAGATCGAAGGACTCGACCTCAAAGAGATCGCGTATCTGGTCGATTCGAACCCGGTGACGGTACGCACGCGACTGTTCTACGCTCGTCGCGAGTTCTATCGCGCGATCGCCGGTGACACCGCGCTCGATCCGAACGACAAGGCCGCTGCGAGCGAGGAGGGCGACGAATGAGCCGCCACGTCGAGCCGCAGCGCTGGGGCGACATGTTCGCTGGCCGTCTCACCGAGGCGGAGCGCGAGACGATGGAAGCGCACGCGAAGCAGTGCACGGCGTGCAAGCGCACGCGCGATCGCGTGGGGCGCGCGAGCGACACGTTCACCGCGATCCGCGAGCAACCCACGCCCGAGCTGCCGTGGGACGGCGTTCGTGCGCGCGTGCATTGGTCGGTCTCGAAGGAGCGTCGCGATCAGGAAGCCGCCGCGAAGGCACCGCCGCGCGGTCGCATGATCGCGTGGACCGGCGCGGCTCTCGTCGCCGCTGCAGGCGTCGCCGTCGGCGTCATCGCGATGATGCCGGACGAGAAGCCCGCGCAGCCGCCGATCGCGATCACGCCGCCCGCGGTCCCCGATCACGCGCCGCTCGCGCAGCACGTGCCGGCACCCACGCCCGCACCGCTCGCGGGCCTGGTCTCGCGCATCGCGGGTCACACCGACGACGTCCTCGTCGACGGCGTGCGGCCGTCGGATCTGTTCTCGCGCCGCATCGTCGCGGGCACCGTGATCGCCACCGGCGATGGCCGCATCGACGTGCAGTTCGGCGACGCGAGCGCGTTCGCCCTCGGGCCGCGCTCCACGCTCGAGCTGCGCCGCTTCGATACCGAGATGATCGAGCTCCGCGTCGACGGCACGCTCGACGTCGAGGTCGCTCCACGCGCCGCGGGCCAGCGCTTCGTCGTCGTCGCGGGCGAGCACACGGTCGAAGTCCGCGGCACCCAGTTCCAGGTCCGCCGCGACGCTTCGCGCACCATGGTCGCGTGTCGCCACGGCCTCGTCGCGGTTCGCGATCGCAACGCGCAGGTCGACGTCGGCGCCGCTCGCCAGATCGCGATCGCCGCGGGCGAACCCGTCAGCGCCGATCACGTCGTCCCGCTCTCCGTCGACGAGCTCGCGGTGCTCGCCGATGCCACGCCGCTGCGCGTGCCGGCATGGACCGATGTCGACACGCTGTTGCCCTCGTCCGCTCCGCTCGAGATCGCCACCGTCGGTCGCCGCGACGTTCGCGTCGACGGCATCGAGCTCGGCGCGGCGCCGATGATCGTCCGCGTGATGCCGGGCCGCCACACCGTCGAAGCGACCGACCACGCGGGCCGCTATCGTCGCGCCGGCTGGATCGACGTCGGCGCACCGAAGGCGAACACGAAGCCCGCCCGCCTCGAGGTCGCGGCCGAGCCCGCCGTCAGCACGACGGGGGTCGCGGATCGCCGTCGCCAACTGCGCGCCGGTATCGATCGCCAGAAGCTCGCGCGCTGCACCCGCTCGATCGCGAAGGCCGGCTTGACCGACACCTTCGTCCAGGTCGAGATCGCGGTCGACCCCACCGGCGCGATCGGCTTCTTGAACGTCATCGATACGGATCTCCCCTCGACCACCGCCGCGTGCGTGCGCGAGGTGCTCGCCGAGGTCGCCTTCGGCAAGGGACCCGCCGCCACCTGGCGCGAGCGGATCGACCTCTGATGTACGAACGCTTCACGTATCTCTGAGACATCTCTCAGAATCCTGATGCCCGGCGTCGACGTTTCGCGCGGTTAGTTCGCGGCACGACGCATGCTGTACACGCGGCCATGCGCCTCGCCCTGGCCGTCGCCGTCACGCTCGTCCCCACCATCGCTGCTGCTCGCCCGTTCACCGCCGGCGTCAACCTCGGCGTCGATCAGAGCAAGGAGTCCGGCCAGAACGGCGAAGACGCGAGCCACTCGCTCGGCCTGTTCGGTCGCGTGGGCCTGACGCCGCGTCTCTCGGCCCAGCTCGAGGTCTCGAAGATCCGCCTGCCCGACGAGTCCACCGAGATCCGCAGCGTCACCGGCCTGCTCGTCGTGGACCTCTCGTCGAGCAAGACGCTCGTCCCGGTCCTCCTCGTCGGCTTCGGCGCGGACTCGGCCTCGTCGAGCGCCTACTACGATTGCTTCGATTGCTACGGCACGACCGACACGAGCGCGACGCACATCGAAGGCGGCTTCGGCCTCGAGTACCGCGCGGCCGGCGGCCTCACGATCGGCGCGGACGTCCGCATGGGCGGTCGCTCGATCAACCAATCGGAAGAGGTCGTCCCGCTCGACTACGGCACGAAGGAACCCACGACGGCGCTGTACTACGCCAGCGGTATGCAAGCGGGCGAGTACCGCAGCGCGCGCATCACGCTCGGCATCCGGTTCTAACGATCAGGGACATGCACCCGGCATCGCGGTGATCCATTCGCGGATCAGCGCGACGCCTTCGGCATCGACGAGGTTGCGCCCGAGCTCGGGCATCTTCACGTCGGCTTCCGTCGATTCGAGACGGAACACCATGATCGAATCGTCGGGACGACCGGGGACGATGCTGAACAGTCGCCCGCCCGATCCGCGGCCCGCCGCGACGGGTGGCTTGCACACGCCGTACTCGACGGGCACCGTCTGCGCGAGATCGAGGTACAGCCCGCTCGTCCGCGCCGCGCCGCGCGGGTTGTGGCAATGCGCGCAGTTGATATCGAGCCACGCTCGCGCGCGCTGATCGAGCGTTCCGCTCTGCGCGTCGTACGCGTCGGGCGCTTTGGGCCACAGCGTCGGATCCGGAGCGCCCGCGAGCACGCCGCGTGCGACGAGGTCTTCGAGCTGACCATCGCGATTGATGTGCCGCGCCTTGGGGCCGAGCAGATCGACCGTGTCGTCGTGATCCGCGTGGCAGTTCTTGCACTGGTTCTTGTTCGGGATGACGTAGTGGTTCGTGCGCTCCGCGCCGTCGTCGTGGATCCACGATGCGTCGAGCGTGCCGCCTGCGATCGCGAGCTCCGCGTCGTCGGTGCGATCGCCATAGACGTACGAGGCGCCGGTCCAGCCGTCGTCTTGCTTCACGAGCAGGCGCGTCTCGAGGAGGCGCGTCTCGCCGGTGGGAGCACGGCGATCCGCGAGGTAGCTGAACGTCTTCACCACGATCGTGCCCACCGGCACCGCGAACGCGTCCGGATCGGCCCACGTCATCGCTTCGCCGTCGGGGACCGCGAAGAAGCGCTGCTTCGTCGTGTAGTCGCTGAAGAGCGGCGTGTTCAGCGCGTACGGGATGACGCCCGCGGCCGGCGCTTGCGTCGCGATGTCGTCGAACAGTCCGTAGTCCGAGAGGTGCGCGCACATCGTGCCGTCGTGCACGGTCGTGCGATCGCACGCAGGAGTACTGCCGCCATCGTCGCCGCAGCCGACGAGCGCGATCAGGAGCAGCGCGCGCTTCACAGACTGACCGGCGCGAGCGCGGGCAGGGTGCACGCCATCCCGCTCATGTCGCGGGTCGGCACCTCGCCCTCGAGGAGGGGCCACGCGAGGCTCAAGAAATCCGCGTCGCCGTTGTCGTGGATGCAGATGCGGTCGGTGTCGGCGAGCGGGACGCGCGCCGGATCGAGGACGCCATCCCACGCGATGTCGGGGACGATGTACGGCGGGCCGCTGATCTCGCCGAGTCCCGTGATCAGCGCGGCGCCGAGCATGCCGGTTGGCTCGTCGGAGGTGCCGGCCATCGTGTTGTCGTGGATGTGGATCCCGGTCGGGTACTGGTCGTACTCGGGATCCGTGGGCGTGCCGATCGGCACGTAGCTGATCATGCCGAGGTTGACGGACTTGTGATCGCGGATGTCGTTGTCGAAGATCTCGACGTTGTGCGCCGCGAGGATCACGACACCCGTGCCCGTCGGCACCATGCCGACGATGTTGCCCGCCGGTGCGAAGTTCTCCGTGTTGTTCTCGAACACCTGGTTGTTGTAGACGCGCGTGCCCGCGCCGTTCGCGACGTCGAGGCCCGGCAGGTTGAACACCAGGATGCCGCCCGTGTTCGTGGTCGCGATGTTCTCGGTGACGTCGGCGTTCGTGGAGTTCTCGATCTCGATGCCCGCGACGTTCAGCTCCGCGCGGTTCTTGCGAACGATGATGTTGTGGCTCTGGCCGACGTAGATGCCCGCGTCGGACGCGCCCTTCACGACCGAGTCTTCGATCAGCACGTTCTGACACTGCACGGGGTAGAGGCCGTACGCGCCGTTGTTCTCGTCGGGACCGTTCGTCCACTCGACGCGTGTCTTGTAGATGTGCACGCCGGTGGCGCCGAGGATCTTCAGCGCATCGCCGGGCGAGTCCTCGAGGCCGATGTCGTGGATCGTGAAGTCGTTGCCGGTCACGAGGACACCTTGCGCACCCGTCGTCTGCTTCTCGAACGACAAGGTCGTCGCGTCCATCCCCGCACCCTTGATCGTCACGCCGTCGACGTCGAGCGAGAGATCCGTGGTGAACGAGAACGTGCCTTCCCCGAAGGCGATCGTGCCGCCGCTCGCGATCTCGATGAAGGCGGTCTGGACGTCCGTGGTGCTCGCGCCTTCCGTGAGCGCGATGCACTCCCCGGTGACGCCCTCGCACGGATCGTCTTCACCACACGCGGCCACCGCGAGCCCGATCGAGAGCAGCCCGAATCCATAAGCGAATCGCATGGCCCCAAACTTCCTCGACCGGTCTTACCAGTCAAGATGAATCTCACTTCAGTTCTGGATCCCCGCTTCAGTTAGGGGATCCACGCGATCGCCGTCACGCCAACCGGTGGGCGATCTTCTCGGCCGCCCGCGTCGCGAGCGCCATGATCGTCACCTGCGGATTGACGCCGAGCGCCGAGGGAACCGCGGCGCCGTCGACGACATAGAGACTCTTCACGTCGTGCATCTCGTGGTCGGCCCCCACGACGCTCGTGCTCGGGTCGCGTCCCATACGCGCCGTGCCGAGCGGGTGATACGCGGACATGTCGAGGTCCCACGCCTTGAGGTTCGTGCGCCGGAGCCGCTCGAGATCCGTCGGCGAGTGGAGCACGTCGAAGCCATGGAACGGCGTGAACACGCGCTTCGCCCCGCCTGCGAAGAACACCTGCGCGAGCACGTCCAATGCGCGCTTCGTGTGGGCGACGTCCTGCTCGGTCAGGTTGTACGTGATCACCGGCTGGCCCATCACCTCGCGCACGCGACCGCGCGACGTGTCTTCGATCATGAAGCCGAAGCTCGAGATCCGATCGTACGACTCCGCGAGCCGCACGATCTCGGGCCCGATGATCTGCGTCATCCCCATGGTCATCTCGAGCGGGACGTTCGCACCCTCGAACAGGATGCCTTCCTCGTGGAGCTCTTCGATCGTGTAGCCCTGCGGGATGCCATCCCACGGACGGATCTGCTCGTCGAACTCGGCGAGCGCGCCGGAGGCCGGATGGATCGACAGGTTGCCACCGAGCTGCCCCGAGCGACCGCCGAGCCCCTGGCGCGCGAGCAGCGTGGGCGTGGACAGCGCGCCGCACGCGACGACCACCGCACGCGCGCGCACCGTCAGCGTGTGACCTTCGCGTGTCGTCGCGACCACGCCCGTCGCGCGGCCGCTCTCGACGATGATCCGCGTCACCCGAAAGCCCGCGAACAACTCCGCGCCCGCTTTGAGGGCGAGCGGGATGTAGCTGACGTTCGTGGATCGCTTCGCGTCCGTGGGGCAGCCGAACACGCACACGCCCTGGCCGTCGCACGCGGGCGCGTTGCGCTTGAGCGGACCGTGACGCTTGAACCCGAGCGCGTTGCAGCCGCGCTCGATCACGCGACCGTTGCCGCCCATCAACGACTTCTTCGCCGTCTCGATGCCGAGCGTGTCCTCGACGCGCTGGAAGTACGCGGCCATCGCGTCGGGGCCGAGCTCGTCGAGTCCGTGCTGCTCTTGCCACTCGCGGAGCACGCGATCCGGCGTGCGAAAGCACGTGCCGCTGTTCACGGTCGTCGAGCCGCCGACGGTCTGCCCGACGGGAATCGGGATGCCCGTGTTGCCGACGGAGAACATCGCGCCCCCGCGCCGATACAGCTTGGTCTGCATGTCGAGCGCGCGGCGCGTGAAGTCCTGCCGCTCGAAGTACTTCCCCTCTTCGACGAACACGACGGCGAGGCCGGCCTCCGCGAGCTCGCGCCCGACGACCGCGCCGCCCGCGCCCGTACCGATCACGACGACATCGGCTTCGACCGCGAGGTCACCATCGAGGGACGCGTGCACGCGATCGCGCATGTACGCGGGCTTCGCTTCGGGACGGATCTTGTCGGCGGTGTAGACGCAGCCGAGCTTCTTGTAGAGCGCCGGATCGTCGAAGTGCGCCATCTTGAGCGGCGTGATCACCGCGCGCAGCATCAGGCGGCGGATCGGATCCGCGTGCCGCCACTTCTCGAGGACGGCGAGCCGCTTCTCGGGCGAGAGCCGGGTGAACGAGCGGCGGTTGGACAGCCACGCCGTGGCGTCGATGCCGGCGAGCAAGCCGCCGAGCCCTTTGCCGAGCGCGTCGGGCATGCGCTCGATGAAGCGCTCGACCTTGTCGACGGTGGCCGCACCAGCCGCGGGGATGAACGCGCCGGCGGGCAGGGCAGCCTCGGCGATCGCGACCATCGTGGCGTGTTGTTTCGTCGAGAGGCGGGCCATCCGCTATTGACCCTATCTCAACAGAGGTCGGACCACTAGACCTAAGTGCTACAGGCCGCCAACGGCGAACGATCCGTCGAGGAGGCCGTAGGTCGCGGTCAGCGTGCCGCCGATGAACAACTCGCCGGAGTCCTGCGCGACGTTGCCCGCGAGGCGAATGCCCGACGCTTGGTTCATGAACAGGGTGAACCCGACCTCGCCCGCGATGCGCAGTCCACGCGTGGAGGTGCAGTCCGTGCCGGTGCAGCCATCGCTCGACGCGATCACCGTTCCCGATAGATCGAGTGCACCGAACGCATCGCCGTGCTCGCCGTACGCGAAGCGGCGCAAGCGTCCCGTCGCACCGAACGCCCAGGGCGCCGGCTGCGCGATCGATCCATCGGGGTTCTCGCTATCCGCGAACAGACGCAGGCGCCCGAACGCGGTGCCGCTGATCTCGGCCTTGTCCTCGGCGATCTGCTTGCCGTAGCCAGCGGAGAGCAGCAGCTGCTCGACGCGGCCGCGCTCGTTCACCGTCGGCGTTTGCGGATCCATGTCGTTGACGTCGGGCCGCACGAGATAGCCCTCGCCGAAGGCGAGCTGCACGTCGAGGCCGCTCGGCCGCAGCGCGAGCTGGTTGTCGCGGAGCACCGTGAGGATCTCGTACGACAGCCCGGCATCGGGCTCGCCGAGGAGGATGCCGGCCTCGCGCAGGATCGCGACGGTCGCGACCATCGCGCGATACATCGAGCGCTCGCCACGCAGCCCCCACCACGCCATCTGCAGCTTGCGCGCGGTCGGCGCATCGATCTGCTTGCCGAGCGCGCGAGCCGCATCGAGCGTGCGCGCGAGTCGGCGCACGCGAATCGCGCTGCCGACATCGATGACGCGGCCGTAGCCCACACCGAGCGCGAGCTGGAGGTCGGCGTACACGCGCGTGTCCTTGATCGTCTCGTCCGGCTGATCGTTCTTGATCGAGACGTAGTTCAGCTGCATGCCGGCCGCGGCTTTACCGACGCCGTAGATCTGGTTCTTGTAGAACCGCACTTCGCCGCCGCCGTCGAGGTTGACCTGCAGGCCGCGGTTCTGCGGCGACGCTTCGGGGTTCACGAAGCCGCCGACGACATGACCGCCGACATCGAAGCCCCACGCCATCTGCTCGCGTTCGACGCGCTTCTCGTAGCGGCCGGCGACATCGGCGTCGAACGCGGGTCGCTTGCGAATCGTGTCGTACGACAGCGCGGCCGTTCCCGCGGCGAACGTCAGTCGATCCGTGGCCGCGAGCGCGTCTTCGGGTAGGGCAGGGCCCGCGGGAATCTCGTCGGTCTTCGGCGATGCTCCGCCCCCGAAGATCGTCCCGCCACCCGCAGGTTCGCTTCCGCCGACGGTCGATCCGCCGATCGCTCCGCCGCCATCGGGCTCCGTCCCACCATCGGGTGGCGTGCCACCACCGGTCGGCGGCGTGCCTCCGCCGGTCGGCGGCGTGCCACCACCGGTCGGCGGCGTACCACCACCGGTCGGCGGCGTTCCACCACCGGTCGGCGGCGTTCCACCACCGGTCGGCGGCGTTGCGCCACCGGAGGGCAGCTTCGCGATCGCCTTCTTCGCGATGTCGCGCGTCGCTTTGTCGCGCGTGGCGTCGTTGCTGATCTTCGTCAGCGCCGGCACCGCCGATGCGTCACCGAGGTTGCCGAGTCCTTCGATCGCGATGTCACCGATGATGTCGAACGTCTCGGTCTCGGCGAGCTTGATCAGGATCGGGACCGCGCGCTTGTCCTTGCTCTGGCCGAGCTTGCGCGCGGCCTCGCGGCGCTTCTCTTTCCACGCCGAGCGATCCTCGCCCGCGGGCTGCGTCTCGATCAGCTTCTGCAACGCGGGAACATCGACGGGCTGCGCGTGCGCGGGAACAGCTCCGGCGGCGATCGTCAGGGCGACGAGCGCGGCGCGAACGAAATGCGTGCGCATCAGAAGTCCCTGCCGAGAACGACGCAGTACATCTGGTCGGTGTTGGGATTCGTCGGCGATCCGTCGACGCGCAGCTGATCGCACGTCGACGCCGCGATGCAGCTCTGCACGAGGCGCGATCGATCCGCGGGCATGTCCTCGATGAAGTCCATGCAGCGGCCCCAATCGAACGAGAACTCCTGCTCGCCGTCGATCGCGATCGCGCCGCAGTCGACGAGTCGCCAACACACCGCCTCGGGTGTGCGTGCGGTATCGGGGCAGTCGTTGAGCTCGCCTCCTTGCGCGCAGAGGTCGCGAGCACCGGGGCTCGCATCATCATTCGCGCAGGCGACGAAGCAGGATGCGAGCGCCAGCGCGCCCGCGAAACAGAATCCCTTCATCGCCGACCATGATACCCGAGCCGCACCGCGACTCTCGCTATCGAGGCGCTTAACGAAGCGCTTACGTGCTCGCGGTCTGCTTCTTCTTGCGCAGCAAGCGATCCACGGGAACATCCGGGATCGACGCAGCGACCAGCTCGGCGACATCGAGCACCGCGATCTTGTCCTCGACGTTCCGGGTCTTCATGCCGTCGGTCAGCATGATGTTGCAGAACGGACACGCGACGACCGCCGCGTTGACCTCGGCCGCGATGATCTCGTCGGTGCGGAAGTCGTTCACGCGAATGCCCTCGTGCTCTTCCATGAACATGCGACCGCCGCCGGCGCCGCAGCACATGCCGTGGCGCTTGCTGCGCGCCATCTCTTTGTAGCCGCCCACGCCGACGGACTCGATCACCGCGCGCGGAGCGTCGAACTCTTTGTTCCAGCGACCGAGGTAGCAGCTGTCGTGATAGGTGACCGTGCCGACGGTCGAGCCCGTGGACTTGAGCTTTCCGGACTCGAACAGGTGATCGAGGAGCTGCGTGTGATGCACGACCTCGAACTCGCCGCCGAACTGCGGGTAGTCGTGCCGCAACGTGTGCAGGCAGTGCGGGCAGCTCGTGATGACCTTCTTCGCGTTCACGCTCTTGAGCGTCTCGACGTTCTGCTCCGCGAGCATCTGGAACAACATCTCGTTGCCCGTGCGGCGCGCCGGATCACCCGTGCACGCCTCCTGGTGACCGAGCACCGCGTAGTCGACGCCCGCGGTGTTGAGCACCTTCACCATCGCGCGCGTCTGTTTGATGATGCGCGCGTCGAACGCGCCGGCGCAGCCGACCCACAGGATGTACTCGGGATCCGGGTTCTCCTCGATCGTCGGAACGTCAAGGTCCTTCGCCCAGTCCATGCGCTGATCGTTGGCGATGCCCCACGGATTGCTCTGGCGCTCGATGTTGCGATACGTGCGCTGCAGCTCGCCCGGCGCCTTCTCCTGCTCGAGCACGAGGTTCTGCCGCATCTGGATGATCTTGAGCGGATGCTCGATGAACACCGGGCAGACCTCCTGACACGCGCCGCACGTGGTGCACGCCCACAGCGTGTCCTCGGCGATGCGGCCGCCGGTCATCTTCGGCATGTTCGCGAGCTCGGCCTTCGTCGACGCGAGCTGCTCGCGACCGAACGTGACGTCGGGATGCGGGTGCGCGTCGTCGAACCCGTGCTCCGTCGTGTACTCCTCGAGCTTCGCGAGCGCGGACTCCTGCTCCTTGATCTTCTCGCGCAGCGAGAACCGATCGAGCATCTCGTAGCGGATGTCGTGCACGAGCTGCATCGGCGACAGGTTCTTGCCGGTGTTGTACGCGGGGCAGTAGTTCGAGCAGCGCGCGCACTCGGTGCACGCGTAGGTGTCGATCAGGCTCTTCCACGAGAACTGCTCGAACTTCGAGACGCCCCACTGGTTCTCGTCCTCGAGGTTCAGCTTCGGCAGATCGAGCGTGCGCTCCGAGCGATTGCGCAGGAGGATGTTCGGGAACGCGCCCAACAGGTGGATGTGCTTCGAGTAGGGCAGGTAGTTCAGGAACGTCAGCACGACGATGATGTGCAGCCAGAACCCGATCAGCGCGCCGCGATGCACGCTGGCGGCGTCGAGGGGCGCGAGCGCGTGGCCGATCGCGTTCGAGATCGGCAGGTACGATTCGCCGCCCTGTCCCGCGGAGATCGATCCCGCGATCTCGTAGCCGTGAAACACGAAGTGGGTGATCAGCACCGACGCGATCGCGCCGAGGATCAACCCGGCGTCGAGGCTCATCGGGATCAACCGCGGCCGCACGAGGATGCGGCGGATGAACGACCACGCGATCACGATCAGCACGACGCCGTACATCACGTCGATCAGCAGATACAGCGGGCGATGGATCAGCGCGGGCAGCGAGTGCAGCGACACGCCGAAGAAGCCCGACGCGAGCATGTCGAGGAACGCGACCTGGATGATGAAGAAGCCCGCGAAGATGAACAGGTGGTGCTTGCTGGTCCGGTGCATCGGACCCTCTTCGGCGACCTTCTTCTGGCCGAAGAAGTAGATCGCGATGTCCATGATGCGACCCCCGATCTCGTCGAGGCGGGGCCTCGGCTCGGGCGCGCCCGCGGCAGCCGCGCGGCCGAAGAGCATCACGGTCCGCGCGAAGAATGCGACCGACGCCGCAATCAGGAGGAGCAGGACGACCTGTTGCACGGTGCTGAGATATCACGCACTTCGCGGGAAGTGTTGCGACGGACCCTTGCGATCAACGCAACGATCGCTCGTGGCCGTTTCGGCGGCGCGGCGCATCGTCGCAGCACATCCGCACACGAGGGCTGTCACGTGATCCGCCGCGATCCGGGATGCTAGGCTTCCCATTCTGCCGCCCTCACGTGTCTAGGACACATGCGGTGGTTCTCCGTCCTCGCGCTCGCAGGCTGCGTTCACACCCTCGACGAGCACGAGAGTCGCGTCGGCGACATCGAGCGCGACTGCGTGATCCCGATCCCCGAGGGCGTCGTCGCGCTGGGCGCGCCGGTGTCGATCGAATACCCGGACGCGTCGATCTGGATCTGGGAGTCGCTCGCGATGACCGATGGCTCCGTCGTCGCCAACGCGGCCGCTCGCGTCGCGCGATCTCGCGACGCCTGCGCGGAGCCGCCCGCATTCGCGCTCGATCCGGCACGCTCGCTCGCGACACCTCGATCGATCCTCGCGCTGTCACCCGAGGAGCTCGCCGACAACGCCGCACGCGCCGACGGTCGCCGCCTCGCCCTCGTGCCGACCGGCGGGTTCGCGTCCGGCGGGCTCGCGTACCTCTATTACGACCACGTGCTGCGCGGCCCCGGATTCTTCGACGAGGAACGGCTCGGCAGCGGACTGTGCGTGCTCGATCCCGAGAGCGCGAACGGGTGCGACCGCGTCGCTAGCAGCGTGATCGATGGCAGCACGATCCTGTGGCGCCCCGATCAGCGCGTGATGAACCGCGGCGGCCTGGTCGTCGGCGATCGCGCGTTGATCGCGGGATGCCGCAAGGTCGGCTCGTTCGACGAGCCTTGCACGATCACGGGCGTACCGCTGGTCGACGTTCGCGATCCTCTCGCGTATCGCGTGTGGGACGCGTTCGCCGGCTGGGTCGATCCCCTGACCGATGCGAGCGAGCTGACCAACACCATCGGCTCGCTGACGATCGCGCCGTTCGATGACGGCACGTTCGTCGCGACGCAGCTCGAGCTGTTCGACAACGAGGTCGTCGTACAGGTGTCCACGCGCCCCGAGCAGAGCTACGGGCATCGCATCCACGCGTTCGACGTGCTGCCTCCCGCCGAGGGCACGTGGTTCGTCTCCGGCGGGCGCGAGCACGCGGCCCTTCGCGCCGATGCGAGATCGATCGTCGTGTCCTACGCGACGGACAACCCCGCGGCGCCGGGGCTTCACCTCGTCGACTTCCGCTTCTTCGAGGTGCCCGAATGAAGCGCGCGCTCGCGATCGCGCTCGTCGTGATCGCCGTCTCGCCGACGATCGCGAGCGCCGACACCGAGTGGCTCGGCCTCGCACGCCGCGTCTCGCGCTCGTGGTCCGCGTCGCGTGACACGCCCGCGATGAACCTGCTCGTCCTCCCGCGCGACGTGCGCACCGCCGGCGGCGAGCTCGCGCTGTTCACGTGGCGCGGCTCGAGGGCGAGCGTACGCACCGGCTTCGCGGGCCTCGTCGAGCTCGAGAGCGACGGCGAGACCGAAGCGTTCGGCAACCTGTTCCCGCGCGCGACCGGCGGCATCCTGTGGCGCGGCTCGTACGCGTACTACGCGGCGCTCTCGCTCGACGGCGCGGGCGAGCGCGCGTGCGCCGGCTGCGCGATCGAGCTGGGCGTGCAGTATCGGCACGAGAGCCAGCACTACACGGGCAGCAATCACGGCGACGCGGGGATGGACGTCACCGACGAGCCGTTCATGGGCGACGACGTGATCGTCGACGGCGCCATCTCGATCACGCGCGGCGATTGGCTACTCGCAGCGCGCGCGCTCGCGTTCGTCTATCTGCCCGGACGCTCGAGCTACGCGGGCGGTCCCGGTCTCGACGTTCACGTGCGCTGGCGCGGCGCGCGCGTGCATCCATTCGCCAGCGGCTACGCAGAGGAGCTGTTCGGCACGCAGCTCGAGGGTCGTCGCTTCGACAACGCGTACCTCGTGCGAGCGCTCGCGGGCATCGCGCTACCGTCGACGCTCGGCGACGTGATGATCTATCTCGCGGCCGACGCCGGAAACCGAAAGGGGATTCGCGGCAACACCGAGGAGGCGACGATCGGTCTCGGGATCCGCTTGGCTCTCGGCGCGAGCGGGCGCTGATCGGTCAGACCGTTGCGCATGTCGTGCACCAGCCACGGAAATCGTCGATCGATCTCGACAGCGTTGTTGATCGCTGTCTGCAGCTGACGGATCGTACGCGCGACAAAGGGGGCCGCGATGAAGAAGCTGCTGGCTGCAACGCTGTTGCTCGTGGGCTGTGGAACCGATGGTGGTGTCGATAGCGAGGCGTTCATCGATGGGTTCGATCCACCCGCGCCCGGTCCCGACGAGATCCAGATCATCTCGCCCGCGGTCTATGGCATCGCACCCGGCGCGGACGTCAACCTGTGTTCGTACATCGACAAGCGTCTCGTCGACGACATCGACATCATCAGCTACCACGGCTTCCAAAGCGGAGTCGGCGGTCACCACACGATCCTGTACGCGGTGATGTTGCAAGAAGACGCGAACACGCACGAGTGCAACGAGGACGACATGATCAACGCTCGCTACTTGGCGGGGTCTGGTCCGGACTCGCCTCCCGCGCTGCTTCCTCCGGGTGTCGTGTTCCGCATGCCCGCCAACACGCAGCTGATGGTGAACACGCATTGGATCAACGCGACCGACCAACCCATCGATGGGCAGTCCGCGTTCAACCTCAAGGTCTCCGCGCCATCCCCCGATCACAAGCTGGCGTCCCTTCTCACCGTCGGGACCACGATGTTCACGCTGCCCACGGGCGCGGGGAGCACGTCGGCCGAGTGCATTGTCGAAGGTGGCCCCTACAACGTGTTCACGCTCGGCGGCCACATGCACGAGTGGGGCACGCATGGTTCGATCTCGCTGACGCAGGGCGCTCAGGCGTCGATGCTGTGGGAGTCAAACTGGGACGCCGAGATGCAGTTCAACCCGCCGCTGAACCAGTACCCGACGGACGCGCCGCTCGTTCTCTCCGCCGGCGACAAGCTCCGGGTCGACTGCGCCTACGACAACGACACGGGCGGGCCGCTGCCGTTCCCGCGCGAGATGTGCGTGGGGTTCCAGTATGCGTACCCGATGACAGAACAGATCGACTGCATGGATGGCAACTGGCCGCGCAACTGAGCCACCGGCCGCTGTTTCCAACGCCCGACAAGGGAACTCGTTTCGAGCTCGTTCTGGACCTCGAGATCGGCTGACACCGGCTGTCGGACCCCCGTGGTACGGCTCGGGATATGGGTCGGAGTCCGTCCGAAACGCCGCTGATGCGGCAGTACCTCGACATCAAGGATGGGTATCCGGACGCGCTCGTGATGTTTCGGTGCGGCGACTTCTACGAGATGTTCTTCGAGGACGCGGTCGTCGCATCGCGCCTCCTCGATCTGACGCTGACCTCGCGCGACAAAGGCAAAGAGGACGCGGTCCCGATGTGCGGCGTGCCGTGGCACGCGGGCCGCGGGTACATCGCGAAGCTCACCGAGCTCGGCCGCAAGGTCGTGATCGCCGAGCAGACCGAAGATCCGAAGCTGGCGAAGGGCCTGGTCAAGCGCGAGGTCGTGCGCGTGGTGACGCCGGGCATCGTGCTCGACGACGAAGTCCTCGAGCCCAAGTGCGCGCGGTACGTGTGCGCGCTCGTGCCGTCCAAAGACGTCGTCGCGCTCGCGTACCTCGATGCCACCACCGGCGAGCTCGCGGCCACGCAGCTCTCGCCCACGGCGGTGGTCGACGAGCTGGCGCGCGTCGCGCCGCGGGAGGTGCTCGTCGCCCCCGAGCTCCTCGGCGACAGCGTTCGCGCGCAGGCCGTCGGCGTGTGGCGCGAGCGGTACAAGGTCGCGTGGAATCCAGCGCCGATTCCAAGCGAGACCGCCGCGCGCACCGAGCTCGGATCGATCGTCATCGTCGAGCCCACGGGGCGCTCGCTGGTTTCGGACCCGCGCTCGACGAGCAGGGGCTCGTCGGCAGGCACGGGCTCGACGGGCTTGATGGGCTCGGGCACGGGCTCGATGGGCTCGGGCTCGATGGGCTCGGGCTCGCTCGGCGCGGTAAGCGGAGGCGGAGGTGGGGCCGGCGTGCGCGTCGTCGATCGCGATCTCGTCCTTCGCGCCGCCGCCGCGGTCGTCGGCTACGCGCGCGCGACGCAGCCTACCGGTACGCTGCCGATCACCTCGCTGCGCATCTACTGGCCCGAGGACTCCGTGGTCCTCGACGAGGCCGCGATCGCGAACCTCGAGCTCGTCGAGACGCTGATCGGCAAGCACAAGGAAGGCTCGCTGCTCGAGGTCATCGACGAGACGGTGACCGCGCCCGGTGGGCGGCTATTGCGCCGATGGCTGCTCTATCCCCTCGTCGACGTCGCGCAGATCCGTCGCCGGCAGGATGCCGTCGAGTGGCTCGTCGAGCGGCCCGCGTTGGCGGAGCAGATCCGCACCGCGCTCGGACAGATCGCGGACCTCGAGCGCTTGGCCGGCAAGGCGACGCTCGGCGTGGCCACACCGCGCGACCTCGGACGCCTGCGCGATGCGCTCGGCAAGCTGCCCGAGCTGGTCAAGCTCGTCGCGAGCGGGCGGACGAAGCTCTCGCCGATCCCCGAGCTGATCGATCCGGGCACCGCGAAGTCCCGCGCCGCCGATGCGAAGAACGAGACGAATGACGCGAAGGCCGACCGCGAACCGAAGGGGCCACGCGTGGGGCTCGCCGCGTGTGTCCACGAAGCGCTGCCCGCGCTCCACGGGCGACTCGCGACCGCGATCGTCGACGAGCCTCCGCCGCTCTTGGATCCCAAGCACGGCGGCGTGATCCGCACGGGGTACGACGCGCAGGTCGACGAGTGCCGCCGGCTGGCCGATGGCGGCAAGGACGAGATCCTCGCGATCGAAGAGCGCGAGCAGAAGCAGAGCGGCATCGCGAGCCTCAAGGTCCGCTACAACCGCGTGTTCGGGTACTACATCGAGATCACGAAGTCGCACCTGACAAAGGTGCCGGCGCACTACATCCGCAAGCAGACGATCGCGAACGGCGAGCGCTACGTGACGCCCGAGCTCGCCGAGCTCGAGAAGAAAGTGCTGACCGCCGAGGAGACGCTCGTCGCGCGCGAGGCCGAGCTGTTCCGCCTCGAGGTGCAGGCGATCGCCGAGGTCGCGCGCGAGATCACCGCGGCGGGCGGCGCGCTCGCCGTGCTCGATGCATGCAGCGCGCTCGCGTGCGTGGCCGCGCATCGCAACTACGTGCGGCCCGTCGTCGACGAGGGCTTGGTCCTCGAGATCGTCGACGGACGTCACCCGGTGATCGAGCGCATGCTGCCGCCGAGCACGTTCGTGCCCAACGACTGCAAGCTCGACTCGCGCGCCGAGCAGCTCGTGCTGATCACGGGGCCGAACATGGCCGGCAAGTCGACGTACATGCGCCAGGTCGCGCAGATCGTGTTGCTCGCGCAGATCGGCAGCTTCGTCCCGGCGAAGTCGGCGTCGATCGGCCTGTGCGATCGCGTGTTCACGCGCGTCGGCGCGGCGGACAATCTCTCGCGCGGCGATTCGACATTCATGGTCGAGATGCGCGAGACCGCGCAGATCCTCGCGAAGGCGACCGAGCGATCGCTCGTGATCCTCGACGAGGTCGGCCGCGGGACGTCGACGTTCGATGGCGTGTCGATCGCGTGGGCCGTCGCCGAGCATCTGCACGACAAGATCCGCGCGCGCACGCTGTTCGCGACGCACTATCACGAGCTCGTCGCGCTCGCGGACTCGCGGCCGAACGTGCGCAACGTGTCGGTCGCCGTGCGCGAGCACAAGGGCGAGATCGTGTTCCTGCGCCGCGTCGTTCCCGGTGGCGCGAACAAGAGCTACGGCATCGACGTCGCGCGCCTCGCGGGCTTGCCCACGCAGGTGATCGCGCGCTCGCGTCAGATCATGAGCCAGCTCGAAGGTGGCTCCGCGCTCGGTAGCTCCGCGCAGCTCTCCCTACTACCGGCCGCGACCGTCACCTCGCCGGTGCTCGCGAAGCTGGCCGCGATCCACGTCGATCGTACGACCCCGCTCGAAGCGCTGCAGCTCCTCGCCGAGCTCAAGTCGCTCATCTGATCGACAGCTAGATCGACGGACCGATCGACCGTGGAGTCGATCTAAGCCCGTGTAGGCGCACGTGATCCAGCATTGGGGGTCACGAGCCACACCCCTCGAGCCATAGGGGGCGGCAGCCCTTCGAGACGCTCGCGCGAGCGCCTTTCATTCCTGTGCGTTACGCGTGGCCCGGTCCTTGTACTAGGGACCTGCACTCAACAGGAGGATGCTGTGAAGAACTCATTGAAGACTCTCGCACTCGGCACCGCGCTGGTAACGGCGGCTGGCGCGGCCGGCTGCGGAGAAGATGACGTCACCATCGGCGATGGTGTCGACACTCTGATCATTCTGCAGCGCCCCGCCCGTAACGACATGGGCGACATCTTTCAATACACCTCGTATGTCCCGAAGACCGCTTCGGGCAAGAACGCGCGGCTCGTGCAGCTGTCGCCTCCCACCGCGGACGGCGTGCAGACCACGATCTGCTGCGACAAGGCAGGCCCCGAGTACGCGAACATCGACATCTCGGGATACGACATCTCGTTCGATGCGAAGCACATCGTGTTCTCCGGCAAGCTCGCCGCGAACCAGGCGTACGGCCTGTTCGTCCTCGACCTCGAGGACGGCGCGGTTCGCCAGCTCGCCACCGACCCGGGTCGCGACTACACGTCGCCGATCTGGCTGCCGGGCGAGAAGATCATGTTCACCTCGAGCGCCGTCGTCGAGGAAGGTGCGCCGCAGCACCGTGACGAGTACGAGCGCGGCGTCACGCTCCAGGTCGGCCGCATCAACCAGGACGGCACGGGCGAAGAGCTCGGCCCGCGCAACCTCTCGCACCGCACGTTCCCGACGCTGATGAGCGACGGCCACGTGATGTTGACGCAGTGGGATCACCTCGGCCCGATGAACGCCGGCCACCTCATGTTCATGAACCAGGACATGACGCAGCTGCGCGAAGCCTTCGGCAAGGAAGGCACCGGCGCCTCGAACTCGACGCTCAAGGCGCGCGAGATCAGCCCGGGCCGCTTCGTCGCCATCGCGACGTCGCGTAACCGCACCATCCAAGCCGGCGCACTCATCGACGTTCGCCTCGGCGACGTGGTGATGGACAGCAAGGGCAACGTCTCGGCGGACCACAACAAGTCCGAAGCGAACGCCACCTACAAGGATCTCACGCCCGACGTTCCGCACGACATGACGCCGTCGGCGGAGACCATCGGTCGCTACTACGACGCGTTCCCGCTGAACGCGAAGGACAAGCCGGACCTCCTCGTCTCGTGGGCCGATGGCCCGGTCGAGTCGAGCGTCCTCGGCAGCGCCGGCCTGTCGGCGAACTTCGGTGTCTACCTCTACGACACCGAGCGCCAGACGCGCCGCCCGATCATCGACGACCCCGAGATGTGGGACGTGTTCCCGCGCGCGCTGCAAACGCGCGCAGCTCCGTCGGTCGTGGCCTCGTCGCTCGACGAGAACATGACCGGCGTTGGCCAGACGATCATCGGCTCGATGAACGTCTACGACTCGACGCAGTTCACGTTCGCCGCCGATAGCATCTACGGCGTCCGCGTGTCGGAAGGCTTCTCGTCGGAAGAAGGCTTCCCGCGCATGTTCGGCTCGACGATGTTCGAAGGTATGGCGACGCTCGGTGTCGCTCGCGTCCGCGCCGACAAGTCGTGGGCCGCGTACGTCCCCGCGAACGTTCCGCTGCGCGTCCAAGCGATCGACAACTTCGGTATGTCGATCGGCTCGGAGCCGGTCTGGTTCTCGGGTCGTCCCGGTGAGAACCGCTTCTGCGGTGGCTGCCACGAGTCGCGCACCGCGACCACGACGATCGACCCCGGTCTGACCGACGCGATCGCCGCCGGCCCGACGGTGTTCACCAAGACCACCGCCCCGCGCGCCGACCGCATGTCGAACGACTTCTCGCGCGACAACATCGTCGGCGTCGCCTGGGACAAGGCGCTGCAGCCGATGTTCAACGCGAAGTGCATCAGCTGCCACAACGGTTCGCCCGGCGCGGCGAACCCGAGCTACACGATCACCGACGGTGTGACGACGCTGACGTGGACGTTCGACCTCCGTGGCGACGCCCTGCCGGCCGAGTGGGCCGAGCTCGGTGGCGACTCGCACTTCACGCGCAGCTACCTCTCGGTGGCCGGTCCCGACATGGAAGCGTTCGAGAAGGGCGGCTTCATGATCACCTCCGGTACCGTCAAGCAGTACCTGCTCCCCGAGAACGCGCGTAACTCGGAGATGGTCAAGCTCCTGAACCCGACGAAGCAGTTCCCGGCTCCGACGGCGGACCGTGCCTTCACGACCACCCCGCACATGCAGGGCAAGGGCGCGGACCTCACGCCCGACGAGTTCTACGCAGTCATCCTCGCAGCCGACAACGGCGTGAGCTTCTTCAGCCGCGAGAACAACCCCGGCGTGGCCGAGTACTAACCCCCGCGGAATCCAAGGAGAACAACCATGAAGAACATCGGTAAAAAGATCGCCGCGGTCGCCTTCGTACTCCTCGCCGCAACGCCGGCGATGGCAGGCAAGGGTGGAAGCGCGGAACGTATTCGCGACGCTGTCAACTCCACGTCGGTCGACTCCATCGTCGCCGAGATCGAACGCGCGGAGAGCCTCATGTGCCCCGACTGCGTGCCCATCGTGACCAACCTCCTCGAGGACAACCGCTACGCGGTGCGCGAGGTTGCTGGCTGGTGGTTCGCGAAGCGCCCCGCGCTCAAGGACATGTTGGTCCCCGGCTTCCTCGAGGACCTCAAGAACGGCAACACGATCGCCGTTCGCAACGCGGCCGACTTCTTCGGCACGACAGTGACGTACACGGCGCTCCCCGCCCTCCGTGACGCGATCAAGCGTGACGTCGGCGCCGAGGGCAAGCTCGCGATGGTTCGCGCCGTCGCATCGCTCGGCCACCAGGGTGGCAACCCCGTGTTGCTGACCGCGATGACCGATTCGAACGCCGACGTGCGAGCCGCTGCGGTCACCGCGTATCGCGACATTCGCGGTCAGAAGGACGCGACGCCGATCATCGGCATGTTGACGGACTCCGCCGCCAATGTGCGTGCGGATGCCGCCACGGTCGCCGGTGGCATGCGCGCCGCCGCGGCGGTCGGTGCACTCGAGAACATCGTCGTCAACGATGCAGACCCGGTGGCTCGCCGTAACGCGGCGTGGGCGCTCGGCCGCATCGGAAGCGCGACCTCGCGTGACGCGCTGACGAAGGCATCGCTCGACAAGAGCAGCATTGTCAGTGGGGTCGCAAAGGCTGCGCTGGCGTCGCTCCGCTAAGACTGTTCGCTAGCCGCACGTAGCGGTGATCACCGACGAGGTCGCATCGAAAGATGCGGCCTCTTTTCATTTTCTCGTCCCTTTCTCCGTCGAGAAAAGGCAGTACACTGCTTCTCATGGAGATGCGCTGGGCAGCCCTCCTGGTGACGGGTCTATGCGCCGCGGGAACCGCGTGCAGTGATCCACCGCCAGGTCGCACGTACTTCGAACGCAACATTCTTCCAATCCTCGAGCAGAAGTGTGTCGGCAACACATCCGGTTGCCACAGCACGAACGTCGGTGATCCGTTCGACTTCGCCGCTGGAAATCTCGACGTCACGAGCTTCGAGAACATCCAGAAGCGACGCGACGCGCTCTCGCCGTTCGGTCCGTATCCGTATCCGCTGCTCCTGATCAAGGCGGTCGGTCCCGGCAAGCTGAAGTTCCAGTACGGCGACGTCCCTGGAATGCCGGGGATGCCGCGCTTCCTCTCGATCGACGTGCAGCACGTCGGCGGCGCGATCCTCGAGACGGGCTCGGATGCGTACTTCACGTTGCAGACGTGGCTCGAGAACGGCGCGACCGAGAACGGACTCAAGCCGCCGACGCCCGCGCAAGAAGGTGCGGGCTCGTGTAGCGATGTGTTGCCCGCAGGGTTCACGGACACGTTCACCACGATGAAGCCCGCGGAGTTCGACGCGTTCAAGCGCGAGATCCAACCGATCCTCACCGACCACAACTGCGCGGCCGGAAGCTGCCACGGAGCTCCGCAGTCGGACTTCTACATCACGTGCGGCTCCACGCCCGAGCAGCAAGCATTCAACTTCTCGCAGGCGTGGTCGTTCGTGAACAACCCCGTCGACGACTCGCAGCTCCTACGCGTTCCTCTCGCCGTCGCGGCGGGAGGTCGCGGTCACACGGGTGGCGATCAATTCGAAGGCATCGACGACGGCGACTACGTGCGCATCAAGGCGTGGGCCGCGAGCGTCGGCAAGCTCCCGTTCGCGAACGGCAGCGCGGTGAAGCAGTTCTACGAGGACAACGTCCAGCCGGTGCTCCTCCAGCGCGGGTGTGCATTCCAGGCGTGCCATAGCCCGCAGGCGAGCAACGACTTCAAGATGCGCTCGGGCTCGATCGGCTTCTTCTCGTCGGTCGCGCTGCAGAAGAACTACGACCTGCTCCGCGAAGAGTTCATGGCGCTCGAGTTCCCGGATTCGCGTCGCAGTCGCGCGGTGGCCAAGACGATCCTCGAGTTCGATCAACGCACCGACGCCGCGACCAACGATCCGGTCGGCGGCATCCCGCACCGTGGTGGTCCCGTGCTCGAGACCGCCGGTGCTGCGACGGCCGCGGATCCGGCTACGTGCCCCGGCACGTACAACCCGAATTCGATGCCGCCACCGACGGCGTTCTGCACGATCCAGGAGTGGATCCGTCTCGAGCGTGCAGCGCTCGGCACGCAGGTCACGAACATGTCCGCGGGACAGACGGCGCAGATCGTCTACGTGCAGCGCACCGCTGCGGCGACCGCCGGTCGACTCGAGTTCGACACGTTCCAAGGGGGCGCCGATCTGCGCATCTCCGACACGACGTACGGCGCGGATGGAAGTCTCGGCACCGCGAACGCGGGCGTCTCGCTGATCGGTGGCTGCGGTCTCGGTGGAAGCCCGGACGTGCAAGCGCCCGACGTCGCGAACGATGGCAATCGCATCGCGTTCGCCGCGCGCGCCACGGCCGCCGATCCGCTCGGAATCTACGTCGTCGATGTCGACGGCAACAACTGCACGCGCATCACGCCCGCCGTCGGCATGTCGAACGGGATCCAGGTGCACAACTTCGATCCCGCGTGGTCGCCCGATGGTCGCTACATCGTGTTCGCATCGACGCGCGGCAAGAACGGCGCGACGAAGTCGCGAAAGCGCTTCCTCCCGCAATCGGACATCTGGCGCGTCGAGGTCAACGGGTTCGCCGCCGTCGGTACGCCCGAGCAGGTCACGGTGCTGTCGAACTCCGAGATCAGCCCGCAGTTCATGCGCGAAGGCCGCATGACGATGACCACGGAGAAAGCGAGCGATGGCTTCTATCAGCTCGCGGGTCGCCGCATCAATTGGGACCTCACGGACTACCACCCGCTGCTCGGTCAGCGCAAAGACTCGAAGTACGCCGACCCGGCCGATCCGGAGGCGACGCGGCCGTCGATCGGCTACTCGTCGGTCACCGATATTCGCGAAGGCAGCGACGGCAACTTCCTCATCATCCTGTCGAACGTCGCCGACACCGGCGCCCCGACGACGATGGGCGGGGCAGGCGCGCTCGCGCTGTTCAATCGCAGCATCGGACCGTTCGAAGCCGAGCGCTTCGATCCGGGCTACTTGCCGTCGGTGCGCGTGCTCGATCGGACCGAGGTCTATCGCGGTCCCGTCTCGCTGCCCGACGGTCGCATCATGGTGTCCAAGGCAACGAGCCCGACCTCGGGCCAGTTCGACATCGTGATGTACAACCCGCGCGACAACTCGAGCGAGCCGCTGTTCGGTGGAAGCGCGATCCGCGTCGACGCGCAGCTCGTCTACAAGTTCCCGGCGCGCAAGCTGTACGACAACCGCCGCCAGCTCGTGTTCGGTGGTGCGGCGAGCGGCGGAGATCCGGCGACCGCGACGGTCCACATGCCCGACGCGCCGATGTTGTTCACGCTGCTCACCGGCAACCTCCGCCGTGGACGTCCCGTCGAGGAGTTCCGCAACGCGCGCTACCTCGCCGCGTATAGCGAAGGGATGTGC
Organism: Kofleriaceae bacterium; assembly: GCA_044230415.1. GTDB lineage: Bacteria > Myxococcota_A > Polyangia > Haliangiales > Haliangiaceae > JABFXX01. Next base: position 132,433 of record JBGARE010000015.1, read on the forward strand.
GGCGCGAACTGCTCCGCGAACGTCAACGGGATCTTCCAGGAGCGCCAGCTCCTCGGTCGTGTCCCGCTCGCCGACGATGGCTCGACGAAGGTCATGCTTCCCGCGCGCGTGGGCATGGTGTTCGAGCTCCAAGACAGCAGCAGGAACCCGATCGTCACGATGAGCGAAGAACACCAGCTCGGACCCGGCGAGACGATCTCGATGGGTATCTCCGAGTCGTTGTTCGACGCCGTCTGCGGTGGTTGCCACGGGTCGGTCTCGGGTAGCGAGCTCGACGTGAAGGTCACCCCCGATGCGCTCACGAACGCGTCGCGGTCGGCGTCCTCGGGCAGCGCGCCCCTGAACCCCTCGAACTAGCGCGGGCGACGCGCTTCGAGCGCACCGCCGAAGCCTCCTGAATCAGCGCCGAATCGACGCTGAATACAGGGGGCGTTTGCACGTCTTCCTTGTGGCCATCATGCTCGCCTGGGTAGGATGCGCTCGCTCCACGGAGGACTCATGTCTCGTATCGTTCGCGCAGCTTTCGTAAGTTTCTTGAGCGTCGGCCTCGTCGGCTCGGCGTTCGCTGGTGACAAGAAGGCGGCGCCTGCCAAGAAGGCTCCCGCGAAGAAGGAGAAAGCTCCTCCACCGAAGAAGAAGGTGGCCCCGCCATCCGAGGCCAACAAGAAGAAGCTCGAAGAGCGCATGGGCGGCTTCAAGTTCGGCATGTCGAAGGACGAGATCCTCGCCGGCCTCGAGAAGCAGATCGCCGAGCGCTACGACGAGAAGCTCAAGGCGACCACGGACGTCGCGCAGCAGGATCGGATCCGCAAGGAGAAGAAGACCGAGCTCGCCCGCGTGAAGTCCACGTACGTCACCTTCGACGAGAAGAAGGAATCGCCGTGGGATGTCTCGATCGTCGAGGGCGAGTTCGCCCACGGCACCGAGGAGTCCATGATGGAGCGCTGGGAGAACGACGCGGGCAAGAACAACCGCCGCTTCTTCTTCTTCTATCAGGGCAAGCTCTGGAAGATGTTCATCTCCCTCGACGTCTCGATCCTCCCCGAGGACAAGAAGAACTTCGACACGTTCCAGCAGGTCATGACGGCGCAGTTCGGCCCGGGTGACGTCGAGCCGGGCGTCATCACGTACACCACGGACAAGCTCGTCGTCCGCGCGGTCGACAAGCTCAAGACCTACGACGCGATCGGCCTCGTCCTCGAGGATCCGAGCGTGAAGAAGGATGTCCTCGCGCTCCGCGAGGCGAAGGCGCCGCCGAAGCGCGAGATGTCGTCGACGATCAAGGCGGTCATCGATCCCGACAACAAGGACAAGCCGGACGTGAAGCAGAACGGCAACGCCGTCGACGCGGTCATCAAGGCGCAGGGCGGCAAGTAGCCCGCACCGGGCGTCGTCGACTCCAGTCGACGTCGAGCGTCCCGAAACGACGAAGGCCGCCCTCGCAGGCGGCCTTGTTCGTTGGTGCTCGAACGATCGAGCGGGGGCAGGGGCTACATCAAGAAGCTGAACTTCTTGCTCTTGCCGGCCTCGGTCTGCAGCAACGTCTCGAGCTTGTTGCCCTCGTTGAGCAGGCCGTTGCCCTTGTCACCGACGCCGTGCACGCGCTCGTAGATCGTGCGCAGGCGGCGCTGGTAGTACGCCTCGGACGCGACGCCTTCGGCGCCCTTCACGAGCGAGTCGCGAACGCCGCCCGGGAGCAGCATCACGATCTGCTTCGTGGGGACGGCTTCGGATCCGCTCGTCGCGAGCTTGCCTTCGTTCCATGTCGCGCCCGGCTCGGAGCGATACGTGAAGCTCGACGGTGCTTCGCCATCGGCGCACTTGCCGCTCGGCGCGATCTTGCCGGCGCAGTACGGCGGTCCGAGCTCGACGAGCTTCGCGCCGAAGTCTGCAGGCTCGCCTTCCGTGGGCGCGGACATCACCATCGCGTAGCGGAACTGGTTATTGAGGTAGGCGTTCTCGCCTTCCTTGATCGTGCCGGCATCCGCCTTCTCTTTGGCGCGACGGAATGCTTGCTCGTCGCTCTTCGCGCTCTTCAGGTGGAGGTCGATCATCGCCTTCACCTCGGCGACCCCGCCGTAGAACTGGACGAGCTTCGCGGTGGTCTCGGGATCGAGCGTGTTCGTCTTCGCCTTGAACACCTCGGTCTTCACGTCGAGCGCTTTGACGAGCTGCTCGAGCTCCTTGTCCATGGCGCCGTCGACGCGGAAGTTGTTTCGCGTCTTCCACTCGTCGAGCTTGCTGTCGAGCGCGGAGATCTGCTGCTTCAGGTGCGCGACGCTCGACTGCGTGTTCTTGTCGCCCAAGATCTGCTTCACGTCCGAGAGGCCCGTGTTGTACGCGCCGTTCGTCGCGCCGATCTTTCCGATCGCGATGCCGAGCGCGATGCCGACGACCGCGGGGATCGCGATCTTCGCGATCGTCGCGCCCTTGCTCTGCGAGCCGACGTTCTCGACGGGCTTGCCGTCGTGGACGATCACGATCTCGGGTGCGCGTTGCACCGTACCGACCGCGGCCATCGCGTTCATCGCGCCGAATGGATCGTGCGCAGCGTCGGGAATCGCGGGCGCCGCGGGTTGTGGCGGTTGCACGCCGGGAGGGGCTGGCAAATTCATTCCAGGCGGGGCGACCACCCCAGCGGACGCACCATTGGAGCGAGTCTGGCCTGTGGTGGGAGCCGCTGCGCCCTTCTTCAGGCCTAACCGCGCCTTCAGGTCGCTGATGTCACGGCTACCGCCGGGCTTTTTAGAGTCACTCAAGGAAGGACCTCCGTTCCGGGGAGAGACTTTATGGACCCAACGTCTCGAGTGTCAAGGATGCCTGTCGGTTGGCGGGGTTGCGAGAGATTGTCCGCCCCGATCTGTCGCGGTGGCACCACAGGGCGATGAGTCGTGAAAATGCGATTACACCCCATGATGAAAACCGATCTCCAGGACACCCGTAAGCGAGAGTAATTGCGCACGTTTCATAGGCGAACCCCCAGCGATCGGCACGTGGCTGACCTGGCAAGTTTGCTGCAGACTAAACCGACTGGCGCGCTTGCGCGTCTTGGTACCGTCACCATCGCTACCGCCATCTTCGAAAGGCTCACCCCGTGAACCGCAGCATCTTCCTTCTCGTCGGCGCGCTCGGACTCGTCCCCATGCTTCACACCGAAGAAGCCGAAGCTGGTCGTTGGTCGCGCGGCGGTGGCGGCGGCGTTCGCGTGCACGCTCGCGGCGGCTTCTCGGTCCACTGGTCGCGTCCGGCGCGCACGTGGTCGCGCCCGCGCTCGACGTGGTCCGTCGGTGGCAGCATCTACGTCGGCGGCGGTTACTACCCGCGCTATCGCTATTACCGCCCGTACTACGCGGAGACCTACGTCCCGTCGTACTACGGCACCTCGTACTACCCGGTCGCTCCGGCGCCGATCACCACCGCGGTCGTCGTCGCTCCGCGCCCCGAGCTGCCGAAGTTCGGTATCGGTCTGTTCGCGGGCGGCGTCGCCGTCGAGGACACGGATGACTCGAGCGACATCGGCGTGCTCGGTCGCATTCGCCTCGGCAACGGCGGCTTCCTGATCGAGGGCGAGCTCGGCAAGACCGAGTACGCGAACGACCTCCGTGTCGACCGTCGCCTCGGTGCCTCGCTCATCTACGAGCTGGGCGCGTACAACCGCCTCGCACCGTACGTGCTCGCCGGCCTCGGCGTGCAGCAGGCGGACGTCGCGGGTGAGTTCACCACGAACCAGAACTTCGCCGAGATCGGCATCGGTCTTCGCTACGCGATCACCCCGAAGTTCCACCTCGCCGTCGACGTTCGCGCGGGCTCGCGCAACTCGATGTCGAGCGACGACCCGCAGCCGGTCGACGGCACGATCGCTCGCACCATCGCGCCGCCCTCGAGCAGCAGCGACGAGAGCGAGGAGTACACGCGGGCTCGCCTGAGTGCGCTCCTGTACTTCTGATCGACGCTGGTCGGTCACGCCGAGCGGTCGCCTCCGGGCGGCCGTTCTTGTTTTCGGATACGATCACGCTCAATGGAGGTCCAGCAGCGCCACATCACGGCGCGCGACGGCACTCGCATCGGCTACCAGGTGCGAGGCGAAGGACCCTGTGTCGTGCTCGCGAACGGCCTCGGCGGAACGCACGTCGCGTTCCGTCATCTCTATGCGGGCCTCGACGGCTACAAGACGATCTGCTGGGACTACCGCGGCCTCTACACCTCGGGCGCTCCGGCCGATCCGTTGGCGAACACGATGGCGCATCAGGTCGCCGATCTCCTCGAGATCCTCGAGACAGAGAAGGTCGGCGACTTCGCGATCGCGGGCTGGTCGATGGGCGTGCAGGTCGCGTTCGAGACGATCAAGCGCCACCCCGAACGCGTGACGGGCGTGTTCGCGATCAACGGCACCTACGGGCGAGCGTTTCGGACGGTGATGGGCAGCCGCCTCGTCGGGAAGACGATCCCGATGCTGCTACGGCTCGTGCGCGCCCAGGCGGCGCTCGCGGGTCGCGCGAGCAAGATCGTCGCGGGCTCCAACGCGCTGATCAGCGCGATGAAGCGCGTCGGGCTGGTCAGCCCGACGATCGACGTGGACATCTTTCGCCAGGTCGCCGCCGGCTTCCAGACAATCGACTGGGTCATCTACAGCGATCTCCTCGCGCGGCTCGACGAGCACGACGCCGAGGACGTGCTCGCGAAGATCACGATCCCGACGACGATCGTGACCGGCGACAAAGACGTCATGACGCCACCGTCGACCGCCGAGCACATTCATCGCGCGATCCCCACGTCGCGCCTCGTGGTGATCAAGGGAGGCACGCACTACACGCCGGTGGAGTATCCGGCGATCCTCGTCGACGAATTGAGTCGGTGGCTCGACAGGATCCCGGGTTGGGAACGACGCGCGCCACAGCCGAGCGCGAGCGGGGCGAGGGCGTAGATGGCGCAGTGTCCCAGCTGCGAGAAGGAAGTGCTCGATATCGACGTGCGCTGCCCGCATTGCGGCCACGCGATCGGCGCGACCGGCGCGCACCGCATGCTCGGCACCGTGGTGCTCGGGCAGTACGAGCTCGTCGACGTGTTGGGGCAGGGCGGCATGAGCGTCGTGTTCAAGGGCCGCCACAAGATGACGGACCAAGAGGTCGCGCTGAAGATCCTGCCGCCGGAGCTCGCCGCGCATAGCCAGGTGAAGTCTCGCTTCCTCGAAGAAGCGAAGGCGCTCGCTGCGCTCGATCACCCGAACATCGTCCACCTCTACAACTTCGGCCAGGAGAACGGCTTCTTCGTCCTCGCGATGCAGTACGTGCAGGGCCGGACGTGGGAGCGGATCATCCTCGAGAACAAGCGGATGGAGTGGGCCGCCTCGGTGCGCGTGTGCATCGACGTCTTGCGCGCCCTCGAGTACGCGCACGGGCGTGGCGTGATCCATCGCGACATGAAGCCGAGCAATGTCCTCGTGCGCGCGCACGACGCGACCGCGACGGTGATGGACTTCGGCATCGCGAAGATGACCACGTCGACGAAGCTGACCGCGACCGGCCAGACGATGGGCACCGTCCGCTACATGTCGCCCGAGCAGGTGCGCGGCCAAGAGGTCGACCTGCGCACGGACATCTACTCGCTCGGCGCCACGCTGTACGAATCGCTGACCGGCGAGACGCCGTTCGACGGCTCGACGCACTTCGAGATCATGACGAAGCACCTGTCGGAGCCACCGAAGCCGCCGTCGGCGCGCGGCATCGAGGTGCCCAGGCTGGTCGAAGAGGCTCTGATGAAGAGCCTCATGAAGAAGGTGGGCGATCGGTTCGAGAACGCGCGCGAGATGCGCAAGATGCTCGAGGCATCGCTGCGCGACGGCGACGTCGGTCTCGTCGAGACCCAGAAGCTGAACCGCGAGGTGCTCGGCGAGCTCCGCTCGACGGCGCCCGAGACTCCGCGAACGCGCCCGGCGCCCGCGCGGGTCGCGACGGCCACGCCGACGAACCTCGCCGACGAGCTCGAGCCGAGCCCGACCGGACCGGCGCTGCGGAAGAAGCCGAGCCGCACGCCGATGTGGCTCGCGTTGGGCGGCCTGCTGGTCGCTGGCGGCGCGGTCGCCACGATCTTGGTGTTGCGCGGAAATCACGAGCCCACGGGGTGGTCGCCGAAGCACAAGACGATCCGCGGCGCGATGCCGACGGCGGGCGGGGTGTTCGACGGCGTCCTCGTGGAGACCACGGGCACCCTGCAGCCGGCCGAGGTCGCGGCGGCGTACAAGGCGTCGCTCGCCAAGGTCCGCGCGCAGGCCAAGGAGGTGGGCGTCGCGTTCCCCGATCCGATCGACGAGATCGTCACGCTCGAGCAGAACGTGTTCTGCGACGACACGGCGTACCCGGATCGGCTGATCCCCAAGGGGTGCTCCTCGGCGACATCGGCGACGAGCATCATGACCGACGGCAAGCGCCGCATGCTCGTGCTCGACGATCGCGCGCACCTCGAGCGGTCGATGGACCTCGGGGTCGCCGAGGCGGCCTGCCTCCTCGCATCCGACCCGAAGGTCTGCCCGTTCACCGAGGACTTCCGGAAGCGATATGACGCTCCACCACCGTCGGAAGTGATCGATCCGAAGGCGCCACCGAAGACGCCGCCACCGCAAGAGCCCAAGCCCGACAAGAAGCCGAAGAAGAAGTAGTCCGATCTACACCGCGGGTTGCGTTGACAACTACGCGTCGTCCCACGATTATTCTGCGCGGAGGGAGCATGTCCCGCACCGTTATTGCAGCGGTCGTAGCCGCCGTGATCGCAGCCTTGGCAGCGATTTCGTACTTTGTCACGTCGAAGAGCTTCGACGAGCGTTCGAAGAAGGACGCCGACGCTCAGCTCAACCGCGCACACGGTGTGATCGGTCAGGTCAACCAACTCGAGGGCATCGATGTCGCGAACAAAGCCGAATGGCTCGCGTCGTTCCCCGAGTTCCTGAGCGCCATCAAGTCCGAGAACGTGCGCGCATCGCAGGCGCGAATCGGATTCCAGAAGTTCACCGCCGACGAGAAGAAGAGCCCGGTCAAGCCGGACATCATCGCCCTCCTCGACAAGACGGGGAACGTGCTCGCGATGAGCGACGTGCCGAGCGTCGTTCCCAAGCAGTGGAAGAACGACAAGGGCGAGTCGATCCTGCCCGCGATCAATGTCGTCCTGAAGAAGAAGATCATCATCAGCGACATCTGGATCAAAGACGGCAAGTCGATGATGAAGGTCGGCGTCGCGCCGATCATCGATCCCGAAGCGGTCGTACCGCCCGAGGACACCGAAGGCACCGGCGCGATCGTCGGCGCGATCGTCGTCGCGTACTCGCAGACGGCGAAGGAGACCCAGAAGGACAAGTCGCTGCTGGGGACCGATCTCGCCTACTACAACCTCAACAAGGACAAAGACGGCAAACCGGAGTTCGATGTCATCGCGTCGAGCTTCACGCGCGCGAACGCGGAGGAAGACACCGCGAAGGCGCGCCAACTCGCGGCCGAGCTCGGCAAGCTGTCGACGGACGGCAAGCCGGTGAAGGCGGTGATCACCGTCGGTGGCACGACGTACATCGCCGCCACGGATCCGCTGCCGCGCACCGCGACCAAGGCATTCCCGACCGACTATCCGCCGGTGACCTCCGGCGTCGTCGTGCTGTCGCCGATCGGCGGCGACGAGACCTCGTCGATCGCGGGGACGGTCAAGCTGTTCATCCTGCTCCTCGGTGGCGGCGCCCTCGCGATCGCGATGCTCGGTCTCTACCTCTCGCATCGCCGCCTGATCACGCAGGTCGACCAGGTCGAGCTGGGCATCACCGAGATCATCAACGGCAACCTCGATCGCACGTTCCGTCCGGTCGGCCCGGAGCTCGATGGTCTCTCGAACGGCCTCAACGTGATGCTCGCGCGTCTGCTCGGTCGCCCCGAGCCCGGCGAGGAAGAGTTCGACGAGGAAGGCAATCCGATCGTCCCCGGTCGCGTCGACTTCGAGGAGGGTGAGGACAAGCCCGCCGTCGATCCGGACATCGCCGCGCTCGCGCAAGAAGCGGAGCCCGACTACTACAAGCGCGTCTACACGGAGTACACCGCGGCCCGCAAGGCGAGCGGAAATCCCGACGACGTGTCGTTCGAGAACTTCATCGCGAAGCTCAAGGTCAACGAGGGCAAGCTCAAGGCGCAGTACCAGTGCCGCGCCGTTCGCTTCCGTGTCGTGACCAAGGACAACAAGGTCTCGCTCAAGCCCGTCCCGATCTTCGCTTGATCTAATGGCGGTTCAAACCGGTCTCGCGCGGCTCGCGGCGGAGGGCAACCCGCTGCTGAACGGTCGCCGTGTCGGCCTGATCGTCAATCCGACGGCGGTCGACACGCACTTGAACCACGCGATCGATCTGTTGCACGCGAAGAGTGACTTCAAGGTCACCGCGCTGTTCGGTCCGGAGCACGGCGTGCGCGGCGATGCGCAGGACATGATCGAGGTCGATGCCGCGCGCGATGCACGCACGGGGCTGCCCGTGCACTCGCTGTACGGCGGCACCGAGGACACGCTGACACCGACGACCGCGATGCTCGACGAGATCGACGTCATGGTCTACGACGTCCAGGACATCGGCAGCCGCTACTACACGTTCGTGTGGACGATGGTCCTCGCGATGCGTGCGTGCGCGAAGGCCGGCAAGGCGTTCGTGGTGCTCGATCGCCCGAACCCGATCGGCGGCACGCTGATCGAGGGCGACAACATCGAGCCGGGGTTCGAGTCGTTCGTCGGGCTCGTCTCGTGTCCCAATCGGCACGGCATGACCGCGGGCGAGATCGCGCGCTGGCGGCACGCGGTCGAGAAGCTCGACCTCGAGCTCGCGGTGATCGGTATGCGCGGTTGGACCCGCGACATGCACTTCGATCACACGGGGCTGCCGTGGGTGATGCCGTCGCCGAACATGCCGACGGTGGACACCGCGCTGGTCTATCCGGGGATGTGTCTCGTCGAGGGCACCGAGTTGTCCGAGGGACGCGGTACGACGCGGCCGTTCGAGCTCGCGGGCGCGCCGCACATCGACGGTCACCATCTCGCGCAGGATCTCACTGCGATGCACTTGCCCGGCGTGAAGTTCCGGCCGGTCGTGTTCACGCCGCAGTTCCAGAAGCACGCGAAGCAAGCCTGCGGCGGCGTGCAGCTCCACGTGACCAACGGGCGCACGTTCCGTCCGTATCGGACCGGCGTCGCGTTCCTCAAGGCCTGCTACGATCAGAGCCCGGCGTCGTTCAAGTGGCGCGCGAAGGCGTACGAGTTCGTCGACGCGATCCCCGCGATCGATCTGCTCGCCGGATCCGCGGCGCTGCGCGAAGGCATCGAGGCGGGCCAGAGCCTCGACGAGCTCGCCGCTCGTTGGCCGCGCGACGAGGGTGCGTGGGCGGACGAGCGCGCCGAATACTTGTTGTACGAAGGCGAGTAATGGCGCGGATCGCACTCTTCGGTGGGAGCTTCAATCCTCCGCACGTCGCGCATCAGATGGTCGCGCTGTGGGCACTCGAGACGCAGCCCGTCGACGAGGTGTGGTTCGTTCCCGTGTACAAGCACGCGTTCAACAAAGAGCTCGAGCCGTTCGAGCATCGCGTGGAGATGACGCGGCTCGCGGCTGCGCGGTTCGGCGAGGCCGCACGCGTCGTCGACGCGGAGAAGGACAACGCGTCGGGCCGCACCTACGACTTGCTCCAAACGCTGACGAAGGACGGCTCGCGATCGTTTCGATTGCTCGTCGGGACCGATATCCTCGCCGAGTCGCACAAGTGGCATCGCTGGGACGACGTGATCGCGATGGCGCCGCTCATGGTGATCGCGCGGGCAGGGCACCTGGCGCCCGGACAGGAGACGTCGTTCGCGGCGCCGAGCATCTCGTCGACGCAGATCCGCGAGCTCCTCGCACGCGAGCAGGATCCGGCCGCGACCGAGGCCGAGCGCGCGACTGCGCGGGACGAGGTCTCGTCGCTGTTGCCCGCCGCGGTGTTGCGGTATATCGGCGCCCACGGACTCTACCGATGACCGCACGCAATCCCACTACGTTCGTCGTCGGCGCAGGCCCGGTCGCCACCGCGCTCGCCGGCGCGCTGCGCCTCGGCGGCGTCCCCGTGCTCGGACTGTGGGCGCGCAAGCCCGCCGCGGCGCGCGCGGCCGGTGCCACCGCGGGTGTCGCGGCGTTCTCGTCGGCGCCGCCCGATATTCTCCTCGAGGCCGAGGTGGTGATCCTCGCGGTGCGCGATGCGGTGATCACCGAGGTGGCGCAGGTGCTGCTCGGCACCGGCCTCGTCGGAAAGCGCCACGTGCTGCTCCACTGCGCGGGTGCCGTGTCCGCGCACGACGCCCTCGGCCCCGTCGCGGCGCAGGTCGCGGGCATCGGAACGATGCACCCGCTGTCCGCGATCGCCGACGGAAAGTCCGTGATGCGTCAACTCAAGGGCACCGTGTTCGGCGTCGAGGGCGACGAGGTCGGTCGCGCGACCGCGAGCAAGATGGTGTCGCTGATCGGCGGCGTCGTGATGAACCTCGATGGAACGCAGATGGCCGGCTATCACGCGGCTGCGGCGATCGCGTCGAACTACATCGTGTCCGCGATCGATGCCGCCGCCGCCGTGCTCGCGAGCACCGGCGTCCCGCCGCAGCAAGCAGCGGCCGCACTCGTGCCACTCGCGCGCGGCGCACTCGACAACATCGAGGCGCGCGGCACGACGGACGGACTGACCGGGCCGATTCGACGCGGCGACGCGCAGACGATTCAACGCCATCTCGACGCACTTCAGGGGAAGCCCGAGCTTGTCGAGATCTATCGCGCGCTTGCACGGCGCGCGGTCGAGATCGCCAGTCGGCTCGACGGACGCGATGCCCCGGATCGCGCAGGTCTCGACGCGATCCGCGCACTCTTGAAGTAGCCGAGCGGTACCCGATCGTCGCCGATGTGAGCCATCACTACGCGCTCGATCGCGCAGGCCGCGTCAGGTAGCATCGTCGGCGATGCGCGCTCCCCTCGTCATTCTCGCCGTCCTGATCGCGTTCACGTCCGTCGCAGGGGCGAACCCGAACAAGGTGTTCGCGTCCCGGATCATGATGAGCGACAAGCGGTTCCCGCTCCAGGCCAAGAGCGCCTCCGCGTACACCGCGAAGATCAAAGCGCAGAGCAAGACGAACTTCTGGGAGAACAAGGAAACCAAGAGCTGGAAGATCCACTTCATCGGATTCCTCAAGCAGCCGCTCAACGACCTCGAGTACCTGGTCAAGATCTACGACGTGACCAACCGCCAGCAGATGCTGCTGTCGACGTTCGAGCAGTTCACCGACTCGCGCGGCCAGAACACGCTGACGTCGAGCGTCGTGCTCGAGCGCAAGAGCTTCGGCGTGAACAAGGAGCTCCTGATCACGATGGAGTCCAAGGGCAAAGTGCTCGCGTCGGGTCGGTTGAAGATCCTCGGCGAGGGCGACAAGTTCTCCGGCAAGGTCGACTTCTCCGAGGACGAGGCCGGCGGCAAGGCGAAGGAAGAAGAGTAGCTCTCGTCTAGCGGCGGTCTTCGACGTCGAGATCGACGGTGAACACCGAGTGAGCCTCCGGCGGGAACACCCGGAGGACGTAGTGACCGGGCGCGGCGAAGATGTGTTGGAAGGCGAACTTCCCCTTCGTGCGCTTCGATGGCTTGGCCGACACACCGGTCGCCTTGCCATCGGGCCCCTCGATCGTGACGACGAGGTTGGACGCTTCGATCGGCGCGCCGATCGCGTTCCATAGCTCGAACGTCGTGCGCGCCCGCGTGCCCGCGATGATCGGATCGTAGAGCGTGGTTCGCTGGGTCATCTCGCCGTCGTCGGAGATCACCGTGCGCCGCCCGGTGAACGGGCTCGGCTCCGTGGAGTCGGTCAGCTCGGGGTCGATAATGTCCGCATCGCCGCCGGCGATCGCCGCGTGCGAGCCGGTGTAGCGATACACCGTGAAGCCGGCGACCCCGACGAACAGCATCGCGAGCGCACCCATCACAGCGAACCGCGCGCGCTTCGCTGGCACGGGCGGCGGGTTGCCGAGGTCGACGACATCGCGCGCGTCGGTTGCCGCGATGGGATCGATATCCTCGAGCGTGGGCTGCTGGGTCTTGCGCTTGGCTCGCAGCGTCTTCGCGAGCGAGAAGCCGCCGCTGCGCTTCGACAGATCCGCGAGCGCTTCATCGATCAGCGTGACGACCTCGTCCGCGCTCTGCGGGCGATTGTCCGGACGCTTTTGCATGAGGCGGCGCACGAGCTGGTCGACCTCGCTCGGAATCTCCGCGCGGCGATCACTCGGCGTCGGGATCGGGCGACCCATGTGCGCGAGCAGCACCTCGAAGCCCGAGCCATCGAACGGCGTCTCGCCCGTGACGAGCTCGAACAGGATGCAGCCGAGCGCGTACACATCGCTGCGCTGATCCGCGTGCTCGCCCTGCGCTTGCTCGGGGGACATGTAGTGCGGCGTGCCGATGAGACCGTTCGTCGTGAGGCGTGTCGCGTCGGCGTTGCCGGGCTTGGCGACCGCGATGCCGAAGTCGACGATCGTGATGCGATCATCGCCGTGGCGATCCTGACGCCACATGATGTTCGATGGCTTGAGATCGCGATGGACCACGCCGGCGATGTGCGTCTCCGAGAGCGCGGCCGCGATGTCGCGCGCGATCTTGAGCGCGCGCACCGCGGGCACCGGTCCGGTCTCGAGGATCTTGTCGAGCGGCTGGCCATCGATGAGCTGCATCGCGAGATACGGCCGGCCATCGGGCAGCTCGCCGACCGCGTAGATCGCGACGACACCGGGATGCGTGATCTTCGCCGCCGATCGGGCTTCGCGCGCGAAGCGCTTCGCCATCGTCGCATCGGCGAGGATCTCGTAGCTCGGCACTTTGATCGCGACCGGGCGCTCGAGTCCGAGCTGGCGCCCGCGATACACGGTGCCGAACGCGCCACCGCCGAGCACCGAGTCGATCGCGAAGCCATCGATGACGGTACCGATCAGCGAGCGCACCGGGTTCGTAACCTCGGCGGTCTCGCCGGATGCCGTCACCGCCGCGGTGCCGGTCGCCGCGAGCGCACCTTCCGCGTCGAGCGCGCCGGTCTTCGCGTACGCCATGCCGCACGCCGGGCAGAACTGCCCGCCGTCATCGGTCGTGGTCGCGCACTCTCTACAGGTCGGCACCTCGGGCGATCGTAGCAGCCTGGTGCGCGGTAGCGGACTTCTAGAAGGCGTAGCCAAGCGAGAGCTCGCCCTCGAAGCCGATCGGCAGGAACGCGAGGATGTCGTTCATCAGCTCCTCGGCATCCTTCGCCTCCTGCGTGTCCTCCTTGGCCGTCGCGACGTGGTGCCCCCAGCCCAGGCCGAGCCGCGCCGTGATGTTGATCGCGTCGGTCAGCATCCACCGCTTGCCGATGTTGCCGGTCAGCATCGTCGAGCGAACCGTCATGTCGTGCGTCATCTCCGCGCCGTTGACGGTCTCGGTGACCGAGCCCGATCCGACGAGCTGCGTGAACGTCACGCCGAGGAAGCCACTATTCTGGCGACCGCGCCAGTGCCAGCGATAGCCGACGCTGCCGCCGAACTGCAGCGAGCTTCCATCGTCACTCGACGATCGCGACAGTGCGCCCTCGACGATCACGCCGTGCGTGCCGTTGAACAAGTGCTCGTACGTGAGCGCGATGTTTCCGGCGACGAGACCCAGCGGCGAGATATTGATCGAGTTCGTCGGTTCGACCTTCTGTTCGACGACGAGCGGCTCGCCACCCGGCGGCGGCGGCGCCGGCATCGACCCGGGCTGAGCGAAGGCAATCGTCGGAACGGAGGCAACCAATGCAGCGAGGAGAATTTTCATTCCGCCGCGCATGTGCAGCGAGCGGGCCACGCGACATCACGCCGACATCACGGCGAACGCTGCCGTCCGTCCGCGTGTCCTATCGTGTCCGTCCGTGATCGACCGCGCGTTTCCACGCGTCGCGTGAACAGCGCGCTACATGGGTAGCGTGCCATTTCAACGCAAATGGCATTCGATGACGGCGACCAGCGCCGCCCCGAATCGTTTCGACTCAGGCGACCGCGTTGAGGCGGCTGGCCGAGTCGCGCGTCGCGATCTGCGGGACCAGTGCGCTCTCGATGAGGCCGAGCGCGCGATCCGTACGGACCGCGAGCGGCTCGGACGCGAGCCCGAGGTTCGCCGTCATCTCCGCGGCGTCGAGGCTACCGAGCAGCACCGACCACGTGAGATCCGCGATCTCGCGTGCGTTGACCTGGCGGTAGATGCCGGCGTGGATGCCGTCCGCGATGCACGCGCCGATGTGGTCCTGGATCCGGCCGAGGCCGGCAGAGACCGTGGCGACGACCTCGTCCGACAGCTGCGGGCGAACCGCGGGCTGCGCGAGGAGGCGGAGGATGCGAGGTCCCTCGGCATCCCGCTCCGCCCACGACACCAGAATTTTCCACGTCTCGCGAAGGCGGCGGCCGACCTCGGCCTGCTCGCGGACCTGCACCATCTCGACGTCGAACACCGTCAGGGTGTCCTCGACGAGGGAGACGTACAGGTCCTCCTTCGAACGGAAGTAGAGGTAGATGGCTCCGACAGAGAGCTGCGCCGCGCGAGCGATGAGCTCGATCGATGCGCCGGCATAGCCGCGCTCCGTGAAGACCGTGCGAGCCGCTTCTTGGATGCGACGACGACGGGCCTGCCGCTCCTGGGCTTTGCGTTCTTGAGCGTTCGTCATGGCGGCGGTTTAATCTTTATGACGCACTTGGTCAAGCGGCGTTTTGTAGCAGGTGATTGCCGCGTAGATTCCTGGAGTTAACATCCGTTGGGGTCTCGCGTACTTGGTCGAGATCGTTGGGAGATCAAACCTGACTCATGTTTCGGATCTAACTCGGTTCACTTTTTACGGATCCGGATCCCGCCTCGAACGTCTCAGGTTCGATGCTCCCCGCTACTGCTGCGTCCCGCCTCCGCACGTCCGTTGTCCTCGGCGCCGCGAGTGCCACCGTGATCGCAGCGCTGCTCCTGACGCAGGGAAAACCAACCACCCGATCACCGGTGCCCGACAGCTCGGCCGACGACGGCATGACGCTGATCGCCGAGCTGACCACCGCGAAGATCCTCGCCGGTGCCCACGACGAGAACGTCGCGATCACGATCACCGCGCCGAAGGGGCAGGCAGCCTATCGCCCACCGCTGTCGCTGGCGGTGGTCATCGATCGCTCGGGCTCGATGTCCGGCGAGCCGATGGAGAATGCGAAGCGCGCGGCGAGCAAGCTCATCGGTCAGCTCGATAGCAACGACGCGTTCACCGTGATCGCGTACTCGAGCGGCGACCAGGTCGTGATGCCGATGTCCCGCGCGTCCGACGCGAACAAGAGCGCCGCACGGGCGGCCATCGAGCGCATCTACGACGACGGCGGCACGTGTATCTCGTGCGGCCTCGTGCGCGGCGCGTCCGAGCTCGAGCGCAGCCCGATCGGTGACGGCGTTCGCCGCATCGTCCTCATCTCCGACGGACAAGCGAACGAAGGTATCTGGGATCGCGACGAGCTCGCGGCGCTCGCATCGAACACCGCAGCGCGCGGCACGTCGATCTCGGCGGTCGGCGTCGGGCTCGACTTCGACGAGGTCACGATGCAGCGCATCGCGAGCGTCGGTCGCGGCAACTACTACTTCGTCGAGGATACGCAGAACCTGTCCGCGATGTTCGCGAAGGAGCTCGGTGGTCTCGCAGCGACGGTCGCCTCCGACGTGCGCTTGGTCGTGCAGTCGGGCGACGGCGTGATGATCGAGGAAGCGTACGGCTACCAGCTCACGCGCAACGGAGACTCCGTGGTCATCCCGATCGCCGACCTCCGCGCCGGCGAGACGCGCAAGGTCGTGCTCCGCGTGCACGTGGCCGCGGCCGAGCTCGGTGCCGCGAAGGTCATCACGTCGGTGCACATGGGATGGCGCCGCGTCTCGGACGGCACGCAGCGGAGCGCGAAGACCGCAGCGATCGCTGACGTGGTCGACGACGTGCGCGCCGTCGAGGCGAGTGTGGTCGCGCGTGCCGCGCAGGCCGTCGAGGAAGCGCTGTCGGCGCGCGCGCTCGAAGAAGCCGCGATGGCGTACGAGGCGCAGGGCTACGACGCCGCGAAGCAGGTGCTCGATCGCCGCATGAACGCGGTGAACGGCAACACGAACCTCACGCCGACCACGCGCGCTCGCATCGAGAGCAGCTCGACGCGCGCGATGGAGAACTTCAAGTCCGCGCCAAAGGGCAAGGCGATGAAGATGTCGCGCGAAGACGCGTACAACTTGTCGCGCTGACGTCGCGCTCAGGGCGCGAGGTCAGCGAAGCCGAGCGTCAGATCGCGGCTGATCATCACCGCGCGCTGCGGTGGCACGTCCTCGAAGCCATCCTTCGGATCGCCATCACCCCCCGAGACCAAGAGCAGGCCGCGGAACGACTCGTCCTTCTCGCCGCGATCGTTGTTCACGGTGAGCCGGCGGACACGCAGCGGCTCGGACAGATGCGCGAGCATCATCGAGCGACCGTTGGTCAGCGCGATGTTGCCGAGCGCCATCGCGGTGTCGACGGGCGTGTCCGTGGCCTTGCCGACCTTCTCGAGCTCGTTGGTGACGAGCTTGATCGTGGCCGCGAGTGCGCGGCGCTGCGCGGCGGTGGACAGGTTCGGATCGTCGATGTTGCCTTCGTCGTGCAGCATCGCGAGGAAGACATGGAACACGAGCTCGGCCGACGTGCGACCGCGCATGTTGCGACGCAGGTACTCGGGCACGTGCTGCAGCAAGGCCGGTGCGATCGCTTCGAGCTTGGTGGGCGTCTGGGCGAACAGCCAGCGACGGAAGCGAAACGGTGGCGTGTTATCCGTTCCCGTCGGAGCCTCCCCCGAGTCGCGGATCGCCTGGCCGATGGCGCAGTCGGTCCGGATCTCCGCCAACGGCGATGCGAGATCGATCGGCGACGTACTCGCCTTCGGGGTTCGCACGAGGAGAACGTCGCCACCTTGGATGTAGCCGAGCCCCCACCGGCTGATCGGGGGCTGTGCGGTCAGCACCGAGCGCACGGGCTCGAGTGCGGCCGACAGCCGCTGGGGTTGATTGCACATGCACGCGAAGAACTTCATAGGAGTTGCTTCCGGGACGGTCGAAGGCCATTGCGCCTCCGCCGGATGCCACGGTCATCGTTCGTCAAGGAACCCAGCCCACCGACCCGCCACGAACCTCTCTAGTATAGAGCGCTCGTCTGATCGCGCCAATCGAAGAGTCGGGTAGGTGATCTAGGCCGACGGAAGCGCGCGCACCAGCTCGTCAAATACCTTGCCGCGCTCGAGCTCGTTGAACACCTCGTGCTTCATGCCAACGAGGTCGTGATAGGTCGCACCCTTGACCTTGTCGGCCACGCGGCGCGACTGCGCGGGGTCGGTGAGCGGATCCGCGCCGCCGACGAGCCAGGTGGTGGGGACCTCGATCCGGCTCGCGTGGTCCGCGACGTACTTCTGAGCCGCCGTCGATTCCGTGAACCAGCGCGGCGTCGCGATCCCGAAGTTGAGCTTGTCCGCGTCGTGTGCGGCCTGCATCGCGGGATCGCTCGTGAGCTGGGTCGCGACGATGTTGTTCGGCTGCTTCAGCTTCGGTGCGATCCGCGAGGCGACGCGTGCCAGCGCCTTCTGCCAACCCGGCACCGAGTGCTTCGGATGGATCGCGAGATACGGCGACGACACGATCGCTTTCGTCACGTCCGGCGCGCGATCACCCGTCAGCGCGCGAAGGACGATCAGCGATCCGTGCGAGTGCCCGAGCAACACGAACGGAGCGTTCGGTGCGAGGGCGCGCGCCGCGGTGATCATGTGCGAGAGGTCATCGAGGTAGATATCGAACCGCTCGATGAAGCCGCGCTCGCCAGGCGATTGTCCGTGGCCGCGCACGTCGTACGTCATGACGGCCCAGCCGGCATCGACGAGCACGTGCGCCACTTCGCGATAGCGACCACAGTGCTCTGCGTATCCGTGCGTGATCAAGATGGCGCCTTTCGGCGTCGTGCTCGGGATGAACGTCTCGACGTAGAGGCCGCTGATCGTCTGCGTCTTGGTCGGTGCGAGAGGTCCTGGTGGCTGCACGGAGCATCTATACATCGTTCGGGGATCTGCCCGGGGGCACACCAAGCGTTGACGGTCTGCGAACGCGCGCGGTAGGGTCCGCGTCGTGCGAGGTAACGCGTTTGGATCGCTCGCGTTTCTTGCGCTAGCGTTTTCGCTTCTCGGCCTCGTCGCGTGCGCGAGCTGCACGGCGAAGACGGAGGCCGACATCGAGAAGAGCCAGAAGTGGCTCGATATCGCCAAAGACTCGTTGTCCAAGCGTCAGCTCGAAGCTGCCGACAACGAGGTCAACAAGGCCCTCGCGTTCAACAACACGAACGACGAGGCCTACAACGTCCGCGGCTTGATCGCGATGGTCCGTGCCTACGAGACCACGCGCACGCTCGAGATCGACGCGTGCCTCACCGGCGTCGATGCCGAGGCCACGCGCGCGGACCTCGACAAGCAACTGAAGAAGGCGGACGACGACTTCGCGACCGCCATCAAGACCACTCCGGACTACGGCGAGGCGTGGTCGAACCGAGGCCTCGTTCACATCCTGCTCGAGGACTACGCGAAGGCGACCGAGCTACTCAACAAGGCCCTCGAGTACCCGTTCCGCTTGGTCGACCCGGCGCTGACCCGCGCGGGTCTCGGGTGGTCGCTGTTCCATCAGCAGAAGTACGTGGAAGCCGCGAAAGAATTGCGTGCGGTGATGCAGTTCAAACCCAAGTGGTGCATCGCCACTTATCGGCTTGGACGGGTTTACTTCGCTCGTGAAGAGTGGGAAAAAGCTGCGGAAAGTTTCGAGACGGCGTCAGACGACCCGTCTTGCGGGTCACAGGAAGCAAGCCTCTACCTGATGAAGACGCGAATGCAGCAGGGCCTGGTCGACGACGCGCGGCGTGCACGTGATGCATGCCTCAAGATCTCGCCGCAGAGCTGTATCGCTGCTCAATGCCGCGCCGATGGTGGCGCTCTCGGGAGCACGTAGTGGATCGCCGCACGGATCGCACACCCTCTCCACGATCGGGAAGCCCGGTCGTCGATACTCAGCAATCGAAGATGAGCCTCGCGCTCTGGCTGCGCGCGGGTCGTGCGCAGAAGGGTTTGTCTCTCGAGGACGTCGCGAAGATCACGAAGATCCAGCCTCGGATCCTGGAGCGCCTCGAAGCGGGCAAGCTCGATGGACTTCCCGCTGAAGTCTTCGTTCGCGGCTTCATCCGCTCGGTCGCCAAGTGCGTCGGCCTCGACGAATCAGAAGCGCTCGTGCGCTACAGCGCGGCACAAGGATCGCCGACCACGATCCCGACGGCGACGCCATCTGCGGTCGCGTTCGTCGAGTCGATGTCGGACCTCGCGCCATCCACCGCGAGCGTCCTCGCGCCGGTCGTGCTCGTCTCGAACCCGCCGACCACGTGGGCGGGCGCGAGTAACCAAGGTCTGCCCGCTCGCTCGATCGACGAGCTCGATGACGTCGACATCGACGTCGATGTCGAGCCCGTGATGCTCGCGCACCCGCCGGCCATCGAGGTCGTCGAGGTCGCGAAGAACGGCGAAGCGATCGCGTCGAACGCCATCGCCGAGACCGCAGTCGTTCCCGCGAGCATCGAAGTTGTCGACGCGTCGACCGTGGCGAGCGCGCCGGTCGATGCCGCGCCGGTCGATGCCGCGCCGGTCGATGCCGCGCCGGTCGATGCCGCGCCGGTCGATGCCGCGCCGGTCGATCCGAACGGCAAGAAGAAGCGTACGCGCAAGCCGCGCGGAACGGCGGCGCCGAAGGGCAAGCGCAAGGCGATGGCGACGGGAACGCCGTCTGGTGCGATGCCGATCGTGGCCGCGCCGAGCGACGCGATGACGGCGGACGCCGGTGGCGTCGGAGCGACGTCGCTCGAAGTGACGACACTGGAAACGACGTCGAACGGCGCGGGCCTTGTCGATGCGAAAGCCGTCGATGCGAAGGCCGTCGATGCGAAGGCCGTCGATGCGAAGTCCGTCGATGCGAAAGCCGTCGATGCGAAAGCCGTCGATGCGAAGGCCGTCGATGCGAAGGCCGATGCGAAGGCCGTCGATGCGAACGTCGATGCGAAGGCCGTCGATGCGGCGGGCATCGGTGCGACCGCGTCCATCGATACGGCGTCGATCGAGAATGCATCGGTCGCGTCGACCGAGCGGGCGACGGGCAGGACGGCCGTCGGGCACGAGGCGTCGGCCGCCGATGATTTGTTCGGCGCATCCACCGCAACGATGATCGACTCGACCGATCTGGTCGACGGCACCGACGACGCGGCGACCGCGAGCTCGACCATCGCGACGTCAGACGACGCGACCGCTACGGCGGCAGCCTCCGATCTCGATGCGGATGTCGTGACGAGCGGCACGTGGAAGCCGTCGATGCCGACGGTGACGACGAGCAGTGTCCCGTGGCGCCGCCCGGCGCTCGGCATCTACGCGACCAGCACCGCACCGGTGATTCCGACGCTGGTCATCGACGACGCGGATCCGGACAGCGCGGAGCGCGAGCAAGAAGATCGCGCGCAGGCACACGTGCCGCGCAAGTCGTTCCTCCCGCCGATCCTCGCGGAGCGCGCGAAGAATGCGGCGAGCGGGCAGGGCACGCTGACGCTCGCCGTGATCATCTTGCTCATCGCAGCGACGCTGACCCTGTCGTACTTGATGCGTCGCCCGAGCTCGAGTGGCGATGGTGTCACGCGCGCCGACGGCACCGTCGAGCTCGTCGGCTGATCGCCCGTCGATTGCCCGTCGATCGCCCGTCGATCGCCCGTCGATCGCCCGTCGATCGCCCGTCGATCGCCCGTCGATCGCCCGTTGATCGCCCGTCGATCGCCCCACCGCATCAACAGATGCGTGTCGCGCACGCGAGGGCTACAGTCGCCCGATGGGTGACGGCTCGCTCGGCGTGGTCTTGAAGACGACGCCTCTGCGCGAATCCGATCTGCTCGTCACGTTGTACACGGACACGAATGGTCGCGTGACGGCGGTCGCGCGAGGTGCGAGGCGCTCGAAGGTGCGGTTCGCAGGGACGCTGAGCTTGTTGGTGCTCGGGCGCTATCAGCTGGGCCGACCACCGCGCGGCGATCTGTGGGCCTTGGAGAGCGCGGAGATCGTGCGCGAGTGGCATCACCTCGCGAGCGATGTCGTCGGGGTCGCGCATGCGAGCTACGTGGCCGAGCTCGTCGGCGCGATCTTGCCGCCGGAGACGCCAGAGCCCGAGGCGCTCGAGGCCATCGTCAGCTTGTGGGATTGCTTGGAGGGCGGACCGTCGCCCGGTGCGCTGCGTGCGGTCGAGATGACGCTCCTCGAGCTCGCGGGACATCAGGTGGCGATCGATCGATGTGCGGCATGTGGGTCGGGAGAGCTCGAGGGCGGTGCCGTGTTCGACGCGAGCCGCGGTGGGGCGATCTGTCGTCGGTGCGCCGGTGGATCGCGGACCGCGGGCGTGCGGCCGTACGAGCCGGAGACACAGGCCTATCTGTCGGCGATCGCGAAGCTCGTCACGCCGATGGCGGCGCGGGCGGTGGATGGCGATGTGCGATTCGCGCCCGTGGATCGGGCGGCGGGGCGCGATGCGATGCTCGCGATGATCGGCTCGCTCGTCGACAAACCGCTCCGATCGCTCGAGTACATCGCGAAGCTCGGGGCGGCGGCGTCGCGTCGGCCGACGTAGTAGTATCGTCGGTCATGAGGGGCCGTTTGCTTGTCTGCGCGCTCGCGTCGCTGCTCGCGTTTCCGATCGGTCGTGCGATCGCGCAGGGCGCCGAGGACATCGAGATGGATGGCGATCCGCCGGCCGATCCGCCAGCGGAGCCGACGCCGACTCCGACACCGCCACCCGCGGAGCCTCCGGCCGAGACGCCGCCCGATGGTGAGCCTGCAGCGGTCGTGAAGGATCCGAAGGCGGCGAAGAAGTGGCACGAGGCGGGTAAGCAGCTCGTCCAGAAGGCCGACTACAACACGCGCAAGAACAAGCTCGAAGAAGCGAAGGCGCAGTACGAGAATGCGGTCACCGCGTTCGAGAAGGCGCTCGAGGTCGGCGACGATCTGAACGTTCACTACGATCTCGGGCTCGCCAACGAAAAGCTCGGCAAGCTCGACGTCGCTGCGAAGCACTTTCGCACCGTCGTGAATGCGAAGGCCGGCATCAAGCCGGACGTGATGAAGAAGTCGACCACGAAGTGGGACGACATCTCGACGAAGGTCGGCCTGTTGACGCTGACGATCACGACCGAGGAGACGACGGTGTCGCTCGCGGGTGCGGAGATCGGAAAATCGCCGCTCCCCGAGCCGCTGGTCTTGATGCCCGGCACGTACACGTTCTCGTTCGCGTCGGACGGATATCAGCCGAAGGATGTCGAGCTGAAGATCGAAGCGGGCTCCGAGAGCGAGCGCACCATCGAGCTGGAGCCGATCAAGATCGTCGTCGAGGCGCCGAAGCCGGACACGGATGTTCCCGTCGAGGTCGTGAAGCCGACGCCGCCGAACATGCTGCCGATCTACATCGGTGGTGGCGTCACCGCGGCCGCGCTCGTCACGACGATCATCACGGGCATCATCGCGAGCTCGAAGCACTCGACGTTCGTCGCACCGGAGTCGACGTTCGACGAGCGCGAGGATGCGCGCGTCGCCGGCCAGAACATGGCGGTGGTGTCGGATGTCGCGCTCGTGACCACCGTCGTCGCGGCGGGCTTCACGGGCTATTGGTACTGGTTCAAGTATCGGCCCGCGCTCAAGAAGTTCAAGGGCGAGGACTCGCCGGGACCCTCGCCGGGGCGGCCGGGCGCTCCGAACCCCGACGACGTTTCATCGACCTCACCCTCGTCGAACGTGGCGGCCAAGGTTCATCTCGTACCTTGGGTCAAAAGCGGCGCTGGCGGGCTGTCGTTCGCTGGATCATTCTAGGAGACCCATGGCGAATCCCGGTTACCCACCCAACCCGATGCAACCTCCAATGGGAGGCCCCCCGATGGGAGGTCCTCCGATGGGTGGTCCGCCCCAGATGCAGCAACCGCCGCGTCCGCAGGTCGCGCGAAAGGGAACGTCGAAGGCGGTCCCCATCGTCGTGAGCGCGGGCCTCGCGATCGGGACGTTCTGTGGCCTGTTGTTCGGACTCGGCACCGGCGCCGATGACGCGATCGCGGAGCCGTCGAAGGGCGACAACGTCAAGAAGGACGGCAAGGACAAGGACATGGTCATGGAGGGCTCCAAGGTCACCGACCCTGGAACTCCAAAGATCGACAAGCCGAAGCCGGCGCAGACGGCGAGCGCCGGATCGGCCGCACCTGCGGCGGGCTCGGTGGCGCCTGCTGCTGGATCGGAGAGCGGATCGGCCGCACCCGCCGCTGGATCGGCCGCACCGACGACGACCGCAGCGGCGGGCTCGGGCGCTGCACCTGCGGGTGGCACGACCGCGGCGGGCTCCGCGGCTCCCGCGGTGAAGATGGCGAAGCTGACGATCGAAGTGACACCCGAAGCGGCCGCGAAGGACGTGAAGATCACGCTCGACAAGAAAGAGATCACGGGCCTCGCGAGCGACATCGAGCTCGGCAAGGACGGCAAGAAGACGGTCTCGCTCACCGTGAAGTCCACCGGCTTTCACAGCGTCAACGATCAGAAGGTCGAGGTCGACGGCGACATGACCGTGAAGATCGAGATGAAGAAGAAGGCCGCCGGGTCGCCGACCCTCGGACCGCGTCCGGGCGGCAAGAAGGACGGCAAGTCCGGCAAGACCGGCGGCGGTGGTTTGATCGACATCTAGTCGACCGGACATCGACGACGCGAGACGGCGGCCGCGAGGTCGCCGTTTGCTGTTTCGGGTTAGCCTTTGACCGCACCGGCGGTGAGCCCGCCGACCAAGTACTTCTGCAGCACGTAGAACGCGATCATCACGGGCACGCTCGTGATGACCGCGCCTGCAGCGAACAGGCCCCAATCGGCCGAGAACTCCGTGACGCTCTGCTGGATGAGGACGGGCAGCGTGTACTTGCGCTCGTCGGTCATGAACGTCGAGGCCATGATGAACTCGTTCCACGCGGTCATGAACGAGAACAGTGCGGTCACCGCGATCGCGGGGCGCGAGAGCGGCAGGATGATGCGGCGGAAGATCATCCACGGCGATGCGCCGTCGATGCGCGCGGCTTCCTCGAGCTCGCGCGGCAGCGAATCGAAGTAGCCCTTGAGCGTCCACACGCAGAACGGGATCGCGGTCGTCGAGTAGACGAGCACGAGGCCGAGGATCGAGTTGAGCAGGCCGAGCTTGTCGAGGATGACGTAGAGCGGCAGGAGCAACAGCGTGGCGGGGAACATCTGGACGACGAGGAACATCGTCAGTCCCGTCTTGCGACCCGGGAAGCGGAAGCGCGACAGCGCATAGGCAGCCGTGCACGAGAGCACGACACCGACGACAGTCGTCGCGACCGCGGTGATGATCGAGTTGAGCGCGTGCCGCAAGAACAACAGCTCGCCGTTCGCGCCGCGCTTCGTGAACAGCTCGGTGAAGTGATCGCCGGTGACGGCGCCCGGGATCGGAGAGATCGAGAGCGAGAACTGGCGGCCCGGCTCGATCGCCTTCTTGAGGATCAGCAGCACCGGATAGAGGACCACGGTGCACAGCGCGATCAGCGCGACGTACGTCGCGATCGCGACGAGTAGGCGAGGGCGGCGCGACACCGTCATGGCTCGTCGTCCTTGCGTTTGACGATGCGTGCACCGAACACGGTCCACAACAGGAGGATCAAGAAGATGACGGTCGCGTACGCCGCGGCCATTCCGTACCGCTCGCCGCGCTCGAAGGCCCAGCGATACGCGTCGGTGACGAGGATGTTCGTCGCGCCACCAGGCTGCCCGCCCGACACGAGGTGGATGACGTTGAACATGTTGAACGTCCAAATCGAGCCGAGCGCGACGGCGGGGCCGAGGGCCGGACGAAGATGCGGCAGCGTGATGTGGCGGAAGCGCTGCCACGGCGATGCACCGTCGACGGCAGCGGCTTCGTAGAGCTCCTTCGGAATGTTCTCGAGCGCGCCGATCGCGACCACCATCATGAACGGGAAGCCGAGCCAGGTATTCGTGATCACGTTCGCGGAGAACGACGTGAAGAACGAACCGATCCACGAGACACCATCGAGTCCGGCGGCGTGCAGCAGCTGATTGATGCCACCGTACTCCGTGTTGAACATGCCTTTCCAGATCAGCGCGGTGATGTAGTTCGGGATCGCCCACGGCAGGATCAGCAGCATGCGGAAGATGCCCTTGCCGCGCAGCCAGCCGCGCGAGAGCACGAGCGCGAGAGCGACACCGATCGTCACGTGAAGGAACACGTTCGTCAGCGTCCACAGAACCGTGACGCCGAAGATGAACCAGAAGTTGAGCGGATCATCGAGCGGGCGCCCGCCGCCCGACAGGATCTCGCCGAAGTTGTCGAGACCGACGTAGGTCCATGTGCCGTGATGGTGATCGTAGAAGCCGATGATGAGGCCGATCACGAACGGAACGAGGACGAGCACGAGCATCGCGATCGCGGCGGGTGCGAGGAAGCCCAATGCGATGCGATGCGCGCGGAGGCCCGCCGCGATGCGATCGGTGAGCCGCGCGTGCTGCGCGAGCGCCACGCCGAGGCCGACGAGCGCGATCGCGGTGGTCGCGATCCACGCTTGCCACAGCATGCAGGGAATCGCGAGCGCGGCGATGCCGACCGCCATGCCCGCGCGCGCCGCGCGTCCACCGACGAGCGCACCGGCCGCGGCGAGCGCGGCACCGAGGCCGAGCACGCCGAGGATGACGAGCCACGGATACGACGCTGGACGAGCGGGGGCGGTGATCGAGACGGCGAGGCCATCCTTCGCACGTCGCACGGCGATCGCGCGGCCCGTGCCGTCGGGCAGGAGCTCGGCGAAGAACGGTGCGTTCGCCCCAGCGCGCGACGTCGCGCCGACGTCGTGGTTCGATGGGCCGCTGCGCGCGGCGAATCGGTTCGCGGCGTCGTAGAACAACTTGTCGTCGGCGCCGTACGTCGCGGCGAGCGGGCGCCACACGCCGTTATCGAGGACCTTGCGCGTGCGCAGATAGGGTCGCTTCGCGTTCGGCGTGGCCTCGCCGACGATCACCGCGTGCACCTCGGGGAGCTGCTTGCCATCGGCGACCGCGTCGACGGCGCGGGTCGCGAGTGCGATCTGGCGCGACGCGAGCTCGGTGTTGCGCACGACGACGAACGCGACGGTCGCGATCAGGATCGCGAGGCACGCGGCGATCGCGAAGTCGCGAAGCTGGCGCACGACATTCATCGCGACCTCGTCGTGAGCGTGGTGAACGTCGTGGACATCGCGGACATCGCGGACATCGCGGACATCGCGGACATCGCGGACATCGCGGTCATTTGCGCGCACCCGCGAGGTAGCCGGCGACCTCGCGCTCGACGGCGAGGAGCTGTGGGCCGGGTTGCGCGCGACCGGACACGACCTCGCCGAGCGCGGTCTTGTACGGCGTCCACACCATGCGCATCGCGGGGTGGATGGGCATCGGCACCGTGTTCGCGAGCTGCGCGCGGAATGCACCGAGCACCGGATCGCTGCCGACGGCCGGATCGTCGTACGCGTGGACGTTCGGGACGACCTGCTTCGCGATCGTCGCGCGCTCGATCGCCGAGATGTCCGACGTGAGCGCGTCCATCACCGCGAACGCGGCGTCCTTGTCCTTCGCGCGCGCGGACATCAGGAGTCCCTCGGCGCCGAGGAACGGCGAGGCGGGCGTGCCTGTCGCGCTCACCGTCGGCAGGACGGCGATCTTGTACGGCACTCCCTTCGCGATGTCCTGGAGGAACCACGGGCCGCTGATCGCCGTGGCGGCGCGGCCTTCGTTGAACAGCGTGGCGACGAGCGGACCTTCGGCGCCTTTGGGAGCGGCGCCCTTCTCGACGAGCTCGCGCGCGAACGTCATCGCGGCGGCCGCTTCGGGGGTCGCGATCGCGAGGTTGTTTCCGTCGAGGATCTTGCCGCCGAAGCCGAACAGCCACGGCGCGTGACCGTAGAGATCGTAGTTCGCGTAGGCGATCGCGTAACCGCCGCGCTTCTTCATCGCGGGCACGAGCGCGAGGAGGTCGTCGGTCGTGGCCGGTGGTGCGTCGATGATGTCGGGTCGATAGAACAGGGCGAGCGACTTCACCGCCATCGGCAGTCCCCACAGCGAGCCCTCGTAGGCCATCGCTTCGAGCGCTGCATCGCTGAACCGATCGGCGCGCGCGTCGTCGACCCAGAACTCGAGGGGCTCGATGATCTGCGCCTCCGCCCAATCGCCGATGCGATCCTGCGGGTAGATGAATAGGTCCGGTCCGTTGCCGCCGGGGATCGCAGACGTCAGCTTGTCGCCGAACGAGTTGTAGGGAACGCCGACCATCTCGACGAGCGTGTCGGGATGCGCCTGGTTCCAGCGCGCGACGGACTTCGACAGCGCCTCGGCTTCCGCGCCTTGGTACGCGTGCCACAGCACGACGCCGTGCGAACGTTCGCACCCGCTCGCGAGGATGGCCGCGAGCGCGAGGACGACCAGCCGTGAATTCACAGCCGCAGCTCCGACGCGCCGTCGAAGAGGTGGACTCCCTTCGGATCGAGCCAGACTTGCACCGTGTCGCCGGGGCGTGGGGCGCTGCCGGCTTCGGTGCGCATCGTCAGCGGACCCGCCGCCGATTCGAGGTGCAGCACGACCTCGGCGCCGAGGACCTCGCGCATCGCGACCTCGCCCTGAAGCGCGACACTGTCCGGACCTTCGGACAGCGAGAGCCGCTCGGGGCGGATGCCGACGACGACGCGATCCACCGCGTCCTTGGCCGGACGCAGGAGCGCGCGCCGCTGGAGCGGAATCTCGAACCCGGTGCCGCGCGCCGTATGGCGCTCGCCGATCGCCGCGAGATCCGCGCTGAGAAAGTTCATCGACGGCGTGCCGAAGAAGCCGGCGACGAAGCGATTCGCGGGGCGCTCGTAGATATCGACCGGCGAGCCGATCTGCTGCACGACGCCGTCCTTCAGCACGACGATCATGTCGGCGAGCGTCATCGCTTCGATCTGGTCGTGCGTGACGTACATCGACGTCGTCTTCGACTCCTGATGAATGCGCGCGATCTCGCGACGCATGTCGCTGCGCAGCTTCGCATCGAGGTTCGACAGCGGCTCGTCGAACAAGAACACCTTCGGTGCGCGCACGACAGCACGCCCGATCGCCACGCGCTGGCGTTGCCCGCCGGACAGCGCTTTCGGGCGGCGCTCGAGGTACGGGCGAAGGCCGAGCGAATCGGCGGCGGCGAACACGCGCTTCTGGATCTCGGTCTCGGGGAGATGCTTGATGCGCAGTCCGAACGCCATGTTCTCGAACACGGTCATGTGCGGGTAGAGGGCGTAGCTCTGGAACACCATCGCGATGTCGCGATCCGCAGGCGGCACGTTCGTGACATCGCGACCCGCGATCTTGATGATGCCGGCGGTCGGCTCTTCGAGACCGGCGACCATGCGCAGCGTCGTCGACTTGCCGCAGCCGCTCGGGCCGACGAGCACCGCCATCTGCCCCGACGGAACGTGGAGCGCGAGGTCCGGGATCACCGGGCGAGCGACACCCTCGTACTGCTTCTTGATGCCGACTAGCTCGAGCTCGCTCACGGCTGCGAGGTAGAGCAAGCCTCACGCCACTACAAGTCCTCGGATATCCGGTGATTCACGGGCTCTGCGTTGCGAGATGCAACGGGAGGCAGATGCCAAGATCGACAGTCAGATGATCGCGCGGCGGATCGTTCCCGAGACCGCCGGTGGTGCCATCTAAGGCCGTGTCATTGCCGGGGGATCCCAATGATTGACCGATCCTCCCAGGCGCGGTACCCGTATGCAGTTCAGATGGCCCGCCGTACTCCTCGTCGCCGACCGCTGTTTGCCGGCAATCGAAAGGCGCGCCGCGTGAAGCATCAGATGCTTCCGGTCGGGCTGCCCGCACCGCTCGCCACCGCATCGAGCCAGAGCGATGGCGCGAAGCTTCGCGTGCTGGGCTCCGGTGATCACGCGTTCAAGCAGATCCTCGATCGCGTCCGCAACGCCGAGCGCTCCGTCGAGATCCGCGCGTTTCTGTGGCGCGACGACGAGGCCGGCAACCAGATGGGCGAGGCCGTGCTCGAGGCCGCCGATCGCGGCGTGAAGGTCACGATCCACAAGGACAAGATCGCGGCCGTCTACGAGTACACGGGCGGCAACAAGCAGAGCTTCTTCCACAAGCGCGTCGAGCCGATCCGCGCGTTCCAAGCTTGGTTCCTCGGCGCGGTGTATCGCGCGCCGGGCTCGTTCAAGCAGCGGCCGAACGCGCTCTCGCAGCGCATCCTCGAGCACCCGAACGTCGACGTCCAGCACCACCGCAAGCGCTTCGATCACAGCAAGGTCTACATCGTCGACGATCGCTACTTGATCCTCGGCTCGATGGGCGTCGGCGACAACCATCGCCACGAGTGGCTCGACGTGATGGTCGAGGCCGAAGGCGCCGAGCACGTCGCGCGGCTTCGCGAGCGCATGTCGGGCAACGACGAGTTCGATCCGTCGCGCGGCGTCGACTTCCTCGTCCACAGCCGCGAGGCACATCGCAAGAAGAGCTGCCCGATGATGAGCCACCGGCTCGCGCTGATCGATAGCGCGAAGCAGTCGCTCGTCGTCGAGATGGCGTACTTCAACGATCGCCGCTTCACCGCCGCGCTCGCCCGCGCGGTCCAGCGCGGCATCGATGTCACCGTCGTCACCGCCGATCAGGCCGACGTGCTCGCCAACATCAATCGGGCGACGTGCGACACGCTGATGCGCCTCACGGGTGCGCCCGACAACCTCACGATCGTCCTCCTGCCGCGCATGGTGCACAGCAAGGTCGTCGTGATCGACCATCGCTTCAGCGACGTAGGCAGCGCGAACTTCACGTCGCTCTCCCACGGCGTCTACGACGAGATCAACCTCTACGCGGACTCCGAGCCGTTCGCGCGCGCGCTCGAGGACGAGATCGAGCGCCACGCCGCGGAGGGCGGTCGCATCGTCACGGACTCGCGCCTCACGTATCGCAAGATGTACTCGGGCATCGAGGCCGCGATCATCGCCTACCAATCGCGGCGGGGCGGCTAGGCGGCGACATGGTCTCGGTCGATACCGGAGAGCGCGCGAAACAGGAGCGCCGCCGTCAGATCCTCGGCGCGGCGAAGGTCGTGTTCGCGGAGGCCGGCTATCACGGTGCATCGATCCACGCGATCATCGAGCGTGCGCAGATCGCGCGCGGCACGTTCTACTTGTACTTCGCGTCGAAGGCCGCGGTGTTCGACTCGATCCTCGATCAAGCGCTCGCGGATCTGCGCGGCCTCATCCATCGCATCGACGTCGAGACACCGAACGCGGCCGCGCCGCAGGTGCAGCTGCGCTCGCAGGTGGTCTCGACGCTCGAGTACATCGTCAAGGATCGCCCGCTCGCGACGATGCTGCTGTCCGCGGGACAGACGCCCGACGTCGAAGCCGCGGAGCGCATCGATTCGTTCTACGCGGAGATGCGCGACCTGCTCAAGCGCGCGCTCGAGAGCGGTCTCGAGATCGGCCTTCTTCGCAAGTGTCACCCGAGCCTCGTCTCGGCCGCGCTGCTCGGCCTGATCCGCGGCGTGATCGAGCAGCTCGTGCTGCGCGACAACGAGCTCACCGTCGAGCAAGTCGTCGACGAGATGCTGATGGTCGCGCTGCGCGGCGTGCTCAAGTAGTCGCCGACCGCGTCACGGAGCTACGCGAAACGAAGCGATGGCTTTCGGATCGAATCACTTGCAGCTCTGCCAGCGCACCGAGTGCAGCTGCACGTCGCGCGCGGCGGTGTAGCGACCACCGCCGGCGTATTGCTCCGAGTACGTCCACATCCGGAGCTGGCAGAACGGCTCGCCCTTCACCTGCACGAGCGCGAAGCCATAGCGCTCTCGATACGTGGGCACGCCGAAGTCATTGGTCAGGATCTTCCAGCCCGGCGACGTATGTTGGAATCGCTTGATACTCGAGCCGCGATACCACTGCTGCACGAACTTCTTCGCCTGCGCGCATCCCGGCCCATTGCAGGGCGAACCCGGAAGCTCCCATTTCGGCGCGGTCTCGCGAGCCTTCGCTTCGAGCTGCGCGTACTCCGCGGCGATCGATGCGAACAATGCGTCGCCATCCGACGCGGACATGTTCGCTTGTGCGAGCAGCGGCGCGACCTGCTTCATCAGGCGCTCCTTCAGCGCGGCTCCGGTGAAGTACGCGGTCCAGCCGATCACGCCGTCGACGTCGACGTAGCCCTGAAACCGATCGAAGTCCTTGAGGATGCGCGTCGGCCCCGAGTTCTTCGCGTGGAACGCGATCAGGTTCTTCACGCCGGTCTTCATCAGTTCTTCGCCGTTGGCGGCGGTCTCGCAGAACCGTGGGTCGAGGGCAGCGTTTCGCACCAGCGTGCACGACGCGCCGGCCGTCGGCATCCGCTTGCACAGCGCGCTCGTTCGCGCGAGGGCACCCTTGTACTTCTCGCCCTCTTCCAGGGTCTGCCAGAACCAGTCGCGTCCATCGGCGATGTTCGTGAGCATGCCCATCGACTCGTAGTCGCCGTTCTTGCGAACCTCGGCGCCAAACTCGTCGCACACCTTGCGGGCGATCTCGATGGCACGCTGGTCGTCGGCTTGCTGCTTGCGCTTGGCCGCGTCGGCGACCTGGAGTGCACGAGACAGCGCGGGGCCGAGCGCCGCGCGGTATCGCTCGAGGTCGTCATATCGCGCGCGCAGCTTCTGCGCGTCGGGCCGTCCGCTGCCCTTGGTGGAGAGCTCGACGAAGGAGCGGCGCGCCGCGTCGAGGTGCAGCGAGAGCTGATCGTAGAGGCCCTGCACCGACTGCAGATCGACGCCCGCGGGGATCGCCGCTCCATCGAACAGCTGCGGGATCTTGTCGACCTTCGCGAGGCTCCGTTCGATCGCGGCGATGGCGTCTTGGTCTTTCTTGTCGAGATACGACTGCGCCTGCGCGGTCGTCGATAGCGCCAGCCAAACGAGAGAGAGAACGATCAGAAATCGCATGCCGCCCCTTCGTGCAAACGCATGACCCACGTGGAACCCGGGCGTTCCGCCGGGTTAGGCGAGCGTGGTTCGCGGCACGCCGAATCGGCGCGCACCGTCTGCATTCCGAGGAAATCCCTCGAAGATCGCAGATCCGCCGTTGCATCTGCGCGGCTCCGAGTGAAGATTCAACCGCGGTGGTTGATGCGCGTGGGATCATCGGGAACTACGTCGTAGAGCGCGAGCTCGGTCGCGGTGGAATGGGCGTCGTCTATGCGGCCAAGCACCGCGTGCTCGGTCGGCCTGCCGCGATCAAGCTCCTCCTCGCGAACACGTCCGAGGATCGCGGGCGCGTCGAGCGCTTCTTCAACGAAGCCCGCGCCGCGATGGCGATCGATCACCCGGGCGTCGTGAAGATCTACGATGTCGGCATCGCCGCGGATGATCGTCCGTACATCGCGATGGAGCTCCTCGACGGCGTCGCGCTCGCGTCGCTCGTCGCTCCTGCCGGTCTGCCGATCCGGCAAGGGGTCGAATACGCCTGTCAGATCGCTTCCGCGCTCGCGGCCGCGCACGACGCGGGCGTCATCCATCGCGACCTCAAGCCCGAGAACATCATCATCACGCGCGATCGAAGCCGCGCGATCGTCGTGGATTTCGGCATCGCCAAGCTCGCGCACCAAGCGACCGTCCGGACGGCGACCGGCGCGCTCGTCGGGACGCCGCTCTACATGTCGCCGGAGCAGTGCGAAGGCCTACGCGACCTCGATGCGCGCAGCGACCTGTACGCATTCGGTTGCGTGATCTTCGCGATGCTCACGGGCCGACCGCCGTTCTTCGAGGGCGGAACGGGCGGCCTGATCGGGATGCATCTCCACGTCGCGCCACCACCCCTTCGCTCGCGCTGCGCGAACGCGTCGGAGGCGCTCGAGCGCGTGGTGAGCGTGCTGCTCGCCAAGTCTCCCGACGCGCGGTTTCGCACCGCACGCGCGACGCTCGCAGCGCTGCAAGCACCCGAGGTGCGCGGGCTCGCGGCGGCGCCGGGTGTTCCCGCGACGGCCGACCTCGCGCCCGGCAATCGGAGCGTGCAGCCATGGGCGGCGACACCACCACTGGGTGGAGCACCGATCGCGCGCGACGGGCAGACGATGGCCACGGGCATCGGTGCGCCACACACAAGCGCGGACGCACCGCACCGATCGCACGCGAGCGGTTCGATGGGCGCGCCACACACGGACGCACCACACGGATCGCACGCGCATGGTTCGATGAGCGCGCCGCACGGATCGCACGCCCCGCCGTCGATGGGCCTCAGCGCGAGTGCGCCGGGCACAGCGTTTGGTGTTCCTGCGTCGCGCGATGCATGGACGCAGGTCACGGGCGTCGACGTTCGCGATCCCCGAACCGCTGCCGTGCAAGCCGTCGGGACACCGAGCCCGTCGAGCTCGAACGTGGGGGCGACGTCGAGCTCTGCGGGATCGTATCCATCGAGCTCGAACATGGGGTCGACGTCGAGCTCTGCGGGATCGTATCCAGCGAGCTCGATGGGGCCATCGGGTTCGATGGGGCCGTCGCTGGCCATCACGCCATCGGGTGTTGGCCACGCGCCGTCGCACGGGGTGCCGTCGCACGCGATGACGCCGTCGCAGCCATCGCACGCGGTGCATGCGATGGGTGCTCACGGCGCGATTCCGCGTGCACCGTCGCGGCGGAAGATGGTCATCGCGATCGTGGCGAGCAGCGCGCTCACGGCGATGGTCGCGATCGCGGCGACACGCGGGTGTGGCGGCAGCGGCGGCGTGAGCGATGGCGGGGTCGCGAGTGGTTCCACCATCGGTTCGAACGGCGTCGTGATCGGGGCGAACCTCGAGGATGGAAGCAACCGGCGCGCGAATGCGATCGTCGATGCGGGGATGGTCGCGGCGAACGATCCGCGGACCGATCTGCGCGGAGCTCAACCCACGAGCGATCCGACGACGAGCGGCCAACCAGAGAACACGACGCGACCCACTACGACGCAACCCAGCACGACGCAAGGCACGGCGAAGCAAGGCACGGCGAAGCAAGGCGCGGCGACGCAAGGCACGGCGAAGCAAGGCACGGCGACGCAAGGCACGGCGACGCAAGGCAAAGCGACGCAATCCAAGACACAGGCGAACGCGACGCAGCCGAAAGCGATGCAGCAGGGCACCACACCGTCGAAGAGCACGAGCGGATCCGTTCAGATCGATCCGAACGGCGGGTCACTGCCGGGTGCACGACCGCGCAACGAGGTGCCGGGCGCGGGCCCTGCGAACCAAGCGACGACCGACGAGCCGACGTCGGATCCGGGGCAGGAGGTCGTCCGCAAGGAGATCCACGACTACATGTTGTTCTCCAAGGGCGATCACCAGGCGACGCTCGGTCAGCGCACGCTCGATCGCGTTGCCGCGAATCATCGGCTCGATCCGACGCGGCGGATCGTCATCACGGGACATGCCGAGCAGGACGAGCCCGGCGTGCTGGACAGCTTGGTGGGGGCGCGCGTGAACACCGTGTTCACCCACCTCATCAACCGTGGGGTGTCACGGAGCGTGTTGGTGACGAATTCGACGAGGTTCATCGATCCCGTCACGCCGAATGGGGCCAACCGGCGCGTCAACATCGACTTCGAATGATTGTAGGATTCTGGCCATGAGTGGACCGGGCCCGGGATGGGTCTCGAACACCGCGGACGCATCCACGGGCGTCGGGGATGCACACGAGGACTCGCTTCTCTGTATTCGCGACGAGCGATCGTTTCGCGTGAAGCTGCCGGCGAGCGGCGAGCTCGTGATCGGTCGCGGGCCGGATGCCGGGTGCTCCATCGATGACTCGCTCGTATCCCGAGCCCACGCGCAGATCTTGGTCGGGCCCGAAGGGTTGCGGGTGTCGGATCTCGGATCGCGGCACGGCACGCTCGTGAACGGCGAGCGCATCACGGAGGCGCGGGCGCTCCGCGGCGGCGACGTGATCACGATCGGCAGCACGGTGTTCGTCGTGCGGCGTACGTCGTCGGGACGGACGCGGCAGATGCTCGAGGCCACGGCGTTCGCGAGCAGGCTGGGGGAGGAGCTCGCGCGATGCACGGAGTTCGAGCGCGAGCTGTCGATCCTGTGCGTGCGCGCCGTCGACGGGGATATGGCGCCGCTCGTGCCGGCGTTAGCGGCGCGGCTGCGCTCGATGGACACGCTCGCGCCGCTCGGGCGGCGATATCTCGGTGTGCTGTTGCCCGAGCTCGACCACGACGAAGCGGCGGCGATGGCGCTGCGGCTGATCGATGCCGCGCCGGGAAACATCGTGATCGGCATCGCGACCGCGCCGTACGACGGCATCGACGTCGACGCGTTGCTCGCGGCGACGCGCGCGGCGTGCGAGGTCAAGGCGCACCACTCGATCGTCCGGATCTCGGAGGCGGCGACGGTGCTGACCGCGGGCGCGCACCGGATCGTGATCGGCGATTCGGCGATGGCGAACCTGTACGAGCTCGCGAAGCGGATCGCGCGGTCGTCGATTCCGGTGCTGGTCCGCGGCGAGACGGGCGTCGGCAAGGAGCTCGCAGCGGCGATGGTGCACGCCGCATCGCCGCGCGCGAACAAGCCGTTCATCAGCGTGAACTGCGCCGCGATTCCCGACACGCTCGCCGAGAGCGAGCTGTTCGGCCACACGAAGGGCGCGTTCTCGGGCGCGCTCGCGAACAAGGTCGGCTACATCGAGGCGTCGGACGGCGGGACGCTGTTCCTCGACGAGATCGGCGAGCTGTCCCTGCCGCTGCAGGCAAAGCTCTTGCGCGTGCTCGAGACCAGCGAGGTCGCGCGCGTGGGCGAGGTGACACCGCGGAAGATCGATCTGCGCGTGGTCGCGGCGACCAATCGCGATCTGCAGCGCGAGATCGAGGAGGGCAAGTTCCGCAGCGACTTGTACTTCCGCCTCGGCGCCGCGCGGCTCGAGATTCCGCCGCTCTCGGAGCGGCCCGGTGATCTCGCGCTGCTCACGTACGCGTTCCTGCGCGATGCGTGTACGAAGCTGAATCGTCCACCGCTCGAGCTCTCGACGGCCGCGGCGATCGCGCTGTATCGGCATACGTGGCCGGGCAACATTCGCGAGCTGCGCCACGTCGTCGAGTACGGTGCCGCTGCCGTGCCCGACCATGCCTCGGTGATCGAGCTGTGGCACTTGCCGGAGGCGCTCGCAGCAGCAGCGCGGCGCGAGCGCGATCACGATCACCAGATCTCGCCGTCGAAGCCAGCGCCATCGCACGCGCCGCCCACGCCGCCGATTCCCACCGGCGCGTTCCGTCCGATCGCCGACGAAGTTCGCGAGCTCGAGCGGTCGCGCATGATCGCGGCGCTACGCGCGACCGAGGGCGTGCAGAACCGTGCGGCCGAGCTGATCGAGATGCCGCTGCGCACGTTCGTGACCAAGCTCAAGCGCTACGGCATCGCGCCGGCCGAGTGGTCATAGCTCGGGCTGCGGCGCCATCGGCGGCATCGGGCCGTTGATGTCCGGATCGCACGCGTCGAGGATCGTCTCCACGGCGTCCTTGCAGATGCCTCCGATGCCGTACTCGCCGAAGTCGAGAAGTCCGGGTGTCATCATCATGTCGACGCAACCGGGATCGACGTTCGCGTGGTCGGGATACATCTCTTCCATCGGGACGCACGAGACACCGTCGGCAGCGCTGTCCCCGGTCTGATCGACCATCGTCGTGTCCAGGGGATCCCAGGTGAGCGGTTGGGTGCCGAGCCCGGACTCCATGGTTCCGTCCTTGAGCCACCAGTGCTCGATGTTCGAGACTTCGCCGACCGACTCGCCGAGCCCGAAGGCTCCGCGAGAGCACACCTCGAGTCCGGTCTGACCGAGCGGTGCATCCTGCTTCTCGTCGGGGAACTCGCGGAAGTCGGATGGCTGCATGAACAGCGACGGGAGGATCATCGGCATCATGGTTCGCACTCGCCCGTGTCCGGCGTCGAACCCATGAACAGGTCCGCGAGGTATCCAGGTATCTCGCTCTTGATTCCGACATCGACCCCGCCGATACCCAGTCGACCTCCGAGTGAGAGGCCGTACTCGCGATAGCCGTCGCCGTCGTCGTCGCTCCACGACAGGCCCCCGTTCGCGCCGACACCCTCGATGCCACCACCGACGGAGATCTCGGTCCCGCCAAACCAGTCGTACTCGGCTCCGCCGAGCTTGGCAGATGCGCCGGCCGCCTCGGCTCCTGCGCCGACGTTGATCCCTGCCTCGCCGGCAGACAGCTCGCCCGACGCACGTGGCCCGTGGACCTCGCCTTCGAGGAAGTTCGACACACCGCCTTGGTTGCCTTCCATCGTGTCGGCAGCCCCCAACGTGACGAGCTCCATCAAGTCGCCGAGCGATGCCTTCGCGCCGATGCTCTGCGCGTCACCGCGAATTCCGAGTTGCGAGTCATGCTCGTTGGGCGAGAACACACCAGCCTCCGCCGAGCCGTCCCACAGGTCGAAGTTGTCGCCCTTGTAGAATCCAGCACCCACCTCGAACTTGTCTTCGATCTGATTTGTCGCTTGCCCCCCGTAGCCGTACATCGCTGCGTCATCCAGGCCCCATCCACTTGGGTGGTGTCCCGGGCTCACGATCGGTTCATCCTGAAACATCACGTCTCCTTCGGTTAGAGGGCGAACGCAAATGCGTCGACATCGGTGTGCGCTGTGATCGTCGCGCGACGCATCCGCAGAGCAGCGCGCGCCGTTGCCTGCAGCGTATGCTCGACGTTGTCAGTCGCGATCGATGCTCGTACGCAGACGCTGTCACCAAACATCGCGAGCGGAACGCCCAGCGTCGTCGCGGCGCGCAGCATCGTGATGATCTGACTCGCCGTGCCCGTCGCGATCTGCGCGATGGCGTACGCTGCGTCGCCGTTCGACTTCACGACGAGCGAGACGCGTCGATTATCGAACGCGAGGATGAGGCGAACCTCGTCGTCGTCGTGCTCCATCGCGTGTTCGTGCCTTCGAAGAATCTCGGCCTTGATCGTTTGCCAACTCATCGCGCTGACATTCAGCAAGCGATGGACCACACGTGATCGCAGCGTTCTCGCGGACCTATCGATCACCGCCGACCGGCGCGCTCCCGTAGCACGCCGATTTGGCGCGCCACCGCACATGCGTAGCCAACCTCCCGAGATGACGGCGCTGCTCGTCGGCGCGGGGGCTGCAGAACGTGAGCGCGATGAGCAACTACAGCAATCGCATCGGTCTCGATCCTATCGAACAACGCAGCGGCGGATCGCTGCCGCCGACCAGCGGCTTTCACACGAGCCCGATCGAACAACGCAGCGGCGGATCGATCCATCTCGATCCGATCGAGCAACAGAGCGGCGGCTCGCTACCGTCGACGACCGGCGGATCGATCCATCTCGATCCGATCGAGCAACAGAGCGGCGGCTCGCTTCCATTGACCGCGAGTCCGTGGGGGCGTTCGGTGCCGTCGGCGCCGGCGAGCGGACTGTCGAACATCTACGACATGTTCTTTGGCGGCGAGTAGTCCTTCCTTCTTTCCGAGAGGTGCCCGAGAGGTGCCCGAGAGGTGCCCGAGAGGTGCCCGAGAGGTGATCGAGAGGTAATCGATGAGTGATTTTCAAGAGCGCCCGTCGTTCGAAGAGTTCATCCAGCCTGGGCTCGAGAGGATGATGAATCCCTTCGACATCACCGAGACCCACTCCTCGTGGAATCCACCAACGCCCGAGTACGACGATCCGCTCGGCTTGTTCAACACCGGTGCGTCCGCCGGAGTCGCGATCGATGGGCCTGCGTTGCTCAATCCGATGCTGGATGTCGACGTCGGAGCCTTCACGTCGGAGCAGGGAGCCGATGCGTTCGGTGTCGACTTCGACGCGGGCGTGTTCTCGGGTTCCGTCGGAAGCGACACGACCACGATCGGCGGGCTGATGCGCGCCAATCCCTTCGGTGACGGCTCGAGTCCGATCAACTTCCTCACGACGATGCCGATCTCGGCGGAGGGGCAAGCTGCTGGGTTGAATGCGAGCCTCTACGATGACGGCTCCACCTTCGACGTGGGGCTCGGAGCGACGGGCGTCGGCGGATCGGTCACACTGGGTGACGACGAGGACAGTCTTCGGATGGGGTTGTCCGCAGGGCCGAGCTTCGGCTTTCGCGTTCATCACGGGGATGCCGACAACGACGGCGTATCGGAGGCGGGGTTCGGATTCGACTTCGCAGAGTTCAGCGGTGACCTCAAGACCGAGCACCTCGGCGAGGCATGGAACAACCTCATGGCGGGTGACTTCTCTCCCGATTTCATCTGGAACGAGGAGGACTTTCTCGGGCCGTGGGACTCACCTGCGCAGACCCCTTCGCGCTGACTCTTACGTATGCGTGAGAGTGCAGTGATCGAATTGGTCGGATCACGCGCAACAAGTTACGCGATACAGACGCCAACTGTTGTCGCCCTTACAAACAGGTGCGAA
Organism: Kofleriaceae bacterium; assembly: GCA_044230415.1. Taxonomy (GTDB): domain Bacteria; phylum Myxococcota_A; class Polyangia; order Haliangiales; family Haliangiaceae; genus JABFXX01. The sequence goes on from JBGARE010000015.1 coordinate 172,060, forward strand.
GGAGCGTACACGGCAAAGAGATCATTCCCTACGAGCACTTAAGAGTGGACTGACACGTCAGTCACTCCTAGAATGACGCGTCAGTCTAGTCCTGTTGCTGGCTCGTAGGAGACGTAGATGAACAACACCCCCGAGAACGTGGTCATCGGAATCGACGTGGGATCCACGACCGTCAAGATGACGGTCGTCGACCCGACGACGAAAGAAATCCTGTGGTCGAAGTACCTGCGTCACGAGACGCGGCAACCCGAGATGACGCGGGAGATGCTCAAGGAGATCCACGCCGCGTTCCCGACGCTGAAGAACGAGAACATTCGTTGCTTCATCACCGGATCGGGTGGCTCGCCGCTCGCGCCGCAGCTCGGCGCGAAGTTCGTGCAGGAAGTGAACGCGGTGACGATGGCGGTGGAGAAGCTCCACCCCGACGTCGGTAGTGTGATCGAGCTTGGTGGACAGGATGCCAAGATCATCATGTTCAAGAAGAACGAGGAGACGGGCGACAAGACCGCTCAGACCTCGATGAACGACAAGTGCGCGTCGGGCACCGGCGCCACGATCGACAAGTGCGTGCTCAAGGTCGGCATGCCGCGCGAAGAGGTCCCGGGCCTCAAGTTCGATCCGACCAAGCTGCACCACGTCGCCGCGAAGTGCGGCGTGTTCGCCGAGACCGACATCGTGAACCTCGTGAAGAGCGGCATCCCGCGCAACGAGATCATGAACTCGCTCGCCGACGCGATCGTCTCGCAGAACCTCGCCGTGCTCACGCGCGGCAACACGCTCAAGAGCAAGGTCCTGCTCCTCGGCGGACCGAACACGTACCTGCCGTTCCTCCAGGAGTGCTGGCGTCTCCGCATTCCCGAGGCGTGGGCAGAGCGCGGCTACGAATACGACAAGACGGTTCCGATCGAGGAGCTCATCTTCGTCCCGAAGAACTCCGACCTCTACGCCGCGTACGGCGCGGTGCTGTTCGGTCTGTACGAGCCGGCGCACGTCGGCAAGTACCGCGGCCTCGATCCGCTCGAGGAGTTCATCAACCACGGCCGCAAGAGCAAGCTCGGCGAGTCGGCCGGCCCGGGTCTCGTCGAGATGCCCGAGCAGCGCGATGCCTTCACCGAGAAGTACAAGGAGCCGCACTACGCAGACACCGTGCTCGAGGCGGGCAAGCACTATCGCGGCGTGATCGGCCTCGACGGTGGATCCACGTCTTCGAAGTGCGTGTTCATCGACGAGAACGAGAACATCCTGAAGAAGGTCTACACCCTCTCGAAGGGCAACCCGATCCAGGACATGAAGGACATGTTCACCCAGATGCGCCAGTGGGCGACCGATCAGGGTGCAACGCTCGAGGTCACCGGCTTCGGCGTGACGGGGTACGCCGGCGACGTCCTCGAGAAGTCGCTCGGTGCCGACGCGAACATCGTCGAGACCGTCGCTCACATGATGAGCGCGAAGCGCTGGTTCCCGAGCGTCGACGTCATCTGCGACATCGGCGGGCAGGACATCAAGGTGATGTTCATGCAGAACGGCGACGTGAAGAACTTCCGCCTGAGCAACTCGTGCTCGGCGGGTAACGGCATGCTGCTCCAGGCGATGGCCGATCAGTTCGGCATCCCGGTGAAGCAGTACGCCGAGGTCGCGTTCGAAGCGCGCCTCGCGCCGAAGTTCTCCTACGGCTGCGCCGTGTTCCTCGACTCCGACCGCGTGAACTTCCAGAAGGAAGGCTACGCGAAGGAAGAGCTCCTCGCCGGTCTCGCGCTCGTGCTGCCGAAGAACATCTGGCAGTACGTCGTGCAGATCCCGCGCATGGCCGAGCTCGGCCGCGTGTTCGTCCTCCAGGGCGGAACGCAGAAGAACCTCGCCGCGCTCAAGGCGCAGGTCGATTACATCGAGAAGCGCGTCCCGAACGCCGAGGTGTACCTGCACCCGCATACGGGCGAAGCCGGCGCGATCGGCGCTGCGTTCGAGGCACTTCGCGTCACGCGCCGCCGCGGCACGACGACGTTCGTCGGTCTCGATCAGGCGATCGACATCGAGTACGTCTCGATCAACAACGAAGAGACGCGCTGCAACTTCTGCCCGAACAACTGTTCGCGCACGTTCATCGACACGAAGACCCTCGACGGCAAGACGGCTCGCTACATCAGCGGCTTCTCGTGCGAGAAGGGCACCGTCGAGAACATGGACGCGCTGAAGAAGCTCAACAAAGAGCGTCAGTCGCGCATGAAGAAGTACCCGAACCTCGTCGACTACGAAGCGAAGCTCGCGTTCAAGTCGTTCTACGAGCCGGCGAAGATGCCGGAGCACGGCTCGCCCGTCGACGACATCGTCGTCAAGCGCACGTTGCTCGGCGCGATCCGCCACAAGCCGGTGAAGCGCGCGTTCCAGCGCGCGAGCGCCGACGTCTGGGCGAAGCGCCGCGACGTTCGCATCGGCATCCCGCGCGTCCTCAACATCTACTCGACGGGCCCGTTCTGGCGCGCGTACTTCGAGTCGATCGGCATCGATAGCCGCAACGTCGTGTTCTCGGACGAGACCACGGAAGAGCTGTGGCAGGCGGGCTGCAAGTACGGCTCGGTCGATCCTTGCTACCCGAGCAAGGTCTGCCAGGCGCACATCCACAACCTTCTGTTCAAGCACCACGAGAAGAAGCCGCTCAACTACATCTTCTTCCCGTCGATCACGCACATCCCGACGTTCATCGTGAACCAGATGGACACGGCGAGCTGCCCGGTGGTCTCCGGTACGCCGAAGGTCATCCGCGCTGCATTCACGAAGGAGACGGACTTCTTCGCCGAGCGCGGCATCAGCTACCTCGACACGGCGGTGACGCTGAACGAGAAGCTGATGTGCAAGCAGCAGATGTTCAACGAGTGGGGCCCGCTCCTCGGACTCACGCAGGACGAGAACGACTTCGCGATCGAGCAAGCGTTCAACGCCGTGCAGGCGTTCGACGACGAGATGGAGCGCAAGGGCAACGAGATCCTGAACGAGGTCGAGCGCGAGAACCGCGTCGCTCTCGTCATGCTCGGCCGCCCGTACCACAACGATCCGGGCCTGAACCACTCGGTGCTCGAGGAGTTCCAGGCGCTGGGCTATCCGATCCTCTCGCAGCGCTCGCTGCCGCGCGACAAGGCGAAGATGGACAAGCTGTTCGCCGAGGACATCGCGAAGGGCGTGATCGAGAACGGTCTCGACGTCACCGACGTGTGGCCCGAGAACTACTCGACGAACTCCGTGCAGAAGGTGTGGGCCGCGAAGTACGCGTCGCGCCACCCGAACCTCGCGTGCTTGGATCTGTCGAGCTTCAAGTGCGGTCACGACGCGCCGACGTACGGCCTCATCGATTCGATCATCGCGAGCGCCGGCAAGGCGTACTCGGCGCTGCACGACATCGACGCGAACAAGCCGAGCGGCTCGATCAAGATCCGCGTGAAGACGTACGCGCACACCCTGATGCTCCTCAAGGAGAAGCTCGAAGATCAGGCGACGAAGAAGGTCGAGCTCGACAAGAACGTCACCCTGAAGAAGCTCGAGCTGATGAAGGTCCTCCAAGGCAAGCTCGCGAGCCTCGGTCGGACCGAGGACAAGCTCGACGCCGAGATCGAGATGCTCGACGAGCAGGTCGCCGCGTGGCGCGCTGCCGACGAAGCAGCTCGTCCGAAGGCCAAGCGCGCGCAGGCGCTCAAGGTCGTCGATGCAGCGTCGATTCCCCAGCCGACTCCCACCGGGGCAGGCTCGAGCCAAACCGTCACCCAGTCGGCCGCGAAGTCCGGCCCGGCCAAGTAACTCCCGTTTTCAACCAACGCATCCCACCGCGTAAGACCCCGAGAAAAACATGAGCACGACCAACAACAAGTCCGGTTCCGACCTCGACCCGATGTCCCTCGAAGCGATCGAGCAGCAGCTCAAGGACTTCGAAATGGAGGAGCGCAAGCGCCTCGGTCTCCCGACGGAGAGCGCGAAGCAGTGGTTCGACGCGGTCCCGCGCGAGTTCACCCGCGACCAGCGCGAGCACACGACGATCCTCGTGTCCGGCCTCACGATGGCGCACGACCTGTTCATCCAGGCGGCGCTGCGCGGCATCGGCTACAAGGTGATGGCGCTCGACGTGCCGGACAACGACGCGCTCCAGTTCGGACGCGAGTACGGTAACCGCGGCCAGTGCAACCCGACGTACTTCACCGTCGGCAATCTCGTGAAGTACCTCGACGGTCTGCGCGATCGCGGCATGTCGAAGGACGAGATCGTCAAGAACCACGTGTTCATCACGGCCGGCGCGTGCGGCCCGTGCCGCTTCGGCACGTACGTCACCGAGTACCGCAAGGCGCTCCGTGACTCCGGCTTCGACGGCTTCCGCGTCCTCCTGTTCCAGCAGACGGGCGGCCTCAAGCAGGCGACCGGCGACGGCGTCGGTCTCGAGATGAACCCGCAGTTCTTCTGGGGCGTCGTTCGCGGCATCCTCATCGGCGACTCGCTCAACGCGCTCGGCTATCGCATCCGTCCGTACGAGGTCGAGGCCGGCGCGACCGATCGCGCGATCGAGCAGAGCAAGCACATCATCTCGACGGCGTTCGAGACCAACACGTCGCTGCCCCTCGCGCTCTACAAGGTGCGCAAGATCATGGGCGCGGTGAAGGTCGACCGTACGCGTCCGAAGCCGCGCGTCGGCATCATCGGCGAGTTCTGGGCGATGACGACGGAAGGCGATGGCAACTACGGCCTGCAGCGCTTCCTCGAAGCCGAGGGTGCCGAGCCGGACATTCAGATCGTCACGTCGTGGCTCCTGTACATGATCTGGCAGGGACGCTTCGACACGGAGCAGCGCAGCAAGCTCCGCGGCGTCGATGCGAGCAAGGAAGAGCAGGGCGGATCGAAGTTCAGCCTCAAGGGCGTCGACGTCCGCAAGCGCAAGGCGTCGCTGTGGGCCGGCGAGCAAGTGCTACGCGGTCTGTTCCAGACGTTCGCGCACGCGATGGGTCTGTACGACTACCACCTGCCGGACATGGACGCGATCGCGCAGATCAGCCACGCGTTCTACGACAACAACCTCCGTGGCGGCGAAGGCCACATGGAAGTCGGCAAGCTGATCCAGAACGTCGCCTACTCCAAGGTCAACATGACGCTCAGCGTGAAGCCGTTTGGCTGCATGCCGTCGTCGTCGGTCTCGGACGGTATCCAGTCGTTCATCACCGAGCTCTATCCGCAGGGCATCTTCCTGCCGATCGAGACCAACGGTGACGGCGCGGTCAACGTCTACTCGCGCGTGCAGATGCAGCTGTTCAAGGCCAAGCAGCTCGCGCAGAAGGAAGTCGACAAGGCGCTCGCCGACGTCGGCATGACGATGGACGAAGTCCGCGCGTACCTCGCGAAGCACCCGAAGATGAACTCCGCGTTCCATCGCTCGCCCCACATGGCGGGTTGCACGGCCGCGGACCTCGTCTACGAAGTCGGCGCGAAGAAGAACCGCCTGTCGTACCTGAAGACGAAGGTCGTCAACCTCGTCACGAACAAGGAAGCGAAGCAGCACGAGGAGGCGCACGTTCGCCTGCTCGAGATCGCTCGCAAGGCCGCCGCGAAGACGAACAAGAAGAAGAGCGTCGTCTCCGTCGCGCCCGAGGTCGATCCCGAGGATCAGGCGGCGCCGCCGATTCCGGCCGGCCGCAAGAGCCTCCGCGTCGTGAACTAGGTCAGGAGTGACTAGCGCTCGCCGTCGAAGGGCAACTTCGACAGCGAGAGCGAAAGGCAGAGCGAGTGCGAGTCGTTCACGACGACGCCTTTACCGGCGATGAGCGAGAGCGACACCGTCGGCGTGAGCCACACGCCGGCGCGCACGCGCGTCTCGAACAGCGGGACGAAGCCGTCGACGGTGGCGCCATCCTCGCGCGCTTCGAGCGACATCCGTCGCCACCCGACGAGCGCTTCGACGCCGACGAGCGCACGTCCTGCGCGCGCCTGGACGCCGATCGGCGCGGCGAGCGTCACGCTCGAGCCGGACGACTCGGCGACCGTGCCCGATGGTGGCGTCGTGGTGCGCGCGATCGTCGAGGTTCCATCGCGCAGCGCCGGACCGCGCGTGACGTGCGAGACGCCGAGCTCGAGGCCGATGTAGACGCGAGACGTGCCGAACAGCACGCGGCCTTCGACGCCGCGGGACACCGCGTCGCCCTCGTCGACCAGCACGGCCTCGCCGCGCGGGTTCCACAGCGACGCGCTCGAGACGTTGGTGACGGCGGACTCCACCGCGACCTCGAGGCGTACCAGCGTGGAGCTGTCGGCGGGTGGCGCGCCGAGTCCGACGAGCGCGACGTTTGCGAGCAAGGAGAGCGGCATTCGTCGAGGGTAGCGCGACGCGCATTTCACAAGCACGAAGATCTTGGTATGAGGTGCCTCGTGAGCCTCACCGACCGACTCCGAGCGAAAGCGCACGCCGCGATGGACAAGCTCCCGGGCAAGGCCGGCGAGCTCGCACGCAAAGCCAACGAAGCCTTGGGCCGCCCGCTCGCCGACGAGAACGAGCTCGAAGACCGCCGCGCGTTCGCGAGCAAGGTCGGGAGCGCCACGGTCACGAGCGGATCGAAGACCGTCGTGCCTGCGACGAGTGGCAGCGTCGCACCCGTGATCGTCTATCACATGGACAAGACGCGCCGCGACGCGACGAAGCTGACCGACATGCTCGAGGCCGAGAAGATTCCGTACAAGGTCTCCAACATTCAGGAGGACCCGGCGGCGCAAGTCGCCGTGCGTCGCGACAGCAAGGGCTATCGCTTGCCGGTGGTGTTTATCGCCGGCGACGCGATCGGCGGCCGGGCCGAGCTGTCGAACTTGATCTCGACCGGCGAGCTAAAGAAGAAGGTATTCGGATGAACGGAGAAACCATGACCGAAAGCACCGCGAAGAAGCTGACGAAGGCGGCGACCACGAAGCTGTTCGCCGCGCTCAACCGCGCCGACGAGATCGGTGGCGAGATCCGCGACTTCCTGCAGGACAAGGTCGCCACGGACCCGCGCTACGTCGCGGCTCGCAAGCGGCTCGCCGGCCTGATGGGCAAGAGCTTCGTGTCGAAGGCCGAGGGCGAAGCGAAGGCGCAACAGCACGCCGAGAAGGTGGCGAAGGCCGCCGCCGTCGGTACGACGGTCAAGAAGGACGGCAGCAAGGGCTTCGGCGATCCGAGCATCAAGGCGCAGATCTTCGGCAAGAAGAGCTGTCCGTGGTCCGGACGCGCGATCACGCTGCTCGAGCGCAACAAGGTCGACTACGACTTCGTCGATCTCGAAGAGCCCGAGCACGAGTCGAAGGCGCTCGGCTTGTCGATGGAGACCAAGCAGAACACCGTGCCGTACGTCTACCTGCGCGGTCACTTCATCGGCGGGTTCAACGCGCTGTCCGAGGTCGAGCGTCTCGGCCAGCTCGAGGTCGCGATGATGACCGCCGAGGAGCGCGCGAATGCACCGGCGCACCTGCGCAGCGTCGAGATCGTGGCGCGCCCGAACACCGACGAAGTTGCGCCCGCCGACACCGACGCCTCCGCCGACGCGTAGCTACAGCGTCGCGATGATCGCGATGTAGTCGAGCGTCATCGTCGCGTTGTTCGTTCCGAAGAACACGAGGGTCGACGAGCCGAGCGCCGGCGCGGTCGTCGATCCGCTGACGGTCGGGAAGGTCGTGGTGCCGTGCTTCGCGGCGAAGGTGATGGACTGCGCGACGAACGAATCGTCGGCGGTCCAGGTGAAGGCACCCTGCGGAATGGAGTAGTCCGTGCCGTCGAACTTCGTGATCTCCACGCTGCCGCCGGCGCGCATCACGCGGCGATGGTCCGGCCTCCGACCTCGATTCCTTCCGACGAGGAGCCGAGCACCGTCGATTCGGGATGCCAATGATCGGCGTGTCGCGCGGCTCACAGTTCGTGCAACGACTAGAGCACCGCAGTCGTCGTTCCCAACAGATCGCTAGAACCCGATCACCCCAGCGATGTCGACGCTAGGCTCGATGCGGACCCCGGTGCCCGTGGCCGTGGTCATGTACCGCGCGGACACCGCGGCAACGCCGACGCCGATCGTGACACCGAGCTGCTGGCCGTTCGGCGTGGGCCACGTGGCGCGGAACGCGGCGCGCGCTCGCGCGAGCGGTCCCCAATAGAACACCGCGTCGGAGCTCGCGGACAGCTCGGGTGGTGCGTCGTAGAAGAACAGCGCGACGCCGGCATCCACGCCGCCCATGACGACCAGGCGCGCGTCGCATTGCTCGCTGTCGTCGTCGAGATCGCGGATGCACCGGCCGTCGCGAACGGTGTGCGCGAGGCCCGCGGAGAGCGATGCTTCGTGCTCGCCGACATAGGCGGGGAGACCGGCGGCGAGGTTCGCGCCGACGAACACCGGACCGAGCGTGCGCTGGATGCGGGCGACGATGGACGGCGCGGCGCCGGAGCGCGACATCGGTGCATCGTCGACGGCGATCGAGCCGGTGCCGCGAAGTCCGAGATCCACGGCCCACGGCGTATCGGCGCTCGCGATACGCGTCGTCGCGACGAGAACGAGGAGGCATGCCATCCGCATGGCGACACGGTAGCGAGGTGCGTGGGGAACACCGCGCGCAGAACGCGGCAACGAGTGGTTAGTTCTGCGGCGGGTGACGCGAACGGGTGCACGTCGCGCGGTTCGGTGCGCGTCGCGAGTGATCAGGTGCGCTTGGTGTCCATCCGGTGCTCGAGCTCCTCGAGGCGCTTCTTCATGTCCTCGAGCGTGTCCTTCAGGTCCTGATCGCCGAAGCCGGGCATCGCGCGCATGCCGGGGAACATCGTGTCCATGTCGGGCATCTGGCCCTTCTGGAAGCGACCGAATGCGCGGACGTCAGGGCCCGGATCGTCGACGAGGGTGGCGTGCAACGTGACGCGCGACTTGCCGCGCAGCACGTCGATGGCGATGCGATCGCCTTTCTTGTTGTCGCCGAGCGCGTCGAGGATCGTCATCGCGGACTTCGCGTTCGCGCCGTCGACCGCGAGGACGACATCGCCCACGCGTACGCCGGCGCGCGCGGCCGGGCTGTCGGGGCGGACGCTGTCGACCAGCACGCCGCGATCGCTCGGTGCGCCGAGATACGTGCGCAGCTCGGGGCTGATCTGGATCGCGGCAAAGCCGAGGCGCCCGCGGCCGGCGGTCACGGTGACGCTGACGTCGTCGTCGGGATCGGAGGGTTTCGTAGCGTCGGGAGCGGCGACTGCAACAGACGCAGACGCCGCGACGATGGCAAAGAGAATGGTGCGCATCACGTACTCCTTTCGATTGGTCACCCAAGACCGACCGATGGTTGCCCGGCGCGTATTCCCGATCACGATGCGCGCGGAAACGCGCTCGCATCGGACATGCCGAAATGCTCCAGCAACAGTCCGTCATGAAAGCGATCGATGTGCACGACCACGATCTCGACGCGCTGATTCGTCGCAGGCACACCGCGGAACGGGCCGCGATGCGTGCCGACGTAGCGAGCGCGCGTCACCACGCGATCACCCGCGACGTGGATCTCGTCGAGTACGTGATGTCCGTCGGGAAACGCCGCATGGAACCCGCCGATCGCGGCACGCCACGCCTCGGCGTCGAGCGGTGGGCCGCCACCGTGGCGAATCGTGAACCCGGGCGCGAGCAGTGGGGCGATCTGGGACCAGTCGCGCGAGTCGAGCGTCGCGTACAGCGCGCGTGTCTTCTCCGTCATCCGCGCGGTCTCGGCGAGCTGCATCGCCGCGCTGCTCGCGTAATCACGTAGTGTCGTGATCAGGCCAGCGTCGTCGACCTCGTAGACATGCACGTACGGCAAGCGCGGAGAGCCGGGCGCGGTCTCCACCGCGAGCTCCGCGACCGCGCACCGCTCGCCATCCGTGTGCATGCGCACGTCGTACGGGCCGGTCAACCGCCGCCCGGCGGCGCGAGAACGCGCGAGGTTCTGTCCCACGTGCGCGGCGATCTCGACGCGACCGCTCACGCGGCGGGGAAAATCGCCCGAGGCGAACGGCCACTCGAGCACACCGTCCTCGGCGAAGCAGGCGGCGTAGGCATCGGCGTCGTCGGCGACGAGTGCAGCGAGAGCGCGTTCGAAGACGATGGTCGCAGCGGTCATGAGGGGTCCTCCTCGGCTAGAATCGGAGTCGTGACTCCACTTGTATACGGAGTGGTCACTCCGGTTGTCAATCGGGGATCGCCGTGACCCGGCGCGATGCGACGGAGAATCGCGAGCGAGTGCTCGATGCGGCGATCGCCGTATTCGCGGAGCAGGGCACCGGGGCATCGACGGAGGTGATCGCCGAGCGCGCCGGTGTGGGAGCCGGCACCGTGTTCCGGCATTTCCCGACGAAGCAGACGCTGCTCGAAGCGGTGTTCGAACGCATGCTCGGCAAGCTCGGCGATTACGTGCGTTCGCGCGGAGAGGAGCGCGATGCAGGCGCGGCGCTGTTCGACGTGATCCAGTACCTCGCGATGAATTCGTCGACGAAGCGCGCCGTCGCCGAGACGCTCGCCGGTGGCGGCATGGATCTGCGCAAACGCGCGTGGGGCGGCGGTCTGCGCGAGGCTCTCACCGCGCTGCTGACGCGCGCGCAAACGGAAGGCGCGGTGCGCGACGATATCGGCGTCGACGAGATGATGGGGTTCATCGCGGCGACGTCGCGTGCCGCCGAGGTGTCCACGGGCGCGGTGCGCGAGCGAACGATCGCCGCCTTGCTCGACGGTTTGCGGCCGCGACCACGCCCGCGAAAGCGCTAGAAGCGGATCACGCCCGACACCTCGAGCGATGGCTCGAGGCGGAACGTCGTGTGCCCGGGCTCGTCGGTCATCGACTGGATGCCCGTGATGCCGAACACCGACGCGAGCCCCGCGGTCGCGACGAGGCCGACTTGATTGCCGCCTCGCGTGGGCCACAGCATGCGCGCGGTGACGCGAGGACGGATCACGGGACCGTAGTACTCGAGATCCGTGTCGTGCATCGCCGCGCCGAGATCGAGCAGCGACGCGACCCCCGCTTCGAGCGCGTAGTCCATGACCAGCGAATTCCCGCAGAACAGCTGCGTCGAGTCACCGCGCGAGCACAGCCCCTGGCGCAGCACGTGATGGATCCCGCCGGCGATCGAGCACTCCGATTGCCCCACGGCGCCGGGCAACGGAAACGCGAGGACGGCACCGACGAACCAGCGGCCGGTCGTGTTCTCGATGCGCGACACGAGCGCCTGCGCGTACGTCGAGGGTGCGTCGTGACCGGCGGTGGCGAACGAGCCGACGCCGCGATAGCCGACATCGACGGACCACGGATTGAGGTCCGCGTCGGCGCGACCAACCGCGAGGACGGCGAGAACGGCGAAGACCGCCAGTGCGCGCATCGACCCAACCTAGCGCTCGCTCGCGAAAGCGCTCGTGGCAACGAGTGGCGTTACTCGGGAACGGTCAGATCCGCGGGCGGCGCGAAGTCGGCGAGCGTGACCCTACGCGCGGCATCGCGGATCTCGTAGCGCGGCACGTTGCCGACGAACGCGCTCCAGCGGTTGAACGTGCTGCACGGGCCGATGACGTAGTCACAGCCCGCGAGCGCGTAGAGATCCTCCACGGCGCTGCCCGGGCCGAGCTCCCAGGAGAGTCCGTCGAACGCGGCGTCGGGAACGAGGCCATCCGAGCACACCACGAAGTGCACGCGCTGCGGTGCGAGCTGCTCGCGGACCTGCTGCATCACGCGCGCGTACTGGTCGAGCGAGAAGAAGTGCTCGCCTCCTCGATAGGTCGCGTAGTCGCCCTGGCGAACGTGCACGCCGACGATGCGATCGGCACGCGAGCGCGTCAGCGCGAGGAACTCCGCGACGCGGCCCGCATACGGCGGGGCGAGCTGGAAGTAGCGACGGATCGTCGCCGCGTGCTTGCGCAGCAGCTCGGGCGCGTAGAAGTAGTAGCCACGCAAGACGAGGTTCTGCGCCTTCGCGATCCGGGCGATCGCCGCGGGCTCTTCGAGCACGCGCCCGGGGTAGCGCTTCGCCGAGAGGCTCGGCAAGAACCGCGCGATGATCGCGAGGCTCCACCGCGCGAGTTGCGTTCGCCACGATGGACGTTGCACCGGCAAGCGACACAGCACATCGGCATGCGAGCCCGCGAACAGCGAGCGGTACGCACCGAGGCACAGAAGCGACGCGGTCTGGCCGCACTCGAGCGCGACGGCGGCCGCGTACGCGGAGAGCTGCAGCCGATTTCCGAGCCGACCCGAGCGGCTGGGAACGATCAACACGGTCGCCTCCCGCGTCGACGCCGGAGATGCACGGCAGTGGGAGTGTCGGCGCCATGCTGGACGAGGCGCCGCGCCGTCGACTCCGCGACGATCGCGAGGAACAGCGCGAGCATCAGCTCGCTCACCGCGCCCTCGTGATGGTCAGGTGACCGCGACGGGTGATTCCGATCGGGACGTCCTCGCGTGGAGCCGCGCCGTGCAGGATCGCAGCGAGCTCTGCACGCGTCGTGACCTCGAGGCGTTCGAAGATGTCCTTCAGGTGCTTCTTCACGGTGTTCTCCGACATGTCCAGGGCGTCGCCGATCCCGGCGTTGGTGCGGCCGCGTCCAGCGAGCCGCGCGACTTCGAGCTGACGTGCGGTGAGCAGCGATGACAGCGACGGCTCGTGCGTGCGACGGATGCCGAGCTGCGCGAGGCGCACCGATGCGTGATGCGCGACGAGCATGAGCGCGACACGCAGCGCTTCCGTGTGCTCGCGCCACGACCCGCACACGATCATTCCGATCACGCCTGCCGGTTCGAGGAGCGGCAGAACGAGCATGCACAACGGATCGCCGGTGTAGCCCTCGCGGATCGCAACCTGCGTGATCTCCGCGGTGACGTGGTCGTCGGTGATCGGGAGGTGACTCGCGCGGAGCTGGCCGATATGCGGTTCGAGCGCGTGCCAGCTCGACGCGAAGTAGCGCAAGCGATGCTCGTCCGTGATCTTCGGGATGTCGTCGACCGAAATCGCAGGGCCACCGTCGGCCCTGAACAGGACGACCGCGGTCTGCTGCATTCCGAACAGCTGACGGTTGTGGTCACACGCGAGCGAGCCGACCGTCACGAAGTCCGTCGCATCCTGAAGCGCGGCGGCAAACGTTGGCAGTGCTCGGACGTTCACATCCTTCTTGAACGGCGAACACGAGAGCTCCGTCACGCCCGACCACCCGGATGCATCGAATCGACCCTATCGGTCGATTCGACCGGCGTGTAGTACCCGTTCGGGTACCGCCAGCTCCCTAGTGACTACCAGCGAACTTGTGCCTGCAGCTTGATCACGTTCGAGTCCGGCATCGTCTCGAGTGGGACCTGGCCCGGTCGCAGCGTGATCTTGTCGCCGTACCAGTAGTGCGAGTACATGACGAAGATCTCGCCCCACGTGTCGAGCGGGAACGTCACGCGCGGCGAGAGCACGCGGAAGCTGTTCTCGGAGTCGTACATGTCGAGGACGACGCGATCGAAGCGCGCCGATACACGCAAGCGCGGGTGCAGCGCGTAGCTCGGCTCGACGCCCCACTTGAGATACAGACGGCGATCGCGATTGATCGATGGATCCATCTCGTCGACCTGCGGCGAGCGAACCCACGTGGCCATGCCGAATGCGCGCACGCCGATCGTGTCGGTGATCGCGATCGGTGCGTCGACGGCGAGCGTGTACATCTTGCCGCTACCGTCCTCGGACGCGTCGGTGCCGAGGAAGTTCTCGGTGAGGCCGCGGCCACCGGTGGAGTGCATCACCTCGAGCGCGGGCGCGAGGTAGAGCACCTTGTCCATGTTCATGAAGCTGAACGCGCCGTAGATGTGGCCGTGGTTGTTCGGCAGCGCGTACTTCGCGTCGGTGCCGGCGACGTACATGGTGCCGTCCTGGATCGGCGAGAGCTGACGGCGATCGCGCGTCCACGTGCGAAGTAGATATGCGCCGAGCTTGAGCTCGGGGAGCACGGGGTAGCTGGCCGCGAGGTGCGCGACCGGCGTCATGCCGAGGTTCTGCTGCAGCTCGGCTTGGTGGATGCCGACGCCCGCTTGCACGGTGCCGCCGCCGGGGAGGGCGTACGCGACTTTGACGCCGCCTTGATGCGTGCGACCGAACAGGTACGTGTCGTACGGCTCGATGTAGCCGAAGCGATCCCAGAACACGCCGAGCTGTACGCTGAGCGGCTCGACGTCGAGGAACTTCTCGGCGGTGACCGAGGCCTGCGCGATGCCGAGCTGGTTCTCGAGGCGCGCGGACGCGTAGTCCGAGTACAGCGACGCGAACAGACCGAACTCGGCCTTGTAGTTGCCGCGGCGCGCGCTGAAGAACAGCTCGCTCCAATCGGGCTCGTAGAGGCGCGTGTACGCGAAGCCGGACAGGTAGTAGTCGTTGTCGACGAGGAACGGCTCGCGCGGCGTGCCCTGCGTCGCGAGCGGCATGCGCGCGTAGCCGTGCAACTCGAAGCGAACGTCGCCGACCGCGAGGGCGGTCTTCGGTGCGTTCGGATCCGTCTTCGAGACGGCGACCGAATCGTCCGACGAGATCGGCGTGATCGCGGCTGCCTGCTTCGGCTTCGCGGGGTCGGCTTTCGGCGCGGGATCGGCGGGCGCGGGGGCCGCGGTCGTCGGGGCCATGCCCGCGTCGGTTGCAGGCACGACGTCGTCCGCCGCGGCGATCGCGGGGACGAGCAGCAGTGCGAACAGCGCGCGCATCACTTCGCCTGCGCGATCTTGCTCGCGCAGCCGGGCAGCTCGCTCGCGGCGAGGAACCCCGTGTCGACGAGCAGCGCCTTCACGGTGTCGGGCGTGACGACCTCGACGCGAACGGCGGCGACGGGGACATCGCGGCCGCCCATCGCGATCGTGGCCGAGCCTTTGGCCGCATCACCCGTGAGCAGCTGCTTCGCGACGTCGGCCGCGGTACGCGCGAGCGGCGCGATGTCCTTGAGCACCTCGATCGTCTGCGTGCCCTGGCACACGAAGTTCACGTTCGCCGCGTCGGCATCCGCGCCGGCGATGAACACCTTGGTCAACCCCGCGGCTTGCACGGCCTGCACCGCGCCGCGCGCCATGCCCGAGTTGTTCGCGAGGATCGCGTCGATCTTGCCGCCGCTGCGCGTGAGCGCGTCCTCGACGGTGCGCAGCGCCTGCTCGGGCGACCACGCGCTGTGGTTTTGCTTCATCACGATCTCGACATCACCGCGGGCGATGTACGGCGCCAGCGTGTGCTCGTAGCCGCGCGTGATCTCGCTCGCGACCGAGTGACCGGCCTGCCCCGAGAGCAGCACGTACTTGCCCTTGCCACCCGTCGCCGCGAGCGCGGCCTCGGCCTGCAGCACGCCGACGCGATAGCTGTCGTGCGACACGTAGTAGTCGAGATCCGGCGAGACGATCGCGCGGTCGTACGCGATGACCTTCGCGCCCTTCTCGTGCGCGAGCTTCACGTACGCGCTCGCCGCCTGCGAGTCGGTCGGCTGGATCACGAGCACCTTCGCGCCCTGCGCCAGTACGTCCTCGACTTGCGCGATCTGCTTCGCGTTGTCGTTGTCCGCGGCGAGCGTGACCGTCGCGATGCCGAGCTCCTTCGCGCGCTCCTCGAAGTACTTCAGGTCCTTCTGGTACCGCTCCTCTTGCAGCGTCGAGAGCAAGAACGCGACTTGCGGGCCTTCCTTGGCCTTGCATCCGGCGGCAGCGAGCAACGAAGCGAGAACAACTACAGAGGTGCGAATCACGAGCGCCTGCCTTTCGAGAGAACATCGATCAGCACGGCGACGAGCAGAATCGCGCCCGTGCAGATCAGCTGCCAGTTGGAATCGATACGCAAATGGTTCATGCCGTTCGCGAGCGTCGCGAACACGAGCGTTCCGAGCACGGTCCCCACCACGCTGCCGCGCCCACCCGCCAACGACGTCCCGCCGATCACCACGGCGGTCACCGCATCGAGCTCCAGCAGCGAGCCCTGACTTCCGGGCGTCACGCCGTTCACGCGCGCGGCGAGCAACACGCCCGCGATCGCGGTCAGCACGCCGACGATGACGTAGACGCCCATCGTGGTCCGCCTGACGTCGATGCCGGAGAGGCGCGCTGCCTCGGGGTTGCCGCCGATCGCATACAGGTGACGACCGAACCGCGTGCGCTTGGTGACGAACACGCCCCACAGCGCGACGGCCGCCGCGACGAGCACGCTCACCGGCACACCTCGGCTACCGAACACGCCGAGCAACAGCCCCGCGAGCAACACCTGCCCCGCGATCTTCGTCGCGAGGATCTTCGCCGACATCTCGCCGACGCCCATCGTCTTCCGGCGCTGCGCATCGCGCACGACCATCGCGATCCCGACGAGCAGCGCGCCGATCACGAGCACCCACGTCGCCATCTGCGGCACGTGGCTCGCGAGTAGCTGGAAGTCCTCGTGCATCGGCGCGAGGCCCTTCGCATCGCTCAGCACCAACGCGCCGCCGCGATACGCCTTGAACCCGGCGAGCGTCACGACGAACGCGGGAATCCCCAGCCAGCCGACCCAGAAGCCATGGAACGCGCCGATCGCGGCTCCGGCGGCGAGCGCCATCGCGATCGCGACGGGCGCGGGAAGTCCGAATTTGATCTGCGCGAGCGCGGCGATCACGCCGGTCAGCGCGACACCCGCGCCGACCGAGAGATCGATGCCGCGGATCAGGATGACCATGGTCATGCCGACGCTGACGACGAGCAGCACGGCGCTCTGCGTGAGCAGCGTGGAGATGTTGCCCTGGGTGAGGAACACGTTCCGGGTGGCGGGCAGGATCGCGAGGACGGCCCACATCGCGACGAGCACGCCGGCCATCGCCCACGCGTTGCGATCGGTCTTGCGCGCGGGCGCCGACGACGCGGCCTTCGGGAGAATGCGTTCGAGGGTCACGGCGTCGGCCTTTCGCGGGTATCGGTGGGCAGAGAGGGAAGGGGTGTCTCGTCGAGCCGCGTCGCGTACGGCGCGGTGCGCTGGGCAACGACGTGGACCGGAATCGCGGAGGAGGCTTCGGCGCGCGGGTTGATTTCGCCGATATCGGATGCGGTGCGGGCATCGGATGCGGTGCGGGCATCGGATGCGGTGCGGGCATCGGATGTGGTGCGGGCATCGGATGCGGTGCGGGCATCGGATGCGGTGCGGGCATCGGATGCGGTGCGGGCATCGGATGCGGTGCGGGCATCGGAAGACGTTTCCGCGGAAACGCGCGAGGCCTCGGCCTCGGTCTCGGTGCGATCGCCGACGGCGAGCTGCATGATCGCGAGCTGCGTGACGTCGTCGCCGACGAGCTCGCCGGCGAGGCGGCCCTCGCGCAAGACGAGGACGCGATCGGCGAGGCGGAGCACCTCGGGCAAGTCCGACGACGCGATGACAACCGCGTGACCCTGGGCGGTGAGCGCTTCGATCAGGCGATAGATCTCGGCCTTCGCGCCGACGTCGACGCCGCGGGTTGGCTCGTCGAGGAGGAGCACGCGGGGCGCGCGCTCGAGCCACTTGCCGATGACGATCTTCTGCTGGTTGCCGCCCGAGAGCGTCGAGACGTCGGCATCGATCGATGGCACCTTGATCGCCATGTCGGCGACGCGGGCGCGCGCGCGTTGCTCGGCGCGCGGGCCATCGACGAGGCCGATCGACGACAGCGAGTCGAGCGAGGCGAGGACGAGGTTGTCCGCGACGCTCGCCTCGAGCACGAGGCCGGCGCCTTTGCGGTCCTCGGGTACGTAGGCGATGCCCGCTGCGATCGCGTCACGCGGGCTCGAGACGCGAATCTCGCGCCCATCGACGCGAATGGATCCGGTGACCGCGCTGCGCGCGACGCCGAACAACGCGGACAGCGTCGCGGTGCGGCCCGCGGCCAGGACGGAGCTGAGGTCGGGCGAGCCGTGCAGGTCGAGCGGGGTCGGCACGCAGATGACGACGACGTCGGCGACGTCGAGGACCGCGGGGTCGACGCTCGGGACGAAGCGGCCGGCGAGCATCGCGGCGACGTCCGCGTCGCTCACGTCGTCGACGTGGGAGCGACCGGACGCCAGCCCTGCGACGACCGCAGGGTCGGAGTCGAGACCCGACACGTGGTGCCCGCTGCGCACTGCTTCGCGCACGAGCGGGAGA